>NZ_CP126251.1:1274070-2548140 GCF_003234115.2 Curtobacterium sp. MCPF17_002 | reverse complement strand
CATGCCGATCTACGACAAGCCGATGGTCTACTACCCCCTGTCGACCCTCATGATGGCGGGCATCCGCGAGGTCCTCGTCATCACGACGCCGGAGTACAACGACCAGTTCCGGGCGCTGCTCGGCGACGGCTCGGCCCTCGGCATGGAGATCCAGTACGCCGTGCAGCCGAGCCCGGACGGCCTGGCGCAGGCGTTCGTCATCGGTGAGGAGTTCATCGGCGACGACAGCGTCGCCCTGGTCCTCGGCGACAACATCTTCCACGGCACGGGGCTCGGCACGAACCTCCGGAAGAACACCGAGGTCGACGGCGCGACGATCTTCGCGTACCACGTGGCCGACCCGAAGGCGTACGGCGTCGTCGAGTTCGACGACGCCTTCTCCGCGGTCTCCATCGAGGAGAAGCCGACCGAGCCGAAGTCGAACTACGCCGTTCCCGGCCTGTACTTCTACGACAACAAGGTCATCGAGATCGCGAAGACGATCGAGCCGAGCGCCCGTGGCGAGCTCGAGATCTCGACCGTCAACGAGCGCTACCTCGAGGCGGGGGAACTCGGCGTCCAGGTCCTCGACCGCGGGACCGCCTGGCTCGACACCGGCACGTTCGAGTCGATGATGCAGGCGTCGGAGTACGTGAAGGTCATCGAGGACCGTCAGGGCTTCAAGATCGGCTGCATCGAGGAGATCGCCTGGCGCAACGGCTGGATCGACGACGCACAGCTCGCCGACCTCGCCGCACCGCTCGTCAAGGGCGGCTACGGCGTGTACCTGCAGCGACTGCTCGCCGCCTGATCCGCCCGTGGCGTCGGTCCCGCGCTGGCTCGGTGGACGTCGCCGTCGCGACGGCGCGTCCGCCGGTCCGGTGTCCGGCCTGGAGGCGCGCCCCGCGTCGGTGACGCCGCCGCCGGCCGTGCGCGTGGCCGGGTTCGACGGCCCCCTGCCGCACCTCGACCGCGCGGTCACCGTGGTCGTCACCACACGGTCGGACCGGCACGCCGAGGTTCCCCGACTCGTGGACACCGCCCAGCTGGCCTTCGGCGTCGACGCCGACGTGCGTGTCGTCAGCTACGTCGCGGACGCCGCACCCCGGGACGCCTTCGACCCGCGCCTGCCCTGGGTCCGGTCGGACCCGGTCGACGGTCTCGGTTCGGCGATCAACGCGGGCGTCGCGCCCGGGGTCGGGCGGACGCTCGTCGTCGTCGACACCTCGGTCGAGCTCGGTGCCGGCGCGCTCGTCGCGTTCGCCCGCGACGTCGGACGACCGACGACGGCCCGTGTCCGCACCGCCGACGGCGCATGGCGGAACGGGGCACGCCTCCTGCGCCCGGGAGCCCTGCCGTGGTCCGACGACCGGGCCGCCACGCCGGACGACCTCGTGTTCGGTGCGGATCAGCCGGTGGTCACGATGCCGCAGTGGGCGGTCGTGCCGGCCCCGTGCCTCCCGGACGAACGCACGACCCTGACCGCCTGGACCGCGTCTGCCGCCGAGGCGATCGAGACGGCGGTCCGCACCCGTGACGTGGGCGACGTCGTCCGGGTCGTCGAGCCCGGCCGCACCGTGGACCAGGCGACGGTCGACGTCGTCGTGCGGTGGCGTGACCGGGCCCGGATGACCGCCGGCCGGCTCGGGTCCGACGTGGTCGCCGGTCCACCACTGCCGCCGTGGGGTGCACGGCCGGTGTCGCCGACGAAGCGGTCGTCGGACCCCGGTGGCCAGCTGGCGTGGTCGATCAAGATCGCCGCACCCGCCGGACCCGAGGGCGACGGCTGGGGCGACGTGCACTTCGCCGCCGAGCTCGCCGGGGCGCTGGAGCGGCTCGGCCAACACGTCCGGATCGACCGGCGGGACGCCCACGTGCGCGACGACGACGGCACCGACGACGTCACCCTCGTGATCCGCGGCCTCGACCGGGTGCCGCCGAACCCGGCCTCGGTGAACCTGCTCTGGGTGATCAGCCACCCGGACGACGTCACCGACACCGAGCTCCGGTCGTTCGACCGGGCGTTCGCGGCCGGTCCGGTGTGGGCCGCCGATGCCGCGGAGCGCTCCGGCGTGCCGGTGCGCACCCTGTTGCAGGCGACGGACCCGACGGTGTTCCGGCCGGCGGCGGCCTCCGCGACGACCGAGGACGCCGGGCACGTGGTCTTCGTCGGGTCCACCCGCGGAGCGTCTCGCCCGGTGGTGGCCGACGCCGTCGCACTCGGGGCCGACCTCCGGGTGCACGGTCCGGGCTGGGAGTCGCTCGTGCCGTCGTCGTCGCTCGGGTCGCCGTCGCTGTCGCGCGACGAGGTCGCCCGGGCCTACGCGTCGGCCCGGGTGGTGCTGAACGACCACTGGCCGGACATGGCGGCGGGCGGCTTCGTGTCGAACCGGGTGTTCGACGTGCTGGCGTCCGGGGGCGTCGTCGTCACGGACGTGGTCGCCGGGCTCGCCGACGTGCTCGACGTCCCCACGGTGGCGGTCGCCGCGTCGCGGCACGAGCTCGCCACCCTGCTCGATCCAGCGCGCCCGTGGCCGTCGCCGGCGGAGCGCACGGCGATCGCGACCCGGATCGCCGCCGAGCACTCGTTCGACGCCCGCGCCCGGGTCCTGCTCGACGCCGCACGCGCCGAGCGCAGCCGCCTGCGCTCCTGACCGGCGCGACTCCGAGCCGGACCCGCGGGAGCTGCGCACAACCACAGTTCCGCCGAACCGCGCGATCGCACGGTTCGCGATGACTTCGGTTGTGCGGCGGCACGCGCGCCGACGACGGACCGCGCCCGCACTCGGCGCCCGCACCACCCGCCCGAGCTACTTGCGCGTCACCCAGCGGGCACGGACGGCCAGGCCGAAGCGCAGCACGAGCCGGAGCGGCCACAGCCACCACGCCCGGTACTTCCGCGACAGGAACCGGTAGGCGCTCCGGTGGTGCTCGATCTCCATCCGGCGCCGGTTCGACGACGTCGAGTGGGCCCCGGTGTGCGTGACCACGGCGGTCGGCACGTAGAGGTTCGCGTGCCCGGCGAGCCCGACGCGCTGCCCGAGGTCGACGTCCTCGAAGTACATGAAGTACGACTCGTCGAAGCCCCCGAGCTGCCGGAACAGGTCGGTGCGGATGAGGAAGCACGCACCGGAGAGCCAGCCGGCCTCACGCTCGACGACCTGCGTGGTCGACCAGTACCGCTGGCTCCAGGGGTTCGCCGGCCAGAAGCGGGAGAACGCCGCGTGGCCGAGGCCGGTGCGGAGCGAGGGGAGCCGCCGGGCCGACGGGTAGGTCTCGCCCTGGTCGTCGAGGATCCGCGGACCGAACGACCCGCCGTCGGGCAGGCGGTCGGCGGCGGCGACGAGCTCGTCGATCGAGCCCGGCTCGAGGACGACGTCGGGGTTCGTGACGAGCAGGAACTCCGGACGGACGTCGGGCAGGACGTCGTCGAGCGCGGCGAGTGCGGCGTCGATCCCGCCGCCGTACCCGCGGTTGCCGCCGGAGGACACCACGACGGCCCCGTAGGACTCGCCGATCGCCCGGAGTGCGTCTATGTCGGCGGACCCGTTGTCGGCGATGACGACGGCGACCGGTGAGGACGATGCGGCCTCGATGCTCGCGAGGAACGGCCGGATCGTCTCACCGGTGTTGTAGGTGACGGTCAGCACCGCGACGCGGGTCATCGGGCACCCCCGGCGCCACGGCCGGCAGGAGTCCCACCTGCGGCGTCCTGGTACGCGGCGACGTGCACGGCCGCGGTGGCGTCCCACGTGAAGTCCTCGGCGCGCCGGAGCGCGGCGGCACGGTGCGAGGACACGGTCGAGGGCTCGTCGAGCAGCTGCGCGATCGCCGCGGCCAGCGCCGACGCGTCGGGCTCCGCGTAGACGGCCGCGTCCCCGCCGACCTCGGGCAGCGACAGGCGCCGGGTGGTGAGGACGCACGCGCCGGTCGCCATCGCCTCGACGACCGGCAGGCCGAAGCCCTCGCCGAGCGAGGGGTAGACGACGAACTCCGCGCCGCCGAGGAAACCGGAGAGGTCCTCGAGCGGCAGGTAGCCGGCCTCGACGACGTGGTCCGCGTCCTGCAGGGCGTCGAGCCGCTCGATCGCCTCGTCGTCCCAGCCGCGGGCGCCGGAGAGCACGAGCCACGGCGTGGGGGAGCCGGTGGCGTCGCGGGCGCCCCGGACGGCGGCGTAGGCGTCGAGCAGCGCGGTGACGTTCTTGCGCGGCTCGATCGTGCCGAGGAACGCGATCCACGCGGCGTCGTCGGGCAGGCCGGCGGCGATCCGGGCGTCCTCGACCTCGGCGGTGCTCGGCTCGTGGAACCGGGTGCGGTCGACCCCGAGCGGCGCGACGCGGACGTCGGCGCGGATGCCGCTGACGACCCGTGCGGCCTCGGACCCGGTGGCGGCACTCGGGACGATCACGACGGGGCGGGTGCGGAGCGACCGGCGGCTCCACCACGTGAAGAACGTGCGCTTGAGCCGCGAGTGCCACTCCGGGTTGGAGAAGAACGTGGCGTCGTGGAGCGTCACGACGGAACCCCGGTGCCAGGCGAACGGGAACGTGTAGTGCGGTGAGTGCAGCACCGCGGCCCCGAGTCGTCGGCCGAGCGCGGGCAGCCCGCTCTGCTCCCAGAGGAAGCGCAGTGGGACGGACTCCGTCCACGCCGGCGCCGTGTGCACGCGCACGTGCGGGGCGATCGCACGGAAGTGCGCGGCGTGGACCGGCCGGACCACGAGGTGCACGTCGAGCGACGGTTCCGTCAGGTGCGACACGACCCCTTCGACGTAGCGCCCGACACCGCCGAGGTTCTCCGGTACCGCGGTCCCGTCGATGAGGACGGTGAGCTGCGGCACGCGTGGTTCCTTCCGTGCGGGGACGCCGCGGCCGGGACCGTCGACGGGGGAGTGACCAGGATAGCCCGACCCGCTCATGCGCTCGGGTCCACGGCACGGCGTGGGACCGACGCGACCCGCGACTGTCGGGCGCGGTGCGCGAGGTGCGCGGGGAGGTGTCCGACCGCGTCGGCCAGCGCTGCCAGGACGAGCCGCGCCTCCCGGCGGGTGGGACCGTCGGCCAGTCCGCGCAGGCCGCGTGCCAGGGTGCGTGCGGCGGCCCGGAGCACCGTCGGCCACGGCGCGTGCCAGAGGGCGACGACCAGCCGGTTCCGCGCGTTGCGGAAGACGAAGAGGTCACTCCGGACGCCGGAGGACGCCGAGTGGTCGTGCACGACCACCGCGTCGGCCGCGTACTCGACGCGCCAGCCGCGGCGACGGAGCCGCCAGGCGAGTTCGGTGTCCTCGTAGTACATGAAGAAGGACTCATCGAGCAGTCCGACGTCGTCGAGTGCGGCGCGGCGGAGCGCGGACGCGCCGCCGGAGAAGCCGAAGACGGCGGTGTCGGCGACGCGGTCGGCCGGGGCGAACCAGTCGCGGTCCATGCCGTTGCCGTCACGGTCGATGCGGACGCCCGTCGAGTTGAGCCGGACCTCGCCGTCCGGCGACGGCACCCAGAGGTGGCCGTCGTGGTCGCGCAGCGCGCGTCCGTCGGGTGTCCGGCTGTCGTCGTCGCGCCGTGCACGACCGTCGGCTGCCGGGGTTCCGGCCTGGAGGCGCGACCAGCGTCCGGCGAGCACGATGCGGCCCGTCACCGCTGCGACGGCCGCAGGGGCGGCGACGAGGTGGTCGCGGAGGGCCGCGACGAACCCGGGAGCGGGCTCGGCGTCGTTGTTGAGCAGGACGACGATCTCGGCGTCCGTGTGCCGGATGCCGGCGTTCGCCCCGACCGCGAACCCGCCGTTGGTGTCCCGCGCGAGCACCGTGGCCTCCGGCAGGTCACGCCGGAGCACCGTCACGGAGTCGTCGGTGGAGCCGTTGTCGACCACGATCACCTGGTCGGCCGCGCCGTCGTCGAGGACGGCGCGCACCGCACGGGTGGTGAGGTCGGCGCGGTTCCAGTTGACGACGACGACCGCGGTGCGGGTGGCGTCGCCCGTCGGGGTCAGTCGAGCTCCTCGATGGAGGGCTTCGCGTAGACGCTGCCGACGGCGTCGCCGAACGAGGGGACCTCGAACGAGTCGCACTCGGGCAGGTCGTGGAGGTGCCGTCCCGCGGAGTCCATCATCGACACGTTGATGAAGTACTTGCCGGTGCCGAAGTTCGTGTCGGCGATCCGGAGGCGGAGCTTCCGACGGCCGTGCAGGGGCTCGAGGTGGATCCCCATGATGCCGGTCGTGGTGCCGTAGACGACCTGGCCGGCGGTGTTGTTGATCTGCACCGCGGCCTCCCAGTCGGCGACGCCGTCGAGGTGCTCGAACTCCATGTCGACGATGAGGTCGTCACCGGGGACGACCTGGTCGCGGTGCTGCTTGCCGTCCGGGTGCACGCTCGCACCGAGCACGGTGCCGCGCCCGACCGCCACGTCGGCGCTGAGTTCGCCGGAGCGGCGTTCCTCGAGCACGTCGCGGAACTTGCTGACGGCCTGGACCGCGTCGCCGTCGTGCAGGACCTTGCCCTTGTTGAGCAGGACCACACGGTCGCACATCTCCTGCACCTGGCTGAGGGAGTGCGTGACGATGATGATCGTCTTCCCCTGCTCTTGGAAGGAGCGGATGCGGTCGAGGCACTTGCGCTGGAACGCCTCGTCGCCGACCGCCAGGACCTCGTCGACCAGCAGGACGTCGGGGTCGGTGTGCACGGCGACCGCGAACGCGAGCCGCACGTACATGCCGGATGAGTAGAACTTCACCTGGGTGTCGATGAAGTCGCCGATGCCGGAGAACGCGAGGATGTCGTCGAAGCGCTCCTCGGTCTCCTTGCGGCTCAGGCCGAGCAGGGCGGCGTTGAGGAAGACGTTCTCGCGCCCGGACAGGTCGGGGTGGAAGCCGGCGCCGAGCTCGAGCAGGGCTGCCAGGCGACCGCGGCGGGCGACCGTGCCGGAGGTCGGCTGGATGATCCCGCCGATGGCCTTGAGCAGCGTCGACTTGCCGGAGCCGTTCTGGCCGATGAGACCGACGGTGGTGCCGGCCTGGATCGTGACGGTGACGTCGTCGAGCGCCCAGAAGTCCTGACGGTGCTTCCGGCCGGCGCGGCCCAGCGTGACGATGCGCTCGCGGATGGTGTTGTCCTTGCGGACGACGAACCGCTTGCGCACGTGGTCGATGACGATGACGTCGGGGCGCTCGGCGGTGGTGCCGGACGTCGACGGGGCGACGGGGGTGCTGATGGCCATGGTCTACAGCTCCTGCGCGAAGTTGCCCTGCAGACGGGAGAACACCCGCTGCGCGCCCAGCAGGCAGAACAGCCCGATGACGAACGCGATGCCGAGGCGGAGCATGAGGTGGCTCGGGTAGGTCACCGCTGCGGGGTCGTGGATCCAGATCGCGTTCTGCATGCCGAGGACCGACAGGGTGAGCGGGTTGTTCGTGTAGAGCGCGAGCAGCCAGTCCACCTTGAGGCGGTCGATCACCATCGAGTACGAGTACACGATCGGCGACGCCCAGAGCAGCACCATGAGGCCGACGTCGATGACGAACTGCACGTCGCGCAGGTAGACGTTGAGCGCGGAGAGCACGAGGCCGATCGCGGCGCCGTAGACCAGGATCACCAGCAGTGAGGGGATGAGGTAGACCAGCCCCTCGTGCCACGGGAACACTCCGATGGCGATCGTCGCGGCGATGAGGATGGCGAACTGGATGACGTAGTTCACCAGCGCGGCGCCGACGCTCGCGAGCGGGAAGACCTCTCGCGGGACGTAGACCTTCTTGATGAGGCCCGAGTTGCCGACGATCGAGCTGGTCGACCCGGCCACGATCTCGCTGAAGAGGGTGTACGCGCTGAGGCCCGTGAAGACGTAGATCGCGAAGTTGTCGATGCCCTTCGCCGCCCCGAGGACCTGACCCATCACGAAGTAGTAGATGAGCAGCTGGGTCAGCGGGCGCACGAGCGTCCACACGAACCCGAGCGCCGAGTCCTTGTACCGCGCCTTGAGGTCGCGACGGATGAGCATCCCGAGCATCTCGCGCTGCTGAAAGACGTCGCGGAGTTCTCGCCAGGTTCCTCGGATGGCGCTCGTCGGAGCGCCGATCACGACGAGGGGCTCCTTCGCGAGCGCCGCCATGCGGGCTTGATCGACCATTCGTCTCTTCGTTCGTGGGGGCAGGACCGGAACAGCATACTCATCGGGCATCCGGGCACGCCTGGGCGGAGCCGGAGTCCGTCGACCGCTGCACGACATGCGTCGTGCACCCCGAGCGGGGGTGAAAGTCCGCGGATTCAACCCTCAACCTTCACTTTGGGGTTACCGTTGTTGCAACCCGGACCCTTGTCAACATCCACAGGACGGCCCGTCAGCATGCAGCTCGCCCCACGCCCGATCGCTGCGCTCGCGGTGGTCGGTGCTCTCAGTCTCCTCATGGCGGGTTGTTCCGCCGGCGGCGACGAACCCACCCCCTCACCCACGCGCTCCGCCAGCTCGACCCCCACCGCGACTGCCACCGACACGGCATCGGAGGCCCCCACCCAGGGCACCGACGACCCGTCGGCGGGTACCGGTGACGACGATGCCGGCGACGTGCCCACAGCGTTCCCGGGCAGCGGCCAGACGAACCAGCCCGACACCGACCCCTCGGAGTTCCCGGCGACGGCGCTGGTCACCTTCGCCGGTTGGGACACCGGCAGCAAGACGCTCCAGGCCGGCGGCCTCGTGTCCGGCACGACCGACACGTCCGGCACCTGCACGTTCACCGCGAAGAAGAGCGGTGTCACCCGGACCCTGACGAGCGCGGCCGAGGCCAGCTCGTCCTCGGTGAACTGCGCCCAGGTGTCGTTCCCCGCGAACCAGGTGTCGACCGGCACCTGGTCGATCACCCTCGAGTACTCGGTGGGGTCGAAGTCGACCACCTCCGACCCGATGACGGCGGAGGTGCCGTGATGCGTTCCATCCAGACCAGCAGCGGCCGGCGCCGTCCCCTGCGTTCCACGCTCGGCATGGTCGCCGCGCTGGCGATCGCGGTGAGCGGCCTGACCTTCGGCACGATCGTCTCCGAGGCGACCACGACCGAGTCGGCGTCCGCAGCGACCGCCGCCGGGTTCGACCCGGGCAACATCATCAGCGACGCGAACTTCTACAACGGCTCCGCGATGAGCGGCTCCAGCGTGCAGGCGTTCCTCAACAGCGCCGGCGCGAACTGCAAGCAGGCGTCCGGCGGCCCCGCGTGCCTGAAGAACTTCGTCCAGAACATGAGCAGCATCGCGGCGGTCTCCGGCCGGTGCTCGGCGATCGCCGGCGGCAGCAAGTCCGCCGCCACGATGATCGCCCAGGTCGGTGCCGCGTGCGGTATCAGCCAGAAGGTGCTGCTCGTCCTGCTGCAGAAGGAGCAGGCCATCGTGTCGACGTCGAGCCCGACGACGTACATGTACCTGCACGCGACCGGGTTCGCCTGCCCGGACACCGCACCGTGCGACCCGAAGTACTTCGGGTTCGGCCAGCAGGTCTACGCGGCCGCGCTCCAGTTCAAGCGGTACCAGGCATCGCCCACCGCGTGGGCGTACCAGGCCGGCCGCAACAACGCGATCCTCTACAACCCGAACGCCGCCTGCGGCCGCAAGACGGTCTACATCCAGAACCAGGCGACCGCGGCGCTGTACATCTACACGCCGTACACGCCGAACGCCGCCGCGATGTCGAACCTCTACGGCACGGGCGACAGCTGCTCGGCCTACGGCAACCGCAACTTCTGGCGCATGTACACCGACTGGTTCGGATCGCCCACCGGCGGGTCGTCCCCGATCGGCAGCCTCGACTCGCTCACCCCGGGCTTCCGTCAGGTGACGGTCGGTGGGTGGACGGCCGACCCGGACACCACCGTCGCCATCAAGGCGCAGTTCTACGTCGACGGCGTCGGCAAGGCGTCGGTCATGGCGAACGCGAACCGGACGGACCTGGCCGCGCGCCTCGGTTCGAACAACACCGCGCACGGGTTCTCGACGACGCTCTCCGGCCTCAGCGCCGGCAAGCACAACGTCTGCGTCTTCGGCATCAACACCGGCCCCGGTTCGAACACCTTGCTCGAGTGCCGGGACGTCAGCATCTCGGGTGGTACCCCGGCCGGTGTCATCGACGCGGCCTCGGCCGTGGCCGGCACGCTGACGATCCGTGGGTGGGCCATCGACCGCGACACGACGTCGGCGACGCAGGTACAGGTCCGCGCCGGGAACAAGACGCTCGGCACCCTCTCTGCCAACCAGAAGAAGGCCGGTCTCAACGCGGCGAAGCCGGGCTACGGCGACAACCACGGGTACTCGGGGTCGCTGAAGGGCTTCCCGGGCGGTACCCAGACCGTGCGCGTCTACGCGAAGGACCTGTCGAGCGGCAGCTGGACGCAGATCGCCACGAAGTCGGTCACGCAGCCGACCGGCTACCCCTGGCTCGCGGTCGACGAGGTCGCGTCCAAGGCGCCGGGGAGCTTCCTCGCCCGCGGGTGGGCCATCGATCCGGACACGACCGGGACGATCCGCGTGCACTTCTACCTCGACGGCAAGGGTGTCGCCAACATCGCGGCAGACCAGCTCAAGTCGGGCCTGAACAGCGCGAAGCCCGGCTTCGGTGACATGCACGGCTTCCGGCTCGAGAAGTCGGGCATCTCCGCGGGCAAGCACAACCTGTGCATCATCGCGATCAACGCCGGGCCGAAGAACGTCAACGCGAGCATCTGCAAGCCGTTCTCGACGCCGACCGGTTCGCCGAAGGTGACCGTCGGCCAGGCGTCGGCGGCCGGGCTCGGTGCGATGACGGTGAGCGGGACGGCCTTCGACCCGGACACCGTGTCGGCGGTCGCCCTGCAGTACACCGTGGACGGCAAGCAGGTCGCGACCGCGACGGCGAACCAGGCCGCGAAGGGCTTCGACACCGCGCACCCCGGCTACGGGGCCGCCCACGGGTACCAGCAGAAGCTCACCGGCATCGGCCCGGGCTCGCACACGGTCTGCGTGGTAGCGAAGAACACCGGCGGCGGCTCGGACACGAGCTCCTGCACGAAGGTGGCGGCGGCAAGCGGCAACCCGACCCTCCTGCTCGACGAGGTCTCCTCGCCGAGCGCGGACACGGTCCGGGTCCGCGGCTGGGCGATCGACCCGGACACGAAGGCGTCCGTCCGCGTCCACGTCTACTTCGACGGTGCGAGCGGCAAGTCGATCGCGGCTGACCAGGCGAAGGCGTCGCTCGCGACGGCCTACGCCGGCTTCGGCGCGAACCACCAGTTCGACGCGACCTTCACCGGTCGGCCCTCGGGAGCGACCAACGTGTGCGTCTTCGCCATCAACCAGGGCGCGGGGCAGAACACGGAGCTCTGCCGGTCGCTGACGGTCAAGTAGGACGTCACCCGCGAACGACGGGAGGCGCGGTGCCAGCTGGCACCGCGCCTCCCGTCCGTTCCGGGGTGGGTTCCACCACCCCGGCCGGCGTGCGTCGTCGGCCTGCCGTCAGCCCCGGCGACGGAGCGCGCGGGCGACGCCGCCGAGCTTGTCGAGGACCCGGAACTCGGCCGAGTGCGTGAGCGCGTCGTACCGGACCGCGAGCGCGTCCCGCTCGATCCGGGCGTCGTGCTGCCCCTGCTCAGCGGTGCGTCGAGCGCGGTCGAGGACCGCGACCGCTTCCTCGGAGACGATGAGCCGGCGGTTGATGTCCTCGACGCCGGATCGGTGGAGGTCGCGCTCGCGCTCCACCTCGCGGAGCACCTCCCGCTGCAGGGCAGCCCAGCGCAGCATCGGGTCCCGGGGTCCGGTGCGGGTGGCGGCGCGGGCGACCGCGGCGTCGAGCGAGGGGACGACCTGGGCGGCGCGGGCGGCGTAGGAGTGCCGTTCGACGACGACCGACCGGAGCCGCGCGGCGAGGGCGTCGCGTTCGGCGGCCGGCATCGCGAGCGCACGCTCCAGCGAGGGAGCGTCGGTGAAGACCGGGACCTCGGCGAGCCCGAGCTCGTCCAGGCCGAGTGCGCAGGTCGTGACCGGCAGCGCACCGCACGCGAGCGACTCGTACAGCCGCGAGTTGAGGGTGCCGAACTCGGCGGCCGGTGCGATGACGTCGTCGACGACGAACGCGGCCGCGCGGTAGACCTCGGGCAGGGCGAAGTAGGGCACGGCCGGACGGAGCTCGACGCCCGGGGCGGGGTCCACGTGCTCGACGTTCGCGGCGAACCAGATGATCGGCTCGACGGGAGCGACCTGCTGCAGGACGTCCTGGACACCACGGCGGGCGCCCCAGAAGTTCACGGTCGTGACGGTGCGGTCGGTGCGTGGCGTGGCGGTGTCGCCCTGCTCTTCCGTGAACAGGTCGAGGTCGACCCCGATCGGGACGACCTCCACCGGGTGCCCGACCGCGCGGGCGAGTTCCTCGGCGGCGATCGACGACGATGCCCAGACGGCGTCGTACTCGCCGAGGTACGGCAGCGACGCCCACTGTGCCGTCCAGTTCCGCACCCACGCCACGGTGGCCGTGCCCACCGGTACGAGGCCGGGGACGAACGACTCGATCATGCTGACGAGCACGGTGGTGTCGGCGGGGACGTCCTCCGCCCACCGTCGGATCGGCCACATGTCCACGCCCCACCCCTCGGCGCGCAGCGCGCGGGCGAGCCCGAGCGCGACGAACAGGTCGCCCTTCCCCTCGGTCGGGTCGTCGGTCGACACGGCGAAGCGGATCGTCCCCCGGGCACCGGCGGCGTGGTCGCCACGGGCGATCGCGGCGTACTCGTCGGCGAGCGGCGACGATGCGGGGGAGAGCGGGATCGAGGGCTGGGTCACGGGGGCTCCGGGTCTGGGGAGGAGGTGCCGTGACGGTCGTTCGGTCGACGGCGGACGGGGTGGCCGGGTGGGGGCCGTGTGCCATTGTGCCCGAACCGGCACCGATCACAGGGGAGCGCCGTGCTCCGCCTTGTAGGGTGATGTCGGCTGACGGGCACTCCGGACGGCCGTACCACCGATGATCCACGCCGCACCTGCGGCAGCTGCTGGAGGAACACGCCGTGACAGAGCGCAAGCCAGGAGTCGTCTCCGTCGTCCTCGTGAACTACAAGGGCACGGACGACACGCTGACGAGCATCGCCGAGCTCCGCAAGCAGGACTGGCCGCAGGACCGGCTCGAGGTCATCGTCGTCGACAACGGCTCCGGCGCGGAGCACGTCGGGCGTCTGAAGGCCTCCGACCTCGACTTCACGTTCGTCGACTCCGGCGCGAACCTCGGCTTCACCGGCGGCTGCAACCTCGGCGTCGAGCACTCCTCCGGCGAGATCGTCGCGTTCCTCAACAACGACGCCCGCCCCGACACCGGCTGGGTGCGCGAGGCGATGGCGACGTTCGCCTCCGGCGCGGACATCGGCGCCGTGGCGTCGAAGGTCCTCGACTGGGAAGGCGTCAACGTCGACTTCACCGAGGCAGCGATGACCTGGTACGGGATGGGCTACAAGCCGTTCGCCGGCTCGCCCGACACCGGCCGCTGGGAGTCCGAGACCGACGTGCTGTTCGGCACCGGTGCGGCGATGTTCATCCGCGCGGAGCTCTTCGAGCAGCTCGGCGGGTTCGACGACCGCTACTTCATGTTCTACGAGGACGTCGACCTCGGCTGGCGCCTCAACCTGCTTGGCTGGCGCTTCCGGTACCAGCCGAAGTCGGTCGCGTTCCACAAGCACCACGCGTCGATGAACAAGTTCGGCGACTTCCGCGAGACGTACCTGCTCGAGCGGAACGCGCTCTTCACGCTCTACAAGAACCTCGGCGACGAGCAGCTCGCCGCCGCCCTGCCCGGGTCCCTCGCCCTCGCGGTCCGCCGCGCGGTCGGCCGCGGTGAGCTCGACTCGACCGAGCTCGACCTGCGCAACCCGGGCGACGACAGCGTACCGACGATCCCGGTCCCGAAGACGAGCATGGCGGGCATCTACGGTGTCGACCAGTTCGTCGAGCAGCTGCCCTCGATGACCGAGTCCCGCCGGGAGATCCAGGCGACCCGCGTCCGCAGCGACCGCGAGCTCCTCCGCCTGTTCGGCAACCGCGACGAGCCCGCCTACCCGATCGAGAACTACCTCGCCGGGTACGACAAGATCGTGCACTCCCTGGGCGTGCTCCAGGTCGGCACGCGTCGCCGGATCCTCATCATCACGGGCGACTCCATCGGCGAGAAGATGGCCGGTCCCGCGATCCGTGCGACCCAGATGGCGAAGCAGCTCGCGAACGAGCACGACGTCCGCGTGATCAGCCTCACCCGTTCCTCGCCGATCGACCCCTCGTACGAGGTCGTCACGGTGCCGCACCGTCACCCGCGGCAGATGGTCGAGCACGAGGCCTGGGCCGACGTCATCATCGTGCAGGGGCACGCGCTGCGCCTGTTCCCGGTGCTCGAGTCGACGCGCAAGATCCTCGTGGTCGACGTGTACGACCCGCTGCACCTCGAGCAGCTCGAGCAGGGCCGCAGCGACGACGTCGACCAGTGGAACCGTCAGATCCTCGACGCCTCGGACACGCTGAACCACCAGCTCGAGCTCGGCGACTACTTCATCTGCGCCTCCGAGCGGCAGCGCATGTTCTGGCTCGGGCAGCTCGCCGGTTCCGGCCGCGTGAACGCCCGCACCTACTCGCGCGACGCCGACCTGCGCTCGCTCATCGGCGTGGTGCCGTTCGGCCTGTCGTCGACGCCCCCGGTACACGACCAGCAGCGGGTGAAGGGCGTCGTGCCGGGCATCGGCAAGAACGACAAGCTCGTCGTCTGGGGCGGTGGCATCTACGACTGGTTCGACCCGATCACCCTCGTCCGCTCGATCGGCCAGCTCGCCGAGCGCCGTCCGAACGTGAAGCTCTTCTTCATGGGCGTGCAGCACCCGAACCCCGACGTGCCCGAGATGGACATCGTCGCCAAGGTCCGTGCCGAGGCCGACGAGCTCGGCCTCACCGGCAAGAACGTGTTCTTCAACGACTCGTGGATCCCGTACGAGGAGCGCGGGGCGTACCTCCTCGAGGCCGACGCCGGTGTGTCGACGCACTACGAGCACCTCGAGACCACGTTCTCGTTCCGCACGCGCATCCTCGACTACCTGTGGGCCCGTCTGCCGATCGTGACGACCGCCGGCGACTCCTTCGGTGACCTCGTCGCGGAGCAGAAGCTCGGCGTGGCCGTGCACGAGCAGGACATCGACGGCCTCGCCGCCGCACTCGAGACGGCCCTCTTCGACAAGAAGGCCCGCGCCGAGTTCATCGGCAACGTCGACCGCGTCCGCGAGCAGTTCACCTGGGAGAACGTCCTCGCTCCGCTCGTCGAGTTCTGCCGGAACCCCGTCCGCGCCGCCGACAAGTCGGTCCGCGAGACGGCGGCCCAGATCGAGGCCCACCAGATGCGCGTCCGGGTGCCGGACCGCAAGAAGCTCTACGGCGTCCGGCACGACCTCGGTCGCGCGGTGCACTACTTCCGCACCGAGGGACCGCGCAGCGTGGCGGGCAAGATCAAGCGTCGCCTGACGAACCGGTGACCCAGGGGGACCCCACCGCGCTCGTCATCGTCCCGACGTACGACGAGGCCGAGAACGTCCGCGCCGTCACGGCCGCCGTCCTCGACGCCGTCCCGGCCGCGCACCTGCTCGTCGTCGACGACGGCAGCCCGGACGGCACCGCCGCGATCGTCCGCGAGCTCGCGGCGGCAGACCCCCGCGTGCACCTGCTCGAGCGGACCGGGAAGCTCGGCCTCGGCACGGCGTACGTCGCAGGCTTCCGCTGGGGCCTCGAGCGGGGCTACCCGCTGCTGGTCGAGATGGACGCCGACGGGTCGCACCCCGCCGACCGGCTACCGGCACTCATCGACGCCGTCCGGGCTGACGAGCGCGTGGCGCTGGCCATCGGCTCCCGGTGGGTCCCTGGCGGGTCGGTCGTCGACTGGCCGCTCCGTCGCCAGGCGCTGAGCCGCGGCGCGAACACGTACGCCCGGATCGTGCTCGGGATCGACGTGCGCGACATCACCGCCGGGTTCCGGGTCTACCGTGCCGACACGGTCGCCCGGATGGACCTCGACTCGGTGGACTCGAAGGGCTACTGCTTCCAGGTCGACATGACCCTGCGCGTCGACGACCTGGGCGGCCGGATCGTCGAGGTGCCGATCCGCTTCCGGGACCGCGTGCACGGCGTCTCCAAGATGAGCCGGTCCATCGTCGTCGAGGCCATGCTCCGCGTCACCCAGTGGGGCTTCCAGCGCCGGTTCCGTCGCCGCTGACGCGTCGCCACTTCGTCGTCGCCACTTCGTGAGCAGAAATGGTCGGGTGCCGTCGGTGCGGCCGACCTCTTCTGCTCACGAAGGCCTGGAGGCGCGGGGCGAGTCCGCCACACGCCTGTCGTCCGACAGGTGGTCGCGTCAGACGCAGGTGACGTTCTGGTCCTGGGCGCCGACGACGTACTGCGCCATCTGCACGCGGCTGCCCGTCGTGAGACCACCGGCCGAGCAAGCGGCCTGGGCAGCGGCGACGCCGTCCGTCCCGACGGCGATCCAACTCGGAAGGCCGGTGAGCGGCGAGTTCGCGGGTACGGAACCGACGATGGTGTTGAACTGCGCCTTCGTGGAGTAGATGCCGACGGTTGACACCTTGGCTGCCTTGAGCGCCGCGACCATGCCCTCGATGTCAGCACGGTTCTGTGCCTGGTAGTCCTTGGCATCGGTGGACTTCAGCCACGACAGTCCGGTCTCGACATCGACCCACCAGCGGTACGCCGAGGGCGTGGGAACCCCACGAGAATGGGTCGCTTCGTACGCCCGGGTGTAGCCGTACATGTACGAGCACGCTGCGTCGTAGGCGCCGGTGCACACGCCGTACTGGCTCGAGATCGTCTTCCCGGTTCCGGCCGGGTCCGCGCTCGACTTCGGCCAAACCGACGCCGCTCGGCCGGGGTTCGCCGCGAGCGCGTACACCTGTGCCTTGGGCTGGTTCGTGCCACCGACGCTGGCCGCGGCCCACTTCAGCTGCTGCGCCACGCACGGGTTGCTCTGGTTCACCAGTGACCCGTTCGCCCCCACGACGCCGAAGGCCTGCCCGGTCGGGAGCGCCGCTCCGCACTGCGGCCAGGAGATGTCGGCGCCGAAGCCGGAACCACTCGCACCGCTCATGAAGTACCCGGCCACGTCGACCGTCAGCGCCGCCGTCCCCGCGGAGACCTTGGCCTGCACCCGCCGGTCGACGGTCGACCCGACGAGCTTCGTCATCACGGCGTTGCTCAGCGTCTGCCCGGCGCCGAGCACCTGCGTGGCGACCTGCGGGTCCTGTCCGGCCGGGGTGAAGCGCAGGTAGCTGGCAGCGGTGGTCCGGGAGGTCGTGGCGGTGGCCACGATCGCCGTGGCGGTCCCGGGGACGCCCGCGGTCCCGGAGAGGCGGATCTGCCGCGGTGTGGTCGTCAGCGTCGTGGACGCGGCCCGCACCGGGTTGACGGGCACGAACACCGATCCGGTCGAGGTGTTCGCGTAGTACCCGGCGACGTCCATGAACACGGTCGCGGTCCCGCTGGAGACCTTCACCTGTGCTGCGCCGCCGGCGAGCTTCACGATCACCAGGTTCGAGATCGTCGTGCCCTTGGTGAAGACCTGCGCCGCGACCCTGGCGTCCTTGCCCGCCGGTGTGACGCGGACGTACCCGTTGGCGCTCGGCGTCCCGACCTCGGTGTTGAGCGCCACGGCGGTCGCGGTCGACGGGATGCCCGCGTGACCGGCGAGCGGCACCTTCGTCGGCGTCGTACCGACGCGCTTGTTGAAGACCCGCGCGGCGTTCAGCGGTGTGAAGGTCGCTCCGGAGCCGTTCGCGTAGTAGCCGGACACGTCGAGGTAGACCGTGCCCGCGCCGGCCGTCAGCTGGACCTGCACCTTGCCGCCGGCGAGCCGGACCGTCTGGAGTGACGACACGGTCTGGCCCTTGCGGAACGCCTGCGTGGTGACACCGGCGCTGACACCGGCCGGCGTCACACGAGCGCTTCCGGCGGCCGTGGGGTTCTCGACCTCGACGTTCACCACGACCGCCGTCGCGGTGGCCGGCACGCCCGTCCGGCCGCCGAGCTGCACGGTCGTCGGGGTCGTCCGGACGGTACCGGTCCACGACCGGACGGTGTCGAGCGGCGTGTACCGGCCGGTGGTGGGAGCGGCGGCCTGCGCCGTCGTGGCGGGGCCGACGGCGGCGAAGCCGGCGGCGACGACCACGGCGGTGAGGACGAGGGCGAGCCGGTGCTGCAGACGCATGGAGGTCCTTCTCGAGCGAGGGCCGTCCCCCTGACGGCCGATCGCAGTCTAGGGGGAGCCGGTGACGACGTCGACGGAATCTGAGGAGACGTGCGTCCACGGACACACGCCGCGGTGATCCGCAGGGAGGCGAGCGGCGCGGCGGGCGTGTGCCGCGCCTCCAGGCCGGGTGGAGACAGCGGCAGACCGGACCACGCGGGAAGCCGACCGGATCAGGTGCTGCGCGGCAGGTGTCGTCGCCATGACCGTCGCCGGGCCGCGATCACCAGGACGGCGACGAACACCATCAGGCCGGCTCCGTGCAGGAGGTAGCTCTCCGCGGTGCTCGTGACCCCGAGCAGCACCAGGACGGCGGCCGGCCAGACGTACGCGACCCCGGGGAACGTCGTCGCCGTCACCCAGGCCCGCGCGAACGCGAGGAGTGCGGTGACGCCCAGCAGGATCGTCCCGGCCAGCCCGATCTGCAACCAGGCGTCGATGAAGGCGTTGAGCCCGGAGGTGAACGGGCGTCCGGCGGGGTCGATGAAGGTGACGTAGGGGATGACGGCCTCGTGCGGCCAGGTGCCGACCCAGCCCCAGCCCTGGATCGGGAACTGCGCGACGAAGACGCGGATCTGGGACCAGAGGTCGAGACGGGTGGCCGTGCCGCCGGCCGCACCGATCTCGGCGAGGACCCGGTGCCGGCCGAGCACGCCGACCACGATCATGAGGACCACGACGCCGCCGAGGACGCCGTTGACCACGGGCCTCGTGGTCGGGCGCGCATGCCGGAGCGACCACAGCGCGAGCGCGGTGACCGCGAGGGCGATCATCGCCAAGCCGGTGATGGGGGACTGCACGAGCATGAGCGCGATGACGGCGAGGGCCGTGGACCCGATCGCGCGCCACATCGTCACCGAGCGGGTGAGGAACTCGACCACGAAGGTGACGAGCGCCATCGCCGCGATGAACCCCATGAAGTTGCGGGTGCCGCCGATGCCCTGGATCGGACCGCCGTACGCGATGTTCCCCTGGATGCCGAACGCGGGGATCGGGACGTCGAGGACGAGGCCGGAGAGGACCTCGAGGCCGAGGGCGGCGACGAGCAGGATCCGGAAGGCGTCGCCCGAGGCGCGGATCACCTGCACGAGGTCGCGTCCGAGCGCCAGGTAGAGCCCGAGCCCGATGAAGCAGACGGTGCCGACGAGACCGCGGAGCGCCACCCAGGAGTACTCGCTCCAGAGCACGCTCAGCGCGCAGTACCCGACGAACGCCAGGAGCGACAGGGGGAGCACCCCGTGCCACTCGATCCGGTAGCGCTGTCCGAGGAGGCTGAGACCGGCCAGGACGAACAGGGTGACGAGGACGGCCCAGACCCCGGCCCGCCCGACGAGCGCCGAGACGGTCGGCTGTCCGAACGCGAAGAGCACGATGACGGTGGCGAGGGCCTGGCTGAACCGCCCGCCGGCGGAGAACCCGATCCAGGCGGAGAGGTAGCGCCTGGCGAGCATGCGCTTCGTCAGCCGTCCGTCCGTCACGCGTCCATCTTGGCGTACGGACCTCGGTGCGGGGCGCGATCCGGGGATCGGTCCGGCGATCGGGGCGTCGCGGCGCACGGTTCGGCCGCGCGGCGCGGGGATCGGTCCGGCGCGGCGCGGGGATTGGCGTATCGCGGAGCGGAGCGGAGCGGAGCGGCGCGGCGCGTCGGGATCGGCGTATCGCGGAGCGTCAATATGCGCGATCCGTGATGGAGCAGCTAGCGTCGGCGGACGATGGTGGCCGCAGCGAGCAGGACCGACCGCCTGCGCGGCGTCCTCGGAACGCTCCTCGCGGCCGTCCTCGTCGGCGTCGCCACCGCCGCGCTCGCGTGGTGGCGGCTCGGCCCGGTCACCCGCGGCACCGTCTGGGCGGAGGACGGCGGCATCTTCCTCCGCGACCGGATCGCGCTCGGCCCCGTCGACTCGCTGCTGCACCCGTACGCGGGCTACCTGCACCTCGTCCCGCGGCTGCTGGTCGACCTCGGGTGGGCGTTCCCGGTCGCGGACTACGCCCACGTGCTGTCGGCCGGCGCGTGCCTCGTCGTCGGGGTCCTCGCCGGAGCCGTGTTCGTGTGCGCCCGGGACGTGGTGCCCGCGTGGCCGTTCCGGGTCCTGCTCGCGTTGCTCCCCGCGCTGCTGCCGCTCGCGCCGTACGAGATCAGCGGGAACGCGGCGAACCTGCACTGGTTCATGCTCTTCGCTGCGCCGTGGCTGTTCGCGTACCGTTCCCGGTCCTGGTGGGGATCCGGTGCCGTCGCGGCCCTGACCGTCTTCGTGGTCCTCACCGAGCTGCAGACGGTGCTGTTCCTGCCCCTGCTGCTGCTCGCGTGGTTCCCGTTGCGAACGGGCGGCGCAGGCGCGGTCGGCGCGGGCGCCGGCGCGGCCGCCGGGGCGGGCGGCGCGGCCGCGGGCGCGCGGGCCTGGCTCCGCGCCGTCCCCGTCACCGTCGTCGCCCTGGCCGGCGGGACCGCGCAGGTCGTCACCGCGCTCACCGACCAGCGGACGTCGGCACCCGGGTCACCGGCGTTCGCGGACGTCGTCGCCGGCTGGCTCCTCCAACCCCTCGCCGGCCTGTGGAATCCCGACGTCGGAGCCGCCGTCCGCACCGTCGTCACGCACGGGTGGGCCGTCGTGGCCGTGCCGGCACTGTTCCTGGTGGCCGTGCTGCTCGCCGCGATCGTCGTCGGCACGTGGCGCGCCCGCTGGACGGTCCTGGCGCTCGCCGCGGCGTCCGGCGGTGTCTGGTGGGCAGCCCTCCTCGCGAACGGCGGTGCGGCCCAGGCCTGGGCGCACCCGGTCATCGCGCTCGCGGCCGTCCCGCCGCAGCGCTACGCCGCCGCGTCGGGCCTCCTCCTGCTCGCCGCCGTGGTGGTCGCGGCGAGCGTGCTCGTCGGGTCCCACGACCGTTCGGGGACGTTCCGTCCGAGCATCCGGCCTGGAGGCGTGACCCGCCTCATCGGGACCCTCGCCGCCTGGTGCGTGGTGGGCCTGGTGATCGTCGCAACGGTCGGCAACGTCGCGCCCGGTCCGACGCGGCGGAGCGACGGGCCGGTGTGGGCTGCGCAGATCCCGGCCGCCGTGGCGGCGTGCGACGGTGACCGCTCGCGGACGGTCGAGGTGCGCAAGGCGCCGTGGACGGCGCAGGTCCCCTGCGCGATGCTGCTCGGGCGCTGACCGGCCGGGCCGGGCCGGGGCAGGACGGGCCGGGGCAGGACGGGCCGGGTCAGGCCGGCCGGGCCACGCCGGCCAGGCCGGGCCGGGCAGGGTCAGCGGGTTGCTGGCTGGCGGAACTCGCGTCGTGCCGGCGGGGTGCGCGGCCCGTCGCCCGTCGACAGGGGCTCGTCGCCGACCAGGACGATGCGGGACTTGATCGCGATGAGCGCGAACAGCACCCAGTTCCCCTGGTAGAGCAGCCGGGACTCGGCGACGGACTGCACGAGCAGCGCGACGACGACGAGCAGCGGCAGGAGCGACACGGGGTCGAACGGCCGCGGAGCCAGCGCCGCGTCGTAGCCGATCCGGGTGGCGGACGACCACGATCGGCTCAGCGTCGTGACGACGTACACCGCGAACAGGAGCAGCCCGATGATCCCGGTCTGCATCCACACGTCGAGGTAGGCGTCGTGGGCCTGCAGGTAGGTCACGCCCTTGCGGTGCGCGAGGTCCGCCAGCGTCGGGATGCTCGGCCACCAGTAGCCGATCCAGCCCCAGCCGACGACGGTGTGCTGGTCGATGAGGCCGAGCACCCGCTGCCAGATCTCGCCGCGACCGGTCGCGTCCGCGCCCTTGCCGAGCAGCTCGGAGACCGCCCCGCGCGCGAGGAACCCCACGACGGCGACGACGACCGCGCCGACCAGGACGACCAGGTACCGCGGGGTCCGGCGCTCGGTGGGCACGCGTCGGATCCAGAGCGCCACGACCAGCGCGACGGCGACGACCAGTGCGGCCGCGAGCACGGTCGACGAGCGGGTGAGGGCCAGCACGGCAGCGGCCACCACGAGCCAGCCGATGGTCCGGTTCCGGCTGATCCGTCCCTCGGCGAACTGCACCGCCACGGCGATCGCGGCGAGCAGGGCGACCATCGCGAGCAGGTTCGCGTTGCCGGGGAGTCCCTGGATGCGTCCACCGGTGAAGAGCTCGGCGCGGGAGAAGTAGAACGCGTCCGGGATGTCCCGGTCGCCGTAATCGGTCCAGATCGGGGCGATCGGGTGTCGGACGAACACGGCGACGACGGCCTCGAAGAGCAGCGAGAGCATGAGCACCCAGCGGAACGCGAGGCTCATCGCGTCGAGGATGCGACGCCACGTCAACGTCGAGGCGACCGTGAACGCCATCGCGGCGCAGATGACCTGGACGGTGATGCTCGCGATCGTCGCCGGGCGCCAGTGCGACCAGATGACGGAGACCACGCACCAGGCCAGGAAGAACCACAGGGAGCGCGGGGTCCGGGCGATCGTCGGCCGGGCCCGGACGAGGACGGTGACACCCCACACGGCGACGAGTGCCCAGAGGATGCCGGCACCCACCCACGTGAGCGAGTTGGGGACCGCGTCCCCGGCGAAGAGCACGAACAGCATCGTGGCACCGAAGGCGAACGCCTCGCGCTCGGGTACGGTGCCGCGCGAGATCGGCCAGGTGTTCGTCACGGTGCCAGGGTACGTGCTCATCGGTTCCCGAACGCCCCGGGTGCGCGGGCGATCTCGTCACCGAGGTACGGCGCGAGGGTCTTCGCGAAGGTGTTCGTCAGGTGGGTCCGGTCGCGGTGCACGAGCACCCCGCCGATGACCGCAGGGCAGACGGTCGAGGTGCAGTACCGGTCCGTCAGGTCGATCAGACGGGCGTGCCCCGGCATGCGGGCGACCGCTTCGGCCGAGCCGTCGAACAGGCCGAGTCCGACCGAGCGGCTCGAGTCGCACTCCGCGGTCGTGGGACCGGTCATCTGGGCGACGCAGGCGACGACGTCCGGACGTGCGGTCGGGTTGTCGCGGAGCGCCAGGACGGGGACGCCGGCGTCGGCTGCCGCCTTCCATGCCTGCACCAGACCGTCCACCACGGCCTCGTCGGCGGTCTGTCCGGGCTCCGGCCGCACGGGCATGTTGCCGGTCGAGTGCGTGACGATCACGCCGTCGAGGTCTCGGTGCGAGTGGAAGTAGGCCATCGCCGCACGCTTCCAGTCCTCGCACCAGACCCGCTGCTGCTCAGTGCTCGCCGGCTGGTGCGCCGTGGTCAGGTAGCAGCTCTGGTGGCCTGCGACGTCGATGCGCCAGTTCCGTTCCTTCGCGATCTTCTCGTAGGTGTCGACGAGCACGTTGTTGTGGGAGTCGCCGATCGCGATGAGGTGCTTCGTGTAACCCGTCTTCGGTCCGAGCGCGCAGACGTCGAAGGCGCTCGATGTGCTCGACCAGCACGACGGCCGGTTCGCGTCGTCGTCGAGGGCGTTCGCGGCGGCCGGCACCCGGACGTCGGCGAGGGCCGGGTTCACACACGGGTCCGCCGACGAGATGTCCGCCGCGGCGCCGAAGCACCGGACGTCCCCGTTGCTGATCTCCCGCGCGAACTCCGCCGCCTGCACCTGCTGGACGTGCAGTGCGGTCAGCGAGGCCGCCCCGAGCGCGACGACGACGACGGTGCTCAGTGCGCCGTAGAGGGCGACGCGGCGAGGACGGAGGGCCTTGACCCAGCCGGAGAACCGGAGGGGTTCCTCGATGAGCAGGGTGGTGACCGAGGCGATGAGGACCGCGCCGACGACGATCGCGACCTTGTCCTTCGCCGTCAGTTCGTGTCGGAGCGCGATCGGCAGGATGACGACGGCGGGCCAGTGCCAGAGGTACACCGCGTAGGAGATCCGACCCAGGAACCCGATCGGCGCGAACCGGCCGATCCGCTGCAGGCCGGAGTGCCCGCCGAAGAGCACGACGAGACCGGCGGAGACGACCGGCAGGGCGGCCGCGATGCCCGGGAACGGGGTGGTCCCGGTGATCGCGAACAGCGAGACGAGGAGACCGGCCGCGCCGAGCCAGGCACCGACGATGCGGACCGTCCGTGCGGGCGTCGTCCGCGGGGCGCTCAGCGGGATCGTCGCGGCGAGACCGCCGAGTGCGAATTCCCACGCGCGGGTCGCGGTGGAGAAGTAGGCGACACCGGAGGCGGTGTGCGTCTGCACGATGCTCCAGGCGAGGGAGAGCACCACGACCGCGCCGAGGACGACCTGCGCGACGGCGACCGGGGAGACGCCGTTCCGTCGTGCACGGCGAGCGAACCACAGGGCGCCGAGCAGGACGAGCGGGAGGGCGATGTAGAACTGCTCCTCGACCGACAGCGACCAGAAGTGCTGGTACGGCGACGGCTGGTTGCCCTGCGCCAGGTAGTCCACGGAGTCGGCGGCGAGCTGCCAGTTCTGCACGTAGACCGTCGAGGCGATGAGTTCGCGGCCGTACTGGCCCCAGAGCGCGCTCGGCACCCAGAGCAGCACGGCGGTGCCGGTGGCGAGGATGGTGAGGAAGGCGCCGGGGAGCAGGCGCTTCGCGCGGCGGGCCCAGAAGCCGGCGAGGCCGATGCGGCCGGTGGACGCGACCTCGCGGAGCAGGTGCCCGGTGATGAGGAAGCCGGAGATGACGAAGAACACGTCGACGCCGACGAACCCGCCGGGAAGCCGGTTCGGCCACAGGTGGTAGAGGACGACCGAGAGCACCGCGAAGGCGCGGAGGCCCTGGATGTCCCACCGCGTCGGGTCGGTCGGACGGGGCAAGGCGGTGCGGAGGGATCGTCTGGTGGGCGACTCCACCGTGCTTGCAGCCATCGCGGAGATTCTAGCCTCGGCACGGGGCCGGGCATCCCCGCCGGTAGGCTCGGCCCATGTTCCTCGGCATCACGAACACGCCCCGCGACTACGCCTGGGGGTCCGTCACCGCGATCCCCGAGCTCCTCGGGCGCACCGTCACCGGCGCTCCGCAGGCAGAGCTCTGGCTCGGTGCCCACCCGGGCAGCCCGAGCGTCGTCGTGAACCCCGCGATGGTGGGCGGCGCCGACACGCTCCGTGACTGGATCGCCGCCGAACCGGAGACCGCCCTCGGTGCGGACCGCACCGGCCTGCCGTTCCTGCTCAAGGTGCTCGCCGCCTCGGCCCCGCTCTCCCTGCAGGCGCACCCGACTCCGGAGCAGGCCCGAGCGGGCTTCGAGCGCGAGGAAGCCGCGGGCATCCCGATCGACGACCCCGCCCGGAACTACAAGGACCCGTTCCCGAAGCCCGAGCTCGTCGTCGCGCTGAGCGAGCGGTTCGAGGCGCTGAGCGGCTTCCGTCCCGTCGCCGAGACGATCGCCGAGGTCGACGTGCTCGACGCCGGTTCCGGTCGGCTCGGTCCGCTGCACGTGCACCTGCAGCACGGACTCGAGGACACCGTGCGGTGGCTCGAGACCGCCGACGCCTCGGCGCTCGCGGTGGTGCAGGCCGCCAGCGACCTCGCCGGGGCCCTGCCCGACGACGCACTGACGCCGAACACGGCGACCGTCCGAGACCTCGCCGTCGCCTACCCCGGCGACCCGGGGATCGTGGTCTCGCTCCTCATGCACCGCGTCACGCTGGCTGCGGGCGAGGCGATGTACCTGCCCGCGGGCAACATCCACGCGTACCTGGACGGTCTCGGCATCGAGCTGATGGCCCCGTCGGACAACGTGATGCGCGGCGGTCTCACGCCGAAGCACGTCGACGTCGCCGAGCTCCTGCACGTCCTCGACTTCACCGCGTACCCGGCGCCGCTCCTCGAGCCCGAGGCGGCCGGGGCGGGCGTCGACCGGTTCGCGCCGGAGGGGGTCGGGTTCGCGCTGCTGCGCATCACCGGCGACGGGCGTCCGGTCGGACTCGGCTCGGGTGGCGTCGCGCCGCTGACCGGTCCGTCGATCGCGATCTGCACGGCCGGCGTCGTCACCCTGGTCGGCGCGACCTCGGCGACGCTGCTCCGTCAGGGGGAGTCCTGCTTCATCACGCCGGACGAGGGCGACGTCACCGTCGGGGCCGACTCGACCGACGGGATCACCTCGACGGTGTTCATCGCGACGGGTGCGTGAAGCCGCACGCCGCGGCGAGGCGCTGGGCGATCCGGTTCCGCTAGCGTGGCCAGCATGAGTTGGCTGGTCACCGGCGGTGCCGGGTACATCGGGTCCCACGTCGTCCGAGCGCTGCGGGCGGCGGGCATCGACACCGTCGCGCTGGACGACCTGTCCAGCGGGTTCCGGGCGTTCGTCCCCGAGGACGTGCCGTTCGTCCAGGGCTCGATCCTCGACGGAGAGCTCGTGGCGCGGACCCTGCGCGACCACGACGTCACCGGCGTGGTGCACGTCGCCGGCTTCAAGTACGCGGGCGTCTCCGTCGAGCGTCCGCTGCACACGTACGAGCAGAACGTCACCGGCATGGCGACCCTCCTCCGGGCGATGGCGGAGAACGGCGTGACGAAGGCCGTGTTCTCGTCGAGCGCCGCGGTGTACGGCACGCCCGACGTCGAGACGGTCGTCGAGGACACCCCGAAGGCCCCGGAGTCGCCGTACGGCGAGTCGAAGCTCATCGGCGAGTGGCTGCTCCGTGACATGGAGGTCGCAGCCGGCTTCACCACGACGTCGCTCCGCTACTTCAACGTCGTCGGGTCGGGCGAGCCGGACCTCTACGACGCCAGCCCGCACAACCTCTTCCCGCTCGTCTTCGAGGCCCTGCTCGCCGGCCGCACCCCGCGGATCAACGGCGAGGACTACGACACGCCCGACGGCACCTGCGTCCGCGACTACGTCCACGTCGCCGACCTCGCGCGCTCGCACGCCGTGGCCGCGCAGAAGCTCGAGGCGGGGGAGACGCTCGAGCGTGCCTACAACCTCGGCAGCGGCGACGGGGTGAGCGTCCGGCAGATCATGGACGCCATGGCCGCCGGCACCGGCATCGCGTTCACGCCGGAGGTGGCCCCGCGCCGACCCGGTGACCCCGCACGGATCGTCGCCACCGGCGAGGCCGCCGCACGTGACCTCGACTGGGCGATGCGGCACACGCTCGACGAGATGGTCACGAGCGCGTGGGAGGCCCGCCGCCGCGTCAGCTGACGCCACGCGCCTTCGGGAGGCGCTCCCGGTTGTCCCCCGAAGCCCGGACAGACCGGGCGCGACACGCCCGTACGGGGGACATGACACGCCGGAACGGTCAGAGCCTTCTATGATCCGCGACTTGACTCTCGCGAATGACACGGCTGTAATTACAGCAGCGGCAGCAATTGCCGTGGTCCCGTTATCGAGACGTCAGGGGTGATCAGGGTGAACGGTTCCGACTTCCACGCCGAAGTGCCGGAGGACTGGCACGTCGACCCCGTGGCGCTCGGCGTCCCGGGTGTCCGACGTCCGGAGACGGACGACGAGGAGAACCCGCTCGCCTGGCAGGCGGACTCCCTCTGCGCGCAGACCGACCCGGAGGCGTTCTTCCCCGAGAAGGGCGGCTCCACGCGTGAGGCGAAGAAGATCTGCACCACGTGCGAGGTCCGGTCGCAGTGCCTCGAGTACGCCCTCGAGAACGACGAGCGCTTCGGCATCTGGGGCGGCCTGTCCGAGCGTGAGCGACGGAAGCTGCGCAAACGCGCGTAGTCGCCCTGGAGGCACGCCGCACGTCGGTCTCGCACCGTGCGGTGATCCTGTCCACAGGTTCACGGCGCGCCGACCTGCGAGACGGGCACCGCGCCTCCAGACCGTAGAGTGACGCCCGTCATGCAGCCCAGTTCCGCTCAGCCCCGGGTCACCGCGATCCTCGTCGCCGCCAACGGGGCGGACCACCTCGACCGCACCCTGGACGCCCTCGCCGCCCAGACCCGTCACCCCGAGAACCTGGTCGTCGTCGACGTCGGCTCGACCGACGGATCCACGACCGACCTGTCGTTCGGCGGTTCCGCCGAACTGCTCCGCCTGCCGGCCGGCCGCCCCTTCGGCGAGGCCGTCGCCCGCGGTGAGCGCGAGGCCCCGCCCGCCGTCGCGGACGAACCCGTCGACGAGTGGCTCTGGCTGCTCGGACACGACAACGCGCCGTCGCCCACCGCACTCGCGGACCTGCTCTCCGCCGTCGAGATCGCCCCGTCGGTCGTCGTCGCGGGCCCGAAGCTGGTCGCCGTCGACGACCCCTCGGTGATCCGTGCGTTCGGCGAGACCATGACCCGGTTCGGCCGGTCGCTCGTCCTCGTGCAGGACGAGCTCGACCAGGGCCAGCACGACCGCCACACCGACGTCCTCGCGGTCGCCGCGGGCGGCATGCTCGTCCGCCGGTCCGTCTGGGACGAGCTCGGCGGCTTCGACCCGGCGCTGCCGAACGTCGACGCGGCCCTCGACTTCTGCGTCCGGGTCCGCCTCGCCGGGCACCGCGTCGCCGTCGTCCCCGAGGCACGCGTGACCACGGCCGGCCCGATCGAGGAGTTCGGTCGCAAGCGCGTCTCCGAGGGGCGTCGCGTGCGGATGCACCGGCAGGCCCAGCTGCACCGCCGGATGACGTACGCACCCGTCGGGGTCCTCTGGATCCACTGGCTGACGCTCGTCCCGTTCGCGGTCGGTCGTGCGATCGGGCACCTCGTCGCGAAGCACCCCGCCGCCGTCAGCGCTGAGCTCGCCGCCGCGTTCGCGGTCGCGTTCGGCGGAGGCGTCGGTCGTGCGCGGAAGGTCCTCGGACGGAACAAGAAGCTCGGGTGGGCGGCCGTCGAACCCCTGCGGGTGAGCTGGCGGCGCGTGCACGAACGCCGCACGACCTCACGCGACGTCGAACTCGCCCGGGTCGAGGACGCCCCGATCGCGCGGGCGTCGTTCCTCGGTGACGGCGGCATCTGGGTCGTCCTGGCCGCAGCGGTCCTCAGCGTCGTGACGCTGTACCCGCTGCTCGGCTCGCCGGCCCTCACCGGCGGTGGCCTGCTGCCCCTGAGCACCGACGTCGCCCGCCTCTGGCAGAACGTCGGGTACGGCTGGCACTCCATCGGCACCGGCTTCACCGGGCCGTCCGACCCGTTCGCCGCGGTCGTCGCCGTCCTCGGCTCGATCACCTTCTGGTCGCCGTCGACCTCGGTCGTGCTGGTCATGCTCGTGGCGTTCCCGGTGGCCGCGCTCGGTTCGTGGTTCGCGATCCGCAAGGTCACGACGCGCACCTGGGTGCCCGTCATCGGCGCGGCGCTGTACACGATCGCGCCGACGCTCGTCGGCGCCGTCACGAGCGGCCACCTCGGCGCCGTGATCGCGCACGTGCTCCTGCCGTGGCTGTTCCTCGCCGTCCTCGAGGCGCACCGCTCCTGGGCGTGGGCGTCCGGGGCGTCGCTGCTGTTCGCGGTCGTCGCGGCCTCGGCGCCGTCGTTGCTGCCGGTGCTGCTCGTCGCCTGGCTCGTCTCGCTCGTCGTCGGCTGGCGGCGCGCCCACCGCCGGGTGTTCATCCCGGTGCCCGCCGCGGTGCTGTTCCTGCCGCTCGTGCTCGCCCAGGTCACCCGCGGCAACGTGCTCGCGGTCTTCGCCGACCCCGGTGTGCCCTCGGCCACCCGCGCCCCGTCCGCGTTCCAGCTCGCCATCGGCCAGCCGGTCCCGGACTGGAGCGGATGGCTCCCCACCACCGCCGGCCTCGCCACCCTCACCGCGATCCTGCCGGTGCTCATGGCGGTCCTCGCGCTGCCGATCGCCGCCGCCGCGATCGGGGCCGTGCTCGGACACCGCTGGGCCGTCGCCGGGGGATCGCTCGTCGTCGCCCTGCTCGGGTTCGCCACGGCGTTCGCGGCCACCCACGTGACCGTCACCGGCGTCGGGTCGACGACCACCATCGTCTGGCCGGGCAGCGGGCTCTCCGTCTACTGGCTCGCCATCGTCGCCGCCGCGTGCATCGGCATCGACGTCCTGCCGCGCCTCGCGCCGGTGACCGGGCTCGTCGCCACCGTGCTCGCGGGCGTCGCGGTCGCCCCGGCCTTCGCCGCCTTCTACCTCGGCAACGCCGTGATCCAGCCGACCACCGGCCGGGTCCTCAGCGCGTACGTGAACGCCGAGGCCCAGGCGAACCCCGACGTCGGCACGCTGGTGGTCGAACCGCAGACCGACGGCTCGCTCGCGGTGTCCCTCGAGCGCGGCCAGGGATCGACCCTCGACGACCAGACGACGCTCGACTCCACCGCGCTCACGCTGAGCCGGTCGGGTGCGCAGCTGGCGACGCTCGCCGGGAACCTCGCGAGCCGGAGCGGGTACGACCCCGAGCCGGCACTGCGCTCGCTCGGCGTGAGCTTCGTGCTCCTCGACGACGTCTCCGATCCGTCCGACACCTCCGACGACTCCCGTGGGTCGAGCGGTTCCGCCGCACAGGACGTGCACGACCGTGCCGCCGGTGCGATCGGCCAGAACGCGCTCTTCACGAGCATCGGCGAGACGAACAGCGGGCAGCTGTTCCACTACGAGGGCGACGTCGACCGGCCCTCCACCGGCTCGGCCGCGGCGCAGGCCACGCACGTGCTCTACCTCGTCGTGCTCGGCGTGGTCTTCGGCGCAGCAGCCTTGCTCGCCGTGCCGACCGCGCCGCGTCGTCGCCGTGCGACCTCGAACGTCATCGAGGCCGAGGAACCCGCCACCACCTTCGACGAGGAGCGCGACGAATGAGCACCACCCCCGCCTCCGTGCGCCGCTGGGTCATCCGGGGCACCGCCACCGCGATCGCCGTCGTCGTCGCTGCCGGTGCCGTCACCGCCGCGCACGCGATCGGCACCGAGTCCGACCCGGGCCGCCCCGCGGGCAAGACGGTCGTCCCGGTGCCGGCCGACGCCGAGCGCGTGTGCGCCGGCAGTGCGCTGCGCCTGTCCGACGACGCCGGCAACGACGCCACCAAGGCGAGCACCGTCGGCTCCGCCACGGTCGCGACGGCCACCACCGGGTCGACCGTCGAGCGGTCCGCACTCGGTTCCTCCACGACCGGCGGCAGCGACCCGCGCCTCCTCACCGCCCCGGCGGGCGAAACCACGCCGCAGGTCGCGGGCAGCAGCTACCAGAGTGTCTCGAGCGGCGACCTCGTCGGCGTCGGTGCCGCGTCCTGTGACGACCCGAGCCAGTCGACGTGGCTGGTCGGCGGTTCCACCGAGACCGGCCGCACGAGCCTCGTGACGCTCTCGAACCCGACCGACGTGAACGCCACGGTCGACCTGTCGATCTTCGACGACTCGGGGACCGTCAGCGCCCCCGGCACGACCGGCATCGTCGTCGCCCCGAACACGCAGAAGGTCGTCCCGCTCTCCGGGTTCGTGTCCGACCAGGGCTCCACCGTGGTGCACGTCGTGTCCTCCGGCGGGCAGATCGTCGCGCACATGCAGGAGTCGATCGTCCGGACGCTCACCCCCGGCGGGTTCGACATCGTCTCCGGTGGTGCCGCACCGGCCCGGACGCAGATCATCCCCGGCGTCGTGCTCGAGGGCGCCCAGGCGGCCCAGCGCGGCGACGACACCGCCGACGCCGCACCGATCGTCCGGCTGTTCGTCCCCGGCTCGAAGGCCGCCCGGGTCACCCTCGGGATCACGACCTCGGACGGCGGCGGCTCCACCGTGAACGCCACCGCCGAGCCCGGGGTCGTCACCGACGTCGCACTCGACGACTTCCCGGACGGCCGCTACTCGTTCACGGTCACCTCGACCGAGCCCCTGGTCGCGGGCGCCCGCACCACGACGCCCACCGAGGACGACCGCACCGACCTCGGCTGGTTCGCCTCCGCGGAGCCGCTCGGCGCATCGACGATCACCGCGCTGGCGCCGGGCGACAACCAGCGCCTGACGATGGTCAACCCGACCCGTGCCGACGCCGCGGTCACCATCCGCACGGGTGACGAGGAGCAGCGGGTCGACGTGGTCGCTGGCGGCACGAGCACCGTCATCGTGCCCCTGTCGAAGCAGCTCACCCTGACCGGGACGAAGGGCCTCGTGGCCGGCGTGACGTACATGGGGAGCAGCGGCATCGCCGGGTTCCCGGTGCGCGCGGCGACCGAGGTCTCGACGCCGGTCCGCGTCTACCCCTGACGCCGGGGCGCTGACCCCGCTTCGCACGGTGCGAGCTTCGCACCGTGCGAGCTTCGCACCGTGCGAGGTGTGCCCTGTGGTGCGAGGTTGCGTACTCCGTGCGGCGCTCACCCCCGCGCACGGGATCGGGAACCTCGCACCATGCGAGCGAAGGCGCCCCGTGCCCGCGTGCCCGCGTCCGCGCCTCGCGGCCCCTACCAGTGCCGGTAGCGGTCCGGCGCGAGGTCCCACGGGTCCTTGCCGATGAGCTCGCCCACCGCACGGAACACCGCCGTCTCGATGATGACCCGCTTGTCGGTGTCGTCCTTCTCCGGGCTCCGCGTGACGCGTTCGACCGGGATCCGGAACACCGTGACGCGGCGGGCCTCGCGGTCGACGCGCCACCGCGGCATCTGGTCCGGCACCGAGGCGTCGGTCGGCATGTCCGCGACCTGGAAGGCGACGCCGTCGAGCTCCTCCGGCCAGAGTCCGATGAGGTAGTGCGCGGTGTCCCCGACGATGCGGTCGAAGACCTCGGCGCGCGTGATGATCGGCGCGAGGTCCGGTCCGGTCACGCTCGAGCGTCCGCCACGACCGTGCCGGGAACGGCCGCGGCCTCGGTCGACCGGGGTGACGAGGGGAGTCCTTCGGCGCATCACCACATCGTACGCGCGCGGGGGTCCTCGGCCTCCCTCCGCTAGGGTCGGTACCGGTATGGACGTGAGGATCTGCAGCAAGGTCGCCTGTGGTGCGAGCGCTGCGGCGACCCTGACGTACGACTACGGCGACTCGATGGTCGTGGTCGGCCCCCTCTCGACACGGGTCGAACCGCACGGGTACGACCTGTGCGCCCGGCACGCGGCCGCCCTGCGGGTGCCACGCGGCTGGCACGTCGTGCGGCGTGAGCCGCTCCGCCGCGACGCCGACTGACGCCTCCCGTCGTTCCTCAACGGCACTGTCCTCCACAGGGCACCGGCCTGGAGGCACGCCCCACGTGACCGACGTCGGCTGACGACCCGCGCCTCCCGGCATGGAAGACTGGTGGCCATGCCCACCGAAGCCCGCACCGCAGTGCCGTTCCGCGTCGCCGACCTCTCCCTCGCCGAGGCGGGGCGCCACCAGATCCGTCTCGCCGAGAACGAGATGCCCGGCCTGATGTCCCTGCGCGAGGAGTTCGGCGCCTCGCAGCCGCTCGCCGGTGCGCGCATCGCCGGATCGCTGCACATGACGGTGCAGACCGCCGTGCTCATCGAGACTCTCGTGGCCCTCGGCGCGCAGGTCCGTTGGGCCAGCTGCAACATCTTCTCCACGCAGGACGAAGCCGCCGCCGCGATGGCCGTCGGCCCGACGGGGACCCCGGAGTCGCCCGCCGGCGTGCCGGTGTTCGCGTGGAAGGGCGAGACGCTCGAGGAGTACTGGTGGTGCACCAACCGCATCTTCGACTGGTCGGCCGAGGCGGCTGCCGTCGGGGCGGACTGGGCCGGACCGAACCTCATCCTCGACGACGGCGGTGACGCCACGATGCTCGTGCACACCGGCGCCGACGCCGAGGCCGCCGGGCGTGCACCCGAGGCCGGTGCCGACGCGAGCGCCGAGTGGAAGATCGTGCTCGAGACCGTCGCCGCCTCGCTGCAGGAGTCGACGGACCGCTGGACCCGCATCGCGGCGGACATCCAGGGCGTGACCGAGGAGACCACCACTGGCGTCCACCGCCTGTACGAACTGGCTCGGAACGGTGAGCTGAAGTTCCCGGCGATCAACGTCAACGACTCCGTCACGAAGTCGAAGTTCGACAACAAGTACGGCATCCGCCACTCGCTTCCCGACGGCCTGAACCGCGCGACCGACGTCCTCATCGGCGGCAAGGTCGCCTTCGTCGTGGGCTACGGCGACGTGGGCAAGGGCGCGGCCGAGGCGCTGCGCGGCCAGGGCGCCCGCGTGATCGTGTCCGAGGTCGACCCGATCTGCGCACTCCAGGCGGCGATGGACGGCCACCAGGTCGCGCGCCTCGCGGACGTCGCCGGCCAGGTCGACATGATCATCACGTGCACCGGCAACCTCGGCGTCGTCGGCGTCGACGAGATGCTCGCGCTGAAGCACCTCGCGATCGTGGCGAACGTCGGACACTTCGACAACGAGATCGACATGGCCGGGCTCGAGGCGCTGCCGGGCGTCGAGAAGGTCGAGATCAAGCCGCAGGTGCACGAATGGCGCCTGCCGACCGGTCGCTCGATCCTCGTGCTGTCCGAGGGACGCCTGATGAACCTTGGCAACGCGACGGGGCACCCCTCCTTCGTGATGAGCAACTCGTTCACGAACCAGGTCCTCGCGCAGATCGAGCTGCACACCCGGCGCGACGAGTACCCGACGGGCGTCTACGTGCTGCCGAAGCACCTCGACGAGAAGGTGGCGCGGCTGCACCTCGACGCGCTCGGCGTGCAGTTGACCGCGCTCCGCCCGGAGCAGGCCGCCTACATCGGCGTCCCGGTCGAGGGTCCCTACAAGCCGGAGCACTACCGCTACTGACGCGGGTCCTCCTGCGCTGTCGGGCGCGGGCGCGGGGGCCGCGCTGCGCGCTCCGCACAACCAAAGTCACCCCGAACCACGCGATCGCGTGGTTCGGGGTGACTTTCGTTGTGCCGCGGGGGCCGCGCCCCGCGATCGCACCCCGGTGCGAACGTCGCGCCCCCGCACACCGGGGCGCAATGTCCGTACGGGGGTGCGAACGGGTCGCGGCCGGGCCGCGCGGCGCCGGGCGCGCCCCGCGCCCCGCGCCCCGCGCGCCGCGCGCCGCGCCCCCGCGCTCAGCGCGGGAAGCCCGGTGGCCGCGCCGTCGCCGCTTCGGCAGCGCGGTCGAGCATCTCGGCCCGGGAGCGCAGCGCCCGCAGATCCCGCTCACGCCGCAGCACGACGACGCCGGCGAGGAACACCTCGGGGTGGACGGGCGGCACCGGGTGGGCGTACTCCGCGACCGACGCCGCCAGTGTCCTCGCCGTCGCCTCCCGGACCTCGGGACGGAGGTCTGCAGCGCCGCGGAAGAACGCACCGAGCCGGTTCTCGAGCCGCTGCGGCAGCGCCGACACGTCGGCCACCCTCGACCACTGCGCGAGTTCGGCGGGCAGGAGCACCTCGGGATCGCGGTGCTTCGCCGCCCGTTCGTGCTGCACGAAGGTGCCGGCGAGCAGGTCCCCGAGGCGCCGCGGACGGGAGCCGAACAGCGCGACGAGGAGTGCCACGGACCCGAGCGTCATCCAGAGCTCGAACAGCCCGACGAGCGCTCGGGTGAACGCGTGCCGGAAGCCGATCGCACCACCGTCGAGCCGCACGACCCGGGTGCCGGTGGCGTACCGGCCGACGCTCTTGCCGCGCGTGACGGTCTCGACGGCGGCCGGGACGAGCACCAGCACGCCGACGAACACACCGATGTCGAGCGCGGCGGCCCATGCGTCGTCGATCCGGCTCGGCCAGACACGGGACAACCCGAACAGGAGCATGAGGTAGAGGGCGAGCAGGCAGACCGCGTCGAGGAGCGCCGCGGCGAGTCGCAGGGCGATGCCGGCGGGCTGGACGTCGAGCGCGACGGCCTCACCGACGACGAGTTCGTCACCCGGGTCGTCGAGCGCGCGGACGAACCGGGGATCGGCGAGGTCACGCGGCACGCGGGTCTTCGGCATGGCATCATTCTGGCGGAGAGCGTCACTGCGCGCCCAAGACGAGCAGCACGACGAGCAGGCACGACGAGCAGGCACGACGAGCAGGCACGACGAGCAGGCACGACGAGCAACACGATTGGGCACGACCAGCACGAGCAGGCACGACCAGCACGACGAGCACGACGAGCGGGGGAGACGCTGTGGACCTGGACGCCTACACCGAGGTGCACCGCGAACGGTGGCAGGAACTCGACCGCCTCGCCCGCGCGCGGCACACGTCCGGCGCCGACGCCGACCGCCTCGTGTCCGGCTACCAGGAGGCCGCCACCGACCTCGCTCGCATCCGCCGTGCCGCCCCGCGCACCGCCGTCGGCGACCGGCTCTCCCTGACGCTCTTCCGCGCACGCCTGCGCTTCACGGGCACGCCGGTCGACCCGCTCACCGCCGTGACGTCGTTCTTCGTCCTGCAGCTGCCGGCGGCGTTGTACCGGATCCGCTGGGTGACGATCTGGGTGGCGGTCGCCACGGCCGCGATCGCCGCGATCGTCGCGGTCTGGATCAGCACGACGCCGGGTGCCATCGCGACGTTCGGCACGCCCGAGTCGCTCCGGCAGTACGCGACGCAGGACTTCCAGGACTACTACTCGGACCACGGCCTCGGGGCGTTCACGGTGCAGGTGTGGACGAACAACGCGTACATCGCCGCGACGATGGTGGCCTTCGGGATCACCGGTCTGTTCGTGCCGTTCTCGATCGGTCAGAACGCGATCGGCCTGGGCGTCTCCGCGGCGATCCTGCACTCCGAGGGACGCCTCGGCGACTTCTTCCTCTACATCGCCCCGCACGGGCAGCTCGAGCTCTACTCGGTGTTCCTCGCGGCGGCCGCCGGTCTGATGATCTTCTGGTCGTGGGTGGCGCCGGGTGCCCGCACGCGCGCGCAGGCCCTCGCGGAGGACGGACGCGCCCTCATCACGATCGCGGTCGGCCTGACGCTGACGCTGCTCCTCTCGGGGCTCGTCGAGGGCACGGTGACGCGGCAGGACTGGCCGTGGCCCGTCAAGATCGGCATCGGGACGGTCGCCCTCGCCGCGGTGCTCTGGTACCAGTGGGTGCTGGGCGGCCGGGCACACCGCGCGGGGGAGCGCGGCGACCTCGAGGAGTTCGAGCGCGGCACCACCTCGCTGGTCGCCGGCTGAGCCGGCGACGGCGCGTCAGAGCCGACCGGTCGCCTTCGCCCGGATGTACGCGTCGGCCACCAGGGGCGGCACCTGTTCCGGCGTGGCACGGACGACCTCGGCGCCCGCCCGGCGGGCGACGTCCGCGATGCCGTCGGCGTCGAGCAGGGTGCGTTCCGCGGCGGCCCGCCGGTACACGTCGCGCTCCGCACGGGCCGGGAGGGACGGTGCGGCGCCGCCTCGTCGCCCCGGACCGGCCACGGTCGCGTCCAGTGCCCCGCTCGCCATCCGCTCGACCGTGGGGTCCGTCACGGACGTCACGAGGACGGCGTGCCGCCGGGTGAGCCGCGGCAGGACGGCGAGGAGGTCGCCGGACGCGCCGACGGAGTCGAGGCTCGACACCAGCACGACGAAGGCCCGTGAGGTCGTGATCGAGTCGACGAGGGCGGGGACGGCGGACCAGTCGGTGGCGGCGAGCCCGGGTTCCGCGAGCGCGAGGGTCTCCCCGAAGCGCTGGACGACGTCGGTGCGGGTGGCGCCGTGCACCCGGCCGCGGACGGCGTCGTCGAGGACCACGAGGTCGATGCGGTCGCCCGCGGCGGCGGCGAGTGCCCCGAGCAGCAGGGCGGACTCGATGAACGTGTCGAGCCGTGGCTCGTCGTCGACCCGGCCGGCTCCGGCACGTCCGGCGTCCACGACGACGACCACGCGGCGGTCCCGCTCGGGTCGCCAGGTCCGGACGACGAGGTCCTGACGCCTGGCGGTGGCGCGCCAGTCGATCGAGCGCACGTCGTCGCCGCGCACGTAGTCGCGGAGCGAGTCGAACTCTGTGCCGTGCCCGCGGAGCTGCAGGGTGGTCTCGCCGTCCAGTTCTCGGAGTCGTGCGAGCCGGGACGGCAGGTGCCGCCGTGACCGGAACGGCGGCGTGACGACGAGCTCGCCGGGTGCTGGAACGACCCGCTGCCGGGCGGCGAGCCCGAGCGGTCCGAACGCGCGCACGGCGACCCCGGCCGTGACCCGGCGGCCGCGGCGGAACGGGGCGAACCGCATCCGTGCGGTCCGGCGCTCGCCGGCGGGGACGTGCAGCGAGGTGCGGCGGGGAGCGTGACCGGCCGAGGGCTCCCACATGTCCCGGACGACGCCGCGCAGGGGCCGGCGGCCGTCGTTCACCACCACGAGCGTGCCGTCGGCCGTCGTGTCGCGCCGTGCCAGGCGCGGCATCCTCCGTTCGACCCTGACGAGTCCGAGGTCGGCGGCGAGCAGGACGTCGAGCACCGCGGCGAGCACCACCACGCCCGCCCACGCCGCGCCGGCCCACCCCGTGCCGAGCAGCACGGTGGGGACGATCGCGACGGCGAGGAGCGCGACGAACCGGCCGGAGATCGCCACTAGATCGGCACCCGGACCTGCTCGAGCACCTGCTGCAGGACGCCGTCGGCGCCGACGCCCTCGAGCTCGGCGTCCGCGGCGACCCGGAGCCGGTGCCGCCAGACGGGCAGGAGCATCGCCTGCACGTGGTCCGGGGTGATCGCGTCGTAGCCCGTGAGCCAGGCCCAGGCCTTCGCAGCCGCGAGCAGCGCGGTCGCGCCGCGGGGGCTCACGCCGACCCGGACCGACGGAGCCTGACGGGTCGCGCGGGCGAGGTCGACGATGTAGGCCAGCACGTCGTCCCGCGCGCCGACCGCGCGGACCGCTCGCTGGGCGGCGATGACCTCGTCGACGCCGACCACCGGCACGATCCCGGCGGATCGGACGTCGCGGGGCACGAAACCGTCGGCGTGCCGGCGGAGCACCTGCCACTCCACGTCGCGCGGCGGCACGTCGAGCGTGAGCTTCATGAGGAACCGGTCGAGCTGCGCCTCGGGCAGCGTGTACGTCCCCTCGAACTCGATCGGGTTCATCGTCGCCGCGACGAAGAACGGGTCCGGCAGCGGCCGCGGGTCGCCGTCGACGCTGACCTGCCGTTCCTCCATGGCCTCGAGCAGCGCGGACTGCGTCTTCGGAGGCGTGCGGTTCACCTCGTCGGCGAGGAGCACGTTCGTGAACACCGGGCCCTCGCGGAACGGGAACGTGCCCGTCGAGGCGTCGTACACGAGCGAGCCGGTGACGTCGCCGGGCATGAGGTCCGGTGTGAACTGGATGCGTTTCGTGTCGAGCGACATCGCTGCGGCGAGGCTCCGGACGAGGAGGGTCTTGGCGACGCCGGGGACGCCCTCGAGCAGGACGTGTCCCTGGGCGAGGATGCCGACGATCATGCCGGAGACCGCGCCCTCCTGACCGACGACGGCCTTGCCGACCTCGGCGCGGAGTCGACCGAAGGCGTCCCGCAGGGGATCGCCCGCCGGCGGCTGCATGGTCTGGGTTGGAGAGGGATCGGTCACGGTCGTGCTCCTCGTCGGTCGTGGTCGGTCTGCTGGTCGCCGGTGGTCGCGGCGGTGACGGCGCGCTCGAGGTCGTCGAGGGCTGCCGCCCCCGCGACGAGTGCACGGTGGTCCGGGGTCGTCCCGCCGACGAGCACCGCACCGACGCGGGCGTCCGGGATGCCGGTGGCGCGGGCCGCGGCGCGGACGACCTCGTCGACGTGCGCCGAGCGGGGCAGTCCCAGTCGTCGGCCGATCCGGCGGAGGGCGGCCACGCGCAGGGTGTCGAGGGCGTGGGTGCGGTCCCGGGTGCGGGCGGCGAGGCGGGCTCGTCCCTCGGTCGTCTCCGCCGCACGGACGACCACCGGCATCTGCTCGACCACGAGCGGACCGAGCCGTCGTCCGCGCCAGACACCGGCGGCGACCGCGACGAGGGCGAGCAGCGCCAGGGCACTCGGCACCCACGGTGGTGCGAGGGAGCCGAGCGTCGGCGCGGCGTCGGGGGTCCCCGGGGTCGGCGTGTACCAGGTGAGCGAGTCGTCGCCGCCGAGCAGGCCGAGCGCGAGCGCGGCGTTGCCGGCCGTCGTGATCGTGTCGTTCCGGAACGCCGAGGTCGTCCCGACGAGCGTCACGTCGCCGCCGGGCGTGGCCGTGCGGACGAGTCCGTACGCGCGGTCGTCGCCGGAGCCGGACGGCGCGCACACGGCCGTGCCGTCCGGGACGGACTCGCCCTCCGGCACCCGGTACGCGGACCCCGTGGTCGTGACCCGGCGGGCGTCGGCCGCGGCCGGGATCGCGCAGGTCCGCGTGGACACCGTGTCGGTGCCCGCGACCGAGCCGGCCGGTTCGACGTCCAGGTCGAAGGCATCGAGGGCGACGGCGCCGGTCGAGACGAGCACGACGTGCGACGCCTGCCGTGCGAGCCGGCGAGCGACGGCCGGGTCGAGGGCGCCCTGCGAGTCGTCGACGAAGACCGTGCCGCCGGTGATGCCGTCGGCGCTGTCCACCACGCGGACGTCGGTGCCCTGCTGTTCGAGCACCCGGACGAGCGCCTTCGACCCGCTCGCGGTCGTCGAGGTGGGGTCGAGCGGGGCGTTGGAGGGCCCCTCCGAGCCCTGCACGACCGCGGTGAGGGCGGCGAGGAGCAGGCCGACCAGGACGATGGCGACCCAGAAGCCGATGCGGAGACCGCGGCCGTCCCGCGGCGGGACCGTGGCGCGCTCCGCAGGTCGGGTCGCCGTCGCGGTCAAGCGGGCACCGCCGGCGAGGTGGTGCGGGCCGGGCGAGCGGTGCGGACCGCGTGCTCGGTGTCGAGGACGTCGTGCGCGGCGGACTCGGTGGCCGCGATGCCGAGGTACCGGACCTCGTCGAAGGTCGCTGCGGCGCGGTCGAGTCGTGTGGACTCGTCGGGGAACACGACCGCCGCTCGACCGGCGATCGCCCGTGCCGTCGCACCGGGGACGTCGGGCACGAGGTCGCGCTCGCCGAGGCCGCGCGCGAGGGCACGGTAGCCGTCCAGCACCGCGCGGGACCAGTCACCGGCACGGAGCGCAGCGCGGGCGTCGTCGCCGATGGCGCGCGCGGAGCGGAGGTCGTCGTCGTCGAACACCCCGCCGACGTCGGTGCCGGCGAGCCGAGCACGACGACGGGGGAGGCCGCGCGCGACGACCACGAGGACGACGACCGCGACCAGGACGACGATCGCGACCCAGAGCAGGGTGTGCGCGACGGCGGGCGAGCCGAGGCCGTCCGCGCGGAGGGAACCGAGCCACTCGAGGACGGCGCGGGACGCCCGGTCCCACCACGTCACGTGGGCACCGTCGTACTCGGCCCGTTCGAGTTCACGCTCCAGGAGGCGCCGGGCCTCGTCCGGGTCGACCGTCATGCCCGACCGTCCGGCGGGTACCGGTCCGGGGCGCCGCCCCACTCCGGCGGCGGCTGCTGCGGTGCCGGCTGCTGACCGGGCCACTGCTGCTGCGGTGTCGGCTGCTGGCCCGGCCACTGCTGCTGCGCGGGCCAGGGCTGCTGACCGGGCCACTGCTGCTGACCGGGCCAGGGCGGCCGGACGACCTGTGGGGCCGGCGCGAACGGGTCGGTGGGCTGCCCGGTCTCGAGGTGCGACGCGATCCGCTGGTCGAGGGCCTCGGTCCGGATGCGACGGTCGACGGCGAGGAACGTCGTGACCGAGGCGCTCAGCACGTCGGTGATGCACTGCACGGCGATCCCGAGCAGGCTCCCGACGACCACCGCGACGACACCGGCCACGCCGAGTCCCGTCGACGCGTCCGTCTGTCCGAGCGGGTCGAACGTGCCGCCGATGAGCACGGCCCCGATCGTCAGGGGGAACGACGCGATCGAGACCGCGAAGCCGAACATCGCCTGCACGAGGAGCAGGATGCCGAACGTGCGCCAGAACGACCCGCGGGTGAGCCGCCACGACTGGGCGGCCGCGGCGAAGACGGTGCGGCCCTCGAGGGCGATCGTCGGGACGGTGAAGGCGAAGCGGGTGCCGAGCCAGATCACGACGACCGCGAACCCGGCGAGCAGTCCGAGGATCGCGAGCACGAACCCCCAGACGTTCGACCGGCCCGCGGTGAGCGCCGCGATGAAGCCGACCATCACGAGGACGAACACGATCCCGACGACGGCGCCGGCGGCGAGCTGCAGGAGGATCCAGGCGACCACCGACCGACGACGACCGGCGAGGAGGGCCCAGATCCCGCGGAACGTCGCCCGACGGCCGAGGATCCGCTGCCCGGTGTCCGCCGCGACCGGGGCGACGAGGAACCCGCGACCGAGGAACGCCAGGAAGGGGAGGCCGGCCGACAGCACGAGCCAGAGGGTGAAGGACCCCGCGGCGATCGACTCGCTGCCGCTGCCGCCGTCCACCGCGGAGAGCATCCGCGACTGCAGGGCCTGCTGGCCGAACGTGCTGACGAGGGTCGACAGCAGGCCGAGGACACCGCTCAGCAGGACGCTCCACAGGAGGAGCACCCGGGCGTTCCGGCGGAAGACCGTGAACGCGCCGCCGAGGACGTCGCCGAGACCGAGCGGCCGCAACGGGATCACCGGACGCGACCCGACCGGCGGACCCGGGTGGCCCTGCGGACCGGGCTGGCCCTGCGGACCCGACTGCGCCCCTGGACCCGGCTGCGGCCCTGGACCCGGCCACGGGCCGGACGGCTGCTGACCACCGGGGCGCTGCGTGCCTCCAGGCCCGCCAGATCCACCGGGCCCGTCCTGCGCACCCGACCCACCCGGTACCTGCCAATCCGACATCGCCGCCCCCTCGTCGTCGGCCGCGCAGCGGAGCGCGATCGACTCCATCCTGTCGGAAAACGCCACGCGACGGGGCCTCGGCTATCGTGAGTGGTCAGGTGTCGACCCGGCACCGCTGCACGTCACACGGAGTCCACATCACATGACACCGCGCATCCTCGTCGTCGACGACGACCAGGCCCTCGCCGAGATGATCGGCATCGTCCTCCGTTCCGAGGGCTACGAGCCCGAGTTCAGCGCTGACGGCAACGACGCCGTCGACGCGTTCCACAGCACGAAGCCCGACCTGGTGCTCCTCGACGTGATGCTCCCGGGCATCGACGGCATCGAGGTGTGCAAGCGGATCCGCGCCGAGAGCGGGACGCCGATCATCATGCTCACCGCGCGGGGCGACACGGCCGACGTCGTCGCCGGCCTCGAGAACGGTGCCGACGACTACGTGGTGAAGCCCTTCAACCCGAAGGAGCTCGTCGCCCGGATCCGGACGCGTCTGCGCCCGACCGCCGCCGACGCGACGGTGCTGCACGTCGGGGACCTCACGGTCGACGTCGCCGGGCACGAGGTCCGCCGCGGGGATGCCGTGATCGCGCTGACCCCGCTCGAGTTCGACCTGCTCCGTGCCCTGTCCGAGAAGCCGAACCAGGTGTTCACGCGCGAGATGCTCCTCGAGCAGGTGTGGGGCTACCACTACAAGGCGGACACCCGTCTGGTGAACGTGCACGTGCAGCGGCTCCGCGCGAAGATCGAGCACGACCCCGACAACCCGAAGATCGTCACCACGGTGCGCGGCGTCGGGTACCGGGCCGGAGGGGCCTGAGCACCGTGCCGCCCGCACCGTCGGACCGGGGAGCCGGGCCGTCCGGCCGAGCCACGACGGCTGCCGGTCGCGCCACCGGAGCCGGGCGCGCCGCGCCCACCGGGCCCGGCCGCACCGCGCCCGGCGGCGTCGCCCGCCGACTCCGCCGGTGGCTCCGCCGCGGGCTCCGCGGCGTCGCCTACCTGTGGCGCCGCTCCCTGATGTTCCGGTCGGTCGCGATCACCGTGATGACGACCGGTCTGGCGATCGCGATCATCGGCACCGCCGTGATGATCAGCATCTCGAACAACGTCTACTCGCAGCGTCGCGACCAGATCGAGGCCGAGTCGGCGCGGGCGACCGTCGTGGCGCAGGGGATCTTCGACGCGGCGACCGCCGGCGAGGACAACAACCAGTCCGAGCTCGAGACGCTGCAGAACGAGGCGCAGCAGGCGATCCTGTCGAACACCACGAGCCCCGGCGGCACGAGCATCGCGATCGAGCGGAGCCCGGACCAGACGGCACCGCAGGCGCTGCAGACGGTGGTGAGCCCGGGCTTCCCGGACGCCGCCATCACCGACGCGCTGCGGAAGGAGGTGGGCAAGAACACCGGCAAGCTCAGCCTGCAGCCGGTGCGGCTCGAGGAGGACGGGCGCAGCCAGCCGGGCCTCGCGGTCGGGTCGACGCTGCAGATCCCGAGCGCCGGGCAGTACGAGCTGTACCTCGTCTACGACCTGTCGGACGCGCAACAGACCCTCGACTTCGTCTCCCAGACGCTGTCCATCGGCGGTGTCGCCCTCATGGTGCTCATCGCCCTCGTCACGTCGCTGGTGGTGCGACTCGTCGTCCTGCCGATCCGTGGTGCGGCCGAGACGAGCCGGAAGATCGCCGCCGGCCGGCTCGACGAACGCATCCCGGTGAAGGGCAACGACGACATCGCGACGTTGGCGCGCAGCTTCAACGGCATGGCCGAGGCGGTGAGCCGGCAGATCACCCAGCTCGCAGAACTGTCGCGCGTGCAGCAGCGGTTCGTGTCCGACGTGTCACACGAACTCCGCACGCCGCTCACCACGATCCGGCTCGCCGGCGACATGCTCTTCGACTCCCGGCACGCCTTCGAACCGTCGGTCGGTCGGTCCGCCGAGCTCCTGCACGCGCAGATCGAGCGCTTCGAGATGCTCCTCGCCGACCTGCTCGAGATCTCCCGGTTCGACGCGCAGGCCGTGCAGCTCGACCCGGAGCCGGTCATCCCGGCGGCCCTCGCGACGGACATCGTCGACGAGTTCCGGCCCCTGGCGGAGCGGGCCGGCATCGACCTGCAGCTCGTGACCCCCGGCGGGCACACCACCATGCAGCTCGATGCGAAGCGGGTGCGGCGGATCCTCCGGAACCTCGTCGGCAACGCGATCGAGCACGGCGACGCGAAGCCCGTGCAGGTCGTCGTCGACAGCGATGCCCGGTCGGTGGCGATCGCCGTCCGCGACCAGGGCATCGGCATGCCGCCGGAGGACGCCGCCCGGGTCTTCGACCGGTTCTGGCGGGCGGACCCGAGCCGGAAGCGCACCATCGGCGGCACCGGCCTCGGGCTCGCGATCTCCCTCGGCGACGCCAACCTGCACGGCGGGCGGATCGACGTGTGGTCCCGCCCCGGCGAGGGGTCGACCTTCGTGCTCACGCTGCCCCGCACCGACGGCGTCGGCGTCTCGACGTCCGCGATCCCGCTGCCCGAACTCGACGAGTCGTACGACGGCCCCCGCGCCGTGCGAGAGGAAGACTGATGCGCACCCGCTTCCGGCACCTGATCGCCGTCGCGCTCGCCGCGGTGACCGTCGTCGCCGTGTCGGCGTGCGCCGCGATCCCCACCGACGGTCCGGTCCGCGCCGGGCAGACGATCAAGGACGAGTCCATCTCCGGGGTGGACTACCGGCCGGACAAGCCGGTCGCCGGCTCCGACCAGACGGCGATCCTCCGCGGGTTCATCGCCGCAGGCACCGGTGCCCAGGACGACTACGCAATCGCGCGGCAGTTCCTGTCGTCGAGCTTCTCCGAGAAGTGGAACCCGCGTCGTGGCGTCACCATCCGGCAGGGCAACCCGGCGGTCGAACGCGTCGGCGACCGGGAGCTCACCTACACCCTCACCGCGAGCGCCACCGTCGACTCCGAAGGGGAGTACACCCAGGCCGTCCGTCCGACCTCGTCGACCCTCACGTTCCAGTTCACCCGGGAGGACGGCGAGTGGCGCATCGCCTACGCCCCCGACGGCATCATCCTGTCGCCGGTGAACTTCGACTCGGTGTTCCAGCAGCACGCCCTGTACTTCTTCGACCCGACGTACCGGTTCCTCGTGCCGGACGAGCGCTGGTTCCTCGCCCGCTCCTCGACGAGCACCCGGATCGCGAGCGCGCTGCTCGCCGGACCCGCCGCCTGGCTCAAGGGCTCCGTCGTGTCCTCGTTCCCGGAGGGCACGCAGCTCTCCCTCAACGCCGTGACGATCGACAGCGGGACGGCACTCGTCGACCTGTCGAGTGACGCCCTCCGCGCCAGCAGCCAGGACAAGGTCCGGATGCGGGAGCAGCTCAGCAAGTCGCTGGCATCGGTCGCCACGGTCTCGTCGGTGGCGATCACGGTCGAGGGTGCGACGTTCTCGGTGCCGGACGCGAACGGCTCCGACGCGCAGCAGAACCCGGACGTCGACTCGCGGCCGCTCGTCGAGCAGGACGGCGCGGTCGGGTACGCGGCCGGCACCGGCAAGGTCGCCGTCCTGGGCAACGGTCTCGGTGACGAGATCGCCGGACTCGACCCGTCCTCGTTCGCGTTGTCCGCGTCGGGCACCGCCGCCGTCGTCGGCAACGAGGACGGCGTCAGCGTGGTCCGGGGGCGCACCCACCTGCGCGTGGACGCGACGGACGACCTCGTGCCGCCGTCGATCGACGACCTCGGCTTCGTGTGGGTGGCGTCCTCGACGGACACCCGGAAGGTCACGGCGTACGGCTTCGGCGGTGACCCGCACACCGTCACGACCACCCTGCCGAAGGGCGAGCTCGTGTCGTTCCAGGTCTCCCGCGACTCCACGAGGGTCCTCGCGCTCATCGAGACGAGCGACGGACCGAGCCTCTACGTGATGGCGATCGTCCGCGGCTCCGACCGGACGCCGACCGCGCTCGGGTCACCGGTGCGGGTCCAGGCGGCCACCGGCGACGCCGTCGGCGCGGCGTGGATCAGCGACTCCGACGTCGCATCGCTCGGCCAGACCCCGTCCGGTCCGGACGTGGTGCGGACGACGATCGGTGGACAGTCGAGCACGCTGCCGAAGCCGGACGGTCGAGCGACCTCGATCGCCGGGGGCAGCGCCGGCTCGATGCTGCTGCGGATGTCCGACGGTTCGGTGCTGCAGTCCACCGGCGGCGGATGGGACACGACGGGCGCCACCGCCGACGTGCTCGGCATCCAGCGCTGAGGTCCGGTCCGCGCCGACGTCCGGTGCTGACGGCGGGTCCTCCACAGGGCCACCGGCCTGGAGGCGCGTCCACAGTCCCCGGGTTCGGCACACGCCCGTCGTGCGGTCGCCGCCACCCTGGTGGTCATGACGACGACCGACCGGCCATGGCAGGACGCGGCCCTCGCCGTGCTCGGGCTCTTCCTGCCGGTGGCCTGCGCCGGCTGCGGTGCGCCGCACCGAGCCCTCTGCCGCACCTGCCGCAGCGCCCTCGACCACGAACCCCGTCGCGTGCGGCTCGTCGCCGGGGTCCGGCTCGACGCGGCGTTCGAGTACGGGGGACTGGTCCGCACCCTGCTCCTCGAACTCAAGCTCCGCGGCCGCGTGGACCTCGCCCGCCCGCTCGGCTCCCGGTTCGGCGCGCTCGTGCGGACGGCGCTCGCCGAGGCCCCGGCGGGCACGGTGCTGCTCCGGGTCCCACCGTCCCCGCAGGGCTCCAGGCGGCGCGGGTTCGACCCCGTGGCGCTGCTCCTCGCCCGCGGTGGCGTGCGGCGTCCTTCGACGCTCGAGCGGGTCCGCCGACGGCGGGACCGGGCCGGCCCGGGACAGAAGGAGCGCAGCGCGGTGGAGCGCGTCGCGGCGACCGTCGGCACCCTGCGCGCGGACCGCGTCACGGGCAGGGACGTCGTGGTCGTCGACGACGTCGTCACGACGGGCGTCACGATGGCCGAGGCGGTGCGCGCCGTCCGGGCTGCCGGTGGCCGGGTGGTGCGCTGCGTCGCGGTGGCGAGCGTCGACGAGTGAGCGGGACGGGGGAGCTCGGTGAACGGTCGGTGATCACTGTGTGTCCGGTGGGTGTCCGTGCCGACTCACCGGTTCCCGGTGACGCCGACACCCGGTCGGGTCTAGCCTCGCGACAAGGCGTTCAGGATCGCCGGATGGAGGCGACGCGCTGAGTCTGGATGGGAGCCGCCACATGGACGTGACGATCACGGGCCGGAACATCGGGGTCACCGACCGATTCCGCACCTATGTCGAGCAGAAGTCCGAGAAGATCGACGTGCTCGCCGACCGTGCCCTCGCCTTCGAGGTGCGCATCAGCCGCCACCACGAGAAATCGAGCGGTTCCCAGGGCGAGGACCGCGTCGAGCTCACCCTGATCGGCCCCGGCCCGCTCGTGCGGGCGGAGTCCGCGGCGTCGGACAAGTACGCCGCCTTCGACCTCGCCTTCGCGCGGATCATGGAGCGGCTGCGCCGGGCGCGCGACCGCCGCAAGGTGCACCGCGGGCGGCACCGTCCGACCTCGGTCGCCGAGGCCTCGGGCACCGCGTTCGAGCAGATGGGCGTCGTGCCCGCAGACGGCAAGCTCATCGAGGACGTCGCGACCGGAGCGGTCCCCGTCGTCACCGACGACTCGGGCGAGGACGAGACCGAGGTGTACAGCCCCGTGGTGATCCGCCACAAGGTCTTCGAGGCCGCCCCGATGACGGTGGACGACGCGCTGTACTACATGGAGCTCGTCGGGCACGACTTCTACCTGTTCGTCGACGCGGAGACGCACCGGCCGAGCGTGGTCTACCGGCGCAAGGGTTGGGACTACGGCGTCATCGGCATCGACGGCGCCACCGCGGGTGGGTCCGAGGCAGCGGCGTCCGAGCCGGCGTCCGAACCGGCGGTCGCGATCGCCTGACGATCGTCACCGACGACCGATCCGGGAGTGCGCGGTCCGTTCGCGGGCCGCGCACTCCCGCGCCGCTCCCAGCACCCGGCTCGCCCGGGTTGCTAGCATGACTGGCTGTTCGCATCGCGCAGGTCGCGCGTGACGATCTCGTAAGGAGCTCACGTGGCAAACGTGCTGGAGAAGGTCCTCCGCATCGGCGAAGGACGCACCCTCCGCCGGCTGAAGGCGTACGCCTCGGCGATCAACGACCTCGAGGACGACTTCGCGAGTCTCACCGACGAGGAACTCCAGGACGAGACCAAGGAGCTCCGCGAGCGGTACGCGAACGGCGAGACCCTCGACGACCTCCTGCCCGAGGCGTTCGCCGCCGTGCGGGAAGCAGCGAAGCGCACCCTCGGCATGCGGCACTTCGACGTGCAGCTCATGGGCGGCGCGGCGCTCCACCTCGGCAACATCGCCGAGATGAAGACCGGTGAGGGCAAGACCCTCGTGGCGACGACCGCGGCGTACCTCAACGCCATCCCGTCGCGCGGCGTGCACGTCATCACGGTCAACGACTTCCTCGCGTCGTACCAGTCCGAGATCATGGGCCGCGTCTTCCGCGCCCTCGGCATGACGACCGGCTGCATCATCGCGAACCAGTCGCCGGCCGAGCGCCGCGAGCAGTACGCCGCCGACATCACCTACGGCACGAACAACGAGTTCGGCTTCGACTACCTGCGCGACAACATGGCGTGGCAGTCCTCGGACATGGTCCAGCGCGGGCACTACTTCGCGATCGTGGACGAGGTCGACTCGATCCTCATCGACGAGGCTCGCACGCCGCTCATCATCTCCGGCCCGTCCTCCGGCGAGGCGAACCGCTGGTTCACCGAGTTCGCGTCGATCGCCACCCGCCTCACCCCGGGCGAGGACTACGAGGTCGACGAGAAGAAGCGCACCGTCGGCGTGCTCGAGCCCGGCATCGAGAAGGTCGAGGACTACCTCGGCATCGACAACCTGTACGAGTCGGCGAACACCCCGCTCATCTCGTTCCTCAACAACTCCATCAAGGCCGTCGCCCTGTTCAAGAAGGACAAGGACTACGTCGTGATGAACGGCGAGGTCCTCATCGTCGACGAGCACACCGGCCGCATCCTGATGGGCCGGCGCTACAACGAGGGCATCCACCAGGCGATCGAGGCGAAGGAGGGTGTCGAGGTCAAGGCCGAGAACCAGACCCTCGCCACCGTGACCTTGCAGAACTACTTCCGCCTCTACCAGAAGCTGTCCGGCATGACCGGTACGGCCGAGACCGAGGCCGCCGAGTTCATGTCGACGTACAAGCTCGGCGTGGTCCCGATCCCGACCAACAAGCCGATGCAGCGGCTCGACCAGACCGACCTCGTCTACAAGAACGAGAAGTCGAAGTTCGAGCAGGTCGCCGAGGACATCGCCGATCGCCACGAGAAGGGCCAGCCGGTCCTCGTCGGCACCACGAGCGTCGAGAAGTCCGAGTACCTGTCGAAGCTCCTCGCCAAGAAGGGCGTGAAGCACGAGGTCCTCAACGCGAAGAACCACGCGCGAGAGGCAGCGATCGTCGCCCAGGCGGGTCGACTCGGTGCCGTCACCGTCGCGACCAACATGGCCGGTCGCGGTACGGACATCATGCTCGGCGGCAACTCGGAGTTCCTCGCCGTGCAGGAGATGCACGCGAAGGGCCTGTCGCCGACGGAGACGCCGGACGAGTACGAGGCCGAGTGGGACGAGGTGTTCGCCCGCGTCAAGGCCGAGGTCGAGGTCGAGGGCGACAAGGTCCGCGACGCCGGCGGACTCTACGTCCTCGGCACCGAGCGCCACGAGTCCCGTCGCATCGACAACCAGCTGCGCGGTCGTTCCGGCCGTCAGGGCGACCCGGGCGAGAGCCGGTTCTACCTGTCGCTGACCGACGACCTCATGCGCCTGTTCAACTCCGGTGCCGCCGAGAGCCTGATGGGCCGCTCGAACGTGCCGGACGACCTGGCGATCGAGAACAAGCTCGTCGGCCGCGCGATCCGTTCCGCCCAGTCGCAGGTCGAGGGCCGCAACGCCGAGATCCGGAAGAACGTCCTCAAGTACGACGACGTCCTGAACCGCCAGCGCGAGGCGATCTACAGCGACCGTCGGCACATCCTCGAGGGCGACGACATCCACGACCGTGCGCAGGCGTTCCTCAAGAGCGTCGTCGACGACGTCATCGACACCCACACCGGAGAGGGCTCCCCGGACGACTGGGACCTCGACGCCATGTGGACCGAGCTCGGCACGCTGTTCCCGATCTCGATCTCCATCGACGAGGTCATCACCGAGGCCGGCTCGAAGGGCAAGGCGTCGCGGGAGTTCCTCGGTCGCGAGATCCTCTCCGACGCCAAGCTCGCGTACAGCACCCGCGAGGAACTGCTCGGCGAGGAGGCGATGCGCGAGCTCGAGCGTCGCGTCGTCCTGTCGGTCATCGACCGTCGCTGGCGCGACCACCTCTACGAGATGGACTACCTCAAGGACGGCATCGGCCTCCGTGCGATGGCCCAGCGCGACCCGCTGGTCGAGTACCAGCGCGAGGGCTACGCCCTGTTCCAGAGCATGATGGGGCAGATCCGCGAGGAGTCCGTCGGCTACCTGTTCAACCTCGAGGTCCAGGTGCAGTCCGACGGTGAGAACGCCGTCATCGAGGCGAAGGGCCTCAGCGAGGACGAGGTCTCCGGGCTCGAGTACTCGGCCCCGTCCATCGACGGCGAGGTCGAGGTCCGCGACGAGCGCGGCCGCCTCGAGCAGGCCGCCACCGCCCGCGCGCAGAAGGCCCAGGCCGAAGCCGAGGCCGACGCCGCCCCCGAGCAGGGATCCGCGTTCGGCAACGCCGCCACGGCCTCCGGCCAGGCGGCGGCGAGCAACCGCGCCGAGCGTCGACAGGCCGCCAAGAAGGGCTGACGCTCCTCGCACGAACCGGAGGCACGGTGCCAGTCGGCATCGTGCCTCCGGTTCGTCGTGTTCCGCGCGCGCCACTCACGCCGCGCGGCACCGCGTCACAGCACCCCCACCGCCGTCGCGCGCCATCGCCCCTGTCGCTCCTCGAGCCGCATCGCGACGGCTCGGGCGTGGCTGCGCGTGTGCACGACCACCGTCGCCTCGGCCACCCCGTCCGTCGGCCGGCAGACGATCACGCTCCCCACGCGGAGGAGTGCCCGTGCCCGCGACCGTCGGTCCAGCTGCCGGGACCGCGCAGCGACCGCGGCACGCTGCTGGAGGTGTCGGTGGACGTCGTCGGTGATCCACCGCGCGATGCTGTCCACCTCGCGTGCCCCGGTCAGGATCTCCGCGACGCACAGCCCGAGGGCTCGTGCTGCGTCGTGCACGTCCGTCGGTGGTGGAACGGCGGCGAGCTGCGCGATCTCCGACCCCGGTCCTGCGTCGTCGATGCGGCGTGCTTCCTCGGCCACTCTGCCCCTTTCGTCGGGGCGAGCGTAGGGCGAGTACAACATGAGAAATATGACAGTCCGGGGGCTGTGGACAGACCGACGTTCTCCACAACGGGCCGCACCTAGACTGATCGGGTGTCGACCCTCAGTGACCTCGTCCTCGCACAAGGCCGTTCTTCCGAAGCCGACGTCGAATGGCTTCACCTGCTCGTCGGCGACTGGCAGCTGCTCGCCGACCTGTCGTTCGCCGACATGGTGCTCTGGGTGCCCACTGCCGAGGACGGCTCGTTCGTGGCCGTCGCGCACGCCCGGCCGAGCTCCGCGGCGACCCTGTTCTACCGCGACATCGTCGGGCAGGAGATCCGCGAAGAGTGGCGCGAGCAGGTCACCGAGTGCTTCGCAGGCGCGAAGGTCGTCGACTCCGCAGAGCCGGACTGGTACGAGGACACCCCGACGCGCGTGCGGGCGATCCCGGTCCTCCGCCGCCTGAGCGCGAAGAGCGCCGAGACCACCGAGCGGCCCATCGCCGTCGTCACGCGCCACTCCAACCAGGACGAGATGCGGACGCCGAGCCGCCAGGAGCTCAACTTCACCGCGAGCGCGAACGACCTGTTCGGCATGATCTCGACCGGCGACTTCCCGGACATCGGCGCCCCGGCCGGCCCCCGCCGTGGTGCTCCGCGTGCGAGCGACGGCCTGCTCCGCCTCGACACCAACGGCATCGTCACCTTCGCCAGCCCGAACGGCCTCAGTGCGTTCAACCGCATGGGCTTCGAGGGGGAGCTCGAGCGGAAGTCACTCGCCGAGGTCACCACGGAGCTCATCGGCTCCCAGCTCGACGTCGACGAGTCCCTGCCGCTCGTCGTCACCGGTCGTGCCCCGTGGCGCGCCGACGTCGAGTCGAAGGGCGTCACGGTCTCGCTGCGGTCGATCCCGCTCCGCGACCACGGCGAGCGGATCGGCGCGATCGTCCTCTGCCGCGACGTCACCGAGCTCCGGCACCAGGAGCGCGAACTCATCACCAAGGACGCGACGATCCGCGAGATCCACCACCGGGTCAAGAACAACCTGCAGACCGTGGCGTCGCTGCTGCGCATCCAGGCCCGTCGGACCCACTCGGACGAGGCCCGCACGTCGCTGCAGAACGCGATGCGGCGCGTCGCGGCGATCGCCGTCGTGCACGACACCCTGTCGAGCGGTCTCAGTCAGACCGTCGACTTCGACGAGGTCTTCGACTCCGTGCTCAAGCTCGTCACCGAGGTCGCCGCGTCGCACAACACGACGGTGCACCCGAAGAAGACGGGGGAGTTCGGTGTCCTGCCGTCCGAGGCCGCGACCCCGCTCGCACTCGGACTCACCGAGCTCGTGACGAACGCCGTCGAGCACGGACTCGACGGTCGTGACGGCGAGGTCGAGATCGTGGCGGAGCGCTTCGACGACCACCTCGACATCCAGGTGCGCGACAACGGCGTCGGACTGCCGGAGGGCAAGGTCGGATCGGGCCTCGGGACGCAGATCGTCCGCACGCTCATCCAGGGCGAGCTCGGCGGCACGATCGACTGGCACACGTTGACCGGCAGCGGCACCGAGGTGACGATCACCATCCCGTTCCGCTGGCTCACCGCCGCCGCCTAGCGCGCGGCACCCGCGGCGGCGCTTCGGCGTCGGGGCACCCCGCAGCGCGCCGATCGCACCCCGCAGCGAACACCGCGCCCCGGTCTGCGGGGGTGCGACGTCCGCACGGGGGTGCAACTCCGACGGACTCGGCCGCACGCCCCGGACTCGGCCCGCGCACCCCGGACTCGGCCCACGCACCGCGGACACGACGACGCCCGCCAGCCCCGAAGGGCGGCGGGCGTCGTGTCAGCAGCGCAGCGTCAGCGGCGCGGCGTCAGGAGGCGCGGCGTGCACGAGCGGCGCGACGCTTCAGCGCACGACGCTCGTCCTCGCTGAGGCCACCCCAGACACCGGAGTCCTGGTTGTTCTCGAGTGCGTACTGCAGGCACATCTCGGTGACGGTGCAACGAGCGCAGACCGACTTGGCCTTCTCGATCTGGTCGACGGCCGGTCCGGTGTTCCCGACGGGGAAGAAGAGCTCGGGGTCCGCGGTGAGGCAAGCTGCCTGGTCACGCCAGTCCATGTGTGGTGCTCCTTGAAATCGATGCTCGAACGGCAGGCCGGGGCCGTGGTTCGGGGATCGGAACGCTGAGCGTGCATGAGGCACGATGGGACACCCGTGGGGGAGGAGTCCGCTGGAAGCGAGTCTGACGCCCGCGAACGCTCGGGGGAGGAGCGTCGAACCACGGGAGACGCACACCACATCGTGCCGTCCAAACGACCTCGAATATCGTTCCATACTGGTAGGGCCAAATCAAGGGTTCCGACGCTGGAGGAATGCTGTGCCTGACACCACCCCGAACGAGTCCGACCCCGTGGAGCGGAGGTCTCCTGCCCTCGTGGCGCTCCTCGCGGTCGTCGGCGTGGAGTTCGCCGCCCTCGTCGTGGTGACCGTCGTCCTCGTCGTCGAGCTGGTCGTCGCGCCGGCCTCGAGCCTCGCCGCGGGCATCGCATTGACCGTCCTGGCCGCGATCGCCGCGCTGTGGCTCGGTGCGCTGTTCGTCGGCCTCCGGAACCGTCGCCCCTGGGTCCGCTCAGGGATCATCGTCTGGCAGGTCCTGCAGGGTGCGCTCGCGATCGGCGCGTTCCAGGGCGTCTTCCGCGTGCCCGCGGTGGGGTGGGTGCTCCTCATCCCGGCGCTCCTCGGGATCACGCTGGTGCTGTCGCGTCCGGTGACGGACGCGCTCGCCCGCCCCGTCGACTGACGGTCCGGCGGACGCGACCGCAGACAGACGGGAGGCGCGGTGCCAGCTGGCACCGCGCCTCCCGTCATGCGGTGGCCGGGTCCTCAGACCAGGCCGAGCTTCTTCCGCAGGCTCGCGACGTGTCCGGTCGCCTTCACGTTGTAGAGCGGCAGCTGCACGGTGCCGTCCTCGTCGACGACGATCGTCGAGCGGATGGTGCCGGTGACGACCTTCCCGTAGTTGTTCTTCTCGCCCCAGGCGGCGTACGCCTTGTGCACGGCGAGGTCGGGGTCGCTCAGCAGCGGGAACGTGAGCGCCTGCTCGTGCTGGAACTCCTTGAGCTTCGGCAGGTCGTCCTTCGAGACGCCGAGCACCTCGTAGCCGGCCGCCTGCAGCGAGGACATGTTGTCCCGGAAGTCGCACGCCTCGGTGGTGCAGCCCGGGGTGGACGCCGCCGGGTAGAAGTACACGATGACCTTCTTGCCGCGCAGGTCGGCGAGCGAGTGCTCGGTGCCGTCCTGGTCGGGCAGGGTGAAGTCGGGTGCGGTGTCGCCGGCGGCGAGACGGTCGGTCATGGTGCTCCTGTTCGGTTCGGTGCCCCGAGTGGTGAAGAGCACGCGAAAGCCATGCTATTGTTGTTTCCCGTTGCAGCAGCGAAGCGCAACATGCACCTCTAGCTCAATTGGCAGAGCAACTGACTCTTAATCAGTGGGTTCTCGGTTCAAGTCCGAGGGGGTGCACCGCCGAAGGCCCTGACTCATCGAGTCGGGGCCTTCGTCGTTTCGCCTTCGGTGGCCGCGGGTGCAGGACACGCCCGGAGTGCCCTCGAGCACGGATTTCGTGTCGAGGAACCGTGGCTCAGGCGGTCGGGACGTCGACGACGCGTTCCTCGCCGATCACGGGGTCGAGCGTGCCGGCCGAGGCTGCCGCGAGGTCGTCCCGGAGCGGGTCGATCGCCTCGCGCCGGACCCAGAGCTCGAAGGTCGCGGCCGCGGCGTACGCCGGCTCGCCGAGCGTCGCCCCGTGGTGCCGGACCCAGTCCCGGAGCACGTTGTCGATCCGGCCCGCATCGGCGTGCGGGACGTCCACCGTGACCCGGGTGAGCGCCTGCCGCTCGACGGCCCCGGCCCGGTCGAGCGCCTCCGACACCGAGGTCGAGTACGCGCGGACGAGTCCACCGGCACCGAGCTTCACACCCCCGAAGTAGCGGGTGACGACGGCGACGACGTCGGTCAGACCGCGCCGCCGGAGGACCTCGAGCATCGGGACGCCGGCCGTGCCGGACGGTTCGCCGTCGTCCGAGGACCGTGCCTGGTCCCCGAGGACGCCGGTGACCATCGCGGTGCAGTTGTGTCGGGCGTCCCACCGGCGCCGGCGGACCTCGGCGATCACCCGGTCGGCGTCCTCCACGCTCGTGACCGGCGCGACGGTGGTGATGAACCGCGACCGGGTGATGACGATCTCGTGCTCGACCGTCTGCGCGATCGTGGACGGGTAGGCGGCGGGCACGCTCCCGAGGGTAGCCGCGGGGGCCCGCGCTACCATGTGCTGCACGACGTGCGGCTGGGGAGGAGTCCGATCGACATGACGACAGCGGATCGGAAGGGCGGCGCCCTCGACGCCGCCGAACTCGCGCGCCGGTTGAACCTCCTGCTCGACTTCGAGGAGGCCCAGCGCGGGTCACCCGTGCCGTTCGCCGCGATCGAGGAGTACGTGGCCGACCAGGGTGGCTCGTTGTCCCGTGCGAAGTGGACGTACATGCTCTCCGGCGACGGCCGTCGGAACCGTGACACGGAGCTCCTGCGGCTGCTCGCCGGGTACTTCGAGGTCGACGAGCGCTTCCTGCTCGAGGACAGCGACGTCCCCGAGCGCATCGGTGCGCAGCTCGCCCTCGTCCGTTCCCTCCGGTCGGCGCGGGTCAGCGGGTTCGCGGCCCGGACTTTCCCCGGCGAGCTCTCGCCCGACGCACTCCGCCGCATCGCGGAGGTGCTCGAGGAGGAGTCCCAGCGGGGGAGCGTCGCATGACGGCGGCCGGGTCCACCGACTCGTTCGTCGAGGCCTTCTGGGCGCGCGGCGCCGCCGAGGGCTGGTCGGACGTCGACCAGGCCGTGGCCGCCGCGGCCACCGTGGTCGGCAAGCCGATCGTCGTCCGCGAGGAGGCCTTCCTCGCCACCGAGCCCGTGTGCGGCTTCGTGGCGACCCTCGAGCGGCAGCACCTCATCATGATCTCGCCCACGGCGTCGCAGACGTTCCGCTCGTTCGTGATCGGCCACGAGCTCGGCCACGTGCTGCACCGGCACCAGGACCACGCCCCGCAGCTGGCGTACATCCGTGACGTCATCCCGGACCTGCCGGAGTACAAGGTCGAGCGGGCACTGGCCCGCGGACTGTTCTCGAACGAGTACGAGCACGAGGCCGAGGTCTTCGCCGACCGGCTCGCCGGGCTCATCCGCGATCACCGCGACCGTCCGAGCGCGTTCCGCGGGGTCTTCGGGTGATCGTCTCCGTCGTCCAGGCGCTGCTCCTCATCGCCGGCACGGTCACCCTGCTCGTGCTGCAGCGCCGGCAGGACCGCACCCTCGCGGTCACGTTCCTGCTCTTCGCGGCCACGATCGTGACGAACGTCGACCCGCTGTACCGGTGGCTCGACCCGTTGCTCGGCGGGTTCAACGTCGTCACGGTGGTCAGCGACTGCCTCATGGTCGCCGGCACGAGCACGCTGCTCTGGGGTGTGGCGAAGGCGGTCGGTGCGGCGCGGCCCTGGCTCCGCAACGCGATCGTCGTCACGTGCGCGGTGGTCGTGGTGGTGGTCGTGGTGGCGTTCACGGTGCTCGACAAGCCGCCGACGACGACGACGTTCATGCTCGACGCCGGGCAGCACCCGGCCGCGACGGTGTACTCCATCGCGCAGACGGTGTACCTCGGGGTGGCGCTCGGTGCGACCGGGCTCATCTGCGTCCTGCGCCTCCGCGAGGCCCGCACCACGGCGGACCTCGTCGGCCTGTGGGTGCTCGTCCTCGGGGGCGTGCTCGGCGTGGTCCGGATGGTGGTCGTCGTCGTGATGGACCTGGCGCACGTCCGCGGTGACCTCGGCACGACGCACGCACTGGCGCTGCCGTACGACGTCACGACGCCGGGAGCGGTGATCTGCGTCTCGTCGGGGATGCTCCTGCTCGTCATCGGTCACCAGGCCTCCCGCCGGCGGCGCTCCCGCCGGGTGGAGGTCGCGCTCCGCCGTCTCGCGCCGCTCCACGAGCGGGTCGGCATCGACAACGCCTACCCGGACTCCGATGACCCGGCCACCCGCCTCAGCCGCCTCATCGTCGAGATCAACGACGGCGCGCGTCGGGCCCGGCAGCCGCTCGACGAGTCCGAGCGGGCGGCGCTGGCGGACGCCGAGCTCGCACTGGACACGGCGTAGCCGGCACGGGGACACCGCTCCGGGACGACTCGACGCCGTCGAGGGTGCCGTGTAGGGTCTGTAGCACGTGCTACAGCCGCTGCGCACCCGTCGCAGGCGCCGTGGCCGCCGGGGTGGGTCTCGGCCGCGTTGGGGGCGGCCGAGCACCACCGGCCCGGCCGAGCACCACCGGTCCCGGCCGAGCACCACCGGTCCCGGCCGCCGGCTCCGTTCCCTAGGATCGTCGGGTGACCGTCTTCGCAGCCCTCGTCCTGTTCATCGGTGCCGTCTTCAACGTCGTCACCTGGCCGCGCTTCTTCCAGCGCGTCGCGAAGGACTCCCGTGCCCGTGACGCGGCCGGCAAGCCGACCACCTTCTACACGGTGCACCTCGTGCTGCTCCTCATCGCGCTGGCCATCGCCGTCGCCGCGGTGATCGCCGGGATCGCACTGCTCGTCTGATCCTGGCCCAGCGGCCAGCGGCCCGCGGCTCTCGACCGGACCACCCACCGGGCCTGGAGGCGCGTGGCGGGCCCGCACCGTGCCTCCAGGCCCGGTCTGGTCGCGTCCAGCCCGCTTCAGGCGCGCTTCAGCGGGACACGGGAGGATCGACACATGCGTGTGCTGGTGGTCGACGACGAGGTCCGGCTCGCCGACGGCGTGCGACGCGGCCTCGAGGCCGAGGGCTGGGCGGTCGACGTCGCGCACGACGGCGTCGACGGGCTCTGGCACGCGCGCGAGTTCACCTACGACGCGATCGTGCTGGACCTCATGATGCCCGGCCTCAGCGGCTGGGCGGTGTGCGCGCAGCTCCGCGCCGACGGCGACTGGACACCCGTCCTCATGCTCACGGCGAAGGACGGCGAGTGGGACCAGGTCGAGGCACTCGACGCCGGGGCCGACGACTACGTGACGAAGCCGTTCTCGCACCCCGTGCTCGTCGCACGCCTGCGCGCCCTCGTCCGTCGGGGCGCCCGGGAACGCCCGGCCGTGCTGACCCTGGGTGACCTCGTCGTCGACCCGGCCGCCCGCACGGTGTCCCGCGCCGGGACTCCGGTCGACCTGACCAGCCGGGAGTTCGCGGTGCTCGAGTTCCTCGCCCGCCGAGCCGGGCAGGTCTGCTCGAAACGGGACGTCATCGAGAACGTCTGGGACGTCGACTTCGAGGGCGACCCGAACATCGTCGAGGTGTACGTCGGGCACCTCCGCCGGAAGGTCGACCGGCCGTTCGGGCGGAGCGCGCTCGAGACGGTCCGGGGTGCGGGCTACCGGTTGGCGGCCGACGGTGGCTGAGCCCGGCCGTGCTCCGGGCGGCCGCGCTCCTGGCCGCCGCGCTCCGGGCGGGCGTGCCCGGCGGTTCCGGTCCGTCCGTGCCCGTACGACGCTCGGCGCGGTCGCCGTGGTGCTCGTGGCGCTCCTCGTCGGCGCCGCGGCGTTCGTCGTGGTGCTCCGGCTCGTGCTCCTCGACGGCGTGCGGACCTCGGCGGAGGCCGGTCTCGAACAGGCCTCGTCCCGGGTGGAGACCGACGGCGCCGCGGCTGTCAGCGGGTACGAGGACGTCCTCGTACAGGTCGTCGACGAGGACGGTTCGGTGCTCGCACACGGCGACGACGCCGATCCGCCGGCCCTGCCGACGGCCGACGAGTCCCGGTGGGACCACGACGGCGAGCGGTGGCTGCTCGTCGCCGACGACGTCGACCTGCCCGGCGGCGGCGAGGCGACCCTCGTCTACGGCGTCTCGCTCGAGCAGTCCGACACCGCGCTGCGGGCCGCCGTCGGCCTGCTCGCGTTCGGCGTCCCCGCGCTCGTGGTCGTGATGGGGATCGTGACCTGGGTCGTCACCGGCCGGTCGCTCCGCCCCGTCGAGCGGATGCGGACCGAGGTGGACACGATCCGGACGGCGCAGCCCGACGCCCGCGTCGAGGTACCCGACACCGGCGACGAGATCGCCCGGCTCGCGACCACGATGAACGCCATGCTCGAGCGGCTCGACCGTTCCGCCGAGGGACAGCGGCGGTTCGTCTCCGACGCCTCGCACGAACTCCGGTCACCGATCGCGACGATCCGCCAGCACGCCGAGGTCGCCGCGGCGCACCCGGAGCGTGTCGACGTGGGCGAGCTCTCCGACGTGGTGCGGTCCGAGGCACTCCGCCTGCAGGACCTCGTGTCCGCGCTGCTCGAGCTCTCGCGGCTCGACGAGGGTGGCATCGGTGCCGTGCGCCCGGTGGACCTCGACGACGTCGCGCTCGACGCGGTGGCGCGGGCGCGGACGCGTGCCGGGGCGGGAGACGACGGAGCCGTGCTCGTCGACGGTGCCGGCATCGGTCCGGCGCGGGTGCTCGGCAACGAGCGGGTCCTGACGGGCGTCGTCCGCAACCTCGTCGACAACGCCGTCCGCCACGCTGCCACCCGGGTGTCGGTGGGCCTCGTCGACGTCGACGGGGACGCCGTGCTCACGGTCGACGACGACGGCGCCGGCGTGCCGCCGGGGGAGCGGGACCGGGTGTTCGACCGGTTCGTCCGACTCGACGACGCCCGCAGTCGGGACGTCGGCGGCGCGGGACTCGGGCTCGCGATCGTCCGTGACGCGGTCCGGGCGCACGGCGGCACGGTGCAGGTGACCGACGCCCCGCTCGGTGGTGCCCGGTTCGTGGTGCGCATCGCACTCGGCGGCTGAACAGGGCGCTTCAGGTCTGCTTCAGCACCTCGTCGGCAGTCTTGCCGCATGAACACGAACCGCAACGACTCCATCCGCACCACCAGCCGCACCGCTCGTCGCATCGCCGGGTTCGCCGCGCTGCCGCTCGTGGCCTCACTGGCCCTCGTCGGCTGCTCGTCGGCCGAGTCCGGGTCGGGCTCGAACGGCGGCTCGGACACCGGCAGCAGCGCGGGCAGCGCCTCCGGTTCCGCGAGCGGTTCCGCCACCGCCGCCTCGAACGACGCCCTGCTCGCCGCGATCGAGACCGCTCGGAAGGCCGTCGACGCGAGCACCGTCATCTCCGTCGAGCAGGAGCAGAACGGCTCCGCGTACGAAGTCCTCGTCGTCACGTCGGACGGCAACGAGCACGAGGTGCACGCCACCGCCGACGGCACCTCGGTCGACGGGTCCCCGCGCACCGAGCAGTCCGACGCCGACGACCGGGCCGAGAACGAGCGCTTCGTGGGCGCGGCCGACCTCGACGTCCAGGACGCGGTGTCGAAGTTCGAGGACCTGCACGCCGGCACCATCACCGAACTCGGGCTCGACGACCACCTCGGGAAGGTCGTCTGGGAGGGCGACGTCCGCGACTCCTCCGGCACGAAGCACAGCGTGCGCATCGACGCCGGCTCCGGCGCGGTCGTCACGGACGCGGTCGACACCGACGACTGACGCCGGCCTCGCCGGCCGGCCCGGCCCCGGGTGGGCCGACGTCGGCGGTCTGCGGTAGACCGGGGCCACCCGGCACACCGCCGGACGACCCGGGAGGCACCATGACCGACCAGACACCGCGTTCGTACCCACAGGGCGTGCCGAGCTGGATCGAGGCCCGGCAGCCCGACCCCGAGGCCGCTCGCGCCTTCTACGGCGGCATGTTCGGCTGGGACCTCGAGGAACGGGTGCCGCCGGGCGCCCCGGGTTCCTACTCCATCGCGAGCATCGGCGGCCTTGACGTCGGGGCGATCGCCTCGAGCGACGACCCCGCGACGTGGACGACGTACATCGCCGTCGACGACGCCGATGCGGTCGCCGCGCGGGTCGTCGAACTCGGCGGGACCGCAGCGGCACCACAGGACGCGGGCCCCGGTGGGTCCGCCGGTCGCGGGGTCGACTGCGTCGATCCGCGCGGGGCGGCCTTCGGGCTGTGGCAGGCCCGGGACCGGCCCGGGGCACAGCACATCAACAGCCCGGGCGGGTGGGTGTTCAGCGACCTGCGTTCACCGGAGCCGGAGCGAGCGATCGCCTTCTACGAGCGGCTGTTCGGCTGGCAGGTGTCGGACGTGCACGAGGGGCCGAGCGCGATGATCCGCCTTCCCGGGTACGGCGACCACCTCGCCCGGACGTCGGACCCCGACATCCGGACCCGGCAGGTCGGCGCTCCCGAGGGCTTCGCGGACGTGATCGGGGCGCTCGCCCGGACGGGTGACGGTGACGACGGCGTGAGCGGCACCGTCGCCGGGAGCGGCACCGCCGCCGACGCTCTGCACGACGACTGGCACGTGTCGTTCAGCGTGGCCGATCGCGACGAGGCCGCGGCACGGGCCGAACGTCTCGGCGGCCGGCTCCTCGGCACCTGGGAGGGGTTCTGGACCCGGGCGGCCGAGCTGCAGGACCCGCAGGGCGCGACGTTCCGCGTCACGCAGTTCGCGCCGAGCGCCGGGTGAGTCCGTCGAGCAGCAGGTCGAGCAGCCGCTCCGTCTGGGCGGTGTCGGGGGTGTCCTGCGTCGAGAGCAGGATCCCGACGAGCGCAGCCGTGACGTCGTCCGCCCGGACGTCGTCGCGGAGCGAGCCGTCGAGCGAGCCGGCGTCGAGGAACCGTTGCACGGCGGCGTTGACCCGTTCGCGGGTGCCCGCTGCCTCGGCCGCACCCCGGAGCGCGCCCGTCCGGACCGTCTCGGCGAGTCCGCGCTTCGTGGCGACGAACGCCGCGTACCGCCCGGTGAACGCCCGGAGCGCCTGAGCGGCCGAGGGCTCGACGCCGAGCAGGTCGTCGACGGTGTCGAGCGCCGCGTCCAGTTCGGCGCGGTAGACGGCGGCGACGAGGTCCTCGCGGGTGGGGAAGTTCCGGTAGAGCGTGCCGATCCCGACCCCCGCGGCGCGGGCGATGCCCTCGAGCGAGGTGTCCTCGCTGCCCGCGGTGAACGCGGTGCGGGCGGCGTCCACGAGGCGCTGTCGGTTCCGTGCGGCGTCGGCACGAGGACGTCGCTCGGGTACCGGAGCGGTCACGACGGGTTCACCAGGCAAAACGGAGGGTCCTCCGGTTAGGATCGGTTGAAGCGGAGGTTCCTCCGCTTCGATCGAGGATACCGGAGACACCATGCACGAGAACGACCGACCGCGTCCGGGTGGCGCGTACCGACTCGGCGACCGGACGGTGGCACGCATCGGCTACGGCGCGATGGCGCTCGAGCGCTTCGCGGACGACCGTGACACCGGTGCGGCGCTCCTCCGCCGGGCCCGCGACCTCGGCGTCGACCACGTCGACACCGCCGACTTCTACGGGGACGGCGTCGCGAACGACGTCATCCGGCGGGCCTTCGGCGCGTCGGACGACGTCGTCGTGGTGAGCAAGGTGGGGGCCGTGCGCGTGGACGCCCCGGTGCCCCTCGCGCTGGCGCAGCGACCGGCCGAACTGCGCGCACAGGTGCACGCGAACCTGCGGAGCCTCGGGCGGGAGCACATCGGCGTGGTCAACCTCCGCAGGGCGGACGCCGGTCCTGGCCTCATCGCCGAGGGGGAGCAGCTGGTGGACCTCGACGACCAGCTCGCCGAGATGACGGCGATGCGCGACGAGGGCCTCATCGGCGGGATCGGCCTCAGCGCGGTGACGCTCGACGTGCTCGAGCGTGGCCTGCCCGCCGGGATCGTGTGCGTGCAGAACGCCTACTCGCTGGTGGAACGTGAGCACGAGGCGCTCCTCGAGCTGTGCGCCCGCCAGGGGATCGCCTGGGTGCCGTACTTCCCGCTCGGGGGCGCCTTCCCGGGGCTGCCGAAGGTCGCGGACGAGCCGGTCGCCCAGCGCATCGCGGCGGATCTCGGCATCACTCCCGCACAGCTGGGGCTCGCCTGGCTGCTCGGGCACGCGCCGGACGTCCTGCTCATCCCCGGGACCTCGAGCGTCGACCACCTCGCCGAGAACGTCGCCGTCGGCTCCGTGGCGCTCACGCCCGAGCAGACCGCGGCACTCGACGGCGTGTGGGAGCAGCGGGTGGCCGCCGGGACGGCGACGCCGTCGTGGCCCTGAGCGCGGGAACGGCGGTGGGCCGGAGTGGCCGTGCCGCAACGGCCGTGGGTCGGAGCAGCCGTGCGCAACGGCCGTGGACCGGAGCAGCCGTGCCGGTCAGGAGGCCGGCGGCACCGGCGCACCGAGCACCCGGCGCAGCGCCAGCTCGGCGAGCTTCTCGTCGGACGTGTCGAGCAGCACGCGGTAGGTCTCCTCGGGCGTGACGAACTCGACGCACACCGCGTCGACGTCGCACGGTCCGAGACGCCACCCGCGCACGGCGTCCATCGGCACGGCGGTCAGTCCGTCCCGGTCGTAGCTGGTCTCCGCGGTCACCCGGTCGTCGAACACCCGGACGCGGCCGAACGTGCCACGCCAGGTGAGCTGGAGGTCGAGCGTGGGGGGAGCAGAAGGGTCCGGCACCCGCCGATCGTACCGACGGGGACCGGACCCTGGTGTCATCGTGGTGACGGCCGTGTCGCTATCCGGACAGCTGCGTGCGCGCGCAGGCGGGGGCGCGACCTCGACCGCGGTGTCCGGCCGGGGTCACTCCTTGCCGTCGGCGCCGCCGCCCCCGCCCGATCCCCGGCGCACCTGGTTCGCCGGGTCGCGCCCAGTGATCGGGTACGGGCCGGTGACGCCTTCGCGGAGTGCCGCGATGCGGAGGATCCGGTCACGCTGCAGGAACCAACCGACGATGAGCAGCGGGATGACGATCACGAGTGACGCGATCGTGTAGGTGCCGACCGGGTAGTCGATCGCCATCAGGACGATCACCGAGGCGAGGAACGCGAGCGTCAGCCACGAGGTGACCGGAGCGCCGGGCAACCGGAACGTCGGTTCCTTCGCCAGCCCTTGCTTCGCCCACTGCCGCAGGCGCATCTGGCAGAGGATGATCGTGCCCCACGCCGTGATGATGCCGAGGCTGGCGATGTTCAGCGCGATCTCGAAGGCCTGGCTCGGCACGAAGTAGTTGAGCACGACGCCGGCGACGGTGAACGCCGCGGTCAGCAGGATGCCGGCGTACGGCACCCCGCCCTTCGACATCTTCGTCGTCCACTTCGGCGCCGACCCGTTCATGCCCATCGAGTGCAGCGCACGGCCGGTCGAGTAGAGCCCGGCGTTGAGGGACGACAACGCCGCGGTGAGCACCACGAAGTTCATGATCGACCCGACGATCGAGCCGACCTGCGGGTTGCCGAGCGACGAGAAGAACGTCACGAAGGGGCTCTCGCCCTCCTTGTAGGCGGTGTACGGCAGGAGCAGGGAGAGCAGGACGATCGACCCGACGTAGAAGACCGCGATGCGGAACACGACGGAGTTGATGGCGCGGGGGATGACCTTCTCGGTGTTCTGGGTCTCGCCGGACGCGGTGCCGACGAGCTCGATCGCCGCGTACGCGAAGACGACACCCTGGATCACGATGACCGCGGGCAGCACGCCGTTCGGGAAGAGGCCGCCGTTGTCGCCCCAGATCGAGAAGCCGGTCCGGACCGCTTCGCCGCCGGCCTCGACCGGGAACGCGAAGACGAGCCAGACGATCGCGACGACCAGGAACGCCACGAGGGCGACGACCTTGATGATCGCGAACCAGAACTCGAGCTCGCCGAAGACCTTGACCGCGACCATGTTGGCGGCGAGCACGACGACGAGGGCGATGAGCGCGAGGAGCCACTGCGGTGCCGCGGTGAACGCCGACCAGTACTGCAGGTAGATGGCCACCGCGGTGGTGTCGACGATCGAGGTCATCGCCCAGTTGAGGAAGTACATCCAGCCGGCGGCGTAGGCGAACTTCTCGCCGTAGAACTCGCGGGCGTAGGAGATGAACGACCCGGACGACGGACGGTGCAGCACGAGTTCACCGAGCGCCCGGAGGATGAAGAACGCAAAGACGCCCGCGATGAGGTACGTCAGCGCGAGCGCGGGTCCCGCGGTGTGCAGTCGGCCGCCGGCCCCGAGGAAGAGCCCGGTGCCGATCGCACCGCCGATGGCGATCATCTGCAGTTGCCGGGGCTTCAGACCGTGCTGGTAGCCCTCCTGCTCGTGCGAGAAGTCGTTCGCGGGCGCGCGGTCCACCCCGGTGTCGTTCTGCGCTGTCATGCGCGACACGCTACAGGTGGGTGGAACCGGGGCGGCACACAAACATGCGAGCCACCTGAACCATCACGACTCGGTCACGATGTCGATCCCCGGCAGCGTGCGCGACACGCCGTGTTCGGGGGACACCGTTGCCGGGGTTCCGGCGGACGGCGATTCGCGGTGGGGGACAAGCGTCGATAGCCTTGAACGTCCCTTCAGGGGACACCGACGATCAGGACGCGTCCATCCGAGCAGTGCCCAGAGCAGCGCTCGCGGTGACCGTACGGTCGGCCGGACCGGGGTCGTCCCGAGTACGACCCCCGCGTGCGTGATCGCTCGCCCTGCGCCGTTGCGCGGGCTCGATGCGGTGCCGCCGAACACGGTGCCGGACGACCCGTCCGCAACCAACCCGCGATCGCCGTGCGCCTCCCGCGCCACGGTCGCGCGAGGAGCACCGTTGACCATCGCACCACCGCAAGACCGGCGTGTCACCACGCCGGACGACCCGAACGCCGTGCCCGCTGTCAGCGTGCACGGCGCGTACAAGGTGTTCGGCCGACGCCCCGGTGAAGCCGTCCGTCGTCTGGCCGCCGGCGCGTCCCGCGACGAGGTCCGCGACCTCGGCTCGGCGGCCGTCATCGACGCGTCCTTCGACGTGCGCCCCGGCGAGATCTTCGTCGTCATGGGGCTCTCCGGCTCCGGCAAGTCGACGCTCATCCGGATGCTGAACGGGCTCCTCGAGCCGACCACCGGCGCGGTCGAGATCGGCGGCCGCACCGTGACCAAGGCCACCCCGAAGGAGATCCGGGAGATCCGGCGCACCAGCGTGTCGATGGTGTTCCAGCACTTCGCGCTCCTGCCGCACCGCACCGTGCTCGAGAACGTCGCGTTCGGCCTCGAGGTGAACGGTGTCGACAAGGCCACCCGGCTCGCGAAGGCCCGCGAGGTGATCGACCTCGTCGGCCTCGACGTCTGGGCCGACGCCAAGCCCGACGAGCTCTCCGGCGGCATGCAGCAGCGCGTCGGCATCGCCCGCGCCCTCGCCGCCGAGACCGACGTCCTGCTCATGGACGAGGCGTTCAGTGCGCTCGACCCGCTCATCCGCCGGGAGATGCAGGAGCAGCTCGTCGACCTGCAGCAGCGGCTCGGCAAGACGATCGTCTTCATCACGCACGACCTCAACGAGGCCATGTTCCTGGGGGACCGCATCGCCGTGATGCGCGACGGCCGGATCGTCCAGATCGGGTCACCGGAGGATATCCTCACCGACCCGGCGAACGACTACGTCGCGCAGTTCGTGCAGGACGTCGACCGCGCCCGCGTGCTCACCGCCGCGAGCGTGATGGAACCGGCCCGTGCCGTCGTCCCCGTCACCGCGGGGCCCCGCGGTGCGCTCCGGATCATGCGCGACCTGCAGACGGCCGCCGTGTTCGTCACGGGCCGCGGCCGGACGCTCGAGGGCTGGGTCCGCGACCGCCACGTGATGCGCCAGGTCAAGGCGGGCGACACGAACCTCGACGCGATCGTCAACACCGAGTACGCCAAGGTCGCGCCGGACACCGCGCTCACCGACCTGTTCGAGCTCGCGGTCGAGTCGCCGTTGCCCATCGCGGTCGTCGACGACGAACACCGCCTGCTCGGGGTGGTGCCGCGCGTCACGCTCCTCGCCGCGCTCGGCAACGTCCCGACCACGACCAGCCCCATCCAGACGCTCGAGCCGGTGACCCGCATCTCGAACGACGACCTGGACGAGACGCTCGCCACCACCACCCCCGCCACGGAAGGTGCTGACGCATGATCACCCCCGGAACCAACTCCTTCGGCGACTTCCACCTGCCCCTCGGCACCTGGGTCGCTGCGGTCGTCGACTGGATCACGACCTACCTCTCCGGCTTCTTCGACGTCGTCCGCTACGTGTTCACGTGGATGGACGCGTGGATGGAGTACTTCCTCGCCACGCCGCCGTTCTGGGTCGTCGTCGCGGTCCTCGTGGTCCTGGCGTTCATCGCGAAGGGCTGGAAGCTCGCGCTCGGCGCCGCGATCGGCCTGCTCTTCATCGTGAGCGTCGGCCAGTGGACCAACGCGATGGACACCCTCGCGCTCGTCGTCGTCGCGGCCGGGCTCGCCGTGGTGTTCAGCATCCCGCTGGGCATCTGGGCCGCCCGCTCCGACGCCGCCAGCCGCATCATCCGCCCGGTGCTCGACTTCATGCAGACCACCCCGGCGTTCGTGTACCTCATCCCGGCGCTGCTGCTCTTCCGCGTCGGTGTCGTCCCCGGCATCGTCGCGACGATCGTGTTCGCGATGGCACCGGGCGTCCGGCTCACCGAGCTCGGCATCCGCGGGGTCCCCGGTGAGGTCGTCGAGGCCGGTGCCGCGTTCGGTTCGAGCCCGTGGCGCATCCTCCGCCAGATCCAGCTGCCGCTCGCGAAGGCCAGCATCATGGCGGGTGTCAACCAGGTCATCATGCTGTCGCTCTCGATGGTCGTCATCGCCGGCATGGTCGGCGCCGGTGGCCTCGGCGAGCAGATCGTCGCCTCCCTCAACCGCATCGACGTCGGCCTGGGTGCCGAGGCCGGTCTGTCGGTCGTGGTGCTCGCGATCCTGCTGGACCGTCTGACCGCAGCGCTCGGCGGCGGCGCGGGTGGTGCCTCCAGGCCCTGGAGGCGGAAGCCACGGACGGCCGTCACCGCGACGCCGACCGCGGCGACCGCCCAGACCGCCGCCACCGCGGACGCTCCGGGCGCAGCCCCGGCCGACCGCCAGACCGTCGACGCGTGAGGAAGGACCAGACCATGACGAACGAGCAGCAGCAGCCGGAGCAGCACCACCGGCGCACCAGGCGCACCATCGCCGCCCTGGCCCTCGCGGCCGCCACCGCAGTCGGCCTCTCCGCCTGCATGCCCCCGGGCTACTACGGCGCGAGCGGCACCCTCGACAACGGCGACCAGAAGTCGATGCACGTCGTCGTCTTCAACGGCTGGGACGAGGACACCGCCGCCAGCTACCTCTGGAAGCACGTGCTCGAGCAGAAGGGCTACGACGTCCAGCTCACGAACTCCGACGTCGCGCCCGCCTACTCGGGGCTCGCGTCGGGGGACTACGACGTCGTGTTCGACACCTGGCTGCCGAACACCCACGCGCAGTACATGGACACGTACGGCGGGCAGCTGACCGACCTGGGTGCGTGGAACGACCAGGCGTCGCTCGAGCTCGCCGTGCCCGAGTACTCGGACATCGACTCGATCGACGAGCTCAAGGCGCACGCCTCCGAGTTCGGCAACAAGATCATCGGCATCGAGCCCGCAGCCGGTGAGACGAAGGTCGTGTCCGAGGACGTCATCCCGCAGTACGGCCTCGACGGCATGGACTTCATCACGAGCTCCACGCCCGCGATGCTCGCCGACCTCAAGGCCTCGATCGCGAAGAAGGAGGACGTCGTCGTGACCCTGTGGCGTCCGCACTGGGCGTACGACGCGTTCCCGATCAAGGACCTGAAGGACCCGAAGGGCGCGCTCGGCAAGAACGAGGAGATCCACACCATCGGCAAGGAGTCCGTCAAGGACGACTTCCCGACGGCGTCGAAGTGGATGGAGCACTTCTCGATGGACTCCGACACCCTCTACTCGCTGGAGAACGCGCTGGTCAACAGCGGCGCAAAGACCAGCGAGTACCCCGCGATCACCGCGAAGTGGGCATCCGAGCACAAGGACTTCGTGGACTCGCTCACGTCCTCGAAGTAGCGGCTCTCCCTGCCTGGAGGCGCGGTGCCGGTCCGGCACCGCGCCTCCGGTCGTCCGGTGGTCACCCAGCCTGAACGGACCGCGCCGGGGCCCGCTTCCATGGAGGGATGGACATCCTCCTCCGGCTCCTCGTCGCGATCGGCTTCGCGCTGCTCGTCACCGCCGCCGCCGCCCTCGTCCTGCACCTCGTGTTCCGTGCCCTCGCGAGGCGGGAGCGCTGGGCCGCCGTGCTGTCCCGCCGCACGAAGCACCCGACGCGGACGATGCTCCTCGTGGCGCTCCTCTGGGCGGCCTTCGCGACGACCATCCCGCACGACGTCGACGCGTACCCGTGGCGGGACGGGGTCTCGCACACGTTCCTCATCGTGACGATCGGCGTCGGCACGTGGCTGGCGTGCGAGATCGCGATCTTCCTCGAGAGCCTCGGCCTGCACCGCTACCGCGTCGACGTCCCCGACAACCGGGTCGCCCGGCGGATCCGGACGCAGGTGCTCGTGCTCCGGCGCCTCACGGTGGCCGTGCTGGTCATCATCGGCGTCGGCGCGATCCTGCTCACGTTCCCCGGCGTCGAGGCGGCGGGCGCGAGCGTCCTCGCGTCGGCCGGGCTCATCTCGGTCATCGCCGGCCTGGCCGCGCAGTCCACGCTCGGCCACGTCTTCGCGGGGATGCAGCTCGCGTTCTCGGGGTCGATCCGGGTCGACGACGTCGTGGTGGTCGAGCAGCAGTGGGGCCGCATCGAGGAGATCACGCTCACGTACGTGGTCGTGCACCTCTGGGACGACCGCCGGTTCGTGCTGCCGTCGACCTACTTCACGTCGACGCCGTTCGAGAACTGGACCCGGACGAACAGCGAACTGCTCGGGGCGGTCGAGTTCGACCTCGACTGGCGGGTCCGGCCCGGGGACATGCGGGTCGAGCTCGAACAGATCCTCGAGCGCACCGACCTCTGGGACCGCCGGGTCCAGGTGCTGCAGGTCACCGACGCCGTGCAGGGGTTCGTGCACGTCCGGGTGCTCGTCACCGCGCACGACGCCCCGTCGCTCTTCGACCTGCGCTGCTACGTCCGCGAGGAACTCGTCGCCTGGATCCAGCGGACCCACCCGGATGCCCAGCCGGTGCAGCGGGTGCTCGTCGTCGACGGCGCCGTCGCCGAACCCCGGTCGTCGCGGCGGACCGCCTCGACCGCGTCGTCCTCGGCCCTCTTCACCCCCGGCCAGCAGGACGGCGCCCTCTTCACCGGTCCGATCCAGACGTCCGACATCCCGCGCTCGGAACGCTGACGACGCGACCACGGCGGGACGCGGCCACGGACGGACGCGGCCACGGACGGACGGGAGGCGCGATGCCAGCCGGCACCGCGCCTCCCGTCCGTCACCCGGTCGCGTCCACGACCGCAGCGTCCCGCCCTAGGGCTGGCGCGCCTTCACGGCGCGGTCGTCCTCGACGACCGTGCCGATCGCGACGATCGTCGTCGAGAGCCACGCCACCCACGTCAGCGCCAGGCGCCAGTCGCGCGGACCGTGCCGCGTCGTCTGGAGCACGCTGTAGCCGCTGATGATCGAGCTCCACACGGCACCGTTGAACATGAACTTCCGCACGGGTTCCTCCTGTCGTCGTCCCGCCCACGCTACCGGCCAGTACATTGGAGCGCCGCCGGTCGCCCTGCCGGTGCACTCGTGGAGGAGCCGCCGTTGCGTCAGGCCGTCATCGGTGGGGCACTGCTCGTGGTCGGCGCCGTCTGCGTGGCCCTCGGACTGCTGCCCCTGCACGACCTCGCCACCCTCGCCGACCGGGTCGTCCCCGTGCTGGCGTTCGTGCTCGGACTCACGATCGTCGCCGAGCTGGCGGCCGACGCGGGCGTGTTCGACCGGCTCGCCGACCTCGCGGCACGCGTCGGGGGAGGCCGCACGATCGGCCTCTGGGGCGCGGTCGTCGTGCTCGCCGTGGTGTGCACGGTGTTCCTGTCGATCGACACGACCGCGGTGCTGCTCACCCCCATCGTCATCACCCTCGCCCGCCGGGTCGGCCTGCCGCCGATGCCGTTCGCCCTGACCACCGTCTGGCTCGCGAACACGGCGTCGCTGCTGCTGCCGGTGTCGAACCTGACGAACCTGCTCGCCGTGGACCGCATCGGCCTCGACGGCCCGATCCCGTTCGCGGGCCTCATGGTGTGGGCCGCGCTGGCCGGGGTGGTCGTGCCCTGCGCGGTGCTCCTCGTGGTGTTCCGCGGGCGGCTGTTCGGCCGCTACACGCCCGTCTCGGTCCGGCAGTCGACGGACCCCGTCTTCTTCTGGTCGGCCTCCGGCGTGCTCGTCGCGCTCGTCGTCGCGCTCACCGCCGGCGTCACCGTCTGGGTCGCCGCCATCGCCGCCGCCGTGGTCCTCCTCGTCGTCGCGGCGTTCCGGGCGCCGTCCGAGCTCAGGCCGTCGCGGGTGCCGTGGTCGACGCTGGTGTTCGCGGCCGGGCTGTTCGTCGTGGTCGAGACCCTGCACACCACCGGGCTCACCGACCCGATCGTGCGGGCGCTGTCCGGCGGCACCGACACCGGATCGCTCCTCGTGCTCGGTGGTGCCGGGGCGCTGGCGGCCAACGCGATCGACAACCTGCCCGCGTACCTGGTGCTCGAGCCGGCCGCCGGGCACGAGGCCCTGCGCTACGCGGCGCTCCTCGTCGGCGTGAACGCGGGGTGCCTCATCACGCCGTGGGCCTCGCTGGCGACGCTGCTCTGGCACGCGCGGCTCTCGGCCGAGGGCGTCCGTCTGTCGTGGGGGAAGTACATGGCGCTCGGGTGCGTGGTCGCCCCGCTCACCGTCGTCGCCGGCGTGCTCGCGCTCGGGCTGTAGCCCGCGCTACAGCCAGTCCTTCGCCTTGAACACGCGGTACAGCACGAGCGACGACGCGACGATGAGCGCCAGGGACGCGAAGAGCCCGCCCCACTGACCCTCGCCCGGGAAGGTCACGTTCTGCCCGAAGAACCCCGTGATCGCCGTCGGGATCGCGATGATCGCCGCCCAGCTCGTCACCTTCTTCATCACCGTGTTCTGCCGGTTCGACGCGAGGTTGAGGCTCGTGTCGAGCACGCTCGACACCGCGTCGCGCAGCTGGTCGACGGAGTCCGCGATCGACACGAGGTGGTCCTCGACGTCACGGAAGTACGGGCGGATGCCGTCGGAGATCGACTCGGCGTCGCCGTGCAGCAGCGATGCGACGCTGTCCCGGGTGGGGACGACCTGCCGCCGGAGGACGCCGAGCGCCTTCCGCAGCCGGAACGCCCGGCGCTGGATCTGCTGCTCGCGGGGGTCGCCCTGCTCGAACAGGTCGTCCTCGAGGTCGTCGATCCGGCGTTCGATGTCCTCGATCGTGCTCGTGGCGTGGTCGGTGACCGCGTCGAGCAGCCCCCACAGGAGCCACGGGACCCCGTGGTCGGCGATGTCGGCGTTCGCGTCGAGCCGCCGCTCGACCGCACCGGTGTCGACGTCGGCGCCGTGGATCGTGACGAGGGCGTGCTTCGTGACGAACGCCTTCACCTCGTGGGTGACGAGGTCCCCGTCGGCGTCGAGCCCCTCGACGTCGTAGACGACCAGGAACAGGCTGTCCCGGTACCGGTCGAGCTTCGGGCGCTGACCGCGCTCGACGGCGTCCTCGACCGCGAGGGCGTGGATGCCCAGTTCCTCCTCGACCTGCTCGAGGTCGGCGGCCGCCGGGTCGGTGTAGTCCACCCAGACGAACGTGTCGTCGCCCTCGATGAGGTCGGAGACCCGGTCGACCGGGAAGTCCCGTTCCGTCGCGTGTCCGTTCCGCCACGCCCGTGTCACGACCATGCCGACGAGCCTACTGAGCGGGCCGGCGCACCCGCCGCAGGCTGTCCGGCCCGGTCACCACAGCTGTCCGGACCCGCAGCCACCGGCCCGAAGCCGCCGAACCGCCGTGAATCGGCTGTCGGTGCGCTGGTAACTTACGCCTGAACCCGGCGCTCGAGCCGGGCGGAACGGAGACTCCACCACCCCATGGCATCACCCCGCACCGAACAGACCCGGTACTCCTTCGTCGTCGCCTCGAACCGCCTGCCGGTGGACCGTGTCGTCGACGAGGACGGCAACGAGGGCTGGCGGCACTCGCCCGGTGGCCTGGTCACCGCACTCGAGCCGGTGATGCGCGCGAACGAGGGCGCCTGGGTCGGCTGGGTGGGACAACCCGACGTCGAGGTGGAGCCGTTCGACAACGAGGGGATCCACATCGTCCCGGTGCCCCTCAGCGCCGACGACGTGCAGGACTACTACGAGGGCTTCAGCAACGACACGCTCTGGCCGCTCTACCACGACGTCATCGAGCACCCGAGCTACCACCGTGACTGGTGGAACGCCTACCAGCGCGTCAACGAGCGCTTCGCCCAGCAGATCGCCGAGATCGTCGAGCAGGACGGCATCGTCTGGGTGCAGGACTACCAACTGCAGCTCGTCCCGGCGCTCCTCCGCGAACGCCGCCCCGACGTCACGATCGGCTTCTTCAACCACATCCCGTTCCCGCCGGTCGGCATCTACGCCCAGCTGCCGTGGCGTGCACAGATCCTCGACGGGCTGCTCGGCGCGGACGTGATCGGGTTCCAGCGGCACGACGACGCCAGCGACTTCCTCCGCGCGGTGCGGCACATCAAGGGCTACACGACCAAGGGCACCACGATCGACGTGCCGGTCGACGACCCCGAGGCTCCTCGGAGCCGCAAGGGGATCACGGTCCGTCACGTCGAGGCGCGGCACTTCCCGATCTCGATCGACGCCGAGAGCTTCGAGGACATCGCCAGGAAGCCCGAGGTCCAGGAGCGTGCCCGCGAGATCCGTGCCGGGCTCGGCAACCCGAAGACCGTCCTGCTCGGCGTCGACCGGCTCGACTACACGAAGGGCATCCGGCACCGCATCAAGGCGTTCGGCGAGCTCATCGAGGACGGCCGCCTCCGTGTCGAGGACGCCACGCTGGTGCAGGTCGCGAGCCCCAGCCGCGAGCGCGTCGACTCCTACCGGATGCTCCGCGACGAGATCGAGCTGAGCGTCGGCCGGATCAACGGCGACCTCGGCACCATCGGCCACCAGCCGATCTCCTACCTGCACCACGGCTACCCGCGCGAGGAGATGGTCGCGCTCTACCTGGCGGCGGACATCATGCTCGTCACGGCCCTCCGCGACGGCATGAACCTCGTCGCGAAGGAGTACGTCGCGACCCGCTTCGACAACGACGGCGTCCTCATCCTCTCCGAGTTCGCCGGCGCCGCCGACGAGCTGAAGCAGGCCGTCATCATCAACCCGCACGACATCGGCGCCCTCAAGGACTCGATCGAGCGCGCGATCGAGATGCCCCGACGCGAACGCTCGACCCGGATGCGCGCGCTCCGGAAGCGCGTGCGCGACAACGACGTGGCCCGGTGGTCGCGCTCCTTCCTGGAAGCGCTCGACCGCCACGCCCCACGGAACGCGCGGATCGACCCGTCGGCGACCGAGCCGGCGGACCGCCACCGCGAGGCGCAGACCGACAACATGTCGATCTTCGACGAGGACGCCCAGACCGCGCGTGCGGCCGAGGACACCCGGGAGGCACGTGATGCGTGACGAGACCACCGCGACGGCCGACCTGACGGCGGCCCTCGAGACGCTCGCGGCTGCGCCGCGACTCCTCGTCGCCCTCGACTTCGACGGCACGCTGGCGCCCTTCGCCGACGACCCGTCCGAGGTCGGGGCGCTGCCGGGTTCGTGGGCGGCCGTCCTCACCCTGCAGCGGGCGGCGGACACCGAGGTGGTGCTCGTCTCCGGGCGGCCGCTCGGCAGCCTCGCCGCGGTGACCCACGCGCCGGCCGGGATGGCGCTCGTCGGGTCGCACGGCGTCGAGTGGCGGGTCGACGGCCACGACGAAGCAGCGCTCTCGGACGACGAGGTCGCCCGGGTCGCACGCATCGGTGCGGCGCTCGACGAGGTCGGCGCGCGGTTCCCGGGTGTCGTCATCGAGCACAAGCCCGCCGGGCACGGCGTGCACACCCGCCGGGTGAGCGCCGAGGTCGCTGCCGAGGCGAACGCCGCCGCGAGCAGCGCGGCGCACGAGGCCGACGCCGACGTCCTCGAACGCGGCGGCAAGGACATCCTCGAGTTCGCCGTCCGGCACGTGACCAAGGGCGACGCGATCGCCCGCCTGCGCGAGCTGCGCGGTGCCGACGCGGTGTTCTTCGCCGGTGACGACGTCACCGATGAGGACGGCTTCCGCGTGCTCGGTGACGGCGACGTCGGCGTGAAGGTGGGGGAGGGCGACACGCTCGCCCGCCACCGTGTCGCCGATCCGGCGGCGCTGACCGACGTCCTGAAGCAGCTGGCTCGCCTCCGAGCGGTGCGCTGACCAAGGCGATCCGCGCCTCCAGGCCCGGTTTTCGCATGCGAACGCATGGTGTTGTCCGGTTGGTATCCCAACTGCGCCTAGACTCGCTCCATGCCTGATATCGACGTCAAGCCGCGCAGCCGGGTCGTCACCGACGGGATCGAAGCGACCACCTCGCGTGGCATGCTCCGGGCCGTCGGCATGGGGGACGAGGACTGGGAGAAGCCGCAGATCGGCATCGCCTCGTCCTGGAACGAGATCACCCCGTGCAACCTCTCCCTCGACCGCCTCGCGCAGGGGGCGAAGGAGGGCGTGCACTCCGGCGGGGGCTACCCGCTGCAGTTCGGCACCATCTCCGTCTCCGACGGCATCTCGATGGGGCACGAGGGCATGCACTTCTCCCTCGTCTCGCGTGAGGTCATCGCGGACAGCGTCGAGACCGTCGTGAACGCCGAGCGCCTCGACGGCACCGTCCTGCTCGCCGGCTGCGACAAGTCGCTGCCGGGGATGCTGATGGCCGCCGCCCGACTCGACCTGGCGAGCGTCTTCCTCTACGCGGGCTCGGTCATGCCGGGCTACGTCAAGCAGGCCGACGGCACCTTCAAGGAGGTGACGATCATCGACTCCTTCGAGGGCGTCGGTGCGTGCAAGGCCGGCACCATGTCGGAAGAAGAGCTCAAGAAGATCGAGTGCGCGATCGTCCCGGGCGAAGGCGCCTGCGGCGGCATGTACACGGCGAACACCATGGCGTCGGTCGCCGAGGCCCTCGGCATGTCCCTCCCGGGCAGCGCCGCGCCGCCCAGCGCCGACCGTCGTCGCGACTACTACGCGCACCGCTCCGGCGAGGCCGTGGTGAACATGCTCCGCAAGGGCATCACCGCGCGCCAGATCCTGACGAAGGAGGCGTTCGAGAACGCCATCGCCGTCGCCATGGCACTCGGAGGCTCCACCAACGTCGTCCTCCACCTCCTCGCGATCGCGCACGAGGCCGAGGTCGAGCTCTCCCTGGACGACTTCAACCGGATCGGCTCGAAGGTCCCGCACCTCGCCGACATGAAGCCGTTCGGCAAGTACGTCATGGTCGACGTGGACCGCAACGGCGGCATCCCGGTGATCATGAAGGCGCTGCTCGACGCCGGACTGCTGCACGGCGACGTCATGACCGTGACCGGCAAGACCCTCGCCGAGAACCTCGCCGCGATCGACCCGCCGGAGCTCGACGGCGAGGTGTTCCGCAAGCTCGACAACCCGATCCACGCGACCGGTGGCCTGACGATCCTGCAGGGCACGTTCGCCCCCGAGGGCGCCGTGGTGAAGACCGCTGGCTTCGACGCCGAGGTGTTCGAGGGCCCCGCGCGGGTGTTCGACCGCGAGCGCGCCGCGATGGACGCCCTCACCGAGGGGAAGATCCAGAAGGGCGACGTCGTCGTCATCCGCTACGAGGGCCCCAAGGGCGGCCCGGGCATGCGCGAGATGCTCGCCATCACCGCGGCCATCAAGGGCGCGGGCCTCGGCAAGGATGTACTACTGTTGACGGACGGACGATTCTCAGGCGGCACAACCGGCCTGTGCATCGGCCACATCGCACCGGAAGCAGTGGACGCAGGTCCAGTCGCCTTCGTGCGCGATGGCGACCGCATCCGTGTCGACATCGCGGCTCGCTCGCTCGACCTACTGGTCGACGACGCCGAGCTGGAAGCCCGCCGCGAAGGCTGGGCCCCGCTGCCCCCGCGCTACACCCGCGGAGTCCTCGCGAAGTACGCGAAGCTCGTCCAGTCCGCCGCCAAGGGCGCGGTCACGGGCTAGCGTCGACACACGCACCATCGCCACCTCTCCAGGCAAGGACCACCTCATGCCCACGGAAGCCACTCCGCTGTCCGCGGCCGCCGGTGCACGCCGGACGCCGGAGATCCTGACCGGGTCGGGAGCCGTCCTCCGGACGCTCGAGCACCTCGGGATCACCGACGTCTTCGGCCTGCCGGGCGGTGCCATCATCCCGTTCTACGACGAGCTGATGGCGTCCACGACGATCCGCCACATCCTCGTCCGTCACGAGCAGGGCGCCGGCCACGCCGCCGAGGGCTACGCCTCGGCGTCGGGCAAGGTCGGCGTCGCCATCGCGACGTCCGGGCCCGGCGCGACGAACCTCGTCACCGCCATCGCCGACGCCTACATGGACTCGGTGCCCTTCATCGCGATCACCGGTCAGGTCTTCTCGACGCTGATGGGGACCGACGCGTTCCAGGAAGCCGACATCGTCGGCATCACGATGCCGATCACGAAGCACTCGTTCCTGGTGACCGACCCGGCCGACGTGCCGGCGACGTTGGCCGCGGCGCACCTCATCGCGACGACCGGACGCCCCGGGCCGGTGCTGGTCGACATCACGAAGGACGCCCAGCAGAAGTCGGCGCCCTACGTCTGGCCGCCGAAGATCGACCTGCCCGGCTACCGCCCGGTCACCAAGGCGCACGGCAAGCAGATCGCCGCGGCCGCGCAACTCCTCGCCGCGTCGCAGCGCCCAGTGCTCTACGTCGGCGGCGGCGTCATCCGCTCCCGCGCGACCGCCGAGCTGCTCCGCTTCGCGGAGGCCACCGGTGCGCCGGTCGTGACGACGCTGATGGCACGCGGCGCCTTCCCGGACTCGCACCCGCAGCACCTCGGCATGCCCGGCATGCACGGCACCGTCCCGGCGGTGCTCGGCCTGCAGGACAGCGACCTCATCATCGCGCTCGGCGCCCGCTTCGACGACCGTGTGACCGGCAAGGCCGACGAGTTCGCGCCGAACGCCAAGGTCGTGCACGTCGACATCGACCCCGCCGAGATCTCGAAGATCCGCTTCGCCGACGTCCCGATCGTGGGCGACGCGCGCGAGGTCCTGGTCGACCTGCTCGACGCCTGGGACGGCATCGCCGTCGACGACCGCGCATCGACCGACGAGTGGTGGACGAAGCTCCGCCAGCTCAAGGTCGACTTCCCGCTCGGGTACGCGGAGCCGACCGACGGCCTGCTCGCCCCGCAGGGGATCATCCGGCGCATCGGGGAGCTGAGCGGCCCCGAGGCCGTCTACGCCTCCGGTGTCGGTCAGCACCAGATGTGGTCCGCGCAGTTCATCAAGTACGAGCGGCCGAACGCCTGGCTCAACTCCGGCGGCGCCGGCACGATGGGCTACTCGGTGCCCGCAGCGATGGGCGCGAAGGTCGCCGAGCCGGACCGCGTGGTCTGGGCGATCGACGGCGACGGCTGCTTCCAGATGACGAACCAGGAACTCGCGACCTGCGTCATCAACGACATCCCGATCAAGGTCGCGATCATCAACAACTCGTCGCTCGGCATGGTGCGGCAGTGGCAGACGCTGTTCTACGACGGCCGCCACTCGTTCACCGACCTCGAGACCGGCCACGACTCGCGCCGGGTGCCGGACTTCGTGAAGCTGGCGGACGCGTACGGCGCGCTCGGTATCCGCGTCGAGAAGGCGGACGAGGTCGACGCCGCCATCACGCTGGCCCTCGAGACGAACGACCGCCCCGTGGTGATCGACTTCGTGGTGAGCCGTGACTCGATGGTCTGGCCGATGGTCCCGCAGGGTGTCAGCAACTCGTCCATCGAGTACGCCCAGGCCCTCGCACCCACCTGGGACGACGAGGACGCCGACATGACGGGGGAAACCGCATGAGCCACGTCCTCTCCCTCCTCGTCGAGGACAAGCCGGGTCTGCTGACGCGCGTCGCGGGCCTGTTCGCCCGCCGCGGGTTCAACATCGAGTCGCTCGCCGTCGGCAACACCGAGGTGGACGGCCTGAGCCGGATCACCGTCGTCGTCGACGTCGAGGACCTCCCGCTCGAGCAGGTGACGAAGCAGCTCAACAAGCTCGTCAACGTCATCAAGATCGTCGAGCTGGACTTCTCGCAGTCCGTCCAGCGCGAGCACATGCTCGTGAAGGTCCGTGTCGACAACCAGACGCGCTCGGCCGTGCTCGAGGCAGTGAACCTGTTCCGCGCCCAGGTCGTCGACGTCGCGAACGACTCGCTCATCGTCGAGGTGACCGGCGACCCCGGCAAGATCCAGGCGATCCTCCGCGTGCTCGAGCCCTACGGCATCAAGGAGCTCGCCCGTGCGGGCCTCCTCGGCATGGGCCGCGGTCCGAAGAGCATCACCGACCGGGTGCGCTGACCGCGCCCCGTGACGGCCAGGAGGCGCGGGTCGCCACCAGCACCGCGCCTCCTGTCCGTCTCCACCAGACTCAGCAACGAACGCTTCCCAACCGACCACAGGAGAACCACCACCGTGACTGACATCGTGTACGACGCCGACGCCGACCTGACGCTCATCCAGGGCAAGAAGGTCGCCGTCATCGGGTACGGCTCGCAGGGCCACGCCCACGCCCTCAACCTCCGCGACTCCGGTGTCGAGGTCAAGATCGGCCTGCAGGAGGGTTCGAAGAGCCGTCAGAAGGCCGAAGAGGCCGGCTTCGAGGTGCACACCCCGGCCGAGGTCACGAAGTGGGCGGACGTCGTCGTCATCCTCGCGCCGGACCAGGTCCAGCGCATCGTCTACAAGGACGACATCGAGCCGAACCTCAAGCCGGGCGCGACGCTCGTCTTCGGCCACGGCTTCAACATCCGCTACGGCTACATCCAGGCACCCGAGGGCGTCGACGTCTCCCTCGTCGCGCCGAAGGGCCCGGGCCACACCGTGCGCCGCGAGTACGAGGCCGGCCGTGGCGTCCCCGTCATCGTCGCCGTCGAGGTCGACGCGTCCGGGTCCGCCTGGGACCTCGCGTGGTCGTACTCGAAGGCCATCGGCGGACTCCGCTCCGGCGGCATCAAGACGACCTTCACCGAGGAGACCGAGACCGACCTGTTCGGTGAGCAGGCCGTCCTCTGCGGTGGCACGTCGCAGCTCATCCAGTACGGCTTCGAGACCCTGGTCGAGGCGGGCTACCAGCCGCAGATCGCCTACTTCGAGGTGCTGCACGAGCTGAAGCTCATCGTCGACCTGATCTGGGAGGGTGGCCTCACCAAGCAGCGCTGGTCGATCTCGGACACGGCCGAGTTCGGTGACTACGTCTCCGGCCCGCGCGTGATCTCGCCCGAGGTCAAGGAGAACATGAAGGCCGTCCTCGCGGACATCCAGAACGGTGCCTTCGCCAAGCGCTTCATCGAGGACCAGGACGCCGGCGCACCGGAGTTCAAGGCGCTCCGTGCGAAGGGCGAGGGCCACCCGATCGAGGCCACCGGCCGCGAGCTGCGTGCGCTCTTCGCGTGGAAGTCGAACGACGCCGACTACGTGGACGGTTCCGCGGCGCGGTAGTCTTCCGACACCACTCGACCCCGAGCGGCGGTGCACCCGCACCGCCACTCGACTCCCGAGGCGGCGGTGCACCCGCACCGCCGCCTCGCGATGTGACCCGAACGTTATGCAGCAGCTCTTCACCCGCCCCGACGCCGTGAACCGGCGTCCCCGTGGCGTGCGCGCGGCCGTCGCGCGCCCGTCGTCGTCCGCCCTGGCCGGGGCCGGTCGAGAACGTACCGATCGGCATGGGAGGATCGTCGGATGGCGGTGACGAAGCGAGCGGTCCACATCGGCGCCGGCAAGATCGGGCGCGGGTTCGTGGGACAGTTCCTGGTCGCGAGCGGCTACGAGCTCACCTTCGTCGACGTCGACGACCGCGTGGTCTCGGCCCTCAACGAGGCCGGCCGCTTCGTGGTGCACGAGGTCGGCGAGATGCCGGTCGAGCACCTCGTCTACGGCTTCCGTGCGCTGAGCAGCAAGACCGACCGCGAGCACGTCATCCGGGCCATCGCCGAGGCCGACGTCGTCACCACGGCCGTCGGTGCCCGGACGCTCCCGCTGGTCGCCCCGATCATCGCCGAGGGGCTCGCGGCCCGTCCGCTCGACCGCGGCGACGTCACGATCGTCGCCTGCGAGAACGCGTTCAACGCGACGGACTCGCTGCACGCCAGCATCCGGCGCGCCCCCATCCTCGAGGACCGCGACATCGCCGCCGTCTTCGCGAACTGTGCCATCGACCGCATCGTGCCGGACCAGTCCGGCGTGCTCGGGCAGTCCGGCGGCCTCGACGTCGTGCTCGAGCCCTTCTACGAGTGGGTGATCGAGCGCACCCCGTTCGCCGGATCCGGTTCGGAACCGCCGGAGATCGACGGCGTGACGTGGGTCGACGACCTGCAGCCGTTCGTCGAGCGGAAGCTCTACACCGTGAACACCGCCCACGCGACGGCCGCCTACCACGGCTACGTCCGGGGCATCCGTCTCATCCGTGAGGCACTCGAGGACGAGGCCGTGCGCGCCGAGGTCGACGGGGTCCTCGCCGAGACGACGGCCCTGCTCGTCGCGAAGCACGGCTTCGACCCGGAGGAGCACGCACGCTACGTCGCGGCGAACCTCTCCCGGATCGCGAACCCGCACCTGCCGGACACCACGGTCCGGGTCGGCCGGAACCCGCTCCGGAAGCTCGGCCGCCGGGAGCGCTTCGTCGGTCCCGCGGCGCAGCTCGCCGAGCGCGGGCTCCCCGTCGACCACCTGCTCGGCGCGGTCCGCGTGGCCCTCGACTTCGACGACGAGAACGACCCCGAGTCGATCGAGCTGCACGCGCTCCTCCGCTCCGGCGCCACCGCGCACGCGCTCACCGAGATCCTCACCGGCCTCATGGAGAGCCACCCGCTGTTCCCGGCCGTCCGCGACGTCGTCGCCGAGGTGCTCGAGACGCAGCCCGCCGACGTCTGACCCGTTCCGCGCGAGCCGCTCCCAGCCGACGCATGGTCTCGTCACGAGCGCGTCCCTCGTAGAATCGGTGCATGACCACGGCAGCATCCCCGCCCGACGGCTCGGTCGACCACGACGACGACGCCCTCAGCTGGGGCGACGCCGACGACGCGACCCACGTCGACGCGGCGCACAACCCGGTCGCCGTGAAGGACCGCGGCACCCGTGACCCCGAGGCGCCCGAGACCTCCGGCGCCCTCGTCGGGTTCGGCGTGTTCGGCGGTCTCTACCTGCTCTACACGGTGGCGTGGCTGCTCACGGCATCGACCTCCTACGTCTCGAACGTCGACACCGTCCTCACGGTCTTCGTCGAGGTCCTGCGCTTCCTGTCGATCGTCGCGCCGGCGCTCTGGTTCACCGTCGTCCTCTGGGCCGGTCGTGGCCGTCGGACCCGCACCCGGCTGCTCTGGATGCTGCTCGGCGCGCTCGTGCTGTTCCCGTGGCCGTTCCTCATGACCCGGAGCTTCGGGTGACCGCCGCGACGCCGACCGTCCGTCGGCCCGCGGCTCCACTGGTCGGCCGGATCGTGGTCTGGCTCGTCTTCGCCGTCCTCTTCGCCTACATGACCGTGCAGGCCGTGGGCAACATGTCGCAGATCTCGCAGAAGGTCGACGAGTTCAACGCGTTCCTCAGCACGACCTCGGGCGGCGACTCGCTCCAGTCGAGCACGCCGTGGGTGTGGCTGGTCCTCGACATCCTGATCGCGCCGGTCGCCTTCGTGACGGCGCTCGTGATCACCCGACGGTCGACCCTCGCGGTGACCGTCGCCGTCTTCGTGGTCGCCTTCGCGGCCGCCGGCGCACTGTGGCTGGACCTGCAGCTCTTCGTGCCCAGCCTCCTCCAGTTCTGAGGCTCCTCCAGTTCTGACGCCTGCTCCGGTCCCGGAGACGCTCACGTGACGGCCTGGAGGCGCGTGTCGACCCCGCCACGCGCCTCCAGGCCGTCATGCGGTTCTCCACAGGGCCGTCGCTGCGGTCGTCACGACCGGCGCACGTCGATACGATGGTGGGATACCGCCCGTCTCGTGTGAGGAACTGCAGCTGTGCCGAAGCCGGTCGTCCTGATCGCCGAAGAACTCTCGCCCGCCACAGTCGACGCCCTCGGGCCCGACTTCGAGATCCGGAACGTGGACGGTACCGACCGTGCCGCGCTCCTGGCCTCCCTCGCCGATGCGCACGCCGTCCTGGTGCGTTCCGCCACCAAGGTCGACGCCGAGGCGATCGCCGCGGCCCCGAACCTCAAGGTCGTCGCCCGTGCCGGCGTCGGCCTCGACAACGTCGACATCAAGGCGGCCACGACCGCCGGGGTGATGGTCGTGAACGCGCCGACGTCGAACATCATCTCGGCGGCCGAGCTCACGGTCGGTCACATCCTGTCGCTCGCGCGGCACATCCCGGCCGCGCACGCGTCGCTCGCCGCCGGCACCTGGAAGCGCTCCGCGTACACCGGTGTCGAGCTCTACGAGAAGACGGTCGGCATCATCGGCCTCGGCCGCATCGGTGCGCTCATCACGCAGCGGCTGCAGGCGTTCGGCGTCCAGGTGATCGCGTACGACCCGTACGTCACCACGGCGCGGGCCCAGCAGCTCGGGGTGGAGCTCGTGTCGCTCGACGACCTCCTGAAGCGCTCCGACTTCATCACGATCCACATGCCGAAGACCCCGGAGACGCTGGGCATGCTGTCGGACGCGCAGTTCGCGCTGATGAAGCCGACCGCGTTCGTCGTCAACGTCGCGCGCGGTGGCCTGATCGACGAGGACGCCCTGCACCGGGCGCTCACCTCGAACACGATCGCCGGCGCGGGCCTCGACGTCTTCGTGTCGGAGCCGCCGAAGGACTCGCCGCTCGTCTCCCTGCCGAACGTCGTCGTCACGCCGCACCTCGGTGCGTCGACCGACGAAGCGCAGGAGAAGGCAGGCGTCTCGGTCGCCAAGTCGGTGCGTCTCGCGCTCGGGGGCGAACTCGTCCCGGACGCCGTGAACGTCGCCGGCGGCGTCATCGACTCGTACGTCCGTCCGGGCATCCCGCTCGTCGAGAAGCTCGGCCAGGTCTTCACCGGCCTCGCCACCTCGCCGGTCACGAGCATCGACGTCGAGGTGCACGGCGAGCTCGCCGCGTACGACGTGAGCGTGCTCAAGCTCGCAGCGCTCAAGGGCGTCTTCACCGACGTCGTCAGCGACCAGGTGTCCTACGTCAACGCCCCGCTCATCGCGGAGCAGCGCGGGGTCACCGTCCGGCTCATCACCGATGCGGACAGCTCCGAGTACCGCAATGTGCTCACCATCCGCGGCGCCCAGTCCGACGGTCCGGCGATCAGCGTGTCCGGCACGCTCACCGGGCCGAAGCAGGTGGCGAAGTTGGTCGAGATCAACGGTCACGACGTCGAGGTCGCCCTCGCCGAGCACCACGTGGTGATGGTCTACACGGACCGCCCGGGCATCGTCGCCGTGTACGGCAAGGAGTTCGGCGAGGCCGGCATCAACATCGCGGCGATGCAGATCTCGCGCGAGGCCGCCGGCGGTCAGGCGCTCAGCGTCCTCACCGTCGACTCGCCGGTCCCCGCCGAGATCCTCGAGCACGTCCGGTCCACGATCGACGCGGCGTCGCTCCGCGAGATCGACATCACGCTGTAGGGGAGTGGCGGACATGACGCAGAAGATCAGCCTCGCGGTGATCCGCGGCGACGGCATCGGACCCGAGGTCATCGACGAGGCACTCAAGGTGCTGCACGCGGTGCTCCCCGACGACCTCGTCGTCGAGGAGACCCCGTTCTCCCTCGGTGCCACACGGTTCCTCGAGACCGGCGACATCCTGACCGACGACGACATGTCCGCCATCGCCACCCACGACGCGATCCTGCTCGGCGCGGTGGGCGGTGACCCGCGTGACCCCCGGCTCGCCGGCGGGATCATCGAGCGCGGGCTGCTGCTCAAGCTGCGCTTCGCGTTCGACCACTACGTCAACCTGCGTCCGACGAAGGTGTACGACGCCGTGGCGACGCCGCTCGCCGCACCGGGCGACGTCGACTTCGTCGTCGTGCGTGAGGGCACCGAGGGTCCCTACGTCGGCAACGGTGGGGCGATCCGGACGGGTACTCCGCACGAGATCGCGACCGAGGTCTCGCTGAACACCGCGTTCGGCGTCGAGCGGGTCGTCCGCTACGCCTTCGAGCTGGCGGACCGGCGCACCCGGAAGCACCTCACGCTCGTGCACAAGAGCAACGTCCTCGTGCACGCCGGCGCCCTCTGGCAGCGCACCGTGGCGGCCGTCGCGCAGGAGTTCCCGGACGTCACCGTGGACTACCAGCACGTCGACGCGGTCACCATCCACATGGTCCGGGAACCTGCTAGGTTCGACGTCATCGTCACGGACAACCTCTTCGGCGACATCATCACCGATCTGGCTGGCGCGATCAGCGGCGGCATCGGTCTGGCGGCCTCGGGCAACATCAACCCGGACGGCACCTTCCCCAGCATGTTCGAGCCGGTCCACGGCTCCGCGCCGGACATCGCGGGTCAGCAGAAGGCCGATCCGACGGCCGCCATCCTGTCCGTCGCACTGCTGCTCGACCACATCGGTCGCAGCGACCTCGCGACGGCGGTCACGCGGGCCGTCGAGGCAGACCTGGCCGACCGGGGCACCTCGCAGCGTCGCACGGCCGAGATCGGCGACGCCATCGCCGCCGCGGCCACGGCACGCACCACCACCGCCTGACAGGAGTCTCCCCAGATGAGCACCGACACCGCCTTCGGACTCGAGTTCGCGACCACCCCCTCGCCGGAGCGCCGTGCGGCGGCCGAGCGTGAGGAGATCCTCGCGGACCCGGGCTTCGGCAAGCACTTCACCGACCACATGGCGACCGTGGAGTGGACGCTCGACGCCGGGTGGCACGACGCCTCGATCCACCCGTACGGGCCGCTCTCCCTCGACCCGAGCGCGAGTGTGCTGCACTACGCGCAGGAGATCTTCGAGGGGCTGAAGGCGTACCGCCACGCGGACGGCTCGGTCTGGTCCTTCCGTCCGGACGCGAACGCGCGCCGGTTCCAGCGGTCGGCGCGACGGCTCGCGTTGCCGGAGCTCCCGGTCGAGACCTTCGTCGAGTCGATCCGGCAGCTGGTGCAGACCGACGTCGACTGGGTCCCGTCGGCGCCCGAGACCAGCCTGTACCTGCGTCCGTTCATGATCGCGACGGAGTCCTTCCTCGGCGTCCGTGCGGCGCAGGAGGTCGCGTACCACTGCATCGCGAGCCCGGCCGGGGCGTACTTCACGTCCGGCCCGAAGCCCGTGTCGATCTGGCTCTCCACCGAGTACGCCCGCGCCGGCAAGGGCGGGACCGGTGCGGCGAAGACCGGCGGCAACTACGCGTCCTCACTGCTGCCCCAGCAGGAGGCGTACGAGCACGGTTGCCAGCAGGTCATGTTCCTCGACTCGGTCGAGGGCAAGTACCTCGAGGAGCTCGGTGGGATGAACGTCGTGCTCGTCAAGTCCGACGGCACGCTCGTGACGCCGGACTCGGACTCCATCCTCGAGGGCATCACGCGCGACTCGATCCTGCAGCTCGCCGAGGACCGGGGGCTGACCGTCGAGAAGCGGCGCGTGACCCTCGACGAATGGCGCGACGGCGTGGCGGACGGCTCGATCACCGAGGCGTTCGCGTGCGGCACGGCTGCCGTCGTGACCCCGATCGCGGAGCTCCGCGGCGAGGGCTTCACCATCGGTTCGCCGACGGTCGGCGCCGGCGAACTCACGATGTCCCTGCGCGACGAGCTCACCGACATCCAGTACGGCCGACGTGCCGACCCGCACGGGTGGATGACGCGCCTGACGGATCCGGCCTGACACCCATCCGGCGTCGGTAGGCTCCAACGGTGAAGATCGCACGGTTCAGCAGCAAGGGTGAAGACCCGCGGTACGGCATCCTCGACGAGCGCGACCTGGTCGTGTTGGCGGGGGACCCGATGTACCAGGGGTTCGAGACCACGGGGGAGCGGGTGCCGCTCCGGGACGCCAAGCTCCTGGCACCGGTGATCCCGCGGTCGAAGGTGATCGGGGTCGGGCTCAACTACGCCGAGCACGCGTCCGAGATGGACGAGCGTTCCGGTGACGACCCGGTGGTGTTCCTCAAGCCGAACACCTCGGTCATCGGCCCCGAGGACCCGATCCGGCTCCCCGCGGGGATCGGGCGCGTGGACCACGAGGGCGAACTCGCCATCGTGATCGGCTCGCTCGCCAAGAACGTCGCACGCGAGGACTTCGCGAGCGTCATCCTCGGGTACACGATCGCGAACGACGTGACCGCCCGTGACCTGCAGGCCCGCGACGGTCAGTGGACGCGGGCGAAGGGCTTCGACACGTTCTGCCCGCTCGGGCCGGCCATCGAGACCGAGATCGACCCGTCGGACATCCGCATCGAGACCCGCGTGGACGGCGACCTCCGTCAGGTGGGGTCCACGAGCGAGATGGTCCACGACATCCCGTTCCTCATCGAGTTCATCTCGTCGATCTGGACGCTCCTGCCCGGGGACGTCATCCTCACCGGAACGCCCGCCGGCGTCGGGGAGATCCGTGACGGCGAGGTCGTCGAGGTGACCATCTCCGGACTCGGCACGCTCAAGAACCCGGTCATCGCCCGCGTGTGAATCGACCCGGGGTGCGATCGATCCGATCCGACGCTCGTCCCGCACGACCCGAACGGCCCGCTCCCCACGTTGGAGCGGGCCGTTCCGCGTCCCCGTGCGGATCGGCGGCGCGACACGCCCGGGAGGCCGGGCCGGTTGGCGGCACCCCTGGGGCGTGTGTAAAGTAATCACTCGTTGCCACTGAGGCGGAGAACGAAACGGCCGAGACGGTCACCGGAGCGAGAGCCCCGGAGATGCAGTCCGGACGGGGTCCCGCTCAGACAACGAATCCCGATGAAGACCCACTCCTGTAGTGGTGCCTCCCGGGTGAAGACGAAATGCCTCTCTGGCGGAACCTCTTTCGGGGTCGAGCGGGGAGTGCGTCTGGTCCTTGAGAACTCAACAGCGTGCACATTGTCAATGCCAATTTATTGATTGACCTCGTGCCTGGTCGGCTTGCTGACCGGGTCATGAAGCAATTCCTTTTGGATTGAAGATTGTCAGTAGACAGTCAACAGTCAGAATCAACTCGCTGACACTTCGGTGTTGGTTGTAATTTTTTACGGAGAGTTTGATCCTGGCTCAGGACGAACGCTGGCGGCGTGCTTAACACATGCAAGTCGAACGATGATGCCCAGCTTGCTGGGTGGATTAGTGGCGAACGGGTGAGTAACACGTGAGTAACCTGCCCCTGACTCTGGGATAAGCGTTGGAAACGACGTCTAATACTGGATATGACTGCCGGCCGCATGGTCTGGTGGTGGAAAGATTTTTTGGTTGGGGATGGACTCGCGGCCTATCAGCTTGTTGGTGAGGTAATGGCTCACCAAGGCGACGACGGGTAGCCGGCCTGAGAGGGTGACCGGCCACACTGGGACTGAGACACGGCCCAGACTCCTACGGGAGGCAGCAGTGGGGAATATTGCACAATGGGCGAAAGCCTGATGCAGCAACGCCGCGTGAGGGATGACGGCCTTCGGGTTGTAAACCTCTTTTAGTAGGGAAGAAGCGAAAGTGACGGTACCTGCAGAAAAAGCACCGGCTAACTACGTGCCAGCAGCCGCGGTAATACGTAGGGTGCAAGCGTTGTCCGGAATTATTGGGCGTAAAGAGCTCGTAGGCGGTTTGTCGCGTCTGCTGTGAAATCCCGAGGCTCAACCTCGGGCTTGCAGTGGGTACGGGCAGACTAGAGTGCGGTAGGGGAGATTGGAATTCCTGGTGTAGCGGTGGAATGCGCAGATATCAGGAGGAACACCGATGGCGAAGGCAGATCTCTGGGCCGTAACTGACGCTGAGGAGCGAAAGCATGGGGAGCGAACAGGATTAGATACCCTGGTAGTCCATGCCGTAAACGTTGGGCGCTAGATGTAGGGACCTTTCCACGGTTTCTGTGTCGTAGCTAACGCATTAAGCGCCCCGCCTGGGGAGTACGGCCGCAAGGCTAAAACTCAAAGGAATTGACGGGGGCCCGCACAAGCGGCGGAGCATGCGGATTAATTCGATGCAACGCGAAGAACCTTACCAAGGCTTGACATACACCGGAAACGGCCAGAGATGGTCGCCCCCTTGTGGTCGGTGTACAGGTGGTGCATGGTTGTCGTCAGCTCGTGTCGTGAGATGTTGGGTTAAGTCCCGCAACGAGCGCAACCCTCGTTCTATGTTGCCAGCGCGTTATGGCGGGGACTCATAGGAGACTGCCGGGGTCAACTCGGAGGAAGGTGGGGATGACGTCAAATCATCATGCCCCTTATGTCTTGGGCTTCACGCATGCTACAATGGCCGGTACAAAGGGCTGCGATACCGTAAGGTGGAGCGAATCCCAAAAAGCCGGTCTCAGTTCGGATTGAGGTCTGCAACTCGACCTCATGAAGTCGGAGTCGCTAGTAATCGCAGATCAGCAACGCTGCGGTGAATACGTTCCCGGGCCTTGTACACACCGCCCGTCAAGTCATGAAAGTCGGTAACACCCGAAGCCGGTGGCCTAACCCTTGTGGAAGGAGCCGTCGAAGGTGGGATCGGTGATTAGGACTAAGTCGTAACAAGGTAGCCGTACCGGAAGGTGCGGCTGGATCACCTCCTTTCTAAGGAGCATCTGGTTCTGTGGCTGCCCCTTTGGGGTGGTGATGGGATCCAGGCGCCGAGTAACCCGAACGTGGTTGCCGGTAGCTCATGGGTGGAACATTGACAGTGCAGTTGGGAGTGATGCTTCCGATTTTTAGTACACCGGGCTTTGTCTGGTTGGAACGGGTCGGGGTGGAGCTGCTGGCTGGTGCACGTTGTTGGGTCCTGAGGGACCAGGCTTCCTGCTGGTCATGCCCTGATGGGTGTGGGTGGTGGGGGTTGGGCCGCACAGGTTGTGAGACTTGTGGGTGTCCTTCGGTGGGCTGCATGAAGCTGGAGCGTTTGCTTCGGGGGAGTGTGGTGCCGATCGTATGTTGAGAACTACACAGTGGACGCGAGCATCTTTTAGATCACTCGCAATGATGATCACCTTTCGGGGTGGTCTTGTTGACGAGTCGATCGCAATTTTAATCTTTGTGGTCAAGTTTCTAAGAGCAAACGGTGGATGCCTTGGCATCTGGAGCCGAAGAAGGACGTAGAAATCTGCGATAAGCCTCGGGGAGCTGATAATCGAGCTGTGAGCCGAGGATTTCCGAATGGGGAAACCCCGCTGGGCGCTTTTGCGACCTGGTGACTCCCGCCTGAATATATAGGGCGGGTAGAGGGAACGTGGGGAAGTGAAACATCTCAGTACCCACAGGAAGAGAAAACAACATGTGATTCCGTGAGTAGTGGCGAGCGAAAGCGGATGAGGCTAAACCGATCATGTGTGATAGCCGGCGGGCGTTGCATGGTCGGGGTTGTGGGACACGTCACTCAGTTCTGCCGGACTGGGACGGTTACAGCGCATCATAGTCGAACTGGTTGGAAAGCCGGGCCGTAGTGGGTGATAGCCCCGTAGACGAAATGGTGTTATGGCCGGATGTGTATCCCAAGTAGCACGGGGCCCGAGAAATCCCGTGTGAATCTGTCAGGACCACCTGATAAGCCTAAATACTCCCAGATGACCGATAGCGGACAAGTACCGTGAGGGAAAGGTGAAAAGTACCCCGGGAGGGGAGTGAAATAGTACCTGAAACCGTTTGCTTACAAACCGTCGGAGCCTCCTTAGTAGGGGTGACGGCGTGCCTTTTGAAGAATGAGCCTGCGAGTTAGTGATATGTGGCGAGGTTAACCCGTGAGGGGCAGCCGTAGCGAAAGCGAGTCTGAATAGGGCGATTCAGTCGCATGTCCTAGACCCGAAGCGAAGTGATCTATCCATGGCCAGGTTGAAGCGACGGTAAGACGTCGTGGAGGACCGAACCCACTTCAGTTGAAAATGGAGGGGATGAGCTGTGGATAGGGGTGAAAGGCCAATCAAACTTCGTGATAGCTGGTTCTCTCCGAAATGCATTTAGGTGCAGCGTTGCGTGTTTCTCGCCGGAGGTAGAGCTACTGGATGGCCGATGGGCCTCAACAGGTTACTGACGTCAGCCAAACTCCGAATGCCGGTGAGTGAGAGCGCAGCAGTGAGACGGTGGGGGATAAGCTTCATCGTCGAGAGGGAAACAACCCAGACTACCAACTAAGGTCCCTAAGCGTGTGCTAAGTGGGAAAGGATGTGGAGTTGCATAGACAACCAGGAGGTTGGCTTAGAAGCAGCCACCCTTGAAAGAGTGCGTAATAGCTCACTGGTCAAGTGATTCCGCGCCGACAATGTAACGGGGCTCAAGCACACCACCGAAGTTGTAGATTTCGCACACTCGATAAGCCTTCGTGGTTCAGTCGTGCGGAGTGGTAGGAGAGCGTCGTGTGGCGAGTGAAGCGGCGGAGTGATCCAGCCGTGGACGCTACACGAGTGAGAATGCAGGCATGAGTAGCGAAAGACGGGTGAGAAACCCGTCCTCCGAAAGACCAAGGGTTCCAGGGCCAGGTTAATCCGCCCTGGGTAAGTCGGGACCTAAGGCGAGGCCGACAGGCGTAGTCGATGGACAACGGGTTGATATTCCCGTACCGGCGAACAACCGCCCAAGCTAATCCAGTGGTGCTAAGAGTCCTAACCCGGTTCCAGCGGATCCCTTCGGGGTGATGCGGTCCGGTCTAACGCTCGAACCCATGCTGGTGCGGTTAGCGTATGAACAGGTGTGACGCAGGAAGGTAGCTGAGCCAGGCGATGGTATCCGTAAGGTGAACCTGGTGTAAGGATGTAGGGCTGACGATAGGCAAATCCGTCGTCTGTATGCCTGAGATCCGACGCGTACCCGTAAGGGGAAATCAGTGATCCTATGCTGCCGAGAAAAGCATCGACGCGAGGTTGCAGCCGCCCGTACCCGAAACCGACTCAGGTGGTCAGGTAGAGAATACCAAGGAGATCGAGATAATCGTGGTTAAGGAACTCGGCAAAATGCCCCCGTAACTTCGGGAGAAGGGGGGCCGGACACGTGACCGGATTTACTCCGTGAGCGTTGAAGGCCGCAGAGACCAGTGGGAAGCGACTGTTTACTAAAAACACAGGTCCGTGCGAAGTCGCAAGACGATGTATACGGACTGACGCCTGCCCGGTGCTGGAAGGTTAAGAGGAGGGGTTAGCCTTTGGGCGAAGCTCTGAATTTAAGCCCCAGTAAACGGCGGTGGTAACTATAACCATCCTAAGGTAGCGAAATTCCTTGTCGGGTAAGTTCCGACCTGCACGAATGGCGTAACGACTTCCCAGCTGTCTCAACCGCGAACTCGGCGAAATTGCACTACGAGTAAAGATGCTCGTTACGCGCAGCAGGACGGAAAGACCCCGTGACCTTTACTACAGTTTGGTATTGGTGTTCGGAGTGGCTTGTGTAGGATAGGTGGGAGACTGTGAAGCGGGCACGCTAGTGTTCGTGGAGTCATTGTTGAAATACCACTCTGGTCACTTTGGATGTCTAACGTAGGACCCTGATCGGGTTCATGGACAGTGCCTGATGGGTAGTTTAACTGGGGCGGTTGCCTCCCAAAGAGTAACGGAGGCGCCCAAAGGTTCCCTCAACCTGGTTGGCAATCAGGTGGCGAGTGTAAGTGCACAAGGGAGCTTGACTGTGAGACTGACAGGTCGAGCAGGGACGAAAGTCGGGACTAGTGATCCGGCAGTGGCTTGTGGAAGCGCTGTCGCTCAACGGATAAAAGGTACCTCGGGGATAACAGGCTGATCTTGCCCAAGAGTCCATATCGACGGCATGGTTTGGCACCTCGATGTCGGCTCGTCGCATCCTGGGGCTGGAGTAGGTCCCAAGGGTTGGGCTGTTCGCCCATTAAAGCGGTACGCGAGCTGGGTTTAGAACGTCGTGAGACAGTTCGGTCCCTATCCGCTGCGCGCGTTGGAAATTTGAGAAGATCTATCCCTAGTACGAGAGGACCGGGATGGACGAACCTCTGGTGTGTCAGTTGTTCTGCCAAGGGCACCGCTGATTAGCTACGTTCGGACCGGATAACCGCTGAAAGCATCTAAGCGGGAAGCCGTCTTCGAGATGAGATTTCCATGCACCTTGAGTGTGAGAGGCTCCCAGCAGACTACTGGGTTGATAGGCCGGATGTGGAAGCGGGGACTAACGACCCGTGGAGCTGACCGGTACTAATAAGCCGAAGACTTGACACCAACTATTTCCCAACCTTCGGGTTGGGGCTCGCGTCCACTTTGTGGTTCCCGACAGACGATCGGGAACATGAAACTGAATACCGCGCTGCACCCGTATGGGTGTCAGCCGGGACAGCTTTTCTGATCCTCGTATTGGGTCGAAGGTGTTCCGGTGGTCATAGCGAGAGGGAAACGCCCGGTCACATTCCGAACCCGGAAGCTAAGCCTCTCAGCGCCGATGGTACTGCAAGGGGGACCTTGTGGGAGAGTAGGACGCCGCCGGACTCAACGTTGCAAGACCAGGGAACCCCTGACCATTCGTGGTCAGGGGTTTTCTGCGTTCAGGGTGCGGCAGGTCCGGCACGGCAGGTTCGGGCACGACGGGTTCTCCACAGCCTCGTGGGTGGCCGTGTCCGGGCCGGTAGGATCGGGGGGTCATGACTGCGCCATTCACCACTGCCTCCGGCTCCGACGTCCGTGTCCGTTTCTGCCCGAGCCCGACGGGCACGCCGCACGTCGGACTCATCCGCACCGCGCTCTTCAACTGGGCGTACGCGCGGCACACCGGCGGCAAGCTCGTCTTCCGCATCGAGGACACCGACGCCGCGCGGGACAGCGAAGAGTCCTACGCGCAGATCCTCGAGGCACTGCGGTGGCTCCGCCTCGACTGGGACGAAGGCGTCGACGCCGGCGGACCGCACGGCCCGTACCGACAGTCCGAGCGCGCCGACGTCTACGAGGACGTCATCGCGAAGCTCAAGGCCTCCGGGCACGTGTACGAGTCCTTCGTCACCCCCGAGGAGATGGAGGCGCGGAACGTCGCCGCCGGCCGTGACCCGAAGCAGGGCTACGACAACCACGAGCGCGACCTGACCGAGTCCGAGCGACAGGCCTTCCGCGACCAGGGTCGTGCGCCGGCACTGCGGCTCCGGGTGCCGGACCGCGACCTCAGCTTCGACGACCTCGTCCGGGGTGAGATCACCTTCAAGCAGGGCACGTTCCCGGACTTCGTCGTGGTGCGCCCCAACGGGAAGCCGCTCTACACGTTCACGAACCCGGTGGACGACGCCCTCATGCAGGTCACGCACGTGCTCCGCGGCGAGGACCTGCTGTCGTCGACGCCGCGGCAGATCGCCCTGTACGAGGCGCTGTACGAGGTCGGGATCGCGGAGTACATCCCCGTGTTCGGCCACCTGCCCTACGTGATGGGGGAGGGCAACAAGAAGCTCTCGAAGCGCGACCCCGAGTCGAACCTCTTCCACCACCGTGCCGCCGGCATGATCCCCGAGGGCCTGGTCAACTACCTCGCGCTCCTCGGCTGGTCGATCGGCGCCGACCGTGACGTGTTCTCGATCGCGGAGATGGTCGAGGCGTTCGACGTCGCCGACGTCAACCCGAACCCGGCGCGCTTCGACCACAAGAAGGCCGAGGCCATCAACGGCGACCACATCCGTCTGCTCGACGCCGACGACTTCCGCGGGCGGCTCGTGCCGTACCTGGGACAGTTCCTCGCCGACCCGGTGACCCCGGAGCAGCAGGAGGTCCTCACGAAGGCGGCGCCCCTGGTGCAGGAGCGCATGCAGCTCCTCGGTGAGGCCCCGGCCATGCTCGGATTCCTGTTCACCGACGACGACGACCTGGTGGTCGAGGACGACGCGCTCGGCACGCTCAAGGCCGACGCGGGCGACGTGCTCCGTGCGGCCATCGCCGCACTCGAGCCGCTCGACACCTGGACGACCGAGGCGATCGAGGGTGCGCTCCGCGAGTCCCTCATCGACGGCCTCGGCCTCAAGCCGCGCCTGGCGTTCGGGCCGTTGCGCGTCGCGGTCTCCGGTCGTCGCATCAGCCCGCCGCTGTTCGAGTCGATGGAGATCCTCGGGAAGGACTCCACCGTCACCCGTCTCCGCCGCCTCGCGGACCGCTGACGGACCGCCCGGTGGACGCTGCCCCCACGAACGTCCCGGATCGGCCGACGAGCGACGACCGCCTGACGGTCGACGTCGTGGTGATCGGTGCGGGCCCGGCAGGGCTGAGCGCGGCGCTCAACCTCGTGCGCGCGCGTCGGACCGTGCTGCTCCTGGATGCGAACCGCCCGCGGAACGCCGCGACGCTCCGCTCGCACGGGTTCCTCACGCGCGACGGCGTCTCGCCGCTCGAGCTCCGGAAGCTCGGTCGCACCGAGGTCGAGGGCTACGACGAGGCGACGGTCCTCCAGGCCGTCGTCGACCGGATGGCCCCGGACGGCGATCGGTGGCTCGTGCACGGTTCGTGGCGCGGCGCCGAGGTCGAGGCCTCCGCCCGCGCCGTGGTCATCGCGACCGGGTTGCGCGAGGAGTTCCCGGCGCTGCCGACGCTCCGGGCGTTCTACGGTACGGCGGTGCACAGCTGCGTCGAGTGCGACGCGTACGAGAAGGCGGGCGAACCCCTCGCCTTCATCTGCGAGACGGACGACGTGGTCGACCGAGCGCTCCTGATCGGCTCGTGGACGGACGACCTGATCGTCTACACGAACGGCTCGGGCGCGCTCGATGACGCCGGCCGTGCGCGCCTGGCGTCCGCGGGTGTGCGCGTGGACGAGCGTGCGGTGGCCGACCTCGAGGGCGACCGCTCCGGGATGACCGGCGTGCGGCTCGCCGACGGGCACGTGGAGCCGCGCACGGGCGGGTTCGTCCGGCCGCGCTGGTCCGCCGACCTCGACTGGGTCGACGCCGAGCTCGCGCTGGACGCCGAGGGGCTCGTGGTCGTCGACCGGTCGGGCCGGACCTCCGTCCCCGGCGTCTACGCGGTGGGTGACGTGACGCCTCCCGGGCCGGAGCAGCTCATCGTGGCCGCCGGACACGGGGCCGTGACGGCCGCCGCGGTGCACCGCGACCTCGTGGGTGGTCTCGCAGACGCTCGGGATGCTGTACAGTAGTTGATCGTGCCCCGGGCAACCGGGACCGAAGGCCTCTGGGCCTTTGGGGTATGGTGTAATTGGCAACACAGCGGTTTCTGGTACCGTCGTTCTTGGTTCGAGTCCAGGTACCCCAGCACTCGATGAACAAGCCCCCGGGATTTCCCGGGGGCTTGTTCTGTTTCGTGCCCGTGCCCGTGCCCGTGCCCTGACAGTGACGCACCCGCTCGCAGAGACACGCCCGACCGCCGCCGAGGCGGCGGATCGCACCAGCGTGTTCTCTCCGGACTGGAGGCGCGGTGCCGGCCCGCACCGCGCCTCCAGGCCGTCCTGCGGATCGTCCGACGGCCGTGAGCCGCCGTCCCAGGACGGGACAGGACGCCGCTGCGCCGTCGTTGCGGGTTTCCGTATCCGCGGTGCGGGGTCCGCAAGGGACCGCACACCGCATTGACCGCCACCCCGCCCGCAGCGAGGGTTGAGGCGCTGGAGAAGTCGTACCCACTCCTCCCGCACCGGTGGCGTCGTACCCGCGCCCCGCCGGCACCCGTGACGCACGTACCCGCGTCGTCGCAGCCCGCACCGCGGATCCGCAGGACCTCCGAGCGACCCGAATGCACCCTGAACCCGACAGGAGCACCATGTCCGCCACCACCGTCCGACCGAGGGACCCGAGGGTCTCCGTCGTCATCCCGGCCCGCAACGAGGCCCGCAACCTCGAGATCATCCTGCCGAAGCTCCCGCCCGTGTACGAGGTCATCCTGGTCGACGGCCACTCCGTCGACGACACGATCGCCACCGCGCAGCGGCTCCTGCCCGACGTGCGCGTCGTGCACCAGACCCGCAAGGGCAAGGGCAACGCGCTCGCGTGCGGCTTCGAAGCCGTCACCGGCGACGTCGTCGTCATGTTCGACGCGGACTGCTCCGCCGACCCGGACGAGATCCCGCGCTTCGTGCAGGCGCTCATCGACGGTGCCGACGTGGCGAAGGGCACCCGCTACGCCCACGGCGGCGGGAGCGACGACATCACCATCCTCCGCAACCTCGGCAACCGGGGCCTCAACCTGCTCTGCAACGTGATCCTCGGCACCCGCTACAGCGACCTCTGCTACGGCTACAACGCCTTCTGGGCGGACGTCCTGCCGAAGATCGGTCTGCTGTCCTCGACGCTGCCGCGTCCGGCCGACGGTTCGATGCTCTGGGGCGACGGGTTCGAGATCGAGACCGTCCTCACCTGCCGCTGGTCGGCCGCCGAACTCGCGATCGAGGAGGTGCCGAGCCACGAGAAGCTCCGCGTGCACGGCACGAGCAACCTCAACGCAGTCACCGACGGCATCCGCGTGCTGAAGTCGATCATGCACGAGCGTCGCCGGGCTGCCCAGGGCCGTGCCCGTGCCCGTGTCGCCACGCTGGGGGGCGGCGCCGCCACGACGCCGGTCACGGGATCGCCCGTGTCCCCGGTCAGTGCCCCGCCCGTCGTCGGCTCGCACCACGCCGCTCCGGTCGCCGCATCCGCCCCCGTCGCCGGTGCGCCCGTCGGCGCACTCGAGGGGGACGCCGCGTGACGACCGTCGCCGTCGTGATCTGCGCGTACACGCAGCAGCGATGGGGTGACCTGCAGGACAGCGTCGAGTCCGCCAAGCGTCAGCCGGAGGCCCCCGAGGTCGTCGTCGTCATCGACCACGAACCCGAGCTCCTCGCCCGCGCCGCAGCGCGCTGGCCGGAACTGCGCGTCGTCGAGAACACCGAGGACCGCGGGCTGTCCGGCGCGCGGAACACCGGCGTCGCGTTGACCGAGGCCGACGTCGTCGCGTTCCTCGACGACGACGCCACCGCCGACGAGGACTGGCTCAGCCACATGCTCGTCGCGCTCGAGGACCCCGACGTGGTCGGCGTCGGCGGACGGGCGACCCCGTCGTGGCCGGACGCCACCGGAGCCGGCCCGTACACGGACGAGCTGCTCTGGATCGTCGGCTGCAGCTACCGGGGTCTCCCCGAGACGGCCGGCGACGTCCGCAACGTCATCGGCTCGAGCATGGCGTTCCGGCGGGAGGCCATCCTGCTCGCCGGCGGGTTCCGCTCCGGCATCGGCCGGGTCGGCAACCAGCCGCTCGGGTGCGAGGAGACCGAGATGTGCATCCGGATCGCCCAGGCACGTCCCGGCGCCCGGATCCGGCACGAACCCCGCTCGAACGTCTCGCACCGGGTGTCCCCGGACCGCGTGACGATGCGGTACCTGCGTCGACGGAGCTACTACGAGGGCATCTCGAAGGCCGTGCTGAGCCGTCGCGTCGGCACCGGCGACTCGCTGTCCAGCGAGCAGACGTACCTGACGAAGGTGCTCCCGGGAGCCCTGCTCCGCGAGCTGCGTCGAGTCGGTCGCGGTGGCGGTCGTCACGCCGTCGCGATCGTCGTGTCCGTCGCGTCCACGGTGACCGGGTACGCCGTCGGGCGACTGCTCGGCAGCGTCGTCGTCACCGCCCCCGCTGAGCGGGCCGCACGTCGGCCGGTGGTGACGCGATGACCCGCGCGACACTGGCGATGGTCGTCTCGCCCGTCGTCACCGGGCCGCTCGCCCCGACGTGGGACGGCGCGCTGTGGGTCGGCGAGGTCGACCGCACGGACGTGCACGCGTCCAGCCACCGTGACGTCATCGCGCTCGACGGCGCCGAGGGCTACCGACGGGCGCGACTGCTGGTCCGCGACCACGGCGAGCCGCTCGGCTTCGTCGAGGCCGACATCACGGAGCGGCGCCGCATCGGCCCGACGATCGACGTCCGCACCCTCCAGCGTGCGATCCGGCCGATGCCGGCACCCGAACGACGGCCGGCAGCAGGTCAGGACCTGCCGTCCGTCTCGGTGGTGCTCTGCACGGACGGCGCCGCGGGGGACACCATGCGGTCCGTCCTCGCCAACGGCCACCCGGACTTCGACGTGGTCGTGGTCTCCCACGGTGCCGACGAGGCGCAGCCGACCACGGTCGTGATCGGCGGACGCCGCGTCACGACGATCCCGGCCCCGGCAGGTGGCCTCGCCGCCGCCCGGAACGCCGGGCTCCTCGCGGCGACCGGCGACGTCGTCGCGTTCGTCGACGAGGGTTCCGTCGTGGACGCCGGGTGGCTCGAGGCGCTCGCGTCGGCCTTCGTGGCAGACGCCGACGTCGCGTGCGTCACCGGCCTGGTCCCGACCGCCGAGCTGCGCACCCCCGCACAGCGCTGGCACGACGACCGCACCGCCGCCGCACGCACCGTCCGGCGACGGGTGCACCGTCTCACCGACGACGCACTCGACGACGGCGTCGCCGTCCGGCACCCCTTCGCCGCGTCCGAGTACGGGACCGGCGCCAACCTCGCCGTGCACCGGGCAACCGCCCTGCGCATCGGCGGCTTCGACACCGCCTTCGGACCCGGTACCCGGGTCGGTGGCGGTGACGACCTCGACCTCTTCACACGACTGCTCGTCGCCGGATCCGCGATCGCCGTCGAACCCGCCGCGATCGCGTGGCAGCGGACGGCCGACGACGTCGCGTCGCTCCGCCGCGCCGCCGCCGCGCACGGCCACGGACTCGGAGCCTGGATGACCAAGAACGCCCTCGACCGCGACACGTTCGCCGCCTCGGTCGACGCCCTCCCCGACGCGGTCAGCGCGTTCGCACGACTCGGCCTCGAGCAGGGTGACCGTGCGGCGGACATCGACCGGACGGGCACAGACGCTGCCGGCGGTGCCGGCGCTGCGGGCGGTGCCGGCGGTGCTGGCGGTGCGGGTGCTCCCGACGCCGTCGACGCCGAGTTCGCCGTCACGGCCCGCCGCCTGCGCGGGGTCGAGCGTCGCTCGGTGGCCACCGCCCCGTTCCTGGCGCTCCGTGAGCGCCTCGGTGGAGCGGGGACCATCGACCGGACGGCGCGCGGCCGCCACGAGCTCCAGCGCGGCCTCGACTCGGCCGGACCCGCGCGACGTGGCACCTCCGACGCGATGGGTCCCGGCGCGCGCCTCGTCGCCGCCGCGCTCCCCGTCCTCGCACTGGTCATCGCCGCGATCGGCTCCGTGGCCGGGCTGCCGGTCCTCCGCGCCAGCGCGATCGGCGTGTTCCTGTTCGCCCTGCTCGGGGTCGCCCCGCTGCTGCTCGTCCGCCCGATGGCGCTGGCCCGCTTCGCGGTCTTCGCCGTCACCGGGTCGCTCGTCGGGACGATCGCCATCGGGTACACGATGGCGACCTTCCACGTCTGGGCACCGACCGTGCCCTTCGTCGCGGTCGTCCTGCTCACCGCAGCCGCCGTCGCCGTCGCCGTCCCGCGTGACGTGGCGGAACTGCGTCGAGACCGGCTCGGGGGCGGCTCGGTACGGTCGTCGTCGTCGTCGTCGTCGTCGTCGTCGGACGGTTCGGTCCGGCCCGGTCCGGTCGGCATCCGTGCTCGATGGGGCACCACCGCCACCGTCACCACCCTCTCGCTCGTCGGCCTGGGGATCGTCGTCGTCGCTGCGCTGACGCACATGGGCGACCCGGTCCCGGCCGGGCTCTTCGGGTCGCTCGGCCCCGGCCTGGTCATCGGGATCCTGGTCGTCGTCGCGGCAGCGGTCATCGCGATCGTCCGCGGTCGTGGTCTCGCGGTGCCCGTCGTCGTCCTCGGCGGCGTCGTGCAGCTGGCACAGGCGATCACCTACGGGGTGTCCACCGTCATGGCGGCGGCACGGCACATCGGCGTCCTGGAGTACATCCGCCAGTACGGCGGCACGAACCCGGCGCAGGACATCTTCCAGACGTGGTCCGGGCTCTTCGCCGGGGGCGCCTGGGTCGCCGACGTCGGCGGGATCGCCAACGCGATGCTCATCGCCGCGTGGGTGCCGGTGCTCCTCGCGTTCAGCACGACCATCGCGGTCGGCGTGCTCGCGTCGCACTGGCTGCCCGGCGACCGGCGGCCGTGGATCGCCGCCCTGTTGACGGCGATGACCGGCTCGCTCAACACCACGTACTTCTCGCCGCAGTCGACCGGCATCCTGATGTCCGTCGTGATCCTCGTCCTCGCGACCGGACCGCTCCGGAGCGCCGCAGCGACCGTGACGAACGAGGGCGTCGGGCTCGCGAAGCCGCGTGCACGCAAGGTCGGGCTGTCCCGCATCACCGCGATCGCCGCGATCAGCATCGTGCTCGCGGTCACCCACCAGATCTCCCCGTACCTCACCGTGGCGGCCCTGGTCGTGCTCGTCGTCTTCAAGCTGGCCCGGCCGTGGTGGCTCCCGGTCGTCGTGCTCGTCCCCGCGGTGGTCTTCGCGCTCATGAACGGCAGCGTGCTCGCCAAGTTCCTGTCCCTGGCCGCGATCGGCCGGGTCCTCGACAACGTGCAGCCGCCGTCGCACGACATGACCGTCCTGCCGAAGCCGCTCGTCACCCGTCTGGCGTTCGACATCCCGGCGGCCGCACTCGTCGTGCTCGGGCTCATCGCCCTCATCACGGTGCTGATGCGTCGCGATCGTCTGCACTGGGGGCTGCTCGTGGCCGCCGCGAGCCCGATCTCGCTGCTCGTCGCGACGAACTACGGCCAGGAGGGCATCTTCCGCGTCGTCCTGTTCGCCACCCCCTGGATCGCGATCCTCGCGGCCGCGCTGCCGATGCCAAGCGGACGGCTCGCCTGGGCCGGCTCGGCGGTCGGACGGGTGATGCGTCCCACCTCGGTGCGGTTCCTCGTGGCCGGCGCCGGCGTCGCGGCGCTCGTCGCGGTCGGGGCGTTCGGGCAGACCGCGCTCGACTGGAACCGGGTGATGACGCGGAGCCAGTCGGAGGCCACGCAGCTGTTCGACCGCACCGCACCGAAGGGCTCGCTGATGCTCCTCACCGGTTCGGCCAACGCCGTACCGAGCAACACCGGCGCCCGGTACTTCGACGTGGGCTACCTGTCCCGTGAAGCACTGAGCCCCTACCCGGACACGACCGGCGGCTACGACGCCAGCTCGGACGTCTCCGACATCACGCGGGAACTCGTCGAGAACTGGCCCGCGACGAAGTACTACGCCCTCGTCGCCGCACCCTTCGGGGCGTACGACGCGCGGTACGGGTACCAGAGCGACGCCGACTACCAGCAGCTCGCGACCGAGATGGCGTCCTCGCCGTACTGGAAGCGCGTCTGGTCGTCCGGCACCACGGCGATGTACGAGCTGACCCAGGAGGGCATGCGCCATGCAACGGAGTGACACCCCACACCCGAGGCCCCGGCCGCGACGGACACGGCGGACGACCGCCCTGTCCGTCGCGGCCGTGTTCGCGAGCATCGTCGCACTCGTCGTCGGCCCGGGCCTCGGTGCCCAGTCCGCCGAGGCTGCGACGACCGCGGACTGCAGCGCCGGTCGCGTGCTCAACGTCGTCGCCCACCCGGACGACGACCTGCTGTTCCAGGGCACCGCGATCCGGAAGGACATCGACGCCGGCCGCTGCGTGCGCTCCGTCGTGTTCACCGCCGGGGACGCGGGCTACCCGGACTGGTACTGGGAGAGCCGCCAGGACGGCCTCAAGGCCGCATACGCGAGCATCGCCGGCGTGAGCTCGGTCTGGGCCACGGGGACGCTCGTCGTCGCCGGCAAGACCCTCCACACCGAGACGCTCACCACGGCGCCCAGGATCAGCCTGGTGTTCATGGAGCTCCCCGACGGCAACGTCGGCGGCAACGGCTTCTGGGCGGACGGGTACCAGAGCCTGCAGGGGCTGTACCAGGGCTACGCCACCAGCATCAGCACCGTCGCCGATGCCACCCACCCCACGACCTACACCCTCGCGCAGCTCCGGGCCACGCTGCTGGCCATCGTGCAGGGCTTCGCCCCCACCGACATCCACACCCTCGACAACGACGGCGAGTACGGCGACGGCGACCACAGCGACCACCACACCGTGGCGTACCTCGCCGACGAGGCGCAGGCGAAGTACACCCCTGCGCACACCTTCACCGGCTACATGGGCTACCCGATCGAGGACCGGCCGTCGAACCTGACGACCGCGCAGACGAACGCGAAGGCCGCGGCGTTCTTCACCTACGCCGCCTACGACGACCAGACCTGCGCCTCGTGGGACGCCTGTGCGCCCCGATCCGAGAGCACGTGGCTCAGCCGCGAGTACACCGCCGGCTCGCCGGTGCCGACCGACCCGAACCCGCAGGGCACCGACGTCACGAGCGGTGCGACGGTGACGGCCAGCGCGGAGAACGCCGCGGACGGCCAGACCGCGAAGAAGGCCGTCGACGGCGTCGTCAGCGGGTACCCGGACGCTCCGACCGCCGAGTGGGTCGCCCCCGCCGGACGCGCGGGGACCTGGATCCAGCTCGGGTGGTCCGGCGGGACGACCCTCAACGAGATCGACCTCGCCGACCGGCCGAACGCCGCCGACCAGGTGCTGAGTGGGACGCTGACGTTCTCCGACGGCACCAGTGTGACGGTGCCGGCGCTCACCAACGGGGGAGCGATGCAGCGGGTCACCTTCACGGCGCGCAAGGTCACCTGGGCCCGGTTCACGGTGACGTCGGTGAGCGGCTCGACCGAGAACATCGGACTCGCCGAGATCCGGGCGTTCGCCCCGGCCGGCACCACGACCCCTCCGCCCACCACCGAGCCCGCCAAGACCGACGTCACGAACAGCGCGGCGGTGACCGCGAGCGCCGAGAACGCCGCCGACGGGCAGACCGCGAAGAAGGCCGTGGACGGCGTCGTGAGCGGGTACCCGACCACACCGTCCGCCGAGTGGGTAGCCCCGTCCGGTCGGACCGGCACGTGGATCCAGCTCGGGTGGTCCGGCGGGACGACCCTGAACGAGGTCGACCTGGCGGATCGTCCGAACGCGGACGACCAGGTGCTCGGCGGGACCCTGACGTTCTCCGACGGCTCGAGCGTCACGGTGCCGGCCCTCGCCAACGGGGGCGGGCTGCAGGCGGTGACCTTCGCGTCACGGCAGGTCACCTGGGTGCGGTTCACGGTGACGTCGGTGAGCGGGACGACGCAGAACATCGGGCTCGCCGAGATCCGTGCGTTCTCGCCGGCCGGGACGCCGACGCCGACGCCGACTCCGACGCCGACGCCGACGCCGACGCCGACTCCGACGCCCACGCCGGGATTCGTCGACGTCACCGGGAAGGCCACCCCGACCGCGGTGTCGGACAACCCGGCCGACGGGCAGACGGTCGCGAAGGCCGTCGACGGCGTGGTGTCCGGGTACCCGGCCTCGCCGACGTCCGAGTGGGTCGCGCCGAAGGGCCGCACCGGAACCTGGATCCAGCTCACCTGGTCCTCGTCGGTCGCGCTGAAGCGCGTCGTCCTCTACGACCGCCCGAACTCGGCAGACCAGATCACGAGCGGCACGCTGACGTTCTCGGACGGCAGCAAGGTGACCGTCGCGTCGCTGCCGAACGACAGCTCGGCCCGGACGGTCGACTTCACCGCCAGGAACGTCACGTGGGTGCGCTTCACCGCCACCGGCGTCTCGTCCAGCACGGTGAACGCCGGTCTCGCCGAGTTCCGCGCGTGGACAGCCGGATGACCGGGGCCGCGGACGACGACCCGCCGTCCTTCGCCGGCCACGCCGCGGCGGCACACGGAGCGGCGCCGGCGCACGGAGCGGGCCTCGCCCGACACCGGCGACCGTTCCGCACCGGTGGGCGGCGGATCGCGCTCGCGGCCGGGGCCCTGGTGATCGCCGCCGGGGCCGTCGCGGCGACGACCACCACGGCGACCGGGGAGAGCGGCGAGCCGAGCGGGGTGAGCATGCCGACCACCGACGGCGGCGGGTGGAACCGGGTGTTCTCGGAGGACTTCACCGACACCACGGGGACTGCCGGGTTCGAGTCCGACTACGCCGACCGGTTCTCGGTCTACCACGGCTTCTCGGACACCGCGGGGACCGGCCGCTACCAGGCGTCGACCCTGTCCGCGCACGACGGCATGCTCGACATGCACCTCCGGACGACGGCCGGCGGCACCCCGCTCGCCGGGGGCATCGTCCCGCTGGTCGACGGGGAGTGGGGCGGCCAGACGTCCGGCCGGTACAGCATCCGCATGAAGAGCGACGAGGTCGACGGGTACGGCGTCGCGGTGCTGCTGTGGAGTGACGAGAACGTGTGGGAGGACGGCGAGGTCGACTTCCCCGAGGGAGCCCTCGGCGCGCCGGCGTACCTCAACGTGCACTGCCTGGACGACCCCGCGGAGAAGTGCCTCCAGTACGAGACCGAGGCGTCATTCGCCGACTGGCACACCTACACGATCGAGTGGACTCCGTCGCGGATGTCGTTCCTCGTCGATGACGAGTTGGTCAGCACGACGACCGAGAGCATCCCGACATCGCGCATGCACCTCGTGGTGCAGGCCGGTTCGAACGGCGGACACCCGCCGCGCGGAGCCGCCGGTTCGCTGCTCGTCGACTGGATGACCATCGACGTGCCGGTCGACGGCGCCGAGCCGCAGGCCACCCTGCCCTCGGACGGCGCCACGGCGCCTGCCGAGGGGTCGTGGACGGCGGACAGCCCGCCGCCGGACGACGGCCCCCAGGACTGACGAGCACTGCAGATCGACGAGCACCGCGGACTGACGAGCACCTCGGACTGACCGCACCGCGGACCCCGAGCGCCGCCGCCAGGTCAGCTCCGGGCGACGTCCTGCAGCGCCCGCAGCAGCGCGCGCACGTGCGGGGCACGGCCGTACCGGTCCTCGACCCACGCACGGCACCGTGCACCGAGGGTCGGGTCGCGCTCGACCTCGTCCAGGCCGTCGAGCACCTTCCGTGCCAGCGCGTGCGCATCGGTCGGGTCCACGGTGAACCGCGCCCACTCGCCGGAGAGGATCTCCCCGGTGCCGCCCGAAGCCGCCGCGACGACCGGACGGCCGGCGGACATCGCCTCGACGACGACCCGGCCGAAGCCCTCGGGCTCGATCGACGGTGCGACCACGAGGTCCGCCGCGTGCAGCAGCGGGACCACGTCGTCCCGCTCCGGCACGACGAGCACGGAGCCGTCGGGGAGCGCGTCGATCGCGCGGTGCACGGCGTCGGCCTCCTCCGGGTACAGCGCACCCGCGAGCACGAGCAGCGGCGCGGGGCGTCGGTGGTCGGGCGACGCCGGGACCGTCTGGAGCGCCCGGGCCCGGTGCATCGACAGCACCTGGCCCCAGGCCTCGAGGAGGGCGAGCACGCCCTTCGGCTGGTTCAACCGTCCGTAGTACAGGACGGTGGGGGTTCCCTCGTCGATGCCGAGTGCCTCACGGGCCCGCTCCACGCCGGTCGGCGTCGAGGCGGGGAAGGCGGTCGTGTCCACACCGTTCGGCACGATCGTGATCTGCTCGGCGGGGGCGCCGGCCTCCGTCCAGGCCCGCGCCATCGCGTGCGAGACGGCGAAGAACCGTGTGCGGCCCCCGGCGATGGGCCGGAGGCGGTGGTAGTTCGGTGCGTGGTGCAGGTGCACGGCCAGGGGGACGCCGGACACCACCGACAGGACACGGCCGAACGGCAGGTACTCCGGTCGGTTCAACCAGATGACGTCGAGGCCGGAGCGACGGATGCGTCGGCCCTCCCGCGCGAACCGCCAGACGTCGCGGAGCGCGGTCCGGATCCCGAAGGTGTAGTCGGTCGCGGCGACGAGCGACACGCCCATGTCCTCGAAGGGCGCGCGACCCTCGTCCGACCGCGGCGCGTGCGCGTCCCGGTGCCAGACCTCGATCTCGTGGCCGGCGGCGACGAGCTCGCGGGTGTCCTCGAGGACACACCGTTCGAGTCCGCCGATCATCGCCAGGCCGCCGGTGACGACACCGATGCGGAGCGGACGGACGGCATCGACGCTGGATCGGCGCACGTCCTCGGGCGTCCGGTCGTTGGTGGTCACGCTGTACCTCCTCGTGCAGCTTGCAGGCGTCGGAAGAACCACGGCAGGCACGCGACGACGCCGGCGACCCGGAACCAGTTCCAGAGTGCGTCCTGCGGGACGAACAGGGACGCCGTGGCGACGGCGAGTGCCGCTGCGAGCGGCAGGACGATCCGGAGTCCGGGTCCACGCCACTCGCGACGGTCGCTGAGGACGAGCAGCTGCAGTGCGGCCAGGCCGACGTACGAGACGACGGTGGCGAGTGCGGCGCCGGCGATGCCGAACACGGGCACGAGGAGCAGGTTCGCGCCGATGTTCGCGGCGCCGGCCGTGGCCGCGATCACGCCGACCGCCACACCGCGGCGTTCGATGAGGAGCAGACGGCCGGTGGCGCCGCTCGCCACGACGGGCACCGCCGTGATCGCGACGATGAACACCACCACGGTGAGGTCGTGCACCCGGTACGACGCCGGGGCGAGGATCGGCAGTGCGACCGGGGACACGAGGGTGACCGCCAGGAGCAGGGGAGCGAGCATCTTGTAGAGCTCGTTGCGGGAGTGCATCGCGAGCTCGCGGCGGGCGACGGCGTCCCGGAGCGCGGCGAAGTGCGGCGCCCAGGCCTGGTTCGTGAACGAGAGGAGCAGGATCACGGCGGAGCCGACCACGTACGCGATCTGGTACCGCGCCACCTCCTCCGGGCCGAGGAGGCGCTGCACGACGACGCGGTCGCCGGCGTTGAGGACGAAGTACGACAGGTTGCCGAGTGCGACGGGGATCCCGAGCCGGAACGCCCGCGCCGTGGTCCGACGGTCGAACAGGCCGGCGAGCCGTGGGCGGGTCGCCGCGATGCCGATCACCATCGCCACGCCCTGCGCGACGACGCCGCCCCAGGCGTACGTGGTCGCGTCGGCCTGCACGAGGGTGAGCAGTCCGAGGCCGATGATCGACCCGCCGACCGAGGAGAGCAGGCTCGTCACCGCGAAGACCTTGATGCGGTCCTGGGCGACGAGGAGTGCGAGTGAGATCTGGACGATCGCTGCGGGGCCGGTCCAGAGCACCGCGACGAGGAGCAGCGGGTGCGACCCGACGAACCCGGCGGCGTCGCCCCACACCGGGATCGTGGTGAGTGCGATGACGGTGACGATGCTCGCGGTGACCATGCCGACGGCGAGCAGCCCGCGGGCACGACGGTCGTCGCCGTCCTCGGCGCGCTGGAGGACCGACGCCTGGTCGATGCCCGCCACGGCGAGGACGACGAGCGCCTGGTAGAGCGCGATCGCCGACGCCAGGACACCGAACTCCGCCGGGGGCATGAGGTGGGCGAGGACGGGGGAGATGAGCGACGAGACGACGAGCTGCATCGACCAGACGACGACGTACAGGAGCCCGCGTCCGAACAGGACCGAAGATCCCTTGCGGACCGCGACGCTGCCGGTGTCGATCGACTCCGGGACCGGCGCGACGGCCTGGTCCGCCACCTCGAGCGACACCGAGACGGCATCACCCGACACGGCATCACCCGACACGGCACCGGCCTCACGTGCGGCCCGAGCCTCCCGGCGGGTCTGCGGAACCGTCACGGTGCCACCACCCCGGACACGGCGGGGACCGCCCCCGGCCGCAGCCCGAACGCCCCGTCGACGACGTCGAGCAGATCGGAGCTGCGGGCGGTGGAGAACTTCCGCGCGAACACGTGCGGCAACTCGACGTCCGGCATCGTGCGGTGCTCGAGGAGCCGTCCGGCGTCGGCGGTGGTCAACCACGGCGGACTCTTCCGCGCCGTGCCGTCCCACCCGATCCACCACAGCCCGTGCGGCACGTGCTCGTCGTCGAACCCCGGGGTCAGCGCGGGGGAGCTGAGGACGGACGGCACGAAGGTCTCGTCCGCGACCCAGGTCCGACGCCAGAACCGGACGAGGTCCGGACGGCTGTCCACGGCGTCGACGACGGCCGACGCATGACGGCGTGCGAGGACCTTGAGCTGCGATCCGCCGGCGAACACGACGTCGCGGGGGACCCGACGCGGCACCGGCAGGCGCAGCATCTGCTTCCGCCACGCCCAGTGCCGGTACCGGATCCGCGCCACCCCGCCGTCGCGGCCCCACTCGGGGTAGGGCAGCGGGTGCGTGGCGATGAACGACTCCTCGCGATGCGCCTCGAGCAGGGTGCGGACCTCGTCCGGGTGCGCGAGGGGGTAGTCGCTGCCGGTCAACACGGCCACGTGGGTCGCGTCGGTCTCCGCGAGCGCCGCCCGGTAGCCCTCCACCTCGGCCGCGACGTTCTCCCACTTCGCCCATCCGGTGCGGATGCGCGGCAGCAGACGGACCCGGTCGGGGAGACCGTCGGTCATCGCCCGGAACACCGTTTCCGGTGTGCGCGCGTCGCAGTGCAGGAACACCGGGAACGGGTCGAGCGCCTCGACGAGCCGGCGCACGTGCGAGGGGTCCTCGTGGGCGAGGACGATGCACGCGGGAGCGGCGGGGGAGATGGCCATGAACGCGACGCTAACCGCGCCGTTCCGGGGCGGACAAGGCGTTCGGGGGCCTCTGCGGGGAAGCGGCGGTTTCCCGCAGGAGGGCTTCCCGACCTCAGCCTGACGGGTCCGTCGAGTGGTGCCTGATCAGCGCTTCTTGCGGAACTTCTGGCAGTCGCAGAGCGCGCAGTCGGTCCCCGGCCGGTAGTGCTCGTGCGCTTCCTGCACGTGGCCGCACACACAGGTCGCGGCGTCGACCACGAGCACGTCGCGCTCCGAGGGGATGGTGACGCCGAGCTCGGTCGTGGGGCCCAGCGGCATGCGTCCTCCTCGTGCCCGGCGTGCTGCCGCCGGGTCGTCCCCCCGATCCTACGGGGCGGAGGCCCTCCGGTGGCGGCAAACCGCAAGACCGGCGACCGTCTCCGCAACCCCGGACGGTGCCGTTGACCGTGCCCCGGAGCCACCCGGAGCATCGGACCATGACCGACCACCAGGCCACGACCACGCCCGTGCTGATGATCGCCCCCGCGATGCCGTCGCCGGACGCCCCCACGTGGGCAGGCGCCGCCTGGGTCGGTGCGATCGACCGGCAGGAGGCGCTCGCCGCCTCGGCGGTCGAGCTCGCCGGTGCCGAGGGCTTCCGCCGTGCCCGTCTGCTCGTCCGCGACGGCCGCGAGGTGGCCGGGTTCGTCGACGTCACCGTCGACGCGGGTGGGGACGTGGACCCGGCCGAGCTGGGAGCCGCGCTGCGCGCGCTGCGCACCACGAGCCTCCCGTCCGCGCCTTCCGGTGCACCCGTCGGACGCATCTCCGTCGTCATCGGGACCCGCGACCGACCGGACGACGTCCGTCGCTGCGTGCGTTCCGTCCTCGCCTCGGCCCACGACGACTTCGAGGTGTTCGTCGTCGACAACGCGCCCACCACCTCGGCGACCCGCGACGTGGTCGCGTCGTTCGACGACCCGCGACTCCACTACGTCCTGGAGGCGCGACCCGGCGTCTCACGCGCACGGAACGCCGGTCTCGCCCTCGCGTCCGGAGCCGTGGTCGCCTTCGTCGACGACGACGTCGTCGTCGACCGGTCGTGGCTCGCAGCGCTCGCCGACGCGTACGCCCGCGACGCGGACGTCGTGTGCGTCACCGGCCTCGTGCCCAGCGGCGAGCTCCGCACGCCGACGCAGCGGTACTTCGACGAGCGGGTGACGTGGGCGCGGAACCTCGAGCGCCGGGTCTTCCGGACGTCGGCGCCGCCCGCCGACCTCCCGCTCTTCCCGTTCTCGGTCGGTGCGTTCGGCACCGGCGCGAACATGTCGCTCCGCCGGTCCGCCGCGATCGCGCTCGGGGGCTTCGACGTCGCCCTCGGCCCGGGGACCCCGGCGCGCGCCGGTGAGGACCCCGACCTGTTCACCCGGGTGTTGTTCTCCGGTGGGGCGCTCGCCGTGGAGCCCTCCGCCGTGGTGTGGCACAAGCACCGCCCCGACCGCGAGGCCCTCCGCTCGCAGGCGCTCGGGTACGGGACCGGGCTCGGTGCCTGGGTCGCGAAGCTGATGCTCCGGCCGTCGACGGCGTTCGCCGTGCTCCGGCGTGCCGTCGGGGCGCTCCGCCAGCTCGGAGCGCTCGGGCAGGGCGGCGGTGGTGCCGGTGCCGGTGCCGGCGTCGACCAGGTGTCGGCCGCGGTCGACGCGATGGGCGGGTGGCCCGTGGACGACGCCTTCCGCGACGCGACCGCCGGGCTGAAGCGAATCGAGCTGGTCGCGGCGCTCGGTGGGCCGTTGCGGTACCTGCGGGCGCGGCGCGCGGCGCGCTGAGGCGCGGGCGCGCTCGGCGTGCGCTCGGCGCGGCGGTTGTTGCGCTGGGGTCGTCCGTTGCGCGCGCATCTTGCGACAAGACGGTCGTCGTACGACACGTGGGTTGTCGCTCGTTGCACACGCAACGGTTGCGTGCGCATGAGGCGACAAGACGGTCGTCGTACGACACCCGGGTTGTCGCTCGTTGCGTGTGCAACGACCGACTGGAGGCGCGTGGCGGGCTCGCACCGTGCCTCCAGGCGGGTGGGTGGTACGCAACGACGGACGGGAGGCGCGTGGCGACGTTGCCACGTGCCTCCCGTCCGCCGGGCGGTCCTGACTAGGGCCGGAACCGGCCCTCCTCGACGTCCCGCCAGAACCGGCGGCTGCGGAAGTACGCCGCCGGGCCCGCCGGGAAGCCGCGGAACTCGTGGTACGCGAGCGAACGCGGGATGCGCGTGGTCGACGCCTCGGTCATGGTCTCCGGCGCGGCGTCGCGTCGGCCGGCCAGGCGCGTCACGAGCTGCTTCGTCTTGATCTTCGCGGCGACCGGCATGAGGCGCGTCAACGCGGTCAGGTGCCGGCGGTCCTTGAGGATGAGCGCGCACATCAGCGCGGTGAACCCGACGCCGTTGGAGTGCAGCTGGTGGTGCAGTCCCTCGAGGTCGCGGCGGTGACGGTGGTGCACGACGGCGCGGGGCTCGAAGCCGATGCGGCCGCCGCCCCAGAGGATGCCGATGAAGATGTCGAGGTCCTCACCGCCACGTGCGGGGACGCCGGCGCCGAGCGTGTTGTCGAACCCGCCGGCCGCGTCGAACGCCGAGCGGCGGACCGCCCAGTTCGCACCGGCACCGTAGCCACCGATGCCGTACACCGCGAAGTGCTTCCGGACGGTGCCGTCGGCGGCGACGGCGGAGACGCGGGCGTGCCGCATCGCTCCCGGGATGTCGTCCGGGATGATCGTGACGGGCTCGAACTGGCGTTCGCCGCTGAAGCCGCCGTAGTACGCCTCGTACCAGATCTGTGCGGGGGTCTCGAGCTCGACGGGCAGGATCATGCCGGTGACCGCGGACAGCTGGGGTTCGCGGACGAAGCGCGTCCCGATCATCCGGAGCCACTGCGGGTCCACGCGGACGTCGTCGTCGGTGAACGCGATGACCTCGCCGAGCGCGGCGGCGACGCCGGCGTTGCGACCGGCGGAGCAGCCGGGTCGCCGCTCGGTGACGAGTCGCACGGTGCGACCCTCGAGGAGCCCGGGGAGCGCGTCGTGCTCGGGGAGCTTCACGCGGTTGTCGACGAGGACCACCTCGTGCCGGGGGTAGTCGAGGTGCTCGAGGACGTCGAGCAGCTTGCCGAGGTCCTCGACGCGGCCGACGACGGTCGACACGACGATCGAGATCATCGGGAGCTGGTCGTCGGGGACCGGGATCTCCGCGGTGCCGCTCGTGTGCGCGGTTCCCGTGACGAGGGGGGCCATGGCGCGTGCGGCGTCCGCCGGGTCCTCGGTCAGCAGGACGTCGAGCGTGGTGACGGGGTGACCGTCGCGGTAGCCGACGACCAGGGCGGTGGAGCCGGTCTCGTCGGCGACGAGCCGTGGCAGTGGGGCGTCGAGGTCGACGCTGACCACCCGGCGGGGACCGGGCACGGTGACGGAGGAGGTCTGGGTCATGTGCCGGACGCTACGGGGGTCCTTCCGCGGCGACAACGGGGTGCGGTCGCGGTGGCGGGGTTCGTGCGGGGTTCCGCACGGTCCACACTGAACGACCGCTCAGCCCGTTCGAAGCTGCCTGTCGGTCGTGTGCGGTCCGATGCAACCGGGGGACGAGGGGTCTCCCACGTGGTTCAAGGGAGAAGCACATGGAAAAGTCGACGAAACGGATCCGTCTGGCCGGGCTGGTGATCGCGGCAGCGGCGGCCATCGGGGTGGTCGTGCCGGCACAGGCAGCGTCGGCTGCCGTCACCACGCACTACTACGAGCTGACCCACCTCAGCTCGAGCGGCACGAAGCTCTGCCTGACGTCGACCGGCAAGGGTGCGGCGGTGGTGATGAAGACCTGCGCGAAGACAAAAGCGCAGCAATGGTTCCAGTTGAGCTACGGCAACGCGGTGGTCCTCACCAACGTCGCGAGCGTGTCCAAGACCTCGAAGAGTTACGTTCTCACGTCCTCGTCGCAGAGCGCTGGGGCCACCTTCACGATGCAGCCCGTGAGCGGAGCTACGACGCAGCAGTGGAAGTACGGCCACGCGGCGAAGAACAACGGGTTCGTCAACGCCTCGTCCGGCAGGGTCATGGCCGCGGGCTCGCTCGCGGTGGGCGGCCGCGTGGTGATCGCCAAGTCGCAGGACGGCGGGTACCTGCAGGCGTGGTCGGACTACGGCGCAGGGACGTACAGCTGAGTCGACCGCTCGTCCACGTGAGGCGCCCCCGTGCTCTGCGCGAGGGCGCCTCGCCGTGAGCGCTCACCCAGGAAGTCATCGGAACCCCAGAGGTCACACTCAGGTCACGGAGTTGATGCAACCGGTTGCGGAACGCCGAGGGCGGGCGTAGCTTCCTCCTCCAGCGGGCAGTGTCGCCTGCTCCAGGCCCGTCGTCGCACCCGATCGACGCCCCCTGGTGATCTCGATGAGGAGACAACGCTGTGAAGACAACTCGCGCCAGGGTGCGCTTCGCCTCGGTCGCCGGGGTCGCCGTCATCGGCCTCGTGCTCACCGGCTGCTCGAGCGGCAGCTCGGCATCGGACGATGCCCAGAACGGCCAGGACAGCCGCGGCCCGATCACGTACGTGCAGGGCAAGGACAACTCGAACGTCGTCCGACCGCTCATCGCCAAGTGGAACAAGGCCCACTCCGACGAGAAGGTCACCTTCAAGGAACAGTCCGACCAGGCCGACCAGCAGCACGACGACCTCGTGCAGCACTTCCAGGCGAAGGACGCGAACTACGACGTGGTCGACGTCGACGTCGTCTGGACCGCGGAGTTCGCCGCCAAGGGCTGGCTCACCCCGCTCACCGGCAAGATGAAGCTCGACACGTCGAAGCTCCTGCCCGCCACGGTGAAGACGGCGACGTACAACAACACGCTCTACGCCGCCCCGCAGACCTCCGACGGTGCGCTGCTCTACTACCGCAAGGACCTCGTCAAGACGCCGCCGACCACGTGGGCGGACATGATGAAGGACTGCGACATCGCGAAGCAGGCCGGCATCGGCTGCTACGCGGGACAGTTCGCGAAGTACGAGGGCCTCACCGTGAACGCCTCCGAGGCGATCAACGGCTCCGGCGGCTCCGTCCTCAGCAAGAGCGGCACGCCGGACGTCGACACGAGCGACGCCAAGGCCGGCCTGCAGAACCTGGTCGACGCGTTCAAGGACGGGAACATCCCGGCCGAAGCGATCACCTACCAGGAGGAGCAGGGCCGCACCGCGTTCGAGGCCGGCAAGCTGCTCTTCCTCCGCAACTGGCCGTACGTCTACAGCCTCGCGAAGACCGACGGGTCGAGCAAGGTGAAGGACACCTTCGGGATCGCTCCGATCCCGGGCGCTGACGGCACCGGTGCCTCGACGCTCGGTGGGCACAACGCCGCGATCAGCGTGTACTCGAAGCACAAGGCGACGGCGCACGACTTCCTCGAGTACCTGGAGTCGAACGAGACGCAGAAGTTCTTCGCCACCCAGGGCTCGCTCGCCCCGGTCGTCGGGGACCTCTACACCGACTCCGAGCTCACCGCGAAGCTGCCCTACCTGCCCACGCTGCTCAAGTCGATCCAGTCGGCCGAGCCGCGCCCGGTCACGCCGTTCTACCCGGCCGTGACGAAGGCGGTCCAGGACAACACGTACGCCGCCCTCAAGGGATCGAAGAGCGTCGACGAAGCGATGAAGGACATGCAGGCGGCCCTCAAGACGGCCACCAGCAGCGGCAGTTAGCGACCGCCCTGCGGCTCACGCCGCATCGGACTGGAGGCGCGGTGCCATCCCGCACCGCGCCTCCCGTCCGCCATCCACTTGCGTTCCGACACCCCCGGCAAGGAGGCCGTCACGTGTCAGCAGCAACCGAGATCCCCGCCGCCATCCCGAACCCCCAGGGGATGGAACCGAAGCAACAGCGGCGCAAGGGCGGACTCAACGCCGAACACGGCCGATGGGCCGTGTACCTCATCGGTCCGACGATCGTGCTCCTCGCCATCGTCATCGGCTACCCCGTCGTCAGCGCGATCATCCAGTCGTTCCAGCTCGACCAGGGCCTCGACAAGACCACGCAACTGTTCGTGCAGGGCGGCTTCGCCGGCGTCACGAACTACGTGCACTGGCTCGGCCAGCAGTGCGGCAACACCGCCTGCCCGCCCGGCAGCATCGGCTCCCAGTTCTGGGTCTCGATGGGCAACACGTTCTTCTTCACCGTCGTGACCGTCGCGTTCGAGACCGTGATCGGCGTGTGGATGGCGATCATCATGAACCGCAACTTCAAGGGCCGCGCGCTCGTCCGTGCCGCGATCCTCGTGCCGTGGGCCATCCCGACGGCCGTGACCGCGAAGCTCTGGTACTTCATCTTCGACGCGAACGGCGTGCTCAACCACGTGCTCGGGCAGCAGATCCTCTGGACGAGTGGCGAGTGGTCGTCGCGGTGGGCGGTCATCATCGCCGACACCTGGAAGACCACGCCGTTCATGGCGCTGCTCATCCTCGCCGGCCTGCAGCTCATCCCCGAGGAGGTCTACGAAGCCGGCAAGATGGACGGCGCATCGACCTCGCAGCGGTTCTGGAACATCACGCTCCCGTTGATCCGGCCGGCGCTCATGGTCGCCGTCCTCTTCCGTGTGCTCGACGCCCTCCGCATGTACGACCTGCCGGCGATCCTCACCGGTGGTGGCGGCGGTTCCGGCACCGCGACGACGACGCTGTCCATCCTCGTGGTCGATCAGATCCGCCAGGGCTTCAACGCCGCGTCGGCGCTCTCCACGATCACGTTCCTCGTGATCTTCATCGTCGCGTTCGTCTTCGTCCGGTTCCTCGGGGCCAACGTGGTGCAGACGCAGGCAGCCCAGCAGAAGGGTGAGCTGAAGTGACCCTCGCAGCCGACCGACCCCGGTCAGTACCGTCCCTCGGCGAACGTGCTGGCGCACGCGCCGAAGTCCGCGTCCAGAAGCACACCGGACCACGGCTCCGCACCGGCATCCAGGCCACGGTCATCGCCGTCTGGTGCCTGCTGCCGTTCTACTGGATGGTCGTCACCTCGTTCCGCGACGTCGGGTTCACGTTCGACGCCACCCCGTGGCCGACCCACGTCACGCTCGACAACTACACGACCGCGTTCTCCACGGCGCTCGGAAACCACCTCGGGCGGGCGCTCGCGAACAGCCTGCTGATCGGCGGCACGGTGACGATCATCGCCCTGCTCGTCGGCACGAGCGCGGCCTACGCCCTGGCCCGGTTGGAGTTCAAGGGGAAGTCCCTCATCGCCGGCGCCATCCTGGCCGCGTCGATGTTCCCGGGCGTCGCGCTCATCTCCCCGCTGTTCCAGCTGTTCACGGACATCGGGTGGATGGGGTCGTACCAGGCACTCATCCTGCCGAGCATCTCGTTCGTCCTGCCCCTCACCGTGTACACGCTCGCGTCGTTCTTCCGCGAGATGCCGTGGGACCTCGAGGAAGCGGCCCGCATCGACGGGTGCACCCGCGTGCAGGCGTTCCGGCGGATCATCCTGCCGCTGGCCGCACCGGCCGTGTTCACGACCGCGATCCTGGCGTTCATCTCGTCCTGGAACGAGTACCTCATCTCGTCCCAGCTCTCGAGCGACGCCACGCAACCGGTCACCGTCGCGATCGCCGGCTTCCAGGGCACCGTCCCGCACCAGGAGCCGTACACCGCGGTGATGGCTGCGGGGACGATCGTCACGATCCCGCTCGTGATCCTCGTGCTCGTGTTCCAGCGGCGCATCGTGGCCGGCCTCACCGCCGGCGGCGTGAAGGGCTGACGACCATGGCACAGCGCGCGCCCCTCCGTCCCACCGCCCGCATCGAGGAGGCAATCGGCTTCGTCGGTCTGTTCGGCGTCCTGTTCCTCGGCGTCACCGTGTTCTGCGAGGTGACCGGGCGGCCGGCGCTCGGCTGGGCGCTCACCCTGCTCGTGTGCGTGCTCGGCGTCGTCGCGCTCGACCGCTGGCGGGTGTCGGTGCTCCGGCGCACGGCATCGGCCGAAGGCATCGGCGGGGCGCCCGCGGTCCCCGTCCGGCGTGGTCCGGCGCCGGCGCCGGCGGTCGGACGCGGAACGGCGGCACCCGCCGCCGACGCGCGCGTGCACCGACACGTCGGGTGGGACGAACTCGCACCCGCCGGACGGCAGCAGGTCCACGCGGCCCGACCGACGCCCGCGCCAGCGCGGACCGGCCCCGTCGGTGACGTGACGCGACCGTCGGACGGCTGACGGGCCTCCAGGCAGTGCGCATGGGCATCCAGGAGATCGCCACCGTCACCGGCCTGTCCAAGTCCACCGTGTCCCGCGCCCTGCGGGGGATGTCGAGCGTCGCCGACACCACGATCGACCACGTGCGGCGGGTCGCCGACGAACTCGGGTACGTGCCGAGCTCGGCGGCGGCCGGCCTCGCCACCGGACGGCAGCGCGCCGTCGGCGTCGTCGTGCCGGTGATCGACCGCTGGTTCTACGTGAAAGCACTCGGCGGGGTCGACGCCGAGCTGCGGCGGGCCGGGTACGACCTCGTGCTGTACAACCTCGGCGGGCCCGGGGGAGACCGCGACCGGGCGTTCCGACGTTCCATGCTGCGGCACCGGGTTGACGCCCTCGTCCTGCTGTCCCTCGTGCTCGACGAGACCGAACGCGCCGAACTCGAACTCAGCCGCCACCCGATGATCGTCATCGGCGGGCCGGCGCCGGGCCTCCGGAACGTCGGCGTCGACGACGTCGTGGTCGCCCGGATCGCCGTGGACCACCTCTGCTCGCTCGGCCACCGGGACATCGCCTACGTCGGCGGGCAGGACGAGGCCGGCATGAACGTCGCGGTGCCGTGGCTGCGGCGGGACGGGTTCGTGGAGGCCATGCACGCGCACGGGTTGGCGGTGCGGGAGGACTGGGTGCTCGACGGGCGGTTCTCGTTCGCGGGCGGGGTGGATGCGGGGCGGGCGTTGTTCGGGGCTCGCGTCGGGGGCGGTGCTGGTGATGGTGCTGCTGCTGGCGGTGCTGGCGCTGGCGCTGGCGGTGCTGGTGCTGGCGCTGGCGCTGGCGGTGCTGGTGCTGGCGCTGGCGGCGCTGCTGGCGGCGCGCGGCCGACCGCGGTGTTCTGCGCATCCGACGAGATGGCGCTCGGCGTGGTGCTCGCCGCCCAGTACGCCGGACTCTCCGTCCCCGCCGACGTCTCCGTGATGGGGATCGACGGGCACGAGTACGGCGAGGTCGTCGGGCTGACCACCGTGGCGCAGGACCCGGTCGCACAGGGGAGGGCTGCCGCGCGGGCGGTGCTCGCCGAGGTGGATGGTGCGGACGCCAGGTGGCTGCCGGCGTCGCCGGCGCACCTCGTGGTGCGGACGACGACGGCGCCGCCGCCGCGGTGAGGGGGAGTGGCGGTCGCGCCGCTGGTGCGGGGGAGCGGCGGTCGCGCCGCACAACCGAAGTCACCCGGAACCGCGGCGACTCACGGCTCGGACGCACTTGCGTTGTGCGCCGCCGCACGACGCGTCCCGCGCCCGCCGCGCGTAGGGTCGCCGCCATGGAGGTCACCAAGCTCGAACACGCCTGCCAGATCCTCACCGAGGGCGACGCGCGCCTCGTGATCGACCCCGGGAACTTCACCCGTCCGGTGGACGCGACCGGCGTCGTCGCCGTCGTGATCACGCACGAACACCCCGACCACGTCACACCGGAGCAGCTCAGCAGGATCCTGGACCGCAACCCCGGAGCCGTGGTCATCGGGCCGGCCGGGGTCGCCGCAACGCTCGCCGCAGCGCTCGCCGAAGCGAATGGCGACACGACGGCAGGCATCGTCGTCGACGTCGTCACGGACGGGGACCGCCGGACCGTCGGCCCCTTCGACCTCACCTTCCACGGCACGCGGCACAACGTCATCCACTCGAGCATCCCGGTGGTCGACAACACCGGCGTCCTCGTCAACGGCGTCCTCTTCTACCCGGGCGACTCCTACACGGATCCCGGGGTGCCCGTCGAAGTCCTCGCCGCACCCGTCGGCGCCCCGTGGCTCAAGGTCGCCGAGATGATGGACTACGTCGCCGCCGTCGCTCCCCGCCGTGCGTACCCCGTCCACGAGGCCACGCTCTCCGACATCGGGTACGGCATGCACACGGGCCGGCTCCGCGAGGCGGTCGAGCCCGGCGGGTCGCTCGTGGTCCTCGCGCCCGGTGAGTCCCTCACCGTCTGAGACGGACCTGCCTGGAGGCGCGGCTCACCTCCTCATGTCGCCGCCCCTCCGCGGGCGGTCGGCTCACAGACCGAGCCTGTCGCCTCCCTGACCGCGCAGGCGGTCGGTGACGATGCGCTGGAGCGCGAGTGCGTCCCACGGGGCGTGCTGCTCGGCGTCGTTGTCGAAGTACACGTACGTGTCCCGCCCGGCGTCGACGTGTCCGAGCACCGTGGTCGCCCACCGACCCAGGGCCTGTGGGGAGTAGCCGTCGTGGTACGTCCGGGGTGCGCCGTGCAGCCGGAGGTAGGCGATCGGCGCCCCCGTGTCGATCCGCAGCCGCGGGAAGTCGCCCGCGTGCGAGTCGACGAGCGTGGTGCCGTGCCGCCGGAGGACGTCGACGTGGTCGTCGGTCAGCCCCGCGGACCGCACCTCGAGCGCGTGGTGGACGGTGACCGCGGGGTCCTCCGCGTGCACGGCCGGGACCTTGACCTTGTCGTCGTGGAGTGCCGCGAGCTCGGCAGCAGCTCCGTGCGTCCGGGGGAGCAGTGCGAGGAAGGCGTCGAGCACCTCCGGCGTCGGCAGGAGCGCTTCGGGCAGCTGCCAGAGCACGGGCCCGAGCGTCTCGCCGAGCTCGAGCGGTCCGGAGGCGAAGAAGTTGGCGAGCGCCGTGTCGACGTTCCGGAGCCGGAGCATGTGCGTGACGTAGCGACCTCCCTTGAGCGCGAACCGGAACGTCGGCGGTGCCGCAGCACGCCACGCCCGGTACCGCTCCGGCCGCTGCAGGGAGTAGAACGACCCGTTGACCTCGACCGTCGGGAACCGCTCGGCCGCGTACTCGAGCCACTGCCGCTTCGGCACTCCCGCGGGGTAGAAGTCGCCGCGCCACGAGTCGTACTGCCACCCCGACAGGCCGATCCGTACCACCATCGCTCCACCGTATGCCCGCGGCGGCATGGCGGCACACCCGGGCGACACGCCTCGTTTTGGCTGCTGCGGTGGCTTGTGCAATACTTGTCGAGTTGTCGGAACGGCCCCATCGTATAGCGGCCTAGTACGCTGCCCTCTCACGGCGGTAACGCGGGTTCGAATCCCGCTGGGGTCACCACAGGTGGCTAGCCTCCGAGTCCGACAACGAGCATGAGTCCTCGCCCTGTGCGGGGACCGACGTGTGTGACGGCCCCATCGTATAGCGGCCTAGTACGCTGCCCTCTCACGGCGGTAACGCGGGTTCGAATCCCGCTGGGGTCACCACGACGAGAAGCCCTCCGGTTCGCCGGGGGGCTTTTCGCGTTCGTGCCGGCTCGCGCGCGGGGTCAGGTGCCGCGGGGTGTCCGTCCGAACAACGCCGAGGCATGGCGGACGACGGCGTCGACGATCTCCGCTCGCGTGCGCTGTTCCGTCCGGACGAGGACCGCGATGAGGTCCGCGCGCGTGGCCGCGAGGACCAGGTGCGCTGCGATGTCCGGGTCGCCGTCCACGTTCAGGTCTCGGAGCGCCGCGGAGACGACCGCGTGTGTGGCCTCGTACCCGGGCGCCGTGTACGGACTGGCGGTCCCGCTCTCGTGGGCCAGGCTGAGTGCAACGGTGTCGATCTTCGCGTCGATGACGGCTTCGAGGACGGCGAGGAGCCGCTCCGCCGCTGGTCCACCCGGGCCGAGCGGCGGAGAGCCGGACTGGATTGCGGCGAGGAGCGGCCCCGTCCGTTCGGCGACGAGTGCGCGGATGAGTCCGTCGCGGTCGCCGAACCGCCGGAACAGCGTTCCCTTGCCGACGCCGGCGGCCGCCGCGATCCGGTCCATCGACACGTCCGACGGCGATTCCGCCTGCTCGAAGAGCGCCCGAGCCGCGTCGAGCACCGCCTGCTCGTTCCGCCGAGCGTCGGCGCGCAGTGCTGGCATGGGGACCTCCATTGTGAAACGGACCGTCAGTCCGTATGCTGATCCGGACTACCGGTCCGATTCTAGGAGGATCCCGTGGACATGGAGAACGATCCGGTCAGGACGATCGAGAACGGACTGTCGGCGTTCGCAGCCGGCGACCTGGACCGATGGCTGGCGGTGTGCGCCGGCGACGTCGAGTTCGCGTTCCCCTTCGCACCGGAGGGACGACCGCGGGTGATCCGTGGCCGAGGAGCGGTCGAGGCCTACCTCCGCGGCGTCTCGGACGCCGCGACGGCCCGGACGATCCGCTCGTTGAAGACCTACCGCACCGACACCCCCGGCGTCGTCGTGGTCGAACTGACCGTGCGCGGCGAGCACCGTGACCCGACGGGTGAGCACCGCGGCACACCCGTCGTCCGGGACACGTCCTCCATCGCCGTCGTCTCCGTGCAGGACGGACGGATCAGCACCTACCGGGACTACTGGAACCCGCAGGGCGGTCGCACCGTGCCGACGGGAGTGGCCGCGTGAGCCGCCCGATGCGGGTCCTCGTCACCGGCGGGACGGGGAAGACGGGGGCCCGGGTCGCGAGCCTCCTCGCCGGACTCCCCGACGTGGTCCCGACGGTCGCGAGCCGCGGCACAGGACCGGCCGACACTGACACCGACACCGACACCGACACCGACACCGGCACCGGCACCGCCATCGGCACCGCCGCCGGTGCTGACGCCGTCCGGTTCGACTGGCACGATCCGGCATCGACCACCCGCGCGCTCGACGAGACGCACCCGGACGCGGTCTACCTGGTGGCACCTCCCCGAGACCCCGAACCGGTGCTTGCCATGCAGCCGTTCCTCGACGAGGCCAGGGATCGCGGGGTCCGACGCGCGGTGCTCCTCGGCGCGAAGCCCGTCGCAGCCGGTGACGGTGGACTCGGTGCGGTGTACGACGCGGTCGCGACGGCGTTCGACGAGTGGGCGATCCTCCGGCCGACCTGGTTCATGCAGGACTTCGTCACCGACCACCACCTCGCGACGATGGTGCGCGACGGCGTCCTGCGCACCGCGTCACCCACGGGCGGCAACGCGGGCAGGATCGCGTACATCGACGCCGAGGACATCGCCGCCGTCGCAGTGACCGCGCTCACCGCGTCTGACGTGCTCCGCAGTGAGCTGCTGCTCACGGGGCCGGAAGCGCTGACGCCGGACGAGGTCGCGTCGACCATCGGCCGGGAACTCCGACGCACCATCCGGGTCGAACGCGTCTCGGAACCCGAGCTCGCCGCGCACTTCGCCGAGCGGATGCCACCAGCACTCGCCGCCGCGTTGGCGCACGCCGACGCCACGTACTCTGACGCACGGCCGACGGACACCGTCGAGCGCGTCACCGGCCGGAGCCCCAGGACCCTCGCGTCCTTCGCGCACGACGAGCGCGGCGCGTTCACGGGGTGACCGTCTCTGCCAGTCTGGTGCCGTGACCAGTGTGGTGCAGCTCATCCGATCCGACGCACTCAGCGACGTGGCGGAGTACGCGTACGCGGCGACGGCGCCGGCTGATGCCCGGCTGGTGTTCCTCGCCGGCTCGTGCCCGATCGATGCCGACGGCGCGACGGTCGCCGTCGGGGACGTCCGTGGTCAGGCGGCGCAGTGCGTGGTGAACCTGCGGACCGCGCTCGCCGCAGCCGGTGCCGACCTCGGGGATCTCGTGCAGACGCGGGTGCTCGTCGCGTCGTCGCGGCAGGCCGACCTCGTCGCCGCGTGGCAGGTCGTCCGGGCAGCGATGGGGGACCACGACGTCCCGAGCGCGCTCCTCGGCGTGACCGTGCTCGGCTACGACGACCAGCTCGTCGAGGTCGAGGCGATCGCCGCCGTCGCCGCGACCCCGGGCGGCTGACCTTGTCGACCAACGACGCGGGACGCCACGAGCGCCCACCGCACCTGCGCTGGAGCCTGCTCGGGCTCGTGGCACTCGGCGGAGCGGTCGGGACCGGCATCCGAGCCGCGCTGGCCGGCGCGTTCCCGGCGCACGACGGCATCAGCTGGGTGATCCTCGCGATCAACGTCGTCGGGGCGTTCTGCCTCGGTCTCCTCCTCGAGGCCCTCGCGCACCGCGGTCCCGACGTCGGCCGGCGACGTGGTGTCCGGCTCTTGGTCGGCACCGGCGTCCTCGGCGGCTTCACGACGTACAGCACGCTCGCGGACGACACGGCGCGGCTGCTCGACGTGGGCCGGTGGGGTGCGGGCAGCGGCTACGCCCTGCTCTCCGTGGTCCTCGGGCTGCTCGCCGTCGTGGCCGGCACCTGGCTCGCGGCACGCCTCAGGCCGCGGCCCGCCGCCGACGGGAGCGCAGCGTGAACCCGATCGAACTCCTCCTCGTCGCCGTGGGCGGAGGAGTCGGGGCCGCGCTCCGGTTCCTCCTCGACGGGCTCGTCAAGGCGAGGGTGACGTCGTTCCCGCTCGGCACGCTCGTCATCAACGTGACCGGATCGCTCGTCCTCGGTGCCCTCACGGGGGCTGCTCAGGCGGGCACGCTCCCTCTCTCTGCGGTCGCTGTGCTCGGAACGGGCATGATGGGTGGGTACACGACGTTCTCGACGGCGAGCGTCGAGACCGTACAGCTCCTCCGAACCGGCAAGACCCGGCTCGCCGTCCTGAACGGCCTCGGGATGCTCGTCGTCTCGGTCGGCGCAGCTGCGCTCGGCCTCTGGCTCGGAAGGAACACATGACCTCGGAACGCCCCGGCGAACTCGTCCTCGTCCGTCACGGAGAGACGGTGTGGTCGAAGAGCGGCCAGCACACCGGTCGCACCGACATCCCGCTCACGGACAACGGCATCGAGCAGGCGAAGCGTGCCGGCCGGTTCCTGGCGGACCGCGAGTTCGCGCTCGCGCTGTCGAGTCCGCTGCAGCGTGCGCAGGAGACCGCACGGCTGGTCGGCGTCGACCCGGAGCTCGACGAGGACCTGTACGAGTGGGACTACGGCGCGTACGAGGGGCTCACGACGCCGCAGATCAAGGTGCTGCGCCACGGCCCGTGGGACCTCTGGACCGACGGCGTCCCGGCTGGCGACACCCCCGGGGAGAACGCCGCCGAGGTCCGTGTCCGTGTCGAGCGGATCCTCAACCGTGTTCGTCCGGTGCTCGCCGAGGGGGACGACGCGCTCGTCGTGGCCCACGGACACGTGCTCCGCGCGCTCGGAGCGGCCTGGATCCGGCTCGCACCGCAGGACGGCGCGGTGCTGAAGCTCGGCACGGCGACGGTGAGCACCCTCGGGTACGAGCACGGCCGCCCTGTCATCGACTCCTGGAACATCCAGCCCCGAGACTGACCCCGCACCCTCGCACCGTGCGAGGGTCCGCACTGGTCGTGCCCTCGCACGGTGCGAGGGTCCGCAGTGGTCGTGCGAGGTTCCGTACTCGGTGCGCCCCGCGAGGCCTCGCACCGAGTACGGAACCTCGCACCAGACCTGCGCTGAGGCGTGCGCCCGGCGAGGGCGCGCACCGAGTACGGAACCTCACACCAGACCTGCGGCGGACGCGGCAGCCCGTCAGACCGTCCGGACACCGGCCGTCGCGCCGAGGGCACGACCACGCCGGCGCTCGATGGCCCGCCCGACGAACAGCAGCGCCACGCTCACCAGCGCCCCGAGCGTCGTCTGCGCGATGCGGTCGAGCGCGAGGAGCTCCGGCGCCTCGGGCAGGCTCAGCCACGACACCGCGAGCGCCAACGGCGTGAGGAACAGCAGCGTCACGGCGTAGTTCCGCGCGACGAAGATCTCCGCGAAGAACTGACCCGTCACGGCGATGAGGACGATCCACCACGCCGACGGCTCGAGCAGCAGGATGCCGACGGCGATGATCGTCCCGCCGATCGTCCCGATGAAGCGCTGGAACGCCCGGAGGACGGTGTGCCGCTGGCGGAGCGCGGGCAGCGTGGACACGACGGCGATGACCGCCCAGTACGGGTGCCCGAGCCAGGGGATCGTGGAGGCGACGGCCCCGGCGACGAGCGACCCGACGACGTTGAGTCCGACGGTCTCCCAGAGCGCCGCGGTGCCGAGGACGGCCAGCGACCGGTGCTTGCGGGGTGTGAGCGGCCGGAACCGGTGCGGCGCCCGCGGGTGGAACACCCGGCGGAGGACCGACCCGGACATCGCCACGAGCCACGCCCACGCGACCGAGCAGACGATGATCGTCGCGACGAGCGGGACGTCGGCGGGTCGCAGCGGCACGAGCGCGGACACGACGAACGCGAACACCGGGAAGATCGGCTGCGCGGGGATGGCCTGCAGTGCGCTGAGCGTGCACACGGCGACGACCAGGACGACCACGAGGCCGACCGCCTGCAGCCAGAGCGGCGACCCGAGCAGGGCGACCCCGATGCCCGCGAACATGCACAGGGCCTGCATCGCACCCGCGATCCCGGTGGTGACGGCCCGCTGCCGGTAGGGCTCGGTCGCCCCGAAGATCGCCGTGAACCCCGCGAACATCGCGAACGCCGCGTACCCGGGCATCCCGAGGGCGATGAGCAGCGCGAGCGGTGCACCGCCGGCGATCGCGGCGCGTGCGGCGCCCTCGAAGTTGACGGTCCGGGTCGAGTGGGCAGCTGTCGTCATGGCGCGACCATCTTCCCACCGCGACGGGTGTCGTTCAGTCGAGCCGCGCCTCCAGGCTGTCCGCCACCCCGCGACGGGCGTTGGTATACCAACCTGCTAGACTCGCCCGATCACGCCGCACCAGCGGTGTCCGCAACGCCGCACCAGCGGCGACGACGAGAACGAGGAGGCCGAGCCGATGGGAAAGACGCTCGCCGAGAAGGTGTGGGACGACCACGTCGTGGTCAAGGGCGAGGACGGGAACCCCGACCTCCTCTACATCGACCTCCACCTCGTGCACGAGGTCACCAGCCCGCAGGCGTTCGACGGCCTGCGCCAGGCCGGCCGACCCGTGCGCCGACTCGACCTCACGATCGCGACCGAGGACCACAACACCCCGACCCTCGCGATCGACCGGCCCATCGCCGACCCGACCAGCCGGATCCAGATCGAGACCCTGCGTCGCAACTGCGAGGAGTTCGGCGTCCGCCTGCACTCGCTGGGCGACAAGGAGCAGGGCATCGTCCACGTCGTCGGACCGCAGCTCGGCCTGACCATGCCGGGCATCACCGTGGTCTGCGGCGACTCGCACACCAGCACCCACGGGGCCTTCGGCGCGATGGCGTTCGGCATCGGCACGTCCGAGGTCGAGCACGTCCTCGCCACGCAGACCCTGCCGCTGAAGCCGTTCAAGACGATGGCGATCACGGTCGAGGGCGCGCTGCGCCCGGGGGTGACGGCGAAGGACATCATCCTGGCCGTCATCGCGAAGATCGGCACCGGTGGCGGACAGGGCTACGTGCTCGAGTACCGCGGCTCCGCGATCCGCGCGCTCTCGATGGAGGGCCGCATGACGATCTGCAACATGTCGATCGAGGCCGGCGCCCGCGCCGGCATGGTCGCCCCCGACCAGATCACCTACGAGTACGTCCAGGGCCGCGACCACGCACCGACCGGTCAGGACTGGGACGACGCCGTCGCGTACTGGGAGACCCTCGCCACCGACGACGACGCCGTGTTCGACGCCGAGGTGTTCATCGACGCCGACGAGCTCGAGCCCTTCGTCACCTGGGGCACGAACCCCGGCCAGGGCGTGTCGCTGTCCGAGAGCGTGCCGGACCCGGCCGACTACAGCGACCCCAACGACCAGGCCGCCGCACGCCGCGCCCTGGAGTACATGGACATCACCGCAGGCACCCCGATGAAGGACATCGCGGTCGACGCGGTGTTCATGGGTTCGTGCACGAACTCCCGCATCGAGGACCTGCGGGCCTTCGCGTCGATCATCAAGGGCCGGACCAAGGCCGACGGCGTGCGCGTGATGGTCGTTCCCGGGTCCGCCCGGGTACGGCTCGAGGCCGAGGCCGAGGGGCTCGACAAGGTGTTCACCGACTTCGGCGCGGAGTGGCGGTTCGCCGGCTGCTCGATGTGCCTCGGGATGAACCCCGACCAGCTCGCACCGGGGGAGCGCTGCGCCTCCACCTCGAACCGCAACTTCGAGGGACGCCAGGGCAAGGGCGGCCGCACCCACCTGGTGTCGCCGCTCGTCGCCGCCGCCACCGCGGTGCGCGGCACACTGTCCAGCCCGTGGGACCTGGAGAGCTCCGAAGCGAACGTCGTCCTGGAAGGGGCCGTCTGATGGACAAGATCACCACCGTCACGGGCATCGCCGCACCGCTGAAGCGGTCGAACGTCGACACCGACCAGATCATCCCCGCCGTCTACCTCAAGCGCGTCACGAAGACCGGCTTCGAGGACGCGCTGTTCGCCGGGTGGCGGCAGGACGAGTCGTTCGTGCTCAACCAGCCCGCCTTCCAGGGTGCTGCCGTCCTGGTGGCGGGCCCGGACTTCGGCACGGGTTCGTCGCGCGAGCACGCCGTCTGGGCGCTCCGGGACTTCGGCTTCAAGGTCGTCGTCTCGCCCCGGTTCGCGGACATCTTCAAGGGCAACGCGGGCAAGCAGGGACTGGTCACCGCAATCGTGACCGAACCGGAAGTCGAGCGCCTGTGGGCCGCCATCGAGGCGAACCCGGGCATCGAGGCGACGGTCGACCTCGGCACGCAGCGCGTGTCGCTGGGGGATGTGGACGTCCCCTTCGAGATCGACGCTTACACTCGTTGGCGGTTGATGGAAGGGCTCGACGACATCGGGCTCACCCTCCGTGACGAGACCTCGATCACGGAGTTCGAATCCCGCCGCTCCAGATGGCGGCCGAAGACATTGCCGGTGAAGTAGTGAACTCTCTCGTACAGGACGCAGCAGCCGCAGGGGCGCGCGTGGGCCTCAAGTCGGACGAGATCGTCATCCGCGGGGGCAAGCCGCTCGTGGGGCGCATCGAGGTCCGTGGGGCGAAGAACCTCGCGACCAAGGCCATGGTGGCGTCGCTGCTCGGTGACACCCCGTCGATCCTCAAGGACGTCCCGGACATCTCGGACGTCAAGGTGGTCCGCGGACTGCTCGAGGTGCACGGCGTGCGCATCACCGATCCTGCACGAGGCGAGCTCATCCTCGACCCGTCGAACGTCGAGTCGGCGCACTTCGCCGAGATCGACGCGCACGCCGGTTCGAGCCGCATCCCGATCCTGTTCTGCGGTCCGCTGCTGCACAAGCTCGGTGAGGCGTTCATCCCCGACCTCGGCGGCTGCCGCATCGGAGACCGCCCGATCGACTTCCACCTCGACGCCCTCCGCGCCATGGGTGCCGTCGTCGACAAGCAGGTCAACGGCATCCACCTGACGGCCCCGGACGGCCTCAAGGGCGCGTACATCGAGCTGCCCTACCCGAGCGTCGGCGCGACCGAGCAGGTCCTGCTCTCCGCCACGCTCGCCGAGGGCGTCACCGAGCTCCGGAACGCGGCGATCGAGCCCGAGATCATGGACCTCATCGCGATCCTGCAGAAGATGGGCGCGATCGTCTCCGTCGAGCCGAACCGGGTCATCTTCATCGAGGGCGTCTCGTCGCTCCGCGGCTACACGCACCGGGCCATCAACGACCGCAACGAGGCCGCCAGCTGGGCCTCCGCCGCGCTCGCCACCAACGGCGACATCTTCGTCGAGGGTGCGAAGCAGCAGGAGCTCATGACGTTCCTCAACGTCTTCCGCAAGGTCGGCGGCGGGTTCGACATCCAGGAGGACGGCATCCGGTTCTACCGCGAGCTGGACACCCTCAAGCCCGTCGTCATCGAGACCGACGTGCACCCCGGCTTCATGACGGACTGGCAGCAGCCGCTGATCGTCGCGCTGACCCAGGCCGAGGGCCGGAGCATCGTGCACGAGACCGTGTACGAGAACCGTTTCGGCTTCACCGACGCCCTCAACGAGATGGGTGCCGACATCGTCGTGCACAAGGAGGGACTGCCCGGTCACGACCGTCGCGTCGCCCGCCGTCCGTTCGAGCAGGCTGCGGTCATCACCGGCCCGACGACGCTGCACGCCGCGAACGTCCGCGTCCCCGACCTGCGTGGCGGCTTCAGCCACCTCATCGCGGCGCTCACCGCCGACGGCGAGTCCCACATCACGAACGTCGGCATCATCAGCCGTGGCTACGAGCACTTCATCCCGAAGCTGCGGAAGCTCGGGGCCGACTTCGACTTCGCGGGCTGAGCGCGGTGCGGGCTGAAGGAAGAGACGACGGCCTGGAGGCGCGGCGTGCGTCCGCCTCGGACGTCGCGACCGGTACGCCGGTGCGTGGGCGCCGGTGGCGACGCGGTGAGCTGAACGCCGCCTTCCGCATCGTCGCGTCCATCGTCATCCCGACGTTCCGGTTCTCCGCCCGGTACCACTGGCACGGCCCGAACCGCCTGCCGGCGGACGGGGCGTTCGTCCTGGCGCCGAACCACTTCACGAACATCGACCCGCTCGTGGTCGGCACCGCCGTGTACCTCAGCAAGCGTGCGCCGCGGTTCCTCGCGAAGGCGTCCCTCTTCACGGTGCCGGTCGTCGGCAAGCTGATGTCCGGGATGGGTCAGATCCCCGTCGAGCGCTCGGGCCGCACCCGGTTGAGCGACCCGCTCGGCGGCGGTCGGTCGCTCGTCGAGCAGGGCGGCGCGATCATCGTCTACCCCGAGGGCACCCTGACGCGTGACCCGGACCTGTGGCCGATGCGCGGCAAGACCGGTGCGGTCCGGATCGCCCTCGAGAACGACGTCCCCCTCATCCCGATGGCCCACTGGGGCACGCAGAAGATCATGGCGCGCTACGGCAAGCGGCTCCGGCTCATCCCGCCGTCCCGCGTCGACGTGATCGTCGGGGACCCGGTCGACCTGTCCGCCTACCGAGGCCGGCCGATCGACCAGCAGATGCTCGGCGAGGCGACCGAACTCGTGATGCGGCACATCACCGCGCTCCTCGAGGAGCTCCGCGGCGAGCAGGCGCCCACGACCCGCTGGGACCCGGCGGCGAACAACCAGAAGGAGACCGGCCGGTTTGAGTGACCAGGGACCGGGCCTCCGCCCGCACGAAGACCGCCCGGACCCCGCCGTCGCGGCACCCGGAGCGTTCGACACGGCTGCGATCCGCGTCGTCATGCAGTCCACCGACAAGCCGCGCGTCGCCGTCATCGGTGCCGGCAGCTGGGGCACCACCTTCGCGAAGGTCCTCGCCGAGGGCGGTGCCACCACGGTCGTGTGGGCACGCCGTCCCGAGGTCGCGCGCGAGATCACCGAGACCAAGCGCAACTCCGAGTACCTGCCCGGCATCAACCTGCCCCGGACGCTCACCGCGTCGACGTCGCTCGAGCGGGTGCTCGACGGCGCCTCGCAGGTGTACGTCTCGGTGCCGTCGCAGACGCTGCGCTCGAACCTCGCCGCGATCCGTGCGCTCCTCGGCCCGGACGTGCCCGTCGTCAGCCTCATGAAGGGCGTGGAGAAGGGCACCGGGCTCCGGATGAGCGAGGTCCTGCTCGAGGGCCTCGGCATCGACCAGGACCGCATCGCCGTCGCGAGCGGGCCGAACCTCGCGCTCGAGATCGCCCGACGGCAGCCGACCGCGGCCGTGGTGTCGTCGTCCTCCGCCGAGACCGCCACCGCCGTGGCCGCGGTGGCGACGAACCCGTACTTCCGGTCGTTCATCAACACCGACGTCATCGGCACCGAGTTCGGTGGCGTGCTCAAGAACCTCATCGCCGTCGCGATCGGCATCGTGGACGGCGTCGGCTACGGCGAGAACACCAAGGCGTCGATCATCACCCGCGGCCTCGCCGAGATGACCGACTTCGCGGTGTCCCTCGGTGCGCAGCCGTCCACGCTGTCCGGGCTCGCGGGCCTCGGCGACCTCATCGCCACGTGCCAGTCGCCCCTGTCACGGAACAACACCGCCGGTCGACTGCTCGGTCAGGGGTACCGCTTCGACGAGGTCGTGCGGCAGATGAACCAGACCGCCGAGGGCCTGGCGTCGGTCGCGCCGATCCTCGAGCTGGCCGCCGCGAACGGCGTCGACATGCCCATCGTGGGGCAGGTCGCCGAGGTCCTCGCCGGTAGGCTCGATCCGCGCAACATCGCGCCGCACCTCACCGAGACCGACGAGCCCCAGGGCGAGTGAACGGTCCGGTCGTGGCCACGACCTCCGAGGGGACACCCATGTCAACGACCACCGTCGCCGTGCTGTTCGGCGGGCGCTCCAGCGAGCACGAGATCAGCTGCGTGACCGCCGGCGGCATCATGGACGTCGTCGACCGGACCGAGTACGCGCTCGTCCCGATCGGGATCACGAAGGACGGCGCGTTCACGCTGCAGTCCGACGACCCGGCGCAGTGGACGTTGCGCGACGGCGTGCTCCCCACCGTCCCGGACAACGGCACGCGCGTCGCGTTCCCGACCTCCCCGGCGTCGAACGAACTCGTCGTGTCGCACCCGGACGGCACCGTCACGGGCATCGCGATCGACGTGGTGTTCCCGATCCTGCACGGCCCGTTCGGCGAGGACGGCACGATACAGGGGCTCCTCGAGATCGCCGGGCTGCCGTACGTGGGCGACGGGGTGCTCGCGAGCGCCCTGGCGATGGACAAGCACGTCGCGAAGGCCGTCCTCGAGCACGCCGGACTCCGTGTCGCACCCTGGACCACCGTGCTCCGCCGCGAGTGGGCTGCCGACCCGGTCGACGTCGCCGAGGCCATCGCCGCCCACGGGTGGCCGCTGTTCGTGAAGCCGGCTCGCGCCGGATCGAGCATGGGGGTGTCCCGCGTGGACGAGCCCGCACAGCTCGGGGCAGCGATGGCCCTGGCGTTCGAGCACGACTCCAAGGTCATCGTCGAGCCCCGGGTGATCGGCCGCGAGGTCGAGGTCGCCGTGCTCGAGGGTCGCGACGGTGTCCCGCGCACGAGCCTGCCCGGCGAGATCGTCGTCGCCGAGGACGGCTTCTACGACTTCGCCTCGAAGTACCTCGGCGGGGACGAGTCGCTGCTCTGCCCGGCGCCCCTCACCGAGGCCGAGACGGACGAGATCCGGTCGATCGGTGCCCGTGCCTTCGAGGCGATCGGTGGTGCCGGACTCGCCCGCGTCGACTGCTTCCTGACCGATGACGGCTTCGTCGTGAACGAGGTCAACACCATGCCGGGCTTCACGCCGCTGTCGATGTACCCGCGCTGCTGGGCGGCGTCCGGGGTGTCCTACGGCGAGCTCGTCACGGAGCTCATCGAGCTGGGGCGCGCCGCAGTCCGCTGACGGCCTGGTGGTCCGGGCCGATCAGCCCTGCACGTCGGACGGGTCGAGGCACTTGTGGCCGTCCTTCGGCAGCGTCGACACGGCGTCGGAAAGGTCCTGCACGACCTGGCTCGTCGTCTTCGTCGAGTCGATGACGACCTGCACCGCGGGGGAGCGGCCGAACGTCGTGTAGACGATCTGCTTCCCACGGTCGTCGCGGATCCAGTCCACGCCGCCCTGGTCGAAGCAAGGCAGGTCGGACACCGTCGGCACCGCGACGCCGCAGTGGTAGATGGCCGCTTCCGGGTCGCCCCACGCGGCCGTCGACTGGGCGTTCGTGTTCCGGAGGTCGAACTTCGTGTCCACCGCAGCCGGCAGCCGGACCTGCACGGCCGCACACGCGGCGGCGTCGGCGGAGGGAGCCGGGGACATCGCGACGGCGTTCGTGCAGCCCGTGAGTCCTGCGGCGACGGCGACCACGACGGCCGCGATCGCGATCTTCCGGGTGGGGCGGCGCACGGTGTCCATCGACGTCCAGGCTACCGTTCTCGTGTGGACGCGACGCACGACGCCTGGGCCGGACCGACCGTGGGGGACCTCGGCGAACTCGTCGTCCTCGACCGCATCGTGCGGCGGCTGCCGTCCGGGTCGCCGATCCTCGGGCCGGGAGACGACTGCGCCGTCGTCGCCGCTCCCGACGGCCGCGTCGTCGTGACGACCGACATGATGGTGCACGGCCCGGACTTCCGGTGGGCGTGGTCCTCGCCGGAGGACGTCGGCTGGAAGGCGGCGGCGACGAACCTCTCCGACGTCGCGGCGATGGGGGCCGTGCCGACCGGCCTCCTGATCGCGCTGGCGGCGCCGCAGGACACCCCCGTCGCCGTCCTCGAGTCCTTCGCCGACGGCGTCGGGCTGGCCGTGGACGCCCTCGCGCCGGGCTGTGGTGTCGTCGGTGGCGACCTGTCGACATCGGGCACGTTCACCGTCTCCGTGACGGCGTTCGGCGATCTCGAGGGTCGATCGCCCGTGGTCCGCTCGGGAGCCCGCGTCGGGGACGTCCTGGCGGTGTCCGGCGAGCTCGGTCCGGCCGCCCGGGGGCTGTCCCGGCTCTTCCGCGACGGTGTCGACGAGCAGGGCGAACCCTCGCACCGTGCGACCGTCGCCAGTGGTGCCGACGCCGACCCGGACGTGCTGCGGCAACGGCGCCCGGTGCCGCCGATCGCCGACGGGCCCCTCGCGGCCGGGGCGGGTGCGACGGCGATGCTCGACCTGTCCGACGGCCTGGCGATCGACGCCGGACGGCTCGCCCGAGCGAGCCGGGTGACCCTCGAGCTCGACGAGTCAGCGCCGCTCGACGAGGTCGCACTGCACGGCGGTGAGGACCACGGACTCCTCGCGACGTTCCCGGCCGAGGCCGCGCTTCCGGGAGGCTTCCGCCGCATCGGCACCGTGCGCGCCCGGGCCGACGTCGACCTCGTGCGGGGTGGCGTTCCCGTGCCGACGACCGGCTGGGACCCCTACGCCGACTGGGACGGCGCCGCCGGCTGACGCGTCGCCCGCCGCGCGGTGCGGTGCTGCGCGTGGCGGTGGCGGGCGCCGTGCGCGGACGCCGTGTGTGCCCGATGCGTGGGCATGGTGCGACGTCCCACTCGTCGATCAACAGGTGCTTCGTCGGAACATGCACACGTAAGGGATGCGTGCGCATCGTGCGACGCCCCACGCGTCGATCGACCGGCGCTTTGACGCAACATGCGTGTGCATCTTTCGACACAGAAGACGCAGAGAACGCAGAGAACGCAGAGAACGCAGAGGACACAGAAGGCACAGCGGACGCGCCGACGAGGAGCGGCGGAACAGCCCGCCGCGGCAGGCAGACCGCGTCAGTCGGGGACGACGGCCTCCCACGCCACGGTCTCGCCGTAGCTCCGCTTGCTGAACGGCTCGAGCCCGGCCGGCCACGAGGGCTCCGGGGAACGCTTGCTCCGCTCGATGACCACCACGGCGTCCTTCGTCAGCTTCGGCGCGAGGGCCTCGAGCACCTCGGCCAGCTCGTGCTCGGTCACGTCGTACGGCGGGTCGATGAACACCAGGTCGAACGTGCGGACGGTCCCGCGCAGGTACCCGAGGACCGGCTGCGGCTGCACGTCGATCCGCACGCCCGGCACCCGCTGCTGCACGGCGCGCGCGTTCGCCCGGCAGGCCTGCGCCGCTGCCGACGCCCGGTCGACGAGCACGACCTCGACCGCCCCGCGCGATGCCGCCTCGAGCCCGAGGGCGCCCGTCCCCGCGTACAGGTCCGCGACGGACGTGTCGTCGATGAGCCCACGCGCCTCGAGCGACGAGAACAGCGCCTCGCGCACCCGGTCGCTCGTCGGCCGCGTGCCCGACTTCGGCACGCGGAGCGTCGTGGAGCCGGCGGCGCCGGCGATGATGCGGGTCATGGAGCCACCGTAGCGGGCCGCGGGCCACCTCCAGGAGTTGTCCACAGGCCGCCTGGAGGCGCGTGGTGCGTCGGCCCCGCCGGGTACCGTTGACGTGTGGTCACGACCGGAACGACAACCGAGCCGGCGGTGCCGGACCTCGGTCCTGCGCCGCTCGACGCGCGGCTGGCGAACGTCCTCGGCGGCCGCACGGCGACCGCCGTCGAGAAGGCGTTCGGGTACCGCACGGTGGGTGAGTTCCTCGAGCACGCACCCCGGCGCTACGCGGAGCGCGGCGCGCTGACCGCCCTCGACTCGCTCGCGATCGGCGAGTCGGTGACGATCGTGGCCGAGGTCGTCGACGTCCGCGAGCGCACGATGCGCGCCCGCCGGGGGTCGATCCTCGAAGCGAAGATCGGCGACGGCAAGGGCCTCTTGACCCTCACGTTCTTCAACCAGGGGTGGCGGACGAAGGACCTCGTGCCCGGCGCGCGGGGGATCTTCGCCGGCAAGGTCAGCGACTACCGCGGTGCCCGGCAGCTGGCGCACCCCGACTACGAGCTCTTCGACCGCGACGACCCACGGGCGACCGCCGACCCCGAGGACGAAGAGGCGATCCGCTGGTCCCGGCAGCCGATCCCGATCTACCCGGCGACGGCGTCGCTCTCCTCGTGGCAGATCGCGAAGTCGATGGCGGTCATCCTCGACACGCTCCCCGACCTGCCCGACCCGATCCCCGCGCGGGCCCGCACGCGCCTCGACCTCGTGCCGTTCCGACGCGCCCTCGATCTCCTGCACCGCCCGGAGAAGGTCGCCGACTTCAAGCGCGCCCAGGACGCCCTCCGTTACCGCGAGGCGTTCGTGCTGCAGACGGCCCTGGTGCAGCGACGCATCGCCGCACGCGCCACGGCGGCGACGCCCCGATCTCCGTCGCCCGGCGGCATCCTCGAACGCTTCGACGCGACCCTGCCGTTCACCCTCACCGACGACCAGCAGTCGGTCGGTGCGGAGATCGCACACGACCTGGCCGGCGACTGGCCGATGCACCGGCTCGTGCAGGGTGAGGTCGGCTCCGGCAAGACCCTCGTGGCGATCCGGGCGATGCTCACGGTCGCCGAGTCCGGCGGGCAGTCCGCCCTGATCGCCCCGACCGAGGTGCTCGCGGCGCAGCACCTGCGGTCGATCGTGAAGTTCCTCGGACCGGACCTCGCGGCCGAACTCCGACCGGTGATCCTCACGGGGTCGCAGTCGACCGACGAACGGCGCCGGGCACTGCTCGCGGCGGCGTCGGGCAGTTCACGGCTGGTCGTCGGGACGCACGCCCTGCTCGGCGACCGGGTCGACTTCGCCGAACTCGGGCTCGTGGTGGTCGACGAGCAGCACCGCTTCGGCGTCGAGCAGCGTGAGGCGCTCCGCACCAAGGGCGCGACCCCGCCGCACGTGCTCGTCCTCACGGCCACGCCGATCCCGCGCACGGTCGCGATGACGGTCTTCGGCGACCTCGACGTCTCCACGATCACCGGGCTGCCCTCGGGCCGGGCCGGTGTCGAGACCTTCACGGTGGGGCTCGCCGAGCACCCCGGGTGGGAGTCCCGCATCTGGACCCGCATGGCCGAGGAACTCGCCACCGGCCGCCAGGCGTTCGTGGTGTGTCCAGCGATCGACGACGCCCACGCCGAGGACGACGGCGAGCCCGAGCCGGAGACCGAGGACGACGCTCCGAAGCGCTTGCCCGCCACGGTGCTCGCGACGGCGGAGCGGATGCGGGCGATGCCGGTGCTCGACGGGCGCAGCATCGCGGTGCTCCACGGCCGCATGACGGCGGACGAGAAGGACCGCGTCATGACCTCCTTCGCCGCCGGCACCATCGACGTCCTGGTGGCGACGACGGTGATCGAGGTCGGCGTCGACGTGCCGAACGCCTCGATGATGGCGGTGCTCGACGCCGACCGGTTCGGGGTCTCGCAGCTGCACCAGCTCCGTGGTCGCATCGGTCGTGGGCAGTACGCCGGCGTGTGCCTCCTCGTGACGTCGGCGGAGCTCGAGACGACCTCGCGTGAACGGGTGGACGCGGTGTCGGCCTCGGACGACGGCTTCGAGCTCGCCCGGGTCGACCTCGAGCTCCGGCGCGAGGGCGACGTCCTCGGCGAGCGGCAGTCCGGCGGCCGGTCGTCGCTCAACCTGCTGCGGGTCGTGGAGCACGCCGACCTCATCGTCGATGCGCGGGAAGAAGCGGAGCACGTCCTCGAGCCGGACCCGCAGCTCGAGGGGCACCCGGCGCTGCGCGAGGCCCTGGCGCGGCGACTCGACGAGTCCGACGCCGCCTTCCTCGGCAAGAACTGACCCGACCAGGGCGGACCGGTATCGTCGCAGGCATGGCGCAGATCGCGGTGGTCCCCGGTTCGTTCGATCCCGTGACCCTCGGGCACCTCGACGTGATCGGACGCGCGGCCCAGCTGTTCGACGAGGTCCACGTGCTCGTCGTGCACAACCCGGACAAGAAGCCGGCGATGTTCGACGCGGTCGACCGGGTCCGTCTCATCGAGGAGTCCCTCGTGGAGACCGGCGTGTCCGACAACGTCCGGGTGGGGGAGTGGACCTCGGGGCTGCTCGTGGACTACTGCCGACAGGTGGGAGCCACGGTCCTGGTGAAGGGCGTCCGCTCCGGTGAGGACGTCGCGTACGAGACGCCGATGGCGATCATGAACCGGCACCTCGCCGACGTCGAGACGGTGTTCCTGCTGCCGGAGGCGTCGCGCGCGCACGTGTCGAGCTCGCTCATCCGGCAGGTCGCGTCCCTCGGTGGCGACGTGACCCCCTACGTGCCCGAGGTGGTCGCGGCCGCGCTCCACGAGCACACCGGCCGCTGAGCGCCGTTCCGTCGGGACACGCCTGCCCCCGCCTCGACTCACGGGCCTTCGGGATGTAGGCTTGTCGATCGTGTCTTCCCACGTGAACAGCCCCTACGCCCTGCGCGTGCGCGACCTCGCGCACCGGCCGGGCGAGATGCGCGAGCACTCGCTCGACATCGAGGTGCCGGAAGCGATGGGAGCCGGCGTCATCGCCGTCCGCGTGGGCGACGAGATGCACATCGACCTCCGGCTCGAGGGCCTGCACGAAGGCGTCCTCGTCTCCGGCCACGCGTCGGCCGAGGCGTTCGGCGAGTGCTCGCGCTGCCTCATCGAGATCAGCGAACCCGTCGAAGTCGATTTCGCCGAGCTCTTCGCGTATGATGCCTCGGAGGAATTCGACTACTTCGTTCACGATGACCTCGTGGATTGTGAACAGGTCGTTCGAGAAGCGGTGGTGCTGGCGCTGCCGTTCCAGCCGGTCTGCCGACCGGACTGTCCAGGCCTCGACCCGGTGACGGGCGAGCGACTGGCCGACATCGGCGAGCACCGCGCTCACGAGGTCCTGGATCCCCGTTGGGCCGCCCTGAGCGGACTGACCGTCGCCGACGAGACCAGCACGACCACGCCCCAGACCACCGAGGGTCAGGAGCGGTCCGAAGCCGACCAGGCCGACTGACCGCCGTCCCTCGCCACTGACCACCGACCAACCGAAAGAGAACCACCATGGCCGTTCCCAAGCGCAAGCAGTCCCGTGCCAACACGCACGCCCGTCGTTCGCAGTGGAAGGCCGCGCCGGTCCAGCTCGTGAAGACGATCGAGGGTGGCAAGGTCACCTACAGCCTCCCGCACCGCGCCAAGGTCGTCGAGGACTCCGCCGGCACGCCCCTGTACATGGAGTACAAGGGCCGCAAGGTCGCCGACGTCTGATCGGACCGAACGCATGACAGCGACGTCCGGCGCCACGGGGTCCCGCCCCGTGGGGCCGGACGTCGTTCGTCTGCGTGACATCCTCGGGGCCGACATCGACCTCGAACTGCTCCAGCTCGCCCTGACGCACCGCTCGTACGCGTACGAGCACGGTGGCATCGGGCACAACGAACGCCTCGAGTTCCTCGGGGACTCCATCCTCGGCCAGGCCGTGACCGTGAAGCTCTACCGGTCCTTCCCCGAGCTCGACGAGGGTGACCTCGCCAAGCGGCGGGCGAGCCTGGTGTCGACGGTCGCGCTGGCCGAGATCGCCCGGATGATCGGGCTCGGCGCGTACGTCCGGCTCGGCAAGGGCGAGGAACAGACCGGCGGCCGTGACAAGTCCTCGATCCTCGCGGACACCGTCGAGGCAGTGATCGGTGCGGCGTACCTGTCGGCCGGTCCGGACCCCGCGACCGCGCTCGTCCTCCGGCTCGTCGAGCCGCTGCTGATCGACCCGGACCGCTTCGGTGCCGCGATGGACCCGAAGACGAGCCTGCAGGAGCTGGCCTCCAGCCTGTCCCTCGGCAACCCGTCGTACCGCGTGACCGAGGCCGGTCCGGACCACGACAAGACGTTCCACGCGACCGTGGTGCTGCAGGGCGAGGACATCTCGACCGGCTCCGGGTCGAGCAAGAAGACCGCCGAGATGGCCGCCGCGCTCGACGCGTGGACGCGGCTCTCCGGTCGGGCGGCCTGACCGCGTGCCCGAACTCCCCGAGGTCGAGGTCGTCCGCGCCGGCCTCGAACCCGCCGTCAGCGCCGCGCGGGTCCTGCACGTCGACGTGGTCGACGAGCGCGCGCTGACCCGGCACGACGGTCCGGCCGAGGACTTCGCCGACCGCCTGACCGGACGCACGATCGCCGCGGCGGTCCGTCGTGGCAAGTTCCTCTGGATGCCCCTCGAACCCCGGTCCGACGGCGACCAGCCCGAGGCCCTCGTCGCGCACCTCGGCATGAGCGGGCAGATCCTGCTGGGTCGGGGCCGCGACGCCGCGAAGCACCGCCGCATCCTGCTCGACGTCCAGCCCGCTGGCTCGGACCGCGACGGGGCGGCCGAGCCCCCGGTCGAGCTGGAGTTCGTCGACCAGCGGACGTTCGGTTCGATGGCGATCGACCCGATGGTGCCGACGATCGACGGCGCTCCGGCCGGCTTCGGCGGGCAGGTCGACGAGACCGATCCGGACGCGGTGTGGCGTCGGAGCATCCCGAAGCAGGTGTCGCACATCGCCCGCGACCCGCTCGACCCGGCGTTCGACGACGACCGGTTCATCGCGATGACGCGGAAGCGGTCGAGCGGCATCAAGCGTGTCCTGCTCGACCAGGGCGTGGTGAGCGGCATCGGGAACATCTACGCCGACGAGTCGCTCTGGGCCGCGAAGCTCCACCACGACCGACCGGCGGATCGCCTCACCCGAGCCGACCTCCGCGGGCTCCTCCACGAGGTCCGGAGCGTCCTCGGCCGTGCACTCGAGGACGGCGGGACGAGCTTCGACGCCCAGTACGTCAACGTGAACGGGCAGTCCGGGTACTTCTCGCAGCGGCTCAACGTGTACGGGCAGCAGGGGAAGCCGTGCCCGCGGTGCGGTGCGGCGATCGTGCGCGAGGCCTTCATGAACCGGTCCAGCCACCGTTGCCCCGTGTGCCAACCCGCTCCACGGCCGCGCAGGCGTTAGCCTGACGCCCAGCAGCACCACAGCGCCGCACGAGCGAGCACACCCGGAGACCGCATGTACTTGAAGAGCCTGACCATCAAGGGGTTCAAGTCCTTCGCGCAGCCGACGACCTTCGCGTTCGAGCCGGGCGTGACCTGCATCGTCGGACCGAACGGTTCGGGCAAGTCCAACGTCGTCGACGCCCTCGCCTGGGTGATGGGGGAGCAGGGCGCGAAGACCCTGCGCGGCGGCAAGATGGAGGACGTCATCTTCGCCGGCACGTCGACGCGCGGGCCGCTCGGCCGCGCGCAGGTGCTCCTCACCATCGACAACACCGACGGCCTGCTGCCGATCGAGTACTCCGAGGTGACGATCGCCCGCACGCTGTTCCGGAACGGCGGCAGCGAGTACGCGATCAACGGCGAGAACTGCCGACTCCTCGACGTGCAGGAGCTGCTGAGTGACACCGGGCTCGGCCGTGAGATGCACGTCATCGTCGGTCAGGGTCAGCTCGACAAGGTCCTGCACGCGACGCCGGAGGACCGCCGCGGCTTCATCGAAGAGGCAGCGGGCATCCTCAAGCACCGGCGCCGCAAGGAGAAGACGCTCCGCAAGCTCGAGGCGATGCAGACGAACCTCACGCGCCTGTCCGACCTGGCCGGGGAGATCCGTCGGCAGCTGAAGCCGCTCGGGCGGCAGGCGGAGGTCGCCCGGAAGGCGCAGTCCGTGGCCGCCGTCGCCCGTGACGCGAAGGCCCGCATCCTGGCGGACGACGTTGTCCGTCTGCGCCGTGAGCTGCACGAGCACCAGGAGGTCGAGGCCGGCCGCAAGTCCGAGCGCATCGTCCTGCAGGAGCGCCTCGACCAGACGCGCACGCGGCAGCAGCACGTCGAGCAGAGCATGGTCGGCGACGACGTCGACCGTGCCCGCACGGTCGTGCACCGGTTGGAGAGCGTGCAGGAGCGGCTCCGTGGCCTGTCGAGCCTGGCGAACCAGCGCCTCATGTTCCTGGCGCAGCAGGCCGACGCCCCGCAGCAGGGCCCCACGATCACCCCGGAGCGGGTGCAGGGCGTCCGCGACGAAGCCGACCGGCTCGAGGCCCGTGCGACGGCCATGACGGGCGGGATGGCGAGTGCCGCCCGCGTCGTGCAGGACGCCCGCGCGGCGCTCGACAGCCTCGACGAGCACATCGCCGCGCAGGCCGCCCTCGTCTCGCAGCACGACCTCGAGGCCCAGCGGCTCGCGTCCGCGGTGGACGTCGCCCGCTCGAAGCGCGGCTCCGCGGTGGCCGACCGGGAACGCCGCGAGCGTGCCCTGGCCGAGGCGAGGGAGCGCGCCGGGCGTGCTGCCGCGGCCCTCGCCGAACTCGGTACCGATCCGTCCGATGGCGTCGACGAAGCGGCGCTCACCGCCGCGCTCGAGTCCGCTCGGGAGCAGCAGGAGGCCGCGCAGACCGCCCGCGACGAACACCGCGACCGCCTGCACGTCCTCGAACGCGAGCGTGACGCCCTCGACGCGCGGGTGGCGGCGCTCGGCATGTCCATCGACGTCCGCGACGGCTCGCAGGCCCTCATCGACGCCGGTCGCGCCGGCATCGCCGGCCGGCTGGCCGACGCCCTCACGGTCGTGCCCGGCTTCGAGGGCGCGATCGCGATCGCCCTCGACGGGCTCGCGGACGCCGTCCTCGCCGACGACCGGTCGGTCGCGCTCGACGCGGTCGCGCACGCCCGCACCGAGGACATCGGCCGCATCGACGTCGTCGTGGCCGACGCCTCCGGTCCGCTGACCCACCTGCCCGAGCGGCTGCCCGCCGGCGTCCGCCGCGCACTCGACCTGGTCCAGGGGCCGCCGGCGATCGCCGCCATCCTGCGCGACACGCTGGTCGCCGAGACCGAGGACGTCGACCTGGAGGCAGTGCTCACCGCCGCCCCGCAGGCCACGGTGGTGACGCGGTCCGGTGACCTCGTCCGGGCCGTCCGCGTGACCGGTGGCGGAGCGCGCGCGACCTCGCGCATCGAGCTCGTCGCGGAACGCGACGACGCCGCGACGCGACGGGACGCGATCGCGAGCGACGCCGAGGACGCGGCCACGGGCCTCCAGGCCGCTCGCACCGCCGTCGAGGACGCACGCCGCCGGGCGGACGAGGCCGACGCGGCGTCGCGCGCGTACGCGAGGGCGAAGGCGGACTACGACCGGACGAGCGCCTCGACGCGTGCGAAGGCGGAGAACGCCGCCGCCGAGGTCGATCGGCTCCGCGCCGCCCTCGCCGAGACGGACGGCGCCGTCCCGGCGGCCGACGCCGCGTTGGCCGAGGCCGAGGACGCCCACCGCGCGTTCACCGAGCGTCCGCGTCCCGTCGTGGACGCGTCCGAGCGGCAGGGGCTGCAGGACGCACTCGATGCGGCACGTGCGGCGGAGATCGAGCAGCGCATCCAGGTCGAGACCGTGCGGGAGCGGGTGCGCTCCGAGCGGCACCGCGCCGTCCAGCTGGAACGGCAGCTCGAGGCCGAGCGCGCCGCAGCCGAAGAGGCGGCACGGCTCGCGGTCATCCGGCGCGGCCAGATCGCCGTGGCGGAGCGTGTCCTGGCGGACCTCCCCGGCCTGCTCGCGGCCGTCGACCGCTCCCTCGCCGAGGCACGGGTGCAGCTCGCGACCGAGGAGTCCGAGCGGTCCAAGCGCAACACCGAGCTGCAGACGATCCGGAACGAGGAACGCGAGCTCCGGGAGCGGCTGCAGACCATCACCGACGGCGTGCACTCGCTCGAGATGGAGATCTACGAGAAGAAGCTGCACGTGTCGGGCGTGCTCGACCGGGCGCAGAGCGAGCTCGGGCTCGGCGAGGCCGTCCTGGTGGCGGAGTACGGGCCGGACGTGCCGGTGCCCGTCGACGTCCTGGTCGACCCCCGGGTGCTGGCCCGGAAGCACCGCGAGGCCGAGCGTGCCCGCGCGGCGGCGGAGTCGGCTGCGGCGGGCGACACCGTGCCGGAGGACGGCGAGTCACCCGAGCCCGGCGCGGCGCCCGGCGCCGACGTAACCGGCGCCGACGCCCCCGATCCCGACGCACCCGACCTGTTCGACGCCGAGTCGACGCTCCCCGGTGGTCCCGCCCTGCCCGAGTTCGACGCCACCGACGAGGTCGACCCCGCCGACGTCGAGACGGTGCCGTACGTCCGCGCCGAGCAGGAGCGCCGGCTCAAGGCGGCCGAACGCGACCTCGGTCAGCTCGGCAAGGTCAACCCGCTGGCCCTCGAGGAGTTCCAGGCGCTCGAGCAGCGGCACGCGTTCCTCGCCGAGCAGCTCGAGGACCTGCAGAAGACCCGCACCGACCTCATGACCATCATCGACGAGCTCGACGGCAAGATGCAGTCGATCTTCGACTCCGCCTTCTCGGACACGAAGGAGGCGTTCGACGTCATCTTCCCGATCCTCTTCCCGGGTGGCTCGGGATCGATCACGCTGACGAACCCCGACGACCTGCTGCGCACCGGCATCGAGGTGCAGGTGAAGCCGGCCGGGAAGAAGATCGACCGCCTGACCCTGCTGTCCGGCGGGGAGCGGTCGCTGGCCGCGGTGGCGCTGCTCGTCGCGATCTTCACCGCCCGGCCGTCGCCGTTCTACATCATGGACGAGGTCGAGGCGGCGCTCGACGACGCGAACCTGGGGCGCCTGCTCACGGTGTTCGAGCGGCTCCGGGCGTCGTCGCAGCTCATCGTCATCACGCACCAGAAGCGCACGATGGAGATCGCCGACGCCCTGTACGGCGTCTCGATGCGGCAGGACGGCGTCTCCGCCGTCGTCGGACAGCGCGTGCAGAAACGCGAGCCGGAGCCGGCCGAGGCCGTCGCGTAGTCGACCGGACCACGGACGGACGGGAGGCGCGGTGCCAGCTGGCACCGCGCCTCCCGTCCGTCCTTGGTCCGGCAGGTCGGTGCGACTACTTCGCGTCGGCCTCGACCGTGCGCTGCGAACCGGTCGGCGTCAGGCCCCGTTCCTGTCGCCGCTTCGAGACCACCAGCGACGCGACCGTCGCGACGGCGATCGTCAGCATGATGAAGCCGAGCGAGAACCAGATCGGGATCTCGGGCGCCCAGTCGATGTGCTCACCGCCGTTGATGAACGGCAGCTCGTTGACGTGCATGGCGTGGAAGACGAGCTTCACGCCGATGAAGCCGAGGATGACGGCGAGCCCCTGGCCGAGGTAGATGAGGCGTTCGAGCAGCCCCGCGATGAGGAAGTACAGCTGCCGCAGGCCGAGCAGGGAGAACGCGTTCGCGGTGAACACGATGAAGGCGTCCTGGGTGAGCCCGAAGATCGCCGGGATCGAGTCGAGCGCGAAGAGCACGTCGGTGAGACCGATCGCGACCATGACGAGCAGCATCGGCGTGAAGAGACGCTTGCCGTCGACCTTCGTCGTGAGGCGGTCGCCGTCGTAGTCCTTCGACGTCGGGATGACCCGGCGCAGGAGTCGGATGAGCCGGGAGTCGCCTTCTTCTGCGTTGTGCTCGTTGCCACCGCGGGCCTGGGACCACGCGAGCCAGAACAGCAGTGCGCCGAACAGGTAGAAGACCCACGAGTAGTTCTCGATGATCGTCACGCCGAGGGCGATGAACACCCCGCGGGCCACGAGGGCGATCGCGACGCCGACGAGCAGGACCTTCTGCTGGAACTCCTTCGGCACCGCGAAGCTCGACATGATGATGAGGAAGACGAACAGGTTGTCGACCGACAGGGCCTTCTCGGTCAGCCACCCGGCGAAGTACTCACCGCCGGCCTGGCCACCGCCGAAGACCCAGATGCCGATGCCGAACACGATCGCCAGGGCGATGTAGACGGCGGACCAGAACGCGGACTCGCGGATGTGGGGAACGTGCGGGGTGCGCACGTGCGAGAAGAAGTCGAACACCAGCAGCGCGAGGATGCCGGCGATGGTGATCAACCAGACGAGGAGTGGGACGTCCAACGGATTCCTTCAGGTGAGGGCGCAACCCGGATGGTGGGTACGCCGAGGCCTGAAGGTCTCTTCCGTCGGTGGGCTGCGGTTCGCGTTGCACTGCTGAACTGCTGCTCGTCCGACCGGCGCCCCGGGGCCGGATCGTTCCGGACCGTACTGACGGAGACACCGAGGAGGAATACTCCCCTTCGTGGTCACGAGCATACCGGGCACAGCGGACATGCGCCGCGCTCTAAGCTGGGAGCATGGCGAGTTCCTGGTCACTGTCCTCCCGGTTGCGCGGGCTGTTCCAGCGCAAGACGATCGACGAGACGACGTGGGACGACCTCGAGACGGCGCTCATCGGTGCGGATTTCGGCCCGGACATCGCGGACGAGGTCATCGAGGACCTCCACGCCCGCGTCGACCGGTACGGCACGACCGACCCCGCTGACCTGCAGCGCATGCTCCGCGAGGTGCTCGAGGAACGGCTCTCCCGGCTCGACACCACGCTGAAGCTCAGCGCCCGCCCGGCCGTCGTGCTGGTCGTCGGGGTCAACGGCGTCGGGAAGACCACCACGATCGGCAAGTTCGCGAAGTTCCTCAAGACGTACGACCGCACCGTGGTCGTCGGCGCGGCGGACACGTTCCGCGCGGCCGCCGTCGAGCAGGTCGCCACCTGGGCCGAGCGTGCCGGTGTCGAGGTCGTCCGGCCGTCGCAGCCCGGCCAGGACCCGGCGTCCGTGGCGTACCAGACGGTCGAGAAGGCCATCCACGACGGCACCGAGATCGTCGTCATCGACACCGCCGGCCGCCTGCACACCAAGGCCGGGCTGATGGACGAGCTGTCGAAGATCAAGCGCGTCGTCGAGAAGCAGACCGAGATCAGCGAGGTCCTGCTCGTCCTCGACGCCACCACCGGGCAGAACGGGCTCGCGCAGGCGCAGGCCTTCATCGAGGGCGCCGGGGTCACCGGTCTCGTCATCACGAAGCTCGACGGCTCCGCGAAGGCCGGGTTCGTGCTCAGCGTGCAGGAGAAGACGGGCATCCCGATCAAGCTCATCGGGCAGGGTGAGGGCATCAACGACCTCACCGGTTTCACGCCGCACGTGTTCGTGCAGAACCTCGTCGGCTGACCGCGTCCCCAGGGAAGCGAACGCGATCCGCGCTGCGGGAGTAGCGTCCCCCTCGGCCCGGGCACCCGTCCGGTCTCGTTCCAGGGATAGGAGACCCTCATGCCCGCACTGCTGATCATCGCGATCATCGTCGGCCTCGTCCTGCTCTTCAGCGGCATCTTCGTCGGTGCGCTGAAGTTCCTGCTCTGGGTGGGCATCGTGCTCATCCTGCTGGCGGTCATCGGCTGGCTCCTCCGGACCATCCGCGGTCGCGCGTAGCGACCAGGCGCCCTGATCCGGGGCTGCAACGAACTGGAGGCGCGGTGCCAGCTGGCACCGCGCCTCCAGTCCGTCGTCAGCCGGCTGCAGACCGCCTGCCGCGCCCCGCGGCGGGGGCCGTTCCGCGCGTAGGGGGCTGTTCCGCTCGTAGGGGGCTATTCCGCTCGTAGGAGGCTGTTCCGCGCGTAGGAAGCCGGGAAATCCTGCTTCCCATGCGCGATTGCGCCTCCCATGTCAGGCGCGATGGGACGGAACGCTTGACCTCAACCGCGGTTGAAGCGATCGGATGGCGGGCAGCCTCCTCTCGCTCAGCGAGGTCGGCATCGCGGTCCCCGACGTCCTCGGTGCCGTCGAGGTGCTCGGCCGGGCCGGGGTCGCTCCCTACGCCAACGCCCCCACGGCGGAGTTCGCCCCGGTCGGCGACGTCCACGGGCTGCTCGTCCTCGTGTCGCCGGGACGGTCCTGGTACCCGACGCTCGACCGCGGACCGTCGAGCGCTCCGGTGGTCGTGGACATCGGCCTCGGCGCCACCCTGGAACTCGCCGACCACGTCCTCCTGCGGTGAACGCCGGGAGCGATCGGGCCGGGATCAGCTCGTGAGCCGGTAGAATCGACGGATCATGGCGCAATTCGGTTCACTCTCCGATCGGCTGACCGAGACCTTCCGCAACCTGCGGAGCAAGGGCCGGCTGACCCCCTCCGACGTCGACGGCACCGTCCGCGAGATCCGGCGGGCGCTCCTCGACGCCGACGTCGCGCTCGAGGTCGTCAAGGCGTTCACCGCAGCCGTCCGCGAGCGTGCCCTCTCCGACGAGGTCAACAAGGCGCTCAACCCGGCGCAGCAGGTCGTCCAGATCGTCAACGAGGAACTCGTCGGCATCCTCGGCGGCCAGCAGCGACGCCTCGAGTTCGCGAAGCGACCGCCGACGGTCATCATGCTCGCTGGTCTGCAGGGTGCCGGCAAGACCACCCTCGCCGGGAAGCTCGGCAAGTGGCTCAAGAAGGACGGCCACACACCGATGCTCGTCGCGGCGGACCTCCAGCGTCCGAACGCCGTGCAGCAGCTGCAGGTCGTCGGCGAGCAGGCCGGCGTGCACGTCTTCGCCCCCGAGCCCGGCAACGGTGTCGGGGACCCGGTCAAGGTCGCCAAGAACGCGATCAAGGCCGCGGTCGACCAGCAGTACGACACCGTCATCGTGGACACCGCCGGCCGGCTCGGCGTCGACGCCGAGCTCATGAAGCAGGCGGCGAACATCCGCAAGGCCGTCGACCCCGACGAGGTCCTGTTCGTCATCGACGCGATGATCGGTCAGGACGCGGTCAACACCGCCCGCGCCTTCCAGGAGGGCGTCGACTTCACCGGCGTCGTCCTGTCGAAGCTCGACGGTGACGCCCGCGGAGGTGCGGCCCTGTCGGTCGCCAGTGTCACCGGCCGTCCGATCATGTTCGCCTCCACGGGTGAAGGCCTCGACGACTTCGAGCCCTTCCACCCGGACCGGATGGCGAGCCGCATCCTCGACCTCGGCGACATCCTCTCCCTCATCGAGCAGGCGCAGGGCGCGTTCGACGAGGAAGAAGCGCGCAAGGTCGCCGAGAAGATCGCGACCGACTCGTTCACGCTGAACGACTTCCTGCAGCAGATGCAGCAGCTCCGCAAAGCCGGCTCGATCAAGGGCATGCTCGGCATGCTCCCGGGTGCCAAGGGCATGCGCGAGGCGCTCGACAACTTCGACGAGCGCGAGATCGTCCGCACCGAGGCGATCATCCAGTCGATGACCCCGCAGGAGCGCGAACTCCCGAAGCTCCTCAACGGCTCCCGCCGGCTCCGCATCGCGCGCGGTGCGGGTTCGACGGTCACCGAGGTGAACGCGCTCGTGAACCGCTTCGAGCAGGCGGCGAAGATGATGAAGACCGTCGCCCGCGGCGGCGTGCCGCAGATGCCGGGCATGGGTCCGATCCCGGGCATGCACGGCGGCAAGAAGCAGCAGCAGGGTGGCGGCAAGAAGAAGTCGAAGGTCGGCAACCCGGCGAAGCGCGCAGCGATCGCGTCCGGCGCGGCGGCTGCTCCGCAGCAGGCGCCGCAGGGCTCCGGCCTCGGCCTCGGCGGCGGTGCGAAGGGTGGCAAGGCGCCCACCGAGGAAGAGCTCGCGTCGCTCCAGAAGTTCCTGGGGCGCTGACGTTCCTGCGTCGCTGACGCGACCGTTCTCCGGACTGGAGGCCCGTGGCGGATCCGCCACGGGCCTCCAGTCCGTTTGTGGGTTGCGTCGTGACGTTCCTGCCCATCGCACGCGCAATAGGAAGCGGATTCGCGCGGAGGAGGTCGGGAAGAACGACCTCCTACGCGCGGAACAGCCTCCTACGCGCGAAACAGCCTCCTACGCGCGGAACAGCCTCCTACGCGCGGAACGACATGCGCCGCGCGCGGGTCAGAGGGAGTCGCTGAGCTCCGCGACCAGGTGCCGGACGACGGCACGCAGGTCGCCGCCGTTCTCCTGCGCGACCTGCAGCTGCCGCTGGTACGACGCGCCGCGCTCGATCATCGTGTCGAGGTGGTGCAGTTCCTCCTGGCAGCCGAGGCGTTCGGCGATCGGGTCGAGCCGCTGCACCAGGTCGTGCACCTCGTCGGTCACGAGCCGCTCGTCGCCGGCGACGTTCGTGATGATCTCGGCCTCCATGCCGTAGCGGGCCGCACGCCACTTGTTCTCACGGATGAACCACGGCTGCATCGTCGGCAGGGTCTCGCCGGCGTCGAGCCGGTCCGAGCACGCCGTGACGAGGCACTGGACGAGCGCGGTGACGGCGCCGACCTCGTGCAGGGTCGAGATGCCGTCCGAGACGCGGTTCTCGAGCGTGCCCCACTTCGGCGACGGCCGGATGTCCCAGCGGAGGTCCGCGACGCCCTCGACGACGCCGGTGTGGGTGAGGTCGGAGACGACCTCCTCGAAGTTCGCCCACGCGCCGAGCTGCGGGGGGAGGCCGCCGGTGGGGAGCTGCTGGAACATGAGGGCCCGGTTCGAGGCGTAGCCCGTGTCGGTCCCGCCCCAGAACGGGCTGGACGCGGTGAAGGCCTGCAGGTGCGGGACGTAGGCGAGCATCGCGTTCATGATCGGGACGGCCTTGTCGCGGTGGTCGATGCCGACGTGCACGTGGACGCCCCAGATGAGCATCTGCCGTCCCCACCAGCGGGTGCGGTCGATGAGCGTCGTGTAGTGCTCGCTGTCCGGGGTGATCTCCTGCTGGTCCCACTGCGCGAACGGATGCGTCCCGGAGCACATGACCTGCGCGTCGAGCGGAGCGGCCGCGTCGATCACCTCGCCGATGGTGCTGGACAGCTCCGCGGTGGCGCCTCGGACGGTGTCGTGCACGCCCGTGACGACCTCGACCGTGTTGGTGAGGAGCTCCTCCGTGACCTTGTCGTGGTCGCCGAGTCGCTCGTGCACGGCCGAGATGACCGCGGGGGCCCGGGGGGTGAGGTCGCCGGTGTCCCGATCGACCAGGGGGAGCTCCCACTCGACGCCGATGGTCGACGGGCGGGACTCGGTGAAGCGGATGTCCATGCTGTACATCCTGCCCGGCTCGTTGTCGGACACGCACAACGATCGCGTGTCCCGATCGTGCGGATCCGATTCCCAGGAGATCCACGGCGGGCGTACCGTGGAACCCGCTAACAGGGAAGAGGTACGCATGCAGTTGGTCGTGCGCGGTACATCCGCACCGCTCGTCGGAGAACTCGACATCCCGGTCTCGAAGTACCACGCGCACCGCGCGCTGGTGCTCGCGTCCCTGGCGAAGGGGACGAGCATCGTCTCCGGGATCAGCGCGACCCGGCAGGTCGAGTGGACCGTGGGGACGCTGCGTGCCCTCGGTGTCGACGTCAAGCGGCGTGGGAACGAGTACCACGTCACCGGGCTCGGGGGCCGCTACGAGGCCACCGACGTGGTGGACCACGGGTCCCGCGGCGCCGACGGGATCCTCAACATGGGGTCCTCCGGGACGACGCTGTACTTCATGACCGGCCTGGCGTCCCTCGCGGACAAGCCGATGACGCTCGCCGGGATGAAGTACTTCCAGCGGCGCCCGATCAAGGCCCTCCTCACCTCGCTCACCCAGATGGGCATCGAGCTCGAGGCGACGAACGACTGCCCGCCCGTGACGGTCCAGCCGAAGCGGCCCCGCGGCGGCGACGTCCAGATCGCCGGCACGCTGTCGCAGTGGATCTCCGGGCTGCTCCTGGTGGCCCCGTTCGCCGAGCAGGAGACCCGCATCCACATCACCGGCGGCCGCCTCAACGAGCAGCCGTACGTCGAGCTGACGGTCCGGATGATGCGGCAGTTCGGCTTGCGCGTCGAGGTGTCCGACGACTGGCTCGAGTACCGGATCCCGGCGAACCAGCAGGCGACGCCGCACGACTACGTCATCCCGCCGGACATCGGTTCGGCCGCGTTCGGCATCGCCGCCGCCGGCATCCGCGAGTCGAACGTGCTGCTCCGCGGCATGACCGCGTTCACGACCGCCGAGACGGACCACCCGGAGAGCGAGTTCCTCGACCTCGCCACCGCCATGGGCGTCCCGATGCGGATCGACGAGGAGACCGGCTTCGTGCGCATCGAGCACGACGGCTCGCCGCTCCGGCCCCTCGACATCGACTGCCAGCCGATCCCGGACCTGCTGCCCGTCCTGTCGACCATGGCGACCTTCGCCGAGGGCACGACCCGGCTCTGGAACGTGGCGCACATCCGCCTCAAGGAGTCCGACCGCGTCGCCGCGATGCTCCAGCTCAACCGGATGGGCGGTCGGGCCGAGCAGGGCGCCGACGAACTCCGTGTGACCGGTGTCCGGCCGGGGGAGCTGCACGGCAGCCCGATGTCCTCGTTCAACGACCACCGGGTGCTGATGTCCCTCGCGGTCGCGGCGTCGAAGGCCGAGGGCACGTCCTCGCTCACCTACCCCCGCGCGTACCGGATCTCGTACCCGACGTTCCTCGAGGCGATGAACGCGGTCGGCCTCGACATGGAGGTCGGCGACGGCCTCGCGGCGCAGGTCGCCCGCGACGACCGGATCGACGCAGCCGAGTCCGAGGCCCCCGAGCGCACCGACCTGGGGGAGTCGCGCGACGCCCCGGAGGCGCCGCAGGAGCGCACCACGGCGGTCCTGCCCGAGCTCACCGGCGTCGACGCCGACCCGCTCGTCCTCAGCGAGAAGGTCCGCACGCTCTCGCAGGAGGACCCGGACGGCCTCGCGGTCATCGAGGTCGGCGGTCCCGAGCCCGTGCACACCACGTGGCGCGAGCTGCAGGACGAGGCCGACAAGGTCTCCGCGCTGCTCCTCGAGCTCGGGGTCCGCACCGGCGAGTCCGTGGCGATGCAGCTGCCGAACTGGCGCGAGTTCGTGTCGATCAGCCTCGGCGCGATCCAGATCGGCGCGGTCGCGACCCCGATCATGCCCGTGTTCGGCCCCCGCGAGACGACGATGACCCTCGCCCGGTCCCGGGCCCGCGTCGTCTTCCTGCCGAACCTGTTCCGGAAGCGCCGTCCGGCGCTCGAGATGCTCGACGTCATCGACGAGGCGAAGGCGCAGCAGCGCCGGCTGTCCGTCGAGCACGTCGTCGTGCTCCGCGCCGAGGCACGCGGCCGGTCGGACAGCCCGACGAACCAGGCACCGCTGCCCGCGGACGCCGCCGAGCGCGTCGCCGCGAGCGACTGGAACTGGCGCTACTTCGACACGGCGCTCGAGTCCGTGCAGGTGGACGTCGACGAGATCCTGTCGCGCGCGCCCGGCCCGGACGACGTCTGCCAGCTGCTCTTCACGTCCGGCACCACCGGGGAGCCGAAGGGCGTGCAGCACCCGCACCGCACCCTCGGCCTCGCCACCGCGATGCACGTCGCCCAGTCCGGGCTGACGAGCGAGGACCGGATCTACATCCCGTCGCCGCTCGCGCACCAGACCGGGTTCCTGTACGGCATGCTGCTGGCGTTCCGCCTCGGTGCTCCGCAGGTGATCCAGCCGGTGTGGGACGGCACCGTCGCCCTCGAGCAGGCGTTCGGCACCGCGGGGGCCACGTTCGTGCAGTGCGCGACGCCGTTCCTGACCGACCTGGTCGACCTGGTCGAGGCGGGCGCCCCGCAGCCGGAGTCGCTCCGGATCTTCGTGCCGACCGGTGCCGCGGTGCCCCGTGCGCTGGCCCAGCGGGCGAGCACCGTCCTCGGCAGCGCGATCCTCGGTGCGTTCGGTACGAGCGAGACCTGCCTCGGCGCGCTGTCCAGCCCGAGTGACGACCCCGCGGAGGCCTACGGGCACGACGGCCGGGCGCTGCCGGGCATCACCATCCGCATCGTCGACGACGAGGGCCACGAGCTGCCGGCGGACACCGAGGGCAACTTCGAGCTGTTCTCGCCGACGATGTTCGACGGCTACCTCGACCGCCCCGACCTGACCGACGACGTCTTCACCGAGGACGGCTGGTACCGCACCGGCGACCTCGCGAAGGTGTCGGACAAGGGCTTCCTGTCGATCACCGGGCGCATCAAGGACGTCATCAACCGCGGCGGTGAGAAGATCCCGGTCGTCGAGATCGAGAACCTGCTCTACCAGCACCCGCTCGTCACCGACGTCGCCATCGTCGCGATGCCGGACCCCCGGCTCGGGGAGCGTGCCTGCGCGTTCGTGGTCCCGGCCGCCGGCGCCGAGCAGCTCGACTTCGCGTCGATGCAGCAGGCGCTCGACAAGGCCGGCGTGAGCAAGTACTACTGGCCGGAACGACTCGAGTACATCGCCGAGCTGCCGCGCAACGCGGTCGGCAAGGTCCAGAAGAACGTCCTGCGCGAGCAGGCAGCCGCGCTCGTCGCGACGAAGGAGAACGAGACACGATGACGATCGTCGACCAGACCACGACGGCCTTCGACGAGGCCGCCTTCCAGCAGCTCAAGGCCGAGGTCACCGAGTGGGTGCGCGGCCGCGGCGAGGAGTGGGCGGACGAGATCGAGCGCACCGGCCAGGTGGCGCCCGAGCTCTTCCAGGAACTCAAGGACAAGGGCTGGCTGTCCCTCGCGGCACCGACGGAGCTCGGCGGACGGGACATCCCGTTCTCGCGCTACCTCGAGGTCATGGAGGTGATCTCCCGCTCGCACGCGTCCATCCGGATGCTCGTGCACGTCATCAACGGCACCTGGCGGGCGATGCAGCCGTACGCGACGCCGGAGCAGATCGAACAGGTCGTCAAGCCGAGCGTCGCGGGTGATCGGCTCGTCGCGTTCACGCTGACCGAGGCCACCGCCGGCACCGGCGCGGACATCCGCACCACGGTCCGCCGTGAGGGCGACACGTACGTCATGAACGGCGAGAAGCACCTCATCACGTTCGGCGTCAAGGCCGACTACTGGCTCATCGCAGCGCGCCTCGAGGGCACCTCCGGCCAGGACGGCACCGTCGCGTTCCTCATGCCGAACTCCGGTCTGCCGGGCGCCGAGGTGATCGACGACTCCGACACGATGGGCATCCGCGGCACCGACCACGCCATCCTCCGCTTCACCGAGACGCCGATCCCCGCCTCCGCCCGCCTGGGCGACGAGGGCCAGGGGCTCGAGGTCGCGCTCGGCGGCTTCCTGCTGCCGAGCCGCGTGTCCGTCGCGATGAGCGCCGTGGGCCTCGCCGAGCGTGCGAACGAGCTCGCCGTCGAGTACGCGAACAAGCGCGAGACGTTCGGCAAGAAGCTCTCCAGCCGGCAGGCGATCCAGTTCTACATCGCCGAGAACTACGCCGACATCGCCGCGGCCCGCGCCCTCGTGCTCGAGGCCGCCCGCGCCTACGAAGAGGACCGCCCGGACGCCGGCACGCTCTCCAGCGCCTCGAAGATGGTCGCCGTCGACATGCTGGCCCGCGTGACCGACAAGGCGCTGCAGGTGCACGGCGGCCAGGGCTACTGGAAGCGCAACGCGATCGAGCGCGTGTACCGCGACGCGCGCGCACAGCGCTTCGAAGAGGGCACCAACGAGATCCAGAAGCTCATCGTCGGCCGCGCCGTCGTGACCGGCCAGGCCGGGTTCTAGGACGCGACCACACACCGGACTGGAGGCCCGTGGCGGGTCCGCCACGGGCCTCCAGTCCGCCTCTGCGCACGTGCAGAGCCCCCGCACACCACGAGAAGGACTGAAGTGACCGACAGCACCGCACCCATCGCGCTCATCACCGGAGCCTCCCGCGGCATCGGCCGCCTGCTCGCCCAGAAGCTGGGCCAGCGCGGCGTGACCGTCGTCGTGACGTACAAGGGCAATGCCGACCTGGCCGAGGAGTCGCTCGCCGACGTCAAGGCCGCCGGTGGCGACGGGATCACGGCGCAGGTCGACATCGAGCAGCCCGAGTCGATCGACGCGCTGTTCGACCTGGTGCGGGACACGTACGGCCGACTCGACTACTTCGTCGCGAACGCCGCCGCGAGCGCGTTCAAGCCGGTCAAGGAGCTCAAGCTGCACCACCTCGACCGCAGCTACGCGACGAACGCACGCTCCTTCGTGCTCGGCGCGCAGCGTGCCGCCGAGCTCATGGACAACGGCGGCCGCATCGTCGTCGTGACCTCGTACGGGTCGCTCCGCGCGTTCCCGACCTACGCCGCGCTCGGCGCCGCGAAGGCCATGAGCGAGTCCTACATGAAGTACATGGCGGTCGAGTTCGGTCCGCGCCAGATCACCGTCAACGCCGTCAACGGCGGGCTCATCGACACCGACTCGCTCGAGTACTTCTACACGAAGGTCGCGGGTCAGGCGCCGATGCGGTCCGTGATCGAGAAGCTCCCGCTGCAGCGCCCGGGCACCGCGGACGACATGGCCGACGCGGTCGACTTCCTGCTCTCCGACAAGGCGTCGTACATCACGGGCCAGACCCTGTCGGTCGACGGCGGCCTGACCGTCATCGCGCCGCCGTACTGGGCGGACACGACGTCGCCGCTCCGTGACGCGGTGCTGCCGGCGGACGGCTCGGTCACCGACGCGTCGGTCGAGGGCGGCGCCGCGTCGGTCGCGGGCGCGGGCTCGGACGTCGCAGAATAGGCGCATGAGCAGCGTCGCCACCGCCCCCGTCGTGCCGGACTCCCTCCGGACCGTCGCCGCACCGTGGACGCTCGGCCCCCTGCACCTGCCCAACCGGGTGGTGATGGGGTCGATGCACACCGGCCTCGAGGTGCAGGACGACGGCGGGGCGGGGATGGCCGCGTTCTACCGCGAGCGGGCCGCCGGGGGCGCAGCCTGCATCATCACCGGCGGCATCGCGGTGAGCGACGAGGCACGCGGCGGGCCGGACTTCGCCGTCTTCGGGACCGGGGGAGCGGACGAGCGCTTCCGCGCCGCGGTCGAGGCCGTGCACGACGAGGGATCGACGATCCTCGCGCAGCTGTTCCACGCCGGCCGGTACGCCCTGGCCTCGGGCATGACGGACCGCCACGGCGAACCCCAGCGGGTGGTGGCACCGTCCGCCCTGCCGTGGGCGGCCGCGCGCGGCGTCGTGCCGTCCGCGCTGACCGCGGCCGAGGTCGAGCGCACGATCGAGGACTTCGCGGAAGCGGCACGCACCGCGCGGGACATCGGCTTCGACGGCGTCGAGATCATGGCGTCCGAGGGCTACCTCATCAACCAGTTCCAGTCGCCGCTCACGAACCTCCGCGACGACGAGTGGGGCGGGTCGCCCGAGCGCCGCCGACGGTTCGCGATCGAGGTGGTCCGTGCCGTGCGGGCCGCCGTGCCGGAGCTCGCCGTGACGATCCGGCTGTCCGGGGCCGACCTCATGCCCGGCTCCTCGACCCCCGACGACGTCGACGCCCTCGTCACCGACCTGCTGCCGCTCGGACTCGACGGCATCTCGGTCGGGATCGGCTGGCACGAGTCCCGGACCCCGACCGTGCAGGCCTCCGTGCCGCACGGCGCCTGGGTGCACTACGTCACCCGGATCGCCGACCTCGTCCGCGCGTCGGAGCACCCGGACGTCCGGGTCATCGCGTCGAACCGGATGACGGACCTCCGCGACGCCGAGGCCGTGCTCGCGGACGGACGCATCGACGCGGTGGCCCTCGCCCGCCCGTTCCTCGCCGACCCCGAGCTGGTCAGCCGCTCCCTCGCCGGCCGGTTCACGCTCGTGAACACGTGCATCGGCTGCAACCAGGCGTGCCTCGACCGCTCGATCATCGGGCAGCCGGTGTCGTGCCTCGTCAACCCGCGTGCCGCCCGCGAGGTCGCGTTCCCGGCCCGCCCCACGACCGACCCCAAGCGTGTCGACGTCGTCGGCGGTGGCCCGGCCGGACTCGCGGCGGCCGTCGACGCCGCACGCCGCGGGCACACCGTGACCCTCTGGGAGGCCGCGGACCGGCTCGGCGGCCAGTTCGAGCTCGCCGCGCTCGTGCCGGGGAAAGAGGACTACGCCGCCACCGTCCGGGCCGCGCGCGCCGAGCTCGACGAGCGCGGGGCGACGATCCACCTCGGCCGTGCCGCGACCGCCGCCGACCTGGCCGACAGCGACGCCGTCGTGCTCGCCCCCGGCGTCGTGCCGCGTGAGGTCGACATCCCCGGGGCGTCGCTCCCGCACGTGCGCTCGTACGAGCGAGCCCTCCGCGAGGGCGTCCCCGAGGGGACCGTCGCGATCATCGGCGGCGGCGGGATCGGCGTCGACACGGCGGCGTTCCTCACCGAGTCGCCCGACGAGGCCTACCGCGCGACGGAGTTCGCCGCCCGCTGGGACCTCGACGTGTCCGAGATCGTCGTCGGGGACCTGCCGCAACGGCTCCCCGCTGCGACCCGCACGCTCCGGCCCGGCCGTGACGTGACCGTGCTCCGGCGCTCCGGCAAGTTCGGCCAGGGGATCGGCATCACGTCCCGCTGGGTGGCGATCGGCCGGCTCCGTGACGCCGGCGTGCAGATGGTCGGCGGCGTGCAGGAGTACCTCCGCATCGAGCCGGGCGTGCTCCGGATCCGCGACGAGCACGGCGAGGAGCGGGCGATCCCCGCGGACCACGTCGTGATCTGCGCCGGCCAGGAGCGTGCGATCGCCGACCACGTGCCCGTGACCGGTGCCGAGGCGGACCGCCAGCCTGCCGACGGGCTGGTGGCGGGCCTCCAGGACTCGGGTGTGCCGTTCGCCGTCGTCGGCGGCGCACGCGACGCACGGAGCGTCGATGCGGTCCGCGCGACCTCTGAAGCACTCGAGGCCGTCCGGCGACTCGCCCCGTAGCGAGTCGACTCGCATCCCGGCCGGGAATCTGTAAGAATGAACGGTCGAATCGCGCCAGCTCGACCCTCTACCCAGCTGTGCGCGACTCATTCCGAGCTTTCACCGTGTGTGCCCCCACGCCCGCGGTTCCGGTTCAACCACAACATCACGCAACAGGAGTAATTGTGGCTGTCAAGATCCGTCTCAAGCGCCTCGGCAAGATCCGTGCGCCGTACTACCGCATCGTCGTCGCCGACTCGCGCACCAAGCGCGATGGTCGTGTGATCGAGGAGATCGGCAAGTACCACCCCACCGAGGAGCCCTCGTTCATCGAGGTCAAGTCCGACCGTGCGCAGTACTGGCTCGGTGTCGGCGCGCAGCCGACCGAGCAGGTCGCGGCGCTCCTCAAGCTCACCGGCGACTGGGCCAAGTTCAAGGGCGAGAAGGACACCGAGTCCAAGGTCAAGGTCAAGCAGCCGAAGGAGCCCTTCGTCGTGGACTCGTCCAAGAAGGCCGTCCTGAAGCCGAAGTCGGAGAAGAAGGCCCCGGCTGAGAAGCCCGCCGACGACGACGCCGCCGAGACGACCGAGGCGTAATTCCTTGCTCGAATCCGCGCTGACGCACCTCGTCAAGGGGATCGTCGATCACCCTGACGACGTGCGCGTCGCCAGTTCCACCTCTCCACGCGGCGAGGTCCTCGAGGTGCGTGTGCACCCCGAGGACCTCGGTCGCGTGATCGGTCGCGCCGGACGGACCGCAAAGGCGCTGCGCACCCTCGTCTCGGCTCTCGCCGACGGCAAGCGGGTGCGTGTCGACGTGGTCGACACCGATTCCTAGGGAGACGACCCAGCTCCGGGTGGGTCGCATCACGAAGGCGCACGGGCTCAAGGGCGGCATCAAGCTCGAGCTCTACACCGACGACCCGGATCGTCGGTTCACGCCAGGAGCGGTCTTCACGCTCCAGGTCCCGGAGGAATCTCCGTGGGCCGGCAAGACCATCGCGCTCGACGAGCTGCGCTGGTACAACGGCCACCCGGTCGCCTTCTTCGAGGGCATCGGTGACCGCAGTGCCGCCGAGACCCTCGCCCGCGCGATCCTCTGGGTCGAACAGGACGCCGACGCCGAGACCGGCGAGGACGACGCCTGGTACGACCACCAGCTGGTCGGGCTCCGCGTCCTCCGCGACGGCGTCGAGGTCGGCACCGTCGCCCGGGTCGACCACCTGCCGGCGCAGGACCTCCTCGCGATCGACACCCCGTCACGCGGCGAGGTGCTCGTGCCGTTCGTCGCGGCGATCGTGCCCGCGGTCGACATCGCGGCCGGCACCGTCACGGTGACCCCGCCGACCGGCCTCTTCGAGGACCCGGAGGACACGTCGCGACCGGAGACGGTCACGCCGCCGGTCACGCCGACCGATCCGCAGGACTGATCGTGCGCATCGACATCGTCACGATCTTCCCGGAGTTCTTCTCCGTCCTCGACGTGTCCCTGCTCGGCCGTGCACGGCAGGACGGTCTGCTCGACCTGCACGTGCACGACCTCCGCTCGTGGACGACCGACCGGCACCGCACCGTCGACGACACCCCGTACGGCGGGGGAGCCGGCATGGTCATGAAGCCGGAGCCGTGGGCCGAGGCGCTGTCGTCGATCCTCCGCGAGGACGGCTCGTCCACCCTCGTGGTCCCGACGCCGGCCGGCACGCCGTTCAAGCAGTCGATCGCCCGCTCGCTCGCGTTCGAACCGCACCTCGTGTTCGCCTGCGGGCGCTACGAGGGCATCGACGCCCGCGTGTTCGAGTGGGCGGCGTCCCGGTGTTCCGTCGTCGAGCTGTCGCTGGGCGACTACGTGCTGAACGGCGGCGAGGTCGCGGCGATGGCGATGATCGAGGCCGTTGGTCGTCTCGTCCCCGGCGTCGTCGGCAACCCGGAGTCGCTCGTCGAGGAGTCCCACGAGGACGGCCTGCTCGAGTACCCCTCGTACACGAAGCCCGCTTCGTGGCGCGGCATCGACGTGCCTGAGGTCCTGCTCAGCGGGCACCACGCACGCGTCGGCGCGTGGCGGCACGAGCAGCAGCTGGAGCGGACGCGTCGCGTCCGTCCGGACCTGCTGCCCGACGCGTAGGGCGCTTCCGCCCGTCGGGGCCGTTCCGCTCGTAGGAGGCCGTTCCGCTCGTAGGAGGCCGTTCCGCTCGTAGGAAGCCGTTCCGCTCGTAGGGAGCAGTTTCTTTCGTCCTCCTACGAGCGATTCCGCTTTCCATGCCACGTGCAATGGGCGCAACCGATCGCGGACTGGAGGCGCGGTGCCAGCTGGCACCGCGCCTCCAGTCCGTCTACTGGTCGCGCTGGGCGCGACGAAGGGTCAGGACCTCGGGACCGGTCTCGGTCACCGCGACCGTGTGCTCGACGTGCGCGGCCCGGGAACCGTCGACGCTCTTGAGCGTCCAGCCGTCGTCGTCCTGGTAGAGCTCGTCGGTGCCCTGCATGAGCCACGGCTCGATCGCGACCACGAGGCCCGGCCGGAGCTTCAGCCCGCGGCCCGGACGACCGTCGTTCGGGACATGCGGATCCCCGTGCATGGTGTGCCCGACGCCGTGGCCGCCGAACTGCAGGTTCACGTCGTACCCGGCCTCGTGCGCGACGTGACCGATCGCGTACGACACGTCGCCGAGCTTGTTGCCCGGCCGGAACTGGGCGATGCCCGCAGCCAGGGCGCGTTCGACCGTGTCGATGAGCTGCTGGTCGGCCTCGCGGTGTGTCCCCACCTGGACCGTGACGGCCGAGTCCGCGACCCAGCCGTCGACGCTCGCGGCGAAGTCGAGGCTCACGAGATCGCCGTCGGCCAGGGTGTGGTCGTACGGCAGCCCGTGCAGCGCGGCGTCGTTGACCGACGTGCAGAGGTTCTTGCCGAACGGCGACTTGCCGAACGACGGGTGATAGTCGACGTAGCAACTCTCGGCGCCGCGGTCCGCGATCATCCGCGCGGCGACCCGGTCGAGGTCGAGGAGGTTCACACCGACGTCGACCGTGGCGAGCAGCTCGTCGAGGACGTCGGCCACGAACCGGCCGGCGACACGCAGTCCGTCCAGTTCGGCGGGGGTGCGGAGTTCGATCATGCGACCATCCTCGCGCGTTTTGCGACCGTGGTTCTCTGTGGCAAGATGGGTAGCCGTGCCCTGGCTGGACTCTGCCACGGGGGAGTCGCCGACACCGGGCACGCAACTCACTGACCAATTTCGATCCGCGGCGACCCGTGTGCGTCCGCAGAGAGTGACCCAACCATGAGCCAGCTCCTCGACCACGTCGACGCAGCATCGCTGCGTACCGACGTCCCGGACTTCCGTCCCGGCGACACCATCAAGGTGCACGTCAACATCATCGAAGGCACGCGCTCGCGTGTCCAGGTGTTCCAGGGCGTCGTCATCGGCCGCCAGGGTCACGGCCTCGGCGAGACCTTCAAGGTCCGCAAGGTGAGCTTCCAGGTCGGCGTCGAGCGCTGGTTCCCGGTGCACTCGCCGATCATCGACCACATCGAGATCGTCACCAAGGGTGATGTCCGTCGCGCGAAGCTCTACTACCTCCGCGAACTCCGCGGCAAGGCGGCCCGTCGCAAGATCAAGGAGAAGCGCGACAACTGATCGCCTTCACAGTGAGCGTCCGCGAGCCGGACGCCGCTCGGAGCCCCTCGCCGATGTACGGTTGTGCATCGACGGGGGGCTTTCCTTTGTGCTGGCTCCCCCCCGGGTTCGTGGTGCGGATCCGTGTGTGCGAACGAGAGCGGAAATGACGGACACGACTGACGAAACCGGGCGCCCGCCCCGTGCCGAGAAGAAGCGCAACGGGGTCCTCACGTTCCTCCGCGACCTCGTCATCATCTTCATCGCGGCGTTGCTCGTGTCGTTCCTCGTCAAGACGTTCCTGATCCGGTCGTTCTACATCCCGTCAGCGTCGATGGAGAACACGCTGCAGATCAACGACCGCGTGATCGTCAACGAACTCGTGCCGAACGTCGTCGCCCTGAAGCGCGGCGACGTGGTCGTGTTCAAGGACCCGGGCGGGTGGCTCGCCGGCTCCGAGGTGCCGAGCGTCACGCCGGACACGCAGCCCGCCAAGGCGATCGACTGGCTCCTCACGCAGGTCGGCCTCGGCACCGGGGACAGCGACGACCACCTCATCAAGCGGGTCATCGGCCTGCCCGGTGACAAGGTGTCGTGCTGCAACGACCTCGGCCAGATGTCCGTCAACGGGGTGCCGATCAAGGAGCCGTACCTGAAGCTCCCGGCCGGAGCGCCCGCGTCGGCGACCGACTTCTCCGTCACCGTGCCCAAGGGGACGATCTGGGTGATGGGCGACAACCGCAACGACTCGAAGGACTCCCGGTACAACGGCGACACCCCCTCCAAGGGCTTCGTCCCGATGTCCGACGTGACCGGTCGGGCCTTCGTGATCTCGTGGCCCTCCAGCCGCTGGACCTGGCTCGACGACCACCCCGAGGTCTTCGCGGGCGTGGAGGAGCGGGACCAGTGACCGTCGTGCGTCCCTCGCTCCGGACGGAGAAGCAGCTCCTCGGCGCGGGGCGCGTGACCGTCATCGGCATGGACGAGGTCGGTCGCGGTGCGATCGCCGGACCCGTCGCCGTCGGCGTCGCCGCCGTCACGATCGACATCGGCCGGGTCCCGCAGGGGCTCGCGGACTCGAAGCTCCTCACCGCCGCGCGGCGGGAGGCGCTCGCCCCGGTCGTCCGCAGGTGGACCAGGACCGCGGTGGGCATGGCGTCCGCCGACGTGGTCGACCAGCAGGGCATCGTCCCCGCGCTCGGGCAGGCAGGCGCCGCGGCGCTCCGGACGCTCGTCGACGAGGGGCTGTCCCTCGACGGCGCCGTGGTCGTCCTCGACGGCTCGTTCGACTGGCTCACCCGTGCCGTCCCCGACTCCCTGCGACTGCCGTCGGATCCGCTCGAGGTCGTCGTGCGGGTCAAGGCCGACCGCGACTGCGCGTCCGTGGCCGCGGCCTCGGTGGTCGCCAAGGTCGCCCGCGACGCCCTGATGACGGTGGCGCACGACGAGGCGCCGCACTACGCCTGGGCGTCGAACAAGGGCTACGGGTCGACGGCGCACTACGACGCGATCCGCTCGGTCGGAGCGCATGCGCTGCACCGGAAGAGCTGGTTGCACCAGGCGTCGAGCGTGGCGCTGGACGGCTTCGCGGAGTTGGACGCGCTGGCGGGTTGAGGGCCGCGCGCGCGGGGGCGCGGGGTGCGGGCGGGTGCGCGCGCTCGAGGGTGCTTGACGCCGGGGTTGTGTCGCGGGTGCCCGGGTCGCCGTAGACTGTGGGCGCGATGGATGACGACGAATTCGACGACTACGACCGCGAGGTCGAACTTGCCCTGTACCGCGAGTACCGCGACGTCGTGGCGCAGTTCCGCTACGTGGTGGAGACCGAGCGGCGTTTCTACCTGGCCAACGAGGTGGAACTCGCCCGCCGGGACACCGAGCACGATTTCTACTTCGAATTGACGATGAACGACGTCTGGGTCTGGGATGTCTACCGTTCCGATCGATTCGTGAAATCCGTCCGGGTGCTCACGTTCAAGGACGTGAACGTCGAGGAACTCACCTCCCGTGAACTCGAACTCCCGAAGGAACTCGCACTCGACGAGTGATCTTCAGTTCTATTGCAATCATGAGAAACACCGCCGAGCGGTAACTCGTATTGCATTCTCGCGCTAATGTGGTGGGGATTTCCGTCCCCCGACACAGGAGTACGCCATGGCACAGAAGGTCACCGTCCAGCTCGTCGACGACCTCGACGATTCGCCCATCACCCCGGGTGAAGGTCGCACGGTCGAATTCGCTTTCGACGGTTCGTCGTACGAGATCGACCTGACGGACGACAACGTGGACAAGTTCCGTGAGGCGATCTCCGACTACGTCGCAGCTGCCCGGAAGGTCTCCGGACGTCGTTCCGGCGGCGGGACCTCCGCCCCGAAGTCCGCCCCCAAGCGCGGCAACTCCGAGGAACTCGGCAAGATCCGCGAGTGGGCGAAGGAGAACGGGTACGAGGTGTCGACCCGCGGGCGCATCTCCACCCAGGTGCAGGAAGCGTACGCAGCCGCGCACTGAGTGCGGTCTTCGAGAACCCGGGCGACTTCGGTCGTCCGGGTTCTTCCGTTTTCCGACCGCGATTCGTCCTCCACAAGCCGGGTTCCGTCGCACTCATCCACACATTGCCTCGGTGCCGCTCGGCGCGGCCTGCTCGTGGGTGATCGTTGCCGCGGAGGCAACACATGGAGCAAACACCGCTGCGGAACGGCAGTCTCGGACGGTTCGGCGAAGACCGGGCCGCGGAATGGTTGGCGGACCACGGATTCCGTCTGGTCGAACGCAATTGGCGATGTGCTCGCGGTGAGGTCGACATCATCGCGTGGCAGTCGTGCACGCTGGTCTTCGTCGAGGTGAAGACGCGTGCTGGGACCTCGACCGGGCACCCCTTCGAGGCGATCACGGCGTCGAAGGTCGCCCGGTTGCGACGGCTCGTCCCGGCATGGTTCGACGACCACCCCGAGGTCTCGGCGCGGGCGATCCGGATCGATGCGGTCGCCGTGCGCGTCGACGGTGACCGGGTCGCGATCGAGCACCTCGAGGGCGTGCTGTGACCGGCATCGGGCGAGCAGCGGCGGTCGCGCTGGTCGGCGTCTCCGGGCGGCGCATCGAGGTCGAAGCCCACCTGACGAGCCAACTCCCGGCGTTCAGCATCATCGGCCTGCCGGACACGTCGCTCGGTGAAGCCCGCGAGCGCGTGCGGGCAGCGGCTGCGAACGCCGGGTGTCCGCTCCCGGCGCGTCGCATCACGGTCAACCTGACGCCCGCCGCGATCCCGAAGCGGGGCTCCGGGTTCGACCTCGCGATCGCGATGGCCGTCCTCGCCGGAGCCGACGTGGCCCCGCGGGTCAGCGAGCGGATCGTGTACATCGGCGAACTCGGTCTCGACGGTCGGGTGCGACCGGTCGCGGGCGTCATCCCGATGCTGCTCGCTGCTCGCGATGCGGGTGCCGAGCGTGTGGTGGTCCCCATCGGTAACCTCGCCGAGGCACGTGTCGTCGGGGGAGTGACCGTGCACGGTGTGGATTCGCTTCGTGCCGCCGCGATCGACGCGGGCGCCCTCCTGCCCGGCATCGACGTGGAGCCGGTCCTCCCGGTCGCCGCCCCGCCGGACCGTCGGCCCGTGGCCGAACTCGCGGACGTCGTCGGCAACCCCGTCGGCGTGCGTGCGGTCATCGCGGCTGCGGCGGGCGGCCACCACGCGTTGCTCCTCGGTCCGCCGGGGGCCGGCAAGACCATGCTCGCCGAGCGGTTGCCCGGGCTGCTGCCGGACCTCGACGAGGCCGCCGCGCTCGAGGTCGCAGCGGTCCGGTCGGTCGCCGGGCACGGGGCAGCGTCGTGGACCACACGGCCGCCCTGGGAAGCACCGCACCACTCCGCGTCCGCGGTCGCGCTGGTCGGTGGGGGCTCCGGCGTCATCCGCCCAGGTGCCGTGTCCCGCGCCACGCGGGGTGTGCTCTTCCTCGACGAGGCACCGGAGTTCCCGCGGTCGGTGCTCGATGCGCTGCGGCAGCCGCTCGAGTCCGGCCGGATCACGGTGCACCGCGCGGCCGGGGCAGCCGAGTTCCCGGCGCGCTGCCAGGTGCTCCTGGCGGCGAACCCCTGCCCGTGCGGGAACGCGGGCGATCGGTTCCAGCCGTGCGAGTGCACGCCGGCAGCCGTCCGACGGTACCTCGGACGGATGTCCGGGCCGCTCCTGGACCGCATGGACATCCGTGTCCGGGTGCCACGGGTCACGACCGGGCTCATCCGCAGCGGGGACGGCTCGACGCCCACCACCGCCCAGGCGCGAGCGATCGTCGAGAGCGCGCGCGGTCGGATGTCCGAGCGGCTCCGGGGAACCGGGTGGTCGCGGAACGCCGAGGTCGCCGGCACCTGGCTCCGCGGCGACGGCCGCTCCGAGCCCGGAGCGACGTCACCGCTCGACAAGGCACTCGACCGCGGCACCCTGACGATGCGCGGATGGGACCGCGCGATGCGGTTGGCGTGGACGCTGGCCGACCTGCACGGCGCCGGACGTCCGGCAACCCGGCACGTGCTCGAGGCCCTCGCGCTGCGGGGTGCGCTGTGAACGGCGGGAAGGACCTGCTCGCCGCGATGCGATCGGCACTCGGGCCAGCGACGTCGGAGATCGACCCCGTACAGGCTGCGGCGCGCGTGGCATGGTCCACCATCGCCGAACCGGGGGATGCCGTGGCGGGCGAGCTCGTCTCGGCGCTCGGGGCGGAACGCGCGCTCGGGCTCGTGCTGCAGGCAGTGGACGACGGCGCGACCCGTGGCGGCTTAGGCGGCGAGGCCCGCGGCGCGACCCGCGGCGCGGCCGGCGGCGCAGCCGGCGGCGAGCCCGGCGCGTTGGCCGTGCTGGCGCGGGACTGCGCCGAGGCGGGCGTGCCCGGGACGGAGGACCTGCGCGCCTTCGCGCCCGTCCTGCGCGCGGCACTCGACCGGTGGGTCCCGCGGCTGGGACGCGCCGACGTCGGCGAGGTGGTCGCCGCCGCGCGGGCGGTGGGAGCGCGGCTCCTCGTCCCCGGTGGACCGACGTGGCCCGAGCGGGTCGACGACCTCGGTGCGCATGCACCGCTCGTGCTGTGGAGCCGGTCGGCGGCGACGGAGACACTGCCGGCACTCGCGGTGGTCGGGTCCCGGGCCAACACGGTCGCCGGAGCGGAAGCAGCGGCGGAGATCACCTCCATCGCGGCAGACGCCGGATGCGCGATCGTCAGCGGGGCCGCGTACGGGATCGACGCCGTCGCACACCGAGTGGCCATCGCCGCAGGGGCGCCGACGGTGGCGGTGCTCGCCGGCGGCATCGATCAGCTGTACCCGGCCGGCAACGTCGAGCTGCTGCGGAACGTCCAGCGGCAGGGCGCCCTGCTCGCGGAGTCACCGCCCGGCACCCGGCCGACGCGCTGGCGCTTCCTCGCGCGGAACCGGCTCATCGCGGCGCTCAGCGATGCCACGGTCGTCGTCGAGGCCGGTGCCCGCTCCGGGGCGCTCAACACCGCGCACCACGCGGGGCAGCTCGGTCGGGCGGTGTTCGCCGTCCCCGGGGCGTTCTCGTCCTCGGCATCGGTCGGGTGTCACCGGTTGGTGGTGCAGGGGCGGGCGCAGCTCGTCGTGCACCCGCGGGACCCGTCCGACGCGGTGCTCGCCTCCGGGTTCCGGATCGGCCCGGGGGCGGTCGACGAACCCCTGGTCGGCGCGCGGCACGACCCCGAGGTCCTCCGTGTGCTCGACGCGCTGGGCCGACGGGCGATGAGCGAGCACGAGGTCGCCGGTCGGTCCGGGATGTCGCTCGCCGAGACCGCCGACGCCCTGGCGCTCGCGCAGCTCCAGGGACTCGTCGCGCACACGTCCGGCGGGTGGGTGCGGGCGTGACGGGGGCCGGACCTACGCTGGGGTCGTGGCGGAGCGGACGGACGGACGACTGGCGGTGGTGGTCGACGCCTTCCTCTCCCATGCGCGGTACGCCCGGGGGCTCAGCGAGCAGACGGTCCGGGCGTACGCGAACGACCTCGAGCAGCTGGTCACGTTCAGCGCAGCCCGTGGAGTCGAGTCGGTCGGTGACCTGGGGCTCGAACTCCTCCGCGACTGGCTGTGGGACGCCGACCACCGCGGACTCGCGCGGTCGACGATCGCGCGCCGATCGTCATCCGTGCGGGCGTTCACCCGCTGGGCGAGCGAGTCCGGGGTGCTGGCCGTCGATCCGGGTGTGCGGCTCCGGGCTCCGAAGGGCGCGGCGCACCTGCCGCGGGTGGTGTCGTCGGACCAGGTGCGTTCGATCCTGGACGGGCTGGCGGGACGTGCCGCGGCGGACGACCCGGTGGCGCTGCGTGACCTCGCCGTCGTGGAGCTCCTGTACGCGGCGGCCATCCGGGTGAGCGAACTCGTCGGCATCGACGTGCTCGACCTGGACCGCGAGCGCCTCACCGTCCGGGTGCTCGGCAAGGGCGGGCGCGAGCGCGTCGTGCCGTTCGGCGTGCCGGCCCGTGACGCGCTCGAGGCGTGGCTGGACCGCGGGCGGCCCGTCGTCGCGGCGCGGTCCGAGGGCTCCGACCCTCGTGCGCTGTTCCTCGGCGACCGGGGCGCGCGGCTCGGGGTCCGTGGCGCCTACCGGATCGTGGCACGGCTGCTCCAGGACCTGCCGGGCGAGGGGCCGAGCGGTCCGCACACCTTCCGGCACACGGCCGCGACGCACTTGCTCGACGGGGGAGCGGACCTCCGTGCCGTGCAGGAGTTGCTCGGTCACGCCAGCCTCGGCACCACGCAGATCTACACGCACGTCTCGTCGGCGCGACTCCGGGAGGTCTACCGGACGGCACACCCGCGCGCCTGACGCCGGCGCACGGCGCGCCGCAGCGCCCGCGCCGAAGTGCCCGCGCGCAGTGCCGCCGCATAGCGCACAGAGCGCACACCGCACACCGCACACCGCACATCGCGCACCGCCCGCCGCAGTCCCGACGCCGTCAGCCGTCCCAGGCGCTCTCGGGCAGCAGCACCGGCCACTCGGCGGCCGGCAGGTACGGCGTCGGGTTGACGTACCGACCATCGATCCGGGCACCGAGGTGCAGACACGGCACGGCAGCCGGGCAGTGGCCGACGGCAACAGCGCCGACCTCGTCGCCCTGTTCCACGACGTCTCCTGCCGCGACCTTGGGCGAGATCGAGTCGAGCGTGCTGACCAGCCCGTCGCCGTGGTCGACGGTCACCACCTGACGTCCGCCGACCGATCCGGCGAACGCCACGGTGCCGTCGTCGACCGCGACGGCCGCTGTGCCGAGCGCCGCCGGGACGTCCAGTCCCCGGTGCCCCGCCGAGTAGTCGTCCGCGGGTGCATCCCACGGCCGGACGACCACCCTCGTGCCGGTCGGCCACACCCACGGCGCGGCCGCATCCGACCCGGTGACTGGGGTCTCGTCGGAGCCGGCGTCAGCACCCGACGCCTCAGCACCCGACGCGTCAGCACCGGACGCGTCAGCGCCGGCTGCGTCAGCACCGGCAGCACCGGCAGCGTCGGCACGGACCGGGGCCGTCCCGGCGAGCACCGACCCGGCGAGCAGCGATCCGACGAGCAGCGAGCCGACGAGCAGCACGAGCCGCACGAGCGGAGCGGCGGTGCGGTGCCGCGCCACGGGGAACGCGACGGCAGAGCCGGGTCGCGGAGGTGGGCCGGATCGCATGGGACGAGCGTGCCGGTCTGGAGGCGCGGAACGCCGGGCGCGGGCCGATCTGTGAGCGGTGGGGCGCGCCTCCAGGCCTGTGGAGGAGGCGCGGGCGCACCGTGCGACGTCGACCATGTCGTTCCGAGTCGGCATCTCTGGAGTACAGTCGGGGCCGCTCCGGAACACGCAACGCCGCTCGGACGGCGAACCAGCCGACCGCCGGGGCAGCGTGCCCACAGCAGCACGGCGGCAGAACCCAGGAGCATCGTGTCGAACGCGACCACGCAGCACGGCGAAGACCGTGCCTTCAAGGGGAAGGTCACGCTGTTCGCCATCGCGGCGGCCGTCGGCGGCTTCCTCTTCGGATTCGACTCATCCGTCATCAACGGCGCGGTCGACGCCATCAAGGACGAGTTCTCCTTGTCCGAGGCCGCGAGCGGCTTCGCGGTCGCCTCGGCCCTCATCGGCTGCGCGTTCGGCGCCTACTTCGCCGGTCGCCTGGCCGACCGCTGGGGTCGCACCCGGGTGATGTTCTGGGCGGCCGTGCTGTTCCTGGTCTCCTCGATCGGGTCCGGCTTCGCGTTCGCCACGTGGGACTTCGTCCTGTGGCGCCTCGTCGGCGGTCTCGGGATCGGCACCGCGTCGGTCATCGCGCCGGCGTACATCTCCGAGGTCTCCCCGAAGGCGATCCGTGGGCGTCTGGCCTCGTTCCAGCAGCTCGCGATCACGCTCGGTATCTTCGCCGCGCTGCTCTCCGACCAGTTCTTCGCCGTCACCGCGGGCAGCGCCTCGGCCGAGGTCTTCGGACTGCCGGCCTGGCGCTGGATGTTCCTGGTCGGGGTGATCCCGTCGGTCGTCTACGGCATCCTGGCGATCACGCTGCCCGAGTCGCCGCGCTACCTGCTCACGAAGGGCCGAACGGACGACGCGCGTGAGGTGATGACGAAGATCGTCCCCCGCGACACGGTGAACACCAGCCTCGAGGAGATCCAGGACGGCATCAAGAAGGAGGCCAACGAGAAGAAGGGCTCCATCCGGGGCAACCGCTTCGGTCTCCAGCCCATCGTCTGGGTCGGCATCATCCTGGCGGTGCTGCAGCAGTTCGTCGGCATCAACGTGATCTTCTACTACTCGACGACGCTCTGGCAGGCCGTCGGGTTCAAGGAGAGCGACTCGTTCCTCATCTCGACGATCACCTCGATCGTCAACGTGGCGGTCACCTTCATCGCGATCTTCCTCGTCGACAAGGTCGGCCGGAAGCCGCTCCTCGTCGCGGGTTCGGCGGGCATGTTCATCTCGCTGACCATGGTCGCGATCGCGTTCTCGCAGTCGACGATCGTGGACGGCGCTCCGAGCCTGCCCGGCTCGTGGGGCGTCATCGCGCTCGTCTTCGCGAACCTCTTCGTCGTCTCGTTCGGCGCGACGTGGGGTCCGCTCATGTGGGTGCTGCTCGGCGAGATGTTCCCGAACCGCATCCGCGCGACCGCGCTGGGCATCGGCTCGGCGGCGAACTGGATCGCGAACTTCATCGTCACGATCTCGTTCCCGGTGCTGTCCGGCTTCAACCTCACCGTGACGTACGGCATCTACGCCCTGTTCGCCCTGCTCTCCCTCTTCTTCGTCATCGCGAAGATCCCGGAGACGAAGGGCCGCTCCCTCGAGGAGATGGGCATCTCGGCCGAGGGGGACACGGTCAGCGCCAAGGCCTGACACGCACCATCGATCTGGCCTGGAGGCCCGGATCACGTGAGCCGATCGGCGGACGTGATCCGGGCCTCCAGTCTGTTAGCATCTATCCAGCAGCGCGCTGAGCGCGCTGACTTCGCGCGTCCACAGTGCCGGCAACGGCACGTCACGCGGCCACCGGTCCCGCTCCAACGAGTGGGCGGCCGTGCGGACAGGGCGCCAGGGGCCACGACCACCGGGTCGTGACCGACACAACCGCAACCGCGCGCGCGGCTCAACAGCCGCGTGCCGAGAACCAGGAGGGACGGCATGGCCGTCGTCACCATCCGCCAGCTGCTCGACAGCGGCGTTCACTTCGGACACCAGACCCGTCGGTGGAACCCGAAGGTGAAGCGATTCATCCTCGCCGAGCGCTCCGGCATCCACATCATCGACCTGCAGCAGTCGCTGGCCTTCATCGACCGCGCGTACGACTTCGTCAAGGAGACGGTCGCGCACGGTGGGACCATCCTCTTCGTGGGCACCAAGAAGCAGGCGCAGGGCTCCATCGCCGAGCAGGCGACCCGCGTCGGCCAGCCGTACGTCAACCAGCGTTGGCTCGGCGGTCTGCTCACGAACTTCCAGACGGTCTCCAAGCGCCTCGCGCGCATGAAGGAGCTCGAGGAGATCGACTTCGACGACACGACGAAGGGCTTCACCAAGAAGGAGCTCCTCATCAAGAAGCGCGAGCTGGACAAGCTCCACAAGACCCTCGGTGGTATCCGCAACCTCACGCGGACCCCGAGCGCGCTCTGGATCGTCGACACGAAGAAGGAGCACCTCGCCGTCGACGAGGCGCAGAAGCTCGGGATCCCGATCATCGGCATCCTCGACACCAACTGCGACCCGGACGAGATCACGTACCCGATCCCGGGCAACGACGACGCGATCCGCTCCGTCGGTCTCCTCACCCGCATCGTCGCCGACGCCGCGGCCGAGGGCCTGAAGACCCGTCACAACGGTGGCGACGACGAGGCGGCCGCCGAGCCGCTCGCCGAGTGGGAGCAGGAGCTCCTCGGTGGCGAGTCCGCTCCGGCCGAGTCCGCGACGCCGTCCGCCGATGCCGCTCCTGAGGGCAGCACCGTCGAGGAGAACGACGCTGACGCGCAGGTCGCCGCGAAGGAGATCGGCGAGCCGATCGCCGACGACGCGAAGAACGCCGAGCCCACGGCCGAGGCCGAGGCCGCAGCGGAGACCACCCCCGCCGAGTGACCACCGGGGGCGTCGGGCCGATCGGCTCGGCGCCCCTTCTCTCTCCCCACAAACGCACAGTCCAGAAAGGACTCCAGTCAATGGCCAACTACAGCCTTGCTGACGTGAAGAAGCTCCGTGAGGACCTCGGGGCCGGCATGATGGACGCCAAGAACGCCCTCGTCGAGGCCGATGGTGACTACGACCGGGCCGTCGAGCTGCTCCGCATCAAGGGTGCGAAGGCCGTCGCCAAGCGCGACGACCGTGCCACCTCCGAAGGTGTCGTCGTCGCGACCACCGAGAACGGCGCCGCCACGGTCGTCGAGCTCGCGAGCGAGACCGACTTCGTCGCGAAGAACGAGCGGTTCACCTCGCTCGCCGACAAGGTCGTCGCCGCGGTCGCCGCCGTCGGTGCCGCTGACGTCGCAGCCGGCAACGCCGCGCCGCTCGACGGCAAGACCGTCGCCGAGGTCATCGACGAGAACGCCGCCGCGCTCGGTGAGAAGCTCGAGCTCCGCACGGTCACCCGTGTCGAGGGCGACGAGTTCGAGGTCTACCTGCACAAGACCAGCCAGGACCTCCCGCCGCAGATCGCCGTCGTCATCGCCTACTTGGGCTCGGACGCCGCCGAGGCGCGCTCGATCGCGCAGCACGTCGCGTTCGCCAACCCGACGTACCTCAACCGCGGCGAGGTCCCGGCCGAGGCGATCGAGAAGGAGCGCGCGACCGTCGAGGCGATCACGCGCGAGGAGGGCAAGCCGGAGGCCGCCCTGCCGAAGATCGTCGAGGGTCGTCTCAACGCCTTCATCAAGCAGGTGTCGCTGCTCGACCAGGACTACGCGAAGGACAACAAGATCTCCGTCGCGAAGGCCGCCGAGAACGCCGGCATCACGATCCAGGGCTTCGCCCGCGTCAAGGTCGGCGCGTAACGAACCCGTGACGGGGTCAGGAACCACATCGGTTCCTGGCCCCGTTTTCGCGCGCTGACACGCGCGGACCCGGCCTGGAGGCGCGACCCGCCTCCGCCGGACCGGCTGCGGCCGGGTAGATTCCCACGAGACATTTCGACGAAGGGTGCGACCACATGACGAACGAGAAGACCGGACGCCGCCGAGTTCTGCTGAAGCTGTCGGGGGAGGCGTTCGGTGCTGGTTCGCTCGGGGTGAACCCGGACGTCATCAGCGCCATCGCGAAGGAGATCGCCGTCGCGGCGCAGGAGGTCGAGGTCGCGATCGTCGTCGGCGGCGGCAACTTCTTCCGCGGCGCCGAGCTCTCGCAGCGCGGGATGGACCGAGGTCGCGCGGACTACATGGGCATGCTCGGCACGGTGATGAACGCCCTCGCCCTGCAGGACTTCCTCGAGCAGGCCGGTGCCGCCACGCGCGTGCAGTCGGCGATCAGCATGACCCAGGTCGCAGAGCCGTACATCCCGCGGCGCGCCGAGCGGCACCTCGAGAAGGGCCGCATCGTGATCTTCGGCGCGGGTGCCGGGCTGCCGTACTTCTCCACCGACACGGTCGCTGCGCAGCGTGCGCTCGAGATCGACGCGCACGAGGTCCTCGTCGCGAAGAACGGCGTCGACGGCGTCTACACCGCCGACCCCAAGAAGGACGCCACCGCCGAGAAGCTGCACCACGTCACCTACCAGGACGCGCTCCTCAAGGGCCTCAAGGTGGTCGACGCGACCGCGTTCTCGCTCTGCATGGACAACGGCATGCCGATGCACGTGTTCGGCATGGAGGGCGAGGGCAACGTCGCAGCGGCGATCCGGGGCGAACGCATCGGCACCGTGGTCAGCAACTGACCCCGGCCGCTGACTAGACTCGACGCCAGTACCGAAGGAGAACCACCGTGATCAGTGATGTCCTGACCGAAGCCACCGAGAAGATGGCGAAGGCCGTGGAGGTCGCCAAGGACGACTTCTCGACCGTCCGAACCGGCCGGATCAACGCCGCGCTCTTCCAGAAGATCCCGGTCGAGTACTACGGCACGCCGACGCCGCTGGCGCAGCTCGCGTCGCTGCAGACGCCCGAGGCCCGCACGCTCATCGTGACGCCGTACGACAAGTCGGCGCTCAAGGAGATCGAGCGCGCGATCGCGACGTTCCCGAACCTCGGCGCCAGCCCGTCGAACGACGGCGAGATCGTGCGCGTCACGATCCCCGAGCTCACGAAGGACCGCCGCAAGGAGTTCGTGAAGCTCGTGCGCAGCAAGGGTGAGGACCACAAGGTCGTCATCCGCAACATCCGCCGCCGGGCGAAGGACGACCTCGACGCGCTGAAGGGTGAGATCTCCGACGACGAGATCTCGCGTGGCGACAAGGACCTCGAGGGCCTGACGAAGAAGCACGTCGATCAGATCGACGACGCGCTGAAGAAGAAGGAAGCCGAACTCCTCGAGGTCTGATGCCCCGTCCAGACCAGGGCGGCGATGACCGCCCCACAGCACAGAAGCGTTCCGCGAAGGGGCTGCGCCAGGACTTCGATGCGCGGGCACGAGCTGCCCGCACGGACTTCGAGGCGCAGCTCCGGCAACGGAAGGCCGACTTCGGCGCGCGCAACGAGGCACTGACCGCACGGACCGGGCGCAACCTGCCCGCGGCGATCGGCATCGCGCTGGCGTTCGCCGTCGTCATGCTCGGGTCGTTGCTCATCTGGACGCCGTCGTTCATGGTCGTCGCGGCGTTCCTGCTCGGCGTCGGTGTGTACGAGCTCGCGAGCGCCATGCGCTTCGCGGGGCGCGACGTGCCGCGGATCCCGAGCGTGGCGGTGGCGGTGGCGATCGTGCCGGCCGCGTTCCTCGGCGGCCAGATCCCGGCGCTCTTCACCCTGCTCGGCGGCATCGTCCTCATCAGCCTCTGGCGGTTGGTCGAGGTCGCGTTCACGAACCCGAAGCCGCCGGCGGGCAACGTCTTCCGCGACCTGACGAACGGGCTCTTCGTCCAGGCGTACATCACGTTGCTCGGCGCCTGCGTGGTGCTGCTGTCGGCGCAGCGGGACGGTCAGCTGTGGGTGATCGCGTTCATCCTGGTGGTGGTGGCGGTCGACACCGGTGCGTACGCGACGGGGCTCAACCTCGGCAAGCACCCGATGGCGCCGCGGATCAGCCCGAAGAAGACGTGGGAGGGCTTCGCCGGCTCGGTCGCGGCGAGCATCGTCGTCGGGATCATCGTGTCGTGGCTCATGCTCGGGCTGCCGTGGTGGGCGGGCATCATCCTCGGCGTGCTCATCTCCGGCTCGGCGACGCTCGGCGACCTGACCGAGTCGATGATCAAGCGGGACCTCGGCATCAAGGACATCTCGTCGTTCCTGCCGGGTCACGGTGGGCTGCTCGACCGGATCGACAGCATCCTGCCGTCGTCCGCGGTGGCGTACGTGCTCTACCTCGTCATCAACCACTGACTGCTGCGTGACGTGCACCGCGCGTCCAGGTGGCACCAGGGTCCGGTCCTGGCAGAATGTCGCCGTGGCCACCACCTTCCCGAACGCAGACCGCTCCGCCCTCGGATACGACGTCGACGAGGTCGAGCGCTTCCTCGAGGACGCTCGTCGCGCCTACACGGCGAACGACAGCGCTCCCGGGATCGAGGCGGCGAAGATCCGCGCGACCGCGTTCTCGATGCGGAAGGGCGGGTACTCGACCGCGCACGTCGACGCGGCCCTCGAGCGGCTCGAGGACGCCTTCGCCGCCCGTGAGCGCGAGCGGGAGATGGCGGACGTCGGGCAGAAGGCCTGGTACGCCGAGGCGCGCTCGAAGGCCTCCGACGTGGTCGACCGACTGGAGCGGCCCGACGGGCAGCGGTTCAGCCGGGTCAGCTTCCTCGGCACCGGCTACCACCCGAAGGACGTCGACGCGTTCGCCAAGCGTCTCGGCGGCTACTTCCGTGAGGGCAAGCCGCTGAGCCTCACCGAGGTGCGCTCGATCGTCTTCCGGCCGAAGCACGGTGGGTACCGCGAAGCCCAGGTCGACGCCCTGCTCGACGCCGTCGTCGAGGTCATGCTCGCTGTCCGGTGACGACGCGCTGGTGTCGGGTGCTTCGCTTTCCGTGATCGTTCCGTTATCCTGGTCGAACTCATGGGCAGGCACACGTCGAACACCAGCTCCGACCGCGATACCCGCGAGCACCTCGGCCTCACGGCCGCCGGTGAGCGCCGCGCGGCACTGAACCGAACCCGCACGGCGGAGAACTCGGTCCTCCAGGCGAACCCGCAGGTGGCGACGGCATCGGTGCCGACCGCCCCGGTGAGCGCCCCCGGACCGCGCAGCGCCTCAGAACAGCGCAGCGCCCCCCGGTCGGTCGCGGCCAACCGCGTGTCCGAACCGCGGACGGGCGCCTCGGCTGCCGTTCGTGCCGCGACACCGTCCGACCCGCGCATCGTGAAGCAGCGCCGCGCCCGCGCGATCGCCGCTCCGTCGAAGCCGACCGCGATCCGTGGCGTCAACACCTTCATGCGGAAGCGCGCGACGATCCCGGCGCTGTCCTTCTTCGCCGTCTTCGGTTTCGTCGGCGGTTCGCTCTTCAACCCGATGCAGCCCGATGTCGCGCAGGCGGCGGTCTCCGCGCCCGTGCTCGTGAAGGCACCGGCTGCTCCGCAGGACTACACCGCGCACGGCACCTACGCGGCGTTCGACGTCACGCGCGACGCCTACGGGGTCACCGTGCCGAAGCCGAAGGTCGTCGCGAAGCCCAAGGTCGAGACCGACACGGACACCGACACCGCCACGGCGTCGGCCGCCCAGCCGGTCACCGCGTCGAACAGCCTGGCCGCCACCGCCGCGACGCCCGACCCGGGCAGCGCGCAGGCGATCGCGCAGCAGCTCGTCACCGCCCGCGGCTGGGGCACCGACCAGTACAACTGCCTCGTCTCCCTGTGGAACAAGGAGTCCGGCTGGCGCGTCAACGCGTACAACCCCAGCGGCGCCTACGGCATTCCGCAGGCCCTGCCCGGCAGCAAGATGGCCTCGGCCGGCGCCGACTGGCAGACGAACCCGGCGACGCAGATCACCTGGGGTCTCAACTACATCTCGGGTGTCTACGGCACGCCGTGCGGCGCATGGGGACACAGCCAGTCCTTCAACTGGTACTGATCGGCGGGACGGGTGCCGCGCAGCAACCGGCCGCGGCGTCCGCGTGGCCGCGTCTTCGGTCCTGAGGAGGAGCCAGCGGGTCTCGACCGGCTGATGAGCTCCTGGAAGCGCACCGAGGTCCGTCGCGGGCGCGAGTACCTCGTGCAGCCCGTGTCGGCGGCGTCGGCGCTGAAGGAGTACGTCTGCCCGGGTTGCGGCGGCACGGTCATGCCGGGCATCGCGCACGTGGTCGTCTGGCGTGCCGACGGCGTCCTCGGCGACGAGGCCGACCTGGCGTCCCGCCGGCACTGGCACAACCACTGCTGGAGCATCGCATGAGCCCCGACCGGACCGTGGCATGAGCGACGAGATCCGCTCGAACACGGAGCTGCCCGCGCGGCGCACCGACGTCGAGCTCGTGACCGACGACCACCTCACGCTCGTGGGCGAGCTGGCGGAGCCGCTCGACCGACCGGCGCGCGGCACGATCGTCACCCTGCACCCGCTGCCCACCGCGCACGGCTTCATGGACTCCCACGTGCTCAAGAAGGCGGCCGCGCGGCTCCCCGCCCTTGCCGACATCGCGGTCCTCCGCTTCAACTTCCGCTCGGTGACCTCACCACGTGGTACGTCCGAGGGCGTGTTCGGTGACGGCGTCTCCGAGGGATTCGACCTCCGCGCCGCGGTGACCGACGTCGTCGAGCGCGGACTCCCGACACCGTGGCTGGTCGGCTGGTCGTTCGGTACCGAGGTCGTCCTCAAGCACGCGCTCGAACACGTCGAGGCCGGCCGGGTCGCCGGCGTGGTCCTGCTGTCGCCACCGCTGCACCGCACCACCGACGAGGAACTCGCCCGCTGGGCGGACGCGTCGGTGCCGGTCGTCGCCCTGGTGCCCGAGCACGACGACTTCCTGCAGCCGGACGAGGCGGCACGCCGCTTCGCGATCGCGCCGAACGTGCGGGTGGTCCCCGTCGAGGGTGCGAAGCACCTCTGGGTGGGGGAACGGTACGTGCGGATCGTGCTCGACGCGATCGCGGACCTCGTCGTGCCGGGCAGCGCACCGCTGCCGACGCACCTGCCGCTCTAGCAGCCGACGCACCTGCCGGTCTGGCTGGCGACCCACCTGCTGTTCCGGGACCGGTCACGTCACGGACGTGAGCCGGCCTGGAGGAGCGTGGCGCGCCTCCAGGCCGGCCCGCCGTCAGCACATGGCGGCGTGCCAGCGTGCCAGCGTGCCAGCGCGTCAGCGCGTCAGCGCGTCAGCGTGTGGCGTCGGCGTCCTCGTCGGCGGCGTCCGCGGCGGCGCCCTCCGGCGCCGTCCCGAGCAGGCCCGTGGCGTGCGTCAGCACGCCGCGCAGGTTCTCGAGGTAGGCGGCCACCGCATCGCGCTCGGTGCGGATGGCGGCGAGGCGGTCCTCCGCCTCGGCGAAGACCGCGGCGGTGCGCTCCTCGGCGTCGGCGACCATCTTGTGCACACGGTCCTGCGCATCGGCGACGATCGTGCGCGCGTGCTCCTGCGCCTCGGAGGTGCTGGTGCGCTCGAGGTCGTCGGCCTCCTGCTGCAGGCGTTCCGCACGCTCACGCGCCTCGGCTGCCCGCCGCGTCGCCTCGGCCAGCTGGAGGTTCGCCTCGTCGAGGTACTTCTGCGTCTCCGTGACCGTCTCGTGGTGCTTCTGCAGGTAGTCCTGCTCGGCGTCGTCACGGCGAGCGGCCAGCTCGGACTCGAGGGTCGTCCGTGCCTCGTCGCGCTCACGGGCGATCTCGGCGCGGACCTCGTCGCGCTCCTTCGTCAGGTCGGCGCGCGCGGTGTCGATCTCCTGGCGCAGCGCGGTGCGCTCGGCCTCGAGCGTGCCGAGTTCGGCGGTGCGGCGGTCCGCGATCTCGGTGTCGACCTCGGCATGCTCGCGCTCCCGCCTGGCGGCCAGTTCGTTCTCGTGCTCGCGTGCTGCCCGTTCCGCCACGGCCTCGGCCTCGGCGCGCTCCCGCTCGATGCGTGTGGCGTGCTCGTCGAGCTCGCGGGCGATGCGGTCGGCGGTCTCCTGCGTCAGGCGTTCGTTCTCGGCGCGGGTCTGTTCCTCGTCGACGCGGAGCAGGGCGCGGGCCGCCTCGATCTCCTGCTCGAGCGCCGTGCGTGCGCCGGCGAGCTCGCGGTCCCACTCGGCACGTGCAGCAGCGAGCTCTTCGTCGAGGACGCGACGACGCTCGGCCAGTTCGGTCTCGAGCTCGGCCCGGCGACGGTCGACCTCGGCCGCGAGGTCGGCGCGCCCGGTCTCGAGCGCGAGCGCGTGCGCCTGCTGCTCCTCGTCGCGTTCACGGTGCCAGGCTGCCCGGCCCTCGGTGACCTCACGCTCGAGGGCGTCACGACGGGTGCGCTCCTCGAGGTCGAGGTCCTCGATCCGGCGGGTGTGGTCCGCCTCGAAGACACTGCGACGGTGCTCGGTCTCGCGGTCGAGGTCGGCGGACGCCTGGCGGGCGTCGGCGGACTCGCGCTGGGCGAGTTCGCGGAGCTCGGCGACCTCGTGCTCGACCTGGGCACGCTGCGCGTTGGTCTCACGGATCGCGATGGAGCGGACCTCGGCCGCCTCGGTGACGGCGGCACCGCGGAGTGCGGCGGCCTCGTTGCGGGCGTCCTGCACGAGCAGGCCGGCCTCGGCGCGGGCACGCTCGATGGTGTCGGCGGACTCGGCGCGGGCGCGGGTGAGCTCGTTGGTCGAGCGGGTTCGGGCGTCCTCGAGGGTGTCGCGCGCTTCTTCCTGGGCTTCACGGAGGGTGCGCTCCGCCTCGGCTCGGCTCGACGCGCGGAGTCGCTGGGCGTCGATGTCGGCCTGGCTGATGAGTCGCGTGGACTGCTCTTCGGCGACACGGAGGGTGGACTCGAGGCGCGTGCCGAGTCCGCTGTACGTCGGGGTGCCGGCCTCGTCGAGCTCGCCCTGCAGCTCGGAGACGCGCGACTGCAGGAGTCGGATCTCCTTCGCAGCGTCCGCGCGGTCGTTGTTCGACTTGATGAGCTCGCGGCGCAGGTCGTTCAGTGCACGGTCCACGTCGTCGCGGCGGTACCCGCGCAGCTCGCTCCCGAACTCGGCCTCGTCGTTCGCCACGTGTCGCTCCTGTGTGCTCGGCGGAGGGCCCGATCCGGCCCGGGCACGATCCTAGCGGCGAGCACGGACGGGCGGCTGTGTTCGCGGACAGCGGTGGAGGATGCGCTGCTCAGGCTCGCTCGCTATCCTGGGGCGCTGATTCGCGCGCCGTCACCCCCACCCCGGCGCGGTAGGGAGAAGATCCGTGCGATTCGTCCTGGCGATCGTCAGTTTCGTCATCGGTCTGCTGCTCGTCGCGCTCGCGGTCGGACAACGGACCGTGTTCGAGCCACCGTCGTCCCTCGTCGCGGCATCCTCCTCGAAGAGCTCGGCGCCGGTCACGGTCATCCCGGGCTCGACCCTCAACGCGAACCCCGGGTACCAGCGCATCAACGTCGCCGGATCGGGCAAGGTCTTCGCCGCCTACGGCAAGACCACCGACGTCGAGGCCTGGGTCGGTGACGCGAAGCACACCACGATGCGCTTCGACGCCGACCAGGACCGTCTCGTCGGCCGGACCACGGGCAAGGAGTCGACCGTGCCCGACCCCGCCGGCAGCGACCTCTGGTACCAGGAGTACGACAGCGCGGGACAGTTCACCGTCCGCCTGCCGAAGGACGTCTCCGTGATCATCGTCGGCGACGGCACGTCCGCGGCGCCGAGCGACGTCTCCGTCACCTGGCCGCGCGACACGGCGACCCCCACGGTCGGGCCGCTCCTCGTGGCCGGCGGCGTGTTCCTCGTCGGCGGTCTGGTCCTGCTCGTCTGGGCGTTCGTGCACCAGCGCCGTGGCCGTGGCCCCCGTCGTCGGAGTGGCGGGTCCCGTCCTCCGCGCGTGCGGGCCTCGCGTCGTGCCGCAGCGGCCGGTGCGCAGGTGCCCGTCCGCGGACGTCGTGGTCGTCGTGCGTTCGTGGCGATCCCCGTGCTCCTCGTCGGTGCGCTCGGCCTGGCCGGGTGCTCCTCGGACTACTGGCCGCAGGGCGGATCCGCCGCGTCCCCGACGCCGAGCGCCACCGCGACCGGCGCCGCCACCCAGACCGAGCCGACCGCCGCGACCAAGCAGCAGATCAGCCGGATCGTCGACCGCGTCGCCGCCGTCGCCAAGCAGGCGGACGCGACGCGCGACGCGCGGCTCGCCGGCGGTCGCTTCACCGGCGCCGCGCTCGAGCTGCGGGAAGCCAACTACACGATCCGCGCCAAGGACACCGACGTGGACGCCCCGCCGTCGATCTCCGCCGGCCAGGTCTGCGTGGCGCTGCCGCAGCAGACCGACTCGTGGCCCCGTACGGTGTTCGCCGTCGTCGCGGAGGACTGCGACGCCAAGTCCGCTCCGCAGGCCCTGACGCTCGTGCAGGACTCCGCACGCGACGACTACAAGGTCGCGTACGACGTGTCACTCGAGGCCGCCGCGAAGATCCCGAGCCTCGCACCGACGTCGATCGGTGCGTCGTTGCTCGCCCCGAACACGAAGCTGCTCTCGATCGCGCCCGACCAGATCGGCCGCGTCTACGGCGACATCCTGTCGAAGGACAAGGACAGCGCCTACGCGTCGCTGTTCCAGGCAGAGGGCGACGGTCTCCGCTCGACGATCGGCAAGGCGTACAAGGACAAGAAGTCCGAGTCGCTCCCCGACACCGCGAAGATCGAGTACTCGTCCGAGGTCCCCGCGGACAGCGCGTTGGCGATCGCGACCGACGGAGCCGGCGCGCTCGTCTCCGCCGAGCTCAACGAGATCGAGAAGGTGACCCCCACCGCAGCCGGCGCCGAGGTCAACACCGAGGGCGCCGTCAAGGCGCTGTCCGGCGTCGACTCCAGCACGAAGGGCATCACCGCCACCTACGGCGTCCAGTTGCTCTTCTCCGTGCCCCCGGTGGGCAGCGATGAGAAAGTGGTCCTGCTCGGGTTCACGCAGGGCCTGACAGCAGCGAGTGAGGTGCAATGACCAACGTCCCCCCGACCCCGTCCGGTCTCCGCGGAGCAGTCGACCTGTCATCCCTGGTCGACCGTGCGCAGCGGCCGCAACAGCCGTCCACCGCCGGTCCCGCGGGTGTGCCTGCCGGCGCCGGCCCCGGAACACCCGGTACGCCCGGCGTTCCCGGTGGTGAGACCGGCGCGGACCTGACCGTCCCGTCGCTCGTCCTCGACGTCACCGACCAGACGTTCCAGGACGTCCTCCAGCTGTCCTCGATCGTCCCGGTGATCGTCGACATCTGGGCCGAGTGGTGCGGACCGTGCAAGCAGCTGTCGCCGATCCTCGAGCAGCTGACCGCCGAGTACGACGGCCGCGTGCTGCTCGCCAAGGTCGACGCCGACACGAACCCGCAGCTCGTGCAGGCGTTCCAGGCGCAGTCGATCCCGACCGTGGCCGCGCTCATCGGCGGACGCCCCCTCGGGCTCTTCGTCGGTGCGCTGCCCGAGGCCCAGGTCCGTGACGTCTTCGAGCAGGTGCTCGCCGCCGCCGAGGAGAACGGTGTCTCCGGCCGCCTGACGGTCGACGGTGCGGCCCCGGCCGACGCCGTCGAGCAGGGCGAACCGGAACCCGAACCCCTGCCGCCGCACCACCAGGCCGCGTACGACGCGATCGAGCAGGGCGACTACGCCACGGCGATCCAGGAGTACAAGACCGCCATCGCGCAGGACCCGCACGACCAGATGGCCGTGGCGGGACTCGCACAGGTGTCGCTCCTCGACCGGCTGAACGGCCACACCGCGGACGACATCCGTGCCGCCGCGGCCGCCGGGCCGTCCGAGGTGTCGGCGCAGCTCGCCGTCGCCGACCTCGACATCTCGGGCGGACACGTCGAGGACGCCTTCGGGCGCCTGCTCGACCTCGTCCCGACGGTGTTCGGCGACGACCGTGAGGCCCTGCGCGTGCGGCTCGTCGAGTACTTCGAGCTCATCGGTGCGGAGGACCCGCGCGTCGTCGCGGCCCGCCGTCGCCTGGCGAGCGCCCTGTACTGAGCCCCCGACACGGACGGACGGGAGGCGCGGTGCCAGCTGGCACCGCGCCTCCCGTTCCGTCTGTGGCTGGTTCTGGTCCCTGCCGGCCTACGGCGCCAGCTTGAGCCAGACGGCGCCGAGCGGCGGCACGACGACGTGTGCCGAGGCCGGGCGACCCGCCCACGGGGTGTCGTCCGCCGTGACCACGCCGAGGTTCCCCACACCGGACCCGCCGTACTCCGCGGCGTCGGTGTTGAGCACCTCGTGCCACGCCCCGGCCGCGGGCAGCCCGAAGCGGCGCTCGACCGGCACACCGGAGAAGTTCACGAACACCGCGAGCCGGTCGTCCCCGTCCTTCCGCAGGAACCCGAGCGTGGAGTGCGGAGCGTCGCCGCCCTCGATCCACTCGAAGCCCTCGGCCGTGGAATCGTGCGTCCACAGCGCCGGGGTCTCGCGGTACACCCGGTTGAGCGAGGCGACGAGGTCCTGCACGCCACGGTGTCCCGGGTCGTCGAGGAGCCACCAGTCGAGCCCACGGGCCTCGGACCACTCGGAGGGCTGGGCGAACTCCTGCCCCATGAAGAGCAGCTGCTTGCCGGGATGCGCCCACATGAACGCCAGGTAGGCGCGCACGTTCGCACGCTTCTGCCACTCGTCGCCGGGCATCTTGCCGTACAGGGAGCCCTTGCCGTGCACGACCTCGTCGTGGCTGATCGGCAGCGTGAACTGCTCGCTGAACGCGTACACGAACGAGAACGTGACCTCGTCGTGGTGGTAGCTCCGGTAGAGCGGTTCGCGCTCGATGTACTGGAGCGAGTCGTGCATCCAGCCCATGTTCCACTTCTGACCGAAGCCGAGGCCGCCGGCGCTCGTGGGCTGGGTGACGCCGGGCCACGAGGTGCTCTCCTCGGCGATCATGACGATGCCCGGGTAGCGCTTGTACGCGGTGGCGTTGGTCTCCTGCAGGAACGAGATCGCCTCGAGGTTCTCGCGACCGCCGTGGATGTTGGGCAGCCACTCGGTGCGGGAGTAGTCGAGGTAGAGCATCGAGGCGACGGCGTCCACGCGGAGTCCGTCGATGTGGAACTCCTCGAACCAGTACAGGGCGTTCGCGACGAGGAAGTTCCGCACCTGCGGCTGCCCGAAGTCGAACACGTAGGTGCCCCAGTCGAGCTGCTCGCCGCGGCGCGGGTCCGGGTGCTCGAACAGGGCGTGGCCGTCGAACTTGCCGAGTGCCCACTCGTCCTTCGGGAAGTGCCCGGGGACCCAGTCCATGATCACGCCGATGCCGGCCGTGTGCAGGCGGTCGATGAGGTACCGGAGGTCGTCGGGGGAGCCGAAGCGTGCGGTCGGCGCGTAGTACCCGGTGACCTGGTAGCCCCACGAGCCGCCGAAGGGGTGCTCGGCGAGCGGCAGGAACTCGACGTGGGTGAACCCGAGGTACTGCACGTGCCCGATCAGCTGGTCGGCGGCCTCGCGGTAGGACAACCCGGGCCGCCACGAGCCGAGGTGGACCTCGTAGACGCTCATCGGGCGGTCGTGCGTGGTGGTCTTCGCCCGGTGCTCCATCCACTGCGTGTCGCCCTCGGACCACGTGTAGTCGGAGCGGGTGATGACGGACGCGGTCAGCGGCGCGATCTCGGCGCGGCGCGCGAAGGGGTCGGCCCGCTCCACCCATCCGGAGTCCGTGAGGATCTGGAACTTGTACCGCTGGCCGACCATCGCGCCGGGCCAGAAGAGCTCCCACACGCCCAGGTCGGTGAGCCGACGCATCGCGGTCGTGCGGCCTTCCCAGCCCTCGAAGTCGCCGATGACGCGGACCGCCGTGGCGCGGGGTGCCCAGACGGTGAACGCGACGCCGTCGACACCGTCGACGGTCTTGACGTGCGCGCCGAGGTGGTGCCAGAGCTGCTCGTCACGGCCTTCGCCGAAGAGGTGCAGGTCGAGCTCGCCGATGGTCGGCGGGAACCGGTACGCGTCGTCGGTCGTCCACGTGATGTCGTCGGTGTCGATCGACGGGTCGTGGTCGTAGTCGGCCTCGACCCGGTAGCGACCGAGTTCCTCTGCGGTGGCACCGGCCCAGAGACCGTCGCCCTCGTGCGTCAGTTCGATGTCGTCGCCGTCGAGCCGGACGAGGCGGACCGCGGTCGCGAGGTGCCGCACCACGCGGACGCTCGTGCCGCCGTCGACGGGGTGCGGGCCGAGTACGTCGTGCGGCTGCGACCAGCGTGCCTCGGCGACCTGCTGGCGGAGCCACTCCTCGACCGGTGCGGGACGCGGTCCGGAGGCCTGCGCAGCGCTCGTCGTCGTGCCGGTCGGTGCCAGGGGGCTCCCGCCTTCGCTGGTGGGCGCGTCCGCGCCGTCGCCGGGGCCGGTGGCGGCGGTGGCGGCGGTGCCGGAACCAGCATCAGGGCCGTCGCCGAGACTGACAGCGGGCTCGGCGGCATCGGGTGTCGCCGCCACGCCCTCGACCGCGATGTGCCGCGGGTGCTCCGCGTCGGACGCGTGGCCCGCGAGCGTCGCCGACTCGGGGACGTCACGGTCCGGCGCCTCACGACGCGACGGAGGCGCTCCGGGCAGGTCCTCGCCGGGGCCGGACGCGATCGGCTCGTACCGCGGTGCGGCCGCCTTCGGCGCCGGGACGCGGGACTCGGCACCGCCCTGCTGGTCAGCAGGGGTCCCCGGTGCGATGTGCTGCGCCGGGTGGGTCGGACGTGGCGTGTCGGCCGGCATCCGACGCGGGAGCACGGGCGGCGGAGGCGGCGGGACCGGCGGCACGCTGGGGCCCTGGCCCCGGTTCGTCGGCGCTGCCTTCGGTGCGTCGTCCTCGGGGTGGGTGTCGGTCATCGGCGGGGTCCCTCCACGACGAGCAGGTGCACGGGTTCCTGGAATGCGTCCAGGCGGACGTAGTTCGACGATCCCCAGACCCAGCGCTGGCCGGTGACGACGTCGCGGACGTCGAACGGCTGCTCGGGGTCGAGACCGAGCGCGGCCAGGTCGAGGTGGACCGTGGTCTCACGGGCCGAGTGGGGATCGACGTTGGCGACGACGATCACGGTGTCGTCACGGCCGGAGCGGATGAACCGGCCGGGCAGGTGCTTCGAGTACACGACGATCGCCGGGTCCTCGGCGTCGTGCACGTGCAGGTTCCGGAGCTGGCGGAGCGCAGGGTGCGCCTGCCGGAACCGGTTGAGCATGGTGACGTACGGCGCGAGGCTCGCGCCCTCGGCCTCGGCCAGCGCGAAGTCACGCGGCTTGTACTCGTACTTCTCGTTGTCGATGTTCTCTTCCGAGCCCGGACGCGCGACGTCCTCGAAGAGCTCGTAGCCGGAGTACATGCCCCACGTCGGAGCGCCCGTGGCAGCCAGTGCCGCACGGATCTTGTAGCCGGCACGGCCGCCGAACTGCAGGTACTCGGTGAGGATGTCCGGCGTGTTCACGAACAGGTTCGGGCGGAGGTAGGCGCTCGTCTCGTGCGACAGCTCGTCGAAGTACTCGGCGATCTCGTCCTTCGAGTTGCGCCACGTGAAGTACGAGTACGACTGCTGGAACCCGACCTCGGCGAGGGCCCGCATCATCGCCGGGCGCGTGAACGCCTCGGCCAGGAACACGGTGTCCGGGTGCTCGTCGCGGATCTCACGGATGACGCGCTCCCAGAACCAGAGCGGCTTGGTGTGCGGGTTGTCGACGCGGAAGATCCGGATGCCGAAGGCGATCCAGTGCCGGAGGACGCGGAGGACCTCGGCGACGATGCCCTCGGGGTCGGTGTCGAACTGGATCGGGTAGATGTCCTGGTACCGCTTCGGCGGGTTCTCCGCTGTCGCGATGGAGCCGTCCGCCCGCACCGTGAACCACTCCGGGTGCGCGGTGACCCACGGATGGTCGGGGGAGCACTGCAGTGCGAAGTCGAGTGCCACTTCCATCCCGGTGTTCTTCGCCGTCTCGACGAAGTCGCGGAAGTCGTCCTCGGTGCCGAGGTCGGGATGGATGGCGTCGTGCCCGCCCTCGGGACCACCGATCGCCCACGGGCTGCCGGGGTCGTTCGGCCCCGGCGTGAGGGTGTTGTTCGGTCCCTTGCGGGCGGTCGTGCCGATCGGGTGGATCGGCGGCAGGTAGATGACGTCGAAACCCATCCGGGCGACCCCGGGCAGGCGCCGTGCGGCGGTGCGGAAGTCGCCGCTCTTCCACGAACCGTCGGCGTTCTTCTTCGCCCCCTCACTGCGCGGGAAGAACTCGTACCAGGCGCCGACGCCCGCACGGGTCCGCTCGACGTCGAGCAGCACCGTCGGGGAGTGCGTGCGGAGCGAGGTCAGCGGGGCGTCCTCGACCTCGCCGGTGATCCGCGGGTCGTCGACGGCGGCCAGGCGTTCGGCCGGGTCGAGGTCGGCGTCGCGGACGCGTGCCGCTGCGCGGGTCGCGGCGGGGGAGTCGGTCTCGTCCGCGAGGCGGTCGAGGAGCAGGGCGCCGTCGAGCAGCGTCGCCTCGGTGTCGACGCCGGCCGCGATCTTGAGGCGTGCGGCGTGGAGCCACGTCGCCCAGTCGTCGGAGTACGACTCGACGTGCCACGTCCAGACGCCGACGTGGTCGACCTGCACGGTCGCCTCGTACCGGTCGGTGCCGGGGGCACCGAGCACCATCGGGACGGTGCGGGTGCCGCCGTCGGGGCGCTCGAGGACGAGGTCGGCGCCGATGATGCCGTGCCCTTCGCGGAAGACGGTCGCACCGAACGTGATCACCTCGCCGTCGAACGCCTTGCCGGGGAATCCGTTCGGGGTCGTGGGGGCGAGCTCGGTGATCGGGATGCGCCCGATCTTCGGACGGCGGGGTCGGTCTGCGGTGGCCACGGAGCCGACGCTACCCGGCGAGCGGCTCCGCGTTCCCCGGAATCCGCCCTCTGTGGAGGGCCGGGCGCGCCGTGGACCTGTGGAGGGACGGCCTGGAGGCGCGTGGCGGACCCGTCCCGCGCCTCCAGGCCCGGTGCTGGGTCGCGCGTCACCGCGAGACGCCGCGCCCGTCGCGAGACGCCGCCGGATCCGGCGGTGTCCCGCACGCCGGCCGGTGTCCCGCACGCCGGCCGGTGTCGCGACCCGACGCCCGCGCGCTACGCGATCTCGAACACGTGGATCCCCGGACCGTACGCCGTGAACACCTGCCCCGCGGGACGGAGCCGCTCGTGGTCGCGGTGCTTCTCGCTCGACCAGACGAGCCGGTACCCGAGGACGTCGTCGCGCACCGGCAGGGTGAGGTCCCGCGTCCGCCCGCTGCCGTGCACCACGACGAGCACGCGGTCGAACGGCTCGTGCTCCGGCGTGGACTCGACGAAGTACTGCAGTGCGCGGTGGATCGGACGGTCCCAGCCCTCGATCGTCATCGGGTGCCCGTCCGGGCCGTACCAGGACATCCGCGAGGCTCCGGGGGTCTCCTGCCCCTCGACGCCGAACCGTGTCGGGCGGAGCGCCGGGTGCGCGGCCCGCAGGCGGGCGAGGGTGGCGACCACGTCGGTCATCGCCTCGGCGTCCTCGTCGTCGGACCAGTTCACCGGGGTGAGGTCCTCGGAGACGACGTACGCGTTGTTGTTGCCGTGCTGGGTGCGGCTGCGCTCGTCGCCCGCGGTGAGCATCGGCACGCCCGCCGAGAGCATCAGCGTGCCGAGCAGGTTCCGCATCGACCGTCCACGCGCCGCGCGGACGCCGCGGTCGACGGTGTCGCCCTCGATGCCGTGGTTGAAGGAACGGTTGTCGTTCGAGCCGTCCCGGTTGTCCTCGCCGTTCGCCGCGTTGTGCTTGCCGTCGTACGACACCAGGTCGAGCAGGGTGAAGCCGTCGTGGGCGGTGACGAAGTTGATGCCGGCGAGCGGGCCGCGGGAGGTGTCGAACAGGTTCCGGGAGCCGGTGAGGGCCCCGGCGAGCGCGCCGATCCCGGTCGCGGGGGAGCCGTTGCGGCGCTCCTCGGCGATGTCGGTCAGCCAGAACTGCCGGACGGTGTTCCGGAAGCCGTCGTTCCACTCGCTCGTGCGCGCGCCGAACGAACCGGTCTTCCAGCCGTCGGGTCCGACGTCCCAGGGCTCGGCGATGACGAGGGTGTCCTGCAGGTCGGGGTGGTTCCGGATCCGGTCGAGCAGGGGGTGCTCCGGGTCGAACACGTGGCGGTCGTCGCGGGCCAGTGCAGCCATCAGGTCGAAGCGGAAGCCGTCGACCTGCACCTCGCGCGCCCAGTACACGAGGCTGTCGACGATCAGGTCCGCCGTCGCCTCCACCGAGGTGTCGAGGGTGTTCCCGCAGCCGGTGGTGTCGTAGTACGAGCCGCGCACGCGGGCGCGGCCACCGGCGGGGTCGCCGGCAGCGTCGCCGGCAGCGTCGCCGGCGGCGCCACCGGCGGCGCCGCCGTCGTCGGGGTCCGCCGACCACCGGTACCGGTTCGCGCCGTCGATGCCGCGCAGCGACGAGGTCGGGCCGCCGAGCCCTTCTTCCGCCGTGTGGTTGTAGACGACGTCGAGCACGACCTGGATGCCGGCCTCGTGCAGCAGCCGGACCATGCCCTTGAACTCGCGGAGGACGGCCGAGGCCCCCTCGGCCCGGGCGCCGGGGGAGGCGTACGCGGCGTGCGGGGCGAAGAACCCGAGGGTGTTGTAACCCCACGCGTTCTCGCGGCCGGCGTCCTGCAGCCAGTGCTCGGTGTCGAAGGCGTGCACGGGCAGGAGCTCGAGCGTCGTGACGCCGATGCGGTGCAGGTGCGCGATGGTGCTCTCGTGGGCGACACCGGCGTACGTGCCACGGAGGTCCTCCGGCAGGTGCGGGTTCGCGGCCGTCAGGGTCCGGACGTTCGCCTCGTACACGACGGTCCGGTCGAGGGGTGTGCGCGGCTTCACGACGCCGCCCCAGTCGAAGGAGTCGTCCACGACGACGCTCGTCCAGCGCGGGGCGGGACCCGCGCCCGTCGTGTCGTCCGCGTCGCCCGCTGCCGGTGCGATCCCGCGTGCGGCCGGGTCGAGCAGCGGCCGGGTGACGTCGAACTCGTGCCGCGGCCCGGTCGGCCCGTCGACGAGCAGATGGTACGTGTCGCCCGGTTCGACCCCCGGCACGTCCGCCGCCCAGGTGTCGCCCGTGTTCGTCAGCGGGAAGGAACCGCGCCCGTCCACCACCAGGGTGACCGAGGTCGCCGTCGCCGAGCGCACCGAGAAACGCGGGTCACCGGCCCCCAGGACGAACCCCGGGGACTCGTTCACAACCGTCTCGCGCATGCCCACAAGGGTACGAGGACCCACGGGTATCCTGGGGACGCTCGTTCAGGGGGTCCCCGATTGCTCGTTTACCTCGACCACGCCGCGACGACGCCGATCCTGCCGGAGGCGCTCGCCGCGTTCACCGCTGCGCTCGGCACGGTCGGCAACCCGTCGTCGATCCACAGCGCAGGGCAGCAGGCGAAGATGCTGCTCGAGGACGGCCGTGCCGCCGTCGCCGCGTCGCTCGACGCCGAGCCGGTCGAGGTGGTCTTCACCTCCGGCGGCACGGAGAGCATCAACCTCGCCGTGAAGGGCCTCTTCTGGGCCCGCCAGCAGGACCGTCCGCGTCCCCGCATCGTGGTGCCGGGCGGGGAACACCACGCGACCGTCGACACGGTCGAGTGGCTCGAGCGCCACGAGGGCGCGGTCGTCGACGTGGTCCCGTTGGACGCGCAGGGTCGCGTCGACCTCGCCGGCCTGGAGGCGCGACTCGCCGATGCCTCGGACGTCGCCCTGGTCACGTTCCTGTGGGCGAACAACGAGGTGGGCACCATCCAGCCCGTGTCACGGATCGTCGAGCTGGCGCACGCCGCCGGCGTGCCCGTGCACAGCGACGCGGTCGCGGCCTACGGGCAGGTACCGGTGTCCTTCCGGCAGTCCGGGCTCGACGCGATGAGTGTCTCCGCGCACAAGATCGGTGGTCCGGTCGGCATCGGCGCGCTCGTGCTCGGTCGACGCGCCACGGTCGAGCCCCTCATCCACGGCGGTGGTCAGCAGCGGCAGGTGCGGAGCGGCACGCAGGACGCCCCGGCAGCCGCGGCCTTCGGGGTCGCGGCCTCGATGCCGCACGCGGACGTCCGGGCGCTGCGGGACCGACTGGTCGCCGGGGTCCGGGCCGCGGTGCCGTCCGCGGTGCTGATGGGGGACCCGGTCGACCGGCTGCCCGGCAACGCGCACTTCACGTTCCCGGGGTGCGAGGGCGACTCGCTGCTGTTCCTGCTCGACGCCGCCGGGGTCGCGGTGTCGACCGGCTCCGCGTGCCAGGCCGGCGTCCCCGAGGCGTCGCACGTGCTCCTGGCGATGGGACTGTCCGAGCAGGACGCCCGCGGAGCGCTCCGGATCACCCTCGGGCACACCACCACCGAGGCCGAGGTCGACGCGTTCCTCGTGGCGCTGCCGGATGCAGTCGCGCGGGCCGGCGCTGCGGGGATGGCGTCGAGGGAACCGCTCCTGGGTCGGTAGGATCGACCACCATGGTCGAACTGGACTTCAACGAGCAGATCTCCGCCCTCCGCGAGACCTTCGGGAACATCCGCTCCGTGGTCGACGTCGACCGCCTGCAGCGCGAGATCGCCGACCTCAGCGAGCAGGCCGGCGCGCAGGACCTCTGGGACGACGTCGAGCACGCGCAGCAGGTGACGAGCGCGCTCTCGCACCGGCAGTCCGAGCTCAAGAAGATCACCGACACCGAGCAGCGCATCGACGACCTCGAGGTGTTGGTCGAGATGGCGAACGAGGCCGAGGACCAGGACTCCGCGGACGAAGCGGTCGCCGAGCTCAAGGCGATCCAGAAGACCATGGGCGACCTCGAGGTGCAGACGCTCCTCGACGGCGAGTACGACGACCGGCCCGCCGTGATCACGATCCGCGCCGGTGCCGGTGGTGTCGACGCGGCGGACTTCGCCGAGATGCTGATGCGCATGTACCTCCGGTACGCCGAGCAGCACGGCTACAAGACCACCGTGATGGACACCTCCTACGCGGAAGAGGCGGGCATCAAGTCCGCCACGTTCGAGGTCGACGCGCCGCACGCTTTCGGTACCCTGTCGGTCGAGGCCGGCACGCACCGCCTCGTCCGGATGTCGCCGTTCGGCGCCGCGGGCAAGCGCCAGACCTCGTTCGCCGCGGTCGAGGTCATCCCGCTCATGCCGGAGACCGCCGTCATCGACATCCCCGAGAACGACATCCGTGTCGACGTCTTCCGCTCGTCCGGCCCCGGCGGCCAGTCTGTCAACACGACGGACTCCGCCGTCCGCCTGACCCACCTGCCGACCGGCACCGTCGTCTCGATGCAGAACGAGAAGTCGCAGATCCAGAACCGCGCCGCCGCCATGCGCGTGCTGCAGTCGCGCCTCCTGCTCCTCAAGAAGGAAGAGGAGAACGCGAAGAAGAAGGAACTCGCCGGCAACATCACGGCGAGCTGGGGCGACCAGATCCGCAACTACGTCCTCGCGCCGTACCAGATGGTGAAGGACCTGCGGAGCGAGCACGAGGTGAACAACCCCACAGCCGTGTTCGACGGCGACCTGGACGGCTTCATCAACGCCGGCATCCGGTGGCGGAAGCAATCCGTCGGGTCCTGAGCCGCGCGCCTCGGTTGATTTCCGGGGCGACCGACCTACCCTGATCCGGTCATGATCAAATTCGACCAGGTCACCAAGGTGTACTCGGGCAACCCGAGTCCCGCCCTCGACGCCATCTCCCTCGAGATCCTCAAGGGGGAGTTCGTCTTCCTCGTGGGTGCATCCGGGTCCGGCAAGTCCAGCTTCCTCCGGCTCGTGCTGAAGGAGGAGAAGCCGTCGCGCGGGCAGATCCACGTGCTCGGCCAGCGGCTCGGCTCGCTGTCGTCGCGCAAGGTCCCGTACTTCCGCCGCAACCTCGGCGTCGTGTTCCAGGACTTCCGGCTGCTCCCGAACAAGAACGTCTTCGACAACGTCGCGTTCTCGCTGCAGGTGATCGGCAAGAGCAAGGGCTTCATCAGCGAGGCCGTCACCGACGTGCTGAAGCTGGTGGGTCTCGCCGGCAAGGCGACCCGCATGCCGCACGAGCTCTCCGGTGGTGAGCAGCAGCGTGTGGCCATCGCCCGCGCCGTCGTGAACAAGCCGGCGATCCTCCTCGCGGACGAGCCCACCGGAAACCTCGACCCGACGACCTCGGCCGGCATCATGGCGCTCCTCGAACGCATCAACCAGGGAGGCACCACCGTGCTCATGGCGACCCACGACGCCAGCATCGTGAACCAGATGCAGCGACGGGTCATCGAGCTCTCGAACGGCACGATCCTGCGCGATGAGCAGTCCGGCGGGTACCAGACCCAGGCCGTGCCGATCCAGCGCGGCTCCGGCGTCTCGACCACCACCGGCATCCAGACCATCCCGGGGATCATCCGATGAGGCTCGGGCTCGTCATGTCCGAGGTCGCCTCGGGCCTCCGTCGCAACGCGTCGATGGTCGTGTCCGTCGTCCTGGTGACCTTCATCTCGCTCACCTTCGTGGGCACCGCGATCCTGCTCCAGATGCAGATCAACCAGATGAAGGGGTACTGGTACGACCGGGCCCAGGTCGCCGTGTACCTCTGCACGGACACCGACACCACCGGCAACTGCACCGGGGCCAAGGCCACCGACGACCAGCGTCAGCAGGTGCAGTCGCAGCTCGACTCCTCGACCCTCAAGCCGTACATCGAGAAGACGTACTACGAGGACCAGGACCAGGCCTACGACCGCTTCAAGCAGCAGTTCAAGGACTCGCCCGCCACCGAGTTCGTGAAGCCCGCGTACCTCAACGAGACCTTCTGGGTGAACCTGAAGAACCCGTCACAGGCGGACGTCCTCGTCGAGAGTCTGTCGAAGGTCGCCGGCGTGCAGAGCGTGGTCGACCAGCGCGGGTACCTGCAACCGATCTTCAACCTGCTCAACGCGTCGTCCTACACCGCGATCGGCATCGCGTCGTTGATGCTCATCGCGGCCGTGCTGCTCATCGCCACCACCATCAGGTTGTCCGCGTTCAGTCGACGGCGAGAGCTCGGCATCATGCGACTCGTCGGGGCGTCGAACCGGTTCATCCAGACACCGTTCGTGCTCGAGGGGGTGATCGCCGCGGCCATCGGGGCGGTCCTCGCGGGTGGTGCGATCGTCGCGGTGGTGTGGTTCTTCGTCCGGAACTACCTGTCGCAACGGTTCTCCGGAACGGCGTTCATCGGCATGGGCGACGCGGCCATCGTGGTGCCGTCGGTGATCGTGATCGGTGTCGTCCTCGCGGCGCTCTCGGCGCTCATCGCGATCCGCCGCTACCTCAAGGTCTGACCCCGGCCGCCGGGCCCCGGCAGGCTCTCGACCCGCGGCGCGCCGGGAAGGTGCGCCGCGGGTCGAGTGTTGGGTACTCTGTAGGGCTGCGCAGCACGGCCGGGACGAGCAGCACCGGGCATCGAGAGGAGACACGCATGGCGAAGGAACGCGGCGAGAAGATCGTGGCGACGAACCGTCGTGCGCGTCACGACTACCTCATCGAGGACACGTACGAGGCCGGCATGGTCCTGTCCGGCACCGAGGTGAAGTCCCTCCGTGAGGGGCGTGCGTCGCTCATCGACGGGTACGCCTTCATCGACGGCGGCGAAGCCTGGCTCGACGCCGTGCACATCCCCGAGTACACCGAGGGCACGTGGAACAACCACGCGCCGCGGCGGAAGCGGAAGCTGCTCCTCCACAAGCAGCAGATCGTGAAGATCTCGCACAAGACGGCGCAGGGCGGGTACACGCTCGTGCCGCTGCAGATCTACTTCCACGACGGCCGCGCCAAGGTCGAGATCGCCGTGGCGAAGGGCAAGCGGGAGTTCGACAAGCGTCAGGCCCTCCGCGAGAAGACCGACAAGCGCGAGGCCGAGCGGGCCATGCGCACCCGGAACCGCGTCGGCGAGTGACGGTGGCGTCAGCAGCCTCCGTCAGCTAGACTAAGGGACTGCTCCGATCGGAGCATTTGCAACTCAACAGCGTGACAGCGGCTCGCACGTCCGGCCCGCATGGGGATGATCGGTTTCGACATCGCCTGTGTGCCGACGGGAAGCGGGCCGAGGACCCACGGTCATCTCGTCAACGATCCGTGGAAAACAACAAGTGCCAATTCCAAGCGCACTGACTTCGCTCTCGCTGCGTAAGCAGCCCAGCACATGAAGTCCGTCGGCCAGGTGATCGTCTTCTAACCTGAGTTCCGGCGTCATCCAGAGGACTTGCTGCACGGTTGCGCCTCAGGGCCGTGCGGGACTTGCACTGAGACTGGGCCCGTCGTCCTAGAAGCCGGTAGCAAAGGACGGGGCCGAGCAGAACGAACTATCCGGATACGCCCGTAGAAGACGTCGAATTGCAGCGATGGACGGGGGTTCGATTCCCCCCATCTCCACCATTCGTCGGTCGTCGAGCCGCTGTCACGCTGAACGCCCCGTCGTCGTCTCCAGGACGAAGGCGGGGCGTTCTCTGTCGTGCCACCTCCGAGGACTACGATCCGAAGCGGCGCGGGAAGACGCTCGTGTCGATCGGCGAAACGAGAGGTCCGCACGTGGTGCAGGAGATCGCGATCCGTGTCCGGCTGCGAGAGCAGGAGCGAGTGGGGCTCGCCGAGTACGAGCGGATCGTGGGGTCCGTCGCCACGGTCGCCGCGGTGATCGCCTGGTTGCCCACGCCGGACGCCCGGTTGGTCGTCCGCGGGCGCGGCGCCGAGCCCGTCCGCCTCGAGACGGTGTCGTACGGCTCGACGTTCGAGATGCTCGTCGTGCTCGACCAGCGGAGTGCCGCCGTCGAGCGTGCCGGCGCAGCGGTCGCCGCGCTCGTCGAGTCGGTCCGGCACGAGCACGTCGAGGACGACGTCTCCGGGATCGCCGGGGAGCTCGATCGGCTCGACCGTTCGGCGCCTCGGGGTCGTTCCGTCGTCGAACGCTCGCTCCGGGCCTTCCTCGAGGGAGCCCGCGCCGACGTGCTCGCCCGCAAGTCCTCCACCCGGCTCCGTGCGGCCCAGGCGCTGCTGCGGCTCGCCGAGGACGGTGCTGAGCTCGTCGTGGAGCGGGTCGAGGACGCGCTCGTGCCGGTCGTCGAGGAGCAGGCGGTCGACGTGCTCGCGGACACGGGCAGTGCCGTCGTGGTCGAACCCGTCGACGGGCTCTCGTTGCCCGACGACTCGGACGATGCCCCCGAGGACCCGAGCGAGAAGAAGAAGAAGTCCAAGAAGCACGACGACGGCAAGAAGAAGCAGGACGACGGCAAGAAGAAGAAGCACAAGAAGTCGTCGAAGAAGGACGACGCCAAGAAGGGCAAGAAATCCAAGAAGTAATCTGAGTGCTTGTACAGCACGATTGTTTCCATTGTGTTAAACAATCCGGCCAAGTTGCTGTCACAGTGCCAGAGTCGATGAGCGCGGCCCCCGTTCGCGGGGCCGCGCTCACTCGACAGGAGCAACAGTGGCTACAACGACACAGGCGCTGCCGGACTCCGGCCTGAAGCGCAACGTCGGCTTCATCGGACTCATCTGGGCCTCGACGGGGTCGATCATCGGTTCCGGCTGGCTCTTCGGCTCGCAAGAGGCGCTGAAGACCGCCGGACCCGCCGCGATCATCTCGTGGCTCATCGGTGGCGTGGCGATCCTCGTCCTCGCACTCGTGCACGCCGAGCTCGGCGGCATGTTCCCGATCGCGGGCGGAACGGCGCGGTTCCCCCACATCGCCTTCGGTGGCATCGCCGGGGCCTCGTTCGGCTGGTTCTCGTGGCTGCAGTCGGTCACCGTCGCCCCGATCGAGGTCGAGGCGATGATCAAGTACGCGCAGCACTGGCAGTTCGCGCACCCGTGGCTGCACACCACGACGGTCGACGGTGAGACGCAGCAGCTCCTCACCGGGTCCGGCATCGCGGTCGCCGTCCTGCTGATGGCCGTCGTCACGGTCATCAACCTGCTGAGCGTCAAGATCCTCGCGAACACGAACTCGGCGGCGACCTGGTGGAAGGTCGCCATCCCCCTGCTCGTCATCATCGTGCTGGCGTTCAGCGGCTTCCACGGCTCGAACTTCACCGCTGCGGACGGCTTCATGCCCGAGGGCGCGAAGGGCATCCTCGCCGCCGTGTCGACGTCGGGCATCATCTTCGCGTTCCTCGGCTTCGAGCAGGCGGACCAGCTCGCGGGCGAGGCGAAGAACCCGAAGCGCGACATCCCGCGCGCGGTCATCGGCTCGGTGCTCATCGGCCTCGTGATCTACCTGCTCCTGCAGGTCGTCTTCCTCGGCGTGCTGCGCTCGGACGCGATCCAGGGCTCGTGGGCGACGGCGGACTTCACGAAGTACACCGGTCCGTTCGCTGACATCGCGATGGCCGCAGGCATCACCTGGCTCGCGGTGATCATCTTCATCGACGCGATCATCTCGCCGGCCGGCACCGGCCTCATCTACGTGACGGCGACCTCGCGCATCTCGTACGGCCTCAGCCGGAACGGGTACTTCCCGAAGGCGTTCGAGTGGACGACGAAGCAGGGCGTCCCGTGGGTCGGCCTCATCACGGCGTTCGTCGTGGGCTGCGCGTGCTTCGCGCCGTTCCCGTCGTGGCAGGGACTCGTCAGCCTCATCACGAGTGCGTCGGTCCTCATGTACGCGGGGGCACCGCTCGCCCTCGGTGCGTTCCGGAAGCGCATCCCCGAGATCGAGCGCCCGTACCGGATGCCCGCCGCGAGCGCCCTGTCGCCGATCGCGTTCATCGTCGCGAACCTCATCATCCTCTGGACCGGGTGGGACACCGACTGGAAGCTCGGCGTCGCGATCCTCATCGGCGCCGTCGTGATCGTCCTCAACAACGTGTTCCGCGGGAAGACGAGCGTCCGGCCGCGGTGGGACTGGAAGGCGGCCCAGTGGCTGCTGCCCTACCTGATCGGCATGGGCCTCATCGTGTTCCTCAGCGACTTCGGTCCGCTGACGCACCCGGTGTTCCCGCTGTGGATCGACATCGTCGTGGTGGCCGTGTTCTCACTGGTCATCTACTACTGGGCGATCAACTCCGCTTCCGACCGCGAGGAGATCCTCCGCACCGCCGAGGACGTCCGTGACGTCGAGGAGTCCGGCATCGTGGAGCCCGTGCACCACTAGAAGTCGAACAGGTTCGCCCGGATGCCTCCGGCGCCGTACTCCCGACGGAGGAGTCCACGGCGCCGGAGCACCGGTACGAGGTCCCCGAACATCCGGTACACCTGCGCCGGGTGCAGGTCGCCGGAGAAGATGATGCCGTCGTTGTCCGCGTCGGCGCCGAGCTCCTCGATGAAGTCGGCGAACTCGTCGGCGGTGCCGACGAAGCCCTCGCGCGCGGACACCCGTCCCTTCCGTGCCTTCCGGGTGAGGAGCTCACGGAGCGGCGCGCGCGGCGTGTCACCGACGAGACCGCGGACGGTGCCGGCGGAGACGTGGTCCCCGAAGGTGCCGTCCGGGATCGGCGCGTCCAGGTCGAGCGCGAGCAGGTCCGTCTCGGAGTCGCTCGACCACGCGATCGCCGCGGTGCGGAGGTCGTCGTCCGACGGGTGCCGTGAGGCCTCCACGACCCGCTCGGCTTCCGCTGTGGACGTGACGATCTCGGGCTTCAGGACGAACAGGATCCGCAGGTCCTCGGCGGAACGGCCGGCCTCGGCGGCAGCGTCGAGCACCCGGCGGCGGTAGTCCGCGACCGCGGCGGCGGACAGGGGCGCCAGCGCGAGCTGCACGTCCGAGTGCGTCCCCGCGAACCCGAGCCCGCGGCCGGACCCGCCGGGGGAGACCACGATCGGGTCGGAGTCGAGCGGCAGGGCGTTGAGGGGCCCGTCGGCGGTGAAGTACTCGCCCTGGTGGTGGAACGCGTCGAGGTGCGACCCGTCGGCGAAGTGCCAGTCGTCACGCGAACCGACGTACCCGTCGGACCCCCACGAGTGCCAGAGGCGGCGGAGCAGGGTGATCCACTCCTCGGCACGGTCGTACGCCTGGTCGTGGGGGAGCGCCGGGAGTCCGGCGTGCCGGGCGCTGCCGACGTCGGTGACGACGTTGATCCCGAGACGCTCCGACGACAGGTGCGCCAGCGTGGCGAACTGCCGAGCGGCGAGGTACGGCGGCGTGACGCCGGCGTTCACCGTCGGGGCGATGCCGATGTGCGACGTCGCGGCGAACAGGTACGGCGCGAGGAGCAGCGGGTCGTGCTTCGGCCCGCCGTACGCCTGCCGGATCCGCAGGTCGAGGGTGGACGGGTTGCCGAGCGAGATCGCGTCCTCGGCGATCACCAGGTCCATGCCGGCCTGCTCGAGGGCCCGGACGGACTGCTGGTACAGGTCGGGCTTCGTCCAGTCGTGTCCCCAGTCCCAGTCCGCTCGGCCCCACGCCTGCGGGCCGAAGCCGCGCGAGAAGAAGTACCCGAAGTGCTGCAGTTCCGCCATCGTCAGAGCTCCTCGGCGATGACGTGGTCCTGCGGGACGGCGTGCGTCAGGGACGCGAGGTCCGTGGCGGGGTCGACCCGTGCCTCCAGGCCCACACCATCAGCACGACCGCGACCGCGCACCGCAGCGAGACCACGCTCGAGGTCGCGGATCAGGTCCGCGACGTCCTCGATGCCGACGGACAGCCGGATGAGACCGTCGCCGATGCCCTGCTCGGCGCGCTCCTCGGGGGTGCGGCCGGCGTGCGTCGTCGTGGCGGGGTGCAGGATGAGCGACCGGACGTCGCCCAGGTGGGTCATCCGGCTGAACAGCTGGACGGTGTCGATGAACGTCCGCGCGGCGGCTTCGCCGCCCGCGAGCGTGAACGCGAAGACGGAACCGGCACCACGCGGCAGGTAGCGCTGGGCGAGGTCGTGGTACGGACTGGAGGCGAGACCCGCGTGGTCGACGCTCGTCACCTCCGGCTGCTGGTCCAGCCATTCCGCGATGGCCAGCGCGTTCGCGCTGTGGCGTTCCACCCGCAGGCTGAGCGTCTCGATGCCCTGGCGGAGCAGGAACGCGTTGAACGGCGACGGGGTGGGGCCGATGCGCGAGGCGACGACGTCCCGTGCGAACACGATGTACGCACGGTTGCCGTAGCGCTCGACGTAGCTCTGCCCGCCGAGCGACCGCTCGGGGCTGGTGAGGTGCGCCCAGCGCTCGGGGGAGGCGGACCAGTCGAACGTGCCACCGTCGACGACCACGCCGCCGAGCCCCGCACCGTGCCCGGAGAGGAACTTCGAGGCGGAGTGCACGACGATGTCCGCGCCGTGCTCGACCGGACGGACGAGGTACGGCGTCGCCAGGGTGTTGTCGACGATGAGCGGGACCCCCGCACGGTGCGCGGTGTCCGCGACGCCGGTGATGTCGAGGACGTCGTTCTTCGGGTTCGGGATCGTCTCGGCGAAGAACGCCTTCGTGTTCGGACGGACGAGCCGTGCCCACTCGTCGAGGTCGCGCTGGTCCCCGACGAAGTCGACCTCGATGCCGAGTCGGCCGAGGTTCTGCACGAGCAGCCCCCGCGTCCCCTCGTAGATGCTCCGCGCGCTGACGACGTGGTCGCCCGCCTGCAGGATGCCGAGGAACGCGATGGTCGCCGCCGCCTGGCCGCTGCCCACGAGGATCGACTCGACGCCCCGCTCGAGCAGCGCGACACGGCGCTCGACGTCCGCGTTCGTCGGGTTGCCGAGCCGGGTGTAGGTGTAGCCGTCGTCCGTGCCGGCGAAGCGGTCCCGTGCCTGGTCGAAGTCCTCGAACAGGAAGCCCGAGGACATGTGGATCGCCGGGACCCTCGCACCGTGGCCCGCGTCGGGCTCGAACCCGCCGTGCACCTGTTCGGTCGCGAAACCGTGCTCGTCGTCCGCCATGGGACACCTCCTGCCGTCGTCGTTCCGGTACTCTCGCAGGCTTCCTCCGGCGGCTCCTGATTACGGCGTCCGGTTACGATCCGGCCGTCTGACAGCATGGGGAGCATGGTGGACGACGAAGCGACCCTGCTCATCCGCGACGTGCGACCGTGGGGAGGGGACCCGGCCGACATCGTCGTCGCAGGCTCGCGGATCGTCGCGGTGACCGCGGCGGGGGCGGGCGCTGGTGGCGCGATCGTCGTCGAGGGGCGCGGGCGCCTCGCGCTCCCCGGTCTCGTGAACACCCACGCCCACGTCGACAAGAGCTGGTGGGGACACCCGTGGGAGTCCCACGGCGGCGAGGGCGGCACCGAGGGGCGCATCGCCCACGAGCGCGCCCGGCGCGATGCGCTCGGCATCCCGAGCGAGGCCGTCGCGACCCGGGTCCTCCGCGAGTCGTTGCGGACCGGGACCACCCGGGTCCGCACGCACGTCGACGTCGACCTCGGCGTCGGACTCCGGGGCATCGAGGCCGTCCGGGCCGCTGGCGCCGCGCTCGACGACGCCATCGAGCTGTCGATCGTCGCGTTCCCACAGGACGGGGTGCTCCGCCGGCCCGGTGTGCTCGACCTCCTCCGACGGGCGGCGCTCGCCGGAGCGGACCACATCGGCGGCCTCGACCCGTCCCTCATCGACCGCGACCCGGTCGGGCAGCTCGACGGCCTGTTCGACATCGCCGCTGACACCGGCTGCGGCATCGACCTCCACCTGCACGAGCCCGCCGAGCTCGGCGCGTTCTCGTTCGACCTCGTCCTCGACCGCGTGGAGCGCCTCGGCATCGCACCGGGGAAGGTGAACATCGCCCACGGCTTCGCGATCGTCGACGTCGACCCCGTCCGGCGCCGCGACCTGCTCGCGCGGATGGCCGGGCTCGGCGTCACCATGACGACCGTCGCCCCGGTCCGGATGAAGCAGCTGCCCCTGCACGAGTTCGACGCGGCCGGGGTCCGGTTCGGCTTCGGCACGGACGGCATCCGCGACCTGTGGAGCCCCTACGGCGACGGCGACCTGCTCGGCATCGCGTGGCAGTTCGCGCGGGCCGGCGGGGTCGTCCGCGACGAGGACCTCACCCGCGTGGTGCAGCTCGCGACCCGTGACGGCGCCCGGTTCGTCACCGACGAGGAGCACGACCTCGTCACGGGGGCCCGCGCCGACGTGGTGCTGCTCGACGCCGAGAACCCGATGGACGCTCTGGTCCGCCGGGTGCCGCGGTCGCTCGTGGTCGCGGGCGGGCGGGTCTTCGACCCCGAGGAGCTGGCGCAGCGCCCCTGGGAGTGACGCGGGCGAGCGCGCGAGCCGGCTCCGCCTCGTCCGCGACATCCCACGAGTCGATCGACGCGTGGGATGTCGCACAATGCGCGTGCATCCGGTGCGCGCGCATGCGACGACGAACCGCCGGGTGATCGACGCGTGGGACGTCGCGCCATGCGCACGCACCGGCCTGGAGGCGCGTGGCGGCGCCGCCACGCGCCTCCAGGCCGTCGTCAGTCGCCGGACGCGACCGAGCGGACCACCGCTGCCAGTCGTGCCGAGAAGCCGTCGGGCACGGTGGCGGGGAGGGCGTCCAGCGGGAACCACCGGACGTCGTCGCTCTCGTCGCTGACCGTGGTGGGCGTCGCCGGGTCGACCAGGGCGACGAAGCCGACGTCCCAATGCGCGGCGCAGGCGAAGCCGCCGCGCAGGTCGTGGCGGTCGAGGTCCACGACGTGCTCGTCGAGGAGCTTGAGGTCGGCGATGCCGGACTCCTCGCGGGCCTCGCGGCGGGCGGCGTCGGCGAGGTCGCGGTCGTCGGACTCGAGGTGGCCGCCGAACTGCACCCAGAAGCGGCCCTTCCGGTGCAGGCAGAGCAGGACGTGGCCGAGGTCGGGCGAGAACACGAAGCACGATGCGGTGACGTGCTCGGGGCCGCCCTCGCGCCAGAGTGCCGCGTCGCCCTGAGCTCGCACGAAGGCGGCGAAGCGGTCCCGTTCGGGGTGGGTGGCGGTGGCGAGGGAGGCGTTCACGACGTCGGGGCGCATCCGGTCATCCTCGCAGGGGTGCGGGTGCGCGCGCCTGCAGGCGTGCGCGGGCGCGGGTGCGGGCGGGCGGAGACGCGGGCGTGGTGCGCGGGTGGCCGATGCGTGCGCATGTTCCGACGTCCCACCTGTCGATCGACTCGTGGATTGTTGATCGATGTCGACGCAGCTGATGCGTGTGCGTCATGCGACGTTCCACCTGTCGAACGACGCGTGGGAAGTCGATCGATGCGCGGGGAGGATGCGTGTACATGTTTCGACGGACGGGCGGCCCGCGCGCCCGCCCCCGCGAGAGCCCGGCGCGCGCCGGCCCCCGCGGCGCGCCCGCCAGCGTCAGAACAGCGCGCGCACGCCCGCGGCGACCGTCGCCCACACCTCGAGGAGCGGCCCGCGGGCGAGCCACACCGCCACCGCGTTCACCGCCACGAACAGCACGAACCACACCGTCGCCGGCACGCGCATCTCCGCCGCCGCGATGTGGAAGTCGGTCTGCACGCGGGCACCGGTCAGCAGCCACCGCGCGACCTGCACCACCGACCGCAGCCCGTCGACCACGAAGAGCGCTCCGACGGCCGAGACCACGAGCACGGTCGCCTCGGACGGACGCAGGGCGACCCAGAGCGCGAGGACGTCGAAGCCGAGCACGACGAGCAGGCCGAACCAGTTCCGCACGAAGGCCAGCGCCACGAGTCCGACCACGCCGAGCACCACGACGGGCAGCCACCGTGACCCGTGCAGCACCCCGGTGACGAGCAGCACGCCACCCCAGATCGGCGCGCTGTAGCCCGCGAAGAGGTTGAGGATGCGGACGGCCCAGCGGATCCCGCCCGGCACCCGGCCGAGCTGCACCCAGGCCTCACCGGAGCCGTCCGGGTGCAGCTCGATGCGTTGGATGCGGCCGCCGAAGGGCACCACGACGACGGCGTGCCCGACCTCGTGGGCGATGGTCGCGGCGATGCGCGCCACCCGGCCGACGACCGGCACGAACGGCAGGACGGCGCCGACGAGGAGCGCGACGAAGACGAGGGAGGGGGCTGCGGTGGTCAAGGGACCAGGATCGCAGCCCCGCCCGGCAACGCGCCGAGGACGCCCCGCAGACCGGCGACGCCCCGGGGACCGAGGACGCCCCGGAACCGGGCGACGCCCCGTGGGATCAGGGCATCCAGGTCGGCACGAGCGTCACCGCGATCACGACGATCGTCGCGATGATGGCGAGCGCCGTGAGGACGGCGAGGAACACCGTCAGACGGTTCATGCGCGTGTGCCTGGCTATTCGACCGTCACCGACTTGGCGAGGTTCCTCGGCTTGTCGACGTCGCAGCCGAGCTGCAGCGCGAGTTCGCGGGCGAGCATCTGCAGTGGGACGACGGCCTCGAGCGGGCCCCAGGGTGCCGTCGCCCGGCCCCACGCGAGGTCACCGGCAGCGCGTCGGCCGAGTGCCGGGATGTCCGACCCCTCGCCGCCGATCGTGATGACGAAGCCACCACGGGCACGGACCTCGGCGATGTTCGCCTGCAGCCGGGGTTCCCCGTGGTCGATGACGACGACCGGGGTGCCCTCGTCGACGAGGGCGAGCGGGCCGTGCTTGAGCTCGCCGGCCGGGTAGGCCTCGGCCCACCGGTAGCTGAGCTCCTTGAGCTTGAGGGCCCCCTCGGCGGCGTACGGCAGCCCGGCACCGCGGCCGAGGAACAGGAAGCCGGTGGCCTCCCGGACGCTCGACACCAGGAGCGGGATGCGGTCGGCGGCGATCGCGGCCGCGTGCTCGATGCGTGCCGGGAGGTCGGTGAGCTCGGCCACCAGCGCGGAGGACCGGGCGGCGTCGATCCGGCCGGAGGCGACGAGCGCGGAGATCATCGCGGCGACACCGACGACGACCTGGGCGGTGAACGTCTTCGTCGCGGCGACCCCGATCTCGGGCCCGGCGTGGCAGTCGAGCACGGCGTCGGCCCGGCGGGCGAGCGACGAGTGCACGTTGTTCGTCAGGGCGAGCACCGGGTGCCGGTCCTCGAACCGGTCGAGTGCACGGAGCACGTCGGCGGTCTCCCCGGACTGGCTGATGGCGACGACGAGGGTCCCCGGGCCGAGCACGGCCTGCTCGGCCTCGCTCGCGACGACGATGTCGGTCGGCACGCCACCGATCCCGCGGAGGGCGGTGGCGATCACCTGCCCGGCGTTGAGCGACGTGCCGCACGCGACGATCGCGAGCCGGTGGAAGCCGGGGAGGCCGAGGCCGACCCACATGCTGCCGTCGGCGGCGCGGCGTGCGACCCGGTCGAGGATCGAGGCGACCACGGCGGGCTGCTCCTCGATCTCCTTCGCCATGTGGTCGGGGTGGTCGCCGAGGTCGAGCGCGGCACCCGCGAACGGCGCCGGCGTCGGGAACGGCACGGGCACGGTGACACCGGCGGAGGACCAGGTCCACGCCTCACCGAGCTCGACGACGTCACCGTCGCGGAGCGCGACGAACGTCTCGCACCACTCGGCGATCGCACCGATGTCGCTGGCGACGAAGTCACCGCGGGCCGAGCGTGCCACGACGAGCGGGGAACGCTCGGCGGCGGCGACCATGCGGCCGTCCCGGGCGTCGAGGACGACGATCGCCCACGACCCCTCGAGCTGTGCGGTCGCGATCTGGACGGCGAGCATGAGGTCGGGGTCGACGGCGAGGGCGCGCTCGACGAGGTGCGCGATGACCTCGGAGTCGACGTCGGACGCGAACACGTGCCCCTGCCGCTCGAGGTTCGCGCGCAGCTGGTCGGCGTTCTCGATGATCCCGTTGTGCACGATGCTGATCCGCCCGGAGCAGTCGGCGTGCGGGTGGGCGTTCGTCTCGCGGACGATGCCGTGGGTCGCCCACCGGGTGTGTCCGATGCCGGTGCCGGTGAGGGCGTCGCCGGAGCGGGCGGCGACGAGCGTCCGCAGGTCACCGACGCGGGACACGGAGCGGATCGTCTCGGTGCGGCCGGTGGCGGTCCGGACGGCGACCCCGGCGGAGTCGTAGCCGCGGTACTCGAGTCGTTCGAGTCCGTCGAGCAGGTAGGGCGTCGCGTCGTCGGAGACGCGGGCCGCGATGATGCCGCACATCTGGAGTCCATTCGGGTGGGAGGAGCAGCGGGTGGTGCGGGGGAGTGGTGCGGCACCGACCGCCGTCGGGTCTGCCGTGCGTCCGGGGCCACCGGCTGCGGGCCGTCGCCCGTCCTCGGATCAGGCGAGGACGGACGACGGCGTCCGCGGCCGACGGTTCGGGTACCGGACGGGGTACCACGGGCTGTCCCCTCGGAAGGGGAACGGCGGTCGGTGCAGGAGAAGCCTCACCCGGCGCGGGTGACACGGCAACAGTCGTCGGTCGCTCTTGCGGTTCACCGCGTGCAGGGGTGCGATCCGCTGCGGGCGCGTGCGGACTCCCGCAACGCGGGTGCGGGGGTGGATGGTGACAGCAGACGGACGGGAGGCACGGTGCCAGCTGGCACCGTGCCTCCCGTCCGTCATGGAGTCGCGTTCAGGTCACGTGAGGAGCGCGACCAGGTGCGAACGCGAGCGCGCTCCCACCTTCCGGTAGATCTGCGTCAGCCGCAGTTCCACCGTCCGCTGCGACATGAACAGCGACGAGGCGATCTCGCGGTTGCGGTACCCCTCCGTCACCTTCTGCACCACGGCACGCTCCTCCGCGGTGAGCGAGGTGAGCACCGCCCCGGCGTCCGGCGCGCTCCGGGGAGTCCCCGGCATCGAGGCGGACAGGACCGGACCGGACCGGAGCGACGACTGCATCCCGAAGGACGGCATCGCCGCCGACGCGACCGGCGTGGCGAGCGGACGCCGGAGCCCCGCCGCCTCGTACGCCGCCGCGGCCGCCGCGCCCAGACGCGGACGCTCGGAGGTGCTGCCCACGGCCGCGAGGGCCGCGAAGGTGCGTGCCCGCTCGAACTGCGAGTCGTGCGGCTGGAACAGCTCCAGTGCACGACGACGAGCGGTCTCGCGGGTCGTGTCGTCGGCCACGAGCGCCAGGCTGCGGGCCAGCACGAGCGCACCCCAGCGGGACGGCCGTGCGTGGTGGTCCGCCGCCAGCCGGGCCGCGATGGTCCGCGCGTCGTCGATCCGGCCGAGGCGCGTGTACGCCTCCACCAGGTCGCCGAGGTGCCGGAGCACCGCCGGGTTCCGGAGCGACCGGCCGATGGCGTCGGCGGCCTCGAGTGACGCCGCGGCCTCGTCGAGCCGACCGTCGAGCAGCAGCACGCGACCACGGAGGGCGTGCAGCTTGGCGGTCGCACCCCAGAGCCGGTTCGTGGACCGTTGCGCGAGGCACCGGTCGACGACCTCGAGTGCCTCGGGGGAGCGCCCCTCGGCGAAGTGCCGCCAGGCGATCGCGATCGCACGGGACGGCTCACGGAGCCGCTCGATGACTGACGAACCGGCCTCCCACACGTCGATCGCGCGGAGCGCCTGCCGGAAGTTCCCGGAGCGCACCTCGTTCTCGGCGGACAGGTAGCGGGCTGCCTCGCTCCACACCGGCTGCGCCTCCTGTCCCCGAGCGAGGACGAGGGCGAAGACACGGCGGGCACTGCGGTAGCGCTCGGCGATGCTCAGCGCGTGGGCGAGGAGCAGCAGGGCGGGATCGGACATGCGGACGAGCGTCGCGGTGGACAGCCCGTCGTGCAGCGCGGAGTCGGCCGGCAGGGACCCGTCGACGGCGGCGATGAGCTCGCGTGCCGTCTCCGAGATCTCCAGCGTGTGCGCCGACGCCGAACGACGGAGCGGTTCGGCCCGGGCGAGGAGGTCCTTCGCCTGGTCCAGCTCCCACGCCTCGGCCCGGAAGCAGGCCACCATCGCGAGGAGTCCACCGACGGCGTCGGCCTCGGCCGCGTCCGTCGGGTCCACCGGCACGAGCAGTTCGTCCGCGTGCACGGCGTCCCCGCTGAGGTACTGCACCGAGTACTCCAGACGGAGCCGACGGGTCTCGTCGGCCATCGTCCGGAACGGCCGGATCGCAGCGAGGTACCGCGCGGCGAAGCCGAGCAGCCGGTTCGCCAGCAGCGCCTCGGCGACACCGAGCAACGCACCGTGCTCGTCCTCGGTGCCGCCACCGATGTGCAGCGCACGCTCGGTGAGGACGACCGCGGCCTGGGCGTTGCCGTCCACCACGTAGGACCGAGCGGCCCCGAGCAGGGCGACCACGTCGGGGACGTCGTCGACGAAGCTGCGGTGCCAGGCGGCCGCACGCGGGTCGGTCTCGGCGCTCGCCGAGGCCATCTCGGTGTGGGCGGCCCGTCGGTCACGTGCCGGCATCCGCCAGTACAGCGCGGAGCGGACGAGGGGATCGCGGACGGAGGCGGTCTGGCCCTTGACGGACGTGAGTCCGGCGTTCGCGAGGTCGTCGAGCTCGTCACGGTCCCACCCGACGGTCTTCGCCACGGGGACGAGCGCCAGTCGTGCGAGGACGTCCAGATCGCGTCCCGACACGGAGCCGAGCGCCAGGGCCGCGATGGCCTCGGTGGTCGGCGTGGGGCGGAGCGGCAGCACGAGCGGCTCGGAGCCGGTCAGCTGCTCGCGGCTGAGCACGGCGAGCTGCTCGCGCAGCGCACCGGGGTTGCCGCCGGTCTCCTCGGCGAGGACGGCGAGGACGCCGTCGTTCGCTTCTTCGGGTGCCATCGCACGGGCGAGCACGAGTGCCTCGTCCGCCGGGAGCGGTTCGATCCGGAGCATCGGCAGGGCCGCGAGCGGACCGTTCGACGGCACGGTGCGGACCGTGGCGACCACGCGGAGCGCGGTGCCGGCGAGCCGGCTCGCCAAGAACGCGATGAGCTCCTGGCTCTCCACGTCCATGCGGTCCAGGTCGTCGATGAGCACGAGCGTGGGCGGCAGGGTGAGGGCGTGCACCGCGTCGAGGAAGTCGTGCGCCGCCGCGAGTCCCGGCGTCTGCCGGTCGGCGGGCGCGTTCCCCTGGATGAGGTGCGCGATGTGGGCCGTCGCCCGTGGGTCGTCGAGTGCGGTGAAGAGCGATGCGACGCCGGCCAGGGGCCAGTGCGATTCGCTCCCGTTCACACCGACGCGGACGACGGGGAGGGAGACGCGGTTGGACACCGCGTCGAGGACGCTACTGCGTCCGGAACCAGGGTCGCCGACGACGACCATCGCGGACTCCCGAGGGAGTACGGCGAGGGTCGCGATCCGGTCGACCTCGAGACGGCGACCGGTGAGTCCCATGACTCACCGGCCTCCGGGCCCGGAAGCGGATGCGGCGAAGGAGGAGAGCCGGAACGTGGCACGGCCGTTGGGCACGTGCAGAGCCGGACGAGAAGCGGCGAGGGTACGCGCGCCAGAACGGTCAGAATGGTTTTCGGAATGCGGATGACGAGTGAGGGTGCACTCGGTTCCGCTCGGGAACGATGAAGTCATCGTCTGTATCACCCCTCGGGTTAGGGTCTTCGGACGAAGCACGACCGGTCCTGCAGTGTCCGGATCTAGGGAATCCGAGACGTCGCCTGACCTGCCGCCTGCGAGCACGATAACTCAGGTTTCGGCCCGGATGGCCGGTCTCCGCAATCCGATGTCACCCCCACCTGACCCCAGTCCGGGGGGCCACGTGCCCCCCGCGGCGGAGATCGGGGTTTCACTGCGCGGCCCCGTGGTACGGAATCGGGGTACACCGATGTCCGGACCGGGGATCGGCGGGGGCGGTGTAGCACGGTTGGTGATGTCCAGCGCCGACCCGACCGCCCAGACCGAAACCCGCCCCGACGACCGCTCGCGGTGGCGGGCCTTCGCCGTCTGCGTGGCCGTCGCGGCGCTCACGATCCTCGACCTGTCGAAGGTGAACGTCGGGCTCCCGTCGATCGAGGAGTCCCTCGGCGCGACGAGTTCGTCCCTGCAACTCATCGTGGCGGGGTACGCCCTGGCCTTCGGGCTCGCGCTCGTACCGGCCGGCCGACTGGGCGACCTGAAGAGCCGTAGGGCGCTGTTCATCGTCGGGCTCGTCGCGTTCACCGTCTCGAGCCTGCTGTGCGCGATCGCCCCGAACATCCAGGTCCTCATCGTCACGCGGATCCTGCAGGGCTTCGCCGCCGGCACGCAGATGCCGCAGGTGATCGGCCTGGTGCAGCAGCTCTTCCGCGGGCCGGAGCGGGGCCGCGCGTTCGGGCTGTTCGGCGCGATGATCGGCATCTCCACCGCGCTCGGTCCGACCATCGGTGGGGGCCTCATCGCGATCGGCGGCGAGGAGTCCGGCTGGCGGCTGCTGTTCTGGATGAACGTGCCGCTCGGCATCGCGGCGCTGCTGTTCGCGCTGCGACTCCTGCCCAAGGGGGCCCAGGGGCGTGCGGCGGACCGCGAACTCGACATCGTCGGCATCCTGCTGCTCGGCGGCGCGATCGTCACCCTCATGCTGCCGTTCGTGCTGACCACCGGTGCTGGCGGTTCCGGCGCGCGGTGGTTGTGGCTCGTCGCGTTCGCCGTGTTCGTCATGGCGTTCGTCTGGTGGGAGCGCCGCTACACGGCGAACGGCAAGTCACCGGTCGTGCACTTCGAGTTGTTCCGACTGTCGTCGTACCGCAACGGGCTGTCGATCGTCGCCGTGTACTTCGCGGCCCTGCCCGCCTCGTTCCTCATGGTGACGCTGTACCTGCAGGAGGGGCTCGGGCTCGCCCCGCTGTTCGCCGGCATGGTGAGCATCCCTTTCGCCGCCACGAGTGCGGTGGGCTCCTACATCGGCGGGCGGATCGTCGACCGGGTCGGCCGGGCGCTCGTGGTCGCGGGGCTCGTCTTCGTCGTGATCGGCTTCGTGCTGCTGATGCTCGCCGCGACGCTCACCCCGCCGTCGGTGACGCCCTGGGCCATGGCGGGGGCGTTCCTCGTCGGCGGGCTCGGCGGCGGGTTCGTGGTGTCGCCGAACCAGACCCTCACCCTCGCCGAGGTGCCGATCGAGCAGTCCGGCGTGGCGGGGTCGATGCAGCAGCTCGGGCAGCGCGTCGGGACGGCGATCGGGACGGCCGTGGCGACGAGCATCTTCTACGGGATCGTGCGCGGGGAGACGACGGGGGCCGGTGGGGAGTCTCGTCTGGACGCCTACCACGACGCTTTCCGGAGCGGGACGACGTTCACGGTGTCGCTCATGGCGCTGGCGCTCGTGCTCGCCGTCAGCGACCTGGTGGTGCGGCGGCGGGCCGCGAAGCGGTCCGGCGCCGCCGCGGCGGATGCGGACCGGACGGACGGCCTGGAGGCACGTGGGGCCGTGGACGCGCCGCCTGCGGACCGTCAGGGGCGCGGCTGAGGCGGGCCGCGCCTCCAGGCCGGTTGTGCTCGTGACCCCTGCCTGGTCGGGACCCGGTGCTCGGGACCCGGTCCTGCTCGGGACCGGGGCCTAGCGGCGGATGACCTCGACGACGGCGTCGTGCACCAGACCGTTCGTGGCGAGGGCGCTGCCGTGCCACGGGCCCGGGTCGCCGTCGAGCGAGGTGAAGCGGCCGCCGGCCTCCTCGACGATCGGGACGAGTGCGGCCATGTCCCAGGGCTTGAGGTCGGGTTCGCCGGCGACGTCGAGCACGCCCTCCGCCACCATCATGTACGGCCACATGTCCCCGTAGGCGCGGGTGCGCCAGACCTTCCGGGACAGGTCGATGAGGGGCTGGAGGCGGTCGTCGTCGTCCCACTGCTGGATGCTGTTGTAGCTCAGGCTGGCGTCGGCGAGTTCGGCGACGCCGGACACGTGCAACGGGCCGTCGAACGAGTGCGCGCCCTGCCCCTCCGCCGCCCACCAGCGCTTGCCGAGGGCCGGCGCGCTCACGACGCCGAGGACCGGACGGCCGTCGACCGCGAGGGCGATGAGCGTCGCCCAGACCGGCACGCCGCGGAGGTAGTTCGCGGTGCCGTCGATCGGGTCGACGACCCACTGACGGTGCCCCTCGCTCGTGGCCTCGGCGCCGGTGTCCGCCGTCGTCTCCTCGCCGAGGAACGCGTCGTCCGGCCGCTCGGCCGCGATCCGCTCGCGGAGCGCCCGCTCGACCGCCTGGTCGGCGTCGGTCACGTGCGTGCTGTCGGCCTTCTTCGACACGTGCAGGTCGGCCGCCCGGAACCGTTCGAGGCTGATCGCGTCGGCGGTGTCTGCGAGGGAGCGGGCGAAGTCCAGGTCGGCGCTGAGGTCCACGACCCCGAGCGTAGCGGCGTCAGGCGGCGACGACCGCCTCTTCCTCGAGGCGCGTGACCTCCCGCTCGCGGGCGATGCGGGTGCGCCGGGCGACGAGGCCGTGGACGACGACGCAGAGCAGCACCGCGGCGGCGAGCCAGAGGGCGAGCACGAGCGACGACCGGCCGAGCGATGCGCCGGGGAAGTACAGCAGCTCCTGCGCGGCCTGCAGCCAGGCCGCCCCGCTCCAGAACGTGTTGAGGCCGGCGAAGAGCCCGGGCTGGAACGCCGGCTGGAAGATGCCGCCGGACGACGTGAAGTTGAGCATCACGAAGAGCATCGTGAGCACCGGGGTCGTCCACCGGCCGAGCAGCGGGTGGAGGCCGACGCCGAGCGCGACGATGATCGCGTCGTACATCCACGCGAACAGGAAGATCTCCCACCGGTGCGTGGTGATGATCCCGTACAGCGGACCGGCGATCACGATGCCGATGCCCGCGACGACACCGGCGGTCACCAGGCCGACCGCGGCGGTCCACAGCGGCCGGAGCCGAGCGGCGAACGCGGCCACGGCGATGGCCGACGCGTAGCCGCCGACGCTCAGCGCCACGAGCAGGAAGAAGAGTCCCTGGCCGGTGGTGTCCTCGTCGCCCGTCGGCACCACGTCTTGCACCGTGAACGGCAGGTGCGCCTGGTACGCGATCGGCATGAAGACCTTCTGCGCCGCGCTGGCGGTCGTCTCGGACGCTGCCGTCGAGACGTAGAGGGTCGCGCCGGTGGTGCCCGGGGCGTAGACGGCGGCGAGGTCGCGGTCACGGATCTGCCGCTCGGCATCGGCGGTCGAGTGCACCACGTGGGCGACGAGCGCGCCGTCGGACTGGTCGGTCACGGTCTGCGCGAACACCTGGGTCGCAGCGCTCTGACCGACGATGCCGACCGGGAGGTCGTGCGGCGTCGGGGCGTGGAACGCGCCGAGGTAGGCGAGGCCCATGCCGACGGCGAGGAAGAGCGGTACGAGGATGTGCGAGCCGAAGGACAGCAGGACGCGGCCGAGCCCCTGCGGGCGGAGGACCGTGTTGCCGTTCGGCTGCCGGTCTGCTCGCGGGGTCCGGGGCGCCGCGTGGGAGTGCGGGTGGGCGGATGCGGGGGCGGTGTGCACGTGCGACGTCGTTGTCGTCATGGGGGAGGACGGGGCGTCGACGGCGGGGGTCGGCGCAAAGTTGTACTTTGCAACTTCAGACACAAAGGGCAACTGTACAACCCCGGTGCAGACCTGTCGACCCCGCCCTGTCCGCCTTGCCCGTCCGCCCCGTCCCCCGTGCCCCCTCTCCGCCCGCTCGCCCCGTTCCCCCTTCGCCGAGATCGCACTTTCGCGGCCTTCGTCGGCGCGGTGGGGCGCCGAAGTGCGATCTCACTGCCGGGGTTGGGCGCCGAAGTGCGATCTCGGCGTGCGGCGTGCGGCGGGGACGTCGTCCCAGACACGGACCGACGTCGGGTCGCCGAGATCGCACTTTCGCGGCGTTCACCGCAGGGGTGGCGCGCCGAAGTGCGATCTCACCGTCGTGGTTGCGCGCCGGAGTGCGATCTCGGCGTGCGGCGTGCGGCGTGCGGCGGGCGCCGGAGGACGTCGTCTGCGCCAGACGTGAACCGACGCCGGGTCGCCGAGATCGCACTTTCGCGGCCTTCGTCGGCGCGTTGGCGCGCCGAAGTGCGATCTCACCGCCGGGGTGGCGCGCCGAAGTGCGATCTCACCGCCGGGGTTGCGCGCCGGAGTGCGATCTCGGCAGCGAGACACGCCGGGCGCCGAGAGCGCGCGGCAGCGACGAGCCCGCGCTACTCCGTACCCGGGTCGTGCGCGCCCATGCCGGTCAGGAGCGCCCGGAACGAGTCGAGGCGCTCGACCCCGGTCGCGCCGAGCTCCCCGGCCTGCACCCGGTCGACGATCTCCCAGTCGTGCGCCTGGTCGAGCGCGATGCCGTCGGCCGGCTCCCGGACGGGGATCGCGTGCGAGGCGAACGCCCGGAACACGTTCGCGGGGTCGACGTGCCCGAGGCCGAACGACCGGACGCCGGGGGTGTCGATGATCCAGCCGCCGTCCCGCACCTCCAGTGCGATCGACGACGACGAGGTGTGACGCCCGCGCCCGGTGACGGAGTTCACGACCCCGGTCGCTCGCGACGACCCGGTCAGCGCGTTCACGAGGGTCGACTTGCCGACGCCCGAGTGGCCCACGGTGACGGTGACCTTGTCGTCGAGGACCTCGTGCAGGGCCTCGAACGGCACGTCGTCGGCCCGGCTCGTCACGATGCGGAGGTCGAGGCAGGCGAAGTGCGCGAGGAACGGCGCCGGGTCGGCGAGGTCGGTCTTCGTGATGCAGAGGACCGGGTCGAGCCCGGCGTCGAAGGCCGCGACGAGGTACCGGTCGATGAGCCGGGTGCGGGGCTCCGGGTCGGCGGCGGCCACCACGATGAGCATCTGGTCGGCGTTCGCCACGATCACGCGCTCGACGTCGTCGGTGTCGTCGGCACTCCGGCGGAGGAGGGTCGTGCGCTCGCTCACCTTCACGATGCGCGCGAGGGAGCCGGCGTCGCCGGAGACGTCACCGGCGAGCGAGACGTGGTCGCCCGTGACGACCGACTTCTTGCCGAGCTCCCTGGCCTTCGTCGCGGTGATCACGTGCTCGTCCGGTGTCCCGGAGCCCACCAGCACGCCGAACCGGCCGCGGTCGACGTTCGTCACCCAGCCGATCGGCGCGTCGTCGTACGTCGGCCGGGTCTTCGTGCGCGGCCGGTTCCCCTTCGGGTTCGGCCGGACCCGCACGCTCGACTCGTCGAACTGCCCGTACGGCTCGTCCTCGTCCCCGTCGTCACCGTCGACGTCGTCCCACCAGCTCATGCGCTCAGTCCTCGCTCGATGCCGAAGCGGCCGCCGGTGCCGAAGCAACCGGTGCCGAACCAGCCGGCGTCGTGGCGGTCGCGACCAGGTCCGCCCACAGTTCGGGGAACTGCGGCAGGGTCTTCGCCGTCGACCCGATGTCGTCGACGGCGACGCCGTCGACGACGAGGCCCACGATCGCGCCTGCCGTCGCCATCCGGTGGTCGTCGTACGCGGCCCAGGGGCCGCCGTGCAGGGCGACCGGCTCGATCCGGAGGCCGTCGTCGAGTTCGTGCACCGCGCCTCCAGACCGGTTGACGTCCGCCGCCAGCGCGGCGAGCCGGTCCGTCTCGTGCCCACGCAGGTGGCCGATCCCGGTGATCTCCGTCGGGCTGTCGGCCAGCGCTGCGAGCGCGACCAGTGCCGGTGCGAGTTCGCCGCCGCGGCTCAGGTCCAGTTCGAGACCCGGAAGGGAGGCCCCACCCCGGATCCCGACGCCGCCGTCGAAGACGAGGGCGTCGCCTTCTCGGGCCACGGTCGCGCCCCACAGGGGGAGGAGCGTCTCGAGGTCGGCGCCGACCTGCGTCGTCGCCGTCGGCCAGGTCCGGATGCGGACGGTGCCGCCCGCGACGAGCGCGGCCACGGCGAACGGTGCGGCGTTCGACAGGTCCGGTTCGATGGTGACGTCGCGCGCGGCGATCGGCCCCGGGTGCACGACCCACTCGCCGACGGCCGGTTCGTCGACCCGCACCCCGCGGGCACGGAGGGCTGCGACGGTCATGTCGATGTGCGGCATGCTCGGCAGTCGTTCGCCGACGTGGGTGAGGTGGAGGCCCTCGTCGAAGCGCGGCGCGGAGAGCAGCAGCCCGGACACGAACTGCGACGAGGCCGAGGCGTCGATCGTCAGCGCTCCGCCGCGGACCGCGCCGGTGCCGGTGAGGGCGAACGGCATCGCGCCGTCGCCGTCGTCCGTCACGTCGACACCGAGGTCGACGAGCGCACGGATGATCGCGTCCATCGGGCGCTTCCGGGCGTAGGGGTCGCCGTCGACCGTGACCGGTCCGACCGCCAGCGCGGCGAGCGGGGGCAGGAACCGCATCACGGTGCCGGCGAGGCCGCAGTCGAGCCGGACGTCGCCGTGCATCGGGGCGGGGGTGATCCGGAGGTCCGGGCCGTACGGGTTCGGGGTCTCGCCCGGCGCCGGGACGACCTCGTCGATGCCCACGCCGAGCTGCCGGAGCCCCTCGATCATGAGCGTGGAGTCGCGGGAGTGCAGCGGCAGGTGGATCGTGGACGGGCCGTCGGCGAGGGCGGCGAGCACGAGCTCGCGGTTCGTCAGCGACTTGGACCCGGGCAGCGACACGTCGCCGCGCAGGGGACCGCGCGCGACCGGTGCGGTCCAGGGGTCGGTCCGGGGCTGGGAATGCGTCGAGGCTGCCATCGGTTCACAAGGGTACTGAACGCACCGGGAGGATCAGTGGCGACAGCAACACTCGCACGAGAGCGGACCGGCACGAGGACCGTGCTGACCGCCGTGCCGACCGTGCTCGGCCTAGACTCGACGGCGATGACGACCGACGAACCGCACGCCGCAGTACCGAACGACCTGGTCGACGAGACCGAGGCGCAGCTCGACGCGGTTGAGGAGGAACACGAGGCGCTCGACGCCGAGGACTCCGACACCGAGGGCTCCGACACCGAGGACTTGGAACCCGACGTCGACGCGGCCGAGCCCGAGTTCGTCGACGCGAAGACCGTGTCCGAGGGCGAGCTCCGGTCGCTCTTCGAGGACCAGGCCCTGCCCTTCATGGACCAGCTGTACGGCGCGGCGATGCGGATGACCCGCAACCCCGCCGACGCGTCGGACCTCGTGCAGGAGACCTTCGTCAAGGCGTTCGCCGCGTTCCGCCAGTTCAAGCAGGGCACGAACCTCAAGGCCTGGCTGTACCGGATCCTCACGAACACGTTCATCAACACGTACCGCAAGAACCAGCGGAACCCGTACCAGGGCACGATCGACGAGCTCGAGGACTGGCAGCTGGGCGGCGCGGAGAGCGTGACGCAGTCGATCTCGGCGCGCTCCGCCGAGGCCGACGCCATCGACCACCTGCCGTCCTCCGCCGTGAAGGACGCGCTCCAGGCCATCCCCGAGGACTTCCGGATGGCCGTCTACTTCGCCGATGTCGAGGGGTTCTCCTACCAGGAGATCGCCGACATCATGAAGACCCCCGTGGGGACGGTCATGAGCCGCCTCCACCGTGGTCGCCGGCTCCTCCGGGGGCTCCTGGCGGACCATGCACGTGAAACCGGCATCGTCCCGGACGCAGCGTCGACGGCGACGATGCGCGGACGTGGCCGGAAGGTTGCCGCGACCTCGGGTCGCGTCGAAGGGAAGGAAGCACGATGAGCGGCTGCGACTGCTCGAAGGCGAAGGCCGAGCTCGAGGAGTTCCTCCACGACGAGCTCCGCCACGAGGACGCCGCGGACATCCGCGAGCACATGGACGGGTGCGAGGACTGCACCACCGAACACCGGGTCGGTGTCGTGCTCATGGAGACGGTCCGTCGTGCGTGCAAGGAGACCGCTCCTGACCAGCTGCGCGGCGAGATCCTCGCCCGCATCCGGCTCGAGCAGGCAACACACTAGGCAACCCGCTGAGCGTCCTGCCAGCACGGTCGTCACACGTCCGTGCCGGTCGGTAGTGTCGCGGGCATGACCCTCTCCGTCGAGTCGATCACCAGCTGGTCCGACCCGGACGTCGCCGACGTCACCGCCCTCGTCCGCCTGCTCGGCCATGTGGTCGACGAGTCCGCGATGCGGGCCCGGCTCGAACGGCTCACGCCCGCGGCCGGTCACCGCACGTGGCTCATCCGCGGCGACGACGGTCACGCGGTCGCGGTCGCCGGCGCGCAGGTCACGTGGGCGTACGCGAGCGACGAACCGACGGCGCAGCTGCTCCTGCTGGTGGTCGACCCGTCAGCCAGGAGGCTCGGCACCGGTTCCGCACTCATCGGCACCTTCGAGACGTGGGCGGTCGAGCAGGGCGCTCGTCGCCTCAGTGCCGTCAGTGCGGCCGCGACGGACAGCGCGCACCGCTTCTACCAGAAGCGCGGGTACCACGACGCCGGGGTGCGTTACACGAAGATCGCGTAGCGCACCCCGGCGGCGTCCCGGTCTCAGCGACGTTCCGGTCTCAGCCCAGTGCCTTGGCGATGACCTCGGCGGCCTCCTGCGCGGAGCGCTTCGACGAGCCCGTCGCCGGCGCGGCACTCGCTGCCCGGGCGGAGACCGACAGCGGCCGTCCGCCGAGGTGCGGCGAGAGGTTCATGCACACGAACGGCCAGGCGCCCTGGTTCTCCGGCTCTTCCTGTGCCCAGACGACGTCCGCCTCCGGGTAGCCCTCGAGCACCTCGAGGATGCGGTCGAGCGGGAGCGGCGCGAGCTGCTCGAGCCGGACGAGGGCGACGTCGGTGACCCCGCGCTTCTCGACCTCGGCGCGCAGGTCGTGGTGGACCTTGCCCGAGTGCAGAACGACGCGGCGCACGGAGGACCTGTCGGTGATGCGGTCGTCGTCGAGGACCTCCTGGAAGGTCCCCTGCGTCAGGGCGTCCACCGAGCTCGTCGCCTGCCGGAGGCGCAGCATGGCCTTCGGGGAGAACACCACGAGCGGCTTCTGCGGCTTCGCCCACGCCTGACGACGGAGCAGGTGGAAGTACGACGCCGGGGTCGACGGCCGTGCCACCACCATGTTGTCCTCGGCGCACAGCTGCAGGTAGCGCTCGATGCGGGCGGACGAGTGATCCGGCCCCTGGCCCTCGTAGCCGTGGGGGAGCAGGAGCACGAGCCCCGATCGCTGTCCCCACTTCTGCTCGGCGGACGAGATGAACTCGTCGATGACCGTCTGGGCGCCGTTCGCGAAGTCGCCGAACTGCGCTTCCCAGAGCACGAGGGCCTCGGGGCGTTCGACCGAGTAGCCGTACTCGAACGCCATCGCCGCGTACTCGCTGAGGAGCGAGTCGTAGATGTAGAGCCGTGCCTGGTCCTCGGTGAGGTTCGCGAGCGGCAGCCACTCCTGGCCGTTGACCCGGTCGTGGAAGACCGCCTGGCGCTGCACGAACGTGCCACGGCGGGCGTCCTGGCCGGCGAGGCGGACGGGCTTGCCCTCGACGAGCAGCGAACCGATCGCCATGAGCTCGGCCATCGCCCAGTCGATGCCGCCGTTGCGCGTCATGTCGGTGCGCTTCGACAGCAGCTGCTGCAGCTTCGGGTGGATCGAGAAGCCCACCGGCGGGTTGCTGTGCGCGTCGCCGATCGCCCGGACGAGCTCCTCGGACACCGCGGTGTCGTGCACCTCGTGCTCGGAGTCGTCACGCTGCGCCGCCGGTCGCTCGAGGCCCTGCACGGCACCGTCGTCGTCGACCTGGATCACCGGGATGGTGCCGGTCTGCGCCTCGTGCGTCTCGGCGAAGGCACGCTCGAGACGGTCCTGGAAGTCGCGGTGCGCCTCGTCGTACTCCTCTTGGGTGATGTCGCCGCGGCCGACGAGGGCCTCGGTGTAGAGGGTGCGGACGGAGCGCTTCGCCTCGATGAGGTTGTACATCATCGGCTGCGTCATCGAGGGGTCGTCGCCCTCGTTGTGGCCCCGTCGGCGGTAGCAGATGAGGTCGATGACGACGTCGCGGTGGAATTCTTCTCGGTACGCGAAGGCGAGCTCCGCGACCCGGGCAACGGCTTCGGGGTCGTCGCCGTTCACGTGGAAGATCGGCGCCTGGATGGTCTTCGCGACGTCGGTCGAGTACACCGAGCTGCGGGCCGACTCCGGCGGGGTGGTGAACCCGACCTGGTTGTTGATGACGAGGTGCACGGTGCCGCCGGTGCGGTAGCCGCGCAGCTGCGACATCTGCAGCGTCTCGACCACGACGCCCTGTCCGGCCATCGCCGCGTCGCCGTGGACGAGCACGGGCAGCACGCCGAACACGCCGGGCGCCTCCCTGTCCTGCTTGGCGCGGACGATGCCCTCGAGCACGCCGTCGACGGCTTCGAGGTGCGACGGGTTCGCGGCGATCGTCACCGGGATGGCCGTGCCGTCGCTGGCGCGGAACACCCCTTCGGTGCCGACGTGGTACTTCACGTCGCCCGAGCCCTGGCCGGAGACGGCCCCGGGGAGCGACGAGCCCTCGAACTCGCGGAAGATCTGGCCGTACGTCTTGCCGGCGATGTTCGTCAGCACGTTGAGGCGACCACGGTGCGCCATGCCGATCGCGACCTCGCTGAGGCCGGAGGTGGCGGCGTGCTGGATGAGCGTGTCGAGGAACGCGATGGTGGACTCGCCGCCCTCGAGCGAGAAGCGCTTCTGGCCGACGTACTTCGTCTGCAGGAAGGTCTCGAACGCCTCGGCCTCGTTGAGCTTGCCGAGGACGCGGAGCTGCTCGTCCTTCGACGGCTTCGAGTAGGGGACCTCGATGCGCGCCTGCACCCAGCGACGCTGTTCCGGGTCCTGGATGTGCATGTACTCGATGCCGACGGTGCGGCAGTAGGCGTCACGGAGGATCCCGAGGACGTCGCGGAGCGGCGCGTTCGTGGTGCCGGCGAGACCGCCGGTGACGAACTCGCGGTCGAGGTCCCAGAAGGTCAGCCCGTGGCTCTCGATCTCGAGGTCCGGGTGGGTGCGCTGCCGGTACTCGAGCGGGTCGATGTCCGCCATCAGGTGCCCGCGGACACGGAAGCTGTTGATGAGCTCCTGCACGCGCGCGGTCTTGTTGACCCGGTGCGCCAGGTCGACGTTGATGTCGTTCGCCCACTGGATCGGCTTGTACGGGATCCGGAGCGCCGAGAAGATGCCCTCGTAGAAGCCGTGGTCGCCGGTGAGTCGCTCGTGCACCTTCTTGAGGTACTCGCCCGACCCGGCGCCCTGGATGACCCGGTGGTCGTAGGTGCTCGTCAGCGTGATCGTCTTGCCGATGCCGAGCTCGACGAGGGTCTTCGCCGCGGAGCCCTGGAACTGCGCCGGGTACTCGAGCGCGCCGGCGCCGATGATGGCGCCCTGCCCCTTGGTGAGCCGCGGGACGGAGTGCACCGTGCCGATGCCGCCCGGGTTCGTCAGCGAGATCGTCGTTCCCTGGAAGTCGGCCGGCGTGAGCTTGTTGTCGCGAGCACGCTTGACGAGGTCTTCGTAGGCGGAGAGGAACTGGCCGAAGGTCAGGGTCTCGGCGCGCTTGATGCTCGGGACGAGCAGGGAGCGCGAGCCGTCCTTCTTCGGGACGTCGATCGCGATGCCGAGGCCGACGTGCGCGGGCTGCACCACGAACGGCTTGCCGTCGCGCTCCTCGTAGAAGACGTTCTGGCTCGGGAAGTCCTTCAGCGCCTGGACCATCGCCCAGCCGATGAGGTGCGTGAACGAGATCTTGCCGCCGCGGGCACGGCGCAGGTGGTTGTTGACGACGATGCGGTTGTCGATCATCAGCTTCGCCGGGATCGTGCGCACGCTGGTCGCGGTCGGGACGGTGAGCGAGGCGTCCATGTTCGACGCCAGGGTCTTCGCCATGCCCCGGAGCGGGGTGGCGACGTCCTCGTGGGTCTCGTCGTGGTCGTCGGCCTCGTCGTTCGCCTCGGCCGGGATCGGCTGCGGGGTGGGCTGGCGCGACGTGGTCTTCGCCTGGATGGGGCCGGCCTTGGCCTCGCCCGGGACGTCACCGGTCGCGGGCTGCTGCGTCGACGACTGCTGCTGCGCGGCGGCGGGAGCTGGGGCATCGGCGGACGGAGCCGTTGCGGGAGCCGGGGTCGTGGCAGGAGCCGGAGCGTCACCAGCCTGCGTGCGGTGGTAGCTCTCGAGGACCGGCCACCAGGACTTGTCGACCGACTCCTTGTCCGCGACGAACTGCTCGTAGAGCTCGTCGACGAGCCACTCGTTCGCCCCGAATTCGCCCGCGGTCTCGTCCGTTCCGGTCAGATGGCTCGACACAGCCGATCGCCCACTCTCCGTCGATAGATGCTCGTGTGTGTCGTGCGCGGCAACCCTGCCCCGCACAGGTCCCCAGCCTAGCCGCTCGCAGATGACCGTTCGGTGTCAGGCACGACGCGAGTCGGGCCTCCAGGACAGGGGTCGGCATGTCCCGACGGACCCGCGCCGGGTCGCCCGCCGGACCCGCGCCGGGCCGCCCAGACCGGCCGCCCTGCGGAGCCGTACAGTGGGGCGCATGAGGTTCTACGAGACGCGGCCGACACACGACCTGACCTACTCCGACGTCTTCCTCGTGCCCAGCCGATCCGCGGTCACGAGCCGCTTCGACGTGGACCTCCGGGCGAACGACGGCTCCGGCGCGACGATCCCGATCGTCAGCGCCAACATGAACTCGGTGACGGGCCCGCGCCTCGCGGCGACCCTCGCCCGTCGCGGCGGCCTCGGTGTGCTGCCGCAGGACATGCACCTGCAGGACCTCGACGCGGCGATCCGCTGGGTGAAGGACCAGCCGGTCGACTTCGACACCGCCTACGACATGGGTGCGGACACCACGGTGTCCGAGGCCCTCGAGCACCTCCTGCCGGTCGCCGGCCGCGGGGTCGTCGTGCGGGACGCGTCGGGGGAGTACCTCGGCTGCGTGCCCGCCGGACGCCTCGGCACCGCCGGCCCGGACGCGACGCTCGGGGACCTGCTGCACGGCGCCTCGACGGCGATCGACGCCGAGGACGCCGGCACGCCCCGCCACGTGTACGACGTGCTCAGCGCCGCCGAGGTCGACTTCGCGCCGGTGGTGCGGCACGGCCGGGTCGTCGGCACGACCAGCCAGACGAGCGCGATCCGCTCGGACATCTACACGCCCGCCGTCGACGCCTCCGGACGGCTCCGGGTCGCCGCCGCGATCGGCATCAACGGCGACGTCGCCGCGAAGGCCCAGGCCCTCGCGGCCGCCGGGGTCGACGTGCTCGTCCTCGACACCGCGCACGGCCACCAGGAGAGCATGCTCCGTGCGCTCCGCACCGTCGCAGCGCTCGGGCTCGACATCCCGCTCGTCGCCGGGAACGTCGTCACCGCCGACGCGGTCGCGCACCTCGTCGACGCCGGCGCGAGCATCATCAAGGTCGGTGTCGGCCCCGGCGCCATGTGCACCACGCGCATGATGACCGCCGTCGGCCGCCCGCAGTTCTCCGCCGTGCTCGAGACCGCCGCGGCGGCCCGCTCGCTCGGCGCGCACGTCTGGGCGGACGGCGGCGTCCGGTACCCGCGCGACGTCGCGCTCGCGCTGGCCGCGGGTGCGTCCGCGGTGATGATCGGCTCGTGGTTCGCGGGCACGCTCGAGGCCCCGGGGCTGCTCCGCCGCGACGCCGCGGGCAAGGCCTACAAGGAGAGCTGGGGCATGGCGTCGGCGAAGGCCGTGCGGGAGCGCTTCGAACGCCTCGACCCGTACGAGCGCGCACGGAAGGCGCTCTTCGCCGAGGGGATCTCGTCGTCGACGATCTACCTCGACCCGGAGCGCCCCTCGGTCGAGGACCTGCTCGACATGATCACGACCGGTGTGCGGAGCTCGGCGACCTACGCCGGTGCGGCCTCGCTCGCCGAGTTCTCGGAGCGCGCGCTCGTCGGCATCCAGTCGGCCGCCGGCTACGAGGAGGGCAAGCCGCTCCCCGTCAGCTGGTAGCGGGCGCAGCGGCGCCGCCTGCCGGTCTTTCGGGCTCAGCGACACCTCACGCGGTCCGCGGCCCGTGACGTGTCGGTGAGCGCGAAACGAGTGGCGACCACCGACGGCCTGGAGGCGCGGTGCCAGCTGGCACCGCGCCTCCAGTCCGTACCGGGGTGCGTCACGGGCACGTGCCGCGTCAGCGACGTCGGGTCGCGTCCTCGACCTCGCCGACGAGCTCCTCGAGGATGTCCTCGAGGAACAGCACGCCGAGCGTCCGGCCCTCGGCGTCGAAGGCCCGTGCCACGTGACGACCGGCGGCCCGCATCGTCGCGAGGGCGTCCTCGAGGTCCATCTCCGTGTACAGCGAGATGAGCTGGCGGATGCGCTTCGGCGGCACCGGCTCGTCGTACTCGTCCGGGCGCAGGTCGATGACGTCCTTCACGTGCACGTAGCCCGTCGGGTCACCGTCGTCGCCGACGAGCACGTACCGCGAGAAGCCGCGCTGGGCCACCGCCCGCTCGACGTCGCCGGGGGTGGCGTCGTCGGGCAGGGTGACGAGCTCGGCCATCGGCACGGCGACGTCCTTCACCTTCTTCTCGGTGAACTCGAACGCCATCGCGAGCTTGCCGTCGTCGGTGAGGGTGCCCTCGCGGCGGGACTGCTCGACGATCGTCTGGACCTCTTCGACGGTGAACGCGCTCACCGCCTCGTCCTTCGGCTCGACGCGGAAGACCCGGAGCACGCCGTTCGCGACCTCGTTGAGCCCGACGACGACCCAGTGCAGGCCGTGGCCGATGTACCAGAGCGTCGGCACGAGGAGCAGCGCCGCACGGTCCGGCATCGAGAACGAGATGTTCTTCGGCACCATCTCGCCGAACACCACGTGCAGGAACGACACGAGCAGCAGCGTGAAGACGAACGCCACGATGCCGATGACCTCGGCGCTCCACCCGGTGAGGTGCAGCGGGACCTCGAGCAGGTGGTGGATCGCCGGCTCGGACACGTTGAGGATGAGCAGCGAGCACACCGTGATGCCGAGCTGCGTGGTCGCGAGCATCCGGGTGGCGTGCTCCATCGCCCACAGGGTCATCTGCGCGGCGCGGGAGCCCTCTTCGGCGCGGGGCTCGATCTGGGACCGGCGCGCGGAGATGACCGCGAACTCGGCGGCGACGAAGAACGCGTTGCCCATCAGCAGGACGACGAGCCAGAAGATGCCCCACCAGTCGGAGCTCATCGGATGCTGCCCTTCGTCGTGGTCTTCGTGGCCTTCGGGCCGGCCTTCGTGGCCGGGATGATGATGCCCGTGGCGGGCGAGCTGTCCTCGGTCGGCGGCGGCGCCGTCGGGGTCCAGCGGATCCGGTCGATCCGCCGCCCGTCGAGCCGCTCGACCCGGAACACGCCGTCGTCGAGGGGGACCTCGTCCCCGACGACCGGCAGCCGGCCGAGGGTCGACATGACGAACCCGCCGACGGTCTCGTACGGGCCTTCCTCCGGCACCTTCACGCCGGCACGGTCCTCGAGCTCGTCCGGACGGAGGAGCCCGGGGAACGTCAGCCAGTTGCGGGAGCGCACCACGTCGATGCGCGCGCGGTCGTGTTCGTCGGAGACCTCGCCGACGAGTTCCTCGACGAGGTCCTCGAGCGTCACGACACCCGCGGTCCCGCCGTACTCGTCGACGACGATCACCATCTGGTAGCCGCGGCCGCGGACCTCGGCGAGCAGGCTGTCGCCCGGCATCGTCTCCGGCACGCGTTCGGCGTCGGTCATGAGCGCCCCGACGGGCACCTCCGGGCGCTTCTCGCGCGGCACGGCGACGGCCTGCTTGACGTGCACGATGCCGACGACGTCGTCCGCGTCCTCCTCGATGACGGGGAAGCGGCTGAACCCGGTGCGGCGGGCGAGGGCGATGACGTCCTCCGCCGACTCGGACACGCGGATCGTCGAGACCCGTGGCCGTGGGGTCATCACGTCACTGGCGCTCAGCTCGGAGAACGAGATGGTCCGTTGCAGGAGCGTCGCGGTGTCCTGTTCGAGGGAACCCTCGGACGCGGACCGGCGGAGCAGCGAGGTGAGTTCCTCGGCACTCCGCGCACCGGACAGTTCCTCCTGCGGCTCGATGCCCATCGACCGGAGCACGGCGTTCGCGGTGCCGTTCAGCACCGCGACGGCCGGCTTGAACACGGTCGTGAAGGCCACCTGCAGCGGGACCACCAGCCGCGCGGTCTGCAGCGGCAGCGCGAGCGCGAAGTTCTTCGGCACGAGCTCGCCGAGGATCATCGACAGCAGCGTCGCGATGACGAGCGCCACGATGGACCCGACGGTCTCGACGATCGCCTCCGGCAGCCGCATCGCCAGGAACGGGGCCTCGAGCAGCGTCGCGATCGACGGCTCGAGCAGGTACCCGGTCAGCAGCGTCGTCAGGGTGATGCCGAGCTGGGCGCTGGACAGGTGCGTCGAGGTGACCTTCAACGCACCGATGACGGTCGCGAGGCCGGGCTCACCGCGGTCCCGCCGTGCCTCGACGTCGGCGCGGTCGAGGTTGACGAGCGCGAACTCGGACGCGACGAAGACACCGGTGCCGAGTGTCAGCAGGATGCCGCCGACCAGCATGACGATGTCGATCGGACTCATGATTCACCTCCCGCAGGGCGCGAGGGGGTGCAGCTCACCGAGTGAGCGGCGGATGAGTGAGGCGAAGAACTATTCGGGGGATCGTCCACAGTGCTGTCAATCGTACTGCCTGGCCCGCGACCAAGCCGAGAATCTGTACAGAAGGCGGGTCGCGCCTCCAGGCCGGCTGGTGACCGTCCTGGAGGCGCGACGTGCGTCACGCAGACCGGCTCACGCCGTGACGCGCGCGCGGTGGTACTGCTGCGGCTCGTAGTCGACGCTCACGCCGAGCTCGACCGCGGCGCGCAGCGGGAACGCCGGGTCGCGGAGGAACTCGCGACCCACCATCACGACGTCCGCCTGCCCGGTGGCGACGATCTGCTCGGCCTGGAACGCCTCCGAGATCATGCCGACCGCGACCGTCCCGAGACCGGAGTCGCGCTTGATCGCCGCGGCGAAGGGCACCTGGTAGCCGGGGCCGACCGGGATCGGTGCGCTGGCGACGTTGCCGCCGGTGGAGACGTCGGCGAGGTCGGCACCGTGCTCGGCGGCCCACCGTGCCACCCGCGTGGTCTCGTCGAGCGTGAGGCCCCCGTCGACCCAGTCGGTCGCGGAGAACCGGACGACGACGGGGAAGCCCTCGCCGACCTCGGCGCGGACGGCGTCGAGCACCTCGAGGAGTGCACGGGCGCGGTTCTCGAGCGAGCCGCCGTACGAGTCCGTGCGGTGGTTGCTCAGCGGGGAGAGGAACTGGTGCAGCAGGTAGCCGTGCGCGGCGTGGATCTCGACGAGGTCGAACCCGGCCTCGACCGAACGGCGAGCCGCGGCGGCGAAGGCCAGCGCGACGACGCGGATGTCCTCGGTCTCGAGCTCGCGGGGCTCGGCGTACCCGTCGAAGGCCACCGCGGAGGGGCCGACCGTCGACCAGCCGCCCTGGTCGGCGGGCACGGAGCCGTGGGCGTCCTCCCACGGGCGGAACGTCGACGCCTTGCGGCCGGCGTGCGCCAGCTGGATGCCGGCGGCGGCGCCCTGCGCGTGGATGAAGTCGACGATCGGCCGGAAGGCGTCACGCTGCTCGTCGTTCCAGAGCCCGAGGTCCTGCGGGCTGATCCGTCCCTCCGGTACGACGCCGGTGGCCTCGGCCACGACCGCGCCGGCACCGCCCTTGGCGAAGCCACCGAGGTGCACGAGGTGCCACGGCGTCGGGACGCCGTCCTGCGCCTCGACCGAGTACTGGCACATCGGGGAGACCCAGATGCGGTTGCGGACGGTCAGGTCACGGATGGTGATCGGTTCGAACAGGGCGTGCGTCACGCGGGCTCCTCAGGGGACGGGCACCGGCGCGGGCTGCTGGCTGAGCTCCTCGAGGAACGACCGCAGGCCTGCCGGCGACGTGTAGTGGTGGCCGACCGCCCCGATCGCTTCCGCGCCGGCGGCGTTCTCGGCCCTGTTGTCCACGAACACCATCTGACCAGGGTCGATTCCCAGACGCGCACAGGTGTCGCGGTAGATGGACGCGTCGGGCTTGAGGACGTGCTCCTCCGCGCTCACCACGACGGTCTCGAACAGCGAGCCCATCGGCGAGCGGCGGTACGGGTCGCCGAAGTCGAAACCGGCGTTCGAGAGGAGGGCGAGGCGCGTGCCGGCGTCGTGCAGCTCCTCGACGAGCGCGAGGGTCTCCGGCTCGACCTCGAACCAGCCGGTGAAGTCGATCGCCCAGAACCGGTGGATGTCGGCCACGGTCCACTGCCGACCGGTGCGTGCGGCGACGGCGCGCCAGTACGCCACGACGGACAGGTCGCCGCGGTCGAGGGCGTGCCGGAGCTCCCCGTACACGGGGAACAGCTCGTCGGCGGGGATCCCCGTGGCCTCGACCAGGGCGTCACGGGAGGCGTGCGGCGTCCGGCTGATCACCTCGCCGTAGTCGAAGACCACCACGCGACCAGGCAGGAACAGGCTCATGGGCTCCACCGTAACGTGGCGTGCGTGACCGACTTCGTCCCCTTCTCCCCGACCGACGCCGCCGCCTGGACCACCGCCCCGCACGGCGACTCCACGAAGTACCGCCGCGGGGTGCTCGGCGTCGCGACCGGCTCCGACCAGTACCCGGGCGCCGCCGTGATGGGCGTCGACGCCGCCGTGCACACCGGCGTCGGGATGGTCCGGTACGTCGGGCCGTCACGGGCGACCGACCACGTGCTCACCCGGCGGCCCGAGGTGGTCTCCGGGGTCGGGCGGGTGCAGGCCTGGCTCGTCGGGTCCGGGATCTCGGCGGGGTCGCTCGCCGCGTTGGACGACGTCACCGCGGAGGGGTTCCGGCACGCCTCCGACGACGGGGTGCCGGTGGTGGTGGACGCCGGGGCGATCCCGCTCGTCGACCTCGGGCCGCTCGCGGTGCTGACGCCGCACGCGGGGGAGCTCGCCGGCGTGTTGAGCGAGTCGCGGGAGTCCATCGAGCAGGACCCCGGCGCGGCCGCCGTGCGTGCGGCGTCGCAGACCGGGAGCGTCGTGCTCCTCAAGGGGTCGGCGACGCACGTGGCGACCCCCGACGGAGCGGTGCGGCTCGTGGCGTCGTCGGCGACGCCGTGGCTCGCGGCCGCCGGGGCCGGGGACGTCCTGGGCGGAGTGCTCGGGGCGCTCGTCGCGGCGCGGCAGGGGGCTGCAGAGGCGTCCGGTTCATCGCTGACGCCGTCCGACCTGGCGCACCTCGCTGCGGCGGCCGCGGTGGTGCACGGGGTCGCGGCGCGGCGCGGGCGCGGGGCGCGGCGTGCGGACGTCGTACGACAAGGACGGTGTCGCTCGTTGCAGACGCGGGGCCGGAAGGTGCGTGTGCATGGTGCGACCTCCCACCGGTCGATCGACGAGTGCTTCGTCGAAACATGCACGCGCAGCGGCTGCGCGTGCATGGATCGACATCGCACGAGTCGATCGACGAGTGCGGTGTCGCAGGGTGCGCGTGCATGATGCGACAGCCGCACGGTGCGACCTCGCACGGTGCGACGGACGCACGGTGCGGACCTCGCACGGTGCGGCGGGCGGGTGGACGCGACGAGACGCGGACAGGAGGCGCGGGGCGGGGTCGGCACGCGCCTCCAGGCCCGCAGATGGGAACGCTGCGGACGCGGCCGCCCCGCGGTCGCCGCTACGAGGCGGGCGTCGCGTGCACGAGGAACTCGACGGCGCCGGAGTCGTCGACCTTCACGAAGCCGAGGCTCGGGGCCTGCACGTCGTAGTCCGAGAACGTGACCGGGATCGAGCCCGAGATGTCGACGCCGTCGCCGTTGAGGCCGACCTCGAGCGTCGCGGTGACCGGCTTCGTCACGCCGTGGAGGGTGAGGTTGCCGGTCGCCTCGACCTTCGTCGTGCCGGTACCGCTCGGGACGGCGTCGGCGATGGGCTCGGTGAGCGTGAACGTCGCCGTCGGGAAGGCCGCAGCGTCCATCGCCGAGTCGCGGAAGTACGAGTCGCGCTGGGCCGAGTCGGTGGCGATGTCGGCGACCTGCACCGTGATCGTGGCCTTCGTGATGGCCGTGCCGTCGACCGTCGCGCTGCCCGTGACGCTGTCGGTGCGTCCGGTGACCGTGACGTCGGAGCCGTTGAGGACCTCGTGGACGCGGTACCCGGCCTCCGAGTCCCCGCCGACGGTCCACTCGCCGGACAGGTCGGCGTCGTCGATCGTGGAGGGTGCGCGGCTCGCGGCGACGGACGGCGTGGCCGACGCCTTCGCGTTCTCGCTGCTCGTGTAGAGGTTCGTGCCGACCACCGCCGCGACGACGCCGAGCACGACGACGGCGGCGATGACGGAGATCCAGATGACGGCCTTGCGGCGCTTGCGCGGGGTGTCGGAGGTCACGAGGGAAACGGTGACACGTCATGCTCTGGGGAGGCTGGGACTCCGCGGCTCCGCGGGGATCGGCCCCCACGGGGATCGGCCCCCGCTACGCTCGTCCGGTGCAGTGGACGGAGCGGTGGACGGAGCGGCGGTCGCGATGGCTCGAGGTCATCGGCTTCGTCGTGGCGTTCCTCGCCGTGCACGCGCTGCTCTGGTACCTGACGACGATCTCCGCGAACCTGCCGCTCGGCGACGTCACGATCACGTACAAGCGGTGGATCGAGACCGGCCGCACCGACCGGTTCTGGGTCGGGATCGACGCCGACTGGGTGTACCCGATCCTCGCGATCGTGCCCATGGCGGCCGCGGCCATCGGCGGCGTCGGGTCGATCGGCACCGGGTGGCTCCTGCTCATGATCGTGCTCGACGCCGTCGCATGCGGGTTCCTCTGGCGCTTCCGCGGGCTCGGCGTGCGTGTCGTGTGGTGGTGGCTCGCGTTCCTCCTCGCCCTCGGGCCGATCGGGCTCGGGCGGATCGACACCGTCGCCACCGTGCTCGCCCTCGTCGGCGTGGCGTTCGTCGCCACCCGGCCGGCCGTGGCCTCCGCGCTGTTCACCGCGGGCGCCTGGACGAAGGTGTGGCCCGCGGCGCTCGTCGGCGTGCTCCTCCTGCTCCGCCGCGGACACCGCCGGGGAGTGTTCGCCGGTGCGCTCGTGGTCACGGCGCTCATCGTCCTCGTCGACGTCCTCTACGGGGGAGCGGCGCACCTGTTCTCCTTCGTCGGCCAGCAGACCGGCCGCGCGCTGCAGATCGAGGCACCGGTCGCGACGCCCTTCATGTGGGCCGCGGCCGCCGGCGTCCCGGGAGCGGCGGTCTACTACAACCAGCAGATCCTGACCTTCGAGGTGTCCGGTGCCGGTACCCACGCGGCGGCCGCGGTGTCCATGCCGCTGATGGCCGTCGTGGTCGTGGCCGGGGTGCTCCTGGCGCTGTGGGCGGTCCGCCGTGGCGCCCACCGCACCGAGGCCGCGCCGCTCCTCGCCCTGCTGTTCGTCGCCGCGCTCGTCGCCACGAACAAGGTCGGGTCGCCGCAGTACATCGGGTGGTTCGCCGTGCCGATCGTGTGGGGGCTCGTGGCCGGACGGCCGAGCGCCAGGCGCTTCCTGCCGATCGCCGTGGCCGCGCTGCCGATGGCGCTGCTGACGCAGGTCATCTACCCGGGGTTCTACGACCAGGTGCTCACCGTGCAGCCGTGGGTGCTCGTGGTGCTGACGATCCGGAACGCGCTCGAGGTCGGGGTGCTGGTGTGGAGCGTCGTCGCGCTGGTGCGGCTCGGGGTGGGGCCGGGGGCGCGATCGCGGGCGGCCGCCCACGCGGGCAGCGCGGGCACCGCGGGCAGCGCGGGTACCGCGGGCACCGGCGCTGAGTCCGCCGTGCCGGCGCCGCCCGCACGGGGCAGGATGGAGCCATGATCGTCGCGTTCTCCGTCGCCCCGTCCGGTGGTCCGTCCCAGTCCGCGGACGCGTCCGTGCACGACGCCGTCGCGGCGGCCGTGCGGATCGTCCGCGAGAGCGGCCTGCCGAACCGCACCTCGTCGATGTTCACCGAGATCGAGGGGGAGTGGGACGAGGTCATGGACGTCGTCAAGCGCGCCACCGAGGCCGTCGGCGAGTACGGCACGCGGGTGTCGCTCGTGCTCAAGGCGGACATCCGCCCGGGCCACACCGGCGAGATCGACGGCAAGCTCGAGCGGCTCGAGGCAGCGCTCGGCGACTGACGGCGTGCCCCGATCTGGGGATGCTGAGGATTCGTCCGGCGTCGTGCCGGTCTCCTAGCCTCGGGAGCGGGGGATCCGGACGCATCCCAGGGGGCTTCCCCGCGGGCGTCCTCGCGGGGCGCGATGCGCACGTTCAGGAAGCACGGGTGCGGGCTGATGGTCTACGGCAACTACGAGTTCGGCAAGGACATGGGGGCGATCCGCGCCGACCAGGCGGCGTCGGCGAAGTCCCTCAAGAGCATCCAGGTCACGAGCGGCCTCAGCATGATGCTGAACGTGGCCACTGCGGCGAACACCGCGCGGGCCGCGCGCAGCGCCGAGGAACAGGTCGCGGTGCAGCGCGAGCAGCACGCCCTGCAGCAGGCGATGGCCGCGCAGACCGCGCGGCACGAGTTCTCGATGTGGCGGCAGACGCCCGAGGGTGCGGCGTTCGTCGAGTGGCAGCAGCGCGCGCTGGCCCTGGTCCCGTTCCTCCGCGGCCGTGACCGCTCCTGGCAGGCAGCGTGGGCCCGGGCGATCGGCGTGGCTCGTGCCCAGACCCCCGCTGACGAACAGCGCCGCCTCACGCAGCACCCGGCGCGGCTCCGCCAGACCCCGCTGAAGGTGCTGTCGATCGTCAGCTTCGTGCTGCTCGCGCTCCCGCTGATCGGCCTCGGCTTCGCGGCGCTGACGGCGTCGTTCTCGAACGGGCGGGCCGCGTACGAGGAGTGCCTCCGCAACGTCGGTGAGGTCCTGACGCAGGCGAACTGCGACGCGATCGAACCGGCGAACCCGTTCACGGGGCCGATCGTGTGGCTCGTGCTGCTGTTCGGCCTCGGTGTCGTGTTCGCGGTGCTCCGTGTCGTCCGGATGCGTGCCGCCCGCACGGACCGTCGGGTGACGGACGAGGGCGCCGCCCGCGTCGCCCGGTGGGGGTACGACCCGCTCGTCACGCACGGCGCCTGGTACGGCTGGCACGCGTCCGAGACGTTCGTCGGCTACGCGGACCGACTGGAGCAGCTGATCGTGAACGGCGCGACCCTGCGCCCGAGCGTCGCGCAGCTCATCCCGCTGCAGGTCCCGACGCCGTGGCAGCCGGCCGATCACCTGCCCGCTGAGGTGAACGGTGCCCTGGCGGCCATGCAGGACGAGCAGGCCTCGCTCTCCGCCGACGGGGCACCAGACGCGCTGAGCCGCTGACCGCCCGACGCGCTGAGCCGCTGACCGCCCGCCGCGTCGTCCGTCGACACGCCGGAGGCCTCCCGCCGATGTCGGTGGTCGGGTGTCTCATGGGGTGCATCGAGCCGCACGAAGTGGCTGCGAGGAGTACTCGAGACGACGAGGAGCGCGTGATGATGCACGACGGCTGGTGCCCCGACTGCGACCTTCGAACGGTCGTCATCGACACGGACGAGCAGGGCGACCGCTCCTGGGCGAGCTGCACCGAGTGCGGCGCCGGGTGGGTCCACCGTGACGAGCTCCCCGGGCTCGTCGCCGCGCCTGCCGCGCAGCCCGAGCGTCGCGCGGCCTGAGCCGGTCGAATCGATTCGTCTCCCGACTTCCGTTCGGGCTTTGGAGCGGTCTACACTGCTGAGATCGGTCGCGTGACACGGCCGGTCGTCCCCGTTCGCCGCTGAACCAGGACCGTCCTCCGTTCGTTCGACGGTGGTCGCGCACGCGACACACCGGAACGTCGACAGGTCGACGAGTCGGCATGGTCCACGCGTCGGCCCATCGACACGATGCGGGCCTGGAGGCACGGTGCGGCCACCACGCGCACCCACGGTCCCAGCCGACTCGCGTCCACCGCGAGCCGACGTCCGGAACCCGTCCCGCTCCTCCAGTCCGAGAACAGGCATCATGTCCCAGCTCACGCCTGCGCGTCGCGCGCTCGCGCTCATCGCCCTCGCCCTCGGCGGGTTCGCCATCGGTTCGACCGAGTTCGTCGCGATGGGGCTGCTCCCGAACATCGCCGAAGCGCTCCTGCCGCAGCAGTACGGCGTCGACCCGGACGCCGGGATCGCGCACGCCGGCTGGCTCGTCAGCGCCTACGCGCTCGGGGTCGTGGTCGGTGCACCGACGATCGCCGCGATGTCCGCGAAGTTCCCGCGCAAGGGCCTCATCCTCGTGCTGCTCGTCGGCTTCGTCGTGGCGACGGTCGCGAGCGCGATCCTGCCGTCGTTCGGCCTCGTGCTCGTCGCGCGCTTCGTCGCCGGTCTGCCGCACGGTGCGTACTTCGGCATCGCGTCGATCGTCGCCGGCGACATCATGGGCCCCGGCAAGCGCGGCAAGGGCATCGCGATGGTGCTGCTCGGCCTGTCGGTCGCGAACGTCATCGGCGTCCCCTCGATCACCTGGGTCGGACAGGTCGCCAGTTGGCGGATCGCGTACGGCGTCGTCGCCGTGCTCTTCGCGCTGACGTTCCTCGCCGTGCTGGCCTTCGTCCCGCGCAGCGCCCGCGACGAGCACGCCACGATCGGCCGTGAGCTCCGCGCCTTCCGCGTGCCGCAGGTCTGGATGGTGATGGGCCTCGGTGCCGTCGGGTTCGGCGGGTTCTTCGCCGTGTACTCGTACATCTCCCCGCTCGTGCAGAACGTCACCGGCCTGCCGGAGTCCTTCGTACCGCTCGTGCTGGTCGTGGTCGGCATCGGCATGGTGGTCGGTGGGGTCCTCGGCGGACACCTGGCGGACCACAGCGTCAAGCGCACCATCTACGTCGGCATGTTCGCGCTCATCGCGGCCCTGCTCGTCACCGTCCTCACCGCGCAGTGGGTGTGGGGCATCTTCCTCGGCGCGTTCCTGCTCGGGGCGACCTCGTCCGCGATCCCGCCGGCGGTGCAGTCCCGTCTGATGGACGTCGCCGGTGACGCCCGCACGATCGCGGCCGCGCTGAACCACTCGGCGTTCAACATCGGCAACTCGCTCGGCGCGGCCCTGGGCGGAGCGGTCATCGCCGCCGGGTTCGGCTTCCTCGCGCCCGGGTGGCTCGGCATCGGCCTGGCACTGCTCGGGGTGGGCATGACGACGATCAGCTACGGTGCCGAGCGCCGCAGCAGCCGTCGTGCCGCGCTCCGGTCGCCGTCGCCGAGCACCGGCCCGATCACGTCGCCGGTGCCGATCGTCTGACGCGCGTGCCGCGTGCGGTGAGCGCACCGCCTGCCGGACTGGAGGCACGTGACGGCGCCGCCACGGGCCTCCAGTCCGGTGTGGCGTGGGCTCTCCTGCACATGGTGAGCAGAAAAGGTCGGGTCCCGAGGCGGGACCCGACCTTTTCTGCTCACTGAGTGAGACGCGCGCGACGCGCTCGCCTAGAGGCCGACGGGGCTGCCGTCCTGCACGATGATGCCGTCGGTGATGGCGCGCTTCCGCAGCGCCACCTTCGTGCCGACGTCGAAGCCGGCGACGCGGTACTTCTCGCGGATGCGCTTGAGGTAGCTCTTCGCGGTCTCCTCGGAGATGCCGAGCTGGTACGCGACGCTCTTCACGGGCTCGCCACCGCCGTACAGGGCCATCACGCGACGCTCCTGGGCGCTGAGCTTCGGCACGCCGCCGACGTCACCGCTGTTGATCGCCAGGTCGAGCTCGGCCGAGACGTACTGCTCGCCGCGCTGGGCGGAGCGGATCGCCTCGACGATCATGTCGGCGTCCTCGCTCTTGACGAGGTAGCCGAGGGCACCGGACGCGAGTGCCTCACGGACCACGTTCGGCTCGGAGTACGTGCTCATCACGACGGTCTTCACCCCGGCGGTCTTGAGCGTCGAGATCTTCAGGGACACCGGGATCGAGTCCTTGAGGTCGAGGTCCAGCAGCACCACGTCGACCGGGAACGCCGGGCTCGTGAGGAGCTCGGGCCACGTCGTGACGGCCGCGACGAGGGTGATGTCGTCGGCGGCGTTCCGGATCCACTCCGTCAGCGCGCCGAGGAGCATCCTGTGGTCGTCGACGAGTGCGAGTCGGATCGGTTCCTCTGGAGTCGCCATGGTGGCGTCCTTTCTACGGGGAGTCGTGGCAGATCCTAGGCGGACGGAGCACATGACACGGGCAGGCTGGTCAGGGTGTCCGGCAGTTCGGGTGGGCCGGTTCCGTGCGACGGCTACATCGACGGATGTCGGTCGACGACGCAGTGCGCGACGACGTGGAGCGCGCCGTCCCGCACGGTGTCGGTGTACGGGCCGATGCGCTGGAGGGCGCTCCAGGCGGTCGGGCCGAGCCGACGGCGGGGAACGCCGCGCGACTCGATCACGATGGGGACGTCCATGGTCTCGTCGGTGACCGGGTGGCCGTCGGAGCCGACCGGTCCGAGGGTGACGGAGACCACCGGCGAGCCGGCCTGGGACCCGCGTCCCTCGGCCACACCGACCATCTGCCACAGCGCCTGCAGGAGTCCGTCGCGTTGCGCGGGGGAGAGGTGGCCCGCCAGGGACTGCGGATCGGCGACGCTGACCGAACGGCCGAGGTTGTCCGACTCCGTGATCGCGTGGTACAGCCAGGTCTCGCGGCGGCCCTCGATGAGGTGCAGGCGCAGCTCGGTCGCGAGCGACGCCGCGACGGACGCCGAGGCATCCGACAGGGGCAGGGGATCGCTGCCGTTGGCGACGGCGTCGAGGAGCTTCTCGGCGGCGAGGTCGAGCCGGGCGAGTTCGTCCGAGGCGAGCATGCCGACCGCGAACTGCGGCGCCTGCACGTTGCTCTGCACGAGGACGCGGTCGAGCTCCCGCTGCACGAGCTGCCGGAACCGTTGCACCACGAAGATCGCGATGGACGGCGGGACCACCACGAGTGAGAGCGTCGAGACGAGGCCCGGCAGGGTGTCGCTCGTGATCGGCGTCGAGGCGATCGACATCCCGACGAACGCGAGGCCGAGGACGGCGATGGCCGCCGCGACCTCCCGAGCGGGCCGCAGCGTGGCGACCGGGAGCAGGGCGAAGGCCGCCGCGACCGATGCCGAGGCGGTGTGCACGAGGTCGTGCTCGGGCCAGATCCCGACGAAGTCGAGCGTCACCACGCAGCCGAGGACCACGCAGATGAGGCCGAACGCGAGCCCGGTCAACCGCTCGCCGTAGTTGAGCAGGCTGAGCCCGACGCCGACGGCCGCGATGAGGTACAGCGCCCACGCCGCGGCGGGCAGCCACGGGTTGGTGAAGTCGTTCCAGCGGATGAGGAAGAAGACGATGCCGGCGACGGCCTGGATGCCGGTGAGCACCGCGGCTCCGAGCCCGAGGTACCCGGCGCCGAGGGATGCCCCCGGCTTGGCTGCCTGCCGCAGCGAACGCGCACCGGTCGAGGTGGAGGGCAGACCGCGGGCCTGTCGACGTTCGCTGCCCCGGTACCGTTCACGGGCCTCCCGGCGGGTGCGCGGAGCGGGCTGCACCGGCTCGCCGGGCAGGCCGCGGCTGATGGTGTCCTCGGGGACGCGGCTCATCGTGGCGCCTCCAGGACGACGGTCGTGCCGGAACCCGGCGCGGAGAACAGCTTCGCGTCGCCGCCGACCTCGCGGAGGCGGTTCACCACGCTCTCCTTGAACCCGAGGCGCTCGGCGCTCACCTCACCGAGCTCGAAGCCGACCCCGGAGTCGGTGACCATCGCGCGGACCATCTCGTTGTCGTGGACGATCGTGACGTGGGCCTCGCCGACACCCGCGTGACGGCGGACGTTCTCGAGGCACTCGCCGAGCGCGAGGAGGAACGCGTCGAGCACGTGCGTCGGCAGGAGGACCTGGCCGGTGCCGTGCCAGCTGACCTCCAGGCCCATGCGTCCGAAGCGCTGCTTGACCGATTCGAGGGTCTGCCCGAGGGGCGACTCCTCTTCGCGGGTGAGCGAGTAGTCGCCGGACTGCTGTGGCTGCGGGGTGGCACCGAGGCGGAGGTGGCGGAGGAGCCGGGCGTCCTCAGCGGCCTGCTCGCGCATGGCCTGCTCGGAGACGCCGACACCGGAGTGGGCGAGGAGGGTCAGGGTCGCGAGCACGGTGTCGTGCAGGAGCCGTGCACCTTGGCGACGCTGCGCCTCGGTCTCGCTGGCCTGCCGTTCGGCGCGGTGCGCGGTACCGATGCTGTAGATGCGACGGGCGACGCGGGGGATGCTCCGCGAGATCCAGATCGTCACCACCGCGATGAGGATCCAGCCCAGCAGCGCCCCGGTGACGGGCGCCGCGAGGATGCTGCCGCTCGCCCAGGTGATCGCCACGACGACGACCCCGCCGGTGGCGATCGTCAGGCCGAGGCCGACCGGGTGCCCACGCTGCGCCATGAGCGGGGCCGACAGGCTGCCGGCGGCGAGGGGGACGACCGCGGACGCGATGACCGGGCGGACGGAGTCGTCGACGCCGAACAGGAGGAGCGCGAGCGAACCGAGCCCCGCCGCCAGGATGAGCGCTGTCCACCAGATCGAGTTGTTCCACCCGAAGACCAGCAGCGCGCCGATCATGATCGCGATGCAGGCCAGCGCGCCGACCAGCGGCACGACGGGCACCGCGAGCGCGGAGATGATCCCGATGACGGAGACGAGCGCGCACACGATGCCGACGACACGGGTGGTCGACCGCAGCAAGCGGTCGCGTTCCTGTGCGATGAAGTCCATCGATGTCCTGGTTGGTGACGGGGAAACTGGTGGTGCCGGGGAAAACCGAGCCCGGTTCAGGCCGGGGCACCACGCCATCATTCCACGCGCGACACCCGTTGGGGGGTGTTCGGCGCGCGGTGCCGTACCGGATGGTTCTGCGATCGTTATTACAACTGCTATGCGAACGGGCGATCGGCCGCTCCTGCCGTCGTTTTGCGTCCCGATGGGTCGCGAACCGTCCTGGTTCCCGCCGCGCGAGCGGCGCCGTTCCCGCCGTGCCGGCGGCGCCGTTCCCGCCGCGCCAGCGGCGCCGCGCCAGCGGCGCCGCGCCAGCGGCGCCGCGACCCGCTACGCGTCGAGCAACCGCCGCAGGTGCGCCCCGACCGCCTCGTGCTCGATGAGGAACCCGTCGTGCCCGAACTCGCTCTCGATCACCGCCGCACGGTCTCCGTCGAGGGTGTGCGGCACGCCGGCAGCGATCCGGTGCTGGTCCTCGATCGGGAAGAGCCGGTCGCTCGAGATCCCGACGACGAGCGTCCGCGCGGTCACCAGGCCGAGCGCCGCCGGGACCCCGCCGCGACCGGCGCCCACGTCGTGCGAGTCCATCGCGTGCGTCAGCGTCACGTAGGAGGACGCGTCGAAGCGCCGGGTGAACTTGTTGCCGTGGAAGTCGAGGTAGCTCTCCACCGAGAACCGGCCGTCGTCGCCGAGCGGGGAGACGTCGCTCTGCCACGACCGGGCGAACCGGCTGTTGAGCTCGTCCGACGCGCGGTAGGTCATGAGCGCCATCCGCCGTGCGAGTGCGAGTCCGCGGTGCGGTCCCTCGCCGGCATCGGCCTCGTAGTAGTCGCCGCCGGCGAACGCGGGGTCCATCTGGATCGCGGCGCGCTGCAGCGAGTTCGCGGCGATCTGGTCCGCCGTGGTCTGCGGGGTCGACGCGAGGACCGCCAACCGGGTCACCCGTTCGGGCTGCGCGATCGCGAACTCGAGCGCGTGCATGCCGCCCATCGAGCCGCCGACCACCGCTGCGAAGGTGTCGATGCCGAGCCGGTCGGCGAGCTGCGTCTGCAGGGCCACCTGGTCGCGGACGGTGACGAACGGGAAGCGTGAGCCCCACTCCAGGCCGTCGGGCGACACGGACGACGGTCCGGTCGTTCCCTGGCAGCCGCCGAGCATGTTCGGGGCGATGACGAACCAGCGGTCGGTGTCGATGGCCCGGCCGGGTCCGACGACGTCGCCCCACCAGCCGGCGGTCCGGTGGCCGGGCCCCGGGAGCCCCGCGACGTGCGAGTCGCCGGTGAGGGCGTGGAACACGAGCACGGCGTTGTCCCGCGCGGCGTTGAGTTCGCCCCACGTCTCGTAGGCGACGCGGACGGTGGGGATCCGGCCGCCGCGGACCCGCTGCTCGCCGAGGGCTTCGAAGTGCCGGGAACCGGGGTGGTCACCGGGTCGCCAGGCTCCGGTGACGGGCGGCTTCCCGAGCGTGCCGAGTTCGGTGCCGGGCACGAGGGTGGACGGCACGGAGTCCTCGGGGGTCGTCTGCCAGTCCATCGGGTCCAGTCTGCCGGGAGGCGCGCCCCACGGCCGCCGTGTTACGTCACGCTCGGCGCGTCGTCGGCTCCAGGGCACGTGGTCGGGTCGGTCGGCTGGCTCCGCTCGCAACACGCAACGTCGGCGACTGCTCGCAGCGGGATACCTCTGCGGGCATCCGCCGACGTTGCGTTTTGCGGGCCGAGGCCGGGGGCCGGGCCGGGCGGAGCGGTGCCCTACGCCCGGAGACCCGCCTGGGCGACCGCACGGGCCGCGGCGAGCCCGGCCTCGAGGTCGGCCTTGAGGTCCTCGATGTTCTCGATCCCGACCGACAGCCGCACGAGCCCCGGCGTCACACCGGTGGTCAGCTGCTGCTCGGGCGTGAGCTGCGAGTGCGTGGTCGACGCCGGGTGGATCACCAGCGAGCGCACGTCACCGATGTTCGCCAGGTGCGAGAAGAGCTGCAGGTTGTCGACGAACGCCTTGCCCGCGGGCACGCCGCCCTTGAGCTCGAACGACAGCACCGCGCCGACGCCCTTCGGCGCGTACTTGTTCGCCGCCGCGTACCAGGGCGAGGTCGGCAGGCCCGCGTAGGACACCGACGCCACGTCCGGGTGACGGTCGAGCCACTCGGCGATCTCCTGCGCGTTCGACACGTGCCGCTCGATGCGGAGCGACAGCGTCTCGATGCCCTGCAGCAGCGCGAAGGCCGTGTCGGGGGAGTTCGAGGCACCGAGGTCGCGGAGCAGCTGCACGCGCGCCTTGATGATGTACGCCAGCTCGTTGCCGACGGCCTGCGCGAACACGGCGCCGTGGTACGAGGGGTCGGGCGTGTTGAACTCCGGGAAGCGCTCGGCGTGCTCGGACCAGGCGAACTTCCCGCCGTCGACGATGAGGCCGCCGATCACGGTGCCGTGACCGCCGAGGAACTTCGTCGCCGAGTGCACGACGATGTCCGCGCCGTGCTCGAGCGGACGGATGAGGTACGGCGTCGCGATGGTGTTGTCGACGATGAGCGGCACGCCGGCCTCGTGCGCGATGTCGGAGACGGTCGCGATGTCGAGGACGTTGATCCGCGGGTTGCCGATGGTCTCCGCGAAGAACAGCTTCGTGTTCGGGCGGACCGCGCGGCGCCACTCCTCGGCGTCGTCCTGGTCCTCGACGAAGGTGGTCTCGATGCCGAGCTTCGCGAGCGTGTACTTGAAGAGGTTGTACGTGCCGCCGTAGATCGACGACGAGGACACGATGTGGTCGCCCGCGCCGGCGATGTTGAGGACCGCGTAGGTCTCCGCCGCCTGGCCGCTGGCGACGAGGAGAGCTCCGGTGCCGCCCTCGAGCGCCGCGACGCGCTGCTCGACCACGTCGTTGGTGGGGTTCATGATGCGCGAGTAGATGTTGCCCGGCTGCGCCAGGGCGAACAGGTCACGCGCGTGGTCCGAGTTCTCGAAGACGTACGAGGTCGTCTTGTAGATCGGGGTCGCGCGGGCACCCGTGGTCGGGTCCGGCTGCGCGCCGGCGTGGACCTGCGTGGTCTCGAACCGCCATGCGGCGGCGTCGTTCGTGCTCATGTCGTGCTCCTGTCGGTGCGGTCGGTCGTCGGGTCGCCGTGCGCCGGCCTGGAGGAACGGCGCGCCTTCGCGTCACCGTCACCGTACGCAGGTGGCGGGCCGGGTACCAGCGCACCCGCCTCGGGACGTAACGCGCGCGCCCGACGCGAGCCGCGCCTCCAGGCCCGCTACGCCGGATCGCGGCGGAACAGCCAGTCGACCTTCGGCTCGAGCAACCAGCGCATCCCACGCCGGACGAACGGCTGCGCGAGGAACAGCACCACCGCGCAGGCGAACCCGACCATGAGCAGGACGTAGGGCCATGCCGAGTGCGGACCCGCGAGGATGCCGGACTCGCGGACCGGGTACAGCAGGAACGTGTGCAGCAGGTAGACGTACATCGTCGCGGCGCCGAACTGGGTGATCCAGACGTTCCGGCGCGGGACGAGCAGCAGGAACGACGCCGTCAGCAGCGATGCCAGGAGCATCAGGCCGAAGCGCACGGCTCCCGCCCACCAGGCGTCCTCGCCGAGGCCCGAGTACGAGTCGTCGTAGAAGAACCAGTGGTGGAGGTCGAACTCCTTGAACTGCGGGATCCAGATCGCACACGCCACCGCCCACGCCGCGAACACCACCCCGGCCGCGATACGGACCCGCACCACGATCCGTCGCGGTGCGTCGTACCACCGGTCGAACAGGCCCCACTGCTTCACCTGCCAGCCGAGCAGGAAGAACGGCAGCAGGCTGATCGCCCGGGACAGCGACAGGGTCGAGTCGACGTTGTCGAAGTAGCCGACGCCGATGCTGAACACGACCGCCCAGAACAACGGCCACCGCAGCTGTGCGAGGTACGGGAGGATCAGCTTGAAGATCCCGAGGGCGAGCAGGAACCAGAGCGTCCACGTCGGTTGGGTCGGGTTGAACTTCTTCCCACCCTCGACGAGGGCCTGCACCACGGTCCAGATCGTCTGCATGATGATGTACGGCACGACGATGTCGGTGATCGTGCGGCGCATCCGCTTCGCGGTCGGGGTGTCGGCGGACGAGAAGTACCCGCTGATCACGCCGAACGCCGGCATGTGGAACGCGTAGATGAACGTGTACAGCGCGAGCGCGTGCTCGCTCGCCGTGGTCTGTCGCTGGATCGCGTGTCCGATGACCACGAGTGTGACCGCGAGGAACCGCGCCGTGTCCCACATCGGGATACGACGCTTCGCACGACCCGGTTCGAGCTCGGTGGCGGGCGCCGAGGGCGCTGGAGGGGCGGCATCCGTCGTCATCCCCGGTCACGTTACCGGATCGTGACCTCGGGGGATCGGTACGGTGGGGTCGGCGGGCAGTCGGCCGCCGATCAACGTTCACCTCGTTCTCGTCTCCTGGAGGCATCACCACATGGCATCTCGTCGCGCAGTCGTCACCGGAGCGAGCTCGGGCATCGGGGCGGCGACCGTCCGGCTGTTCCGCTCCCGGGGCTGGGACGTCCTCGCCGTGGCCCGTCGTGCGGCGAAGCTCGAGGCGCTCGCCGCCGAGACCGGAGCCGACGTCCTCGTGGCCGACATCACCGACGGGGACGACGTCGCGGCGCTCGCCGCGCGGGTCGCGGAACTCGGCGGAGTGGACGTCCTGGTGAACAACGCCGGCGGCGCCTTCGGCTCGGCATCGGTCGAGGCGTCCGACGTCGACGACTGGCGCGCCATGTTCGAGGTGAACGTCATCGGCACGAAGCGGGTCATCGCCGCCCTCCTCCCGCAGCTGCGTCGTCGCGGGGCGATCGCCGGGAACGCCGACATCGTGACCGTCACGAGCACGGCCGGGCACGTGGCGTACGAGAACGGCGGCGGGTACAACGCCGCGAAGTTCGCCGAACACGCCATCGTCGCCGCGCTCCGGCTCGAGCTGAACGGCGAACCGCTCCGGGTCGTCGAGGTCGCCCCGGGCCTGGTGAAGACCGACGAGTTCGCGCTGACCCGGTTCCGCGGCGACGCCGAGAAGGCCGCCGCCGTGTACGACGACGTGCCGGAGCCGCTCGTGGCCGAGGACGTCGCCGAGGCCATCGTCCACTCGGTCGAGCTGCCGGCGCACGTGAACACCGACCTCGTGACGATCCGGCCGGTGGCGCAGTCGGCGCAGCACAAGCTCGCGCGCGGCACGCTCACGCCCCGCGTCTGAGCCGGTGCGGAGGCGCCCGAGTCGGCGCGCACGCGCCCGGGGGGTCCGCGCGGGTCGCGGGCGTGGGCTCCGTGCCGGTACCGTGGTCGGATGCCGATCAGCAGCGACTCCGGGTCACCCGCCCAGGCTCCCTCGACCGTGACCGTGACGAGCGGGCCCGAGGTGCTCGGATGGCTCGAGTTCGGTGACGCGGCCCGCCTGCTCGCCAAGGACGTGCTGTCCTCCGGCTTCGAGCCCGAGGTCGTCGTCGCCGTGGCCCGCGGCGGCCTGATCATCGCCGGCGCGGTCGCCTACGCGCTCGGCACCAAGGAGTGCGGCTCGATCAACGTCGAGTTCTACACCGACGTCGAGCAGCGCCTCGACGAGCCCGTGATCCTGTCGCCCGCGCTCGACGCGCCGAGCCTCGCCGGCAAGCGCGTGCTCATCGTCGACGACGTGTCCGACTCCGGCCGCACCCTCCGCCTGGTCGTCGACATCGTGCGGAACGCCGGCGCCGACGTCCGCAGTGCCTGCCTGTACTCGAAGCCCGGCACCGTGCTCGAGCCCGACCACGTGTGGCGCCGTGTCGACGGGTGGATCACCTTCCCGTGGAGCGCCCTCGCACCGGTGACGGCCGAGTCGTGAGCATCCACCTCGTCGGCGGCGGACCCTTCGCCGCCTCGGACGCCGCCGCGCCGTTCCTCGCCGAGGCCACCGCACGCTCCGCTGCCGTCGGCCGGACCGTGCCGCGGATCGCCCTGCTCTCCGTTGCCGGAGCCGCCGGGGTCGCCGGAGCCGCCGGAGTCGCCAGCAGCCCCGAGTCCACCGCGGACATCGCCGAGGTCCTCGGCGGCGCCCGCCAGGCCGAGGTCGTCGTGACGGAGATCGCCCCGGGCGAGGTCTTCAGCACCACCGTCCTCAGCGACGTCGACGCCCTGGTCGTCGGCGGCGGGGTCACCCCGCACTACCTCGACGGCGTCGCCCCGCTCGTCGACCAGATCCGTCTGCTCGTCGCCGACGGCCTGCCGTACCTCGGCTACTCGGCCGGCGCGATGATCGCCGCCGACCGGGCACTGGTCGGCGGTTGGCGCATCGGCGGCGTCGAGATCTGCCCCGAGGAGGCGTCCGAGGGGCTGGACGAGGTCGAGCTCCGCGAGGGACTCGGCCTGGTCGACCTGACCATCGACGTGCACGCCGTCCAGGCCGGCACGCTCGCCCGGCTCATCGCGAGCGCCGAGGCCGAGTTCGTGACCGCGGGCCTGGCGATCGACGAGGACACCACGCTCGTCGTCGGCGAGGGTGCGCTCGAGGTCCGTGGGACCGGCAGCGTCTGGCGTGTCGTCGCCGGCGAGGAGTCGGTCTCCGTCGCCACCATGGGCGCGTAGGCACCGACCCCGTGCAGCCGCACCCGCTCGCCGACCTGGTCGACCCGGGCTGGGCCCGCGCGCTCGCCCCGGTCGAGGACGACGTCCACCGGATGGGCGCGTGGCTGCGCGACGAGGTGGCCGCCGGCCGGCCCTACCTCCCCGCGGGGGACCACGTGCTCCGCGCCTTCGCCGACCCGTTCGACGCCGTGAAGGTGCTCGTCGTCGGGCAGGACCCGTACCCGACGCCGGGGCACCCGATCGGCCTGTCCTTCGCCGTCGACCCGCACGTGCGTCCGGTGCCCCGCAGCCTGGCGAACATCTACCGCGAGCTCGAGGCGGACCTCGGCGTGACCCCGCCCGCGCACGGGGACCTCCGTCGGTGGTCGTCGCAGGGCGTCCTGCTGCTCAACCGGGTCCTCACCGTGCGCTCCGGCGACGCGGGGAGTCACCGTGGCAAGGGGTGGGAAGCCGTCACCGACCAGGCCGTCCGGGCACTCGTCGCACGGGGGACCCCGCTCGTCGCGGTGCTCTGGGGCGCGCAGGCCGGATCGGTCCGGCCACTCCTCGGTGACACCGCGGTGGTGGCTTCGGCGCACCCGAGCCCGCTCAGCGCCTCGCGCGGGTTCTTCGGCAGTCGCCCGTTCTCGCAGGTGAACGAGCTGCTCGTCGCCCAGGGCGCGGACCCCGTGAACTGGGCACTCCCCGACGGACCCGAGCGTCCCTCGGCGGCATAGGCTCGGTCCGTGCTCGAGGAGGAATACCAGCGACGGCGCGTGCTGCCGCGACACCTGCGCGCTCCGGTGCCGTCCGAGGCCGCGTTCACGTACACGATCCGTGCGGCCGAGCCCTCGGATCTGCCCGACATCCGTGAGATCCACACGCACTACGTCCGGAACTCGTCGGTGACCTTCGACCCGTCGGCGTTCACCTTCGCCGCGTGGAAGCGCCGCTACGACGACATCCGGAAGCGGAAGCTGCCGTTCCTCGTGGCGGTGAACCCGGCCGGTCAGGTGCTCGGGTACGCCCTCGTCGACGCGTGGAACCCCCGGGACCGGTCGAACCGCGTCGTCGAGGACTCGATCTACCTCGGCGCTGCCTCGGGTGGCAAGGGCCTCGGTCGTGCGCTCATGGAGGCGCTCATCGACGAGTGCCGCTCGGCCGGCGTCCGCGAGGTCGTCGCCGTCATCGCCGACCGCCAGGCCGAGGCGTCGATCCGCCTGCACGCGCGGCTCGGCTTCGAGGAGGTCGGTCGCATGGGCAAGGTCGGCTACAAGTACGACCGCTGGCTCGGCACGGTCACGATGCGGCTGCGGTTGCGCGGCCCCCGCCTCTTCGCCCGCACCCGCGCGTAGCGTGCCGTTCCGCTCGTAGGCGGCCGTTCCGCGCGTAGGGTGCTGTTTCGCTCGTAGGAGGCAGGTTTTTCCGACCCCCTACGCGCGTTTCCGCTTCCTACGTCGGGTGCGATGGGCAGGAACGCACCCCACTGCAGGCCTGGAGGCGCGTGGCGGCCCCGCACCGCGCCTCCAGGCCGTCACCCGGTCACCGCCCACCCGCGTGGGCCGTTCCGCTCGTAGGGTGCTGTTCCGCGCATAGGAGACAGGTTTTTCCGGCCTCCTATGCGCGATTCTGCATCCCATGTCGGGCGTGATGGGCAGGAACGCGCAGGACGGGGCGGCAACCGCGGCACACCGGGGCGCCGACCCGGGGCGCGGCACACCGGGCGCGAGCCGGACGTCAGTCGGCGGGGGCCTCGGCGATGAACTCGTCCCGGGTGACGCGCACGAGCTCGGTCGTCGCTGCCGAGGCGGCGGCGACGTCGCCGGCGACGAGGGCCTCCGCGGCGGCGAGGTGCCGGGCCGCGGCGTCGTGCGTCCACCGGGTGATGGTGTCGCGCGACTCGGAGGTCCGGGTGCGCAGCAGCGCCTCGACGGTGCCCGCGAAGTGGGTGAACACCGCGTTGCCGGACGCGGTCAGGAGTGCGCGGTGGAAGCGGACGTCGGCCTCGAGGTAGGCGCGACTGTTCTCCTCCGTGCTGGCGTCGAGCATGTCCCGCGCGGCGTCGAGGACCGCGTGCGCTCCCGGGGTGCCGGAGGCCAGGGCTGCAGCGACCGGTTCGACCCCGAGCCGCAGCTCGAGCAGTTCGCGCTGCTGGACGAAGTACGAAGGCGACGCGCCCCGCCACCGGATGACCGTCGGCGCGAGCAACTCCCACGACCCGGTGCCGAGCACCTGCGTGCCGACGCGCTGCCGGGGTTCGACGAGGCCGAGTGACTGGAGGACGCGGAGGGCCTCGCGGACGACCGACCGCGACACGCCGAACTCGTCCGCGACCAGTTCAGGACGGAGGACCGACCCCGGTGCGATGGCTCCGTCGACGATGCGTTGCCCCAGCGCGTCGAGCACGTGGCCGTGCAGCCCACGACCGTGCGCGCGACCCAGTGCACGACCCAGCCCGCGGTCGTGCTGCCCGCGGTCGTGCGGTACCCGGTCGGGTGCCCCGTTCTCGCGCGGCTCGGGCGCCATCGTTCCTCCATGCAGTACGGCACGCGCGGTGGGCGTGACGTCGGGTCCATCGAATCGGCAGACTGCCTCCGAGGGCGGATGCCGCGCGGCGGATCGTCGTATAGTCTGATTAATCAGATTATTGACGGTCGGTGCGCGCAGCGCCAGACCGTCTCGACACGAAGGCGACGGAGCCGCGCGGCAGCGGCTCCAGGAAGGGGCACCGATGCCTCACGCGCTCCACTCCGACCTCGGGACTGCGTCGGGCGGTGCCCACGCGGTGACGTTCCTCGCGGCCGACGGCGGCGGCACCCAGACGGTCGACCCGTCCGGCCCCGTGGCCCAGCTCATCATCGCGGCGCTCATCGGCATCGTCGTGATCATCGTGCTCATCACGTGGCTCAAGGTGCACCCGTTCATCGCGCTGACGATCGGCGCGCTCGGCGTCGGCATCGGCGCCGGTCTCGCGCCCGACGCCTCGGTCACGAGCTTCGGCAACGGGTTCGGCGCGACGATGACGAGCGTCGGCATCCTGGTCGGTCTCGGCTCGATGTTCGGCAAGATGCTCGTCGACTCCGGGGCGGCCGACCGGGTGGTGGACACGCTCGTGCGGAAGTCGTCGAAGGCGGCGCTGCCGTGGACGATGGCGCTCATCGGTGCGCTCATCGGCCTGCCGATGTTCTTCGAGGTCGGCCTGGTGCTCCTCATCCCGATCATCGTCCTCGTCGCGAAGCGCAGCGACGTCCCGATCATGAAGATCGCCGTGCCCGCACTCGTCGGCCTCTCGACGATGCACGCCTTCGTGCCGCCGCACCCCGGTCCGCTCGTCGCGATCTCGACCGTCGGCGCGAACCTCGGCACGACCCTCGCCTTCGGCATCGTGCTCGCGATCCCCGTCATCGTCCTGGCCGGCCCGGTCTTCGCCCGCTTCGCGGCGCGCTGGGTCGACATCCCCGCCCCGGACATGTTCGGGTCGCGTGGCGGCAGCGGCTCCGGTTCCGGGGACCCCGCGCAAGACGGCCGGGAGGCGCGGCGCGGCCCCGCCACGCAGGACACGGCGTCCCTTCCCCACGGCAAGAGCGACTTCACCCGCGTCATCAGCGAACCGCGCAGCCCGTCCTTCACGGTCGCGCTGGTCGGCATCCTGCTGCCCGTCGTGCTCATGCTCGCGCAGGCGATCCGCGAGGCGACCGTGCCCGACGCCTCCGGCGCGTGGGTGAGCCTGCTCGACTTCCTCGGGTCGCCGATGATCGCCATCGGGATCGCCGCCGTCTACGCGATGGTCTTCTTCGCCATCGGCGGTGGGATGGACCGCTCGGCCGTCTCGAAGTCGCTCGAGAGCGCGCTGCCGCCCGTCGCGGGCGTGCTGCTCATCGTCGGTGCCGGCGGTGGCTTCAAGCAGGTGCTCATCGACACCGGGATCGGCGGGGTGATCGCGGACGCCGTGAAGGACTCCGGCATCTCGGTGCTGCTCGTGGCGTGGGTCGTCTCGGCGCTCGTCCGGGTGGCGACCGGTTCGGCCACCGTGGCCACCGTCACCGCGGCCGGCATCATGGCCCCGATCGCGCACGACCTGTCGTCGCCGATGACCTCGCTGCTCGTCCTGGCGATCGGCGCGGGGTCGGTGTTCCTGTCGCACGTGAACGACGCCGGGTTCTGGCTCGTGAAGGGGTACCTCAACACGACGGTCGGGCAGACGTTCAAGACCTGGACGGTGCTCGAGTGCCTCATCTCGGTGCTCGGTCTGCTCGGGGTGCTGCTCGCGGGGGTGTTCATCCATTGAGCGGCGACGACCAGCTCGACGCCCGCGTCCTCGTCGTGATGGGCGTCTCCGGATCGGGGAAGTCCACGGTGGCCGCGATGGTCGCCGAGCAGCTCGGATGGGACTTCGCCGAGGGCGACGCCATGCACCCCCAGGTGAACGTCGACAAGATGCACGCGGGCACGCCGCTGACCGACGAGGACCGCTGGCCCTGGCTCGACGTCATCGCGGCGTGGATCCGAGACCACCTCGACGGCGGGACCCCCGGGGTCGTGACGTGCTCGGCACTCAAGCGGTCCTACCGTGACGTGCTGCGGGCGCCCGGCGTGGTGTTCGTCCACGTCGCCGGCGACGGCACCCTGATCGAGGACCGGATGACGCAGCGCTCCGGCCACTTCATGCCCACGTCGCTGCTCGCATCGCAGCTCGCCACGCTCGAGCCGCCGCAGCCGGACGAAGCACACGTCACGATCGCAGCCGACCGCACCCCGCAAGAGGAGAGCGCCGAGGTCCTCGAACGTCTCGCGCTGCAGCCCATCCCGAGAGGCTGATCGGGCGGTCACCGGCAGCATGGCCGCATGGCGATCGACGACTCCCTCTCGCTCCTGATCCGCGGCTACGGGTTCGGCGCCCACCTGTGGCGTCGAACCCGGCCCGGGGCGCGCGCGGTGCCGTTCCGGCTGCTCGGCAAGCCGGCGCTCCTCGTGCGCGGCGCGCCCGGTGTGGAGTTGTTCTACGACGGCGCCCGCACGGCCAGGCACGGCGCCATGCCGGCCATCGTCCAGCGCACCCTGTTCGGCGTCGGGTCGGTGCACTCCCTCGACGGTGACGAGCACCGGCACCGCAAGGCGACCTTCATGGACGTGGCGTACGAGGACGAGCAGGTCCGGCGTCTCACGCCGCTCCTCGCCCAGGAGTGGAGCCGGGAGCTCGACGACTGGATCGGTGGCGGTCGGCGCTCGGCGTACGACGCCGGGGTCGGCGCGATCGGTCGGGCGGTGCAGCGGTGGGCGGGACTTCCCGGCACGCCGGCGGCGAAGACCCGCTGGGCGGCCCGCCTGGCGCAGGTCGTGGACGGGTTCGGCGTGCCGTACTCGCCCGAGTACCTGCTCGCGGTGCGGAACCGGCACTGGTCGGACCGGCACGCGCGGCGGCTCGTCGAGGCGGTCCGGGGCGGACGGCTCACCCCGGAACCGGGCACGGCGTTGCACGAGTGGGCATGGCACCGCGATCGCGACGGCGCATTGCTGCCGCCGAAGACGGCCGGCGTCGAGCTGCAGAACAGCTTCCGGCCCGCGATCGCCGTCGCACGGTTCGTCGCCTTCGCGGCGAAGGAGCTGCACGACCACCCGGAGTGGCGGGGACGCATCGCCGAGGAGACCGTGTCACGCCGCAGCCTGACGGACGGTCCGCTCGCGGTGGCGTTCGCGCAGGAGATCCGCCGTACGGCACCGTTCGTGCCGATGCTGCCCGCGTGGGCGACGACCGATGTCGAGCTCGACGGCGAACACCTGCCCGCCGGCGGTCGGGTGCTCCTCGACATCCTCGGCACGGACACCGACGACCGGTCCTGGAGTGATGCGGACACCTTCGACCCGAGCCGCTTCCTCGGCGTCGACGACTACGAGGCCCTCGCGACGTTCGTGCCGCACGGCGGGGCCGACGCCGCGACGGGACACCGGTGCCCGGGGGAGAAGGTCGCCATCGCTGCCCTGGCCGCGGCCGTGACAGCGCTGAGCGACCCCCGCGTCACGATCCTCGACGAGGGGCTCGAGGTCGATCGACGTCGACTGCCGACGAAGCCCGCGTCGGGCGGACGCGTCCGGTCGTCGAGTGCCGGGCGTTGCCCGTTCCACTGACGGCGACCGCCGGTGGTGGCGGCGTCAGGTGAAGCGGATCGGCGTGCCGACCGGCAGTGCCGCGAGGGTCCGGGTCATCTCCGCTGAGATCCGCACGCAGCCGTGCGAGCTGCCGGTCGGGTCCGGGTAGAAGTGCAGCGCGGTCAGGGCCGCGTTGCCGCCGTACGACGGGATGCGTGCGGAGTGCGCGCCGGTCAGGATGATCGGGTTGCCCTGGGTGTAGGTCACGCGGGTGTCGACGTACGCCGCTTCGACGTAGGTCGCGGTCGCGGTGGGTGTGGGGTCCTCGGGGGTGCCGAGCCTGGCGGCCTCGGTCGCGGTCTGCTCCCCGGCGCGGGTGATGACGGACACGGTGCTGCGGGCGACGTCGACGCGGATCATCCGGTCGGTCGTGGTGATCGTGAAGTCGGCGGCCCGGGCCCAGGCGAAGGTGGCGCTCGGGGCGTCCGGATCCCCGCCGTCGCCCGGCGTGCGGTTCCGGGCAGGCGTCGACAGGAGCAGCATGCCGCCGTCGACGGCGGGCGAGCGTCCCCACACGGCGGTCGCCGCCGGCAGGTCGATCGTCGACACCCGGTTCGAGAGCGTCGCGACGGGACGTGCGCGGGCGGTCGACTCCGCGTACAGGGGGACGAGCGGCTGCCGCGGCGTGGCGATCTGCCAGGTGTCGACTGGTTCCACGGTGGTGCCGTCGAGGAGCGCCGGGACGACGGCGTCGTGGAACGCCAGCGGCAGCGCGGCGAGCGTGGCAGTGGACGGGGCGGCGGGGACGGCGGCGAGTGTCGGTGCGGGTGTCGACGTCACGGTCGGAGTGGGCCGCTCCGCTCGGGTCGGGGCGGCATCCGGTCGGTCCGGCGTCACCCCGACGATCACGGCGGCGGCGACGGCCATCGCCGCCGCGCCTCCGACGGCGGCGGCGATCCAGTGCCTGCGTCGCATCAGCGTCCCCCTCCGTCGATCAGCGTGCGGTCCGTCAGCGTTCCGTGACGCGCCCGGCCTCGACGAGCCACTGCCGGTCGAGCGTGACGGTCTCGAGCATGCGGCGGTCGTGCGTCACGAGCAGGAGCGTGCCGTCGTAGGAGTCGAGCGCCTGCTCGAGCTGCTCGATCGCTGCGAGGTCGAGGTGGTTCGTCGGTTCGTCGAGCACGAGCACGTTCACCCCGCGGGCCTGCAGCAGGGCGAGTCCGGCGCGGGTGCGTTCCCCGGGGGAGAGCGCCCCCGCCGGACGCCCGACGTGGTCCGCCTTGAGCCCGAACTTCGCGAGCAGCGTCCGGACGTCGGCGGTCGTGTACTCGGGCACGATGGCCTCGAACGCGTCGGCGAGGGACTGCTCGCCGGTGAACGCCGCGCGTGCCTGGTCGATCTCGCCGACCGCGACGCTCGACCCGAGTGAGGCCGTGCCGGTCGTCGGGTCCTGCTTGCCGAGCAGCGCCCGGAGCAGCGTGGACTTCCCGGCGCCGTTCGGCCCGGTGATGCCGATCCGGTCGCCGCCGTCGACCTGCAGCGAGACCGGACCGAGCGTGAAGTCGCCCTGCGTGAAGGTGGCGTCGGCGAGGGTCGCGACGACGGCCGACGACCGCGGTGCGCTGCCGATCGTGAACTCGAGCTGCCACTCCTTGCGCGGCTCCTCGACCTCGTCGAGCCGCGCGATCCGGGACTCCATCTGACGGACCTTCTGCGCCTGCTTCTCGCTCGACTCGCTCGCGGCCTTGCGGCGGATCTTGTCGTTGTCCGGTGCCTTCTTCATGGCGTTCCGCACGCCCTGACTCGACCACTCCCGCTGGGTGCGGGCGCGGGAGACGAGGTCCGCCTTGGTCGAGGCGTAGTCGTCGTACGCGTCGCGCTTGTGCTGACGGGCGATCTCGCGCTCCTCGAGGTACGCGTCGTACCCGCCGCCGAACAGTCGGTTGGACGCCTGCGCGAGGTCGAGCTCGAGGACGGCGGTCACCGAGCGCGCCAGGAACTCGCGGTCGTGGCTGACCAGCACGACACCGCCGCGCAGGCCGGTCACGAAGCGCTCGAGCCGGTCGAGGCCGTCGAGGTCGAGGTCGTTCGTCGGCTCGTCCAGCAGGACGATGTCGAACCGGGAGAGCAGCAGCGCGGCGAGGCCGACGCGGGCAGCCTGCCCGCCGGACAACGCGGTCATCAGGGAGTCCGGACCGACGCCGTCGTCGTCCGCCCCGACGACGAGGCCGAGGTCGGCCAGCACGACCGGGATCCGTTCGTCGAGGTCCGCCGCGCCGGAGGCGAGCCAGCGGTCGAGCGCCGTCGAGTACGCGTCGGCCGCGGCGTCGCCCGCGCCGGGCTCACCGAGGGCGGCGGCGGCGGAGTCCATCGTCGCGGTCGCCTCCGCGCAGCCGGTGCGCCGCGCGATGTACGCACCGACCGTCTCACCGTCGATGCGCTCGTGCTCCTGGGGGAGCCACCCGACGAAGGCGTCCGTCGGGGCGAGGGACACCGTTCCGGCGAGGGGCTCGTCGACACCGGCGAGCAGGCGGAGCAGCGTGGACTTGCCCGCACCGTTCACGCCGACGACGCCGATCACGTCACCCGGGGCCACCGTGAGGTCGAGGGAGTCGAACAGCGTGCGAGCGGCGTACCCGCCGGCGAGGCCCTTGGCGACGAGCGTGGCGGTCATCCGGCAATCGTCCCACGGCCGGAGACCGTGCCGGCGCAGGGCACCCGACGGTCCTGATCAGGTCAGCGAGATGGTCCGGTCGAAGGTCCGCTTGACGGGCGGCGACGCGACCACGTCCCGGAGGGCGGACGCGCCCTCCGGTGTCGCACGCCAGGCGACGTAGGCGTCGTGGTCGGCCGAGGTCGTCCAGCGTTCGACGACGACCACGCGAGTGGGGTCGGCGTCGTCGACGATGACCTCGAGGGACTCGTTGCCCGCGAAGGCACCGGTCTGCGCGAGCGTCTCGCGGATCGCGGTCTCGACGGTCTCGGTGGGCAGGTCGCTCCGGAGCTGGAGCTCGAGCAGGACGGTCATCGACATGGTGCACCCTTCGTCATCGGTCTCCGAGCCAACCGCACGACGGGCCCCGGTGTTCCGCACCTGGTCGTGAACGGCAGACTGGTGCGATGGAACCGTGCCCGTTCTGCCGCATCATCGCCGGGGACGCTCCGGCCGCCTGGGTCGAACGCGAGGAGCACGCGGTGGCCTTCGCTCCGCTGCCGGAGTCGCTGCTCGCCCCCGGTCACACCCTCGTCGTGCCGGTGGAGCACGCCGACGACCTCCTGCGTGCCGGTCCGGTCGCCCTCGCCGCGACCTTCGCCCTGGCGCAGCGCGTCGCGCGGGCGATGCGGGGCGCCCTGGGCGCGACCGGCTCGGTGCTGCTGCAGGCCTCGGGCGCGGATGCCGGGCAGAGCGTCCGGCACCTCCATGTGCACGTCGTCCCGTGCTGGCCGGACGACGGCACCGTGCACTGGCCGGAGCCGCCCTCGGCGCACCGCTTCGTGGGGGACCCGTACGCGGCGCTCGCCGAGATGTTCGAGTGACGTGGACGGCCCTCAGCCGACGATGCGGAAGCGGACCGTGTCACCCGGCCGGAGCTGTGCGGCACGGTCCACCGCCGCCGGGGTGAGCACCGCGACGACCGGGTAGCCGCCGGTGACGGGGTGGTCGGCGAGGAACAGCACCGGGTGTCCCTCCGGCGGGACCTGGAGCGACCCGGTCTCGACGCCTTCGCTCGGCAGCTCACGGGTCACGGCGCGGACGAGGGGTTCCGCCGCCGTCGTGCGGACCCCGACGCGGTCGCTGTCCGGCGTCACGTGGTGGTCCTGCCCCGTCAACGTCGCCCGCCAGCCGGGGGCGAACCAGTCGTCGCGCGGACCCGCCGTGACGTCGAGGACGACCGGTTCGCCGGGCAGGGGGCCGAGCGGCGGTGCGACGGCGTCGACGACGGGCCACGCCGACGCGTCGTCGCCCACGGGCAGGGTGTCGCCCACCGACAGGGGAGCGGGACCGAGTCGGGCCAGGGAGTCCCACGACCGGCTGCCGAGCACCGGCTCGACCGCGAGACCACCACGGACGGCGAGGTAGGACCGGAGTCCGCTGGCCGGCAGGCCGAGCCGCAGCACGTCACCCGGGGCGAGCGTCAGCACCTCGTACGGAGCCGCACCGCGCACCCGGCCGTCCGCCGAGGTGACCTCGACGGGACAGGGCGCACCGGTGGTGGCGGTGACCAGGTGCGCGTCGGAGCGGAGCGTGACGGAGCCGAGCAGTGCCTCCAGGACGGCCGCGTCGCGGCGGTTGCCGACCAACCGGTTGGCGAGGGACGCAGCACCGCGGTCGACCGCGCCGGCGGCGCCCAGTCCCATGTCGCTCAGGCCGGGCCGACCGGTGTCCTGGACGCTCGTGCCGGGGCCGACCTGCAGGACGGTGAGGGTCCTCATGCCGGGCCCGTCTCCACGAAGCGGATGCGGGTGCCGGCGGGGGCGAGGGCCGGCGGGTCGCGGTCGAGCGACCACATGGCCACCTCGGTCCGGCCGATGAGCTGCCAGCCGCCCGGGGAGCTCCGCGGGTAGACGGCACTGAACTCGCCGGCGAGGGCGACCGCGCCGCTCGGGACGACTGTGCGGGCGGTCGCCCGGCGGGGCAGGTCGAGTGACGGCGACGAGCCGGTGAGGTAGCTGAAGCCGGGCGCGAACCCGCAGAACGCGCTCGTCCAGACCTGTCCGGTGTGCCACGCGACGAGGGCGGAACGGCTCATGCCGGTGAGCGCGGCGACGGCGTCGAGGTCCTCGCCGTCGTACGTCACGGGGACGACGAGCGGGGCGGGGTCCGCGCCGGACGGGTCGTCGTGGACCGGTGTGACGCGGTCGAGCTCCGGTCGGAGCCGAGCGGCATCGGTGCGGTCCGGGTCGAAGCGCACCAGCAGGGTCCGGGCGCCGGAGACGACCTCGGTGAGGCCCGGGACGGTTGCGGCCCGGAGTCCGGCGTGGAACGCGACGACGTCGGCGAGGCTGCCGAACGTCACGAGCACGGCGGACCGGCCAGCAGGACGGACGTCCAAGGTCACGGCGCAGCCGGCGCAGCAGGCGCAACAGGCGCAACAGGCGCGACAGGCGCGGCCGGCGCGGCCGGCGCGAACGCGGCGATCGTCACGCCCTGTTCCGTCAGCAGCGCCCGGATCGCCTGCGCCATCGCCACCGCGTCGGGGGAGTCCCCGTGCACGCAGACGGAGTCCGCCCGCACCGGCACGTCCGACCCGTCGACCGCCGTCACCACGCCGTCGGTCACCATCCGGAGCACCCGAGCAGCAACGGACGCTGCGTCGTGCAGCACCGCCCCCGGGGTGCTCCGCGAGACGAGCGAGCCGTCCGGTTCGTAGGCGCGGTCCGCGAAGACCTCGGACACCGCGCGGAGGCCGTGGCGCGAGGCGGCGAGCAGCAGTTCGGAGCCGGGCAGGGCGAGGACCGCCAGGGTCGGGTCGACGTCCGCGACCGCGCGGGTCACCGCCTCGGCCTGCACCGGGTCCGAGCACGCCGTGTTGTACAGGGCCCCGTGCGGCTTCACGTACGTCACCGCGGTCCCGGCGACGCGGGCGGTGGCGACGAGGGCGCCGAGCTGGTGCACGACCTCGGCGTAGAGCTCCTCCGGGGTGACGTGCACAGGACGGCGGCCGAAGCCCGCGAGGTCGCGGTACGCCACGTGCGCGCCGACGGCGACGCCCCGCTCGGCCGCGGTGCGGCAGGTGTCGAGCATGATCGTCGGGTCGCCGGCGTGGAAGCCGCAGGCGACGTTCGCGGAGGACACGAGGTCGAGCATCGCTCCGTCGTCGCCCATGCTCCAGGCGCCGAAGCCCTCACCGAGGTCGCTGTTGAGGTCGATCGTCGTCACGCCGCCAACCTACTATCGGGCACCCCGGGCACCCCGGGCACCCCGAGCGACCTGCTCGTCAGGATCGGTGCACCACCACCGGGCAGGCCGCGTGCTGCGCGCACTCCTGGCTGACGGAACCGACCAGCAGCCCCCGGAAACCACCCAGGCCGCGGCTGCCGAGCACGAGGAGCGCGGCGTCACGGCCGGCCTCGAGGAGGACCTCCGCAGGACGGCCCTCGACCAGTTCGGACGTGACCGTCACGTCGTCGTCGATGAGGTCCTCGGCCGCGTCGAGCGCCGAGGACGCGGTGGCGAGGGCGTCCTGCTCCGGGGACCAGTGGTCGAAGGGCGGTTCATCGCGGTTCAGGGCGGCGGGCCACTGCCAGGTCGTGACCGCGCGGACCCGGTGTCCCAGGTGGCGGGCGAGGACGACGGCGAAGCGGAGTGCACGGCCCGATTCCGGCGAGCCGTCCACACCGACGACGATCGCCCCGCCGCTCGCGCCAAGCCCGCCGCTCGCGCCAAGCCCGCCGCTCGCGCCAAGCCCGCCGCTCCCGGACTCCTCGCCACGGTCGACGAGCACCGGGCACGCGGCCTGCTGGACGCACGCAGCGCTGACGGAACCGAGGAGGAGCCCGCGGAACCCGCCGCGGCCACGGCTCCCCACGACGAGCAGTCCGGCGTCGGCCGCGGCGCCCAGCAGGACCTCTGCTGCGCCGCCCTCCACTGTCCGGGCGATCACGTCCAGGTCGGGCGACGCGCGGCGTTCGAGCAACTCGACGGCGTGCTGACGGATCTCCTCGGCGTCGTGGAGCGGCGACCACGTGTTCGCCACGGGGGCCGTGCTCCACGTCAGCGGCCACCGCCACGACGTGAGGATCTCGAGCCGCGCACCGAGCACCTCGGCGAGGGACACCGCACGGTCGAGGGCCGCCGTCGCCTGGTCCGATCCGTCGAACCCGACGACGATCCGTCTGATGTCCTCTGCCATGTCCGTGTCCGTCCTCTCGCCGGGTCCGTCAGCGTGTGCCCACGACCGCACCGGGAACGGCACGTCCACCGACCTTCCCTGAGCGGTCTGCGTGTTGTGCAGCACAGGCCTACACCCGGACCTGCGGGTTGTCCACGACCGATGCGTGCACATGGACGGAGGTCGGGAGTCTCGCCGCACCCGTATCCTGCGGCAGTGGAAGCGACACAACCCTCCGGCACGACGAAGCGCCGCGTGGAACTCCGGATCACCCGCCCGCCGCTGACCTGGTTCGCCCGGCCGACCGTCACGATCGACGGCGTCGGCCACCCGGCACAGTGGGGCATCGGCACGTGGGCGGTCCCGGACGACGGCGGGACCGTCATCGGCGTGTACCTGTACAACCGCGCGTGGCGCTTCGGATCGGCGACCCGGACGGTCACCGCCGAGCACCGCGACGAGCCGTTCGTCTACCGGGCGGGCTGGCTGCCGTTCGGCGGCGGGCGCCTGCACACGAACGACCGCTGAGGCGGACACTGGTCGCATGACGACCAAGATCACCCTCATCATCGACAACCCGGCCGACCCTGCTGCCTTCGAGCAGGCCTACCCGGCGCTCCAGGACGCCGCCGCGCAGCTCCCCGAGCTCCGCCGACTCGAGGCCGGCAAGGTGTGGCCGAAGGAGGACGGCACGCCCACGCCCGCCCACCGGACCCTCGACCTGTACTTCGACTCCTACGACGACGCGTCGGCCGCGGTGGCCGGCGCCGAGGCCGGTGCCCTCTTCGGACAGCTCGGTGCCACCGGCGCGACGTTCACCGGACTGTTCTCCGACGTCGAGCAGGCCTGAGACGCCGACGGGCCCTGACCCGTCCGGTCACGTCCGTCAGGTCAGGGGACCGACCACCTGACGGACTGGAGGCGCGGTGCGTCGCCGCCCCGCGCCTCCAGTCAGCAGTGCGCAGCCACCTGCAGAGCCCCACCCGCGTCGCGGGGGGACGGTGCCGGGACTACGCGTTCGAGCCGGAGCCGTCGTCGGTGCTGTCCGTCGACTCGCTGTCGCTCTCGGTGGACTCGCCGCTGACCGCGATCTTCGCGGGGAAGTCCGCAGCGGGAACCGAGCCGCCACCGATGATGTTCGCCGCGCGGCGGTGCTGGCTGATGGTGAAGCCGGAGTCGCCGGTGCTCGGCTTGACGAGGAACGGCACCCAGCCGGTCGTGCTCTCGCCGGAGGAGATGTAGCCGTCCTCGGTGAGGCCGGCGAAGCCCTTCTCGGCGAGCGCGGTGGCGACGTCCGAGTTGGAGTACCGGTCGAGCTTGTCCCCGTCGGCGGTGATCAGCTGCAGGTCGCTCGGCGCCCAACCGGAGGTGTACACGTTGCCCGCGTCGGCCTTGATGTGCACGGCGACGATGTGGCCGCTCTCGTAGTCGACCGCGGCCGGCAGCGGGAAGTTCGTGATGATCTGGTCGACGGTCACGGTGTTCTTCGTGACGTCGTCCGTGCTCTTCGCGGAGGCCTTCTTCGGCGTCGCGCCCTCCTTCGCGGCGGTGACCGCGGAGTCGGCGCCGGTGTTCTGCAGCAGCGGCCCGGTCATCGTCCGGGCGGCGTACTTCTTGCCCGACTCGTAGTCGGTGTGCTCCGCACGCTTCCACGTCAGGTCGGCCGACTTCGACGTGTCGAGCAGCTGCAGGGCCACCCAGCCGGTCTTCGTCGAGCCGGTCGAGACGTAGCTCGGCAGCGCGGCGTACCCCTGCGCCTCCATCGCGGCCTCGAGGCCGCCGGCGTAGAGCTGCGACGACGTAGTGTCCTGGTCGTCGGAGAGCCCGAAGTCGGACGTCGAGACCGAGTAGCCGTCCTCGGGCACGGTGACCTTGAGCTGCACGAGGACGACGTCGCCCTGCGAGCTCTTCAGCGACTTCACGTTGTCGGTCTTGAGCTTCGTCGAGACCTGCTTCACCTGCACGCGGTCGCCGAGCTGCGTGTCGGTGAGGGTGACCCCCACCTTCTTCTCGACGTCCTTGGTGAGGTCGATCTTCACGGCCGAGCCGCTCACGGGCTTCGCGTCGTCGCCGCCGGACTTCCCCTCGGCAGAACCGGAGCCGCCGCCGCTGCACGCGGTGAGCGTCAGGCCGAGGAGCACGGCGGTGGTCGCGGACATGGCAATGGTCTTGAGTTGCACGGTTCCCCCTGGATGCGCCACCCCAACGGTGGTCAGTGCGACCATTCTGCCCGAATCCACAGGCGGCGTCCGCCCGTGCGGCACCGACCCGCCCACGCACCCGTAGCGTGGCGCTCATGACCACCACCGTCCTCGTCGCCGGCGCCACCGGAGACCTCGGCGGACGCATCGTCCGCGCCCTCCGGCAGCACGACACCAGCGTCCGCGTCCTCACCCGTTCCGCCGACAACCCCGCTGCGGCCCGGCTCGCCGCCGACGACGGCGTCGAGGTGGTGGCGGCCGACTACGGCGACCACGCGGCTCTCACGGCGGCACTCGCCGGCGTCGAGGTCGTGGTGTCCGCGGTCAGCGGGACCCGCCCGGTGATCGTCGATGCGCAGCGCGCCCTGCTCGCGGCCGCGGTCGACGCCGGCGTCCGGCGGTTCATCCCGTCCGACTACGCCTCCGACTACCGATCGATCACCCCCGGGACGAACCGCAACTTCGAGCTGCGCCGCGAGTTCGCCGCCGACGTCGACGCGGCCCCGATCCGTGCGACCTCGATCCTCAACGGCGCGTTCGCCGACATGTTGACCGGGCAGGCGCCCCTCATCCTGTTCGACCGGCGACGCGTGCTCTACTGGTCGTCGGCCGACCAGCTGCTCGACTTCACCACGAAGGACGACGTCGCCCGGACCACCGCCCGCGTCGCCCTCGACCCCCGGGCACCCCGTGTCGTCGAGGTCGCGGGGGACCGGGTGACCTCGCGGAGCATCGCCGACACCATGTCGCAGCTGACCGGCACCCCGTTCCGGCTGCAATGGGCCGGCACCGCGGGCACACTCTCCACGATGGCCCGGGTCGGACGTCGGCTGTCGAAGGCGGGGGATGACGAGCCGTTCCCCGCGTGGCAGGGTATGCAGTACTTCGTCAGCATGTTCAGCGGCGAGGCCGAGCTGCGCCACGTCGACAACGACCGGTACGGCGTCGACGAGTGGACGACCGTGCGCGACGTGCTCGCGGCGCACCTCGGCAGCCGACAGGACTGAGGACACCGATGACGGACACCACGTGCCACATGTCGATCTCCCTCGACGGGTTCGTCGCCGGACCGGACCAGAGCCGCGACCAGCCCCTCGGCCTCCGCGGCGGCGAGCTGCACACGTGGCACATGCCCGGCGCCGACGTCACCGACGCGGACCGCACGGCGACCGGCTGGCTGATGCGACCGCGCGGCGCCTACGTGATGGGCCGGAACATGTTCGGGCCCGTCCGCGGCGAGTGGGACGAGGACTGGCGGGGCTGGTGGGGGAGCGAACCGCCGTACCACGCGCCCGTCTACGTGCTCACCCACCACGCGCACGAGCCGATCGAGCTCGAGGGCGGCACGACGTTCCACTTCGTCACGGACGGGTTCGACGCGGCGTACGCGCTGGCGTCCGAAGCCGCCGCGGCCGGGGTCGGCGGCGTGGACATCGCGGGCGGGGCCTCCACCGTGCGGCAGGCGCTCGTCGCGGGCGTCGTCGACGAGTTGACGATCGACATCGCGCCGGTGCTGCTCGGCTCCGGCGAGCGGATCTTCGACGCCGACGTCGCGGGCACGGCTCCGTTCGACTTCGAGCCGGTCGAGGTGCTGCACTCCCCGCTGTCGACCCACATCCGGTACCGCCGCCGGGCCTGACGACCGGTCCCGTCAGTCGGCCGGCACCTCGTCGGCGCCCGGCACCGCGACGATGCGGTTCTGGTACGCCCACACCACCGCCTGCAACCGGGAGCGCACCCCGAGCTTCGGCAGCATCCGCGCCAGGTGCGACTTCACCGTGGAGACCTCGACGACGAGCGCCGCGGCGATGTCCTCGTTCGACATCCCCTGCGCCAGCAGCATGAGGACGTCCCGCTCCCGCGCGGTCAGCACCCCGTCCACCCGGTCGCCCGTCACCGGCTGCAGGCTCCGGCGGGACACGAACTCGCGGAGGACCCGTCGGGTCAGCGACTGGTCGATCGTCCCGTTGCCCGCCGCGACCTGCCGGACGGCGTGGACGATGACGTCCGGCTCGGCGTCCTTAAGGAGGAACCCGGAGGCCCCCGCCTCGAGCGCGCCGAACACCAGGTCGTCGAGGTCGAACGTCGTCAGCATGAGCACCGGCACCGCGGGGTCGGCGTCGGGTGCGCAGAGCTCCCGAGCCACCTCGATCCCGTTCCGGACCGGCATCCGGATGTCGAGGCACGCCACGTCGGGCCGGGTGCTCCGCGCCAGGGCGAGCGCCTCGCCGCCGTCGGCGGCGACGCCGACCACCTCGATGTCGGGCTCTGCCCCGAGAAGGGCGGACACGCCCGCTCGGACGAGGGGCTGGTCGTCCGCCACCAGCACGCGGATCACCGGGCCACCCCCGGACCGGCGGCCGTCGCGTCGGACGCGGGGCGCGCCTCCCGGTCCACGACCAGCGTCACCACCCAGCCACCGGTCGCGGTGGGACCGACCTGGAGGCGCGCCCCGACCAGGTCTGCCCGCTCGCGCATGCCACGCAGTCCGTTGCCACCCGCGGGGCTGGTGCCGACCGCCGGGACGGTCGCCGCGCCGTTCTCGACGCGGATCTCCAGACGGTCCGCGTCGCGGTCGTCGAGGACGACCGTGCACGTCGCGCCGGGGGCGTGCAGGGCCACGTTGGCGAGGGCCTCCTGGACGGTCCGGTACGCGGCGAGCTGCGTCAGCGGCCCGATGCCGTCCGCCAGCGGGTGGTCGCCGGGCCGGACGTCGAGGTCGACGGCGGTCCGGAGACGGGCGCGTTCCACCAGGTCGACGATGCCGGCGACGGTCTCCACGGTGCGCTCGGCGGGGGCGTCGTCGCGGAGCAGCCCGACCAGGCGACGGAGGTCATCGAGGACGGCCGTCGACTGCTCCCGCACCTGGCGGACGCCGTCGTGGGCGCTGTCCGGGTCGGTGTCGATCTGGCGGTCGATCACCGCGGACATCAGGGCGATCCCGGACAGGTGGTGGGCGGCGATGTCGTGCAGCTCGCGGGCCATCGCGGCGCGCTCGCGGGAGACGGCGGCTTCGACGCGGGCGTCGTGCTCGCGGTCGACGGCGGACGCCTCGGCGGTGCGTGCGGTGCGGACCTCGCGGCGGGATCGGACGAGCAGGGCGACGACGAGGGGGAGTCCGACCGCGCCGACGGCCTGCAGGACGCCCTGGCCGAGGGACGCGGCGAGCCCCTGCCCGACACCCGTGCGGAACGCGCCGGACGTGATCGCCCAGGACGTGCCGCTCCCGACGACCACCAGTACTGCCGCGACCGAGAGGGGCACCCACAGTCGTGCGAGCGGGACCCGGAGGGTGGCGAGCACCACGGCGACGACCACCGGCAGCGCGGTGAGCCCGAACAGTGCGGTCGGGGCGAGGAGGGCCACGACGATCGGGATCGCGGCGACCACGAGGAGCGTCGTGCGCGGGGCCCGGCGTGCGCCGAGGAGCACCGCGGACTGGGCGAGGACGCCGAGGGCGAGGAGGTTCCACGCGGCGCCACCGAGCGCCGGGTACACCGTGCCGGTGCCGTCCGGGTCGGCGGCGTCGAGCGGGGGGAGGCCGAGCGCGAGAGCGAGGGCGACGAGGGCGGTGACGACGGCGATGCGGACGTCGACGCGTCGCGCGCCGGTGCCGGTGCGGGCGCCGTCGCGGGCGCCGGTGCGTCGCGCGCGCGGGTCAGCGGGTGCCATCGTCTGATCCTACGAGGCGCGGGTAGCCGAGGCGGCCACGGGTGGTGACGAGCAGGACCACGGCAGCCACGGTGGACACGATCGCGAGACCCTGCATCATCGTGCCGGCGGTCATCCCCGGGTACATGTCGGCCCAGAGCGTCGAGATGGTGTTGTTCACGCCGACGTGCAGGAGCATCACGACCGGCAGGCTCTCGCCGGTGCGGTTGAACACCCACGTGATGACGACGTTGAACGTGATCGTGAAGAGGGCGAAGACGAGCGGCTCCGTCCAGTGCGCGTCCGGCCACCCGCCCCAGTCGGAGAAGTACAGCGGCATGTGCCAGAGCGCCCACAACGGCCCGAGCACGGCCGCGGCACCGAGCGGACCGAACCGCTCCTGCAGACGGGGCAGGGCGAAGTCACGCCAACCCGGCTCCTCGGACAGGCCCGTCGTGAACAGCTGCACGACGAGGCCGGGGACGAGCGCCACCAGGGCCATCAGCGACGGCGCCTGCACCTGTCCGCCGGCGAACGGGAGGCCGGTGACGACGATGAGCGCCGGCACCCCGACGAGCGCGAGGGCGTACCAGTACCAGGCCACCCGCCAGCGCCAGAGCCGACCGACCCACCGCCGCAGCCCCGGACGGCCGTCGGCGATCGCGGTGACGAGGAAGGCGCCGCCGAGCGGGCCGAGGAGCGCGCCCGGCAGGACGCCGGAGAACTGCGCGGAGCCGAGGAACTCGGGGAAGTGGACGTCCCAGACGCCGAGGCCGTGCGGGGACAGGATGTACGGGATCCACGCCAGCCAGCTGAGGCCGAGCGCGAGGGTGGCGAACGAGGCGAGCGGATGCCGCGAGATCACCCCGCGGAGCCCGGTGCGCCGGGGAGTGTCGGGGCCGGCGGTGCGCCGGTGTTCGGTCTGAGTTGTCATGACATCGACGCTAGGAAGCGCAGCGCGCCGGGACGACCGGCGAACGGACGCACCCGCCGAGGTTCCTCCGAAGGATGCAAGCGTGCCGTCCGTGCCGCCGAATAGGCTCGGGAACCGTGTTCGAACTCCACCACCTCGCCGCACAGGAACTCTGGGACTGGATCCGCCGCGGCGACGCGACCGCGCTCGAGGTGACCGACCACTACCTGGCCCGCATCGAGCGCCTCGACCCGGCGCTCGGCGCCTTCGTGACCGTGACGGCGGGGGCCGCACGCGACCGGGCCGAGCACCTCGGCGACCGGGTGCCGACGTCGAGACCGTTGTGGGGCCTCCCGTCCGCCGACAAGGACCTGTACGACCGTGCCGGGGTCCCCACGCGCAACGGCACCACCTCGTTGCCCGAGCTGCCGGCACCCGCCGACCACCCGCTCGTCGCCGCGCTCGCCGCAGCCGGTGCCGTCAGCCTCGGCAAGACGGCGTCGCCGGAGTTCGGGATGTCCTCGTCGTCGGAGACCCGCTTCGGTGTGACCCGCAACCCGTACGACACGACCCGGGCGCCCGGCGGTTCGTCGAGCGGTGCCGCGGTCGCCGTCGCCGCCGGACTCCTGCCCGCCGCGGTCGGCTCCGACGGCGGCGGCTCGGTGCGGATCCCCGCCGCGGCGACCGGGCTCGTCGGGCTCAAGCCCAGCCGTGGCCGCGTGCCGTCGATGCCCGGCCGGTCCGGTGTCGGCGGGCTGAGCGTCGCCGGCCCCCTCACCCGCAACGTCGCCGACGCCGGCATGCTGCTCGACGCGCTCGTGGCACCGACCGGGCTGCCGGAACCGCACCCGTACGCGCTCGTCACGCCCGGTGTCGGCGAGGGCCCGTTCACCGCCGCGGCCGTCCGGGGCGAGGGCCGTTTCGTCGTCGGGCTGTTGGACGGGTCGCCGTGGGACGACACCGTCGACGTCGTCGTCGACCCCGCGGCCCGGGCAGCCGTCGAGACCGCCGTGCGGGTGCTCGGCGAGGTCGGTCACGGCGTCGAGGACGTCGCGATGCCCCGCGCGCCGTACGCTGCCGCCTTCCGGGTGGCGTGGGAGTCGAGTGCGGCGCGGCTGCCGATGGTGCCCGGGATCGACCTGTCGGCGCTCACGCCGCTGGTGTCCTGGTTGGTCTCCCGCGGACAGGCACTGACCGGCACGCAGGTGCTCGACGCGATGACCGCGCTCGACACGTTCTCGGCCGCGCTCATCGGCGCGTTCGACCGGTTCGACGCCGTCCTGACGCCGACGCTGGCGCTCACCCCGCGGCCGCTCGGCTGGTACGGCGACGACCCGGAGGAGGACTTCCGCCGCCAGTGCGCCTACTCGCCGTGGACGTCGATGGCGAACGTGTCGGGCCTCCCGGCGATCACGCTGCCCGTCGGCGTGACGGAGGACGGCCACCCCGACGGCGCCGGTCTGCCGATGGGCGTGCAGCTCATCGGGCGGCCCGGCGGGGAGCGCGTGCTGCTGGCGATCGGCGCGCAGCTCGAGCGACGCCTGCGGTGGCAGCGCCGGCATCCGCCGATGTGGTGAGGTGCGGGGCGGGCGGTGCGGTGCGGCGTGTGGTTCGCTCTCGTTGTGCACAGGTGTACGGCAACGCCGCAGTCGTACGACATCGGTCATGACGCAGCCGCGCGTCCGCAACGGTTGCACGCGCGGGGTTGCGACGAGGTCGTCGTCGTACGACAACGCCGTTGTCGCGCCGACCCGCCAGCCCGCTCCGACCCGCCAGCCCGCTCCGACCCGCCCGCCCGCTCCGACCCGGCAGCACCCGCGCGCCGCCGCTCCCGCCTCCCGCCACCCGCCCCGTCCGTTCTGCGCGACCCGCCCGCCGGCCTGACCCGCCGCCCGGCCCACCGCGAGTTCCGTGAGGGTGGACGGAAGGGCTCGAGATGTGTGGACTGGCCGCGGACGTACGGTTCGACGGAGGCCGAGCAGACGTCGGAGCCGTGCAGCGGATGGCGGCGTGCATGGAGGACCGCGGCCCGGACGGCGGCCGTGTGTGGGACGGGGGCTGGGCGGTCCTCGGACACCGTCGGCTCAGCGTCATCGACCTCTCGGACCGGGCCGCGCAACCGATGACCTCGGGCGTGCAGGACGTCACGATGGTCTTCAACGGCTGCGTCTACAACCACGAGGAGCTCCGACACGAGCTGGCGTCGGACTACCCGTTCCGGACGACCAGCGACAGCGAGGTGATCCTCGCCGCCTACGCCCGCTGGGGTGAGGCGTTCGTCGACCACCTCGTCGGCATGTTCGCCGTCGTCCTCGTCGACCGCACCGGCGAGCGCGTCGTCCTCGCGCGGGACCGGCTCGGCATCAAGCCGCTCTACCTGTCCCCGGTCGACGGCGGCGTGCGGATCGCGTCGACGCTGCCCGCACTCCTCGCGGCCGGGGGAGTCGACACCGCGCTGGACCCGGTCGCACTGCACCACTACTTCAGCTGGCACTCCATCGTCCCCGCACCGCGGACCATCCTGCGCGGCGTGCAGAAGCTGCCGGCCGGAACCGTCCGGGTCATCGACCGGTCCGGGACGACCGACCGCGTCTACTGGTCGCCCACCTACGAGCGCGACGAGCGTCACGCCGACTGGGACGCGCGCGACTGGGAGGACGCGATCGAGGACGCACTCCGGGTCGCGGTCCGCCGCCGTCTCGTCGCGGACGTCCCCGTCGGGGTGCTGCTGTCCGGCGGACTGGACTCGAGCCTCCTCGTCGCGCTCCTCGCCGAGGAGGGCACCGGGACCACCAGCACCTACAGCATCGGGTTCGACGACGCCGGGGGTGAGCAGGGCGACGAGTTCGCGTTCTCGGACGTCGTCGCCGACCGCTTCGCGACCGACCACACGCGTATCCACGTCCCGTCGTCCGCCCTGCCCGGTGCGCTCCTCGACTCCGTCGACGCGATGACCGAGCCGATGGCCACCCAGGACGTGGCGGCGTTCCACGTGCTCTCACAACGGGTGGCCGAGAGCCGACGCGTCGTGCAGTCCGGCCAGGGAGCGGACGAGGTCTTCGCCGGCTACGCCTACCACCGGCCCGCGGTCGACGTCCCACGCGGTCGGGCCGCCGACGTGTTCGCGCGGTCGTTCGTCGACCCGGCGGCGTCCTCGCACGCGCTGCTCGAGCCCGGCCTCCTGCCGGCGACCGACGTCAGTCACGTGTTCCTGCAGGACAGCCTCGGCGCCGCGGGCGCCGAGACCGCCCTCGACGCGGTGCTCCGCTTCGACACGCACGTCCTCATGGTGGACGACCCGGTGAAGCGGGTGGACAGCATGACGATGGCAGCGGGCCTGGAGGCGCGGGTCCCCTTCCTCGACCAGGACCTCGTCGCACTGGCGGCCGCCTGCCCGCCCGAGCTGAAGGCCGCCGACGGTGGGAAGGGGGTGCTGAAGGCGATCGGTCGCCGGCTGCTGCCGGCCGAGGTCGTGGACCGTCCGAAGGGGTACTTCCCGGTGCCCGCCGTCCGGAACCTCGACGACGACGTCTTCGCCGTCGCGCGGGACGCGCTCCTCGCGCCCGAGGCGCAGGCACGGGGACTCGTCCGGCCGGAGGCCCGCCTCGCCCTGCTCGAGGACCCGACGCGCTACCGGACCCGCGTCGGCGGCACGGTGCTCTGGCTCGTCGCCGTGCTCGAGCTCTGGCTGCAGCGACAGGGGATCCGCTGACCCGGTGCACCGCCCGCGCCGCGGCGACTCAGCGCTCCTTGACCACCCGCACCACCTCGAGGCTGCCGTCCGTCGGGTCCGGCATGACCATCCCGGCCTCGAGCCCGCTGCGGAGGTAGTCGATCACCTCGGCGGTGAGCCGTTCACCGGGCACGTACGCGGGGATCCCGGGCGGGTACGGCGTCGCCTGCTCGGCCGCGATGCGCCCTGCGGCCTCGTCGACCGGCACCAGCTCGACCTCGCCGAAGAAGGCCTCCCGCGGCGTCATCACGGACTCCAGGAGCAGGCCGGACGGCTCCGGGACCCGGACCTGCGGCGGGTGCGGCAGGTCCGGGGCGGCGGCCGCCAAGGACTCGAGCGCGTGCACGAGCCGGTCGGTGGTGAAGTCGTCGTCGGCCAGCGAGAGGTCGATCCCGACGTGCCGGTGGTCGGACGTGCCGAGGTCGAGCTGGTGGTGCTCCCGGACCCAGTCGACCGCCTGGTAGCCGTTGATGCCGAGTGCCTGGAGGTCGAGCAGCATCCGCATCGGGTCGAGCTCGTGCGACGCCTCGACGCCGAGCAGTTCGTCGTGCAGCACGTGCAGACCGTCGATCGCCTCGATGCGCTGCCGGGTGCGCTCCGCCAGCTCGATCGACGACGCGATGAGCCCGGCGCCGTCGCGCATCATGTGCCGACGCCAGCCGTCCATCCCCGCGTACACGAGCACGTTCGGGCTCGTCGTCATGAGCATGTCGGCGCAGGCCCAGAGGTGGTCGTGGTCGACGAGCTCGCCCCGCAGGTGCAGCACCGAGCCCTGCTCGAACCCGAGCCCCATCTTGTGCACGCTCGTCACGCAGACGTCGGCCCCGGCGTCCATGGCCCAGGTCGGCAGCTGCGGCGAGAACGGCAGGTGCGCACCCCACGCCTCGTCGACGATGAGCGGCTTGCCCCGGGCGTGGCAGACCTCGGCGATCCCGGCGATGTCCGCGCACGTCCCGTACGGCGTCGGGCTGACCACGAGGGCGGCGGCGGCGTCCGGGTGCGCGTCCCAGACTGCGGCGTAGTCGGCGGGCGACGGCGGGTGCGAGATGCCCTGGTCGCGGTCGAGCCGCGGTTCGACCCAGTACGGCTGCAGCCCCGAGAAGACGAGGCCGGCCGTCACGGACTTGTGGGCGTCGCGACTCAGGAGGATCCCGCCCTCCACACCCGCGACCGCCAGCATCGCGGCCTTCACGGAGAGGGAGCTGCCGCACGTCGAGAAGAACACCCGGTCGGCGCCGACGGCCTCGGCCATGAGCGCCTCCGCCGTGGCGAGGTACCCGTTCGAGGACTTCCGGTCGTCGAGCCCGCCGCTCGCCAGCACGTCGGCGCGGAACGGGTCCTTGCCGAGCACCGCGAGCGTGTCCGCGTCCAGTCCGCGGCCCTGGCGGTGCCCTGGAGGCGAGAACCCGTAGCGGTCACGGGCGTGGTAATCGCGGAGGGCGTCGAGGAAGGGTGCGTCGTTCTGGTCGAGGTCCGTACTCATCGTCCCCGTCTACCCGATCGGCGTTCACCGCCGGCCCAGGACCCGCCCCTCGCACCGTGCGAGGTCCGCCCGGCACGTCCGGTCCGCCGCGGGCACCGTGTCGCAACCTGCGCACGCATCGGGCGACGTTCCGCGCGTCGATCGACGGGTGCGGTGTCGCAACATGCACACGCACAAGTTGCGTGCGCATCGAGCGACGTTCCGCGCGTCGATCGACGGGTGCGGTGTCGCAACATGCACACGCATCCGGTGGCGCGCGTCCCAGCGTCCCCAGCTGACGGCCTGGAGGCGCGGTGCGGGGCCGCCACGCGCCTCCAGGCTGTCAGATGCTCACGTCACGGGCGTGGCAAGCGGTGCGCACATCACGGCACCCTCGCACCGTGCGAGGATGCCGCGGCACCGAGGATGTGGTGCGAGGTTCCGCACGCCGTGCGAGGCTGCAGGGCCCGCACCGAGTACGGAACCTCGCACCAGACGCGCACGGCGCGGCCCGTCGCGCGCACCCTCGCACCGTGCGACCCGCGACCCGCGACCCGCGACCTCGCACCGTGCGACCCGCGCCCTCACGGCAGCGTCGGCGCCGCCTCCACCAGGGCCCGCGTCACGGGGTGCACCGGCGCGTCGAGGATCGACACCGGCCCGTGCTCGACGATCCGACCGGCCGACATCACCGCCACGGTGTCGCACAGCCGTTGCACCACGCCGATGTCGTGCGACACCAGGACGAGCGTCAGCCCGAGGTCGTCGGCGAGCGAGCGGAACAGGTCGATCACGCGCGCACGGACCACCACGTCGAGGGCGCTCATCGGCTCGTCCCCGAACAGGATCCGCGGCGAGTGCACGACTGCCCGGGCGATCGCGATGCGCTGCCGCTGCCCGCCGGAGAACTCGTGCGGGTACCGGTCGACGACGTCGGCGGGCAGGTCGACCCTCGCGAGGACCTCGCGCACCAGGTCGGCGTGCGCCCCGGGCAGGCGCAGCGCGCGCAGGGGCTCCGCGACGATCGAGCCGACGCGCATCCGTGGGTCGAGCGACGCGTACGGGTCCTGGAACACCACCCCGGTCTCGCGACGGAACCAGCGCATCGCGGCCGCGGATCCGGACGCGACCACCGGACGACCGGAGGCGGTGACGGTGCCGGCGGAAGGTGCCTCCAGGCCGGCGAGCAGCCGTACCAGGGTGGACTTGCCGGATCCCGATTCACCGACGATCCCGAGCCGGGCACCGGCGGCGACCGTCAGGTCGACGCCGTCGACGGCGGTGCGGACGGGGCCGGGCTCGAAGGGCCCCCGGCGCGGCAGCCGGTACGTCCGGTGCAGGCCGTCGGCGTGCAGGACGTCCGCGTGCAGGCCATCGGCGTGCAGGGCGTCGGTCACGAGGTCCTCCTTGCCGTGGCGCGGGCGGCCTCGACGAGCGCGACCGTGGCGGGGTGCTGCGGCGCCGCGAGGAGCGACGCCACCGAGCCCTGCTCGACGACCCTCCCGGCGTCGAGCACCACCGCGGTGTCGGCGATCCGGGACAGCACCGCGAGGTCGTGCGTCACGAAGACCATCCCCGCCGTGAGCCCCTCGAACAGCTCGAGGATGCGCGCCTCGGTGGTCACGTCGAGCGCTGTCGTCGGTTCGTCGGCGACGAGGTACGAGGGCTCGCCGGCCATCGCCATCGCGATGCAGATCCGCTGCCGCTGCCCACCGGACAGCTGGTGCGGGTACTGCCGCAGGAGCGACTCCGGGTCGGGCAGGCCCACCGACGCCGCCAACGCGGTCGCGGCCGCGGTCGCCGCGCGCCGGTCCATCCCACGGTGCAGCCGGAGCGGCTCCGCGATCTGCGCGCCGACGCGGCGCAGCGGATCGAGGGCGGTGCCGGGCTCCTGGAACACCATCGCGATGCCCGACCCGCGGTGCCGCGCGCGCTCGCGGTCGGGCAGGCCGACGAGTTCGGTCCCGTCGAGACGGATGCTGCCGGTCACGTCGGCGCCGGTCGGCTCCAGCCCCATCAGGGCGAGGGAGGTCATCGACTTCCCGGATCCGGATGCGCCGATCACGCCCACGCGACTGCCTGGAGGCACGGTGAACGTCACGTCGTTGAGGATCGTCCGGCGGTCGATGCGGACCGTCAGACCCCGGACCTCGAGACCCCGGTCGTCGAGACCCCGGACCTCGAGTCCGGTGGCGGGCGTCGCGTCGGTCATGCGGTGACTCCCGGGCTGGTCGTGGCGGGGTCGTCGGGCCCGCGGCCCGCTGCGCGGTCGTCGGGCGCACGGCCCGCTGCGCGGTCGTCGGGCCCACGGCCCGCTGCGCGGTCGTTCGTCGTCAGCCGGGGATCGGTCGCGTCCCGGACGGCGTCGCCGAGCAGGGAGAGCGCCGCGACGACCAGGGCGATCGCGGCTCCCGGCCAGGTGGCGCTCCACGGGTGCACGCCGATGTACGTCTGCAGGTCGGACAGCATGCTGCCCCAGGACGCGGTGTTCGACCCGGCGCCGTACCCGAGGTACGACAACCCGGCCTCGGCGAGCACCGCGGTCGCCATCGCGAGCGACAGCTGCACGGTGAAGAGCGGCGCCGCGTTCGGCACCAGGTGCCGGAACAGCACGCCGGCACCGCCCACGCCGGACGCCCGCGCCGCGGTGACGTAGTCGCTCCGGGCGATGCGCCGGATCTCCCCGCGGGCGACCCGCGCGATGGTGACGCCGAACGACAGGCCGACGCTCACGATCACGACGCCGAGGGATCCGCCGGCGATCGCGGTGAGGAGCATCGCGGTGAGCAGCGTCGGGAACGCGACGAGGATGTCGAGGAGGACCGCCATGCCCTCGCGGACCCATCGCGCGGTGAGCGAGCCGATCGCGGTGAGCACGATGCCGACGACGCTCGCGATCACCCCGGACCCGACCGCGACGAGCACGGTCGTGCGGGTGCCGGCGAGCAGGTAGCTGGCGATGTCCCGGCCGGAGGCGTCGGTGCCGAACCAGTGCGCGGCGCTCGGTGCCTCCCACTGGTGGAAGGGGTCGGTGCGGAACGGGTCCTGCGGCGTCCAGACCAGCGACACCACGGCGAGGACGACGAGCAGGCCGAGCACGACGACGGCGAACACCCCGGTCGGCCGGGCGACGAGACGGCGGATCACTCGGACACCTCCCGCTGCCGGGGGTCGAGGGTGCGGTGCACGACGTCGACCGCGAAACCGACGAGCAGCACGAGGCCGGTGAGCACGAGGAGCTCGGACTGCACCTTGGTGATGTCACGGCGTCCGACGTCGGTGACGAGCATCCGGCCGACGCCGGGGAGCGAGAACAGCTGCTCGACGACGACGGCGCCGACGAGGAGCCCGGCGATCTGCACGCCGAGCACGGCCAGCACCGTCAGGGCCACCGACGGCAGCCCGTGGCGGAGGAGCGCCTGCGTCCGGGTGAGCCCGATCGCCGCCGCGGTCCGGACGTGGTCGGCGTCGAGCACGCCCAGCGTCGCGGACCGGGTGAAGCGGAGGATGACGGCTCCCTCGACGGCGCCGATGGTCAGTGCCGGCAGCACGAGCGACGCGAACGCCCGCCCGGGTTCGTCCCAGCCGTCGAGCGGGAAGCCCTGCGTCGGCAGCCAGTGCAGCGTCACGGCGAAGAGCGCGACGAGGAGCATGCCGGCCCAGACGATCGGGACGGCGGCGACGGCCTGTGCGACGAAACCGATCACCGCACCGCCCGGACGCCGTCGGAGCACGGCGGCGAGCACGCCGAGCGGCACCCCGATGACGAGCGCGGCGACGAGGGACATCCCCGCGAGCGGCAGCGTCACGGACAGCTTCTGCACGATCTCGGGCGCGACCCGGCCGTCGGTGACGAGCGACCGGCCGAGGTCACCGCGGAAGACGCCACCGATCCAGTCGAGGTACTGCACGACCACGGGGCGGTCGAGCCCGAGCTGCTGCCGGAGTTCGGCCACCTGCGCCGGGGACGCCTGCGTACCCGCGACGATCTGCGCCACGTCGCCGGGGAGCACCCGCAGGGTGGCGAAGATGATGATGCTCGCCACGAGCAGGCCGACGACGAGCAGCAGCAGCCGCCCGACCAGGAACCGGGTCACGACGGCGATGCTCCGGGAGCGGCCGGCGTCACTTGACGGCGAGCTTCGACAGGTCGAGGCGGGAGTTCGTGCCGTCGTACGGCACACCGGTGACGCCCTTCCGGACGGCCGTGATCGACGTCGCGGTGTAGAGCCACTCGCCGGCGGCATCCTCGCTGACGATCTTCGCCGCCTTCTCGAGCGCGGCGTCCTTCTCGGCATCGGTGGTCGCGGCGACCGAGTCGGCGTACAGCGACTGCACCTCGGCGTTGTCGTAGCCGAAGTAGTACTCCGGGTTCGCCCAGTTGCCGAAGTCGCGCGACTCGACGTGGTTCACCATGGACAGGTCGAAGTCCTTCTTCTCGAAGACCTGCGACAGCCAGGTGGCGAAGTCGACGCGCTTGACGGTCAGGGTGATGCCGACGTCGGCGAGCTGCGACTTGAGGACGTCGCCGATCGTCGCCGAGTAGATGTTCGCGTACGTCAGCGTGAGGTTCAGCTTCGGGTGCCCGGCCTCTGCCAGGAGCTTCTTCGCGTTGTCGGGGTCGTACGCGTCGATGTCGGTCAGGTCCTGGTAGCCGGGGTCGAGCTCCGGGATCGGGCCGCCCTGCTCGACGCCGGTGCCGCCGATCGCCTTGATGATCGCCTTCGCATCGATCGCCTGGCGGATCGCCCGCCGCACCTTCGCGTCGGTGAAGGGTGCCTTCGCGTCGTTGAACGCGAGCGTGTACTTGTCGGTCGTCTTGCCGGTGTGCAGGCTGATGTCCGAGTTGCCCTGGAGCTGGCTCTTGAGCGTGCCGTCGACCGAGGTCTGCACGTCGAGGTCGCCGTTCGCCATCGCGTTCACCGCGGTGGACGGCTGGGTGATGTACCGGAAGACGACCTCGGCGACCTTGGCCTTGGTGCCCCAGTAGTCGGCGTTCCGCTTGAAGGTGAGCGAGTCGCCCTGCTTCCAGCTGGCGACCTCGTACGGGCCGGTGCCGTTGGCGGTGTCGGACAGGTCGTTGTCCGCGGCCTTCTCGAGGACGAGCCCGGCGCGTCCGGTGAGGTTCCAGAGCAGGTCGGAGTCCGGCTTGGCGAGCTGCAGTTCCACCACGCCGGCGGACGGCGAGGTGATCGACGTCACGTTCGCGAGCTGCGCCGAGTCGACGTACGAGTCGTTCGACTTGACCTGCTGCAGGGACCACACGACGTCGGCCGCGGTGACGTCCTTGCCGTCCTGGAAGGTGGTGCCCTTCCGGAGCGTGAACGTGTAGGTCAGCCCGTCGGACGAGACCTGGTGCTCCGAGGCCAGCACGTCCTTGACGTCGCCGTCAGCCGTCCGACCGACGAGCCCCTGGTAGACGTTGTCGATGAGCACCTGGTCGAGCGCGGCCCCGGACTGCGTGCGGATGTCGAGGCTGGTCGGCTCGAGCACGAGCCCGACGCGCACGGTGGCGTCGGCGCCGCCGTTCTCGTTCGACGAACCGGAGCAGCCGGTCAGCGCGAGCGCCGAGACGACGGCGACCGCGGTGGCGGCCAGCACGGTGCGTCCGATGCGGGAGGTGCTGCGGGAGAGGAGCGGACTCATGGGGTGTGGGTTCCTTCCGGGCGCGGGCGGTGGTCGGTGCTCGCGCTCGCACGAGGTTACCGGCGGCTGGTGCCGTCCGGCGACGGTTCTTCGATCCGGTGCAACAAACCGTTACGTTCCCCCCATGCCCGGATCGCCGACGCCAGTTCGAGGGGTGCCTGGTTCTGCACCGCGTGCCGCGCCTCGACGGTGACGATCTCGGCATCCGGCAGCCGTTCGGCGAAACGGGCGTGCAGCTTCGGCGAGACGTAGCCGCGGTCGCCCCGGACGAGCAGGATCGGCACGTCGAGGGCCTCCAGGTCGGGCCACGCGTCCGCGAACCGCCCCACCGAGGCGGTCCGGCCGGCGGGCAGGTGCGGGAAGTGGTGGCGTCGGACGAGCGTCCCGTCGGCACCGAGCCGGGTGGTGTGCCGCGCCTCGCGGAGGAGCACGTCGCGGTCGTCGCCGACGCGGGCCTCGACGGCGCGGTCGACGACCTGCTCGAGGGACGCGAACGGCTCCTCGGCCTCGAGTGCCCGTGCGATCCGGTCGACGGCCCGCTGCGCGAAGTCCGGCGACATGTCGACGAGCACGAGTCCGGTGACCCGCTCCGGTGCGGTCGCCGCGAGCCGGGCCGCCAGGATCGCACCGAGCGAGTGACCGACGACGATGCCGGCCGGCACCGCCAGGGCGTCGAGCGCGTGGAGGACGCTCGGCGCCGTCGCGGCCGCCGCGTAGTCGGCGTCGTCGCGCCAGCCGGACCGGCCGTGGCCGGGCAGGTCGACGGCCACCGCCGGCTCGCCGACGGCGAGGGCCGTCTGGTCGAAACTGTGCGCGTCGATCCCGAGCCCGTGCAGGTAGGTGATCCGCGCCTCCCGGTCCGCCCCGCCCCACCGGATCGCGGCGATCTCCTGTCCGTCGGTGGTGCGGACCACCTGCCTGGAGGCGCGGAGCGGCTCCGTCACACCGCTCGCGCGGGCGAGGTCGGCCAGGTCTGCGAATTCGTCGTCGGCATCGGGCACGAGGACGATCCTCGCACCGTGCGGAGCCTTGGGAGTCTTAGGTAAGGCATGCCATACTTGCCGTCGTGGCAGCCCGGTACCGTGTCTTCTCCGTCCGCGTGGCAGCCGTCACGTCGCTCACCCCGTCGTTCGTGCGGGTGACCCTGACGGGCGACGCCCTCGCCGAGTTCTCCTCCGTGGGGCTCGACCAGCGGATCAAGGTCGTGCTGCCGATCCCCGGGCACGGGTTCACCGACCTGCCCGACGGCGAGGACTGGTACGGCGCGTGGCGTGCCCTGCCCGACGCCGTCCGGAACCCGCTCCGCACCTACACGGTGCGGTCCTTCCGACCCGGTGCCCGCGAGCTCGACATCGACTTCGTGGCCCACGGCGACACCGGGCCCGCGTCGCGGTGGGTCTCCTCGTGCCGTGTCGGCGAGGAGCTCCGCATCGTCGGACCGGCCGTCCCATCGTCGCCCGCCGAGCTGCCGACCGGCGCCGCCGAGTTCGACCCGGGTGCGGCGAACCGGATCCTGCTCGCCGGCGACGAGACCGCTGCGCCGGCCATCTGCGCCATCCTCGAGGCACTCGACGTCGCCACCGTCGGCCACGTCTTCATCGAGGTCCCGACCGACGCCGACCGACTGCCGGTGACGGCGCCCGCCGGGGTCGAGGTCCGCTGGATCGCCCGGAACGGTGCGTCGCACGGCGTCCGGATGACCGACCAGGTGCACGCGTGGGCGTCGTCCGTCGCTTCGTCGTCCGTTGCTGGCCCGTCTGCGGTCGCCGCGGGTGGGTCCTGCGGTGAGCCTGTCGAGCTGACCGACGTCGACGTCGACGTCGACGAGCAGGTGCTCTGGGACGTGCCGGAGTCCGCCGACGACCGCCCCGTCTACGCCTGGATCGCGGGCGAGGCCGGCTGCGTCAAGGAACTCCGTCGCCACCTCGTGCGCGGCGTCGGGCTCGACCGGGAGCAGGTCGCGTTCATGGGGTACTGGCGGCACGGCAAGGCCGAGAACTGATGGCGGTCCCGACGACGGCGCTCGGAGCGCGTGGCCTGACCCTCGCCTACGACGACCGCGTCGTGGTGTCCGCGCTCGACGTCGACGTGCCGGACGGTGAGCTCACCGTGATCGTGGGACCGAACGCCTGCGGCAAGTCGACGCTGCTGAAGGCCTTCGCGCGGACCCTCAAGCCGACCGCGGGCGCCGTGTACCTCGACGGGTCGCCGATCTCGTCCCTGCGCCCGAAAGCGGTGGCGCGGCGTATCGGCATGCTCCCGCAGACCCCGATCGCTCCGGACGGCATCACCGTCCGCGACCTCGTGTCCCGCGGGCGGTTCCCGCACCAGGACCTGCTGCACCCGTCCTCCGGGTCCGACCGGGTGGCCGTGCAGGCCGCGCTCGAGCAGACCGAGACCGTCGCCCTCGCCGACCGGAGCGTCGACGAGCTGTCCGGCGGGCAGCGCCAACGGGTGTGGATCGCGATGGTGCTCGCGCAGGAGACCGACATCGTCCTGCTCGACGAGCCCACGACGTTCCTCGACATCGCGCACCAGTACGACGTGCTCGAGCTCGCGTCGGCGTTGCACGCGGCCGGCCGGACCGTCGTGGCGGTGCTGCACGACCTCAACCAGGCCGCGCGGTACGCCACGCACGTGATCGCGATGCGGGACGGCTCGATCGTGGCGTCCGGGCCGCCGGCGTCGGTCGTCACCGCCGACCTCGTCGAGGACGTCTTCGGCCTGCCGTGCGTCGTCGTCCCCGACCCGGAGACGGGCACGCCCCTCGTGGTCCCGAGGCGCCGCGCCGCCTGACCCCGGGCCTGGCCGTGCTCGGTGGCCCCCGGTCTCCGTCTCCGGTCTCCGCCTCCGTCTCCGCCGAGATCGCACTTCCGCGGGCCCGCGCTCGCGCCGATCCGGCACGAAGTGCGATCTCAGCGTGCCCGCGGTCCGCGTGCCCGCGGTCAGCGGTCCGCGTTACGGCGGGTCGTGCGCCGATATGCCGAGATCGCACTTCCGCGCGCACAGGGCAGGCCGACGCGTCACGAAATGCGATCTCAGCGGTGGACGCACGCCGGGACGGACTGGAGGCGCGGTGCGGCCCGGCACTGTGCCTCCCGTCCGTCGTGGGGTCGCGTCTCGTTCCCGGCGCCCGCGAGATCGCACTTCCGCGGCCCGCGCTCGCGCCGATCCGGCACGAAGTGCGATCTCAGCGTGCCCGCGGTCGGCGTGCCCGCGGTTCGTGCGCCGGTCCGCGAGATCGCACTTCCGCGGCCCGCGCTCGCGGCGATCCGGCACGAAGTGCGATCTCGGCGCGGGGGCCGCGAAGCACGGCGAGGGTCAGCGGTAGTTGCCGTCCTCGAGGCCGGCCTCGATCTCGAACCGGTTGCGCAGCGGGTCTCGTCCGGCCAGGGCGTAGACGATCGGCATGAGCATGCCGTACCGCCGCCACTGGACGACGTGCACGCGCTCGTGGCGGAGCACCCGGTCGCCGTCGTTGTCACGCGTCAGGTACACCGAGCCGACGCAGGTGCCGCCGCGACGGAACACCCACCGCGGCAGCCCCGTGCAGACGATCAGCCCGTCGACGACCCGGACCGGCCCGGTCGACAGAGGCACGCCGACGGCGAGGCCGACCGCGGTCGCGAAGGCCCACCCGGCGCGGGACACCGGGGAGTCGAGCAGGACGTTCCGCACCGTTACTCCGGGCGGCCGTACGTCTCGAGCAGGCGCAGCCAGATCTCGTTCATCGTCGGGTAGGCGGGGACGGCGTGCCAGAGTCGGTCGATCGGCACCTCGCCGACGACGGCGATCGTGGCGGCATGGAGCATCTCGGCGACGTCCTGGCCGACGAAGGTGACCCCGACGACGACCTTCCGGTCCTCGTCGACGACCATCTTCGCGCGGCCGGAGTAGCCGTCGGCCTGCAGGGATGCGCCCGCGACGCTGCCGAGTTCGTACTCGACGGCGCGGACGGTGAGGCCCTGCTCCCGCGCCTTGGACTCGGTCAGGCCGATGCTCGCGACCTCGGGGTCGGTGAAGGTGACCTGCGGCGCCGCGGCGTGGTCGGCGGTCGCGACGTGGGCGCCCCACGGCTCGGTGTGCAGCGGCGTGCCCTGGTGGCGGGCGGCGATCGCCTCGCCGGCGGCACGTGCCTGGTACTTGCCCTGGTGAGTGAGGAGCACGCGGTGGTTCACGTCACCGACGGCGTACAGCCAGTCGGTGCCGTGCACGAGCATCGTGTCGTCGACCTGCAGCCAGTCACCCGGCGTGAGTCCGACGGACTCGAGACCGAGCTCGTTCGTGTGCGCGGAGCGACCGGTGGCGGCGAGGACCTCGCTCGTGATGACGGTCGTGCCGTCGTCGAGGGTCGTCGTGACGAGACCGTGCTCGTCGCGGTCGACACGGGTCGGGTTCACGCCGGTGCGGACGTCGATGCCGAGTTCCTGCATGGCGTCGGCGACGAGCTCGCCGGCGAAGGGCTCCATGCCGCCGAGGAGTCCGTGCCGTGCGACGAGGGTGACCTTCGCGCCGAGGGACGCCCACGCGGTGGCGAGCTCGGAACCGGAGACACCGCCGCCGATGACGAGGAGGCTCTCGGGGACCTGCTGGGCGCTCGTGGCCTCACGCGTGCCCCACGGCTTCGCCTCGGCGAGGCCGGGCACGTCGGGGAGGGAGTGCAGCGACCCGGTGACCACGGCGATCGCGGCCGCGGCGGTGTACGTGCGACCGTCGACCTCGATGGTCTTCTCGCCGGTGATCCGGGCGTGCCCGCGGATGAGGTCGATGCCGGCGGAGTCGAGCCAGGACACCTGGCTGTCGTCCTTCCAGTCCGAGGTGAAGGAGTTGCGGCGGGCGAGGACGCGGGCGGCGTCGAGCTCGCCGGTGACGGCCTGCTTCGCCCCGTCGAGCCGCTTCGCCGCGGCGAGTGCGTGTCCGCTGCGGAGGAGTGCCTTCGAGGGCATGCACGCCCAGTACGAGCACTCACCGCCGACGAGCTCGGCCTCCACGATCGCGACACTGATGCCGCGCTTCTTGGCGTAGTCCGCCACGTTCTCGCCGACTGCGCCGGCGCCGATCACGATGAGGTCGTAGTCCGTCATGCTGCTGAGCGTACGCGGAGCGGCACGGATCCCGCCGACCGCGACGGTTCGGACGACGCGGCGGTCCGGACGGGATGCGGTGGGTCACACGGCCCGGGCCGCGCTCGTCAGTGCTCCGACCGCCCGCAGGATGACGCCGAGGTCGTCGACGGCACGGTCCGGGTCGACGGGGGCGAACCCGGTCAGTGCCGCACCGGCGAGGCGACGGCCCCGGGTCGCCGCCTGGATGCGCTCGACGAGGCCGGCGCCGTCGAGACCGAACGGCACGGGTTCGAGCAGGCCGTCGACCTCGGACGGGTCGAGGACGTCGAGGTCGACGTGCACGAACACGGACGTCGCACCGGTGGCGTCCACCGCGGCGGCGATCGCCTCCGGTGTGGCCGCGTCGACGTCGAGGTGCACGATGCCCGCGCGGTCGAGGGCGTTCGACTCGGATTCCTCGATGCCGCGGACCCCGGCGACCACGATCGACGAGGCCGGCAGCGTGGGGATCCCCGGGAAGAGGTCGTCGGAGCGGTCGACGAGGATGCGCAGCACCGCGGTCTCGGCCGCGACCGGTTGCGCACGGTTGAGGGCGCGGAACCCGCTCGACCCGGCGATGCGCACGAACGCGGTGTCGGGGCCGAGCCCGGTCGTCGCGCCGAGGACGCTCGCGCCGTCCCCGCCGACGACCAGCACCGGTTCGCTGGCGACGCTGGTCTCCTCGGCGACGCGTTCGGTGACGGCGAGCACCGAGGTGTACCGGGCGACGGCCGTCTCGAGCCGGTCACCGGCGCCGGCGGGGACGTCGACGACGGTGGTCGACGCCCGGGGGAGGTCGGCCGCGATGGACGACGCTCCGTCCCCGAGGCGCATCGCGCGCGACGACGCCGAACCCTGCCACTGACCGACCACGAGGAACTGCATCGTGTCAGTCTGTCAGCTGGGGTCCGGCGCCGTCAGGGGGAGCGTCAGAGGCTCGACGAGCCGCCGGACTTCAGCGCTGCGAGACGTGCCTCGACCTCGGCGTCCTTGCCGACGTCGTCGAGGCTCTCGAACTGGGCGTCGAGGCTCGAGGACTGCAGCTCCTGCTGCCCGAGGACCTTCGCCTCCTCGCGACGGACCTTCTCCTCGAAGCGGCCGAGGTCGCTCGTCGGGTCGAGCACGTCGATGTTGCCGAGCGCGTCGTTGACCTTGGACTGGGCCTCCGCCGTCTTGGCGCGTGCGACGAGGTTGTTCCGCTTCGCGCGGAGCTCCTCGAGCTTCTGCTCCATGCCGGCGAGCCCGGTCTTGAGCTTCTCGACGGCCTCGTTCTGCGAGGCCAGGTTCGGCTCGGCGTCCTTGACCTCTTGCTCGGCGGCGATCTGCTTGCCGATGGCGATCTTGGCGAGGTTGTCGAACTTGTCGGCGTCGGCGCTCTTGCCCTCGGCGCGGTACTTGTCGGCGGCGGTGGAGGCGTTGGCGGCCTTCTGTCCCCACTCGACGGCGGCGCGCTTGTCCTCTTCGTGGTCCTGCTCGAGCAGCCGCACGTTGCCGATCGTCTGGGCGATGGCGGTCTTCGCGTCGGCGATGTTGTTCGTGTAGTCCCGCACGAGCTGGTCGAGCATCTTCTGCGGGTCTTCGGCGTCGTCGATGAGCTGGTTGATGTTCGCCCGGACGAGGGTCGAGATGCGACCGAAGATCGTCTGCTTTGCCATGGCTGTTCCCTTTCCTGGGGATCTGGTTCCTGGGGATGTGGTTGGTGCTGGTGTCGTCGTCGCTCGTGGAGCTGGTGGTGGTCGTCGTGGTGTCAGAACCGGCCGCCGCCGGAGAAGCCGCCGCCTCCGCCGCGACCGCCGAGCAGGCCGCCGAGGACGATGCCGGTGACGAGACCGCCGAGCTGCGCGCCGTTGCCGTTGCCGCCGCCGAAGCCGCCTCCGCCGCCCCACCCGCCGAGGTCGTCGTTCGCGGCGTCCATCGCGGCTGCGGCGTACTGCTCGGCAGCGCGTGCGGCCTGCAGCGCCTGGCCGGGGTCGGTCGTGGCGAGCTGGACGGCGTCGTCGAGCGCCCGTTCGGCCTCGGAGAGCCGGGTCCGAGCAGTGGGGCCGACCCCGCCGCGGTGCAGCGAGATGAAGTCGCGCGCCTGGCTGATCCGGTTCCGGGCGTCACGGAGGGCGTCGTCGAGGGCCCGTGCCGCGCGACGCTGCTGTTCCTCGGCACCCCGGGCAGCGGCGATCGCCTGGTCGATCTCGGTGTTGGCGCGGGTCAGCGCGTCGACGGCGGCGATCGGGTCCTTCGGGTCGAGTCCCTGGCGCAGGACGGTCTCGGCGCGGGTGACGGCCGCCGCGAGCTCGGGACCGCCGACGGTGAGGGTCCGGGCCGCCGCGACGTCGCCCTCGATGTCGATCCGCATGGCCTCGGCGCGTGCCGTTGCCTCGGCGAAGGTGCGCTCGGCGGCGCTGGCGCTCGACGTGAGCTGCTGCACCTGGGCGAGGGCGTGCTGGGCATCGCGCACGGCGACGACGGCCTCGCCCTTGTCGCCCGCGGCGATGGCGGCGGTGGCTGCCCGGGACCGCTCAGTGGCGTACGCGAGGACCTGCTGCGCCTGGTCGACGCTGTCGGCGACCGTGGCGAGGGTCCGGCCGGTGTACGCGCCACGGACCCGCTCGAGCGCGGCACCGGCTGCACTGAGGGACGCCGGTGCGGCGGCAACGGCCTGCGCGAGGGCGACGGCGGCTTCGTCGACGCCGTCCTCGAGCGACCGGAGCTGGTCGAACGACTCGGTCTGCTCCTCGATCGCGGCGTGCGCCTGTTCGCAGATCGCGATGATCTGGTTCGCCCAGTCGGCGCGCTGCTGCGGGGAATCGGGGATCTCGTCGTCGAGCTGCTGCTGGAACGTGAAGGCCTTGCGCACGGCCTTCTGGGCGGCGGCGACGGCGTCCGCGAAGGGCTGTGCCGCGTCGGCGCCGAACTGGGCCGTGGCGAAGCCGACCTCTTGTTCGGCGGTCCGGAGTTCGTCGTCGATCGTGACGAGGGCACCCCCGGCGGTGCGCTCGAGGTCCGCGAGGGACGCCTCCTGCGCCCGGGTGGCGGCCGCGGTCCGACGCTTGTTGCGCCCGCGGATCACCAGGATGACGACGATCCCCGCGACGACGATCACGAGCAGCAGGATCCAGAGCCAGGTGAGGTCCGGCGGTGCCTGGGTGTCCGCCAGTCCGTTCGCGAAGGCGAGGGCGGCGCCGGACCAGTCGCTCTGCTTGAGCGCGGGCAGCAGGTCGTCGTTCACCGCGCTCTGCACGTCGGACGCCGAGATGCTCGTCTCGTTCGTCTGCTGGACGTCGTAGTCGCGGTCGTCGACGGCGACCGACAGCAGGATGCCGTCGGTGTCGATCTGGTTCTGCTCCATCGTGGCGGCGCCCCACGCGGTGTGGTCCGACGGGTTCGAGAACGTGGGGACGAACACGACGAAGAGCTGGGTCTTCGTGTCGGAGTAGAGGTCCTGGACGGCGGACTCGATGCGGGACTGCTGCGCGGAGCTCAGCACGTTCGCCTCGTCGAGGACGTAGGCGCTGCCGAGGTCGACCGGCGCGGTCGCTCGGGCCGTCGCCGCGGGAGCGAGCACGATGAGCATCGCGAGGAGCGCCGCAGCCACGCGGCCGATCAGTCGCGGTGTCCCCCTGTTCGTGCTCGTCCTGCCCGTGTCCGATCCGCCTTGGACCGCTCGCATCCGTCCTCCGTCCGTCGCCGGTCCGCCGGTCCCGAGAAGCCTCGGAACCGCGCCCCGGAGCGCTGTTGCCCGGAGTCTATCCACGCCGCGCAGCGCGTCGGACAGACTGTGGGCGAACCCTCGTGGAACGCTGATCCTGTGCAGGCGTTGTCCCCCGTTCCGGGGTATGCTCAGGCACGCGTTCGACGACGAACGAGACAGGGGAACAGCAATGGAGCGAACAACCAGCACCGAGGTCGTCCCACTCGAGGACGGCTTCCACCGCGTGTCGACACCCGCGAGTGGCGTCATCGGGTTCGTGCGCGAGCACAACGGTCGGTACGAGGTGCTCCGCGGACGAGTCCGCCAGGCCACCCGGTCCGAAGGGCTCTACAGCACGATGAACGTCGCGCTCATCGCGCTCACGCACGCCTGAGCAGCATCCAGGCCTGAGCAGCATCCACGCCTGGGCAGCATCCACGCCTGACGGTCGACCGTAGGCTCACCCCGTGAGTCTCCCGCGCCTCCCGCACGTCGTCCTGACGCTCGCCCCGACGGGCCCGTCACGGGATGACGACCGGGAGGCGCTCCTCACGGCCGTCGCATCGGCCCACGCCGCCCCGCGATCGGCCGTACGCGCGGGGCGCGTCTGTGCGCACTGCGGCGGGACCGGTCACGGCCGTCCCTGGGCCGAGGTGGACGGCTCCGCCGTCGGCGTGGGCCTCGCCCGCACGCCCGGCGTCCTCGCCCTGGTGGTCGCGCCGGAGTCCGTCGGGGTCGACGTCGAACGGGTCTCCCGGGTCGCTGCGGCGCCGCTCGACGCGTTCACCGCGGCCGAACGGGAGCGTGCAGCCGGTGACGTCCGTTCCCTCGCCGCCTGCTGGGCCGCGAAGGAGGCCGTGCTCAAGCGCGACGGTCGTGGGCTCCGGGTCGATCCGTCGTCGGTCGACGTGGACGTGCACCGGAGCGTCGCCGTGTTCGAGGGCGTCGAGCACCCGCTGACACTGCTGTTCCCGGAGGCGCACCCGGACAGGCACCCGGTCGCGAACCCGGACGCAGCCCCGGACCTCGTCGTCGCCGTCGCTGCCGGTGGTCTCCCCGTCGTCGTGCAGAACCGGCTCAGCGCGGGAGCGTGAGCACCTCTGCACCGTCCTCGGTGATGGCGATGGTGTGCTCGGTGTGCGCCGTCCGGGCCCCGGTGGCGCTGCGGAGCGTCCACCCGTCGGGGTCGGTCACCAGCACGTCGGTGTCCGCCATCACCCACGGCTCGAGCGCGAGCAGGAGTCCGGGGCGGAGCGTGTAGCCGCGGCCGGGCCGTCCGGTGTTCGACACGTGCGGGTCCTGGTGCATCGTCGACCCGATCCCGTGGCCGCCGAACTCGGTGTTGACGGGGTAGCCAACGTCGCCGAGGACCGTGCCGATCGCGTGCGAGAGGTCCCCGATGCGTGCTCCGGGGCCGGCGGCCGCGATGCCCGCGGCGAGGGCGCGTTCGGTCGCGTCGATGAGCGCGGTGTCGGCGGGGTCCGGTGTGCCGACGACGAAGCTGATCGCCGCGTCCGCCGCGATGCCGTCGAGGGAGACGGCGAGGTCGAGGGTCAGGAGGTCACCGTCGGCCAGTACCCGGTCGTGGGGGAGTCCGTGCAGGACGGCGTCGTTCACGGCCGTGCAGATGTGGTGCCCGAACGGCCCGCGGCCGAAGGACGGCGCGTAGTCGACGTAGCAGGAGTCCGCCCCGGCGTCCTCGATCATGGCCTTCGCCCAGCGGTCGATGTCGAGCAGGTTCGAGCCGACGCGCGTGCGGTCCCGGAGGGTCTGCAGGATCGTGCCGACGAGGGCTCCGGTGGCGCGGGCACGGTCGACCTCGGCCGGGGTGAGGATCTCGATCATGGGATGACCATACCGGTATTTTCAGCCCGGTACTGTTCGACCGGTATTAGTATGGGGGCATGGTCCGACTCCCGCTCCGCCCCGACGAGGTCGCCCGTGGTCGTCGCCTCGGTGCCCTGCTCCGCCGTGCGCGCGGTACCCGGTCGATGCTCGACACGGCACTCGCGGCGGGGATCTCGCCCGAGACGCTGCGGAAGATCGAGACCGGCCGCATCGCGACCCCGGCCTTCTCGACGATCGCGTCCGTGGCCGGTGTCATCGGGTTGTCGCTCGACGCCGTGTGGGCCGAGGTCAGCTGCGAGCCGGACCTGGCCGAGACCGCCGTCTGACGACGACGCGAAGCCGCGACGACCCTCAGTCGCCATCGACGAGCGCGGGCACGCCCGTCTCGTCGATCCAGGGCCCCGTCAGCGCCCGGACGGCCTCGACGGACGTGCCGGCGGCGCCCGCGAACGCGTCGAGCACGTCCTCCGGCGCCACCGAGCCGTGCCGGTGCCGCTCCGTGATGGTCCGGAGCCCCCGGAAGAACGCGTCGTCGCCGATCGTCCGCCGCACCGCGTGCAGGGCGAGGGCACCGCGCTTGTAGACCCGGTCGTCGAACATGTCCGCCGCGCCGGGGTCGCCGACCACCAGGTCCTGCGGTTGCTCGAGCAGTCCCTCCCGGTACGCGGCGGCGAGTGCGTCCGCGGACTCGGCGCCGCGGTGCTCCGACCACAGCCACTCGGCGTAGCAGGCGAAGCCCTCGTGCAGCCAGATGTCCCGCCACCGTGCGAGGGTGACCGAGTTGCCGAACCACTGGTGGGCGAGTTCGTGCGCGATGAGCCGGTCGGTGCCGTGTTCGCCGTCGACGTGGTTCCGCCCGAACACCGCCAGACCGTGGGCCTCGAGCGGGATCTCCAGGTCGTCGTCGGTGACCACGACGCCGTACGTCGGGAACGGGTACGGGCCGAACCGGTCGGCGTAGAGCGCGAGCATGTCCGGCACCCGGCCGAAGTCCGTCTTCGCGGCGCCCGCGAGGTCGGCGGGGTGGTGCAGCGTGACGGGGACGTCCGAGCCGCGCAGCTGCACGGTCCGGTAGCGGCCGATCTGCACCGTCGCCAGGTAGGTCGCCATCGGGTCCGTCGTGGCGAAGGTCCACGTCGTCCCGCCGCGGGCACGCTCCGTGCCGAGCAGGTCACCGTTCGCCAGGACGTCGTACCCGGCCTCGGCGGTGATCTCGAACCGGTAGGTCGCCTTGTCGTCCGGCCGGTCGTTGCAGGGGAACCACGACGGCGCCCCGGTCGGCTGGGCGGCGACGATGACGCCGTCGGTCAGCTCCTCCCACCCGATCTGACCCCACGGGCTGCGGAGCGGGTGCGGCGTGCCGCGGTACTTCACGTGCACGCTGAACTCGGTGCCGGCGGTGATCGGCGCGGCCGGGGTCACGGTCAGCTTGTGCGTCGCGGTCGTGGTCTTCTTCGCGCGCTTCCCGTCGACGTCGACGCGGTCCACGGTGAGGCCGTGCAGGTCGAGCACGATGCGGTCGAGGTCCTCGCTCGCCCGGCCGGTGACGGTGGCGGTGCCGTCGAGGCGGTTCGTCGCCACGCGGTACTCGAGGCGGAGGTCGTAGTGCAGGGCGCTCCACCGCCGGTCGCCGCTGTGCGGGGTGTACGGGTCGGCGTCTGCGCCCGTCGGCGCGGGCTTCGTCGGCACGGGCTTGGTCGGCACGGGATTCGGCGGCACGGTCTTCGTCGGGGTCACGGTGCCGGTCAGTCTGCCACGGTGCCGCCGCCACCGGTCCAGGGAGCGATGGGGTTCCCGGCCCAACGGGTCCCGCCGGGCACCTGCTCGCCACGCATCACGAGCGAGGCCGGTCCGACGGTCGCCCCGGAGCCGATCCCGGCCGCGGGCAGCACCACGCTGTGCGGGCCGAGTGTCGCCCCGGCGTCCAGGGTGACGGTGTCGAGCTGCATCACCCGGTCGTGGAACAGGTGCGTCTGCACGACCGTCCCGCGGGCCACGGATGCTCCGGCGCCGATCGTCACGAGGTCGGCCTCGGGCAGCCAGTAGGTCTCGAGCCAGGTGCCGCGGCCGATCGTCGCCCCGAGGCTCCGCAGCCAGGCGGCGAGTGCCGGGGTGCCGGTGGCCTGCTCGGCGAACCACGGTCGTGCCACGGTCTCGACGAAGGTGTCCTGCACCTCGTTGCGCCACACGAACGACGACCAGAGCGGGTGCTCCCGTGCGGCGATGCGACCGACGAACACCCACTTCGCCAGCGTCGACACGAGGGCGGCCACGGCCCCGGCGACGATGAGCACCGGACCGGCGAGCAGGACGGTCCAGCCGATGCCGACGGCGGTCCACAGCGCGAGCAGCGTCCCGACGACCCCGAGCGCGATCGCGGCGGAGACCATCGGGGCGACGAGCCGGAGCAGCTCCCAGCAGCCCCGGGCCACCCGGAGACGCCGCGGCGGGCGGAAGGTGCGCTCCTCGTCGAACGCCGCGGTTGCGCGACGGAGGCGGACCGGGGGCGACCCGAGCCACGACGAGCCGCGCTTGGCCTTCTTCGGCACGGCGGACAGGACGGCGACCAGGGCCTCGCGCGGTACCGAGCGTCCGGCGCCCGTCATGCCGCTGTTGCCGAGGAACGCCCGCCGCCCGACCTTCGACCGGCCGATCCGCACCCGGCCACCGCCGAGCTCGTAGGTGGCGACCATGGTGTCGTCGGCGAGGAACGCCCCCGACGCGATCTGGGTCAGCGCCGGGATGAGCAGGACCGTCGAGATCTCGGTGTTGCGTCCCACCCGCGCACCGAGCAGGCGCAGCCACAGCGGCGTCACGAGCGAGGCGTACAGCGGGAACAGCAGCGTGCGTGCGGCGTCGAGCACCCGCTCGGTCGACCACACCTGCCAGCCGATCCGGGAGCGCACCGGGTGCCGGCCCTCGTGCAGGCCGAGTCCGAGCAACCGGACGGCCGCGACGACGAGACCGGCGTAGACGATCCCGGCCACCACCGTCCCGAGCGGCACCCACACGAGTGCGCCGAGGACCGCGGCCCCGAGCGACGGGGACGGACCGACCAACGCCCACACGAGCGCCACCCCGGCGGCGACACCGATCACCGGCAACCCGGCCACGGCCAGGGAGCCGGCCCCGTAGGCCAGCAGCCACCGACGTCGCGGGGTGGGGCGTGCCTCCCGGCCGTGTCTCGCCGACCCGACGCGTCCCGCAGGCGAGCCCGCCCAGCGCTCCCCGTCGGGGACCCGGCCGGTGACGGCCGAACCGGCCTCGACCTCGGCGCCCACGCCGACGTGCGCGCCGGGCAGCAGCGTCGTCCGGCTGTGCACCACGGCGTCCGCGTCCACCCGGACGTGCCCGAGCCGGAAGACGTCACCGTCCAGCCAGTGCCCGACCAGGTCCACCTCGGGCTCGATCGACGCACGCCCACCGATCGTCAGCATCCCGGTCACCGGCGGCAGCGTGTGCAGGTCGACGTCCGCGCCGATCCGCGCGCCGAGGGCCCGCGCGTAGTAGCTGATCCACGGGGCGCCCGCAGTCGAGGGGCCGTCGACCGCCTCGGCGATCCGCTCCGCGAGCCACACCCGCACGTGCACCGAACCACCACGGGGGTGGTCCCCGGGACGGACCCCGGCGAGCAGGAGCCGCGCGAGCACGACCGTCACCGCCATCTTCCCGACCGGCGTCACGAAGAGCAGCAGCGCGAGCACCAGCACCGGCCACGGCAGCACCGGCAGGAAGGGCAGGGTCGTCGCGTGCAGCACCGCCGCCACGAGCGCGGTCCAGCTGAGCACCCGCAGCCCCCGGAGGACCTGCACCGGCACCCCGAGGAGCGTCAGCACCAGCCCCGTCGCCGGCGGCACGGGACGCACGTCACGGGGGACCGAGACCACCGGCCCGGAGTCGTCGAGCGCATCGGCCAGCGCCCCGATCCGCGGGTGGTCGTAGACATCCGCGACCGTCGTGCGCGGGAACCGCTCCCGGATGGCCGACACCAGCTGCGCCGCCGTGAGCGACCCACCGCCGTGCGCGAAGAAGTCGTCGTCGACCCCCGTCACCGGCACCCCGAGGATCGCCGACCACCGCTCCGCGATCCACGCCACGGTGTCCGGCAGCAGGACCGTGTCCGGGGAACCCGACCCGGACCCGGACCCCGACCCGGATCCCGACCCCGACCCCGACCCGGGCAACGGCCACGGCAGCGCTGCGCGGTCCACCTTCCCCGACGTCCGGGTCGGCAGGGAGTCCACGACGGCGAGCAGCGGCACGAGCGCAGCCGGCAGCTCCGAACGCAGCCGGGCCCGCGCGGCGGACACGTCGACCGATCCACCCGCCACCGGGGCCACGTACCCGACGAGCACCTGGTTGCCCGCCGGCGTCCGCTGCACCACAGCGGCCCCACCCGCGACACCGTCGAGCGCCTGCAGGGCCGCGTCGATCTCCCCGAGCTCGATCCGCCGTCCCCCGAGCTTCACCTGGTCGTCCGCACGACCCTGGAACACCAGCCCCTCGGTGTCGTACCGCACCAGGTCGCCGCTCCGGTACGCCCGAGCCCACCCGAGCTCCGGGAACGGCGCGTACTTCTCGGCGTCCTTCGCCGGGTCCAGGTACCGACCGAGCCCCACCCCGCCGATCACCAACTCGCCGACGGCGCCCGGCTCCACCCGCTGACCCGCCGCGTCCACCACCGCCAGGTCCCAGCCGTCGAGCGGCAGACCGATCCGGATCGGCGTGCTCCCGTCGAGGAGCGCCCCGCACGCCACCACGGTCGCCTCGGTCGGCCCGTACGTGTTCCACACCTCCCGGTCACGCGACGCCATCCGCGCCGCCAACTCCGGCGGACACGCCTCGCCGCCGAAGATCACCAGTCGCACCTGCTCCAACGCGTCGTCCGGCCACAGCGCCGCGAGGGTCGGCACCGTCGACACCACCGTGATCCCGTGCGCGATGAGCCACGGCCCGAGGTCCACCCCCGTTCGCACCAACGACCGCGGCGCCGGCACGAGACACGCACCGTGCCCCCACGCCAGCCACATCTCCTCGCACGATGCGTCGAACGCCACGCTCAGCCCGGCCAACACCCGGTCGCCCGGGCCGATCGGCGCGCGCTGCAGGAACATCCGCGCCTCCGCGTCGACGAACGCCGCCGCGGAACGGTGCGTCACCGCCACGCCCTTCGGGACACCCGTCGACCCCGAGGTGAAGATGATCCACGCGTCGTCGTCCAGGGTCGGGGGAGCGGCGCTCGCCGCCGGGTCGACGACCGGCGACGGCTCGGCGTCCGGTGCACCCGATGTCCGGAGCACCCCGCCGGAACCGGGCGTGGTGCCGGGTCCGACCACGCCGACGACGGCGGCCTCGCCGAACACCAGCGTCGCGCGCTCCTCCGGGTCGTCCGCGTCCACCGGCACGTAGGCGGCCCCCGTGGCGAGCACCGCGAGGATCGCCACCGACAGGTCACGCCCGCCGGAGGGGATCCGCACGCCGACCCGGTCCCCGCGCCGGACGCCGCGACGCGCGAGGTCGTCGGCCTGCTCGTGCACCAGACGCAGCAGGGCCGCGTAGTCGAGGGCGCCGGCCGGGTCCTCGAGCGCGAGGGCGTCCGGGTGCGCGGCGGCGGTGGCGGTGAGGACGTCGAGCAGGGTGCGGGGCGAGGGTGCGCGCTCGCCGCGGGCGAGTTCCAGCTGGGGGTGCCCGGTGGCGGTGGTCATCGAGTCCTCTTCCCGGCCGGGTGGTCGACCGGCCCGTGATCCTAGGGGGTCGACGTGTCGCGTCCGGAAACGGGAAGTGACGGGCCGGCGGCACCGGCACCGGCGGCACCGCCACCGCCACCGGCGCCGGCGGTACCGCGGCCGGTCCCCAGCGCCGACCGCGCCGCGTCCAGTGCCGCCGCCACCCCGATCGAGTCGTCGAGCGAGTGCAGGGGCGACTCCGTCCGGCCGTCCGCCACGTACCGGGCGAGCGCGGCCGCCTGCCAGACCAGGCCCTCCCGCCCGTGCAGTCCGGTGGGTTCCGTCCAGGCGTCGACGTCCGACCCGTGGTGCACCGCGAACGACGCCGGGAACACGAAGTGGTCGGTGTACCGCACGGTGGCCCGGCTGCCCGCGATGACCGCCAGGCCCGGTGTCCACGCCGTCATCGACGTGGTCACCACGGACTGCGCGCCGCCCTCCGCCGTCGACACGGTGACGGACTGGAGGTCCACCCCACCGTCCGAGACCGCCCCCGTCGTGCTGCTGGTCACCGGGGCGCCGGTGGCGAACCGTGCGAACCAGTGCCCGTACACACCGGCGTCGAGGAGCGCACCGCCGCCGGCGGCGGCGTCGAACATCCGGTCGGCGGGGTCGGGGTCGTGCGGCCAGCCGACGTCGACGGTCGCGAGCCGGACGTCACCGAGCACGCCGTCGGCGAGCAGGCGGTGGACGACGGTGGTGCCGGGCAGGTAGCGGGTCCACATCGCCTCCATGGCGAGGACCCCGGCTTCCCGTGCGGCTTCCGCGAGGGTGCGGGTGTCGGCGGCCGAGGTCGTCATCGGCTTCTCGACGAGCACGTGCTTCCCGGCGGCGATCGCGAGCAGCGCGTGGCCGAGGTGCTGCGGGTGCGGGGAGGCGACGTAGACGACGTCGACGGCCGGGTCGGCGACGAGGGCCTCGTACGAGCCGTGCACGCCCGGGATGCCGTGGCGGGCGGCGAAGGCGGCGGCACGCTCAGGGGAGCGGGATCCGACGGCGACGACGCGCTGGTCGGAGTTCGCGTGGAGGGTCGTCGTGAAGTCGTTCGCGATCTCGCCCGGACCGATCACGCCCCACCCGAGCACGGGCCCGCCTCGCAGTGCTTCGACCTCAACCCGCGGAAACACCATCGTCATGCCCTGAACGTATCGGCACAGCGCGACCGCGGTTTCGACGGCTCACGGGAACCGGCCCCGGAGGGAAAGTCGGCGAAGCCGACATCAAGCGGCGCGTCCTGAGCGAAGCCGGCGAGGGCCGTTCCGGGCCGAACCACGGGGAACGGTCGGCGAAGCCGACATCGAGCGGCGCGTCCTGAGCGAAGCGAAGAACACGCCTTGCTCGGGTATTTCCTGTGCCCCCAGGAGGATTCGAACCTCCGCCCCTGCCTCCGGAGGGCAGTGCTCTATCCCCTGAGCTATGGGGGCCCTGGGTGCATCAACCGTAGCAGGTCCGTGACCCTCGCCAGGACACGCTGTGTGCCTCGCCGCGTGTCGGACGGGAGGCCCGTGGCGGCGCCGCCACGCGCCTCCAGTCAGGTGGTCGGTCGCGTCAGCCGGCCGGTGTCGCGGACGCGTTCGGCTGCACGACGCCCCGGACCGCGTCGATGACCGGCTGCGCTCCGCCGGGCTCGGAGAAGAGGGGTGAGGAGGCGGTGATCCAGTAGGGATCGGCGAACGCGTCGGCGCGGCCGACGCCGTCGGCGAGCGAGAAGTACCCCTCGACACGGTAGGTGGGGACGGATCCGCCCCGCTCGTAGAGGGCGTCCTTGAGGTTCGTGAGCGACTTCTCAGGCAGGTCCGCGACGGCCAGGGTGATGGTCGTCGCGGCGTCGTCGGTGGCCGCCCACCGGCAGACGCGGCCCCGCTGCTCGGCGATCCGGGCCGCCGGCGATCCCTTCTCGGGCGCGTAGTCGCGGTCGATCGCGAAGGTCTTGCCGTAGACGTCCAGCGACCCGGAGGGCAGGAGTTCCCCGCAGGTCTCGCTGACCTTCTTGCCGACCGGCGCCGCGGAGGCGCTGGGGCTCGCGCCGTCGCCGCCACCGCCGGTGCACGCCACGAGGGCGACGGACGCGGACACGGTGAGCAGGGCGGCGCCGATCGTCCGGACGCGGCTGCGGGTGGTCATCCCGACATGATGGTGCACGGGCCGGGGAGGACCGTGGGCGTCCCGGTAGACTCGACCCTCGTGACTCCTGCCGAACTCTCCGCCGCGTACCTGTCGATCCTGACCGGCATCGTCGAGCGACGAGGTGCCTCCGACACCGTGACGATCGACGAGTCCCACGTGGTCCTCGAGCGTCCGAAGAACCGGGCGCACGGCGACTGGGCGTCGAACGCGGCCATGCAGCTCGCGAAGCGCCTCGGCACGAACCCGCGCGAGCTCGCGACCGAGATCGCCGGCGAGCTGACCGAGCTCGACGGCGTGGACACGGTCGACGTCGCCGGTCCCGGCTTCATCAACATCACACTCGAGGCGGCCGCCGCCGGCGAGATCGCCCGCACGATCGTCGAGTCGGGCTCGGCCTTCGGCGACGGCGACCTGTACGACGGCGTCCGGATCAACCTCGAGTTCGTGTCCGCGAACCCGACCGGTCCGATCCACATGGGCGGCGTGCGCTGGGCCGCGGTGGGCGACAGCCTCGCCCGGGTGTTCCAGGCGCAGGGCGCGATGGTCACCCGCGAGTACTACTTCAACGACCACGGCGCGCAGATCGACCGGTTCGCCCGCTCGCTCGTCGCGAGCGCCCTCGGCGAGCCCACGCCAGAGGACGGCTACGGCGGCGCGTACATCGCGGAGATCGCGGCGCGGGTCATCGCCACGCTCGAGCCCGGCACCGACGTCCGCGACCTGCCGCGCGACGAGGCGCAGGAGGTCTTCCGTCGCGAGGGCGTCGACTTCATGTTCGCCGACATCAAGTCGTCGCTGCACGACTTCGGCGTCGACTTCGACGTGTACTTCCACGAGAACGCCCTGCACGAGTCGAAGGCCGTCGAGCGCGCCATCGGCCGGCTGCGCGAGAACGGCCACATGTTCGAGGCCGAGGGCGCCCAGTGGCTCCGCACCACCGACTTCGGCGACGACCGCGACCGCGTCGTGATCAAGTCCGACGGTGAGCCGGCCTACATCGCCGGCGACCTGGCGTACTACCTCGACAAGCGCGAGCGCGGGTTCGACCGGAACCTCATCATGCTCGGCGCCGACCACCACGGCTACGTCGGCCGGATGATGGCGATGTGCGCGGCGTTCGGCGACGAGCCCGGCAAGAACCTCGAGATCCTCATCGGGCAGATGGTCAACCTGCTCAAGGACGGCGAGCCGATGCGCATGTCGAAGCGCGCGGGCACGATCGTCACGATGGAGGACCTCGTCGACGCGGTGGGCGTGGACGCGGGCCGGTACTCCCTCGTCCGGTTCGCGAGCGACACCGCGATCGACATCGACCTCGACCTGCTCGTGAAGCGCACGAACGACAACCCCGTCTTCTACGTGCAGTACGCCCACGCCCGCACGCAGTCCGTTGCCCGGAATGCCGCGACCGCCGGTGTCGACCGGTCGGTCTTCGACGCCTCGCTCCTGACGCACGACACCGAGGGCGCGCTGCTCGGTGCCCTGGCCGAGTACCCGCGCGTGGTGCGCCACGCGGCGGAGCTCCGCGAGCCGCACCGCATCGCGCGCTACATCGAGCAGCTGGCCGGGCTCTACCACCGCTGGTACGACTCCTGCCGCGTGACGCCCCTCGGCGACGAGGCCGTGACGGACCTGCACCGCACGCGTCTCTGGCTGAACGACGCCACCGGCCAGGTCGTCCGCAACGGGCTGGGGCTGCTCGGCGTCACCGCGCCGGAGCGCATGTAGCCGGTCGGGTCCTTCGAGTCCTCAGTCCCCGTCGTGGCGGGGACATCGCACCCCCGCACGAACATCGCGCCCCGTCACACCGGGGCGCGATGTTCGTACGGGGGTGCAACCCGACAGCAGGGCAGGCCCCGCACCCCCCGCAGCGCACCCGCCGGGCGCACCCCGCGCCTCCAGGCTCGCTGCCGGGAGACCCTGGCAAGGTGGGACGCATGTCCGTCGCCACCGAGACCCCCCGGAAGCGCCGCCGCTGGCCCGTCGTCCTCATCGTCGTCGTGGTCCTGCTGGCCGCGATCGCGGTCATCGCCGAGTTCGTCCTGCGTGGCGTCGTCGACCGCATGATCGCCCAGCAGGTGGAGCAGTCGCTGCCGGACGGGGCGACGGGGAAGGTCGACGCGCACGCGAAGGGGATCGTCATCCCGCAGCTCATCGGCGGGAAGCTCGACGACGTCGAGATCTCGTCGGCGAAGCTCACGATCGACGGGGTCCCGCTCGCCGCCGACGTCACGGCCCACGACGTCCCGATCGACGGCAAGGGCGACGTCCGCGACGTCGACGGCAACGTCACGCTGGCGTCGTCGAGCGTCAAGGACCTGGCGAAGTACAGCCCGCTGTTCGACCGGCTCAGCCTGGCCGACGGCGGCGTCGAGCTGTCCGGCAAGACCGCGGTGCTCGGCTACGACATCACCTACGCGGCCAAGGGCGCGGTCGTCGCGCAGGACGACGGCAAGGGCATCACGATCACCCCGAAGACGGTGCGGATCACGAACTCGGCCCTCGGCCTCAAGGTGGACTCCATCCCGGGCGTCACGAACGTGCCGGTCCAGGTCTGCACCGCGCAGTTCCTGCCGTCGCAGCTCCGGGTGCGCTCCCTCGACATCACCTCGTCCGAGGCGTCGGTGCGGGTCACGGCCGACTCGCTGCCGCTCAACGAGCAGGGACTCCAGACGGTGGGCAAGTGCGGTTGACGTCCGGGTCGCGTAACGCGGCCTGGAGGCGCGGCTCGGCTCGGTAGGATCGGGTCCCGTGAGCGAGAACCCCCTTGCCCCGCAGCGCCTGCGGTTCCCGACGGACCCGTCCGCGCTCGAGGCGCGCATCTGGCCCGCGTCCGCGACGCGCACCGACGACGGCGAACTCGCCGTCGGCGGGCTGACCGCCTCCGACCTGGTGGCGCGGTTCGGCTCCCCGCTGTACGTGGTGGACGAGCGCGACGTGCAGTCGCGTGCGGTCCGCGTGCGGAACGCCTTCTCCGAGGCCTTCGAGCGCATCGGCACCCGGGCGCACGTCTACTACGCGGCCAAGGCCTTCCTGACGACGCACGTCGCCGGCTGGATGACCGACGCCGACCTGCGTCTCGACGTGTGCACCGCCGGCGAGCTCGCGGTGTCGCTGGCCGGGGGAGCGGACCCGGCGATGCTCGGGTTCCACGGCAACGACAAGTCCGACGCCGAGATCGCCCGTGCGGTCGAGGTGGGCGTGGGCACGATCGTCCTCGACAGCCACGAAGAGGTCCAGCGCGTCGCACGCGCCGCGGCCGACGCCGGTGTCGTGCAGCGGGTGCGGATCCGGATCAACACCGGGGTGCACGCGTCGACGCACGAGTACCTCGCCACCGCTCGTGAGGACCAGAAGTTCGGCATCCCCCTGTCCGAGGCGGTCGACGCCGCCGAGGCCGTGCGCGCGCAGCCGTCCCTGGCGTTCGTCGGGCTGCACTCGCACATCGGCTCGCAGATCTTCGACGAGTCCGGCTTCCGCGAAGCGGCCCGTCGGCTGATGGACGTGCACGCCACGCTCGTGGCGTCCGGGCCGGTGCCGGAGCTCAACCTCGGCGGCGGCTGGGGCATCGACTACACCGAGGCGGACTCCGCCTTCGCGCCGGAGGACGTCGCCGACGCGCTCGCCACGATCGTGGCCGAGGCCTGCGCCGAACGGGGCATCCCGGTGCCGGAGATCGCGGTGGAGCCGGGGCGGTACATCGTCGGTCCGCCCGGGATCACGCTCTACCGGGTCGGCACGATCAAGCCCGTGACGCTGTCCGACGACGTGTCGGGCATCCCCGGCGTGTCCGCCACCCGCACCTACGTCTCCGTCGACGGCGGGATGAGCGACAACATCCGTCCGGCGCTGTACGGCGCCGACTACACGGCCCGGCTCGCCCGCACGTCGGACGCCCCGGCCGTGCTCACCCGGGTCGTCGGGAAGCACTGCGAGAGCGGGGACGTCGTGGTCAACGACGAGTACCTGCCCGGCGACGTGCACCGCGGTGACCTGCTCGCCGTCGCCGCCACGGGTGCGTACTGCTGGAGCCTCGCGAGCAACTACAACCACATGGGCCGCCCGCCCGTCGTCGCGGTCGCCGACGGCGCAGCCCGTATCCTCGTGCGGGGCGAGTCGATCGACGACCTCCTCGCCCGCGACACCGGGGTCGCGCCCGCGCCCAGCGCCGGCCGGTGACCCCCGACCCGACAGGGCCGACCCCTACCGACAGGAACCCCTCCCAGATGATCGAATACCGCAACGTCCGCGTCGCGTTGCTCGGAGCCGGCTCGGTCGGTTCCCAGGTCGCGCGGCTGCTCCTCGAACACGGTGACGAGCTGGCCTCACGCGCCGGTGCGGGCCTCGAGCTCGTCGGGATCGCCGTCCGCGACGTCGATGCCCCGCGTGACGTGGACCTGCCGAAGGAACTCTTCACGACGGACGCGGAATCCCTCATCCTCGGCGCGGACATCGTCGTCGAGCTGATCGGCGGCATCGAGCCCGCGCGCACCCTGGTGCTGCAGGCCGTGCAGTCCGGTGCCGACGTCGTGACCGGCAACAAGGCGCTCCTGGCGACGCACGGCCCGGAGCTCTTCGCCGCGGCGGAGCAGGTCGGCGCGCAGCTCTACTACGAGGCCGCCGTCGCCGGTGCGATCCCGATCATCCGCCCGCTGCACGACTCCCTCGCCGGCGACCGGATCATGCGCATCATGGGCATCGTCAACGGCACCACGAACTTCATCCTCGACCTCATGGACAGGGAGAACGCGACCTTCGAGGACGCCCTCGCCACCGCGACGGAGCTCGGGTACGCCGAGGCCGACCCGACCGCCGACATCGAGGGCTACGACGCCGCGCAGAAGGCCGCGATCCTGGCCTCGCTCGCGTTCCACACCTCGGTCCCGCTCGCCGCCGTCCACCGCGAGGGCATCACCTCCGTGACGATCGAGCAGGTCCGGGCCGCGCGGAAGGCCGGGTACGTCGTGAAGATCCTCGCGACCGCCGAGCGCCTGACCGACGAGCACGGCACCGAGGGCGTCAGCGCCCGCGTGTACCCGGCCCTCGTGCCCGAGTCGCACCCCCTCGCCAGCGTGCACGGTGCGAAGAACGCCGTGTTCGTCGAGGCCGAGGCCGCCGGCGACCTGATGTTCTACGGCGCCGGCGCCGGTGGCGTCGAGACCGCTTCGGCCGTCCTCGGCGACCTCGTCTCCGCCGCCCGCCGCCACGTCATCGGCGGCCCCGGCGTCGCCGAGTCGACGCAGGGCGCCCTGCCGGTCTTCCCGATCGGCACGGTCCGCACCCGCTACCAGATCACCCTCCACGTCGCGGACGCCCCCGGCGTGCTGTCGACCGTCGCGGGCGTCCTGGCCAAGCACGGGGTCAGCGTCGAGACCGTCGAGCAGACCGTCGCCACCGGTGCCGACGCCACGGCGACCCTGGTGATCGGCACGCACCTGGCGCGCGAGTCCGACCTCGCGAACACCGTGGTGGCGCTCCGCAACGAGGACGTCGTCGTCGAGATCACCAGCGTCCTGCGCGTCGTCGGCGCCTGAGCCGTCCGTCGCCAGCACACACACGAACTTCCGACCGAAGAAGAAGGGGAGCCTGATGGCCCACCAGTGGCAGGGAGTCCTGCGCGAGTACGCCGACCGACTCGACGTGACCGAAGCGACGCCCGTCGTCACGCTCGGTGAGGGCGGGACCCCGCTCATCCCGGCGCGACGCCTGTCCGAGCGGACCGGCGCCGAGGTCTACGTCAAGTTCGAGGGCATGAACCCGACCGGTTCGTTCAAGGACCGCGGCATGACGATGGCGATCTCGAAGGCCGTCGAGCACGGCGCGAAGGCCGTCATCTGCGCCTCGACCGGCAACACCAGTGCGTCCGCCGCCGCCTACGCCACCCACGCCGGCATCACCGCCGCGGTGCTCGTGCCCGAGGGCAAGATCGCCATGGGCAAGCTCAGCCAGGCCGTCGCCCACGACGCCCAGCTGCTGCAGGTGCAGGGCAACTTCGACGACTGCCTCGACATCGCGCGCGACCTCGCCGCGAACTACCCGGTGCACCTCGTGAACTCCGTCAACAACGACCGCATCGAGGGGCAGAAGACCGCCGCGTTCGAGGTCGTCGACGTGCTCGGCGACGCGCCGGACTTCCACTTCCTGCCGGTCGGCAACGCCGGCAACTACACGGCGTACTCCCGCGGCTACCGCGAGGACGTCGCCGCCGGCCGTTCGACGAAGCTCCCGCGCATGTTCGGCTTCCAGGCCGCGGGCTCGGCGCCGATCGTCCGTGGCGAGGTCGTGAAGAACCCGGACACGATCGCCTCGGCGATCCGCATCGGCAACCCGGCCTCGTGGCAGTTCGCCCTCGAGGCACGCGACGAGACCGACGGCTACTTCGGCGCGATCACCGACGAGGCGATCCTCGCCGCCCACCGCATCCTGTCGGCCGAGGTCGGCGTCTTCGTCGAGCCCGCGTCCGCGATCGGTGTCGCCGGGCTCCTCGAGCGTGCCGACGCCGGGATCGTACCGAAGGGCGCACGGGTCGTCATCACGGTGACGGGTCACGGCCTCAAGGACCCGCAGTGGGCCCTCCGCACGCAGGACGGCGGCGAGGTCGCCCCGACGCTCGTCCCCGTCGACACCAAGGCGGTCGCCGACGTGCTCGGACTGGTCGGCACCGCGTGAGCCAGGACCGCTCGTCCGGACCGGGGGAGGGCACGACCGCCCGCAACGCTGTACCGGCCGGACGGGCGGTCCGCGTTCGGGTACCGGCGACCTCGGCGAACCTCGGACCCGGTTTCGACTCGCTCGGTCTCGCCCTCTCGCTCTACGACGAGGTCGTGGTGCGGGTCCGTCCCGAGCCGGGTGCCACCGTCACGGTCGACGGTGTCGGCGCCGGTGAGGTCGCGACCGACGACTCGAACCTGGTCGTGCGCGCGGTCCGCCGTGGTCTCGAGCACGCCGGGGTCACGCAGCCCGGGCTCGACCTGCACGCCCGCAACGCCATCCCGCACGGCCGCGGGCTGGGGTCGTCGGCCGCGGCGATCGTCGCCGGCCTGATGGCGGCACGCGGTCTCCTCGAGGGCATCGTGGACCTCGAAGCCTCGACCCTCCTGACGCTCGCGACCGAGATGGAGGGACACCCCGACAACGTCGCACCCGCCCTCTTCGGTGGCCTGACCATCGCGTGGATGACCGCCGAGGGGCCCGCGTACAAGCGGCTCCTGGTGCACCGCGGTGTGTCGCCGGTGGTGTTCGTGCCGACGTCGACCCTCTCCACGAAGCTCGCGCGCTCCCTGCAGCCGGCGAGCGTCCCGCACGAGGACGCCGCCTTCAACGTCTCCCGCTCCGCGCTCCTCGTCGCCGCGCTCATCCAGAGTCCTGAGCTGCTCCTCGCCGCGACCGAGGACCGGCTCCACCAGGCGTACCGTGCGAGCGCGATGCCGGAGACGGACGCCCTCATCCGGCTGCTGCGGCAGCACGGTCTCGCGGCCGTCGTCTCCGGCGCGGGCCCGAGCCTGCTCGTCCTCGGCAGCGACCCCGCGCAGCGCCTCACCGCGGCCGACCTCGTCAGACGACACGGGGAATCCGACTGGCGGGCGCTCATGCTGGCCGTCGATCTCGGTGGTGCTACAGTGAACCCGCACTCGGCGCTCGAAGCCGAACCCGCGTAGGCACCAGGATCTTCCTCGCCACGCAGGGTCCGGTGCGCGGGGGCAATCTCTTTCTGATCACCGAATCCCGGTCCGTCGTCTGAACGACGGTCGATGCATACCCGTGCATCCGGGACGGTGGAAACTCTCCGCGTTCTGCGGTTCGAAAGGAAACACCCATCTTGACCAACAACGACTCCACCCAGGTGGAGATCCCCAGCGATCTGCGCGCCCTCCGTCTCCCGGAACTCCAGCGCATCGCCTCCTCCCTCGGCATCACCGGGCTCTCGAAGCTCCGCAAGGGTGACCTCATCGCCTCGATCGAGGACAAGCGCCCCGTGACGGACACCGCGCCCGCCGCCGAGGCCCAGGCCGCTGCAGTGCCCGCCGCTGCAGCACCCGCCGAGCAGCCGACCCTGCCGGAGCCCACCGAGGCGCCGGCCGCCGCCGCAGCACCCGCTGCCGCAGCACCCGTCACCGCAGCACCCACCGCCGAGGCTCCCGTCGCCGCAGCGGCCGAGACCGAGCAGGCCGCGCCGTCGCGTGCCCGTCGGTCCCGCCGTGCCTCGTCCGGCGGCACTGTGAACGCGGCGCCGACCTCGGCCGCCGAGCACACCAACCACGCCCAGACCGGCACCGAGGACCTCCTCGCCGGTCTCGACCAGGTCCGTGCCGAGAAGGACGCGCAGGAAGCCGCCCAGACCGGTGGCCAGCGTCGCGGGCGCGGCCAGCGCGGCTCCCAGGGTGCGAAGCAGGCCGACCAGCAGGCACAGCCCGACTCGCAGACCCAGCAGGCCCAGCAGGACCAGCAGGACCAGACCGCGCAGCAGGACGAGGCCGCGCAGCAGGACCGGGCGCCGCAGCAGGAGCGCCGTGGCCGCCGTGCCCAGCAGGCGCAGGGCGAGCCCTCCGTCGAGAGCGCAGCCGCCGGCGACGACGACGACCAGAACGACGAGAACGACCAGAACGGCGACAACGACCAGAACGGCGAGAACGGGTCGCGTCGCGGCCGTCGCAGCCGCGGTCGTGGCCGTGGGCGTGGCCAGAACGCCGAGAACGGCGAGCAGGGCGGCGACCAGAACGGTCAGCAGCAGAACGGCGGCCAGCAGAACGGCCAGCAGAACGCCGGCCAGCAGAACGCCAAGAACCAGGGCGAGCAGAAGCAGGCCCAGCAGCAGGACGACAAGTCCGAGCAGAAGCAGGGCCAGCAGAAGCAGCAGAACGGCCAGCAGAAGCAGGCCCAGCAGCAGCAGAACGCCGTCGACGAGACCGAGGGCGGCCGCAGCCGTCGTCAGCGTGACCGCAAGCGCGGCCGCGGCGGCCAGAACGACGAGTTCGAGCCCGAGGTCTACGAGGACGACGTCCTCATCCCGATCGCGGGCATCCTCGACGTCCTCGACAACTACGCCTTCGTCCGGACCACCGGCTACCTGCCGGGCCCGAACGACGTCTACGTCTCCCTCGGCCAGGTGAAGAAGTACCACCTCCGGAAGGGTGACGCCGTCGTCGGCGCGATCAAGCAGCCGCAGGACAACGAGCACCAGAGCCGTCAGAAGTACAACGCGCTCGTCAAGGTCGACTCGGTGAACGGGCAGACCGCCGACGAAGCCGCCGCACGCGTCGACTTCCAGGACCTCACGCCGCTGTACCCGAACGAGCGCCTCCGTCTCGAGACCGAGCCGGGCAAGCTCAGCACGCGGATCATCGACCTCGTGTCGCCGATCGGCAAGGGTCAGCGCGGGCTCATCGTGTCGCCGCCGAAGGCCGGCAAGACGGTCGTGCTCCAGGCCATCGCGAACGCGATCGCCAAGAACAACCCCGAGGCGCACCTCATGGTCGTCCTCGTCGACGAGCGGCCCGAAGAGGTCACCGACATGCAGCGCACGGTGAAGGGCGAGGTCATCGCCTCGACCTTCGACCGTCCCGCCGAGGACCACACCACGGTCGCCGAGCTCGCCATCGAGCGTGCGAAGCGCCTCGTCGAGCTGGGCCACGACGTGGTCCTGCTCCTCGACTCGATCACCCGTCTGGGCCGTGCGTACAACCTGGCGACGCCCCCTTCGGGTCGCGTGCTCTCCGGTGGCGTGGACTCCGCGGCGCTGTACCCGGCGAAGCGCTTCTTCGGCGCCGCGCGCAACATCGAGGACGGCGGTTCGCTGACCATCCTCGCGACGGCGCTCGTCGAGACCGGTTCGAAGATGGACGAGGTGATCTTCGAGGAGTTCAAGGGCACCGGCAACATGGAGCTCCGCCTCAACCGTCACCTGGCGGACAAGCGGATCTTCCCGGCCGTCGACGTCAACGCCTCCGGGACCCGTCGCGAGGAGCAGCTGCTCTCCGCCGACGAGGTCAAGATCACGTGGCGCCTGCGCCGTGCCCTCGCCGGGCTCGACCCGCAGCAGGCACTCGAGATCGTGCTGCGGAACCTCAAGGAGACGCAGTCGAACGTCGAGTTCCTGGTGCAGGTGCAGAAGTCGGTCCCGACGACCGGTGGCCACCACAACGGTCACCAGGAGTAACGCGTGTTCGAGTCGGTGGCAGGGCTGCTGGCGGAACACGAGGACCTGACGCAGCAGCTGTCGGACCCCGCGCTCCACGCCGATGCGGCCCGGGCGAAGAAGGTGAACCGGCGGTACGCCGAGCTCAACCAGATCAAGTCCGCGTACGAGTCCTGGAAGGCGGCGGGGGACGACCTCGCCGCCGCCCAGGAGCTCGCGCGTGAGGACGAGGCGTTCGCGGACGAGGTCCCGGCGCTCGAGGAGCAGTTGGCGGAGCGCCAGGAGCGTCTCCGCCGGCTGCTCATCCCGCGCGACCCCGACGACGGGCGTGACGTGATCATGGAGATCAAGGGTGGTGAAGGCGGCGAGGAATCGGCGCTCTTCGCGGCCGACCTCCTGCGCATGTACTCGCACTACGCCGAGTCCAAGGGCTGGAAGATCGAGATGCTCGAGCGGACCGAGTCCGACCTCGGCGGCTACAAGGACGTCCAGGTCGCGATCAAGTCGAACGCGACGGACCCCTCCCAGGGCGTCTGGGCGCACCTCAAGTACGAGGGCGGCGTGCACCGTGTGCAGCGCGTGCCGCAGACCGAGTCGCAGGGGCGCATCCACACGTCCACGACGGGCGTGCTCGTGTTCCCCGAGGTCGACGAGCCCGAAGAGGTCGCGATCAACCAGAACGACCTGAAGATCGACGTGTACCGGTCCTCCGGCCCCGGCGGGCAGTCGGTCAACACGACCGACTCCGCGGTCCGCATCACGCACCTGCCCACGGGCATCACGGTCGCGATGCAGAACGAGAAGTCGCAGCTGCAGAACCGTGAGGCCGGCATGCGCGTGCTCCGCGCACGCATCCTCGCGAAGCAGCAGGAAGAGCTCGACGCCATCGCCTCGGACGCGCGCAAGTCGCAGATCCGTGGCATGGACCGTTCCGAGCGCATCCGCACGTACAACTTCCCGGAGAACCGCATCGCGGACCACCGCACCGGGTACAAGGCGTACGACCTCGACCGCGTCATGAACGGTGCGCTCGAGCCCGTCATCCAGTCCGCGATCACCGCGGACGAAGAGGCACGTCTGGCCGCCATCGGCGACCAGGACGCCTAGACACGGCCCTGGAGGAACGGATCACGTCCGACACGCCCGTCACGTTCGCCGCGGATCGTCTCCTGCAGGAGGCGACCGCGGCGCTCGGCGCATCCGGCGTCCCGACCCCGCAGGTCGACGCCGAGCTGCTGCTCGCGTGGGCGACCGACACCTCGCGCGGCGCCGTGCAGGCCCGTGCGCTCACCGGCGGCGCGATCGCGGGTCCGCACGTCGACCGCTTCCGGCAGGCCGTCGCCCGGCGTGCCACCCGGGAGCCGCTCCAGCACATCACCGGCGAGGCGCACTTCCGGATGCTGACCCTCGCGGTCGGACCCGGCGTGTTCGTCCCGCGGCCCGAGACCGAGGGCGTCGTGCAGTTCGGCATCGACGCGCTCCGGGCGGTCGCCGTGCCCGAGCCGATCGCCGTCGACCTGGGGTCCGGCAGCGGCGCGATCGCGATCGCGATGGACACCGAGGTGTCGAACGCCGTCGTGTACGCGGTCGAGCGGTCACCAGAGGCGCTGCCCTGGACCCGGCGCAACGTCGATGCCCACGGTGGGACCGTGCGGCTCGTCGAGGGTGACCTCGGCGACGCGCTGCCCGAACTCGACGGCACCGTGTCCGTCGTCGTGTCGAACCCGCCGTACGTGCCGGACGACGCCGTCCCGATCGACCCCGAGGTCCGCGACCACGACCCGGCGATGGCGCTCTACGGCGGACCGGACGGTCTCGACGCCGTGCGTGCCCTGGCCGAGACGGCGTGGCGGCTGCTCGTGCCCGGGGGAGTCCTCGTCGTCGAGCACGCCGAGCAGCAGGGGGCCGGGGTCCGCGAGGTCCTGGCGCGCCGGGGGTTCCGTTCCCCGGAGACGCACGTCGACCTCACCGGGCGCGACCGCACGACCACCGCGACCCGCTAGTCGGAGGCGACCCGCGCCTCCAGGCCGTGACGCGGTCCCCGTCTACCGGACGAGCGCGGACAGGCGTTCCTGCGCCGCGACGAACGCGCGCACCTCGTCACGGAGGTCGGTGTCGTGCTCGACGAGCACCGCGTGGATGCCGACGCCCCGCGCACCCGCGATGTTCTCCGGCATGTCGTCGGCGAAGAAGGTGCGCTCGGCGGGGACGCCGTGGTGCGCGAGCGCCCGCCGGAACACCTCGGGCTCGGGCTTCCGCGCGCCGAAGTTGCTCGAGGTGTCGAGGTGCTCGCCGAACAGCGGCGGCAGCGACGGCGCCCACCGGTGGATCCAGCGACCGGCGAGCGGACCGTTGTTCGTGAGCAGGCCGACGCGGCCGTGCTCGCTCGCGATCCGGACCGCTTCGATCCGCTCGGGCAGCTCGGTCATGGCGGAACCGCGGATCCGCGCCCACTCGGCCTCGGGGACGTCGCAGCCCATCGCCCGCTCGAACGCGGCGAGGTACTCGTCACCGTCGGCGAACCCGCCGGCCTCGGCACGCTGCTCGTTGCCGCAGTCCCACCAGCGCCGGCGGAGCTCCTGGAACTCGTGTCCGGTGAACTCGGAGAGGGCGGCCATCCGCACCTTCCAGTCGTACCGGACCAGGACGTCGTCCATGTCGAAGAGGAACAGGAGCGGGGGCGCGGAGGTCTCGTTCACGATGTCCTCCATTGTGTCGCACTATCATCGTCGAGTCATGGCATCCCGATACGACTGCACCGACTCCGACGGGCTCCTGACCGGGATGCGGCTCGCACGTGCCGCCCTCGGGCGCGGAGAACTCGTCGTCGTCCCCACCGACACCGTCTACGGCGTGGCCGCGGACGCCTTCAGCCAGGCCGCCGTCCAGCGCCTCCTCGATGCGAAGGGCCGCACGCGCCAGTCGCCGCCGCCCGTCCTGATCCCCGGTCCGCCGACGCTCGAGGCGCTCGCGAGCGACATCCCGCAGGAGGTGCGGGACCTCGTCGACGAGTTCTGGCCCGGCGGCCTCACCGTGATCCTCCGCGCGCAGCCGTCGCTCGACTGGGACCTCGGCGAGACGCGGGGCACGGTCGCCCTCCGGATGCCGGACTCGCGCATCGCGCTCGAGCTCCTGCAGGAGGTGGGCCCGCTCGCGGTGTCCTCGGCGAACTCGACCGGCGACCCCGCCGCGATGGACGTCGACCAGGCCGAGGCCATGCTCGGCGACAGCGTCGCGGTCTACCTCGACGGTGGCCCGCTCGACGCGCACGAGGGCTTCGCGTCCTCGACCGGGTCGACGATCGTCGACGCCACCGGGCTGTCGGACGGCGGGACGCTCCGCATCGTCCGGCACGGGGTGATCTCCGACGACGAGATCATCCGGGTCGTCGGAGCCGACCTCGTCGGATGAAGTACTACCTGCTCGCGGGGGCCATCTCGGCGGTCGTGAGCTTCTGCGTCAGCTGGATCGTCTGGAAGCTCGGGCTGAAGTACAAGTGGTACCCGAAGGTCCGTGAGCGCGACGTGCACCGCACGCCGACGCCCCGGCTCGGCGGCATCGCGATGTACCTCGGGGTCATCGTGTCGCTCCTGGCGGCGTGGTTCCTGTTCCCGTCGATCGCCGGGACCGACTACTTCCGGTTGGTGTTCTCCGAGCCGAACCGCGTCCTCGCCGTGCTCGGCGGGGCGACCATCATCGTGGTGCTCGGCGTCGCCGACGACATCTGGGACCTCGACTGGATGACGAAGCTCGCGGGCCAGATCATCGCCGCGGGCATCCTCGCGTGGCAGGGCGTGGCCATCGTGTCGCTGCCGATCGGCAACACGCTCGGCGTCGGCTCGTCCTACATGAGCCTCATCTTCACCGTGCTGGCGGTGGTGCTCGTGATGAACGCGGTGAACTTCATCGACGGCCTGGACGGCCTGGTGGCGGGCGTCGCGATCATCGCCGGCGGCGTGTTCTTCCTCTACACGTTCTTCATCAACCGCGTGGTCGTGCAGACGGAGTTCTTCTTCAACCTGCCGTCGCTGCTCACCGCGGTGCTCGTCGGCGCCTGCTTCGGCTTCCTCATCCTCAACTGGCACCCGGCAAAGCTCTTCATGGGCGATGCCGGCGCGCTGCTGGTGGGCTTCCTGATGGCCACCAGCGCGGTGTCCGTGACGGGCAACATCGACCCCGCCGCGGTGCAGACACGCCAGGCGCTGCTGCCGGCCTTCATCCCGATCCTGCTCCCGTTCGCGATCCTCATCGTGCCGATCCTCGACTTCGGCCTCGCGGTGACCCGACGGCTCAGCGCGGGGAAGTCGCCCTTCTCGGCCGACCGGAAGCACCTGCACCACCGCCTGCTCGACATGGGCCACTCGCACTTCCACGCGGTGCTCATCTTCTACGCGTGGACGGCCACCGTCGCCGTCGGCTGCCTGCTGTTCCTCTTCGTGGACTGGTACTGGGTCGTCGTCTTCGTCGCCGTCGGGTTCACGGTGTGCGCCGTGGCCACCTTCGCCCCGCTCGGCCGCAAACGGGCCGAGTTCGCCGCACAGGCCGCCACCCGCTCCACCACCGTGGTGGACGCCAGCCTCGACCCGCTCGACCGGGCCGCCAACGACCGCACGATCCCAGGAGACATCACGTGACCGCACCGAACGCGCTCGACCACGTCCGGCCGGTGTTCCGCCGCATCATCACCTGGGGCGCGGTCCTGGCCGTCGGGCTCGCCGTCGTCGGGGGAGTCGTCGGCCTGCTCGTCGCCGGCGGCCCGGGCCTCGTCGGCGGACTCCTCGGGGCCGTCCTCAGCGTGGTCTTCCTCGGCCTGACGGCGGTGAGTGTCCTCGTCGCGCTGCGGGTGTCCGGCGGCCAGATGATCTCCGGTGCGTTCTTCGGCATCGTGATGGGCACCTGGCTCCTGAAGTTCATCGTCTTCATCGTCGTGCTCGTCCTGCTCCGGGACCGCGACTGGGTGGACTTCCCGGTGCTCGCGATCGTGATCATCGCCGGGGTCGTCGGTTCGCTCGTGATCGACGTCGTCGCCGTCGCGAAGGCCCGGATCCCGATCGGGGTCGAGCTGCCGGGAGACTCCGCTTCTCCTGAGAAGGACGCGCCCCGCAACTGAGAGACCGGGAAGCCTCCCGCACCTGATAGGCTTCTCGGAGTCCGCGGCCGGAGCTTTGCTCGGAGCGGACGAGCCTCCACAACGTCCACCATCGCGTGCCATGATGTGCGCGCGCCGACACAGGAGACAGCGCTGCTATCCCACGCTCTTCCCCTGTCCCTCACCGCCGCGGCCAACACCGTGGCGGCGGGGAGCAGCAAGGCCGCCGAGTTCCATGGTCCGTCGATCAACGAGTTCTTCCCGGATGCGATCTTCTTCGCAGGGACGCCCTTCGAGATCGATCGTGTCGTCATCATCCGCTTCATCGCGGTCGCAGTGCTCCTGGTGTTCGCGTTCGCGGGAACCCGTGCGCTGAAGCTGGTCCCGAACCGCGGGCAGGCGTTCATCGAGTACGGCTTCGACGTCGTCCGCCGGAACACCTTCGACAACCTCGGTGAGAAGGACGGCAAGCGGTTCCTGCCGCTCCTCGCGTCGATCTTCTTCGGCGTGCTGTTCATGAACCTCACGGGTCTGATCCCGGGGTTGAACCTCGCCGGCACCAGCCGCATCGCGATGCCGATGGTCCTCGCGATCATCGCCTACGTCGCCTTCATCTACGCGGGCCTCCGCAAGCACCCGGGCACGTTCCTCCGGAACTCGCTCTTCCCGCCCGGGGTGCCGTGGTACCTGTACATCATCGTGACGCCGATCGAGCTCGTCTCGACCTTCGTCCTCCGCCCGGTGACGCTGACACTGCGACTCCTGATGAACATGGTCGTCGGGCACCTGCTGCTCGTCCTGTTCTTCTCGGCCACGCAGTTCTTCTTCTTCGACGCCTCGCTCGGCTTCAAGGCCTTCGGCATCGGGACGATCGCGTTCGGCATCGCGTTCAGCTTCTTCGAGATCCTCGTCGCGCTGCTGCAGGCCTACGTCTTCATGCTCCTCACCGCCGTCTACATCCAGCTGGCGCTGGCCGACGAGCACTGATTCCTCACTGACCCCCTACGGGACCGGCAACCGTCGGACCCGCACCTCGAAAGGAAAACACGTGGACGCAACGACCGTTCTCGCGGAGATCAACGGCAACATCGCGACGGTTGGCTACGGCCTCGCTGCGATCGGCCCGGCCATCGGCGTCGGCATCGTCGTCGGCAAGACGATCGAGTCCGTCGCTCGCCAGCCTGAGCTCCAGGGCCGCCTGACGACCCTCATGTACATCGGTATCGCCTTCACCGAGGCCCTGGCCTTCATCGGCATCGCCACGTACTTCATCTTCACCGGCACCAACTAAGGTTCCTCGATGCACAATGCACTCATCATCGCGGCGGAGGAAACGCACAATCCGCTGATCCCGCCGGTGTACGACATCGTGTGGTCGCTGGTTGCCTTCGTCATCATCTTCCTGGTGTTCTGGCGTGTCGTCACGCCGCGCATCACGAAGATGCTCGATGAGCGCACCGAGGCCATCGAAGGCGGCATCAAGAAGGCCGAGGCCGCTCAGGAGCAGGCCGCTGCCGCACTCGACGAGTACAACAAGCAGCTCGCCGAGGCACGGACCGAGGCATCCCGCATCCGTGAGCAGGCCCGTTCCGACGCGAACGCGATCGGCAACGAGCTCCGCGAGCAGGCGCAGGCCGATGCAGCACGCATCACCGCCAACGCGCAGGCGCAGATCGAAGCCGAGCGTCAGAGCGCTGTCCAGTCGCTGCGGAGCGAGGTGGGCACGCTTGCCCTCGACCTCGCCTCCGGTGTGATCGGGGAGTCCCTCAAGGACGACGCGAAGTCGACCGCCGTCGTGGACCGGTTCCTCGCCGACCTCGAGGCATCGCAGGGTTCGTCGGCTCAGGGTTCGTCTTCGCAGGCCGGGGAGCACTGAGCATGCGCAGCGCCACCAGAGAAGCACTGGCGTCCACGAGGGCGGTGCTCGCCGACCTCGGCGGTGCGGCCGACCTCGCCGTCGGTGCCGAGATCCTCGCCGCAGGGCGCGCGATCGCCGGTGCGCCGCAGCTGCTCGGTCTGCTGTCCGACCCGACGGCTGACCCGGCCGGCAAGAAGGTCGTCATCGACCGCGTCTTCGCCGGCCAGTCGGTCGCGACGCGTGCGGTCCTGACCGCGGTGGCCGGCTCGCGCTGGTCCTCGCACCAGGACCTCCTCGTCGGCATCGAGGACGCGGGCATCCGCGCCGTCGCCGCCACCGCACCGTCGGACGTCCCGCTCGAGTCCGAGCTGTTCTCGTTCGAGTCCGCCGTCCGCTCGGACGCCGACCTCGAACTGGCACTCGGCACGAAGCTCGGCAGCCCGTCGCAGAAGAGCGCGCTCGTCGAGCGGCTGCTCGGCGGCAAGGTCTCGGCGCAGACGATCACGATCCTGTCGCACCTCGTGCAGCAGCCCCGCGGTCGCCGCATCGGCGAACTCGTCCGTGATGCCTCGCGCATCGTGGCCGAGCAGGCGGACAAGCTCGTCGCGACGGTCATCACCGCGACACCGCTCTCGGTCGGCCAGGCGGCTCGTGTCGCCCGCGGCATCGGCGAGAAGTACGGCAAGGACATCAGCATCAACCACGTGGTCGACCCCTCGGTCGTCGGCGGGGTCCGGGTGCAGATCGGCGGCGACGTCATCGACGGCACCGTCTCCACGCGTCTCTCGGAGCTCCGGCTCCAGCTCGCCGGCTGAGCGTACGGTCGAAGACGCCCCTCCCAAGTCCACAACGGGAACTGCCGAGTCAGGCAGCATCACCCTCTCGGAGCCGACAGGCCCCGGAAACCAACAAGGAAAATCCCATGGCAGACATCACCATCAGCCCCGATGAGATCCGTGATGCCCTGAAGGACTTCGTCTCGAACTACGAGCCGACGAAGGCCTCCACGGCCGAGGTCGGGCACGTCATCGACGCCGGCGACGGCATCGCGCACGTCGAGGGCCTCCCCGGCGTCATGGCCAACGAGCTCATCCGCTTCGCGGACGGCACGCTCGGCCTCGCGCAGAACCTCGACGAGGACTCGATCGGCGCGATCGTGCTCGGCGAGTTCGCCGGAGTCGAAGAGGGCCAGGAAGTCACCCGTACCGGCGAGGTCCTCTCGGCCCCCGTCGGCGACGGCTTCCTCGGTCGCGTCGTCGACCCGCTCGGCGCCCCGATCGACGGTCTCGGCGAGATCGCAGCCGAGGGCCGTCGTGCCCTCGAGCTCCAGGCTCCGGGCGTCATGTCCCGCAAGTCGGTCCACGAGCCGCTCCAGACCGGCATCAAGGCCATCGACGCCATGATCCCCGTCGGCCGTGGTCAGCGTCAGCTGATCATCGGTGACCGCCAGACCGGCAAGACGGCGATCGCGATCGACACGATCATCAACCAGAAGGCCAACTGGGAGTCGGGCGACGAGGACAAGCAGGTCCGCTGCATCTACGTCGCGATCGGTCAGAAGGGCTCCACGATCGCCTCCGTCAAGGGTGCGCTCGAGGACGCCGGTGCGATGGAGTACACCACCATCGTCGCCGCGCCCGCCTCCGACCCGGCCGGCTTCAAGTACCTCGCTCCGTACACCGGCTCGGCCATCGGCCAGCACTGGATGTACCAGGGCAAGCACGTCCTGATCATCTTCGATGACCTCTCGAAGCAGGCCGAGGCCTACCGTGCGGTGTCGCTCCTCCTGCGTCGTCCGCCGGGACGCGAGGCCTACCCGGGTGACGTCTTCTACCTGCACTCCCGTCTGCTGGAGCGTTGCGCGAAGCTGTCCGACGAGCTCGGCGCCGGCTCGATGACGGGTCTCCCGATCATCGAGACCAAGGCGAACGACGTCTCGGCGTACATCCCGACCAACGTCATCTCCATCACCGACGGCCAGATCTTCCTGCAGTCGGACCTCTTCAACGCGAACCAGCGTCCGGCCGTCGACGTGGGCATCTCGGTGTCCCGCGTCGGTGGTGACGCCCAGGTGAAGTCGATCAAGAAGGTCTCCGGCACGCTGAAGCTCGAGCTGGCGCAGTACCGCTCGCTCGAGGCGTTCGCGATGTTCGCGTCCGACCTCGACCAGGCGTCGCGTCGTCAGCTGGACCGGGGCGCTCGTCTGACCGAGCTCCTCAAGCAGCCGCAGTACTCGCCGTACCCCGTCGAGGAGCAGGTCGTCTCGATCTGGGCCGGCACGAACGGCAAGCTCGACACGGTGCCCGTCCCCGACGTGCTCCGCTTCGAGTCCGAGCTGCTCGACCACCTGCGTCGCAACTCCGACGTCCTCACGACCCTGCGCGAGACGAACCAGCTCAGCGACGACACCGTCGCCGAGATGTCGAAGCAGATCGACGAGTTCACGAAGAGCTTCCAGACGAGCGACGGCAAGACGCTCGGGTCCGATCAGGTCCAGGCGGCTGACGCCGAGGACGTCGACCAGGAGCAGATCGTCAAGGGTCGTCGCTAGATGGCAGCGCAGGTCCGGGTCTACCGACAGCGAATCAAGTCCGCGAAGACCACGAAGAAGGTCACTCGCGCGATGGAGTTGATCTCGGCGTCGCGGATCCAGAAGGCGCAGGCCCGCATGGCTGCGTCCGGCCCGTACTCGCGAGCCGTGACGCGCGCGGTGTCGGCCGTGGCGACGTTCTCGAACGTCGACCACGTGCTGACCACCGAGCCGGAGTCGTCGACGCGTGCAGCCGTCGTGCTGTTCACGTCGGACCGGGGCCTGAACGGCGCGTTCAGCACGAACGTCCTCAAGCAGGGCGAGGAGCTCGCCTCCCTGCTCCGCAGCGAGGGCAAGGACGTCGTCTACTACCTGGTCGGGCGCAAGTCCGTCGGGTACTTCGCGTTCCGTGAGCGTTCGTCCGAGCAGCAGTGGGTCGGCAACACCGACCAGCCCGAGTTCTCGACGGCCAAGGAGATCGGCGACGCCGTCGTGGCGAAGTTCCTCCAGGACACGGCGGACGGCGGCGTGGACGAGATCCACATCGTCTTCAACCGCTTCCTCAGCCTGGCGACCCAGGAGCCGCAGGTCGTTCGCCTGCTCCCGCTCGAGGTCGTCGAGGGTGTCGAAGAGCCCTCGGACGACGGGCCCCTGCCGCTGTACGAGTTCGAGCCGGACGCCGATGCGGTGCTCGACTCGCTGCTCCCGGTCTACATCGAGAGCCGCATCTTCAACGCCATGCTCCAGTCGGCTGCTTCCGAGCACGCCGCCCGGCAGAAGGCGATGAAGGCGGCCAGCGACAACGCCGACTCCCTGATCCGTGACTTCACCCGCCTCGCGAACAACGCGCGTCAGGCGGAGATCACGCAGCAGATCTCCGAGATCGTCGGCGGCGCCGACGCCCTCTCGACGAAGAAGAAGTAGTCCGCGTCGTTCGCGGACAGATACCCACCCTCAGGAAGGCACCAGCCATGACCGACACCGCAACCACCGCGGTCGAGACGTCGTCGGCGCCCGGTGTCGGCCGGATCGCCCGTGTCACGGGTCCCGTCGTCGACATCGAGTTCCCGCACGACGCAATCCCGGAGATGTACAACCTCCTGTTCACGACCATCACCATCGGTGACTCGTCGCAGGAGATCGGCCTCGAGGTCGCGCAGCACCTCGGCGACGACCTCGTCCGTGCCATCTCCCTGAAGCCGACCGACGGTCTCGTCCGTGGTCAGGAAGTCCGTGACTCGGGCGCCCCGATCTCGGTCCCCGTCGGCGACGTCACCAAGGGCAAGGTCTTCGACGTCCTCGGCAACGTGCTCAACAGCGACGAGAAGATCGAGATCACCGAGCGCTGGCCGATCCACCGCAAGGCCCCGGCCTTTGACCAGCTCGAGTCCAAGACCTCGATGTTCGAGACCGGCATCAAGTCGATCGACCTCCTCACCCCGTACGTGCAGGGTGGCAAGATCGGCCTCTTCGGTGGTGCGGGCGTCGGCAAGACCGTCCTCATCCAGGAGATGATCCAGCGCGTCGCGCAGGATCACGGTGGTGTCTCGGTGTTCGCCGGTGTCGGTGAGCGCACCCGTGAGGGCAACGACCTCATCGGTGAAATGGAAGAGGCCGGTGTCTTCGACAAGACGGCCCTCGTGTTCGGCCAGATGGACGAGCCGCCGGGAACGCGTCTCCGCGTGGCCCTGTCGGCGCTGACGATGGCGGAGTACTTCCGCGATGTCCAGAAGCAGGACGTGCTCCTCTTCATCGACAACATCTTCCGCTTCACGCAGGCCGGCTCCGAGGTCTCCACGCTGCTCGGTCGCATGCCGTCCGCGGTGGGCTACCAGCCGAACCTCGCCGACGAGATGGGTGTGCTCCAGGAGCGCATCACCTCGACGCGTGGTCACTCGATCACCTCGCTGCAGGCGATCTACGTGCCGGCTGACGACTACACCGACCCGGCGCCGGCGACCACGTTCGCGCACCTCGACGCCACCACCGAGCTCTCTCGCGAGATCGCGTCGCAGGGTCTCTACCCGGCGATCGACCCGCTGACCTCGACGTCGCGGATCATGGACCCCCGTTACCTGGGTGCCGACCACTACGAGACGGCCACGCGCGTCAAGCAGATCCTCCAGAAGAACAAGGAACTGCAGGAGATCATCGCCATCCTCGGTGTCGACGAGCTCTCCGAAGAGGACAAGATCACGGTCGAGCGCGCTCGTCGGATCCAGCAGTTCCTCTCGCAGAACACGTACATGGCGAAGAAGTTCACGGGTGTCGAGGGCTCCACGGTACCGCTCAAGGACACCATCGAGTCCTTCCGCGCCATCGCCGACGGCGAGTTCGACCACGTTGCGACGCAGGCGTTCTTCAACGTCGGTGGCATCAACGACGTGGAAGAGAAGTGGGCTCAGATCCAGAAGGAGAACCGCTGACATGGCGGGTCTCAGCGTGAGCGTCGTCTCGGCCGACCGTGAGGTCTGGTCGGGCGACACCACCATGGTCGTGGCACGCACGACCGAGGGCCAGATCGGCATCCTCGCCGGACACGAGCCGATGCTCGCGATCCTGGCGCAGGGTCAGGTCCGCATCACGCGGGCCGACGGGTCGACCGTCGCGGTCGACGCCGAGGACGGCTTCCTCTCGGTCGAGCACGACACGGTCACGATCGTCGCGCGGCAGGCCGCGCTGGCGTCCTGACCGGACTGACCGTCCTCCTCCCGCCTTCGGAGACGAAGCGGGAGGGCGGGGACACGGAGCGCACGCTCGACCTGCGTGCGCTGTCGTTCCCGGAACTGGCTGCAGAGCGGGCCGCGGTGATCACCGCGGCCCGCTCCGTCAGTTCCGAGGAGTCCTCGGCCAGGACGGCGTTGAAACTCGGACCGAAGTCGATCGAGGAGCGGTTCCGCAACCTCGTCCTCGACACGTCGGGCACGATGCCGGCGATCGACCGCTACACCGGCGTGCTCTACGACCCGCTCGGTGCGCGCGAGGCCGACCCGGCGACCCGCGCGTGGTGGTTCGGACACGTCGTGGTGCAGTCCGCGATGTTCGGCCCGATCGGTGGCGGCGATCCCGTCCCCGCGTACCGGCTGTCGCACGACTCCCGGCTCGGTGCGATCCGGCTCGCCGCGCACTGGCCCGAGCCGTCGTCGCGTGTCCTCGCGGGGCGGACCGCTGGCCGTCTCGTGCTCGACCTCCGCTCAGAGGGCTACCGACAGCTGGGCCCGGTGCCCGCGGCGATCGTCCCTCGGGTCGTGAGCGTCGACGGTTCCGGCCGTCGGAAGGCGCTCAACCACTGGAACAAGACCGCGAAGGGGCGCCTGGTCGCGCTGCTCGCGCGCACCGGGGCACAGGTGTCGACCATGGCGGGGCTCCTCGAGTGGGCGTCGTCGCACGGCGTCGTGTTCGAGGAGCACGGCGGCGGTTGGGACCTCGTCGCGGAGAGTCTCGAACCGGTCGCCGTCCGGTAGCACCGCCCCACTCGTCCTCCACAGGGGCGGGTGGGGTTCGTACGTTCCACAGATGGCCGGTGGGTGCGGGCCTGGAGGCGCGTGGTGCGTTTCGATGGCGTGCATGATCCCCGTGACGACACGAGTCCACCCCGAAGCCGCAGTCCGGTACCCGCGCGAGATCGCGGCTGCCGTCACCCTCCCCGCGGCGTGCGCCGCACTCGTCGCGGACGGAACGGGTCCGCTGCCGCGGACCGCCGGGATCGCCGTGCTCACCGCCTGTGGTGCGCTCGCGCCGCGGTTCGCGCTGCTCGCGTTCGTCGCCGCCCGTGACGAACCCGACGCCCGGACCGTCGCGGCCTTCGACCCGTTCCACGACCCGACGCCGCCGGCGTTGCGCGGCTTCGGGCCGGAGCCCGACCGGGACCGCGTGCGGGTCGCGGGAGACCGGTGCGCCGAGGCCTGGCAGTGGTGGCGTGCCGAGGACCTGCCCGCCGACACCGCCACCGGGGCGGCCGGGGCGCTGGCGATGGCGTCGTGGTGCTCGTGGGCGCTCGGGTCGGTGGCGCGCGCGCAGACCCGGGCGCAGTACGCGCTCGAGACCCGGGGGGACGATCCGCTCGCCGGCCTCGTGCTGCGGTCGGTGCGGGCCGGCAGTGCACCCTCGTGGGAGCGTCGATGACGAGCGGCGGACAGGATCGTCTACGGTGGTGTGGACCACGCTTGGAGGGCTCGAGTGCGCGACGACGACATCGACGACACCGTCGTCCGTCGACCGCGCGCGCCGCTCTCGGGCGATCGCATGGACGATGCGCTCGGTGACACAGTGATCCGTCCACAGGCCCGGCCCGACACGTCCGCGACCGAGGACACCGTCGTGCGGGTGCCCAGGCCGCCCCGTGCCGAGGGTGCGGGTCCTGACGGAGCCGCACCGCGCCTCCAGTCCGACCCGACCGACCCGACCGACCCGACCGCGCCGATCGGGGTGACGACCAGGGTGCCGTCCATCCGCATCGGTGACCGGGTGCTCCGACTCGACCACCCCGTCATCATCGGGCGGCGGCCGGCGCTGCCACGGATGGTGCGGGGGCCGGTTCCCGAACTCGTGACCGTGCCGTCGGCGAGTGGCCAGGTGTCCTCATCGCACGTGCTGGTGCACGCCGAGGGCGAAGCCGCCGTCGTCGACGACCTCCGATCGACCAACGGCACCGTGGTGCGTCCGGCGGGCGCGGCACCGTTCCGGATGCCCGCAGGTGCGTCGAACGTCGTGCTGACGGGTACGGTTGTCGAGATCGGTGACGGCAACGTGATCGAGGTCCTCTCGCCGCACCTGCGGGTCGCACCGTCGGCGGACGACCTCCCTCCGCTTCCCGCGTGGCCCTCCGATCCACCAGCTGGTCCGCCCCGAACCCCCAGAGAGCGATCCTGAAACGTGACCGAACTCGGCCGAGCAGCGACTGCGCACGCCATCGACGTCCCCGGTGCCGACGGCGCCACCCTGACGCTCACCTGGGGGGCGGCGACCGACATCGGTCGTCGGCGTGACCACAACGAGGACAGCTACATCATCGGTGCGCCGTTCTTCGTCGTCGCCGACGGCATGGGCGGGCACCTCGCGGGTGACCGCGCGAGCGACGCAGTCGTCCGCCGGCTCGAGCAGGCCACCGAGAGCGCCTTCACGACGCGGCAGTCGATCCAGCGTGCGCTCCTGCTGGCCACCGCGGACATCGAGCGGGCCGCCGGGGGCAACGCGATCGGCGCGGGCACGACGGTGACCGGGATCGCCCTCGTCGCGGCGCACGGCCAGCCGGCGGCGCTCGTCTTCAACGTCGGGGACTCGCGCACCTACCGCATCGAGGGCGGCGTGCTGCGTCGCGTCACGGTGGACCACTCGGTCGTCCAGGAGATGGTCGACGCCGGGCTCCTCCGTGCAGAGGACGCCGAGCGCCACCCGGACAGCAACGTGATCACCCGCGCCGTCGGGTTCGGCGAACCGCCGGAGCCCGACTGGTGGACCCTCCCGCTCCGGGCGGGGGACCGCTACATCGTCTGCTCCGACGGTCTCACGAAGGAACTCGGCGACGTCGGCATCGGTCGGATCGCCGCGCGGGTGCCGGGCGCGCAGGAGCTCGCCGAGCGACTCGTCGGCGACGCGGTCGTCGCGGGCGGACGCGACAACGTGACGGTGGTCGTGCTGCAGGTCGACGCCGCACCCGTCGACGGCGACGTCGAGGACACGCTCCCGCGCCACTGAGTGACCCCCCGAACTGGGGGAGCGATGGGCATCCGTGCGCATCGGTGTGCGGAACGTCGGTCACCCACGGTTCGTACAATGGCATGGCCGTGACGAGAGAGCTGGCCGCTCGGCCGGGGAGGAGGGCACGATGGCGCGACGCCTGCCGTCCAGCCCGCCCGTGATCGGCGGGTTCAGCCCCGTGCACGTCCTCGGTTCTGGTGGCTTCGCCGACGTCTTCCTCTACGAGCAGGACATGCCGCGCCGCCAGGTCGCCGTGAAGGTCCTGCTCGACGAGGTCGTCGACGACCGCGTCCGGCAGATGTTCCAGGCCGAGGCCAACCTCATGGCGCGCCTCAGCACGCACCCGTCCATCCTCACCGTCTTCCAGGCGAGCGTGGCCTCCGACGGGCGCCCCTACCTCGTGATGGAGCTCTGCTCCTCGTCGCTCAGCGAGCGGTACCGGCGCGAACCGATCCCGGTGTCGGAAGTCCTCTCGATCGGCATCCGCATCGGGTCCGCGCTCGAGACGGCACACCGCGAAGGCGTCCTCCACCGCGACATCAAGCCGTCCAACATCCTGCTGACGGCGTACGGCAACCCGGTGCTCTCCGACTTCGGCATCGCGGCCACGATCGGCGAGGCCGACCCGGACGAACCCATCGGCATGTCGATCCCGTGGTCGGCACCCGAGGTCCTCATCGACGAGTCCCGCGGCACCATCCAGTCCGAGGTCTACTCGCTCGCAGCGACCGTCTACTCCCTGCTCGCCGGACGGAGCCCGTTCGAGGTCCGCGGCGGCAAGAACGGCGCGGCCGACCTGATGGGGCGCATCGACAAGGGCGGCGTGAAGCCGACCGGCCGGACCGACGTGCCGCCGTCCCTCGAACGCCTGCTCGCCGCGGCCATGTCCCGCAAGGTCGCCGGACGCCCGTCGACCGTGATGGGGCTCGTGCGCGGGTTGCAGCAGGTCGAGGCCGAGCTCGGCATCCCGCAGACCGCTGCGGACGTCGCCGTCGAGGCCTGGGCGGTGGCCACACCGACCCCGGACGGCGACCGCACCATGATCCGCGAGCTCCAGCCGCCGTCCCGGGTCGGCGCACGCCGTCGCACCCGGAAGGCCGTGGTGGGCGGTTCGTCCGCTGCGGCCTCGCAGAGCGTCGGGACCGTCCACCGCACGGGCTCGGTCACACGCGCTCGTCGTCGGTCGCGATCGACGCTCGTCTGGGCGACCTCGCTGACGGTCGTCGTCGTCGCGGCCCTCGCCATCGCCACGGTGGTGGTCGTCGGGCGTCTCGGCGCGGGGGCGATCCCCGTGGTGTCAGACGTCCGCGCGGAGACCACCCCGGCCTCGGTGACCTTCACCTGGGCCGACCCGGGCCTCGGGAACGGCGACACCTACGTGATCTCGTCCAACGGCGCCGCGAGCCAGCAGACGGGAACGAGCTTCGTCGTCTCCGGCAAGAAGGGCGACGAGGAGTGCATCGCCGTCGCCGTGAACCGTGACGGCAAGACCGGGGTCGCCAGCGCCCAGAAGTGCGCGACGATCGGGAGCACCGGGTGATCCGGGCGTTCCTGGCGAAGCACCGGTCCGCAGCGGTCACGGTGGGGGCCTCGGTCCTCGTCGGTGCGGTCGTCGCCACCGCGGCGGTCGCCTCCACCGGCTACCACACGCAGCGCGTCGACCTCGGCGACGGCACGGTGTGGGTGCCGTCGGCCGAGTACGGTGCCGTCGGCCGCGCGAACACCGGCGTCCTCCAGCTCAACACGGCGGTCGAGACCGCGAGCGACAGCTTGTCCGTGCTGCAGCGCGGATCGATGGTCTACAGCGTCGACGAGACCAAGGGGACCGTGGCGAAGGTCGACGTCGCCGACGCCACCGTCGCCGACCCGGTGACCCTGCCGGCGGGTTCGCCCCAGGTCTTCTTCGCCGGTTCGACCGCGATCATCGGCAACGCCGACACGGGCGAGCTGTGGGCGACCCCGGCGAAGGACCTCGGCGAGTTCGACGCCTCGACGAAGGCGGACCTGACGCTCGGCGCCGACGCGGTCTTCGACGCCTCGGACGACCACGTCGCCGTGTACTCGCCGAAGACCGGCACCGCGTCGCTCGTCGACGTCGGCACCACCCTGACGGTCGACGCGCGGTGGACCGTGAAGATGGACCGGGCGGACGACTTCCAGGTGGCGTCGTTCGGCGACCACGTCGCCGTGCTCGACCGGAGCTCGGGGGAGATCTCGGTCGACGGCGACACCGTCGACCTCGGCGACCGCGTCGGGACCTCGCCGTCCCTCCAGCGATCGGCGGACGACGCGTCCGACGTGACCGTCGCCGGCACGGCCGGACTCGTCCGCGTCTCGGCGTCCGGCGCAGTCGACACCACCGCGCTCCAGGTCTCCGGTCGCGCTGCACGGCCGGCCGTCGTCGGATCGTGCACGTACGCGGCCTGGGCCGGCGGCCAGGCCGTGGACACCTGCAAGGGCAACGGACTGCAGCGGCTCGCGGACACCGCCGGTACGGGCGAGCTGCAGATCCTGCACAACGGGGAGACCGTCGTCGCGAACGACCCGCAGAGCGGGCGCTCCTGGGCGATCGACCGCAGCGGCCAGGTCATCGACAACTGGGCCGACCTCATCAAGAAGGACGACGACCAGCAGCAGGAGCAGGTGTCCGACGACGACCCGGAGGTCGACAAGGACCAGAAGCCGCCGGTCGCGGTCGACGACGACCTGGGCGCTCGTCCGGGACGCACCACGAGCCTCCCGGTCCTGCTCAACGACTACGACCCCAACGGGGACCCGATCGTCATCAGCGAGGTCGGGAAGGTCGACGACGCCGTCGGCGACGTCGCGATCGTCGGCGACGGCCAGCGCCTGCAGATCACGTTGTCGGGCGGCGCGACGGGCACGGTCTCGTTCCCGTACACGATCACCGACGGCAACGGGGGATCCGACACCGCGACGGTCCGGGTGACCGTCCGGCCAGACTCGGCGAACGACCCACCACGGCAGGTGCGCGACACCTCCGCCGACGTGGTGCAGAACGGCCACGTGGTGGCGAACGTGCTCGGCGACTGGGTCGACCCCGACGGGGACCCGGTCTACCTGAAGTCGGCGAGCGGAGCGGACGGCGACCGCGTGTCGACGACGCCGGACGGGCTGCTCGACTTCCGGAACGCGAGCGGGAAGACCGGCGACCGCGCGGTGCAGCTCGTCGTCAGCGACGGCCGTGCCGACGGGCGTGGCTCGGTCACGGTGCACGTCGCGAAGCAGGGCAGCGTCCCGCTCTACGCCGACCCGTTCCCCGTGCAGGGCTACGCGGGGAAGGCCTTCACGGTCGACCCGCTCGACCACGTCCGTGGCGGCAACGGCACCGTCACGCTCACCAGCGTCTCGTCGGCGGCGGGACTGACCGTGACCCCGAGCTACGACGCCGGCACCTTCCGCGTGCAGGGGGCGAGCGCGGGCGACCACCAGCTCGAGTACACCGTCACCGACGGCACCAAGACCTCGAGCGGCATCGTCCGCATCACGATCCTCGCTCCGCCGGACGCCTCCAGTGCGCCGATCACCACGCCGAAGACCGTCTTCGTCAACACCCTGTCCACCAAGGACACCGACGTCACGGCGACCGACATCGACCCGGCTGGCGGCGTCCTCCTCGTGACGGCGCTCGACGGACCCGACCGCGGCTCCGGCGTGCAGGCGAGCATCCTCGACCAGCACACCGTCCGGGTGACGCTCACCGCGCCGCTCGACGGGCCCGTCTCGTTCGGGTACACCGAGACGAACGGCCTCGCGTCCGCCACCGGAACGGTCACGGTCGTCGAGATCCCGAAGCCCGACCGGATCCAGCCGCCCGTCGCGCAGCCGGACACGGCCACCGTCCGCGTCGGCGACGTCGCGAACATCGACGTGCTCGACAACGACACGCAGCCCGAGGGCGAACCGCTCACCCTGCAGCCGGACCTCGTCCAGAACGTCCCCGGCGACGGCGGCCTGCTCTTCGCCTCGGGTGACCACCTCCGGTACCTCGCGCCGACCACCCCGGGCAACTACACCGCCGTCTACCGCGTCGCCGGGCCGGACGGGCAGTACGCCGACGCCACCGTGTCGATCTCCGTCCGCGAGCAGGACGCCGCCACGAACAACCCGCCCGTCCCGCAGACCGTCACGGCGCGGGTCGTCGCGGGGCAGTCCGTCCGGGTGTCGATCCCGCTGAACGGCATCGACCCCGACGGTGACTCCGTGCAGCTGGTCGGCGTCGCCTCGAACCCCGACAAGGGTTCGGTGAGCGACGTCGCCTCCGACTCGCTGACGTACGAGGCCGGCGACTACTCGGCCGGCACCGACGAGTTCACGTACACCGTCGTCGACGCACTGGGCGCCCGCGCGACCGGCACCGTCCGCGTCGGGATCGCGCCGCGCGCCGAGCAGGCGTCGAACCCGGTGGCCGAAGCCGACCACGTCACGATCCGGCCCGGTGGCTCCGTGACCGTCCGCGTCCTGCAGAACGACTCCGACCCCGAGGGCGGCCAGCTCACCGTCACGAAGGCGGAGCCCACCGCGCAGGACGTCACCGCGAAGGTCCTGCAGAAGCAGCAGATCCGGGTCACGCCGCCGAAGTCCGCGAAGTCCGGCGACTACGCCGTGCTGTACACCGTGGCGAACGAGAACGGTGGTGCGAGCACCGCGTTCCTCACCGTCACCGTCGACGAGGACGCACAGCCGCTCCGCCCCGAGGTCGACGACACGACGCTCGACCTGCAGGACATCATGCACCGGCAGAGCGTCACGGTGGACGTGCTCGACAACGTCTTCTTCGCCGAGGGCACCGCCGCCGACCTGCGCGTCGGCGTCGTCGACGGCTACGGCGACACCGCCCGCGCCACCGACGACCAGCGCATCGCCGTCCGGCTGACCGACGAGTCGCAGGTGATCCCGTTCTCGGTCGCCCGCGCCGACCACCCGGACATCGTGTCCTACGGCTTCATCCACGTCCCCGGGTTCGACGACGCCCTGCCGCAGGTCAACCGGACCGCCGGTGCGATCAGCGTGAAGAGCGAGGCGACGGTCCACATCCCGCTGTCGAAGTACGTCGTCACGGCGAACGGGCAGACCGCGAAGGTCACCGACGACGGCACCGTGAAGGCGACCCACGCGAACGGGCAGGACCTGGTCGTCGACGCCTCGACGCTGCAGTTCACGTCGTCGAAGCTCTACTACGGCAACGCGTCGATCTCGTTCGAGGTCACCGACGGCTCGAACGCGAACGGCGGCAAGGGACGCGTCGCGACGCTCGTGCTGCCGATCAAGGTCACCCCGCGCTCGAACCAGCCGCCCGCGTTCACCGGGTCGGCGGTCGACATGCAGCCGGGGGAGTCGCGCACCATCGACCTCACGAAGCTGACCGACTACCCGTACCCGAAGGACCTGCCCGAGCTCCGGTACTCCGTGGTCAGCCGCCCGAGCGACGGCACCACCGCGACGATCTCCGGCCAGGAGCTGACGGTCAAGGTCTCCGACACGGCGAAGAAGAACACCACCGCCACCATCGGCATCGGGGTCGCCGACGACGCGAACGCCGGCCGCTCGGGCTCGATCGCGGTGGACGTGGTCGCGTCCACCCGGCCGCTCGTGCAGCCCGGGGCCGACAAGTCGGTGACGAAGCGTGGCGCGACCACCACCATCGACGTCCTCCAGAACGACCAGCCGACGAACCCGTTCCCCGAGCAGCGGCTCCGGGTCGTGAACATCCGCGGGCTCTCCGGCGGCCTGCCCGGTGGCGTCACCGTCACGCCCAGCGCCGACCGGTCCCGCCTGCAGGTGAGCGTCTCTGACAACGCGAAGCCCGTCGACACCCACCTGCAGTACCAGGTCGCCGACGCCACCGACGACCCCGACCGGTACGTGTGGGGCGACGTGACGATCTCGGTGCAGGACGTCCCCGACGCCCCGGGCGCCCCGAGCCGGACCGGGTCCTACGAAGGCGGTCAGGCGACCCTGACGTGGGCGACCCCGCAGGCGAACAACTCGCCGATCACGGGCTACCGCATCGAGGGCACGAACGGTGTCTCGAAGGACTGCGGGACCGCGACCGTGTGCACGATCACGGGCCTCGACCCGAAGGCGTCGTACCGGTTCAGCGTCGTCGCGACGAACGCCGTCGGCGACTCGAAGGCGTCGGCCGAGTCCTCGCCCGTGAGCGCCGACTTCGTGCCGGCGCCGCCGAAGGGCATCACCGTCAGCCCGAGCACGAGCACGCCGAACCAGCTCGACGTCGACTGGGACAAGGTCGACGCCCCGAACAACGGCACCGCGGTGAACAACTACGTCGTGACGATCGAGGGCCCCGGCCTGTCCGCGACGCGGAGCACGGGCACCGCGACGAGCGCCTCGTTCACCGGCGCCCAGAGCGCGGCGCAGTACAAGGTCACCATCTCGCCGAGGAACGCCGCCGACCGCAACGGTACCGTCGTGCAGTGGAACACCGCGTCCGCGACGGGGAGCGCCGTCGGCGTGCCCAGCAAGCCGGCCAACGTCTCGGCGAACGTGGGGAACAACGACGACGGAACCGGCAGGTCCGTCGTGACCGTCACCTGGGGTGCTGCTGACGCCGCTGGCGGCCCGTCCACCAGCTACGGCGTGTTCCAGTCCGGCAGCGTCGACTGCAACAACCCGTCGGGCGGCTCGCTCGGTTCGTCGAGCCCGACCACCGTGACCGGCGTGGGTGGCGGGAAGCGGACGTTCGCGGTCACCGTGTCGAACGGGTACTTCTGCAACGTCCAGTACGCCGAGACGACCGCGTACCAGCGTCCTGACGGCACGGATGACCCGTCGGTGTCGCTGACCTCGAACAGCACGAGCCGCCCCAACGCCGTCGTCACCGCGCCGCGGACGCAGGTCGACCACTACCAGCTCGAGACCGGCGGCTCCACCGTGACGCTGCAGCCGGGCCAGTCGTGGAGCGGCGTGCCCGGAGACGGCGCCCGGAACGTACCGGTGACCGTGACGCTCCGTGCCTGCGGTGGACCGGGGTCATCGTTCTGCACCCAGGACGGCCAGTCGAAACTGGTGCGTGCAGCAGCGCTCGACGCAACTGCTTCGGTCGTCGCGGCCAAACAAGGTTCCGCGATCTCGGTCAGCGGCCCGTCCGGTGCTGGTGTCTCGGTGCAGTACACGGCGCGGTGGTACGGGTCGGACGACGGTTCCGGCATTTCTGTGCCTCAGACGTGGGATTCGTCCGAGGACCCGCCGAATCCGCCTCTGCTGTCGGGCTCTGTCCGGGTTCAGGCAACCGTGACCCTCTCGTTGGGCAATGGTGCAACCCTCACCACGACGGGTGATCTCTCGGACGCCGTCGCGGTGACCCCGGCACCGGAGCCGGACCCCGAGCCGTCCCAGCCGTCCGACCCCTCGCCGAGCGAGTAGCGCCGCTCCGTCGCCCGCTGACCGTACGCTGCCCCCAACGCCATCCCCGAGAACGAGGAACGACACCGCATGAGCATGACCCCGGAGCAGGCCACCTGGTTCGCCGACGTCGCAGGCCGCATCGTGACCAACGTCGAGCAGGTGCTCCTCGGGAAGACGTTCGTGATCCGCCTGGCGGTCACGGCGATGCTCAGCGAGGGACACCTCCTGCTCGAGGACGTCCCCGGCACCGGCAAGACGAGCCTCGCGCGGGCGATGGCCCAGAGCGTGCAGGGCTCGACGAACCGCATCCAGTTCACGCCCGACCTGCTGCCGGGCGACATCACCGGCATCAGCGTGTACGACCAGAAGACCCAGGAGTTCGACTTCCACCGCGGCCCGGTGTTCTCGAACATCGTCCTCGCCGACGAGATCAACCGTGCGAGCCCGAAGACGCAGTCGGCACTCCTCGAGGCGATGGAGGAGTCCGCCGTCACGGTCGACGGCGTGAACCACAAGCTGGCCGCGCCGTTCATGGTCATCGCGACGCAGAACCCGATCGAGCAGGCCGGCACGTACCGTCTGCCCGAGGCGCAGCTCGACCGCTTCCTCATGAAGGCCTCGATCGGCTACCCGGACCACGCGGCGACGGTGAAGATCCTCGAGACGGCGTCCGCGCCGTCGAGTTCGGTCCCGCTGGCGAGCGTGGTGCCCGCCGCGACGATCACCGAGATGGCCGCGATCGCCCGGACGGTGCACGTCGACCCGGTGATCGCCGACTACGTCGCGCGGCTGGTCGACGGCACGCGTTCGGCGAGCGAGGTCCGCCTCGGCGTCAGCGTCCGTGGCGCGATGGGTCTCATGCGCGCCTCGCGGGTGTACGCCGCCCTGAACAACCGTCACTACGTCACCCCCGACGACGTGAAGGCCCTGGCGGTGCCGATCCTCTCCCACCGCCTGGTGCTCGACGCCGAGGCGGAGTTCGACGGCGTCAGCGCCCCGAGCGTCATCGCGCAGCTGCTGGTCGAGACCCCGCCACCGGCGGACCGGTCCGCCTCGTGACCGATCGCCGGCCCGTCTCCACGCGGTCGCGCCGCCCGTCCTCGACGCGGTCGCGTCGCGGGACGACGGCGTACGAGCGCACGGGGACGGTCGCCGGCCTGACGAACGTCCGGACGCGCCTGGTCGGTGACCGCGAGGGCGTGGCAGCGGAAGCAGTCGTCGGTCTCGCCAGGGCCTGGGCCACGGCCTGGAGGCTCGTCAAGCGCGGGTGGGCAGAGGTCTCGTCCGTGGTCACCGGCCTGGGTTGGACTGTTGCCGCGCTCACGCTCGTCGCGTTCGTCCTGGGGTACCGCTTCGGACTGCGCGAGGTCGTCGTCGTCGGCTTCGCGGGCGCGGTGCTCGTGGTCGTGGCCGCGATCGCGCTGATCGGGCGCTCGCGACTCCTCATCCGCATGCGGCTTCCCCAGCACCGCGTCGCCGTCGGCGACGCCGCGGGCGTGGTGGTCACCGCCGAGAACCCGGCGCGGCTGCCGTCGGTCCCGACGACGGTGGAGGTGCCGGTCGGCTCGGGTCTGGTCGACGTCGCGATCCCGTCGATCGGCCCGCACGGCACGTTCGAGCGCGAGGTGCCGGTCCCGACCGTGCGCCGCGGGGTGCTCGACGTCGGGCCGGTGACGGGCGTCCGCGCGGACCCGGTCGGCCTCGTCCGCCGTGAGGTCGTCTGGACCGCCCGCGAGCAGGTCATCGTGCACCCGCGGACGATCGCGATCCCGTCGACGAGCACCGGTCTCGTGCGCGATCTCGAGGGGCAGGCGACGACCGACCTGTCGCCGTCGGACATCGCCTTCCACGCCATCCGCGAGTACATGCCGGGCGACGACCCCCGCACGATCCACTGGAAGTCGACGGCGAAGTCCGGCGCGCTGATGGTCCGGCAGTTCGAGGACACCCGCCGGTCCCACCTCGTGATCGCGCTCGGGATATCCCGTGCCGAGTTCGCCGACGACGAGGAGTTCGAGCTCGCTGTGAGCGCTGCGGCATCGCTCGGCACGCGGGCGATCCGCGACGGCCGCGAGGTCACCGTCGTCGTGTCCGAGCGAACGCCGGAGTTCGCCAAGCGCGCCGTGTACGCCGTGCACCCGCTGCCGACGGTCACCCCGACGCGGTTGCTCGACGACTTCGCGTCGGTCGGGCTCGCGGACGCCTGCCTGCCGATCGCCGAGGTCTCGAGCATCGTCGGCAACGACACCGTCGGGATCTCGGTCGCGTTCCTCGTCGTCGGGTCCACCGTCGAGCTGCCGGCACTGCGGCTGGCCGCGACCAGGTTCCCCGTCGGGGTCGAGGTCGTCGCCGTGATCTGCGAGCCGTCGGCCCAGCCGCGGTTCCTCCGCGTCGCGGGACTCACCGTGATGACCATCGGCTACCTCGACGACCTCCGCCACGCGCTGCACCGATCGGCGACGGCAGCGTGAGCGTCGCAGCGGACCCGGCCACCCGGGCGAGGAAGACCGTGCGTCGGGACGCCCGCCGCGAGGCCCGTCGTCTCACGCCGACCCGGCTCGTCGGCGGCACCCTCGCGGTGTGGCTCCTCCTCGCGGTCGCCAGCACGGCCTGGTGGCCCGTCTACCGCGACGACGCGATGATCGTCGCCGCGGTGACCGCCGTGGTCTTCGGCACACTCGTCGCCCTCCTCGGCGCGGTGTTCCGGCTGCCGACGGCGGTGATCGCGGTCGCGACGATCGCGGCGTTCGCACTCACCGGCGTCCCCGCGGCCGTGCCGGGCCAGGCCAACGGCATCCTGCCGACCGGGCAGGGACTCGTCGACCTGTTCGCCGGCGTCGCCCTCGGCTGGAAGCGGCTGGTGACCATCAGCCTGCCGGTCGGGTCCTACGAATCGCTCCTCGTGCCGTACTTCGTGACGCTCCTCATCGCGACGGTGACGGCCGTGAGCGTGGCGACCCGCGCCTCCAGGCAGGAACTCGCCAGCATCCCGGCGCTCGTGCTCTTCGCAGCCGGTGTCGTGATCGGGCCGAGCCGTCTCGACACGTCGATCGCGACCGCCGTCACGCTCACCGGGATCGCGCTCGTCTGGGCGCTCACCGTGCGGCACGCGCGACGCGCGACCGCGGTGGCGACCACCATCGGGTCCCGCGTGCCGATCGCGCGCTCGGTCCTGCGACCGGCGCTCGTCGGCACCGGGACCATCGTCGCGGCCGCCGTCGTCGCGACCGGACTCGGACTCGTCGCACCGCCCACGGTGGGCCGGACCGTCGCGCGCACCGACGTCGTGAAGCCGTTCGACCCGCGGGACTACGTCAGCCCGCTGAGCGGCTTCCGCGCCTACGAGGAGCAGACCGAGGCCGACACCGCACAGCTGCGGGTCACCGGTCTGCCCGCGGACGGGTTCGTGCGGATCGCGACGCTCGACACCTACGACGGCGTGGTCTACCGCGTCGGCGGGTCGGACGGATCGACGGCGTCCGGCACCTTCGAGCGGGTGCCGACCTCGGTCGACGTCCGCGGTGTCCGCGGCACCACCGTCCGGGTCGGTGTGACCGTGCAGGGCTACAGCGGGGTGTGGCTGCCGACGGTCGGAGACCTCGAGCGGGTCGAGTTCACCGGTTCGGGCGCGGACCAGGAGCGCGGAGCGTTCTTCTACAACGGCTCGACCGGCACCGGCGCGGTCCTCGGCGGCGTCGCCGACGGGACCCGGTACGACCTGACGGCGGTGCTGCCGGACCAGCCGACCGACGACGAGCTGGCGTCCGCACGTCCGGGCAGCGCCTCCGTCCCGACGCCCCGTTCCGTGCCGGACGCCGTCCGCGACACGGTCGACGCGTACAGCGGCAACGCCGAGACCGACGGCGCCAAGCTCGTCGCGATGGTGCAGGAGCTCAAGCGGAACGGCTACGTGAGCCACGGGGTCGGCGACGACCGGGCGAGCCGATCCGGGCACGGTGCCGACCGCATCCAGGAGCTCCTGACGTCCCCGATCATGATCGGGGACCAGGAGCAGTACGCGGCGGCCGTCGCGCTCATGGCGAACCAGCTCGGGTTCCCGGCGCGCGTGGTGATGGGGTTCTCGGCCGGCGGTGACGCCGGGGGAGACTCCGGCGCGGGCTCGACCACGGGCGGGACCACGACCTTCCGGGGTTCCGACGTGACCGCCCGCGTCGAGGTCGACACCGCCCAGTGGGGGTGGGTCATGATCGACCCGAACCCGACCGTGCGCGAGATCCCCGACGAGCAGCAGCAGACGCCGCAGCCCGTCACCCGGCCGGAGACCGTCGTGCCGCCGCCCCCCGCCGAGCAGCAGGACCAGTCGCAGCAGGCACCGCCGCAGAGCGACCGGGACACCCCGCCCGTGCAACCGCTCTGGTTGCAGATCCTGCTCGCGGCGCTGCCGTGGGTGCTCGCGACGCTCGGCTTCGTCGCGCTCGTCCTGCTGCCGTTCGGCGTCATCGTGCTGCTCAAGCGGATCCGGCGACGACGGCGACGACGCGCTCCGACGCCGCGGGGCCGCATCGTGGGCGCCTGGGACGAGTACCGCGACGCGCTCGTCGACCGCGGGCACGACGTGGACCGCTCGGCGACCCGTCGCGAGACCGTCGTCGGTGCCCCCGGCGAGGGCGGCAGCGGTCTCGCCGCGCTCGCGGACCGGTCCGTGTTCGGGCCGAACGACGCCGACGTCACGACCGCGGACCGGATGTGGTCCGCCGCGGACGACGCCATCTCGAGCCTCCGCTCCGGACGCACCCGCAAGGAGCGGGTGCGCGCGGCGGTCTCCCTCCGGTCGCTGCGCATCGCCGACACGTCGCGGACGGCAGGCGCCTCGGTGGCCGCCGTGGTGGGTGGCAGGGGGCGTCGACCGTCCCGCGGCCAGGGACCGGCCGGTGCTCGTGACTACGATGGCTTGCAGGCCGGCGAGCGTCGTGGACGGCCGAGTGAGGACAGAGGACACCCGTGATCAGATGCGAACACTGCGGATCGACGCTCCCGGACGGAGCGATCTTCTGCGGTGAGTGCGGGCGTGCGGTGACCGCTGGGGCGAACCGTCGACCGGTCGCGCGGACGCCCGTCGAGCAGGCTCCGCCGCCGCCGCTCCAGCAGCCGGACCTGCACGGTCGCCGACTCGACCCCGCCGCCGACGCGTGGCTGCCCGAGGCGACCCTCGACCCGGCGACGCGTGCCTGGCTCACAGGAGCCGACCGTCGCGACGACCAGCCGCCCGCACCGGTGCCGGTACAGCGTCCCGACGACCACGCGCCGCGATCCGCGCCCACCCACGTGCACGGTGCCGGTTCCGGCCTGCGGGACTGGACCGGGCAGCAGTCGGCCCCTGTCGCTCCCGCCGGTCCGGATGCGCGCTCTGACGACGAGGACCCGTCGGCGCCCGCCAAACGGCCGCTCGACGCCGACGCCTACCCGTCCGAAGCCGAGGACCCGTCAGTGGCCCGCCTCGTCGAGCAGTCGACGGAGCCCGGGGCAGCTGACGCTGCACCGAGTGCTCAGCAGGGCGACGCCGATCCGGACCAGGCGTCGCCGGACGCAGAACCGAGCACGGCCGTACTCGGCGCGGACGTGCCGGACTCGGACGTGCCGGACAAGACCCTGCCGGTCTGGAGTCCGCCGCAGGAGCAGGCGCCCCCGGCTGCGCCCGCCGGGCCGTCGTGGTGGGTCGGACGTCCGAACACCGCCGGCACGAACGGCACCGACGACTCCGGCCGAGACGCCTCGACCGCATCGAACGATGCCCCGGGTGTCGTCTCCCCGCCGCAACCAGGTGACACCGCCGTGGTCGAGCCCCTCGTCGATCGGCGTCCGCCTCGGCCGATGCCGCTCGTGACGCCGGGGTCGCAGGCGTCCATCTGCCACGTGTGCGGTCACCGCCTCGAGCCCGACGACATCTTCTGCGGTGAGTGCGGCGCGGTCCGGCCCGCCGTCACCGCGGCGTTCACCGGGCAGATCGTGCCGCTGCCGATGGACCGACCCGACTGGGCTGCCGACGATTCCGTCCCGGCTGAAGCTGAAGCTGAAGCTGAGGCTGACGCTGAAGCGGAGATCGACGAGGTGGACGAGGCCGACGAGGTCGACGAGGCCGACGAAGCGGACGACACGGACGCCGCCGCCGCTCCCCGCGAGGACGACCCTGCGGTCGACGACGACACCCCACGCGTGCCGCTGCGTCCCCGTGGCGTGCACGCTGCGCCGGTGGACGACGTCCTCCCGCTCGACGCGCCGCAGACGCCGCACACGCCGGCCTCTGCGACCCTGCCGTCCTCTGCCCCGACCGCCGAGGACACCGCCGCCGTCAGCATCCCGTCGGCCGCGCCGCTCCCACCGGTCCCGGGCGTCAGCGGTCCGGCGCAGCCCTCCGGTGCTGCGGACGGGTCGCCGACCAGCGCCGACGGTGACCTCGAGGACGACGTCGAGGAGACCCGGATCGTCTCGCAGACCCCGACGCACGCCCCCTTCGTGCTGCACTTCAGCACCGGTGAGCGGTTCGGCGTCCACGGCACCGGACTCGTCGGGCGGCTCCCGCGCCCGCAGCCCGGCGAACGCTTCGACGACCTGCTCACCGTCCACGACCCGGGCAAGTCGGTGTCGAAGACCCACATCGAGCTCGGCCGCGACGGGGACGACCTCTGGGTCTCCGACCGGTTCTCGGGCAACGGCACGGTGGTGCGGCACATCGACGGGTCGATCCGTCGGTGTGAGCCCGGCCGTCGGTACCGCGTCGAGCGCGGTGCCCGGGTGGACATCGGGGAGCAGTTCTTCCTCGTGCAGTGAGCACGGCCCGGTGCGCCGGTTCCTCCACAGGAGCCGGCGCACCGCTGTTCGTCCCCAGCTCGCCGGGTGATTCCTGGCAACGGTGACGATCGATGGTGGGCTGTCGGTCATGAGCCCGTTCGTCGCCCGCTGCCTCCTCGTCGGAGCCGCGATGGTGCTCGCGGTGGTCGGTGTCGTGGTGCCGTTGAGCGGTGTCCCGCGCGCGACCGTCCTCGTCGCCGCAGCATGGTGTGCGGCGCTCGACGTCGTGCTCGTCCGATCCTCCCGCGGTGCAGGCTCCGCGGGTTCTGCGGGCGACGCGGTCGTCCTCGGCCCACCCGCCCCGTCACCCGGCGCCCACGGGTCGACCACGGCGCAACGGTCGCCGCCGGTGCCGCTCGTCCGGCGCTCGGTGACGCTGGGGACCGGCCGGGACGGTCGCACCGTGGACGTGGTGATCGACGGCCGTCCCATGCACCTCGTCGTCGTCGGTGTCGGGGTGCTCGCCCACGCGGTGTTCCGAGCCCTCGCCGTGCAGGTGTCCGAGGTCTCGGCCGATGCCGATGCCGATGCCGGTGTCGTTGCCCGATGTGCCGCGGCGCTGGACCTCCGTGACCTCGTCACCTGGCACCCCTCGGGTGCGGAGCCCGTCCGCTGCCCGCGTCTGCCGGACGACACCGCCGCCCTCGTGGTGGACCCGGCTGGCCGGGCCCCGCTGACGCTCGTCCTGGTGCCCGGCCTCCGGCAGCTGCCACGCCGATGGGACGTGGCGGTCGAGGTCACCCGGTACGGGTGCACGACCCGTCGACACCACGAGTCCCGCGGCACCGCGATCGCGCCGGCGCTCCCGCAGCTCGAGCCGCCGGCGACAGCGCCGGCGACAGCGACAGCGACAGCGCCAGCGCCAGCTCCAGCGACAGCGACAGCGACAGCGCCGTCGACCCTCCTGGCATGACCTCAGCGAAGCCCGTCACCCACGCGCAGGGCACCCACCGGGACACCCCCGCCGAGGACCTTCTCGCCCGTCGCCTCCATGACGTCCGCGACGCCCGCCGCGTCGACGAGACCGTTCCGCTCGAGCAGCGTCAGCGCCGCGAGGGTGCCCGCGCGCTGAGCCCCGTCCAGGGTCTTCACCGCGACGGCGGCACCGCCGGGCAGTCCCATCACCATGACGCCCTCGGCACCGAGCTTGGCGAGCACCCGGAGCCGCTCGATCGTGACCGTGTTCGCCCGGCCGATGCCGTCGAGCGCCCACGGGTGGTCGAGCACCGCGTCGGTCAGAGCCGCGGTGTCGGCCTCGGCGCGGGCGACGACCCCCGCGAATCCCCGTGCGAGACCGGCCAGGGTCAGCGGGAAGACCGGGGCGCCGCACCCGTCGGTGCCGACGACGTCGACCGTCTCGTGGGTGAACTCCTCGACGGTCGACCGGATGCGCTGCTGCAGCGGGTGCGTGATGTCGAGGTAGGTGGCCTCGTCCCAGCCGTTCACGCGGCAGGCGGCGAGCATGCCGGCGTGCTTGCCGGAGCAGTTCATCGCCAGGCGGCGCGGTCCGTCCATCGTGCGTGCGGTGGCCCGGTCGAAGGGCAGGTCCGGCGGGCACCCGAGGTCGGCCTCGACGTGGTCGAACGACTCGAGCATGTGCCGTGCGATCGCCTGGTGCGCGATCGTGCCGGCGTGGCTGGCGGTGCTGAGGACGAGCTCCTCGTCGGAGAACACCGCCCCGGCGCGGCGGATGCCGAGCGCCTGGAACGGCTTCATCGTCGAGCGGGGGTAGACGCTCGCGTGCACGTCGCCGACCGCGTCGAGCACGGTGCCGTCGGCGGAGACGACCACCCCGGCGCCGATGTGCCGACTCTCGTCGAAGCCGTTGCGGTCGAGGACCGCCAGTTCGACCGACCCGTCGGCGGTGAGAGGATGGCGATCAGTGCGGACATCGGAGCTCACCGTCATGCCGCCATCGTACCGAGGCGGCACCGGCCGCCGAACCCCGCACCCCGCACCCCACCGAAGGGCCCCACCGTTACCGATCACTCCTACGAGGTCTCCGTCCGCTGGACCGGCGACCGCGGCACCGGCACGAGCGGCTACCGCGACTACGGCCGCGACCACGACGTCACGGCCGCGGGCAAGCACGACATCGCGGGCTCGGCCGACCCCACCTTCCGTGGTGACCGCGACCGCTGGAACCCGGAGGAGATGGTCCTGGCCTCGCTCGCTCAGTGCCACATGCTGAGCTACCTCCACGTCGCGGTGACGCAGGGGTTCACCGTGGTGGACTACGAGGACCGGGCCACCGCGAGCCTCAACCTCAACCGCGACGGCTCCGGCGAGCTGACGGAGGCGACGCTGCACCCCGTCGTCACGATCCTCGAGGCGGACCGCGTCGCCGACGCCGAAGCGGCCCACGCGACGGCGAACAGCCTGTGCTTCATCGCTCGCTCGGTGGCCTTTCCTGTGCACCACGCCCCGCACACCAAGGTCCGTGCGGCACACTAGGTCCTCGTGAAGCGTCTGCGTCTCCTCCCGATCGCCCTCGTCCCCGCCGTCGTGCTGGGACTCGCCGCATGCTCCGGCTCCGGATCGGGCGGCGCGTCGGCCAGCCCGACACCGTCCGGCAGCGCGACCGCCGCGGCGATCACGTCCTGCCCGAAGCCGGGCACGTCGTCGAAGGCGATCACCGTCTCCGGCGCGTTCGGCGGCAAGACCGCCCCGACGGTGAAGTTCGACAAGGGTCTCTCGGCGTCGAAGCCGCAGGCGACCACGGTCGTCCAGGGCAAGGGTTCCGCGCTGAAGGACGGCCAGTACGCGCAGGTCTCGTACAGCGTCTACCAGGCGTCGGACGCCAAGAAGCTCGGCACGGTCGGGTTCGACCAGGGCAACCCGCAGGTCCTCTCGGTCGGCGGCTCCGGCTTCGGCGCGCTGCTGGCCTGCGCGAACGTGGGGGACCGCGTCGCGGCGGTCGGCCAGTCGTCGGCGCTCGGCTTCAACACCGGCGGCGAGATCGTCGTGGTCGCCGACGTCGTCGCGCAGACCCCGACCAAGTCCACCGGCACGCCGCAGACGCAGGACCCGAAGCTCCCCACCGTGAAGGACAAGGCGGACGGCGAGCCGGAGATCACCGTCCCGAAGGGCGTCGCCGCGCCGACGAAGACCACGCCCGAGGTCATCAAGCAGGGCAAGGGCGACACGATCGCCGACGGTGACACCGCCCTCGTGCAGTACAAGGGCGTCGTCTACGACACCGGCAAGGAGTTCGACTCCTCGTGGTCGAAGGGCGCCCCGACGACCTTCACGATCTCCGAGGGTTCGCTCATCAAGGGCTTCGTGACGGGGCTCGTGGGCCAGAAGGTCGGCTCGCAGGTCCTCATCGTCGTCACCCCGGAGGACGGCTACGGCGCGACCCCGCAGGAGGGCTCGGGCATCCCGAAGAACGCGACCCTCGTGTTCGTCGTCGACATCCTCGCCAAGGGCTGAGCATGACGGCGACGGGCACGGCCCGGGCCGGGGACACCGGCGTCCCGGCGAAGCGCCGCATCGTCATCCTCGGCAGCACCGGGTCGATCGGCACGCAGGCCCTCGACGTCGTCGCCCGGAACCCGGACCGCTTCGAGGTGGTCGGCCTCACCGCCGGCAGCAACCGCGCCCTCGTCGCCGAGCAGGCCGCCCGCTTCGGCGTCCGTGACACGGCGTTCGGCGCGGCCGACGCCGAACGGCTGGTCCGCACGGTCGAGGCGGACGTCGTCCTGAACGGCATCACCGGTTCGGTGGGACTCGGCCCGACCCTCGCGGCGCTCGAGTCCGGCGCGACGCTGGCCCTCGCGAACAAGGAGAGCCTCATCGTCGGCGGCTCCCTCGTGCAGGCCGCCGCGGCACCGGGGCAGATCGTGCCGGTCGACAGCGAGCACTCCGCGATCGCGCAGGCGCTCCGCTCGGGCACGGCGGACGAGGTCCGTCGGCTCGTGCTCACGGCCAGCGGTGGTCCGTTCCGCGGCCGGTCCCGCGCCGAGCTGCGCGACGTGACCCCGGCGCAGGCGCTCGCCCACCCGACGTGGGACATGGGTCTCGTGGTGACGACGAACTCGGCGACGCTCGTCAACAAGGGACTCGAGGTCATCGAGGCCCACCTGCTCTTCGGCGTCCCCTACGACCACATCGACGTGACCGTGCACGCGCAGTCGATCGTGCACTCGATGGTCGAGTTCACGGACGGGTCGACGATCGCGCAGGCGTCGCCGCCGGACATGCGGCTGCCGATCGCGCTCGGGCTGGCGTGGCCGGACCGCGTCCCGCACGTCGGGGTGCCCCTCGACTGGACGACGGCGAGCACGTGGACGTTCGAGCCCCTCGACGACGCCGCGTTCGGCGCGGTCGCGCTCGCGAAGCGGGTCGGGCAGCTCGGCGGGACGTTCCCCGCGGTCTTCAACGCGGCGAACGAGCAGGCCGTCGCCGCCTTCCACGCGGGGGCGATCGGGTTCCTCGACATCGTCGACACGGTCGAGCGCGTCGTCGAGGAGCACACCGCGGGGGAGCCCTCGCTCGAGGGCGTCCTGGCAGCGGAGCGCTGGGCGCGCATCGCGGCGGACCGCACGCTGTCCCGCTGACGCGGGTCGCGCCTCCAGGCCGGTACGACCGCGGCAGTCCGCCGGACGGAACGGACAGGACTGCCTGGAGGCGCGGCGCACCTCCCAGACGGCGCTCGGCTCCGTCATGGGAACCGTCCCGTACCCTTTCCCGGTGACCGTCGAATCCGTCCTGCTCTTCATCCTCGGCGTGGTCGTCTTCATCATCGGCCTGCTGGTCTCGATCGGACTCCACGAGCTGGGACACCTGTCCTTCGCGAAGCTCTTCAACGTCAAGGTGACGCAGTACTCGCTGGGCTTCGGCAAGGCGATGTGGTCGTTCCGGCGCGGTGAGACCGAGTACGGCATCCGCCCGATCCTGCTCGGCGGCTACATCTCGATGGTCGGCATGCTCCGGCCACGTGCGTCGGGCCGGCCGGCCGCGATCACGAACACCGGGATGTACGGCGCGTTCGTGCAGGACGCCCGGCAGGCGAGTGCCGAGCAGATCGCGGACTCGGGCGGTGACGACGCGCGGGCGTTCTACCGGTTGACGCCGTGGAAGCGGATCATCGTGATGGTCGCCGGTCCGGCCATGAACCTCGTGATCGGCATCTTCCTGTTCGGGGTGCTCCTCGTCGGGTTCGGGGCGCCCACCACGACGTTCACCTCGAGTGTCGACTGCGTGCTGCCGACGAGCCAGGCGACGACGTGCACCTCCGGCGACGCGGTGTCCCCGGCGAAGCAGGCGGGCATCCGCTCGGGCGACGTCGTGCTGTCGGTCGGGGGGAAGCAGGACCCGACCATCACCGAGGTGTCCGAGGTCTTCCAGCGCTCCGCGGGTGAGGACGTCACCGTGGTCGTCGAGCGGGACGGCGCCGAGAAGACGCTGCACATCACGCCGACGACCGCGACCCGTGACGTGTACACGGCCGACGGCACCGTCGCGAAGAACGACGACGGCTCGACGAAGACGCAGCAGGTCGGCGTGGTCGGGGTGAGCATCGGGCAGTCGCTCGTCCGGCAGTCGCCCGCCACCGTCCTGCCCGCGACGGGCGCCCAGATCGCGGCCTCCGCGCACCTCATCATCGACCTGCCGCAGCGACTCGTCGCGGTGTGGAACGCGGCGTTCGGTGCCCAGGAGCGGTCGCAGGACAGCCCGGTGTCGGTCGTCGGTGTCGGACGTGCCATCGGTGAGGTGTCGTCGATGAGCGGTGTCCCCGTCGTCGACAAGGCGTACACGATCCTCGGGCTGCTGGCCTCGCTGAACATCGGCCTGTTCGTGCTGAACATGGTGCCGCTGCTGCCGCTCGACGGCGGACACATCGCGGGTGCGCTCTGGGAGGCGATCAAGCGACGGTCGTTCAAGCTCGTCGGCAAGGCGGACCCGGGGCCGATCGACCTGGCGAAGACGATGCCGCTGACGATGGTGGTCGTGGTCCTGCTCGCGGGCATGAGCGCGTTGCTCATCTACGCGGACATCGTGCGACCCGTGAACCTGTTCGGGTAGACGCCGCGACGCTACGCTCAGCGGATGAGCACAGCGCCCACGAACCCTCCCGAGGTTCGCACCGTCGAGCGCCAGGGCCTCGACGTCATCGCCGAGTCCGACCGGAAGGGCACGCCCAGGGGCTTGTTCTGGCCGTGGTTCGCGGCGAACATCTCCGTCCTCGGCATCGCCTACGGTTCGTTCGTCGTCGGCTTCGGCATCTCGTTCTGGCAGGCCACGGTCGTCTCGGTGATCGGGGTGGCGTTCTCGTTCCTACTCTGCGGCATCGTCGCGATCGCGGGCAAGCGCGGGTCGGCCCCGACGATGGTGCTGAGCCGTGCGGCCTTCGGCGTGCGCGGCAACCGGGTGCCCTCGTTCCTGAGCTGGATCCTCACCGTCGGGTGGGAGACGGCCCTCGCCGCGTTGGCGGTCCTGGCGACGTCGACGGTGTTCGAGGAACTCGGCTGGGACGGCGGGGTCCTGACGAAGGTCGTCGCGCTCGTGGTCGTCGCCGCGCTCGTGGTCGGGGCGGGCATCGCGGGCTTCGACGTGATCATGCGCCTGCAGACCTGGATCACGGTGGTCACGGGTGTGCTCACGATCGTCTACGTGGTGCTCGCGGCGCCGTCCATCGACCTGGGGGCGATCGCTGCGATGCCCTCCGGCAGCGCCCAGCAGGTCATCGGGGCGCTCGTGCTCGTGATGACCGGCTTCGGTCTCGGCTGGGTCAACGCCGCCGCCGACTACTCGCGGTACCTGCCGCGGTCCGCCTCGACCGGCGGTGTGGTCTGGTGGACGACCTTCGGTGGGGCGCTGGCACCGGCGGTCCTGGTGGTCTTCGGCGTGCTGCTCGCCGGTTCGTCGCCGGACCTCAGCGCGGCGATCGTTGCCGACCCGATCGGTGCCTTGACGACGATCCTGCCGGTGTGGTTCCTCATCCCGTTCGCGCTCGTCGCGATCCTCGGGCTGGTCGGCGGTGCGGTGCTCGACATCTACTCGTCGGGGCTGGCGCTCCTCAGCGTCGGCGTGAAGATCCCCCGGCCGGTCGCCGCCGGGGTCGACGGGGTGTTCATGGTCGCCGGTGCGGTCTACATCGCCTTCTTCGCGAAGGACTTCATCGGACCGTTCCAGGCCTTCCTCATCACCCTCGGTGTCCCGATCGCAGCCTGGGCCGGCGTCTTCGTGGCCGACGTGGTGCTCCGACGCACGGCGTACGCCGAGGACGAGCTCGACGATCGTCGCGGCCGCTACGGCGACGTCCGGTGGGGAGCCATCGCACTCGTCGCCCTCGGTACCGCGCTCGGCTGGGGACTGGTGACGCTGGCGTCGCCGGCCTGGCTGTCCTGGCAGGGCTACCTGCTGGAGCCGTTCGGCCTCGGGGGCCGTGACGGCGCGTGGGCGTACGCGAACCTCGGCGTCCTGGTGGCGCTCGTCGTCGGCTTCGCCGGCACGCTGCTGACCGGGCGCGGGTCGGTCCGCCGCCAGGAGGCGCTCCGGTGAGCACTGCCGTCACCGGCACCGGCACCACCGTCGTGCTGTCGGAGGACGCCTGGCTCGTCGTCATCGACATGCAGCAGGTGTTCACGGGGGAGAGCCCGTGGGCGACGCCGCGCTACGACCACGCCACCGCCGGGATCGAACGGCTGCTGCCCCGCTTCACCGGACGCACGGTCTTCACCCGCTTCGTCGCTCCCGAACGCCCGGTCGGTTCCTGGGTGCCGTACTACCGCGAGTGGTCCTTCGCCCGGCGCCCCGCGCACGACCCGATCTGGGACCTCACCGAACCCTTCGCGTCGGCGGCGGCGGACCGACGTGACCCCGTCGTCACGGCACCGCGCTTCGGCAAGTGGGGGACGAGCCTCCAGGAGATCGTCGGCAGCCTTCCGCACCTCGTCCTGGCGGGCGTCTCGACCGACTGCTGCGTGCTGTCGACGGCGCTGGCGGCGGCGGACGCCGGCGCGACGGTGACGGTCGTCGCCGAGGCCTGCGCCGGAGCGAGCGACGAGGACCACGAGCGTGCCCTCGCGGCGATGCGTCTGTACGCCCCGCTCATCACCGTCGTCGACTCGGTCGCGGACCTGTCAGCACGCACGGAGCCGGCCGACCCGAGCGCGTAGAGTGCACCTCGTGCCTGCAGTGAACCTCGGTCTGCCGAAAGTCCCCGAAACCCTCGCCCCGCGCCGCAAGTCCCGGCAGATCCGGGTCGGCAAGGTCCTCGTGGGCGGCGACGCGCCGGTGTCCGTCCAGTCGATGACCACGACCCCGACGACGAACATCAACGCCACGCTGCAGCAGATCGCCGAGCTGACCGCTTCGGGCTGCGACATCGTCCGGGTCGCCGTGCCGACGCAGGACGACGCCGACGCACTGGCGATCATCGCGAAGAAGTCGCAGATCCCGGTCATCGCCGACATCCACTTCCAGCCGAAGTACGTCTTCCAGGCGATCGACGCCGGGTGCGCCGCGGTCCGCGTGAACCCGGGCAACATCCGCAAGTTCGACGACCAGGTCGGCGCGATCGCCCGTGCCGCGAAGGACGCCGGTGTCTCGCTGCGCATCGGGGTCAATGCCGGGTCGCTCGAGCCGAGCCTGCTGCAGAAGTACGGCAAGGCCACGCCCGAGGCGCTCGTCGAGTCCGCGGTGTGGGAAGCCTCCCTCTTCGAGGAGCACGACTTCCACGACTTCAAGATCTCGGTCAAGCACAACGACCCGATCATCATGGTGAAGGCCTACCGCCAGCTCGCTGCCGCCGGCGACTGGCCGCTGCACCTCGGTGTGACCGAGGCCGGCCCGGAGTTCCAGGGCACGATCAAGAGCGCCACGGCGTTCGGCATCCTGCTGGCCGAGGGCATCGGCGACACCATCCGCGTCTCCCTCTCCGCCCCGCCCGCGCAGGAGGTGAAGGTCGGCCTGCAGATCCTGCAGTCGCTCAACCTGCGGGAGCGGAAGCTCGAGATCGTCTCCTGCCCGAGCTGCGGTCGCGCCCAGGTGGACGTCTACCAGCTCGCCAACGACGTCACGAAGGGGCTCGAGGGCATGACCGTCCCGCTCCGCGTCGCCGTCATGGGCTGCGTCGTGAACGGTCCGGGCGAGGCGCGGGAGGCCGACCTCGGCGTCGCCTCGGGCAACGGCAAGGGCCAGATCTTCGTCAAGGGCAAGGTCGTCAAGACCGTGCCGGAGGCCGAGATCGTGCAGACCCTGATCACCGAGGCGAACCGCATCGCCGACGAGATGGGCCCGGCGGCCGCGACCGGCAAGCCCGAGGTCGTCACGACGGTCTAGTCGTCGTCACGGCCCAGCACGCCGCTAGGCTTGGCCCGTGGTCACACGGCTTTCGCATCTGTTCCTCCGTACGCTCCGCGACGACCCCTCCGACGCCGAGGTGACGAGCGCGAAGCTGCTCGTCCGCGCCGGGTACGTCCGTCGCCAGGCCCCGGGCATCTTCGCCTGGCTGCCGCTCGGACTCCGCGTCCGTTCCAAGATCGAGGCCATCATCCGCGAGGAGATGGTGGCGGCCGGTGCGCAGGAGGTCCTGCTGCCGGCGCTCCTGCCGCGCGACCCGTACGAGGCGACGAACCGGTGGACCGAGTACGGCGACGGCATGTTCCGCCTGCAGGACCGCAAGGGCGCCGACTACCTGCTCGCACCCACGCACGAGGAGATGTTCGCGCTCCTCGTGAAGGACCTGTACTCGTCGTACAAGGACCTCCCGGTCACGCTCTTCCAGATCCAGGACAAGTACCGCGACGAGGCCCGCCCCCGCGCCGGACTCCTGCGCGGCCGCGAGTTCACCATGAAGGACGCGTACTCCTTCGACCTCACCGACGAGGGCCTCGACCGCAGCTACCAGGTCATGCGCGACGCGTACGAGCAGGTCTTCGCGCGCCTCGGCCTCGAGTACGTCATCGTGAAGGCCGACGCCGGCGCGATGGGCGGCTCGAAGTCGGAAGAGTTCCTGCACCCGATCGGCGTCGGTGAGGACACCTTCGTCGGGAGCGCCGGCGGGTACGCGGCCAACGTCGAGGCGTACGTCACGCCGGTGCCCGACGCGCTGCCGATCGACGGCCAGCCCGAGCCGGTGCTCCTGCCCGCGTCCGACACCCCGACGATCGACACGCTCGTCACCCACGCGAACGCGGTCGCCCCGCGTGACGGCGCGCCGTGGACCGCTGCCGACACGCTGAAGAACGTCGTGCTCGCCCTGACCCACCTCGACGGCACCCGCGAGGTCGTCGTCGTCGGGCTCCCCGGCGACCGCGACGTCGACCTCAAGCGCGCCGAGGTGGCCTTCGGCCCCGCCGAGGTCGAAGCCGCCGGTGACGACGACTTCCGGAAGCACAAGGGCCTGGTGAAGGGCTACATCGGCCCGCAGGTCCTCGGTGCTGACAGCGCGACCGGCATCCGCTACTTCGTCGACCCGCGCGTGGTCGACGGCACCGCCTGGATCACCGGCGCGAACGAGCGCGGCGTGCACGTGTCCGGCCTCGTCGCCGGGCGCGACTTCGTGGCCGACGGCGTCGCCGAGGTCTCCGACGTCCGCGCCGGCGACCCGGCCCCGGACGGCTCCGGGCCGCTCGAGACCGCCCGCGGCATGGAGATCGGCCACGTGTTCCAGCTCGGCCGCAAGTACGCCGAGGCCCTGGGCCTCAAGGTGCAGGACGAGAACGGCAAGCTCGTCACCGTCACGATGGGCTCGTACGGCATCGGCGTGACGCGCATCCTCGCGATCCTCGCCGAGGCGCACAACGACGAGAAGGGCCTGGCCTGGCCGAAGAACGTCGCACCGTTCGACGTGCACGTCGTCGCGACCGGCCGGGACGAACTCGCCTACGACCTGGCGACGGACGTCGTCGCGCAGCTCGAGGGCGAGCGGTTCGAGGTCCTCTACGACGACCGTCCGAAGGTCTCGCCCGGGGTGAAGCTCCGCGACGCCGAACTGCTCGGCATGCCGATCGTCGTCGTCGCGGGCCGCGGAGCGGCCGACGGCGTCGTCGAGCTGTGGAACCGCGCGAGCGGCGAGCGTCGCGACCTGCCGGTCGCCGACCTGCTCGACGCGGTGCGCGCGATCTAGACGCACCACCTCTGGCGACCGGAGGCCCGTGGCGACCCCGCCACGGGCCTCCAGTCCGTTGCACCGCCGGGTCCGCGAGCCGCAGTGCGGTAGTCTGGTCGCCGACTTCCGCGCAGTTCCATCCGCGGGAGCGACTCATCTGAATACGGAGGCCCTCGGTGAAGATCGATCTCGCAGTCCTGCGACTCATGGAGCGTGAGCGGGAGATCCCGTTCGACGAACTCGTCCAGATCATCGAACAGGCCATCCTCACGGCGTACCAGAAGCACCGCACCGAGAACGAGGAGCCCGTCGACGCGCAGGTGCGCGTCGAACTCGACCGCAAGTCGGGCGAGGTCTCGGTCTTCGTGCCCGAGCGTGACGAAGAGGGCACCGTCGTCGGCGAGGCCGTCGACCAGCCGAACGACTTCGGCCGCATCGCTGCGTTCGCCGCGAAGCAGGTCATCAACCAGCGTCTGCGCGACATCGGCGACGACAAGATCCTCGGCGAGTTCCGCGGCAAGGAAGGCGACATCGTCGCGGGCGTGGTCCAGCAGGGCCCGAACCCGAAGATGGTGCACGTCGACCTCGGCACGGTCGAGGCGATCCTGCCGCCGGAAGAGCAGGTGCCGGGCGAGGAGTACAAGCACGGCTCCCGTCTGCGCGTCTACGTGACGAGCGTCGGCCGCGGTGCCAAGGGCCCGCAGATCACCGTGTCGCGCACGCACCCGGGCCTGGTCCGGAAGCTGTTCGCGCTCGAGGTGCCGGAGATCGCGTCCGGCGTCGTCGAGATCACCTCGCTCGCCCGCGAAGCCGGTCACCGCACGAAGATCGCGGTGAAGGCGAACGAGCCTGGCGTGAACGCGAAGGGTGCCTGCATCGGCGAACTCGGAGCCCGCGTGCGCGCGGTGACGACGGAGCTCGGCGCCGAGAAGATCGACATCGTCGACTACTCGTCCGACCTGGCGTCGTTCGTCGCGAGCGCCCTGTCGCCGGCGAAGGTGACGAGCGCGTTCGTGCTCGACGCCTCGACCAAGGCCGTCCGCGCCCTCGTGCCGGACTACCAGCTGTCCCTCGCGATCGGCAAGGAAGGGCAGAACGCCCGTCTCGCCGCGAAGCTCACGGGCGCCCGGATCGACATCCAGCCGGACTCGATCCTGGACGGCGAGGACTGAGGACACCGTGACGCGGACCGCGTCGGCGCGGCCGGTTTCGCTCGTGGCATGTCCGGTCCGGGCGTGCCGGATCGCGGTCGTCGGAGCGGAGGAGTAAGGTGGTTCCCGTCAGAACATGCATCGGCAGTCGCCGTCGTGCTCCCCGGTCCTCTCTTCTCCGTGTCGTCGCCCTGAGCGACGGCCGCGTCGTGGCGGACCCGAAGGCAGTCATGCCGGGTCGGGGAGCGTGGCTCACACCGACCGTCGAAGCACATGATCAGGCCGCCAAGCGCAGGGCTTTCCGCCGGGCGCTGCGGCTGGACCATGAACCGGACACGTCCGCGGTGCGTGACTACCTCGAAGCGCTCCAGCGCTCCGGGCAGGCGCGTCACCAGGACATGACAGAACAGGCTGAACGGCTTATGGACAACTGATGAGCGGCTCGAAATGAGACCCGTCATCCATTGAGTCCTGCCCCTTCACGGGGTGGGACCCGTGAAGGAGAACAGTGGCAAAACCACGCGTACACGAGATCGCATCCGAACTCGGTGTCGACAGCAAGACCGCAATGGAGAAGCTCAAGGAACTCGGCGAATTCGTCAAGGGCCCGAGCTCCAGCGTCGAACCCCCCGTCGCACGGAAGCTCCGTGCCGCGCTGCAGGCTGATGGCGTCCCGACGTCGAAGCCCGCCGCAGCACCCGCGTCCGGTTCCGCGTCGCCGAAGCCCGCTGGCGCGGGTACCGGCGGTGCGGGCAGTGCAGGTACCGGCAGTGCCGGTTCCGGCAGTGCAGCGTCCGGCAAGGCCGCTTCCGGCAGTGCGGCTCCGGCCGGTGCTGCTGCAGGCGCGCCGAAGCCCGGCGGCATGAAGCCCGGCCCCGCCCGTCCCGCGCCCGCTCCGGCGGCGCCCGAGGCAGCGCCGGCCGACGAGACCCCGGCCGACCCGAACGCAGCCGTCCCGGCCGCGCCGAAGTCGGTCGCACAGCGTCAGGCCGAGGCCGAGGCAGCTCAGAAGGCCGCCGCAGCCGAGAAGGCCGCAGCTGCGGCCGACAAGGCCGCCGGCAAGCAGCCCGAGCCGAAGGACGACGCCGTCAAGCCCGGCGGCGCCGCGAAGCCGGGCTCCGCAGCCGGCCCCAAGCCGGGTGGCCCGAAGCCGGGCGCACGTCCCGGCAACAACCCGTACGCGTCGAGCCAGGGCATGGGCTCGCGCCCGCCGCGTCCGGGCAACAACCCGTACTCCTCGAACCAGGGCATGGGGCAGCGCCCCGCCGGCGGCGCCGGTGGCGGCAACGGCATCCCCCGTCCCGCTCCGCCGCGTCCGGGCGTCCCGCGTCCGGGTGCTCCGCGACCCGGTGGTCCCGGTCAGGGCAACCGTCCGAACGGCTTCGGGCAGCGCCCGGGCCAGGGTGGCGGCGGTCGTGGCGGCCCCGGTGGTCGTCCCGGTGGTGCCGGTGCAGGTGCCGGTGGCGGCTTCCCGCGTCCGGCCTTCAGCGGCCCGCGTCCCGCCGGTGGCGGTGGCCGCGGTCGTGGCCCCGGCGGCGGTACCGCTGGTGCGTTCGGTCGCGGTGGCGGCAAGAGCCGTGCCCGCAAGTCGAAGCGGACGAAGCGCGCCGAGTACGAGATGCGGCAGGCCCCGTCGCTCGGCGGTGTGCAGGTCCCTCGTGGCGACGGCAACACGGTCGTCCGTCTGCGTCGCGGTGCGAGCATCTCGGACTTCGCGGACAAGATCGACGCGAGCCCCGGCAACCTGGTGACGGTGCTGTTCCACCTCGGTGAGATGGCGACCGCGACCGAGTCGCTGGACGAGGCCACGTTCGAGGTCCTCGGTGAGGAACTGGGCTACAAGATCCAGATCGTCTCGCCCGAGGACGAGGACAAGGAGCTCCTCGAGGGCTTCGACATCGACCTCGAGGCAGAGCTCGACGACGAGGACGACTCGGTGCTGCAGCAGCGGCCCCCGGTGGTCACCGTCATGGGTCACGTCGACCACGGCAAGACCCGCCTGCTCGACGCCATCCGCAACTCGAAGGTCGTGGAGGGCGAAGCCGGCGGCATCACCCAGCACATCGGTGCGTACCAGATCGTCGCGCAGCACGAGGGCATCGACCGTCCGATCACGTTCATCGACACCCCGGGTCACGAGGCCTTCACCGCCATGCGTGCCCGTGGTGCGCAGGTGACGGACATCGCGATCCTGGTGGTCGCGGCGGACGACGGCATCATGCCCCAGACGATCGAGGCCTTGAACCACGCGCAGTCGGCGAACGTGCCGATCGTCGTGGCGGTCAACAAGATCGACAAGGAGGGTGCGAACCCGGCAAAGGTCCGGCAGCAGCTCACCGAGTACAACCTGGTGGCCGAGGAGTACGGCGGCGACGTCATGTTCGTCGACGTCTCCGCGCGGCAGAACATCGGTATCCAGGACCTCCTGGACGCCGTGCTGCTCACCGCGGACGCCGGTCTCGACCTGCGTGCGAACCCCGACAAGGACGCACGTGGTGTGGCGATCGAAGCGCGTCTGGACAAGGGCCGCGGTGCAGTCGCCACGGTGCTCATCCAGTCGGGCACGCTGCACGTCGGTGACGCGATCGTGGCGGGGACGGCCTACGGCCGCGTCCGTGCGATGGCGGACGAGGACGGCAACCCGGTGACCGCCGCGACGCCCAGCCGTCCGGTCCAGGTGCAGGGTCTGTCCTCGGTGCCCCGCGCCGGTGACACGTTCCTCGTCACCGAAGAGGACCGCACGGCACGTCAGATCGCTGAGAAGCGTGAAGCCGCCGAGCGCAACGCCCAGCTGGCCAAGGCCCGCAAGCGCATCTCGCTCGAGGACTTCACCCGTGCTCTCGAAGAGGGCAAGGTCGACTCGCTCAACCTCATCATCAAGGGTGACGTCTCCGGTGCCGTCGAGGCACTCGAGCAGTCGCTCCTGGACATCGAGGTCGACGACAGCGTCCAGCTCCGCATCCTGCACCGCGGTGTGGGTGCGATCACGGAGTCGGACATCGACCTGGCCACGATCGACAACGCGATCGTCATCGGCTTCAACGTCCGTCCGGACGTCAAGGCCCGTGAGCGTGCAGCGCGCGAGGGCATCGACGTGCGCTTCTACTCGGTCATCTACAACGCACTCGAGGACATCGAGCAGTCCCTCAAGGGCATGCTCAAGCCCGAGTACGAAGAGGTCCAGTCGGGCGTCGCCGAGATCCGCGAGGTGTTCCGTTCCTCCAAGTTCGGCAACATCGCGGGTGTCATCGTCCGCTCCGGCACGATCACGCGCAACGCCAAGGCGCGCGTCATCCGAGACGGCGTGGTGCTCGCCGATGGCCTGGCCATCGAGTCGCTCCGTCGCTTCAAGGACGACGTCACCGAGGTCCGCACGGACTTCGAAGCCGGTATCGGTCTGGGCAAGTACAACGACATCCAGATCGGCGACGAGATCGAGACCACCGAGCTCGTCGAGAAGCCGCGCGACTAGTCGCGTGAGTACCCTGGGCCCCGGTCTCCCCACGTGGGAGGCCGGGGCCCGACCCCGTTCCATCAGGACCACCGGCGGGAAGCGTCCCGCCACTGCCTCAGGAGGCACCCATGGCCGATCCGCAGCGCGCACGCAAGATGGCGGACCGCATCAAGGAAGTCGTTGCACGTCGACTCGACAAGGGCCTCCGGGACCCGCGACTCGGGTTCGTCACGATCACCGACGTCCGCGTGACCGGTGACCTGCAGCACGCGTCGATCTTCTACACGGTGTACGGCACCGACGAGGAGCGCGCCGACTCCGGCGCAGCGCTCAAGGCCGCCACCGGTCTGCTCCGCACCGAGGTCGGGAAGAACATCACGGCACGGCTCACGCCGTCGCTCGAGTTCATCGCCGACGCCCTGCCCGACACCTCCGCGCACCTCGAGGACCTCCTCGTGCAGGCGCAGGTGCGGGACGAGCAGGTCCGAGCGGCCGCCGTCGGCGCGACCTACGCCGGCGATGCCGACCCGTACAAGCGCGACGAGGACGACGAAGCCGAGACCGACGAGGGCGACGAGGGCGAGACCCGGGCCTAGCCCGCGGTCACGCCGCGTCAGTCTTCGTTCACGCCTCGGGCAGCCGGTAGCCGCTCGCGTCGTCCCCGACGGCCAGTCCGTCACGGAGGAGCGACGCGAGCGCCCGGTCGCGCTGCTCGGCGTCCGGCCACACCGGCTCGATCTCGTCGCGCGTCACCGGGACGTCGCTGGCCCGCAGCTCGGCCATGATGAGCCCGCGCACCTGCCGGTCGCTGCCGGCGAACTTCGACTGCTTCGGCGCACGGGGTCCGTCGTGCTCCGGGTACCCCGCCGCCCGCCAGGCGCACCGGTCCGCGATCGGGCAGGCGTCGCACGCGGGGGAGCGGGCCACGCAGACGAGCGCCCCGAGCTCCATCACGGCGGCGTTGGTGGCGGCCGCGTCGTCGCGGTCGGCCGGCAGCACGGACTCCATCAGCGGGAGGTCCTGCTTCGCCTTCGCCGGACCGGGCTCGCCCTGGCCGAGCACCGCCCGCGCGAGGACCCGGCGGACGTTCACGTCCACCACCGGGTGACGGTCGCCGTAGGCGAAGACCGCGACGGCGCGCGCGGTGTAGTCGCCGATCCCGGGCAGTGCCAAGAGCGCGTCCACGTCGCGCGGCACCACGTTGTCGTGTTGTTCGGCGATGGCCGTGGCCGCCGCGTGCAGCGCGAGCGCGCGTCTCGGGTAGCCGAGCCGGTCCCAGGCGCGCACCGCGTCCGCCGGGGGCGAGGCCGCGAGGTCCGCAGGTGTCGGCCACCGGGTGAGCCATGCCTCCAGGCGGGGGATGACGCGCGCGACCTGCGTCTGTTGCAGCATGATCTCGCTGACCAGCGTGCCCCAGGCCGGGAAGCCGGGGCGGCGCCAGGGCAGGTCGCGGGCGTCCTGTCGGAACCAGGCGACGAGCGGGGTCGCGATGTCGGGTCGTCCGGGTGTGGCCGAGTCCTCCACACCGTCTCGCGTCGTCGGGTTGTCCACATTCTCCCTGGAGGCCCGACTCGCGTTCACCACGACAGCCTACGGTGGGTGCATGGCACGTTGGGCACCCCAGGAGATCGACACGATGGCCGCGATCGCGACCGAGGTGATCGCGCAGGTCGGCACGAACCGCACCGTCATCGGCGTGGACGGACAGGACGGCACGGACCTCGAGCGGGTCGCCGCCGGACTCGTCGCCGGCTTCGAACAGCACGGGGTCTCGGCGATGGCCGCGGCGGCACCGTCGAGTGACGTCGATGCGCTGCGCTCGGACCTCGTCGCACCGTTCCGGTCGACCGGGGCGGGGGACGGCGTCCTCGTCGTGCACGGTCACGGGGTGCTCGGTCACGGCGCCCGTGGACTCTGGCGCTGGTCGCTCTGGGTGGAGCAGGAGGACGGGCGTCTCGAGCGTCGTGCGGACGTGAAGATCGCCGCCTCCGCGGTGCTCGACGTGACCGATCCGGAGCACCCTCGTCGTGAGTGGAACGATGCCTGCTGAGGCTCGCCGCCGCTGGTAATCTCCTACGGTGCTCGAAACCGCGCCCGATGGCATCCTCCTCGTCGACAAGCCGCAGGGGATCTCCAGTCACCGGGTCGTCTCGATCGCCCGTCGGCGACTGGACCTGAAGAAGGTCGGCCACGCCGGCACCCTCGACCCGATGGCGACCGGCCTGCTGCTCCTCGGCATCGGTCCCTCCACACGGCTCCTGACCCACCTGGTCGGCCTCGACAAGACGTACACGGCGACGATCCGCCTCGGTGTCTCGACCGACTCCGACGACGCCGACGGTTCTCCCACGGCTGCCGTCGGCACCGGGTCGGCCGACGTGTCCGACGCCGCGATCGAGGCTGCGGTGGCCGTGCAGCGCGGCGAGATCTCGCAGGTCCCGTCGACCGTCAGCGCGATCAAGGTGGACGGCCGCCGCGCCTACGACCTCGCCCGGAAGGGCGAGGAGGTCGTGCTCAAGTCGCGAACCGTCACGGTGTCGCGCTTCGACGTGACCGGCCGGAACGAGCGGGTCGTCACGGTGGACGGCACGGACGTCCACGTGGTGGACCTCGACGTCGTCGTCAGCTGCTCGTCGGGCACCTACGTCCGCGCGCTCGCCCGTGACGTCGGTGCTGCGCTCGGCACCGGGGCGCACCTCACCGCCCTCCGCCGCACGCGGATCGGACCGTTCGACGTCGAGGACGCCATCGACCTCGAGGACGACGACGTCGACGTCCGTGCCGCACTGCAGCGACCGGCCGACGTCGCCAGACGGCTGTTCCCGGCCGTCCCGCTGGACGCCGCGGCCGCGAAGGACCTCGGTGACGGCAAGCGCGTCGCCGCAGACCACCCGGACACCGACGGACCCGTCGCAGCCGTCGCCACCGACGGGGACCGGCTCGTCGGCCTCGTCTCGGTCCGGCGAGGACTGCTCCGGGTCATCACCAACTTCCCGACGGCGGCCCGGCCGACGTCGGCCGGACGAGGAGCGAACGCGTGATCGAGTGGTTCATGTGGGTCCAGCTCGTCATCGCCGTCGTCGCGGGGCTGTTCGCGGTGGTCGTCGGGTTCATCGGGTGGAAGCCGAACGACTACACGGTCGGCTCGCTCGTCCTCGTCGAGCTGCTCCTCGTCGCGCAGGGCGTGATCGCGATCGTGCTCCCCGTCGTCGGCAGCCCGCCGGAGGGCAACGCACTGGAGTTCGGCGTGTACGCGGTGTCCGTGCTGCTCGTCCCGCCGGCCACCATCGTGTGGGCCCTCATCGACCGGACGAAGTGGAGCACCGTCGTCCTCGGTGCCGGCGCGTTCACCGTCGCCGTGATGGTCTACCGGATGTACCAGATCTGGTTCGCGCTGAACTGACGCGCGGCGTGGTCCGCACTGACGCGCTGCGTCATCGTGCACCCGCTCCGTCGGTAGACTCGGTCCAATGGCGACCAGATCCTCTCTCGCGACCGGCATCGGCCGAGTCCTCATCGCCGTCTACGGCGTCCTCGCGTTGGCGGCGACCGGTCGGAGCGTCGTCCAGATCATCGAGAAGTTCGACTTCGCGCCGTTCGCCTACACGCTGAGCGCCGTCGCGGCGGTCGTCTACATCGTCGCGATCATCGCCCTCATCGCACCGGGCCGGTTCTGGTACCGCGTGGCCTGCGTCACGATCGGCTTCGAGATGACCGGCGTGCTCGTCGTCGGCACGCTCTCGCTCTTCGACCGCGCGCTCTTCCCCGACGACACCATCTGGTCGTACTACGGCCTGGGGTACGCGTTCGCCCCGCTCGTGCTGCCCGTCGCGGGTCTCTGGTGGCTCCGCAAGCACCACCGCACGGCGGTCGGCACCGATCCCGCTGCGTCCACCGCCGTACCGGCCGGCGAGTAGGGGAGTGACGGTGCAGTACTACGACGACATCGCCGACGTGGCCCAGGGCTTCGGTCCGAGTGCGGTCACGATCGGCAAGTTCGACGGGGTCCACGTCGGCCACCGTGCCGTGATCGCCCACCTCGAGCGTGCGGCACAGGAACACGGCCTGGTGTCCACCGTCGTCACGTTCGACCGGCACCCGCTCAACGTCATCGACCCGGTGAAGGTCCCGCCGGCGCTGACGAGCACGGCGCAGCGACGGGAGCTCCTCGACCAGGTCGGGGTCGACGCGACGCTGCTCCTCCGGTTCGACCACGACCTGCAGTCGAAGTCGCCCGAGGCGTTCGTGTCCGAGATCCTCGTGGACACCCTGCACGCCCGCCTGGTCTTCGTCGGCAGTGACTTCCGCTTCGGCGCGAAGGGCGCCGGCGACGTCACGCTCCTCCGCACCCTCGGCGAGCGGCACGGGTTCACCGTCGAGCTCATCGACGACGTCGACCTGGTGGACGACGTCCGCCCGGACGGCGAACGACGGGTGTCCTCGACGTGGATCCGCGAGCTGCTGGGCGACGGTCGCGTGGCCGAGGCCGCACGGCTGCTCGGCCGCGAGCACGCCGTCCGCAGCGTCGTCGTCCACGGGAACCAGCGCGGCCGCGCCATGGGCTACCCGACGGCGAACCTCGACCCTGCCTGCGAGGGGTTCGTCCCCGCCGACGGCGTCTACGCGGCTCGGGTCCTGCACGACGGCACCGTGTACCCCGCGGCGGTCTCGGTCGGGAACAACCCGACGTTCGAGGGCGTCCCCGCGAAGCAGATCGAGGCGCACCTGCTCGACGTCGACATCGACCTCTACGGCGAGACGATCTCGGTGCTGTTCGTCTCGTACGTCCGCGGCATGGTGAAGTTCTCGTCGATGGACGAGCTCGCCGAGCAGATGCGCCAGGACGACCGCGACATCCGATTGCTGCTGGGGCTGCCCGCGCCCGTGTGACGGGTGCGCGGCGGGTGCACGCTTCCCCGTCGCGTGTGGTGCGAGGTTCCGTCCTCCGTGCGGGACCCGCACGGTCCCACGGAGGACGCAACCTCGCACCAAGCCGTCGCACGAGCGCCCGGCGCCCCACGCCGTCGCACGAGCGCCCGGCGCCCGGCGCCCGGCGCCGCACACGACGGAGCCCCCGCGACCTCAGGGTCGCGGGGGCTCCGTCGTGTGGTGGGAGGTGTCAGCCGCCGAGTGCGTCGAGCCAGATCTTGCGGGCGTCGAGCGCTTCCTGGGCGTCCTTGATCTTGCGTGCGTTGCCGGAGGCCTGCGCGTCGGCGAGCTCGGCCTCGAGCTTGCCGATGGCGTCCTCGAGCTGGCTCGCCAGGCCGGTCTGACGGGCCTTGCGCTCCGGGTCGGACGACTTCCAGTGCTGGTCCTCGAGGCTCCGCACGTGGTCCTCGATCGCACGGAGTCGGTCCTCGACGCGGCGGACGTCCGCGCGGGGGACCTTGCCGACCTCGTCCCAGCGGCGCTGGATGCCGGTGAGGGTCCGGCGTGCAGACACGCGGTCGGTCGCGGTGAGGAGCGGCTCGGCCTCGGTGAGGAGCGCCTGCTTCGCCACGAGGTTCTCCGAGTACTCCTCGTTCTCAGCGGCGCTCTCGGCGTGTCGCTGCTCGAACAGCACGTCGCCGGCGGCCTTGAAGCGAGCCCAGAGCGCGTCGTCGTGCCGCTTGCCGGCACGGCCCGCGGCCTTCCAGTCGTCGAGCAGTTCGCGGTACGCCGAGATCGCGTCGGAGCCGCGCGGTGCGAGGGCCTCGGCCTGCTGCACGAGCTCCTGCTTGCGGTTGCGGGCGTCGCGGTGCTGCGAGTCGAGCTCCGAGTAGAAGGCACGACGGTGCTGGTCCACGGTCGAACGCGCCGCGCGGAACCGCTTCCAGAGCTCGTTCGCCTCGTTCTTGGGGATGCGCGGGCCGTCGTGCTGGTGCTGCTGCCACCGCGCGAAGACGTCGTCGAGCTGCGCGGTGATCTGCTTCCACTGCGCTCGGGCGGGATCGACGGCGGCCAGCGCCTCGGCTTCCTCGACCAGTGCGGTGCGGTGTGCCAGCGCATCGGCGAGGGCCTGCTGGGCCTGCTCCGCCTGCTCCTTGGTGAGCGAGCCGAGCTGCTCGGTCAGTGCGCCGACGCGGGTCTCGAGCGCCTTGAGGTCACCGACGACGCGGGCCTCGGCCACCAGGGCCTGCAGGTGCTCCACGGTGCGGGCGACGTCGTTCGCCGAGGCTCCGCGCTGGACGCGCTGCTCGGCGATCTTCACCTGCCCCTCGAGGTCGGCGTACTTCCGCGCGAAGTAGGCGAGGGCCTCGTCCGGGGTCGCGTCGGGGTACTCACCGACCGCCTTCTCGGTGTCGTCGTACCGGACGTAGACCGTCCCGTTCTCGTCGACCCGGCCCCAGGTCGTTGCTTCGTCAGATCCCACAGGTCTCGCCTCGATCGTGGTCGTGCATCACCGACGTCGCCGTCGGCACGGTCAGGTCGTCAGCCTATTGCACGGACGGCGTCTGCGACCCGCCCGGTCGGCGCGCCTGTGGACTACTTCTCCCGCGCGATCGTCGCGCCGGTGATCTTGGTCGTGACCTTGGGCTCGCCGGTGCCGTCGTCACCGGCCGACGAGATCCCCTTCGAGGTGATGTCCGACTCGAGGTCGTCGAGGCCGCTCGTGACCTTCCCGACGACGGTGTAGCCGCCGGTCGAGCCGTCGAGCGTGGTGTCGCCGTAGACGATGAAGAACTGCGTCGTCTGCGAGTACGCCGACGAGCCACGGGCGATCGCGATCGTGCCCTTCTCGTAGACGCCGTCGCTCGGCACGTTCTCGAGCGGGCCGTACTCGAAGCCGGCGTCGCCGGTGCCGTCCCCGTTCGCGGAGCCGCACTGCAGGAACTGGAAGCCCTTGCTGTCGGCGAGCCGGTGACAGGTCGTGCCGTTGTAGAACTGGTCCTGGATGAGCTTGATCTCGACGCTCGCGGCCTGCGGGGCCTTTCCCCCGTCGAGCTCGATGCCGAGCTCGACGTCCTTGTTGATCGTGAGCGACCCGGTCCAGGTGGAGTCCTTCGCGATCGACTTGGCCGGCACGTCGCCGGTGTTCGCGGCGGTCGCACTGGCCGACGGGGTCGGGGTGGCCGTGGCGGTCGCGCTGGCGCTGGCGTCGGCCTGCTTCCCGGAGTCCTGCGAGCCGGCGAACGCGAGCTGTGACCCGGTCGCGAGCGCCGCGACGAGCACCAGGACGCCCGCACCGACGAGGTTGTCGCGCAGCCGACGGCGTCGCTGCCGGTCGTGGAGGCCCTGTCGCGCCTTGTAGAGGCGGAGGCGCTCGCGCGCCTCGCGGTTGTCACGCGCCTGGTTCTTCGGTGCCACGGTGCTCTTCTGACCTCTCGTCGAGTGTGCGACGAGCGTAGCGGAACCGGCCATCAGGACCGACTGGAGGCGCGCCCCTGTCGGTGGGGCGGCTTACCATTGGGAGCATGGCAGCGGACCGTTCGGGCATGCGTGCGCCCACGACGGGCGGTCACGCCGGGCTCGCGCAGGGTTCCGTCCCGCTGGCGGTCCGGATGCGCCCCACCAGCCTCGCGGAAGTCGCCGGCCAGCAGCACCTGCTCGGCCGCGGCAGTCCGCTCGTGCAGCTCGCCACCGGCACGCGCGAGAACCCGGGGGGCGTCTCCGTGATCCTCTGGGGTCCGCCCGGCACCGGCAAGACGACCCTGGCGCAGGCGATCGCCCGGCAGTCCGGCCGCGAGTTCGTCGAGCTCTCCGCGGTCACCGCCGGCGTGAAGGACGTGCGCGAGGTGATGGAGAAGGCACTCACGCACCGTGACCTCTACGGCGCCACGACGGTGCTGTTTCTCGACGAGATCCACCGCTTCAGCAAGGCGCAGCAGGACGCCCTGCTGCCGGGGGTCGAGAACGGCTGGGTCATCCTCATCGCCGCGACCACCGAGAACCCGTCGTTCTCGGTCATCTCCCCGCTGCTGTCACGCTCCCTGCTCCTCACGCTGAAGCCCCTCACCGACGAAGACCTCGGCACGCTCGTCGACCGTGCGGTGGAGGACCCGCGCGGGCTCGGCGGCTCGGTCGTCCTCGGTGACGAGGCCCGCAGCGCCATCGTCCGGCTGTCCTCCGGGGACGCCCGTCGTGCGCTCACCGCGCTCGAGGCCGCCGCGGCCTCGGCGGTGGCCGCACAGGCCGACGACGCCGACGAAGCGCTCGACGGTGTCGACACGGTCCCGGTGGTCGACGCGGACACCGTCGCTGCGGCCGTCGACCGTGCACTGCTGCGGTACGACCGGCAGGGCGACGAGCACTACGACGTCATCAGCGCGTTCATCAAGTCGGTGCGGGGGAGCGACGTCGACGCGGCGCTCCACTACCTCGCGCGCATGATCGAGGCGGGCGAGGACCCCCGGTTCATCGCACGGCGGATCATCATCTCCGCGTCCGAGGACATCGGCATGGCGGACCCGCAGGCGCTGCCGATCGCCGTCGCCGCCGCGCAGGCCGTGCAGCTCATCGGCATGCCGGAGGGCCGCATCCCGTTGGCCGAGGCCGTCGTCTACCTGGCGACCGCGCCGAAGTCGAACGCCGCGTACAACGGGGTGAACGCCGCCGCTGCGGACGTCAAGGCCGGTCGTCTCGGGGTCGTCCCGATGCACCTCCGCGACGCGCACTACCCGGGGGCGAAGCGGCTCGGGCACGGCAAGGGGTACGTCTACTCCCACGACGCCGAGCACGGGGTCGCGGAGCAGCAGTACCTGCCGGATGCGCTCGAGGGCACCGAGTACTACACGCCGACCGCCAACGGCTACGAGCGCGAGGTCGGCCCGCGGCTCGAACGGCTCCGGAAGATCACCCGCGGCGAGTAGCCCGGCGTCCACGAGCCGTCCGTCGTCGGTACCGGTGCTTCACCCCGGGTCCGGATGCTGCTATCGTTGACGGGCCTACGTCCTGGTCCTCGCGTGCGGCTGCGCCGAGGACAGAGTGCCGTCAGGAACGAGAACCGGTCAGACCGGACCTCGATCCCGACGCCACGGGGGCAGAGGTTCGGACTGTAGCCGTCCGATCCCACAGGCTCATCCCTCTGGATCCCTCCGTCGGGTTCGATCACACGTGCGCGTGCGGTGGCCGACGGTCAGTTCAGTTCAGTACAGAGAAAAGGACCCTGTGTCTACCAAGTCACGCACCCGCAGCAAGACCCGCCTCTCGCGCGCGCTCGGCATCCCGCTGACGCCGAAGGCGGCCCGTTACCTCGAGAAGCGCCCCTACGGCCCCGGTGAGCACGGCCGCACCCGCCGTCGTGCGGACAGCGACTACGCCGTCCGCCTCCGTGAGAAGCAGCGTCTGCGCGCCCAGTACGGCATCCGCGAGAAGCAGCTCCGCATCGTCTTCGAAGAGGCCCGCAAGACGAAGGGCCTGACCGGTGAGAACCTGGTCGAGCTCCTCGAGCAGCGCCTCGACGCCCTCGTGCTCCGTGCCGGCTTCGCCCGCACGACCGCACAGGCCCGTCAGCTGATCGTGCACCGCCACATCCTCGTGGACGGCAAGCTCGTCGACCGCCCCTCCTTCCGCGTCAAGGAGGGCCAGCTCATCCACGTGAAGCAGCGCTCCGAGTCGCTCGAGCCGCTCCAGGTCGCCGCCGCCGGTGGGCACCAGGAAGTCCTGCCGAAGGTCCCGGGCTACCTCGAGGTCGAGATCGAGAAGCTCCACGCTCGCCTGGTCCGTCGTCCGAAGCGCGCCGAGGTCCCCGTGACCTGTGAAGTGCAGCTCGTCGTCGAGTACTACGCAGCTCGCTGATCTCCTGATCACACCCGAACGGCGGGTCGTCCTCTCCAGAGGTCGGCCCGCCGTTCGGCGTTCCCGCCCGGCACCTTCAGTAAGATCGTCTGGGCACGCACCGCTCGCGTGTGGAAGAGGGAGAGGCACCGTGAAGCAGCTGTTCTTCGTCGCCGTCGGCGTCGTCATCGGGTTCGCCGTCGCGCACAAGGTCGCGAACACTCCCGCTGGCGCACGGTTCTTCGCCGATGTGAACGACCGCACGAAGGCCTTCACGGGTGCCGTCGCCGACGGCTACCGCTCCCGCGAGGCCGAGCTCCGCACCGACGTCTGAGGTCCTCCTCGCCGTTCCCTCCCGCCGAACCTGAATCAGGAAGCACCATGCAGACCGCAGAGATCCGCCGCCGTTGGCTCCAGTTCTTCGGTGACCGCGGCCACACCGTCGTCCCGTCCGCCTCACTCGTCTCGGACGATCCCTCGCTCCTCTTCACGGTCGCTGGCATGGTCCCCTTCATCCCGTACCTGACGGGGTTGGTCCCGGCGCCGTACCCGCGCGCCACCAGCGTGCAGAAGTGCATCCGCACGAACGACATCGAAGAGGTCGGCAAGACCCCGCGGCACGGCACGTTCTTCCAGATGAACGGCAACTTCTCCTTCGGCGACTACTTCAAGGAGCAGGCGATCCAGTACGCCTGGGAGTTCCTGACCCAGCCGGAGAGCGACGGCGGCCTCGGCTTCTCGCCCGACGACCTGTGGGTGACCGTCTACGAAGAGGACGACGAGGCGATCGCGTTCTGGAAGCAGCACTCGTCCCTGCCCGAGGAGCGCATCCAGCGGCTCGGCAAGGACACCAACTACTGGTCGACCGGTCAGCCCGGCCCAGCGGGCCCGTGCTCGGAGATCTTCTTCGACCGCGGCCCCGCGTACGGCATCGACGGCGGTCCCGCGACCGACGACGACCGCTACGTCGAGATCTGGAACCTCGTCTTCATGCAGTACCAGATCGCCGACGTCCGGTCGAAGTACGACTTCGAGATCACCGGCGAGCTGCCGAACAAGAACATCGACACCGGCATGGGCCTCGAGCGCGTCGCCTTCATCAAGCAGGGCGTCGACAACATGTACGAGATCGACCAGGTCCGCCCGGTCCTCGACAAGGCCGCCGAGATCTCCGGCCGACGCTACGGCGCCGTGCACGAGGACGACGTCCGCATGCGCGTCATCGCGGACCACGTCCGGTCGGCGCTCATGCTCATCACCGACGGCGTCAGCCCGTCGAACGAGGGGCGCGGCTACATCCTCCGGCGTCTGCTCCGCCGGACGGTTCGTGCCATGCGCCTGCTCGGCGTCGAGGGTGCGACCTTCCCGGACCTCTTCCCGGCGTCGCGCGACGCCATGCAGGACGCCTACCCCGAGGTCGGCTCCGACTTCGACCGCATCGCACGCATCGCCTACGCGGAAGAGGAGACCTTCCTCCGCACCCTCGCGCAGGGCACGACGATCCTCGACGTCGCGGTCGAGCGCGCCAAGCAGGACGGCGCACCGTCGATCGGCGGCGACACGGCGTTCCTGCTCCACGACACCTTCGGCTTCCCGATCGACCTGACGATGGAGATGGCCGAGGAAGCCGGCGTGCACGTCGACCGCTCGGCCTTCGAGACCCTGATGTCCGAGCAGCGGGCGCGGGCCAAGGCGGACGCGAAGAGCAAGAAGACCGCCCTCGCCGACCTCAGCGTCTACAGTGCGTTCCGCGCCAAGGGCGAGACGGTCTTCCTCGGCTACGACGCGCTCGAGGCGGAGACGAACGTCCTCGGGATCATCGTCGGCGGCGTCAGCGTCGACCGTGCCGTCGCAGGCGACATCGCCGAGGTCATCCTCGGCGAGACCTCGCTCTACGCCGAGTCCGGCGGGCAGGACGCCGACCAGGGCTCGATCGTCGGCAACGGCTTCGACCTCGAGGTGCTCGACGTGCAGCGCCCGGTGGCGGGTCTCTGGAGCCACACCGTGCAGGTCCGCTCCGGCGAGGTCGGGGTCGGTGCGCCGGCGACGACGGTCGTCGACTCCGAGTACCGCCGCGGCGCCACCCAGGCCCACTCCGCGACGCACCTCGTGAACGCGGCGCTCCGTGACATCCTCGGCCCGGAGGCACTGCAGGCCGGTTCGTACAACAAGTCCGGCTACATGCGCCTCGACTTCTCGTGGTCGCAGCCGGTGTCGTTCGAGACCCGCTCCGAGATCGAGGAGGTCGTGAACACCGCGATCCGCTCCGACCTCGAGGTCTCCACGCGCGTGCTCCCGATCGACGAGGCGAAGTCGCTCGGCGCGCAGGCGCTCTTCGGTGAGAAGTACGGTTCCGAGGTCCGCATGGTCGACATCGGTGGCCCGTGGTCCCGTGAGCTCTGCGGTGGCACCCACGTGGCGTCGAGCGCCCAGGTCGGCCTCGTCAACCTGGTGGGGGAGTCGAGCGTCGGTTCGACCAACCGTCGTGTCGAGGCGCTCGTCGGGCTCGAGGGCTTCCGCGACCTCGCGGTCGAGCGCACGATCGTCTCCCAGCTGTCGAGTGCGCTGAAGGCTCCGCGCGAGGACCTCCCGACCCGCGTGCAGTCCCTCATGGAGGACCTGCGCACCGCCCAGAAGCGGGTCGCCGAGTTCGAGTCGGCGAACCTGCAGCAGCGTGTGCCGTCGCTCGCACGGCAGGCGACGACCGTCGGTGCGACGACCGTCGTGGCCGAGTCCGTCGACGGCCTGCAGTCCGGGGACGACCTCCGCGCCCTCGCGACCGGGGTCCGCGCACAGCTCGGGGACGGCGCGGCCGTCGTCGTGCTCGGCGCCGTCGTGGGCGGCAAGCCCGTGGTCATCGTCGCCACCAACGACGCAGCGCGCGCCGCCGGCGTCCAGGCGGGTCCGCTCGCCAAGGAAGCCGCCGGTGTGCTCGGTGGCGGTGGTGGCGGCAAGCCGGACCTGGCGCAGGGCGGTGGCACGGACGCGTCCGCGCTCCCGGCAGCGCTGCGTGCGGTGACCCAGCGGCTCACGGCCTGATCGTGGCGATCCGTTCCGGGCGGCGACTCGGCATCGACGTCGGTCGCGCCCGGATCGGGGTGGCCGTGTGCGACCGTGACGGGCTCCTCGCGACGCCGGTGGAGACGGTCAAGCGCCACGACGCGACGGACGTCCGCCGGATCGCCGAGATCGCGGACGAGTACGACGTGCTCGAGATCGTCGTCGGGCTGCCGCTGTCGATGTCGGGCGGGGACACCGCGTCGACCACCGACGCCCGCGAGTTCGCCGCCCGGCTCGCCGAGCACCGGCCGGTGCGACTCGTGGACGAACGCCTGTCGACGGTGACCGCCCAGCGCGGGCTCCACCAGGCCGGCAAGAACACGAAGAAGTCGCGTGCCGTGATCGACCAAGCGGCCGCTGTTATCATTCTGCAACACGCGCTCGACCACGAGCGTGCGTCCAGTGCCCCACCGGGGGCCACGCTCCCCTGAACCGGGCTCCCTGCCGTCGACCGAGACGACGATGCCCAGGCGGAGTTCCCGACCGAGAGACCGAGGACCGTTGGCAGACGACCTGGACTGGAACGCGATCATCGCGCCCGGCAACGACGCCGAGCGGCGGAAGACCACTTCCGACCGTGCGGCCACCACCGATGCGCGTGACGGCGTCGTCGAACCCACCCCCGGTACCCCGGCGCCCACCCGGCACCTCTCGCGACGCGAGGCCCGCGCAGCGGAGGCAGCTCGCGCAGCCGAGGCGGAGCGCGCAGCAGCCGATCGCTCGGCAGCGGGTCAGCGCCCGGCAGCCGCCGAGCCCGAGGCGCCCGCCGCGCCCGCTCGACGGTCGACCTACCGCGACCACCCGGTGTCCCCGGCCGATGCGCCCGTAGCACGACGCGCGGCGGACCTGCACCCCGAGGTCCACGCACTCCTCACCGGCGAGGTGCACGTGGGCGACGCGGACCGGCCAGCCGACCGTGCCGCAGGCGACCGTGCTCTGGCCGACGACGCCGCATCCCCCGACAGGGGAACGGACGCGGGCGCGACAGCGTCCGGCGCGAGCGGTCCTGCCCAGGGCGACGACGGCTCTGGAGGCGCGGGAGACGACGGACGCGGCGGTCGCGGTGGACGCGGGGGAGCCTCCAGGGCGCCACGCGAGCCGCGTGGGCCGCACCGCAGGCGACGTCGCGGACCGCTGATCGCGGGGATCGTCATCGTGGCGGTCGTCCTCGCCGGCGGGGTGTCGGCGTACGCGTTCGCCGCTCCGAAGATCCAGCAGGTCGTCGCGGCGCTCAGCGGCAACAAGGAGCCCGACGACTACACCGGCGACGGCACCACCAAGGTGACCATCACCATCAAGCAGGGCGACATCGGTGAGGACGTCGCGAAGACGCTGCAGCGCAGCGGCGTCGTGAAGGACTCGAAGGTCTTCTACAAGCTGCTGCTCGCGTCGCCTGACGTCCAGTTCCAGCCCGGGTCGTACTCGCTCAAGAAGGAGATGAGCTCGAAGACGGCCCTCGCGGCGCTGCAGGACACGAAGAACCGGGTGCAGGCGTCGATCGTCATCCCCGAGGGCACCGCGCTGCAGGACATCGAGGCCGGCATGGTCTCGAAGGCGGGGCTCTCCCAGGCCGAGGTCTCCGCTGCGGCGAAGGACCTCGCGGCGTACGGTCTGCCGGCGAACGTCACCACGCTCGAGGGCTGGCTGTTCCCGGCCACGTACCCGATCAACCCCGGGTGGACGGCCACGCAGTACTTCAAGTCGATGGTCGACACGATGAAGGAGCACCTCGCCGCGGCGGGTGTCGCCGAGGCCGACCAGGAGCACGTGATCGTCTTCGCGTCGCTCGTGCAGAAGGAAGCCGGCCTCGCCGCCGACTACCCGAAGGTCGCGCGGGTCTTCCAGAACCGCCTCGACCAGGGCATGAAGCTGCAGTCCGACGCAACGGTCGCGTACGGCACGGGCAACACGCACACGGTGACCACGACCGACGCCGAGCGCGCCGACGCGGGGAACGAGTACAACACCTACGTGCACGACGGCCTGCCGCCTGCGCCGATCTCGAACCCGGGCGACATCGCCATCAAGGCGGTCACGCAGGAAGCGTCGGGCAACTGGTTGTACTTCGTGACGGTGAACCTCGAGACGGGGGAGACGGTGTTCTCGGACACCTACGACCAGCACCTCGTCGCCGTGAAGCAGTTCCAGGCCTGGCTGCGCGCGCACCCCGACTACCAGTAGGCGGGGTGCGCGACCCCGACTCCTGGTAGTCGGGGTCGCGTCGCACGGGTGTGCGCTGTGGGAAGATGGGCACCATGCTTCGTTGGTTGACCGCTGGTGAGTCCCACGGACCCGAACTGATCGCGATGCTCGAGGGCCTGCCCGCGGGTGTCCCGGTCTCGTTCGAGTCCATCCGTACCGACCTCGCGCGACGCAAGCTCGGCTACGGCCGCGGCTCCCGCATGAAGTTCGAGCAGGACGAACTGCACGTGTCCGGTGGTGTCCGGCACGGGTACTCCCTCGGCAGCCCGATCGCGATCCGGATCGGCAACACCGAGTGGCCGAAGTGGGTCGAGGTCATGAACCCCGAACCCGTCGAGCAGACCGAGCTCTCCCGTGGCCGCAGCGCCCCGTTGACGCGACCGCGTCCGGGTCACGCCGACCTGGTCGGCATGCAGAAGTACGGCTTCGACGAGGCCCGACCGATCCTCGAGCGCGCCTCGGCCCGCGAGACCGCGGCCCGGGTGGCGCTCGGCGCCGTCGCGAAGTCCTTCCTGGCCGAGCTCGGCATCCGTTCGGTCGCGCACACGCTGCAGGTCGGCACGGTCCGCGTGCCCGACGGCACCGCACTGCCGCTCCCCGACGACGTCGACCGTCTCGACGAGGACCAGCTGCGCTGCTTCGACGCCGAGACCTCCGCCCGGATGGTCACCGAGGTCGAGGCGGCGAAGAAGGACGGCGACACCCTCGGCGGTGTCGTCGAGGTGCTGTTCTACGGCGTCCCGCCGGGGCTCGGCTCGCACGTGCAGTGGGACCGCCGGCTCGACGCCCGGCTGGCCGCGGCGATCATGGGCATCCAGGCGATCAAGGGCGTCGAGGTCGGCGACGGCTTCGCCACCGCTGCGCGCCGCGGTTCCGAGGCGCACGACGAGCTGTACCGCGAGGACGGCGAGATCATCCGCACCACCGACCGCGCCGGCGGCACCGAGGGCGGCATGTCCACCGGCACCGTGTTGCGCGTCCGCGCCGGCATGAAGCCGATCGCGACCGTCCCGCACGCCCTGCACACCATCGACGTCACCACGGGTGAGGACGCCTCGGCGCACCACCAGCGCTCCGACGTCTGCGCCGTGCCGGCCGCGGGTGTCGTGGCCGAGGCCATGGTCGCGCTCGTCCTCGCCGACGCCGTACTCGAGAAGTTCGGCGGCGACAACGTCGTCGAGACGAAGCGGAACCTCGACGCCTACCTGGCATCGATCCCGGAGACCCTCCGCAGCCGACGCACCGAGGCCGCCGAGCACTCCACCGCCTGGTGAGCACGCCCGCACCCGCGGCCCCCGTCGTCGTCATCGGCCCGATGGGCGCTGGGAAGTCGAGCGTCGGCAAGCGCGTCGCGAAGGCGCTCGGCGTCCCCTTCACCGACACCGACCGGGCGATCGTGCGTGAGCACGGGCCGATCCCGGGGATCTTCGCGGACCGCGGCGAATCGGCCTTCCGCGAGCTCGAGGCGGCTGCGGTTCGTGACGCCGTGGCCACCGGCGGCGTGATCGCCGTCGGGGGCGGCGCAGTCACGCACGCGGCGACACGCGAGGCCCTGGCGGGTGCCCGCGTGGTCCTGCTCACCGTCTCACCGGAGGCCGTCGCCGATCGGATCGCCGGCAGTGACCGACCGCTGCTGGCCGACGGCGGGATCGACGCCTGGCAGACCATCATGGACGCGCGGGCGGCGACCTACGCCGAGCTCGCCCACGCTGTGTTCGACACCTCCCGTCGGCCGATGTCGCACGTCGTCGACGACGTCGTCGCATGGCTGCGGTCCGCCGACGGCAGCGCCACGGCCGACGGCAGCAGCACGATCGACGGCAGCGCCGCCGACGGCAGCGCCACCGACGGCACAGCCGGTGACGCACCCGGAACCACCAACGAAGGAGCACCGTGACCGACTCGGCCCAGATCCTGCCGGAGGGCACCACCGAGATCCGCGTGGGCGGCGACGACGGCTACGTCGTGGCCGTGGGGAACGACCTGCTCGGCTCGGTGCCGGCGCTCCTCGGACCGCGGGTCGCCAAGGTCCTCATCGTGCACGCACCGACGCTCGGTGCCCGGGCGAACGGCCTGCGCGACCTGCTCGCGGCCGCCGGACTCGAGGCCCTCATCGCCGAGGTGCCCGACGCCGAGGGCGCCAAACGCGTCGAGGTGGCCGCGTTCTGCTGGCAGATCCTGGGGCAGTCCGACTTCACCCGCACCGACGCGGTGATCGGCCTCGGCGGCGGCGCCGTGACCGACCTGGCCGGCTTCGTCGCCGCCACGTGGCTGCGCGGCGTGCCGTACATCGCGATCCCGACGAGCGTGCTCGGCATGGTGGACGCGAGCGTCGGCGGCAAGACCGGCATCAACACGAACGAGGGCAAGAACCTCGTCGGCGCGTTTTACCCGCCGCGCGCGGTCGTGGCGGACCTCGACCTGGTCCGGACCCTGCCGCGCAACGAGATCCTCACCGGCTTCGCCGAGATCGTGAAGGCCGGCTTCATCGCCGTGCCGGAGATCCTCGACATCGTCGAGGCCGACGTCGCGCGGGTCACCGACCCGACCACGCCCGAGTTCCGGCGGGTCGTCGAACTCGCGATCCAGCTCAAGGCCGAGGTCGTCTCGGACGACTTCACCGAGCAGGGCCGCCGGGAGGTCCTCAACTACGGCCACACCCTCGGGCACGCCATCGAGCACGCCGAGCGCTACCAGTGGCGCCACGGTGCGGCGGTGTCGGTCGGCATGGTCTTCGCGGCCGAGCTCGCCCGTCTGACCGGACACCTCGACGACGCCACGGTCGACCGGCACCGGGCGATCCTCGAGTCGCTCGAGCTCCCGACGACGTACGGAGCCGGTCGCTGGGAGGGCCTCCTCGCCACGATGCGCCGTGACAAGAAGGCCCGCGCCGGCATGCTCCGGTTCATCATCCTCGACGGGGTCGGCAAGCCGGTGACGCTCGAGGGACCCGAGGACCACCTGCTGTTCACCGCCTACCAAGAGGTGGGCGTCTAGGCGTACCGCCTGACGCCGAGGTGGTCGCGGAGGTGCCGGCCCGTGTACTCGGTCCGGTGCAGCCCGCGGCGCTGCAGCTCGGGAACGACCTTCCGGGTGAAGGCCTCGACCCCGGTCGGGAAGTGCGTCGGCACCGCGAGGAACCCGTCGCAGGCTCCGGCCTCGGACCACTCCTGCATGGTGTCGGCGATCGTCGCGGGTGACCCGATCACCTTCCGGTAGCTGCCCTCGGCGAAGTACCGGGCGGTCTCGATCGTCGAGAGTCCCTGGTCGCGCGACACCGACATGATCGCTTCGCGGTGGGACTTGCCCGCGTTCGACTCGGGCAGCTCGGGGACGGGCGCATCCGGGTCGAACTGCCGGAAGTCGACCCCGCCGGCGAGCGGCCCGAGGTTGGCCAACGCGAGGTCGTCGGGGATGAGCGCCATCATCTCGTCGGCGAGGTCGTGAGCGAGCTCGTCGGTGTCGCCCACGATCGGCGTCATCCCGACCAGCACCTTCACGTGCTCCGGGTCGCGCCCGAACCGTTCGGCGCGAGCACGGATGTCGTCGCGGAAGGCACGGCTCGCAGTCGGGTCGGACTGCAGCGTGAAGACGACGTCCGCCGTCCGTGCCGCGAGTTCGCGCCCGGGCTCGGACGCGCCCGCCTGGAACACCACCGGCCGCCCCTGTGGGCTCCGGCCGGTGGTGAGCGGTCCGCGGACCCGGAAGTGCTCGCCCTCGTGCTGCAGGAACCGCATCTTCTCGACGTCGAAGTAGGTGCCGGACTCCTTGTCGCGGACGATCGCGTCGGGGTCCCACCCGTCCCAGAGCCCGGTCACGACGTCGACGAACTCGCTCGCCCGTTCGTACCGGGCCGCGTGCTGCACGTGCGCGTCGAGCCCGAAGTTCTGCGCCTCGTCCTCGTTGAACGACGTCACGAGGTTCCACCCAGCTCGGCCGTTGCTGATGTGGTCGAGCGTCGAGAACCGCCGGGCCAGGTTGAACGGGTCGTTGAAGGTCGTGGTCGACGTCGCCGCGAGCCCGAGCCGCGAGGTCCGCATCGCGAGGGCGGGGAGCAGCATCGTCGGGTCGAAGTGGATCGACCGCGGGTTGGCGGCGCCGTACGTGTCGCCGGCGAGGATGTCGTTGCTCCGGCGGACGGCGGCCTGGTCCTCGAAGAACAGCGCGTCGAGCTTCGCCTCCTCGGCGAGCTCGGCGGCGCGGACGTAGTGCTCGATGCCGAGGTCCAGTTCGGGCACGGCGTCGGGCAGGCGCCACGCGCCGAGGTGGTAGCCGGGGAACAGGAACAGGGCGAGGTGGATCTGCTGCACGGTGGTGTCCTCTCAGGGGACGACGAACGGGGCGGCGCGCGTCCGACACGACGGACGGGAGGCGCGGCACGGCGGGTGGGTCGGCGCAGGTGACCGACGGGGGGACGTTGCGGCGGGGCCGACGCGTGGTGCGCCGGCCGGTCGGGTCCGGTCCGCTTCAGTGCCCGTGCGCGATCGCGCCACGCGGCCAGCGGCGCGGTGCGTACTCGGAGTCGTGTGCCGTCATCGCTGCCACCTCCTGCGTCCGGCCGGTCGTGCAGGACCGGTGCGAGCGACGCTACGGGCGAGGTGTTTCCGCCGCGTTTCGACCGGGAAACACCCTCGAAACCATCCGCGGCTAGCGTCCTCGCCATGTCCGGACCAGTTCTCGCCCCGTTCCCCACCGAGCTCCGTGTCGGCGTTCCCGACTGGCTGCGGGGCGCCCAGGCCGCGGCTCCCGCGCACCTGCCGACCCGGGCGGGTCGGTTCGCCCTCGTGACCGAGTTGGCCACCCGGAACGTCGAGGAGGGCACCGGCGGTCCGTTCGCGGCGGTGGTCGTCGACGAGGAGTCCGCCGAGGTGGTGTCGATCGGCACGAACCTCGTCCTGCACTCGAACGTCGCGTCGATGCACGCCGAGGTCGTCACCCTCGGTCTGGCGCACGCGAGGACCGGCGCCTGGAACCTCGGGCGTGACGTCGGGCGGCGCCGGACCCTCGTGGTGAACGCGCAGCCGTGCGTGATGTGCCTGGGTGCGCTCCTCTGGTCGGGGGTGTCCGCGGTGGAGTTCGGCGCCGACTGCGCCACGGTCGAGCGCATCACCGGGTTCGACGAGGGGCCCGTGCCCGGCGACTGGCAGGAGCAGCTCCGCGCACGGGGCATCGACGTCCACCAGGAGCACGACGTGGGTGCGGAGCACGCCCTGCACCGTTTCCGTGAGCTCGTCGAGGCCGGGACCACCGCGCGCTACAACGGCGACGGCGCCTGACGCGCGCGTCGCTCAGCGCAGGACACGGCGGGTCCGCCGCCACCACCACTTCACGTGCATGGACAGTGTCGTCACCCCGGTGCGCTCGGCCTCGAGCCATTCTTCGACCGTGGCGCCCTCGACCCACGCGATGATGACGGCGTCATCGTGGTCGTCGCCGTCGATCACGAACTGTGGTCGGTCCGGCAGCGGTGCGAACAGTGGCATCAGGCATCCTCGGGGTCGGGGTCGCGGTCGGGGTCGGGGTCGCGATCGGGCGGAGCGTGGCGGCGGAGCGCCCGGACCGCCAGGTTCTGGTCCGCTTTCGAGGCCCACCGTACGGTCATCATCCGCTCGAGCACAGTTCTCGAGATGTCGTATTCCGCTTGGGATCGGCGAGCACGTATCGCCCAGGTCAAGCGCTTCCACGCCTGATCACGATCGGCAGTCCGGCGGTTCTGGAAGGCGCCGAACCAGCTGACGACCGCGGCGGCGATCGCCGCGGCAGCGGCGATGAGGGCCGTGATCAGTGCTGTCTCCATCACCCCACCCTGACGCCGTGGACGCGGCCCGACGACGGCGTCGGCCGATCTGTGGACGGCGACCCGCGCCTCCAGGCTGGGGAGGAACCGACCACGCAGGACGGGGGAGCAGACTGGCACCGTGCCCAACCCGCCCCGCCTGAGCGACCTCGCCGGCTCCCCGGCCGTCGAGGCCGGAACCCTCCGATCGCGCGGCCGGCGCTTCGCCGAGCTCCTCGCGATCGCCCGCCGCCACGAGCTGCTGCCGTTCCGTCGGCTCGACTTCTCGCACGACCCGGAGCGGTCCGCACTCCGCACCCGGCAGGCGGACCACCTCCGACGGGCGCTCGAGGAGGCCGGCGGCGGGTTCGTGAAGATGGGCCAGTTGCTCTCGACCCGTGACGACCTGCTGCCCGAGGAGTGGACCGAGGGGCTCGCGCACCTGCAGCGGAGCGTCCGTCCGGCGCCGCCGGACGAGGTCGCAGCGCTCCTCGAGCGGGAGCTCGGCGCTCCTGTCGACGAGGTCTTCCGGACGTTCGACCCCGTGCCCGTGGCGGCCGCCTCGATCGCCCAGGTCCACCGCGCACGCCTGCAGGACGGCACCGAGGTGGCGGTGAAGGTGCAGCGCCCCGGCATCGACCAGGCGGTGCGCCGTGACGTCGACATCGCGCTCCGGGTGGTCCGGTTCATGGCGCGGTGGTCGGCCGAGGCACGGCAGGTCGGGGTGCAGGACGTCGCCGCGCAGTACGCGGCGGACCTCGTCCGCCAGGTGGACTTCAACTCGGAGATGCGGAACCTGGCGGCGCTCCGCGCGGCCCAGGCTCGGAGCGCCAGCCCGGACGAGGTCGTCTTCCCGACGCCGCACGAGGAGCTCTCCGGGCGCCGGGTCATGGTGATGGAGTTCCTCGAGGGCGACACCCTGAGCGCCCTGCGCGCCGAGCGGTCCGACCGCGACCTCGACGAGCCGATGCGGGCGATCCTGCGGACGTTCCTCCGCCAGGTGGTCTTCGACGGGATCTACCACGCCGACCTGCACCCGGGGAACGTGATCCTGCTGCCGGACGGCCGACCGGCGCTCATCGACTTCGGGTCCGTCGGCCGGCTCGACCCCGGGCTGCGGGACATCGTGCAGGAGCTCCTGGCGGCGTACCTGCAGGACGACACCGCGCGGATCGCCGACGCCGTGCTGCGGATGGCACCGGTGCGCGACCCGCAGGACGAACCGGACTTCCGCCGGGACATCGCACGGTTCGTCGCGGACGAGCTCGGGCCGGGCGCGCGCATCGGCGTCGAGACCGTGGACGATGCCGTCGAGGTCTTCGGGCGCTACCGGCTCAAGGCGCCGCCGGACTTCGTCGCCGCGGCCCGGGCCCTCGCGATCTTCGAGGGCACGCTCCGCACGCTCGCACCGTCCTTCGACCTGCTCGAGGAGTCCCGCGGACTCGCACGCGACCAGATCCGAGACCAGCTGCGTCCGGGGAAGATCCGGGACGTCGCGGTCCGTGAGCTCCTCGGCGTGGTGTCAGCGGCCCGGCGGCTCCCGCGGCGCGTCGACCGCATCGGCGAGGCGATCGAGACCGGCAGGCTGTCGGTGAACATCCGGCTCTTCGCCGACCGGCGGGACCGCCGCACGCTCGACGCGGTCATCCGCCGCGTGCTGCTGGTCCTGCTCGGCTCCGGGGCCGGCATCCTCTCGATCGTCTACCTGGCGCTGCCGGCCCGTCCCACCGCCGTCCTCTCCACCGGGGTCGCCGGGGCGCTCCTCGGGGGAGCGGCCGTCGTGCTGCTCGGGTGGGCGGCGATCGAAGCGGCACTCGCGCGGAGGCGTGGATGAGCGGTCCGCTACACTCGTCCGGGGCGTTCACGCCCGCAGACCTTCACAACACACGACCGAACGGGACACCGAAGACTCATGGCCAGTACCACTGACATCAAGAACGGCGCCGTTCTCATCATCGACGGGCAGCTCTGGTCGGTCGTCGAGTTCCAGCACGTCAAGCCGGGCAAGGGCGGCGCGTTCGTCCGCACCAAGCTCAAGAACGTCGTGTCGGGCAAGGTCGTCGACCGCACCTTCAACGCCGGTGCGAAGATCGAGACCGCGACCGTCGACCGCCGCGACTACCAGTACCTCTACGAGGACGGCGACTCGTACGTGTTCATGGACACCGACACCTACGACCAGATCCCGGTCCCCGCGACGGTCGTCGGCGACGCGAAGAACTTCCTCCTCGAGTCGGCGATGGTCACCATCGCGATCAACGAGGGCACGCCGCTCTACATCGAGCTCCCGACGTCGATCGTCACCGAGATCGAAACCGAGCCCGGCCTGCAGGGCGACCGCTCCTCGGGCGGCACCAAGCCCGCGACGATCAAGGCGACCGGTTACCAGATCCAGGTGCCGCTGTACCTCGAGACCGACACGCTGGTGAAGATCGACACGCGCGACGGCAACTTCCTCGGCCGCGTCAACTCCTAGGCGCTGACCGGATGAGTGCTCGTTCCAAGGCCCGCAAGCGCGCCCTCGACATGTTGTACGTGGCCGAGGTGCGGGAACTCCCGATCTCGGACGTCCTCGCCACCGAGACCGTCCGCCACCTGGACCAGCCGGAGCGCGCCTCCAGCTGGGACTACGCGCGGCAGATCGTGAACGGCGTCGACGAGGACCGTGCGGAGATCGACAAGGTCATCGTCGAGCACGCGCAGGGCTGGTCCATCGCCCGCATGCCCGTGCTCGACCGGTGCATCCTCCGCATGGGTGTCTGGGAACTGCGGTTCAACGCCGAGGTGCCGGACGCCGTCGCCATCGCCGAGGCCGTCGAGCTCGCGCAGTCGCTCTCGACCGAGGAATCGGCCGGGTTCGTCAACGGCGTGCTCGGTGCGGTCGCCGGCGGACGCGGCCCGGGCCAGAAGGCCGGCAGCGCCGACCGTGCCGGCAGCGCCGACCGGGCCGACAGCGCCGAACCGTCCGGTCGGACGGTCGCAGGGGACCAGGAGTCCCGGTAGGGTTGACCACGTCAGCATCCTTTAAGTCCGTCCGGTGAGGCGGGGAAGGAGGTCGGCGTGGGTACCAGAACGGTCCTGCAGCACTCCGACATCACGCGTGCTCTGACACGCATCGCGCACGAGATCCTCGAGGCCAACCACGGTTCCTCGGACCTCGTGCTCCTGGGCATCCCGACACGGGGTGCCGTCCTGGCCGAGCGGCTCGACCGCGTCCTGGCCGACATCGAGCCCGAGTGGACGACCGACGGCGCGCGGCGGGTCGGCACGCTCGACGTCACGATGCACCGCGACGACCTCGGTCACGGCATCGGCCGGGCACCGCAGCGGACGACGATCCCGGCGGGCGGCATCGACGGCAAGGTCGTCGTGCTCGTCGACGACGTCCTGTACTCCGGCCGCACCGTCCGGGCAGCGCTCGACGCGCTGCAGGGCATCGGCCGGCCGCGTGCGGTCCGCCTCGCGGTCCTCGTCGACCGGGGCCACCGCGAGCTCCCGATCCGCGCGGACCACGTCGGCAAGAACCTGCCGACGGCGTCCGACGAGCGGGTCACGCTGCGCCTGACCGAGACCGACGGCGTCGACGAGGTCGTCATCGAGCAGAGCGAGACGCAGGGGGTCGCGTCGTGAAGCACCTGCTCTCCACCGCCGACCTCTCCCGAGACGAGGCGATCCACATCCTCGACGTCGCGGAGGAGATGGCCGAGGTGAACACGCGAGAGGTCCGGAAGCTCCCGGCGCTCCGCGGCAAGACCGTCGTGAACCTCTTCTTCGAGGACTCCACCCGCACCCGGATCTCGTTCGAGGCCGCCGCGAAGCGCCTCTCGGCCGACGTCCTCAACTTCGCCGCGAAGGGCTCGAGCGTCTCCAAGGGCGAGTCCCTCAAGGACACCGTGCAGACCCTCGGCGCGATGGGCATCGACGGCATCGTGATGCGCCACGGCGCGTCGGGTGCCCCGCGGGTCCTCGCCGACGCGGACTGGATCGACGTGCCCGTGGTGAACGCGGGCGACGGCACGCACGAGCACCCCACGCAGGCGCTCCTCGACGCGTTCACGATGCGCCGGCGGCTGCACGGTGCGGGGAGCCGCGGGCAGGCGCTCGACGGCGTCCGCGTGCTCATCGTCGGCGACGTCCTGCACAGCCGCGTCGCACGCAGCAACGCCTGGCTCCTCCGGACCCTCGGCGCGAGCGTCACCTTCGCCGCCCCGCCGACGCTGCTGCCCGCCACGGCCTCGCCGTTCGGTGCCGCGGTGCACCACGACCTCGACGCCGCGCTGGCCGAGGACCCGGACGTCGTGATGACCCTCCGGATCCAGCAGGAGCGCATGAACGACGCGTTCTTCCCCAACCCCCGCGAGTACACCCGGCACTGGGGGCTCACCGCGAGCCGGTTCGCCCGGCTGTCGGAGCGGACGCTGATCATGCACCCCGGTCCGATGAACCGCGGGCTCGAGATCGCCGGCGTCGCCGCCGACGACCCCCGTTCGACGGTGGTCGAGCAGGTCGAGAACGGCGTCTCGGTCCGGATGGCGGTCCTCTACCTCGCCCTGACGGGCAGCGAGGCCACCCACCCACACGCAGCAGGAACAGCCGCAGCCGGCGCCGCCCCGGCGGCAGCCGCAGCAGCAGCACCGAAGGAGACCGTCGCATGACCGCCCACCTCATCCGCGGCGCGCAGCTGATCGACGGCACGCGTGCCGACATCCTCCTGGAGGGACGGCGCGTCTCCGCGGTCGGGTCCAGTCTCGACGCGGCCGGCGCCACGGTCGTCGACGCCGACGGACTCATCGCCCTCCCTGGCCTCGTGGACCTCCACACCCACCTGCGCGAGCCCGGTCACGAGGAGTCGGAGACCGTCCTCACCGGCTCGCGTGCCGCGGCCGCCGGCGGCTTCACCGCCGTGAACGCGATGGCGAACTCCAGCCCGGTCGCGGACACCGCGGGCGTCGTCGAGCAGGTGCAGGCGCTCGGCGACGACGCCGGCTACGTCACGGTGCGCCCGATCGGCGCGGTCTCGCAGGGGCTGCAGGGCACGCACCTGTCCGAGATCGGTGCGATGGCGACCTCGCGCGCGAAGGTCCGGGTGTTCTCGGACGACGGCTCGTGCGTGTCGGACCCGCTCCTCATGCGCCGGGCGCTCGAGTACATCAAGGGCTTCGGCGGGGTGCTCGCGCAGCACGCGCAGGAGCCCCGGCTGACGATCGGCGCGCAGATGAACGAGGGCCGGCTGTCGTCGGAACTCGGACTCGCGGGCTGGCCGGCCGTCGCCGAAGAGGCGATCATCGCCCGCGACGTCCTGCTCGCCGACCACGTCGGGGCCCGGCTGCACGTCTGCCACGTCTCGACCGCCGGCAGCGTCGAGGTGATCCGCTGGGCGAAGTCCCGCGGCATCGACGTCACGGCCGAGGTCACGCCGCACCACCTGATCCTCACCGAGGACCTCATCGCCGGTCACGAGGGCGCCGCGGGGTACGACGCCCGGTACAAGGTGAACCCGCCGCTCCGCTCCCGCGAGGACGTCGACGCGCTCCGCGGTGCGCTGGCCGACGGGACGATCGACATCGTCGCGACCGACCACGCCCCGCACACCGCCGAGGCGAAGTGCTGCGAGTGGCCCGCGGCCGCGAACGGCATGGTCGGCCTCGAGTCGGCGCTCAGCGTCGTGCAGGCCGCCGTGGTCGAGAGCGGGCAGCTCGACTGGGCCGACGTCGCCCGGGTGCTCTCCGAGGCGCCGGCGACGATCGGGCAGGTCGAGGGCCACGGCCAGCGGATCGCCGAGGGCGCACCGGCCGAGATCACCCTGTACGACCCGTCAGCGAGCCGTGAGTACGCGGTCACCGACCTCGCCGGGCAGTCGCAGAACTCGCCGTACCTCGGCATGCGGCTCCCCGGACGCGTCGTCGCGACGTTCCACCACGGGTACCCGACGCTCCTCGACGGACGGCTCGTCGATGCCGACGCCGTGGCGGCGCACGCCCGTGCGACCCGGATCGGGGCCACGGCATGAGCGGTGACGGGCTGCGCTGGCTCGAGGGCGGGATCATCCTCGCCCTCGTCGTCGCCCTGTTCGTCGCCATGGTGCGCACCTGGCGGACGCGGGCCGGCAAGCAGGCGGAAGCCGTGCCTCCAGTCAGTGTGCCGACCGACCTGTCACCGTCGGCCGGTTCCTGGGACGGGTTCACCGTCGCGACGACCCGCGCTGACCAGCCGCTCGAGCGGATCACGGCGGGCGGTCTCGGGTTCCGGGGCCGCGGCGGCGTGACCGTCCACGAGACCGGCGTGGTCCTGCACCACGCGGGGACCGCCGACCGGTGGATCGCCGCCGACGACGTCCGCGGCGCCGACCGCGCCACGTGGGCCATCGACCGTGTGGTCGAGCCCGGGGGACTGGTCCGACTGCGATGGACGGCGACCGGCGCCGCAGGAGCGACGGAACTCGACACCTACTTCCGGTTCCCGGAGGGCGACGCAGCAGCGCTCGTCGCCCTGCAGGGACTGTCGACGAAGCACGAACACCCGCACACCGCGGGCGAAGGGACGAACTGATGACACGCGAACGGGCCGTACTGGTCCTCGAGGACGGCACCCGGTACGACGGCTGGGCCTACGGCGCCCGCGGGCGCACGCTCGGCGAGGTGGTCTTCGCGACCGGCATGACCGGGTACCAGGAGACACTGACCGACCCGTCCTACGCCGGACAGATCGTGGTGCAGACCGCGCCGCACATCGGCAACACGGGTGTGAACGACGAGGACCCCGAGTCCCGTCGCATCTGGGTCGCCGGGTACGTCGTGCGCGACCCCAGCCGCGTGGTGTCGAACCACCGCGCGAACGCCTCGCTCGACGAGCACCTCGTCCGCGACGGCATCGTCGGCATCTCCGGCATCGACACCCGTGCGCTCACCCGCCGGATCCGCGACGCCGGTGCGATGAAGGGCGGCGTGTTCAGCGGCGCGGACGCCGCGCTCCCCGCCGAGTCGCAGCTGGACGCGGTCGTGTCGCAGGCGACGATGGCCGGCGCGAGCTTCTCGGCGGTCGTGTCCACCCCGGAGACCTACGTCGTCCCCGCCGTCGGCGAGCAGATCGGCACCCTGGCCGTGCTCGACCTCGGCGTGAAGGCCTCGACCACCCGGTACCTCGCCGCCCGCGGCTTCGAGGTGCACGTGGTGCCGCAGGACATCTCCGCCCCGGAGCTGGAAGCCCTCGCACCGGACGCCCTGTTCTACTCGAACGGCCCCGGCGACCCCGCCGCGTCGGACGCGCAGGTCGAACTGCTGCAGGACAGCCTGCGCACCGGCCGGCCGTTCTTCGGGATCTGCTTCGGCAACCAGCTGCTCGGTCGCGCGCTCGGCTTCGGCACCTACAAGCTGCCGTTCGGCCACCGCGGCATCAACCAGCCGGTGCTCGACACCACCACGGGCAAGGTCGAGATCACGAGCCAGAACCACGGCTTCGCGGTCGACGCGCCGCTCGGCGAGGTCCTCGAGTCCCCGGCCGGCTTCGGTCGCGTCGAGGTCTCGCACTACTCGCTCAACGACAACGTGGTGGAGGGCCTCCGCGCCCTCGACGTGCCCGCCTTCAGCGTGCAGTACCACCCCGAGGCCGCTGCGGGTCCGCACGACAGCATGTACCTCTTCGACCGGTTCGCGGACCTTGTGCGCGCGCGACGTGACGGGACGCCGCTCGACGCGGCCACCGCCGACGCCACCACCCCGGCAGCCGACATCACCAAGGAAGCGAACTGATGCCCAAGCGCGCAGACATCAACTCCGTCCTCGTCATCGGCTCCGGCCCGATCGTCATCGGGCAGGCCGCCGAGTTCGACTACTCCGGCACCCAGGCGTGCCGCGTCCTCCGTGCCGAGGGCGTCCGCGTGATCCTCGTCAACCCGAACCCGGCGACGATCATGACCGACCCGGACTTCGCCGACGCGACCTACATCGAGCCGATCACGAGCGCGTCGCTCGAGGAGATCATCAAGATCGAGCAGCCGGACGCCGTGCTGCCGACGCTCGGTGGCCAGACCGCGCTGAACGCCGCCATCAAGCTCGACGCCGAGGGGATCCTCGACAAGTACGGCGTGGAGCTCATCGGCGCGAAGGTCGACGCGATCCAGCGCGGCGAGGACCGCCAGCTCTTCAAGGAGCTCGTGCTCGAGTCCGGCGCCGACGTCGCGCGGAGCCACATCGCGCACACGCTGGAAGAGGCGAAGACGTACGCCGAGGACCTCGGCTACCCGCTCGTCGTCCGCCCGTCCTTCACCATGGGCGGTCTCGGCTCCGGCTTCGCGTACAACGAGGAAGAACTCATCCGCTTCGTCGGCGACGGGCTGCAGTCGAGCCCGACGACGGAGGTCCTGCTCGAGGAGTCGATCCTCGGCTGGAAGGAGTACGAGCTCGAGCTCATGCGGGACAACTACGACAACACCGTCGTGATCTGCTCCATCGAGAACGTCGACCCGGTCGGCGTGCACACCGGCGACTCGATCACGGTGGCACCCGCACTGACGCTGACCGACCGCGAGTACCAGAACATGCGGAACATCGGCATCGACATCATCCGTCGCGTCGGTGTCGACACCGGCGGCTGCAACATCCAGTTCGCCGTCGACCCGGCGAACGGCCGCCTCATCGTCATCGAGATGAACCCGCGGGTGTCCCGCTCGTCGGCCCTCGCGTCGAAGGCGACCGGCTTCCCGATCGCCAAGATCGCCGCGAAGCTCGCGATCGGCTACCGCCTCGACGAGATCGAGAACGACATCACCCGCGTCACCCCGGCGAGCTTCGAGCCGACGCTCGACTACGTCGTCGTGAAGACCCCGCGGTTCGCGTTCGAGAAGTTCCCCGCCGCGGACGCCACCCTCACCACCACCATGAAGAGCGTCGGTGAGGCGATGGCGATCGGCCGCAACTACGCCACCGCCCTGCAGAAGTCCCTGCGTTCGCTCGAGAAGCGCGGGTCGAGCTTCCACTGGGACGTCCCGGCGGACGAGCTCGACAAGGACGCCCTGCTCGCGAAGTCCGCGATCCCGACCGACGGCCGCATCGTCACCGTGCAGCAGGCGCTCGTCGCCGGCGCCACCGCTGCCGAGGTGTTCGAGGCCACGAAGATCGACCCGTGGTTCATCGACCAGATCGTCCTCATCAACGAGGTCGCGGCCGAGGTCCGCGCGGCGGAGACGCTCGACGCGGACACCCTGCGCTGGGCGAAGGAGCACGGCTTCAGCGACATCCAGATCGCCGCGCTGCGGGGGATCGGCGAGCAGGACGCCCGTGACGCCCGGCACGCGCTCGGCATCCGCCCGGTGTTCAAGACCGTCGACACCTGCGCCGGCGAGTTCCCGGCCCTGACGCCGTACCACTACTCGTCGTACGACGCCGAGACCGAGGTCGCCCCGAGCGACCGCAAGAAGGTCGTCATCCTCGGCTCCGGCCCGAACCGCATCGGGCAGGGCGTCGAGTTCGACTACTCCTGCGTGCACGCGTCCTTCGCGCTGAGCGACGCCGGGTTCGAGACGATCATGATCAACTGCAACCCCGAGACGGTCTCCACCGACTACGACACCTCGGACCGCCTGTACTTCGAGCCGCTCACCACCGAGGACGTCCTCGAGGTCATCGAGGCCGAAGCGGCGTCCGGCGAGCTCGTCGGCGTCGTCGTGCAGCTCGGCGGCCAGACCGCCCTCGGGCTCGCGAAGCCGCTCGAGGCCGCGGGCATCCCGATCCTCGGCACCTCGCCGGCAGCGATCGACTCGGCCGAGGAGCGCGGGCAGTTCTCCGCCATCCTCGACCAGGCCGGGCTGCTCGCGCCCCGGAACGGCACCGCGCACGACCTCGCCAGCGCGACCGCCGTCGCCGAGGAGATCGGCTACCCGGTCCTCGTCCGCCCGTCGTTCGTGCTCGGCGGCCGCGGCATGGAGATCGTCTACGACACCGCGACGCTCGTCGACTACTTCGACCGGATGGCCGACCAGGCGATCATCGGCCCGGAGCTCCCGCTGCTGGTCGACCGCTTCCTCGACGACGCGGTGGAGATCGACGTCGACGCGCTCTTCGACGGCGAGCGGCTCTACATCGGCGGCATCATGGAGCACTTGGAAGAGGCGGGCATCCACTCCGGCGACTCGGCCTGCACCCTGCCGCCGGTCGGTCTCGGCCGCGCCGAGATCCAGGGCGTCGTCGACGCGACCGAGAAGATCGCCCGCGGCATCGGCGTGCGCGGCCTGCTCAACGTGCAGTTCGCCATCGGCGCCGGTGTGCTCTACGTCCTCGAGGCGAACCCGCGCGCCAGCCGCACGGTCCCGTTCGTCTCGAAGGCGCTCGGCATCCCGCTCGCGAAGGCCGCGTCCCGCATCATGACCGGCACCACCGTCGACGCACTCGTCGCCGAGGGGCTCCTGCCGGCCCGCGACGGCGCGTTCGTCCCGATGCAGTCGCCCATCGCCGTGAAGGAAGCGGTCCTGCCCTTCCGCCGGTTCCGCACCCGCGAGGGCCAGGTGGTCGACTCGGTGCTCAGCCCCGAGATGCGCTCCACCGGCGAGGTCATGGGCATCGACCGCGACTTCCCCCGCGCGTTCCTCAAGTCTCAGGAGGCCGCGTACGGCGGCCTGCCGACGAGCGGCACCGTGTTCGTGAGCGTCGCCGACACCGACAAGCGCGCCATCGTGCTGCCGGTGCACCGCCTGCAGCAGCTCGGCTTCACGATCACCGCGACCGAGGGCACCGCCGAGGTGCTCCGCCGCAACGGCATCGACGTCACGCTCGTCGGGAAGTACAGCGAGGGTGGCGAGAGCGTCGTCGACCTGCTGACGCGCAACGAGGTCGACATCGTCATCAACACGCCGTCGGGCGCCGCCGGTCGTGCGGACGGGTACGAGATCCGTGCGGCCACGGTCGCGGCGGACAAGCCGCTCTTCACGACCATCGCGCAGCTCGGGGCAGCGGTCGCGGCGATCGAGACGATCGGTTCGCCGCGCAGCGTCCGGAGCCTGCAGGACTACGCGTTGGAGCGTGCGACCTGGTGACGGCCGCTGACGTGCAGACGGTCCGGACTGGAGGCACGGCCTCCTTCGGCGTCCGGCTCGCATCCGCCATCGGGTCGCGTTCCGCCCTCTGCGTCGGCATCGACCCCCACGCCGCCACCCTGGCGGCGTGGGGGCTCGGCCGCGACGAGGCCGGCCTGACGGCCTTCGGAGCGACTCTGGTGGACGCGGCCGCGGGCCGCGCCGCGATCGTGAAGCCGCAGGTCGCCTTCTTCGAGGCCGCGGGGGTCGCGGGCTACCGTGCACTCGACGCGACCATCCGTCGGGCACGTGATGCGGGCCTCCTGGTCGTCGCCGACGTCAAGCGGGGCGACATCGGGACGACGGGGGACGACTACGCGCTCGCGTGGCTGGACCGTGACGGGCCGTTCGCGGCCGACGCGATGACGGTCTCGCCGTACCTCGGGTACGGGTCGCTCGCCGGGACGGTCGCGCTCGCGCGCCGGAATGGTGCCGGTGTCTTCGTGCTGGCAGCGACGAGCAACCCGGAGGCCCGCGTGCTGCAGACCGCGGTCCTCGCCGAGGGCCCGTGGGCCGGACGGTCCGTGGCTGCCGGTATCGTCTTGGACGTGGCAGACGACAACCGGGACCAGTCCCTCGGGGACGTCGGGCTCGTGCTCGGCGCGACCCTCGACCTCGCCGACTTCGGCATCGACGCGGACACGATCGGCTCGGCGCCGGTCCTCGCCCCGGGCTTCGGTGCCCAGGGTGCCCGCATCGAGGACCTCCGTGCGCTGTACGGCGCCCGCGCCGAGCAGGTGCTCGTGAGCGAGTCGCGGGGCCTCCTCGCCGACGGACCCGACGGTGTCGCGGCGCTCGTCGCCGACCGTGCCGAGCGGATCCGGGCCGCGCTGGGGGCCGCCGCGTGAGCGACGACCGCGACGCCCTGCCCGCACACCGCAACCCGCCCGAGGTCGACCGGGTCGCCGCGGCACAGGCCGCCGTGGCAGCACGTCGTGCCCGCGCAGCGGTCAAGGCCGCCGTCGCGTCGGGGGAGCGGTCCGCGCTCGAGGTCGCCCGCACCGCGTGGTCGGACGACGACGCCCCCGCCGAGAAGTCGCTGCGCGTGCGGGACCTGCTCACGAGCCTGCCCGGCATCGGCCCGGCCCGCGCCGAGAGCATCATGGGAGACCTGCGCATCGCACCGTCCAAGCGCCTCGGCGGCCTCGGCACCCGACAGCGCTCGGAGCTCGCCGACTGGCTCGCCGCCAGGGGCCGCAAGCGCGGCACCTCGAAGCTCGTCGTCCTCGCCGGACCCACGGCCGTCGGCAAGGGCACCGTGAGCGCCCACATCCGCGAGCAGTACCCGGACGTCAACCTCAGCGTCTCGGCGACGACCCGGAAGCCCCGCCCCGGCGAGGTCGACGGCGTGCACTACTACTTCGTCGACGACGCCGAGTTCGACCGGATGATCCGTGACCGCGAGCTCCTCGAGTGGGCGACCGTGCACAACTCGTACCGGTACGGCACCCCGCGCCCCCCGATCGACCGCGCGCTCGACGCCGGCGACAAGGTGATGCTCGAGATCGACCTGCAGGGTGCTCGGCAGGTCCGCGACGCGATGCCCGAGGCCGTCCTGGTGTTCCTGCTGCCGCCCTCGTGGGAGGAACTCGTCCGCCGGCTGATCGGCCGCGGCACCGAGTCCGCCGAGGAACAGGCCCGCCGACTCGACACCGCGAAGGTCGAACTCGCCGCCCAGGACGAGTTCGACGTGCGCATCGTGAACTCAGATGTCGGCACGGCGGCACGCGAGGTCGTAGACTTGTTCACTGCGCCCTGACGGGTGCACTGACTTCGAGGAGACACCATGGCCAACCCCCAGGGCATCATCGACCCGCCCATCGACGACCTGCTCAGCAAGGTCGAGTCGAAGTACGCGCTCGTCATCTTCGCGTCGAAGCGTGCGCGCCAGATCAACGACTACTACGCCGACCTGCACGAGGGCTCGCTCTTCGACAACGTCGGTCCGCTCGTCGACTCGACGATCGACGACAAGCCGCTCTCCGTGGCTCTGCACGAGATCAACGAGGACAAGCTCACCGTCACCAAGCAGCAGCAGCCCGCCGACTGACCGCGGTGACTGCAGCTGCTCTGCGCCTCTTCACGTCCGAGTCGGTGACGGAGGGGCACCCCGACAAGATCTGTGACCAGATCTCGGACACGATCCTCGACGCGCTGCTCACGGTCGACCCGCACGCGCGCGTCGCCGTCGAGACGATGGTCACCACGGGGCTCGTCCACGTCGCCGGCGAGGTCACCACCTCCGGCTACGTCGAGATCCCGAAGCTCGTCCGTGACGTCATCACCGGCATCGGCTACAACTCGTCCGAGGTCTCCTTCGACGGCCACACCTGCGGCGTCGAGGTCTCCATCGGCGCGCAGTCGCCCGACATCGCCCAGGGCGTCGACGAGTCCCTCGACGCGCGCTCCGGTGCCGGCGTCGACCCGCTCGACCGTCAGGGTGCGGGCGACCAGGGCATCATGTTCGGCTTCGCGACGAACGAGACCCCCGAGTACATGCCGGTCGCGATCTGGCTGGCGCACCGCCTCGCCGAGCGCCTGGCCGAGGTCCGCAAGACCGGCCTGCTGACGTTCCTCCGTCCCGACGGCAAGACCCAGGTCACCGTCGGGTACGACGGCGTCGTGCCGAAGACCGTCGAGACCGTCGTCCTCTCCACGCAGCACTCACCGTCCGTGACGCTCGACGAGCTCACCGCGGCGATCACCGAGCACGTGATCCGTCCGGTGCTCGACCTGGTCGACCTCGACTCGTCGCACGTCGACGTCATCGTGAACCCGACCGGCCGCTTCGAGATCGGCGGCCCGCAGGGCGACGCCGGCCTCACCGGTCGCAAGGTCATCGTCGACACCTACGGCGGGGCCTCCCGTCACGGTGGCGGCGCGTTCAGCGGCAAGGACCCGTCGAAGGTGGACCGTTCGGCCGCCTACGCGCTCCGCTGGGTCGCGAAGAACGCCGTCGCGGCCGGGCTCGCCGACCGGCTCGAGGTGCAGGTCGCGTACGCGATCGGCCGTGCGAAGCCGGTGGGGCTGTACGTGGAGACGTTCGGCACCGGCCACGTCGACGACGCCGTGATCGAGTCCGCGATCCGCCAGGTGTTCGACCTGCGGCCGGCCGCGATCATCCGCGACCTCGACCTGCTCCGCCCGATCTACGCCAAGACCGCGACGTACGGGCACTTCGGCCGCGAGCTCCCCGGGTTCACCTGGGAGCAGCTCGACCGTGTCGAGGAACTCCGCGCTGCCGCAGGGCTCGTCACCGCAGCCGTCTGAGGCCACGGCGTGACCACCGTCGCGCGCGTCGTCCTCGACTCGCCGCTCCCGCAGTTGGACCGTCTGTTCGACTACCGGGTGCCGGCCGGGCTCGAGGACGACTGCGTGCCCGGGGTCCGCGTGAAGGTCCCGCTCCGCACGGGTGCACGGATGTCCGACGCGTACGTCGTCGAGATCGTCACCGAAGGAACGTACCCGGGGGAGCTCAGCCAGATCGAGACCGTGCTGTCGCCGGTGCCGGTCCTCGCGCCGGAGATCTGGACGCTCGCGCGCGCGGTCGCCGACCGAGCGGCGGGGGTCGCGTCCGACGTGCTGCGCCTGGCGGTGCCCACCCGGCAGGTCCGCGCCGAGAAGGCCTGGTTGGCCCGTGACACGGCGTGGTCGCCTCCCGCGGTCACCGCTCCGCCCGTCACCGGCTTCGCCGACGGCGTCCTGGAGGCACTGGTCGCCGACCACGGTCGGGCTGCGGTCGCCGCCGTCCCCCACCCCGTCGACCTGGGTGACGACGACGCGCCCGTGTGGGTTCCGGGGTGGGCCGCGACGCTCGCGCAGGCGGCAGCGCGGACCGTCGCCGCCGAGCAGTCTGCGGTGGTCGCCGTGCCCGACTTCCGCGACGTCATGGACCTCGAGCGGGCACTCCTCGCCCTGCTGCCGCCGGAACGGGTCGTCCGCTTCGACGCCAAGCAGACGAACGGGCAGCGGGCGAAGGCACTCCTGCAGGCTCGGACCCACCCGGTCGTCGCGATCGGGAACCGCACGGCGATGTACGCACCCGCGACCGAGCTCGGGCTCATCGCGATGTGGGACGACGGGGATGCCTCGTTCATCGAGCCCCGCGCCCCGTACGTGCACACCCGCGACGTGGCCCTGGTCCGGGCTGCGCAGTCCGGCGCCGCCCTGCTCTTCGTCTCGCACGCGCGGAGCACCGACGTGCAGCGACTCGTCGAGCTGCACTGGCTGCGGGAGGTCACCCCGTACCGGGCGAAGACCCCGAAGGTCATCCCGACGATCCAGCAGACCGGCGCCGAGGGCTACGCCGCGCAGGCCCGGATCCCGAGCTCGGCGTGGCGGGCTGCCCGTGAAGCAAGTCAGCACGGCGCCGTCCTGGTGCAGGTCGCGAGCCCGGGCTTCGGCACCGGGTTGGTCTGCGCCGAGTGCGGCGAGCGGGCGCACTGCCGGATCTGCGGCGGCCCGCTCGGCAGTCCGCACCGAGGCGCGACCCCGCAGTGCCGGTTCTGCGGCGCCCTCGCGGTCGGGTTCCGCTGCCCGACGTGCGGCAACGGCACCGTGAAGCCGGTCGGGCAGGGTGCGCAACGCACCGCAGACGAACTCGGTCGGGCCTTCCCTGGCACCCGGATCGTCGTCGCCGACGGCTCCCGGCCGCTCGACGAAGTGCCGGCGCGACCGTCCGTCGTCGTCGCCACCCGTAGTGCCGAGCCGTCGGTCCCGGGCGGGTACGCCTGCGTGCTGCTCCTCGACGGGGAGCGCATGCTCGCCCGCGAGGGACTCCGCGTGCAGGAGGACGTCCTCCGCTTCTGGACGAACGCCGCCGCGAAGGGTGCGCCGGGCGCGGAGACCTACCTCGTCGGCATCGGCGGGAAGCTGGCGACGGCGATGGCACTGTGGCGGCTCGACGGCCCCGCGCACGACGAACTCGCGGACCGGCGCGAGCTGCACTTCCCGCCGGCGGTGCGGGTGGCGACGCTCACCGGCACCGACGAAGCGGTGACCGCGGCGGTCGAGGCCCTCGAGGGTGCGACGGCAGGTCCCGTGCTCGGACCCGTGCCTGCCCTGGACGACGCGCTCCCGGGGACGGTCCGCGCCATCGTGCGTTTCCCCTACGCGCACGGGGCCGAGGTCGCAGCGACGCTCAAGGCCGAGGTGATCCGGCGGTCCTCGACCCGGCGCGTGCTCCCCGGCGGCAACCGGCGTCGGGCGGCGCCGTCGCTCCGGGTGCGCCTCGACGACGCCGAGCCTTTCAGCGAGGTCTGACCAGCGCGCTCGTCCCCGCGTACCTCGCACCGTGCGAGGTGTGGCCGTGCGGCGTCGGGCCCCGCACGGTGCGAGGTGCCGTGCGAGGTGCCCTGCGCACCGGACGCACCCCGCGCCTCCAGGCTGGGTGTCGGCGTGCGCATGTTCCGACGATCCACGCGTCGTTCGTCACGTGTGATGTCGCAACATGCGCGCGCACCCTCTGCTTGCGCATGTTCCGACGATCCACGCGTCGATCGTCGCGTGTGATGTCGCAACATGCGCGACTCCGCGCGACAACCGGCCGCGCGGGCCGCGTGCGGTCAGGCGACCGGGCCCACCGGGCGGCGGCGCTCCCGCGGCAGCACGACGCCGAGGGCGACCATGCCGACGGCCAGCACGAGGTGCAGCCAGTTGTCCGCGTTGTTGAGCGGCACGAAGTTCGCGCCGGAGCTGTGGCCCGCGGTGAACAGGCCGTAGATCCAGAGCACGAAGTAGACGATCCCGCCGATCACGAGGAACATCCGCGATCCCGTGGCACGTCGCGCCGCGAGCAGCCCGACGACGCCGAACAGCAGGTGCACGATGTTGTGCAGCACCGAGACCTGGAAGACCCCGAGCAGCATGGCCATCGACTCGTGCCCGGCGCCGGCGAGGTCGCCGGTCGTCAGGCCCGGGATGAACCCGGCGATCCCGACGAGCAGGAACACGATGCCCACGACCAGGGTGACCTTCTGGATCGCGGATCCCGCGTAGCGGTTGGTGGAGGTGGTGACGTCGCTCATGGTGTCTCCTGTGGTTCAGCGGCGCGGTTGCGCGGGGTTGGTGGGCACGCCCTGCGAGGGCGGGTTGATCTTCGGTCCGGCGGTCGCGGGCGAGACCTCGGCGGGAGCCGGGGTGCCGCCGGACACCTCGGGCAGGTCGGCGGGCACGGAGCCCTTGGGTTCCGCACCGGCGTCGAGTGCCTCGATCCGGTGCCGGAGGAGCTCCAGCACGGGGAGACGACCGCCGTGCGCCGTCTCGTGCTCGAGCAGGACGCCGAGCTGGTCGCGGTCGAGCGGGACCAGGTGCTCCGCCAGGTTGCCGAGCGGGACGTGGTCGAAGTCCGGGATGGGGAGTTCTCGGTCGGTCATGGTGCTCCTTCCGTCGGTGTCGCCAGACGCTACGCAGGCCGCTCTCCGGAGTTGCACAGGGAACGGGCACGCCCGCGCGCTCGGGACAGCCGGCGGCACGACCGACCGGCACGACCGCCCGGCACGACCGGCGGGCGCGGACGTGGGAGGATCGAACCCATGCGTCTCGTCGTCGCCGGCAGCCCCGCTGCGGCCGTCCCCACCCTCCGCCGGCTGGCGGCGTCCGAGCACGAGATCGCCGCGGTGCTCACCCGTCCGGCGACCCCGCAGGGCCGCAAGCGCGTGCTCACGCCCACCCCGGTCGCGCAGGTCGCCGCGGAACTCGGGATCCCCGTCATCGAGGCGTCCCGGGTCGACGACGAGGTCACCGCGCGCATCGCGGAGTTCGACGTCGACCTCGGCGTCATCGTCGCCTACGGCGCGCTCCTCCGCCGTGCGGCGCTCGACACGCCCCGCCACGGCTGGATCAACCTGCACTTCTCCGACCTGCCCGCGTACCGCGGCGCCGCTCCGGTGCAGCGTGCCGTGATGGCCGGCGACACCCGCACCGCCGCGACGGTGTTCCAGCTCGTCGCCGCGCTCGACGCCGGCCCCGTCTACGCGAGCGAGCCGTTCGACATCGACCCCGAGGCGACCGCCGGCGAGGTCCTCGCCGCGATGGCCGAGGTCGGTTCGGACGTGGTCGCGCGGGTCGTCGACGACATCGCCGCCGGGACGGCCGTCGCCACCGAGCAGTCCGGTGAGCCCACGCTCGCCCCGAAGCTGACGATCGAGGACGGCCGGATCGACTTCGCCGCGCCCGCGGCCGTCGTGCACGCCCGCCTCCGCGGGGTGACCCCCGAGCCCGGCGCGTACGCCCACCTCGGCGAGACCCGCGTGAAGCTGCTCCGCAGCACGAGCGGGACTGGAGGCACCCCCGCCCCCGCCCCGTCCCTCGCCCCGGGTGCACTGGCACTCGCCGACGGCCGTCTCCTGGTGGGCACCGCCGACGTGCCGCTCACGCTGGTCGAGGTGCAGCCGGCCGGCAAGAAGGCGATGGACGCCGCCGCCTGGGCCCGTGGTCTCGGCGAACTCGACGGGAAGGTCCTCGCATGAGCAGCTCCAACACCGCGCAGCGCCGGAACCACGGGCCGCGCCAGACGAGCGCACGCCGGGTCGCCTTCGACGTGCTCCGCGCCGTGCAGGTCGACGACGCCTACGCGAACCTGCTGCTGCCGACGCGGATCCGGCGTGCCGGGCTCACCGCCCGCGACGCCGCCTTCGCGACGGAGCTGACCTACGGCACGATCCGGATGCTCGGCCGCTACGACGCCATCGTGGCCCTCGCCTCGGGCCGCCGCATCGACAACATCGAGTCCGACGTGCTCGACGTCATGCGGCTCGGCGCGCACCAGCTCCTCGGCATGCGCACCCCGGTCCACGCCGCCGTGTCCGCCACCGTCGAGCTCGCCCGCGAGGTCGGCGCCCACCGTGCCACCGGGTTCGTCAACGCGGTCCTCCGCAAGGTCGGCGCCCGCACCGACGACGAGTGGGACGCGCTCATCACCGAGGGCCGCGGCGGGGACGCCCTGCTCGCCGCGCGCTGGTCGCACCCGGTCTGGGTCGTGTCCGCGCTCCGGGACGCCCTCGCCGCCGAGCGCTCCCGGGACGAACTCGCCGCGCTGCTCGCCGCCGACAACGTCGCGCCGCGCGTGCAGCTCGCGGCGCTCCCGGGCATCGCGACCGCCGAGGACATCGAGGCCGCGGCCGCTCGTGCCGCCGCTCCCGACGACGCGTCCTCGTCCGACGACGACTCCTCGTCCCCCGTCGTGGACCTGACCGATGTCGTGGACGGGCCGACCGCCGAGCCGGCGCCGACCGACCCGGGAGCCGAGACCGACGTCGACACGGAGGCCGCGCCTCCCGTCCGAGGGGGCGACCACGTCCCGGACCCGCCCGTCTCGCCCGTCGGGATCCGCGGCATCACCGGCGACCCGGCACGGGTGCCGGGTGTCGCGGCCGGACGGCTGCGTGTGCAGGACGAGGGGTCGCAGCTGGCGGCACTCGCGCTGAGCCGTTCGTCCGAGGTCCGCGCGGGGGAGCGGTGGCTCGACCTCTGCGCCGGACCCGGTGGCAAGGCCGCGCTCCTCGCCGCCGAGGCCGCGCGGTCCGGCGCCACCCTCGTCGCGAACGAACTCGTGCACGCGCGGGTCGGCCTCGTCCGGAAGGCCCTCGCCGGCTTCGACGACACGGTGACCGTGGTCGAGGGCGACGGGCGCCGGTACGGCCGTGACGGCTCCGGTGTCACGTTCGACCGCGTCCTCCTCGACGCCCCGTGCACCGGGCTCGGCGCGCTCCGTCGTCGTCCCGAGGCCCGCTGGCGGAAGCAGCCCGAGGACATCCCCGAGCTCGTCGCGCTGCAGGCCGAGCTGCTCGACGCCGCGGTGCGCGTGCTCGCGCCGGGCGGGACGCTCGCGTACGTGACGTGCTCGCCGCACCTCGCGGAGACGCGGGGGCAGGTCGACGCGTTGATGGCGCGGCACGGCGGGGTGCTCGAGCAGGTCGACACCGCGTCGGTGGTGCGCTCGGTCGCCGCCCGCGACCCGCAGGTGGCGGACGGCAACACCGCGCAGCTCTGGCCGCACCGGGTCGGGACGGACGCGATGTTCATCGCGCTGTTCCGTCGTGTCGCCTGACGGGTCGGTCTGGTCCGGCCTGGTCCGGTGCGGTGCGGTGCGGTGCGGTGCGGTGCGGCCTGGTCCGGTGCGGTGCGAGGTTCCGGACTCGGTGCGGGCGACCGAGACCTGCACGGTGAACGCAACCCCGCACCACGCGTTGGCCGAGGTGCGCGCCGGTAGGCTTGTGCGGTGACGATCCGTATCTCGCCGAGCATCCTGTCCGCCGACTTCGCGAACCTCGAGCGCGAGCTCCACCGCATCGAGACCGCCGACCTGGTGCACGTCGACGTGATGGACAACCACTTCGTGCCGAACCTCACGCTCGGGCTCCCGATCGTGCAGCGCCTGCAGCAGGTGTCGCCGGTGCCGCTCGACGTCCACCTGATGATCACGGACGCCGACACCGAGGCCCCGAAGTACGCCGAGACCGGTGCGTCGAGCGTCACCTTCCACTTCGAGGCGGCGGTGGACCCGGTGGCGACGGCCGCGGCGATCCGGTCGAACGGTGCCCGCGCGGCCGTGGCCGTGAAGCCCGGCACCCCGATCACGCAGGTCCTGCACCACCTCGACGCGTACGACATGATCCTGCTCATGACGGTGGAGCCCGGGTTCGGCGGCCAGTCCTTCATGCCGTCGGTGATGCCGAAGCTCGCCGACGCCCGCGCGGCCGTGGACGCCTCGGGCCTCGACGTGTGGCTCGAGGTCGACGGCGGCATCGCGGTGGACACGGTGCCCGAGGCCGTGCGGAGCGGCGCTGACACCCTCGTGGCGGGGTCGGCCGTGTACGGCGGTGAGCCGGCGGCCCGGATCGCGGACCTCCGCGAGGCGGCGGCAGCGGCCGCGCGGTCGTGACGGACGATGCGGTCGACGTGACCGGCGTCGCGGAGGCGAGCCGCGCCTCCCGTCCGGACGGTACGTCGGCGGAGTCGGCCGGTGACGGTAGCCTGGTCGGCGTGAAGACGTTCGACGACCTGTTCCAGGAGCTCACCGAGAAGGCGCGCACGCGCCCCGAGGGCTCCGGCACCGTCGCCGAACTGGACGCCGGCGTGCACCAGATCGGCAAGAAGATCGTCGAAGAGGCAGCCGAGGTCTGGATGGCGGCCGAGTACGAGGGCGACGAGCGCACCTCCGAGGAGATCTCGCAGCTCGTGTACCACCTGCAGGTCCTCATGATCGCGAAGGGCCTGACCCCGGCGGACGTCTGGCGACATCTGTAGGACGGCGCGTCCCGCGCCGGCCCCGACCGTCCCGGACCTCTCCCACAGAAAGCAGACCCCCTGATGCTCCGCATCGCCGTGCCCAACAAGGGCTCCCTCTCCGAGACCGCTTCCGAGATGCTGCGTGAGGCCGGGTACGCCGGTCGTCGCGACCCGAAGGCCCTCCACCTCCTCGACGAGCGCAACGGGGTGGAGTTCTTCTTCCTCCGGCCGCGCGACATCGCCACGTACGTCGGCTCCGGCGCGCTCGACGTCGGCATCACCGGCCGCGACCTGCTCCTCGACTCCGGGTCGGCGGCGCACGAGGTCGACGCGCTCGGGTTCGCCGACTCGACGTTCCGGTTCGCCGGTACCCCCGGGCGCTACAGCTCGCTGCAGGACCTCGACGGGGTGCGGGTGGCGACGAGCTACCCGGGGCTCGTCGGTGCCTTCCTCGCGGACCACGGCGTGACCGCGACGCTCGTCAAGCTCGACGGCGCGGTGGAGAGCGCCGTGCGACTCGGCGTCGCCGACGCCGTCGCCGACGTCGTCTCGACGGGCAGCACCCTCCGTGCCGCCGGGCTCGAGATCTTCGGCCCGGTGATCCTCGAGTCGACCGCGCTCCTCATCTCGACCGACGAGTCGATCCCGGGCATCGACGTCCTCCGTCGCCGGCTGCAGGGCGTCCTCGTGGCGCGCGGCTACGTGATGCTCGACTACGACATCCCGACGGCGCTCCTCGAACAGGCCACCGCGGTCGCGTCGGGCATCGAGTCGCCGACGGTGTCGCCGTTGCACGGCCGCGACTGGTCCGCGGTGCGCGTGATGATCCCGCGCGACGACGCCAACCTCATCATGGACGCGCTGTACGACCTCGGCGCCCGCGCCATCCTCGTCAGCCCGATCCACGCCGCACGTCTGTGACGACGCCCGTGACCAACGACGGCGTCGCGGTCCGGGTCATCCCGTGCCTCGACGTGCAGGGCGGCCGGGTCGTGAAGGGCGTGAACTTCCTCGACCTGCAGGACGCCGGTGACCCGGTGGAGCTCGCGGCGCGCTACTACGAGCAGGGCGCGGACGAGCTGACGTTCCTCGACGTCGGCGCCACGGTCGAGAACCGCTCGACGATGTACGACACCGTGACCCGCACCGCCGAGCAGGTCTTCATCCCGCTCACCGTGGGTGGTGGGGTCCGGAGCGTCGACGACGTCTCCCGGCTGCAGCAGTGCGGCGCGGACAAGATCGGCGTGAACAGCGCCGCGATCGCCCGCCCCGACCTGGTCGGCGAGATCGCGGACCGGTTCGGTGCGCAGGCCGTCGTGCTGTCCCTCGACATCAAGCGCTCGGAACGGATGCCGTCCGGCTTCGTGGTGACGACGCACGGCGGTCGGACCGAGTCCGACCTCGACGCCGTCGCGTGGGCACGCGAGGCCGTCGAGCGCGGGGCGGGGGAGCTGCTGGTCAACTCCATCGACGCGGACGGCACGAAGAACGGGTTCGACCTCGAGCTCGTCGCCGCCGTCCGTGCGGTGTCCTCGGTGCCGGTCATCGCGTCCGGAGGCGCGGGTCGGCTCGAGCACTTCGCCCCCGCCGTCGAGGCGGGCGCGGATGCGGTCCTCGCCGCGAGCGTCTTCCACCGGGGCGAGCTGACGATCGGCGACGTGAAGACCGCGCTCCGCGCGGCCGGCCAGCCCGTACGCTAGGAGTCTCATGACCGACAGCACCAGTACCAGCACGGACGCGGTCCTCGACCGCGCGCGGTTCGGTGCGGACGGGCTGCTCCCCGCGATCGTGCAGGAGGAATCGTCGAAGGACGTCCTCATGCTCGGCTACATGGACCGGGAAGCCCTCCGCCGCACCCTCACCGAGGGGCGCGTGACCTTCTGGTCCCGCTCACGGAACGAGTACTGGCGGAAGGGCGACACCTCGGGTCACGCCCAGTACGTCCGGGGCGCCGCGCTGGACTGCGACGCGGACACGCTCCTCGTCACCGTGCACCAGGTCGGTGCGGCCTGCCACACCGGTGCACACCGGTGCTTCGACGTCGACCCCCTCGATCCCGTGACCGCGTCTGCCCCGGCCGGTGTGGCAGTGGAGCCGACCCGATGACCACCGCGACGCTCTCGGACCAGCCGCACACCACCTCCAGGCCGGAGTTCGACAGCCTGCTCGGCGACCACCGCGTCGTGCCGGTGGTGCGCGCCCTCTACGCGGACAGCGAGACGCCGGTCGGTGTCTACCGGAAGCTCGCGGACGGCCGTCCCGGTTCGTTCCTGCTCGAGTCGGCGGGGCAGGGCGGCCTCTGGTCGCGCTGGTCGTTCGTCGGCGTGCGGAGCTTCGGCGTGCTCACCCAGGACGGCGACCGCGCCGCGTGGATCGACACCGGCATCCCCGCGTCGCGCGCCGTGGACTCGCTCGACGGCGAGCCGCTCGAGGTCCTCGCGCGCCTGCACGAGCGCTGGGCGACCCCGCGGATCCCCGGCACCCCGCCGCTCGTCGGCGGCACCGTCGGGTTCATCGGATGGGAAGCAGTGCGCCAGCTCGAGCACCTGCCGAACGTGCCCCCGGCGGACTTCGACGTCCCCGGGCAGTCGCTCGCGTTCGTGTCCGAGATGGCCGCGCTCGACCACCGCACGGGGCTCGTGCTCCTCGTCGCGAGCGTCCTCAACGACGGCACCGACGACGCCGAGGTGCTCTGGGCGGATGCGCAGGCCCGGCTCGACCGGATGCAGGGCGACCTCGTCGTGCCGAGCATCGCGACCGTGGCCGAGGCGTTCGACATCGCCGAGCCGACGCCGACGCACCGCTCCACCCCGGCCGAGTACATGGCCGCCGTGGAACGCTCGAAGGGCTTCATCCGCGACGGCGACGTCTTCCAGGTCGTCATCTCGCAGCGGTTCGACCACGAGGTGACCGCCGAACCGCTCGACGTCTACCGGGTGCTCCGGACGCTCAACCCGAGCCCGTACATGTACTTCCTGTCGCTGGCCGACACCGCCGACGAGCGCTTCTGGATCGTCGGCGCCTCGCCCGAGGCCCTCGTGAAGGTGCAGGCCGGCCGGGCCATCACGCACCCGATCGCCGGGTCACGTCCGCGTGGGGCGACCCCGGAGGAGGACGTCCGCTTCGGCGAGGACCTCCTCGAGGACCCGAAGGAGCGCGCCGAGCACCTCATGCTCGTCGACCTCGCCCGCAACGACCTGCAGAAGGTGTGCGAGCCGGGCACCGTCGCCGTGACCGAGTTCATGACGGTGGAGCGGTTCAGCCACATCATGCACCTCGTGTCGAGCGTCGAGGGTGCGATCCGACCGGACGCGTCGGCGATCGACGTGTTCCGGGCGACGTTCCCCGCGGGGACCCTGTCCGGTGCGCCGAAGCCCCGCGCGCTCGAGATCATCGACGAGCTGGAGCCCGCCAAGCGTGGTGCGTACGCCGGTGTCGTCGGCTACTTCGACTTCGCCGGTGACGCCGACCTCGCGATCGCGATCCGGACCGCCCTCATCAAGGACGGCGTCGCCCGCGTGCAGGCCGGGGCCGGACTCGTCGCTGACTCCGACCCGGAGACCGAGCACGTCGAAGCCGTGAACAAGGCCGCAGCGCCGCTCCGTGCCGTGGCGACCGCCAACCGGATGCGCGAGGTGCGCTCGTGAACGCCCGTCGCTCCCGCCCGCTCGTCGTCGTCGCGGGGCTCGCCGTCGCGGGCATCATCATGCTCGCGTGGACGCAGACCTGGTTCACGGTGCACCTGCACGCCGGTGCCGCCGTGACCGCACGGGTCGACGCCGACGGGGCGGCGGTCGTGCCGCAGTACACCGCCCTGGCCATCGCCAGCCTGGCCCTGTTCCTCGCGATGACCATCGCCGGACGGGTCGTCCGGATCGTGCTCGCGAGCGTCGAGGTCCTGCTCGGCCTGGGCGTCGTCGTGTCGGGCATCTCGGCGCTTCGCGACCCGATCGCGGCCGCGAAGGGTGCCGTCGGCGAGGTCGCCGGCGTGAGTGACCTGACCGCGGTCCGCCGGGTCGTCGACACCGTCGACGTGTCCGCGTGGCCCGCGGTGGGCATCGCCGGGGGCGTGCTCGCCGTGCTCCTGGGCGTCGTCGTGCTCGTCGTGCAACGCTCGTGGCCGGGGCCGAGCCGGAAGTACGGCGCGGCCACCGGCGGCGCCGCCGCCCAGGCCCGCGCCGCGGCACCCGTCGAGCGGGATGCCGTCGTCGACTGGGACGACCTCAGCGCCGGGGTCGACCCCACCGAGCGCGCTGCGGTGGACGCCGGGGACGGGGTCGAACCCGTCGTCGAGGACGAGGCCGCGAACGGCGGCGAGGCCGCCGTGGCACCCGGGGAGGACCCGGTAGGATCGAAGGGGCGCCGGTCGAACGACGGCGCCGAAGCAGAACGAGGAGCACCGTGAGCAACACTGAGCCCGCAGAACTCGGCGAAGGCCACTCGCCGGCAGCCTGGACCGCCGTCGTGATCATGTTGATCGGATTCGCGGCCGGCACGCTGTTCTTCTGGTTCGACCAGCCGTGGGGCGTCTGGGTCTCCGCCGGCGTGGTGCTCATCGGCCTCATCGCCGGTGCCGTCATGAAGAAGGCGGGCTACGGCGTCGACGGTCCGAAGTTCGTCCCCAAGCACCACTCCGAGTAGGTCCGGCATGCCGAACGTGCTCGAGACCCTCGTCGCGGGCGCGCTCGAGGACGCCGCGGCCCGCAAGATCGACCGTCCGTACTCGGACGTCGAACGCGACCTCGACCGTGTGTCGTCCCCGCTCGACGCCCTGGCGTTCCTCGCGCCGGGCGAACGGGTGAAGATCCTCGCCGAGGTCAAGCGTGCGAGCCCGTCCCGCGGGCCGCTGGCGACCATCGCGGACCCCGCGTCCCTCGCCGCCGACTACGAGCGCGGTGGGGCATCGACGATCAGCGTGCTCACCGAGGGGCGCAAGTTCCTCGGCAGTCTCGCCGACCTCGAAGCCGTGAAGGCACGGGTCGGGGTACCCGTCCTCCGCAAGGACTTCATCGCCGACCCGTACCAGGTGATCGAGGCACGGGCGTCGGGAGCCGACCTCGTGCTCCTCATCGTGGCCGCGCTCGAGCAGCAGCAGCTCGTCGAACTCCACACCCTGGCCGAGGAGCTCGGCATGCGGGTGCTGGTGGAGGCGCACTCCGCCGACGAGGTGACGCGCGGGCTCGACGCCGGCGCGCGCATCCTCGGTGTGAACGCCCGCGACCTCACCGACTTCTCGCTCGACCGTGACCTGTTCGGATCGCTCGCTGACCGCATCCCCGACGGGGTCGTCCGTGTCGCCGAGTCCGCCGTCGCCGTCCCCGCCGACGTCGCGTACTACCGCTCCGCGGGCGCCGACGTCGTCCTGGTGGGGGAGGCGCTCGTCACGGGCGACGACCCCGCCGCCACACTCGCGTCCTTCATCGCAGCCGCCGACCGCGGCTGAGCCAGAGGCCCGTTCCAGTCGACGCCCATCCCAGCCGACGCCCATTCCAGCCGACGCCCATCCCAGCCCGGTCCGCCGGGCTCGTCCCGGGAGACCCATCGTGACCTCACTCCGTGACCTGCACGGGCCGTACTTCGGCGACTTCGGCGGACGCTTCGTCCCCGAGTCGCTCGTCCTCGCGCTCGACGAACTCGAAGCCGCCTTCCGCGAAGCGTGGGCCGACCCGGCGTTCCGCGAAGAACTCGACACGCTCCAGCGCGACTACACCGGGCGTCCGTCGATCATCACCGAGGCGCCGCGGTTCGCCAAGCACGCCGGCGGTGCGCGGATCATCCTCAAGCGCGAGGACCTCAACCACACCGGCTCGCACAAGATCAACAACGTGCTCGGTCAGGCGCTGGTGGCGCGGCGGCTCGGCAAGACCCGTCTCATCGCCGAGACCGGTGCCGGTCAGCACGGCGTCGCCACGGCGACCGCTGCGGCGCTGTTCGGCATGGACTGCGTCGTGTACATGGGCGCCGTCGACACCGAACGCCAGGCCCTCAACGTCGCGCGGATGCGGCTGCTCGGCGCCGAGGTGATCCCGGTGGAGACCGGGTCGCGCACCCTCAAGGACGCCATCAACGACGCGCTCCGCGACTGGGTCGCGAACGTCGACTCGACGCACTACCTGCTCGGCACGGTGGCGGGTCCGCACCCGTTCCCCGAGATGGTGCGCGAGTTCCACAAGGTCATCGGTGAAGAGGCCCGTCAGCAGGTCCTCGACAAGGTCGGCCGGCTGCCGGACGCGGTCGCCGCCTGCGTCGGTGGGGGCTCGAACGCGATGGGCATCTTCGAGGCGTTCCTCGACGACGAGTCGGTTGCGCTGCACGGCTTCGAGGCCGGGGGCGACGGTGTCGAGACCGGCCGTCACGCCGCGAGCATCACGCTCGGGCGCGAGGGCGTGCTGCAGGGCACCAAGTCCTACCTGATGCAGGACGAGGACGGCCAGACGATCGAGAGCCACAGCATCTCCGCTGGGCTCGACTACCCGAGCGTCGGGCCGGAGCACGCCTACCTCGCGTCGATCGGCCGTGCGAAGTACGAGCCGATCACCGACAGCGAGGCGATGGAGGCGTTCCGCCTGCTCAGCCGCACCGAGGGGATCCTGCCGGCCATCGAGTCGTCGCACGCCCTCGCCGGCGCGATGAAGCTCGGCAAGCAGCTCGGCCCCGAGGGCGTCATCCTCGTGTCCCTGTCCGGCCGGGGCGACAAGGACGTCGCGTCCGCCAGTCGCTACTTCGGCATCCTCGACGAGAACGCGGTGCAACTGTGAGCACGGACAAGACGAGCACGGACAAGACGAGCACGGACAAGACGAGCGCGAGCCGGACCGTCGCGAGCGCCATCGACACCGCCAACGCCGAGCGCGCGGGCGCCGTCGTCGGCTACCTGCCCGCCGGCTACCCGGACGTGCAGACGAGCATCGACGCCGCGGTGGCACTCGCCGAGAACGGCGTGGACGTCATCGAACTCGGCCTGCCGTACTCCGACCCCGTGATGGACGGCCCCGTCATCCAGCGTGCGGCGGAGGAGAGCCTGGCGAACGGCTTCCGGGTCGCGCAGGTGTTCGACGCCGTGCACCAGATCACCGAGCGGGCGAACGTCCCCGTGCTGGTGATGACGTACTGGAACCCGGTGCTCCGCTACGGCGTGGAGCGGTTCGCCGACGACCTCGTCGCCGCCGGCGCCGCCGGGCTCATCACGCCGGACCTCGTGCCCGACGAGGGCGCGGAGTGGATCGCCGCCTCCGAGCGAACCGGCCTCGACCGGGTCTTCCTCGCGGCTCCGTCGTCGACCGATGCGCGGATGCGCCAGGCGGTGCAGTCGAGCCGCGGGTTCGTCTACGCAGTGTCGACGATGGGCGTGACCGGTGCCCGTGTGGGCGTCGACGTCGCAGCGAAGACCGTCGTGTCCCGTCTGCGTGACGCGGGTGTCGACCGCACCTGTGTCGGACTCGGCATCTCGACGGCCGAACAGGTCGGCGAGGTCCTCGCCTACGCGGACGGCGCGATCGTCGGCTCCGCGTTCGTGCGTGCGCTGGCCGACCTCGGCGTCCAGGGCGTCGCCGACCGGGCGGCCGACCTCACCACCGGCGCCCAGCGCCGCTGACCCGTCGGCCGACGCTCGGCGCCGCTCGGCCGTCGGCCGACGCCCAGCGCCGCTCGGCCGTCGGTCACAGTTTCCACAGGACCGGTCCCTCGGTTCCAGACCAGGTCGTGTCCCGCGCTACAGTGAGCGGGTCCGACGACACGTCGGCACGCCCAGCCAGCACCGAAAGGCGACAGCACCTCCATGCCCCTCCTGAGCATCCCGAGCCCGAGCACGGCCTGGCAGTACTTCGACCTCACGGCCTGGCTGCGCGACGTGTTCGGCTGGTCGCTGCCGCTCGACTTCCGCATCCACGCCTACGCGATCTGCATCCTCCTCGGGATCGTCGCCGCCGTCGTCCTCGCGAACCGCCGCCTCAACGCGCGCGGTGTCGAGCGCTGGATCATCATCGACATCGCGATCTGGGCGGTGCCCGCCGGCATCATCGGCGGTCGGCTGTTCCACGTGTTCACGCACGTCAGCGACTACTTCGGCCCCGGCCGTGACCCGCTGTCCTTCCTCTACATCTGGGAAGGCGGGCTCGCGATCTTCGGCGCCCTCATCCTGGGTTCGGTCGGCGCCTGGATCGGCTGCCGCCAGGTGGGTCTGCGGTTCAGCGCGTTCATCGACGCGGTCGCCCCGGGTGTCCTGCTCGCGCAGGCCTTCGGCCGTCTCGGCAACTACTTCAACCACGAGCTCTTCGGCATGCCGACCAGCCTGCCCTGGGGTCTGCAGATCGAGTCCTCGAACGCGGCGTACCCGAAGGGCCTGCCCGAGGGCACGCTGTTCCACCCGACGTTCCTCTACGAGATCATCTGGAACGTCCTCGGCGTCGTCGTGATCCTGCTGCTCGACCGCAAGTTCCGGCTGCAGTGGGGCCGCGTGATGGCGCTGTACCTCGTCTGGTACGGCACCGGCCGTGCGTTCCTCGAGTCGATCCGCGTGGACACGAGCGAGACGTTCTTCGGCATCCGGACGAACGTCTGGGTCGCCTTCGCCGCGATCCTGCTCGGGATCATCATCTTCCTCGTGCAGTCGAAGCGGCACCTCGGCAAGGAGCCGAGTCCGTACCTGCCCGGTCGCGAGCCGCGCTCGAAGTCCGATGTAGACTCGGACGACACCTGGTCGGAGAACGACGACGACGCTCCGGCGGCCGTCACCGACTCCGATCCGGTCACCACGACCGCGACCGGCCGCGTCTAGGAAGCACCCCTCCCGCGGCAGCAGCACCTCCTCTGGACCCGCCACAAGCGAGTCCGACACCTCGCACGCCGCCAGGCCAACGCACTGACGGCGGGCACGGGCACCAGTCCCGCCCGTTCGGGCGGAACGCACCACCGGGCCACCGCTGTCCCTGTTCCACTTCCTCGTGAGGACGGTTCCCCATGGCGCTCCAGCCACCCCAGTCCGCAGCTCTCGTGCCGCCGCACCGGCGGTTCTCCGCGATCCCGGACGCCGCCGGCATGTACGACCCGGCGAACGAGAAGGACGCGTGCGGCCTCGCCATGGTCGCGACGCTCCGCGGCACGGCGGGTCACGACATCGTCGACGCCGCGCTCGGCGCCCTGCGCAACCTCGAGCACCGCGGTGCCGTCGGTTCGGACGCGGGCACCGGTGACGGTGCCGGCATCCTCTGTCAGGTGCCGGACGAGTTCTTCCGGTCCGAGGTCGCGTTCGACCTGCCGGCCGCGGGGGAGTACGCCGTCGGCACGGCCTACCTGCCCGTCGACGAAGACGACCGGCACGCGGTGAAGGGCGCCGTCGAGCGGCTCGCCCACGAAGAGGGCCTGCGGGTCCTCGGCTGGCGTGAGGTCCCGGTCCGTCCCGAGGTGCTGGGCACGCTCGCGCGCGCGGCGATGCCGGCGTTCGAGCAGCTGTTCGTCGCCTCCACCCGGCACGACGTGCACGGCGCCTCGTGGAGCGGCATCGCCCTCGACCGTCAGGCCTTCCGCCTCCGCAAGCGTGCCGAGCACGACAGCGAGGTCTACTTCATGTCGCTGTCGAGCCGGACCATGGTCTACAAGGGCATGGTCACGACGCTGCAGCTCGAGCCGTTCTACCCGGACCTCAGCGACGAGCGGTTCGCGTCGAAGCTCGCGATCGTGCACTCCCGCTACTCCACGAACACCTTCCCGTCGTGGCCGCTCGCCCAGCCGTTCCGCACGCTGGCCCACAACGGCGAGATCAACACCGTCCGTGGCAACCGCAACTGGATGCGCGCGCGGCAGTCGCAGCTGCAGAGCGAACTGCTCGGCGACATGGCGCCGCTGCTGCCGATCGTCAGCCCGGGCGCGAGTGACTCCGCGTCCTTCGACGAGGTCCTCGAGCTCCTCACCCTGACCGGCCGGTCGTTGCCGCACGCGGTGTCGATGATGGTGCCGGAGGCGTGGGAGAACCAGGTCGGGATGGACCCCGAGCTCCGGGCGTTCTACGAGTACCACTCGATGCTCATGGAGCCGTGGGACGGTCCCGCCGCGATCACCTTCACCGACGGTTCCGTCGTCGGTGCGACGCTCGACCGCAACGGTCTCCGTCCCGGCCGCTTCCTCGTCACCGACGACGGGCTCATCGTGATGGGGTCCGAGACGGGCGTCATCGACGTGCCGGCGGGCAAGGTCGTCCGCAAGGGGCGTCTCCGCCCGGGCCGGATGTTCCTGGTCGACACCGAGGCCGGCCGCATCATCGAGGACGACGAGGTCAAGCGCGAGCTGTCCGCGTCGGGCCCGTGGGGCGAATGGCTCGAGCAGGGCCGCATCAACCTCGGCGACCTGCCCGACCGTGAGCACATCGTGCACACCCCCGCCTCCGTCACCCGCCGCCAGCGTGCCTTCGGCTACACCGAGGAAGAAGTCCGCATCCTGCTGCGTCCGATGGCGCAGACCGGTGCGGAACCGCTCGGGGCGATGGGGTCGGACACCCCGATCGCCGTGCTGTCCCAGCGACCGCGGTTGCTGTTCGACTACTTCACGCAGCAGTTCGCCCAGGTGACGAACCCGCCGCTCGACTCGATCCGCGAGCAGGTCATCACGTCGATGGGGATGGGTCTCGGCCCGGAGCGCAACCTGCTCGTCGCCGGCCCGGAGCACGCGAAGCAGATCACGCTCGACTTCCCGGTGATCGACAACGACGAGCTCGCGAAGATCCAGCACTTCGAGACGGAGTCCGGCCGCAACCTCACGGTCACGATCAAGGGCCTGTACCGCGTCGACGCCGGCAAGAAGGCGATGCAGAAGCGCATCGCTGCCGTCTGCGACGAGGTCGACGCCGCGATCGAGTCCGGCAAGCAGTTCATCGTCCTGTCCGACCGCGACGGCAACGCCGAGCAGGCTCCCGTCCCGAGCCTCCTGCTGCTCGCGGCGGTGCACCACCACCTGATCCGCACCGAGCAGCGCATGAAGGTCGGCCTGATCGTCGAGGCTGGCGACGTGCGCGAGGTCCACCACGTGGCGACCCTCATCGGGTACGGCGCGTCGGCGATCAACCCGTACCTCGCCATGGAGACGTGCGAGATCCTCGTGCGCCAGGGCATGATCTCGGGCATCACGCCGGAGCAGGCCGTCAAGAACGTGATCAAGGCGCTCGGCAAGGGCGTCCTCAAGATCATGTCGAAGATGGGCATCTCCACGGTGTCGAGCTACGCGGGCGCGCAGGCGTTCGAGGCCGTCGGGCTCAACCAGGAGTTCGTCGACCGCTACTTCACCGGCACGTCGTCGATCCTCGGCGGTGTCGGCATCGAGGTGATCGCGAAGGAGAACGCCGAGCGGCACGCCCAGGCGTACCCGCAGGACGGCGCGGTGCTCTCGCACGAGCGTCTGCAGACCGGCGGCGAGTACCAGTGGCGCCGCGAGGGACCGCCGCACCTGTTCAACCCGGACACCGTGTTCCGGCTGCAGCACGCGACCCGCTCGCGCCGGTACGACATCTTCCGCGAGTACTCGAAGGCGGTCGACGACCAGTCCGAGCAGCTCATGACGCTCCGCGGGCTGTTCCGCTTCAAGAGCGACGCCCGGAAGCCGGTCCCGCTCGACGAGGTCGAGCCGATCGAGTCCATCGTCAAGCGGTTCAACACCGGCGCGATGTCCTACGGGTCCATCTCGAAGGAAGCGCACGAGACGCTCGCGATCGCGATGAACCGTCTCGGTGGCCGCTCGAACACGGGTGAGGGCGGGGAGGACGTCGACCGTCTCCTCGACCCGGAGCGTCGCAGCGCGATCAAGCAGGTCGCGTCCGGACGCTTCGGCGTGACGAGCATGTACCTGACCCACGCGACGGACATCCAGCTGAAGATGGCGCAGGGCGCGAAGCCGGGCGAGGGTGGCCAGCTGCCCCCGACGAAGGTGTACCCCTGGATCGCCCGTACCCGTCACGCGACGGCTGGTGTCGGCCTCATCTCGCCGCCCCCGCACCACGACATCTACTCGATCGAGGACCTCAAGCAGCTCATCTTCGACGTGAAGCGGGCGAACCCGTCTGCTCGCGTGCACGTGAAGCTCGTGAGCCAGTCGGGCATCGGGGCCGTGGCCGCCGGTGTGACGAAGGCCCTCGCCGACGTGGTGCTCGTCTCCGGGCACGACGGCGGGACGGGTGCGTCGCCGCTGAACTCGCTCAAGCACGCGGGCACCCCGTGGGAGATCGGCCTCGCCGAGACGCAGCAGACCCTCATGCTCAACGGCATGCGCGACCGCGTGGTCGTCCAGGTCGACGGGCAGATGAAGACCGGCCGTGACGTCGTCGTGGCCGCGTTGCTCGGCGCCGAGGAGTACGGGTTCGCGACCGCACCGTTGGTGGTCGAGGGCTGCATCCTCATGCGCGTCTGCCACCTGGACACCTGCCCGGTGGGCGTCGCGACGCAGAACCCGGAGCTCCGCAAGCGCTTCACGGGCAAGCCCGAGTTCGTCGTGAACTTCTTCGAGTTCATCGCGCAGGAGGTCCGCGAGCTCCTCGCCGAGCTCGGCTTCCGCACCCTGGAAGAGGCGATCGGTCAGGCGGACACCCTCGACGTCGACCGTGCCGTCCAGCACTGGAAGGCGTCGGGGCTCGACCTCGAGCCGGTGCTGAACGGTCCGCGCTTCGAGGCCGACGAGCCGCGTCGGCACCACCGCGACCAGGACCACGAGCTCGAGCAGCACTTCGACGTGCAGCTCATTCAGCAGACCGCGGACGTGCTCGAGCACGGCGGGACGATCGCGCTCGACCTGCCGATCCGGAACACGGAGCGCGCGGTCGGCACGATGCTCGGGCACGAGGTGACCCTCCGCCACGGCGAACACGGGCTGCCGTCGGGCTCGATCGACGTGACCCTCCGCGGTTCGGCCGGGCAGTCGCTCGGCGCGTTCCTGCCGGCGGGCATCACGCTGCGCCTCATCGGTGACAGCAACGACTACGTCGGCAAGGGCCTCTCCGGCGGCGAGATCATCGTGCGTCCGGACGCCGGGTCCGGGTTCGACCCGGCGGAGAACGTCATCGCCGGCAACGTGATCGGCTACGGCGCGACCCAGGGGAGCATGTTCATCCGCGGGATCGTGGGCGAGCGGTTCCTGGTGCGCAACTCCGGCGCCACCGCGGTCGTCGAGGGTGTCGGCGACCACGCGCTCGAGTACATGACCGGTGGTCTCGCGCTCATCCTCGGCGAGACGGGCCGCAACCTCGGCGCCGGCATGTCCGGTGGCACGGCGTACGTCCGCGGGCTGCGTGAGGAACACGTGAACACCGACTCGCTGGCGTCCGGCGAACTGCGGCTCGAGGCGCTCGACAGCGCCGACGTCGAGATCGTCACCGACCTGCTCGCCCGTCACGCGGCGGAGACCGGGTCGGCGCTCGCGACCGAACTGCTCGAGTCCGGTGACCTGAGCGACTTCGTCAAGGTGCTGCCGCGTGACTACGCGGCGGTGCTCGAGACACGACAGCGGGCCGTCGACGAGGGCCTCGACCCGGACGGCGACGTCGTCTGGAACCGCATCCTGGAGGTGACCGGTGGCTGACCCCTCGAGCCTGGAACCGGCAGTGCGCATCGACATCCCCTCGGGCCGGGAACCGGCAGTACGCATCAACATCGCGGAGGTAACTGGTGGCTGACCCCAAGGGCTTCTTGAAGGTGCAGGAGCGCGAGCTCCCGCCCCGCCGACCCGTTCCCGTGCGGCTCATGGACTGGAAAGAGGTCTACGAGCAGCAGGAGTCCGGCGCGCTCAAGCGGCAGGCCGGCCGCTGCATGGACTGCGGCGTCCCGTTCTGCCACCAGGGCTGCCCGCTCGGGAACCTCATCCCGGAGTGGAACGACCTGATGTGGCGCGGCGAGGGCCGCCAGGCGATCGAGCGACTGCACGCGACGAACAACTTCCCGGAGTTCACGGGGCGGCTCTGCCCGGCACCGTGCGAGTCGTCGTGCGTGCTCGGCATCAACCAGCCCCCGGTGACGATCAAGCAGGTCGAGGTCTCGATCATCGACGAGGCGTTCCAGAACGGGTGGGTCACCCCGCACCCGCCCGAGCGTCTGACCGGCAAGACCGTCGCCGTGGTCGGTTCCGGCCCGGCCGGCCTCGCCGCCGCCCAGCAGCTCACCCGTGCCGGCCACACCGTCGCGGTCTACGAGCGCGACGACCGCATCGGCGGTCTGCTCCGCTACGGCATCCCGGACTTCAAGATGGAGAAGCGCCAGATCGACGCGCGTCTCGCGCAGATGCAGGCCGAGGGCACCCGCTTCCGTGCGGGCGTCGAGATCGGTCGCGACATCACCTGGGACGACCTGAAGTCGCGGTACGACGCGGTCGTCGTCGCGACCGGTGCCACGGTGCCCCGCGACCTGCCGATCCCGGGGCGCGACCTCGAGGGCGTGCACTTCGCGATGGACTACCTCGTCCAGCAGAACAAGGCGAACGCCGGCACGAAGGTCGACAACCAGGTCACGGCCGAGGGCAAGCACGTCATCGTCATCGGCGGCGGCGACACCGGTGCGGACTGCATCGGCACCGCGCACCGGCAGGGCGCGCTCAGCGTGACGAACCTGGCGATCGGCAAGCAGCCGCCGCTGGAGCGTCCGTCCGAGCAGCCGTGGCCGATGTTCCCGACCGTGTTCGAGGTCACGAGCGCCCACGAGGAGGGCGGCGAGCGGCACTACCTGGCGTCGACCGTCGAGTTCCTCGGGAACGCCGCCGGCGAGGTCCGGGCACTCCGCGTCGCGGAGACCGAGTACCTCGACGGCCGTCGTGTCCCGAAGGCCGGCACCGAGCGCGAGATCCCCGCGGACCTCATCCTCATCGCGATGGGCTTCACCGGGCCGGAGACCGACACGCTCGAGCCGCAGCTCGGCCTGCCGTCCACCGTCTCGGGTGCCGTGTCCCGTCAGGCCGACTACACGACCAACGAGCCGGGCGTGTTCGTCGCCGGTGATGCCGGCCGTGGGCAGTCGCTCATCGTCTGGGCGATCGCCGAGGGCCGTGCCGCTGCCGCGAAGGTCGACGAGTACCTCGAGGGCTCGACGATCCTGCCCGCGCCGGTCAAGGCGACCGACCACGCCATCTCGATCTGATGACCGATCGTCACCACCAGATGCTCACCGTCCCGTGAGTGCGAGGCCACCAGCACTCGATAGGGTGCTGGTGGCCTCGTTCCGTTCCGCGCGGCCCCACAGCGCGGAAACCCCAGCACCATCCACCACCACGAAGGAATCCATTGAGACGCGCAAAGATCGTTTCGACGCTCGGACCGGCAACGTCGGAGTACGAGACCGTCAAGGAGATCATCGAGGCAGGCGTCGACGTCGCCCGCCTCAACCTCAGCCACGGCGACTACAGCGTCCACGAGGCCAACTACCGCAACGTCCGTCGCGCCGCCGAGGAGCTCGGCAAGCCCGTCGCGATCCTCGTCGACCTGCAGGGTCCGAAGATCCGCCTCGCGAAGTTCGCCGACGGCCCGCACGAGCTCGCGGTCGGTGACGTCTTCACGATCACCACCGAGGACGTCCCCGGCTCGAAGGAGATCTGCGGCACGACGTTCAAGGGCCTCCCGCAGGACGTCAAGCCGGGCGACCCGCTGCTCATCGACGACGGCCGTGTCCGGCTCCGCGTGCTCGACACCGACGGCGTCCGCGTCCGCACCGAGGTCGTCGTCGGCGGCACCGTCTCGAACAACAAGGGCATCAACCTGCCCGGCGTCGCCGTGAACGTCCCCGCGCTGAGCGAGAAGGACGAGGCGGACCTCCGCTGGGGGATCCGCATCGGCGCGGACCTCATCGCGCTGTCGTTCGTCCGGAACGCCTCGGACGTCGTGCGGGCCCACGAGATCATGGACGAGGAAGGCAAGCGCCTCCCGGTCATCGCGAAGGTCGAGAAGCCGCAGGCGGTCGACGCGCTCGAGGAGATCATCGACGCCTTCGACAGCATCATGGTCGCCCGTGGTGACCTCGGCGTGGAGCTCCCGCTCGAAGCCGTCCCGATCGTGCAGAAGCGTGCGGTCGAGCTCGCTCGCCGGATGGCCAAGCCGGTCATCGTCGCGACGCAGATGCTCGAGTCGATGATCTCGTCGCCGATCCCGACCCGTGCCGAGACCTCCGACGTCGCGAACGCCGTCCTCGACGGCGCCGACGCCGTCATGCTCTCGGGTGAGACGAGCGTCGGTGAGTACCCGGTGCAGACCGTCCGCACGATGGCCCGCATCGTCGAGTCCACCGAGGACCACGGCCTCGAGCGCATCGCCCCGCTCGGCACCAAGCCGCGCACCCTCGGCGGAGCCATCACGCTCGCCGCCGTCGAGATCGCGGAGTTCACCGAGGCCTCGTACCTCTGCGTGTTCACCGAGTCCGGCGACTCCGCCCGCCGCATGTCCCGGCTCCGTCACGGCCTGCCGATCATCGCGTTCACCCCGAACGAGGCGACCCGTCGCCGGATGGCGCTCACGTGGGGTGTCCGCTCGTTCCTCGTGGAGCGGAAGACCCACACCGACGAGCTGTTCTCGCAGGTCGACGACGTCCTGCTGGGCAACGGCCTCGCCGCTCCCGGCGACCGCGTGATCGTGACGGCCGGGTCCCCTCCCGGCATCGAGGGATCGACGAACGACCTCCGCGTGCACCGCGTCGGTGACGCCCACGCCGAGGCCGCGCCGGCCTACGTGCGCGACTGACCGCAGCGTCCGACGTCCGACAGGGCGCGGACTGGAGGCACGGCGCGCCACGCGCACGTCGCCTCCGGTCCGCGCCCTGTCGCGTTCTCCCTCCACAGGTCGCGACCCGACGTCGGTGGTCCACAGGCGGCTCCGGCGGTGACCCGCTGTCGTCCGGAGACGGCAGGATGGGTGCTGTGAGCCTCCAGACCGGATCCCCGACCCGACGCGCCGACGTGCGCCGATGGCGGCGGTACCTCGCCGACGAACGCGCCGAGGCCGCCGTCTACCGGAACCTCGCCGCCCGACGCGACGGCGAGGAGCGCGAGATCCTCTCCGCCCTGGCCGACGCCGAGGGGCGGCACGAACAGCACTGGCTCGAACTGCTGGGCGACGATGCCGGGCGTCCGCAGCGGGGCAGCCTCCGCACCCGTGTGCTCGCCGTCCTGGCGAAGCGGTTCGGGTCGGTGTTCGTGCTCGCGCTCATGCAGCGTGCCGAGGACCGCTCGCCGTACGCCGACGACGAGGACGCGACCGCGCGGATGGCGGCCGACGAGCGGATCCACGGCGAGGTGGTCCGCGGCCTCGCGAACCGCGGCCGGATGCGGCTGTCCGGCACGTTCCGCGCGGCGGTGTTCGGCGCGAACGACGGGCTCGTGTCGAACCTCGCGCTCATCATCGGCATCAGCGCATCGGGCGCGGACCGGCACTTCGTCCTGCTGAGCGGCATCGCCGGGCTCCTGGCCGGTGCGCTGTCGATGGGGGCGGGGGAGTACGTGTCGGTGCGGTCGCAGCGCGAGCTCCTGACCGCCTCGGCGCCGCACCCGGAAGCCGGCAGCGCCGTGGCCGACCTCGACGTCGACGCCAACGAGCTCGCACTGGTCTACCGGGCGCGGGGCATGAGCGAGTGGGAGGCGCAGGCGCACGCGGCCGAGGTCCTCGGCGGCACCGTGACGACGAGCACGGCACCGGTCGACGAGCACGAGGCGATCGGCAACGGCATGAGCGCGGCGATCTCGAGCTTCTGCTTCTTCGCCTCCGGGGCGATCATCCCGGTGCTGCCGTACCTGTTGGGGCTCGAGGGCTGGCCCGCGATCACGGTCGCGGCGGTCCTCGTCGGGATCGCGCTCCTCGGCACCGGCGCCGTGGTCGGGGTGCTCAGCGGCGCCTCGCCGCTCCGCCGTGCGCTCCGGCAGCTCGCGATCGGGTTCGGTGCGGCCGCGGTCACCTACGGGCTCGGGCTGCTGTTCGGGACGGGGAACGCCTAGCGGCGGACCGCTGCCCGGGGCGGCAGGAGCAGGAGCGCCGCGGCTCCGACGACGATGAGCGCGATGCCCGAGAACACCATGAAGACCGTCAGCGCGAGACCCGGCGCGACGAGGACGACCACCCCGCCGAGGATCGACAGCACGCCGCTCACGACCGTCGGGATGCGCGACGAACCCGGGTGTCCGACGAACCCGCCGACGAGCGACGCGATGCCCTCGACGATGAAGCCGATGCCGGCGAGGACGGCGTAGAACACGAGCGGCACGGCCGGGTCCAGCAGGGTCACGAGTCCGGCCACCCCGACGAGGGCTCCGACCACGCCGGAGGTCCATCGCCAGGCCGGCGGCGTGCCGTGCCCGCGGACGGCGGCGAACACGCGCAGGGCACCGGCGACGACGAGGTAGACGCCGAAGAGCAGCGCGACGACGACGAGCGACGGGCGCGGCCAGCAGATGGCGACGACTCCGAGGGCGATGGCCACGACGGCGGTGACGACGACGAACACCCGGAAGGTCCGGACGGCACGAGAATCCACGAGCACCCCTCCCTGTCGGAACTGCTCGTCTCGACGGTACCGCGCAACCGGATGCAACGTCCGCCGACGTAGCGTGCGGGCAGGCGCGGATCCAGCGCCCCGACAGAGTCGTCGAAAGGTGTCCACCATGACCATCGCACCGTCGCCCACCAGCTACGCCGCACCCGGCGAGGAGGGCTCGCTCGTCTCGTTCCGATCGCGGTACGACCACTTCATCGGCGGCGAGTACGTCCCGCCGACCGGTGGCCAGTACTTCGAGAACCCGACGCCCGTCACCGGCAAGACCTTCACCGAGGTCGCCCGTGGTGACTCCACCGACGTCGACCGTGCGGTCGCGGCGGCGTGGAAGGCGTTCCCGGCCTGGGGCCGGACGAGCGTCGCCGAACGAGCCGGCATCCTCAACAAGATCGCCGACCGGATGGAGGCGAACCTCGAGATGCTCGCCGTCGCCGAGACGTGGGAGAACGGCAAGCCGATCCGCGAGACGATCGGCGCGGACATCCCGCTCGCGATCGACCACTTCCGCTACTTCGCCGGCGCGATCCGCGCGCAGGAGGGCTCGACGGGGGAGATCGACCACGACACCGTGGCGTACCACTTCCACGAGCCGCTCGGCGTCGTCGCGCAGATCATCCCGTGGAACTTCCCGATCCTGATGGCGGTGTGGAAGCTCGCACCGGCCCTGGCCGCCGGCAACTGCGTCGTCCTGAAGCCGGCCGAGCAGACGCCCGCGTCGATCCACGTCCTCATCGAGCTCATCCAGGACCTCATCCCGGCCGGCGTGCTCAACGTCGTGAACGGGTTCGGGTTCGAGGTCGGAGCGCCCCTCGCGCAGCACCCCGAGGTCCGGAAGGTCGCGTTCACCGGCGAGACCACCACGGGCCGGCTCATCATGCAGTACGCGTCGCAGAACCTCATCCCGGTGACGCTCGAACTCGGCGGCAAGAGCCCGAACCTGTTCTTCGCCGACGTGGCGCAGGAGAAGGACGCCTTCTACGACAAGGCGCTCGAGGGGTTCGCGTTCTTCAACCTCAACCAGGGCGAGGTGTGCACGTGCCCGTCGCGGGCGCTCGTCGCGAAGGAGATCTACGACGGGTTCGTCGCGGACGGCCTCGACCGCGTGCGCGCGGTGAAGCAGGGGCACCCGCTCGACCTGTCGACGATGATCGGGGCGCAGGCGTCGAACGACCAGCTCGAGAAGATCCTGAGCTACATCGACATCGGGAAGCAGGAGGGCGCGAAGCTCCTCACCGGCGGTGAGCGGGCCGACCTCGGCGGCGACCTGTCCGGCGGGTACTACGTCACCCCGACGGTGTTCGAGGGCGACAACTCGATGCGGATCTTCCAGGAGGAGATCTTCGGGCCCGTCCTCGCGCTGACGTCCTTCAGCGGCTACGACGACGCGATATCGATCGCGAACGACACGCTCTACGGCCTCGGTGCCGGGGTGTGGAGCCGGGAGGCCACCACGCTCTACCGCGCCGGTCGGGACATCCAGGCCGGTCGCGTGTGGGAGAACACCTACCACCAGTACCCGGCGGGTGCGGCGTTCGGCGGGTACAAGCAGTCCGGCGTCGGGCGCGAGAACCACAAGATGATGCTCGACCACTACCAGCAGACGAAGAACCTCCTCGTGTCCTACGCCGAGGGCCCGATGGGTTTCTTCTGATGACGACCGACCGGGTCACCGTCACGCCGGCGGCGGGGGAGCTCCTGCGCTCCCTCGCCGCACGGCACGGGCCGTTGATGTTCCACCAATCGGGCGGCTGCTGCGACGGCTCGAGTCCGATGTGCTACCCCGTCGGGATGTTCCTGACCGGCCCCGGCGACGTGCTCCTCGGGGCGCTCGAGGTCGACGGGATCGCCCCCGTCGAGGTCTACATGTCGAAGTCGCAGTTCGAGTACTGGAAGTACACGGCGCTGACGATCGACGTCGTCGACGGTCGCGGCGGCGGCTTCTCGCTCGAGGTCCCGGAGGGCAAGCGGTTCCTCACCCGCTCGCGGATGTTCGACGACGCCGAGCTCGCCGATCTCGGTCTGGTCCCGGCCGTGCGCCGGACGTAGGCTGACCGCGACGACCGCGACGACGCGGCCGACCACCCCGACGCGACGGTGCGGCGGGCGACGCGGACGGAGGACGCATGCGCGCTCCCGGGTCGCTCCGTCCGCTCGTCGCCGCGTCCTGGGAACGGTCGGCCCGCGTCGACCCGGACGGTGTCCCGACGCTCGCACTCGACCACGACCAGCTCGACGCCGCACGGCGCGATGGTCCGCTCGCGGTGCTGCTGCCCGTCGTCAGCCGGCTCCTCCTCGACGAGACCCGGTCGGCGGACTGCGTCGTGGCCGTCGGTGACGCCGGTGGCCGGCTCGTCTGGGTCGACGGCGCCCGCGGAGCGCGTCGTGCCGCCGAGGACATGGGCTTCGTGCCGGGGGCCGACTGGGCCGAGGAGCACGTCGGCACGAGCGCCCCGGGCACCGCGCTCCGGATCGACCGCCCGGTGCAGATCCGGTCGGAGGAGCACTACGCGAACGCGGTGAAGCGCTGGTCCTGCAGCGCCGTCCCCGTGCACGACCGAGCCGGCACGGTGGTCGGAGTGCTCGACGTCACCGGCGACGACCGCGCGGTGGACCGGCACACCCTGCCGCTCCTCACCGCCACGGTCGCCGCGGCCGAGGCGGAGATCGCCCTCGCCGCGCTCCGTCCGCCCGGGGCGCACCCGCACGCGGGCCAGCGGCTGGACAACGCGGTCGCCGAGCTGCGACTGCTCGGCACCGACGTCGCCACCCTCCGCACCGAGTACCGGACCGTCCAGCTCTCGGCCCGCCACTCGGAGGTCCTCGCGGTCCTCGCGGCGCACCCGGACGGCCTCGCCGCCGAGGACCTCGCCCTCGCGGTCTGGGGCGACCCCGGTGCGCTGGTCACGCTCCGCGCGGAGGTCGTCCGCCTGCGTCGGGTCCTCGCCGCGGCCGCGCCGGGCGTGACCCTGACCTCGCGCCCGTACCGGGTGTCCGGTCTCCGCACCGACGTCGACGGCGTGCTGTCCGCGCTCGACCGCGGGGCGCGCCTCCAGGCCGTCGACCGGTACGCCGGTCCGGTGCTGCCGGGGTCGGCGGCACCGGGAGTGGACGCACTCCGCGACCGGGTGCGCGGCCGGTTCCGCGAGGCCGTCGTCGCCGACGGCGGCGTCGACGCGCTCCTGGCGTGGTCCCGGACGGCGGACGGCTCCACGGATGCGCGCGTGCTGCGCGCGCTGCTGGCGGCGTTGCCGCGGCGGTCGCCGCGACGGGCCGGTCTCGTGGCGGCGATCGAGGTGCTCGAAGGTCGCTGAGCGGGTCGGTGACGGCCTGGAGGCGCGGGTCGGGCTGGTACTGTTGGCCTCCTCGCGAGTGTGGTGGAATCGGCAGACACGGGGCACTCAAAATGCTCTGCCTCACGGCGTGCGGGTTCAAGTCCCGCCACTCGTACAACAGATGCTCACGGCGTTCGGGGCAGTACCGGCACCCGCCGTCCCGCCACTCGTACAACAGATGCTCACGGAACATCGCAAGCCAGTCCCGTTCAGGACAAACGGCTGTCGTCTAGTAGGCTGCATCCTGTGAGTGACACAGAAGCAACTGCAACAGCACCCCGTCGCGTCGTCGTCGCCGAGGACGAGTCGCTCATCCGCCTCGACATCGTGGAGATCCTCCGCGACAACGGGTTCGACGTGGTCGGCGAAGCGGGTGACGGCGAGACCGCCGTGCAGCTCGCGACCGACCTCCGTCCCGACCTCGTCGTGATGGACGTCAAGATGCCCCAGCTCGACGGCATCTCCGCAGCCGAGAAGCTGTCGAAGAACCACATCGCTCCGGTGGTCCTCCTCACGGCCTTCAGCCAGAAGGACCTCGTCGAGCGCGCGACCGAGGCCGGCGCCCTCGCCTACGTCGTCAAGCCGTTCACGCCGAACGACCTGCTCCCCGCGATCGAGATCGCCCTCTCGCGGCACCAGCAGATCATCACGCTCGAGGCCGAGGTCGCCGACCTCGTCGAGCGCTTCGAGACCCGCAAGCTCGTCGACCGGGCCAAGGGCCTGCTCAACGAGAAGATGGGCCTCACCGAGCCCGAGGCGTTCCGCTGGATCCAGAAGGCCTCGATGGACCGCCGCCTCACCATGCACGACGTCGCCAAGGCGATCATCGAGCAGCTCAGCGCCAAGAAGTAGTCGCTCACCGACGCTCCGCCGAACGCCGTCTTCCCTCGGGGAGGCGGCGTTCGTCGCTGCCAGACCGACAGTCCAGCGCGTGCATCGACCGACACTGCACGCGTCGATCGACAGGTGCGATGTCGAAGCATGCGCACGCATCTCATGCGGGCGCATCAGCCGACGACTCACGCGTCGATCGACTGGTGGGACGTCGCACGAAGCGCTCGACCGGGCTGACCAGGCCGGCCGTCTGGCAGGCTGACGGCATGGACGATGTGGTGATCCGTGCCTCCAGGCCGGACGACATGCCCGCGGTGGCCGACCTGCGGTGGCGGTGGAGCGTCGACGAGGGCGGCGCGACGCCGGGGGCGACGCAGGACGCCTACCGCGACGCGATGACGGCCTTCGCCGCGGCGCACCCCGAGACCCACCGGTGCGTCGTCGCCGAACGCGACGGGCGGGTGCTCGGGGTGGCGTGGCTCGGGCTGGTCCCGCGGCCGCCGACGCCGGACCGGCCGCGGGGGCGGCTGACGGCCGACGTGCAGACCGTCTACGTGCACCCCGAACTGCGCGGCCGTGGGGTCGCGAAGCGGCTCGTCACCGCACTGCTCGACGTCGCCGACGAGCTCGGCGTCGAGCGGACGTCGGTGCACTCGAGCAGCGAGGGCGAGACGCTCTACCGGCGGCTCGGGTTCGGCGATGTGCGCCTGCTCCTCCAGCGACCGCCGGAGGACTGAGCCGGCGCTTCAGCCGCGCTTCGGGAGCTCTTGCAGTGTCCAGGCGTTCTGGTCCGGATCCGTGAAGAAGACGAACCGGCCCCACGCCAGCTCGTCCACACCGACCGCGTCGACGCCGAGGCCCTGCAGGTGCGCGAGTGCCTCGTCGGCGTCCGGCACGACGACCTGGACGGACTTCAGGGAACCCGGTACGACGTCCGGGGACATGATCCCCTCGCCGAACGCGATCGAGCAGGCGGACCCGGGCGGGGTCGCCTGGACGAACCGGAGCTCGTCGGAGACGCGCTGGTCGTGGTCGATCGAGAAGCCGATGCGCTCGTAGAAGTCGCGGGCTCGGTCGACGTCGCTGACCGGCACCATGATGAGCTCGATCTTCCAGTCGCTGATGGGCATGGTCACTCCTTCGTGACGGCCCGGTGCGCAGTGGCTCGGTGGAGCGCTCGCGTCAGCGGGCTTCGCGGATCATGTTGGTGATGCGCACGGTGGAGCAGCGCCGCCCCTGGTCGTCGGTGAGGACGATCTCGTGCGTGGTGAGCGTGTTGCCGAGGTGGAGTGCCGTGCAGGTACCGGTCACCAGGCCGCTCGTGGCGCTCCGTGAGTGGGAGGCGTTCAGTTCGATGCCGACCGCGTACCGGCCGGGACCGGCGTGGACCGTGGCCGCCATCGACCCCAGGCTCTCGGCGAGGACGACGAACGCGCCGCCGTGCAGGAGGCCGACCGGCTGGCGGTTGCCCTCGACGGGGATGGTGCCGACCGCCCGCTCGGCGGACAGCTCGGTGATGACCATGCCCATCTTCTCGGCGAGTTCGCCCATGCCGCGTTCGGCGAGCTTCGCGACGCCCTCGGGGGAGCCGGTCAGGGTCTGCTCGTCGGTCACTGCGTGGGCCCTTCGCTGGGTGCGCGGCCCTGTCGGGGGCGCTCGGTAGGCTGTCCGGGTGTCGGACTCCGCAAAGCCTACCCTCATGGTCATCGACGGCCACTCGCTCGCCTTCCGGGCCTTCTACGCGCTGCCGGTCGACAGTTTCGTGAACCGTGACGGGCAGCACACGAACGCCATCCACGGCTTCATCTCGATGCTGCTCATGCTCCTCCAGCGCGAGAAGCCGACCCACCTGGCGGTCGCGTTCGACATCTCCCGGTTCTCGTTCCGCACCCGTGAGTACGAGGACTACAAGGGCACCCGCTCCGAGACCCCGGCCGAGTTCAAGGGCCAGATCCCGCTCCTCCAGCAGGCGCTCGAGGCGATGGGCATCACCACCGTCACGAAAGAGGACTACGAGGCCGACGACATCCTCGCCACCTTCGCGCGGCAGGGCTCCGAGCAGGGTTACCAGGTGTACGTCGTCTCGGGCGACCGCGACGCCATCCAGCTCGTGAACGACGACGTCACGCTGCTCTACCCGTCGGTCCGCGGCGTCTCCGAGCTCACCCGCTACGACCGCGACAAGGTCTACGAGCGGTACGGCATCGAACCGCACCAGTACCCCGACATCGCGGCACTCGTCGGCGAGACCAGCGACAACCTCATCGGCATCGACAAGGTCGGCGAGAAGACCGCGGTGAAGTGGGTCACGGCGTACGGCTCGCTCGACGCCGTGCTCGAGCACGCCGACGAGATCAAGGGCGTCGTCGGCAACAACCTGCGCGAGCAGAAGGACCGGGCGATCCGGAACCGCAAGCTGAACCGACTCGTCAACGACGTCGAGCTGCCGGTCGGCCCCGCCGACGTGGCGCTCCGTCCCCTCGACGAAGACGCCGTGCGCGAGCTCTTCGCGAAGCTGCAGTTCCGCACGCTGCTCGACCGCGTCTTCAAGGTCGCCGGCACCGGCGAGCCGTCCGAGGCGTCCGCGGTCGAGGGCACGGTCGACAACGGTGCGCCGACCCCGCCGCCCGTCAAGACCCTCATCGACGAAGAGCTCGGCTACTGGCTCGAGCGTCGCAACGCGTCCGACGCGGCGAACGGCTACGGCGTCGCGGTCGAGGTCATCGACGGGCGGCTCAGCGCCATCGGCATCGCCACCCACGACGACGCCGTGATGGTGCCGGGCGGAAGCGGCGCGAAGGACTACGAGCAGCTGGCGGCGTGGTTCGCCTCCGATGCCCCGAAGCACTTCCACGACGCCAAGGCCGCGATCAAGGCGCTGGCGACGGTCGGCCTGCAGGTGAACGGCGTCGCCGGCGACGCGCGGATCATGGGCTGGCTCGCGCAGCCCGGCAAGCAGGGCCAGCCGCTCGCCGACCTCGTCTACCAGGAGCTCAGCGAAGAGCTGCCCACCGGCGACCCGAACCAGCTCGTCCCCGAGACCGACCCGGTGAACGTCGGCGTGCACGCCTGGTTCGTGCTCCGCGTCACGACGGCCCTGCGGGCGCGGATGGACGAGTCGTCGCTCACCGTCCTCGACGACATCGAGCTGCCGCTCGTGCCGGTCCTCGCGGGCATGGAGACGATCGGCGTCGGCATCGACCGGCCCGTGCTCACCGGGCTCTCGCACGACCTGGGAGAGCGCGCCGCCGAGCTGGCACAGCAGGCCTTCGCCGAGATCGGGCACGAGGTGAACCTCGGCTCCCCGAAGCAGCTGCAGGAAGTCCTCTTCACCGAACTCGCGATGCCGAAGACCCGCAAGACGAAGACCGGGTTCTCGACCGACGCCGCGAGCCTCGCCGACCTGCAGGACCAGCACCCGCACCCGTTCCTCGGCCTGCTCCTGCAGCACCGCGACGCCACGAAGCTCCGCCAGATCGTCGACACCCTCGACGCCGCGGTCGTCGACGGACGCATCCACACGCGGTACGAGCAGACCGGCACGAGCACCGGCCGCGTCTCGTCGACCGACCCGAACCTGCAGAACATCCCGGTGAAGACCGCCGTCGGGCGTCGGATCCGGTCGGCGTTCGCCGTGGCCGAGCCGTACACCACCCTCGTGACCGCCGACTACTCGCAGATCGAGATGCGGATCATGGCGCACCTGTCCGGCGACCCGGGGCTCATCCAGGCCTTCAACGAGGGCGAGGACCTGCACCGTTTCGTCGGCGCCCGGGTGTTCTCGGTCGAGCCGGCCGAGGTCACGCCGGAGATGCGCACCAAGGTCAAGGCGATGTCGTACGGCCTGGCGTACGGCCTCAGCCCGTTCGGCCTGTCGAAGCAGCTCCGGATCGAGCAGTCCGAGGCGCGCACCCTGATGAACGAGTACTTCGCGCGGTTCGGCGCGGTCCGCGACTACCTCCGCGGCGTCGTCGAGCAGGCGCGCGAGGACGGCTACACCGAGACGATCTTCGGTCGTCGTCGCCCGTTCCCGGACCTCAAGAGCCCGAACCGGGTCCTGCGCGAGAACGCCGAGCGTGCCGCGCTCAACGCGCCCATCCAGGGCTCCGCCGCGGACATCATGAAGATCGCGATGCTCGGCGTCGCCGAGGACCTGCGCGAGGGCGACCTCGCGTCGCACCTGCTGCTGCAGGTCCACGACGAGCTCATCCTCGAGGTCGCGCCCGGCGAGCAGGACCGGGTCGAGGACATCCTCCGCACCAGGATGGGCGCCGCAGCCGAGCTGAGCGTCCCGCTGGACGTGTCCGTCGGCGTCGGCCCGAACTGGGAAGTCGCGGCGCACTGAGCGCACGGTGGCTCGGTAGGGTCGAGAGCATGACCGAAGACCGTCCTGTCCGCCAGCCCTCCGCCGTCGACCGGGTCGCCGAGGACTGGGTGACCACCCTCGTCGACCTCGACCCCACCGTCGCCACGTACATCGGCGTGCCGGGACGAACGGGGGAGTACGGCGACACCTCGCCGGCCGGTGCCGCCGCGACGGCAGACGCCGCCCGTGCCGCGAAGCGCGCGCTCGACGCCGCCGAGCCGCTGGACGCCGTCGACCGTGTCACGAAGACCGACCTCGGTGCCGAGCTCGACCTCGTGCAGGAGTCGTACGACCGGAAGCTCCACCTGCGTGACCTCAACGTGATCGCGAGCCCCGCGCAGGCCGTCCGCGAGGTCCTCGACCTCATGCCGACGGGGAACGAGTCTGACTGGCACGACATCGCCAGCCGCCTCAACGCCCTGCCGGACGCGCTCGAGGGGATCCGCGAGACCCTGCTCGAGGGCACCCGCGAGGACGTCACCCCGGCGAAGCGCCAGGTCGCCCTCATCGCCGAGCAGGCCGCGCGCAACGGCGCTGAGGACGGCGTGTTCCGGCAGCTCGTCGACGCTGCCGCGTTCGACGACGGCGGGCAGGTGCCGGACGCGCTCCGCGCCGAGCTCGCCCGCGGGGCCGAGGTCGCGGCCGCGGCGTACCGGTCGTTCGGCCAGTTCCTGGAGCACGAGCTGCTCCCGCTCGCCACCCCGGTCGACGCCGTCGGCCGCGAGGCGTACGAGCTGCACTCCCGCCGGTTCCTCGGCGCCGTCGTCGACCTCGACGAGACGTACGCGTGGGGCATCGAGGAGCTCGCCCGGATGCGCGACGAGCAGGAGCGCATCGCCGACCGGATCGAGTCCGGTGCGAGCGTCGCCCGCGCCATCGAGGTGCTCGACACCGACCCGGCGCGGGTGCTGCACGGCACCGACGCCCTCCAGCGGTGGATGCAGGAGACGAGCGACGAGTCGATCCGCGAGATGGACGGCAAGTACTTCGACATCGCCGACCCGATCAAGCGCCTCGAGTGCCGGATCGCCCCCACGCAGGAGGGTGGCATCTACTACACGGGTCCGTCCGACGACTTCTCGCGTGCCGGCCGGATGTGGTGGTCCGTGCCGCAGGGCGTCACCGAGTTCGGCACCTGGCGCGAGAAGACGACGGTCTACCACGAGGGCGTCCCGGGACACCACCTGCAGATCAGCCAGGGCGTCTACAACCGCGGCGAGCTGAACACCTGGCGGCGCCAGCTGTCCGGGTCCTCCGGACACGTCGAGGGCTGGGCGCTCTACGCCGAGCGCCTCATGGAGCAGCTCGGGTTCCTGGACGACGACGGCGACCGCCTCGGCATGCTCGACGGGCAGCGGATGCGTGCCGCCCGCGTGGTGCTCGACATCGGCGTGCACCTGCAGAAGACCAACCCCGACGGCGGCGCGTGGACGTGGGAGTACGCGCTCGACTTCATGCGGCAGAACGTCAACATGTCCGACGCGTTCGTGCAGTTCGAGGTGGCCCGCTACTTCGGGTGGCCGGGACAGGCGCCGTCGTACAAGGTCGGCCAGCGCGTCTGGGAGTCGATCCGCGACGAGGTCGCCGCACGCGAGGGCTCGTCGTTCGACCTCAAGGCGTTCCACCACCGTGCGCTCGCGCTCGGCAGCATCGGGCTCGACACGCTGCGGAGCGCCCTCCTCGACTGAGCGCGACACGCCCGACGCACCCGGTTGTGGGCCCTCGCTCACTCCGGTTAGACTTGTGCGGCGCAATCCGCGCCACCCAATCAATCGCCACGGCGGCGATCCCCGGGGCTCGAACCCCTTGCCGCCACGGCCCGACTCATGTCCGTTCGGAGCAATCTCTACATGACAACCACTACGACCAAGGCTCCTAAGCAGGTCGCCATCAACGACATCGGTTCGGCTGATGACTTCCTGGCCGAGGTCGAGAAGACCCTGAAGTTCTTCAACGACGGTGATCTCATCTCCGGCACCGTCGTGAAGATCGACCGCGACGAGGTCCTCCTCGACGTCGGTTACAAGACCGAGGGTGTCATCCCCTCGCGCGAGCTCTCGATCAAGCACGACGTCGACCCCAACGAGGTCGTCGAGGTCGGCGACGAGGTCGAGGCCCTGGTTCTCCAGAAGGAGGACAAGGAAGGCCGCCTCATCCTGTCGAAGAAGCGCGCGCAGTACGAGCGTGCGTGGGGCGACGTCGAGAAGATCAAGGAGTCCGACGGCGTCGTGACCGGCACGGTCATCGAGGTCGTCAAGGGCGGTCTGATCGTCGACATCGGCCTCCGTGGCTTCCTCCCGGCTTCGCTCATCGAGCTGCGCCGCGTCCGCGACCTCACGCCGTACCTCGGCCAGGAGCTCGAGGCGAAGATCCTGGAGCTCGACAAGAACCGCAACAACGTGGTCCTCTCGCGCCGCGCCCTGCTCGAGCAGACGCAGTCCGAGTCGCGCACCACCTTCCTCAACAACCTCCACAAGGGCCAGGTCCGCAAGGGCATCGTGTCGTCGATCGTCAACTTCGGTGCGTTCGTCGACCTGGGTGGCGTCGACGGTCTCGTCCACGTCTCCGAGCTCAGCTGGAAGCACATCGAGCACGCCAGCGAGGTCGTCGAGGTCGGTCAGGAAGTCACCGTCGAGATCCTCGAGGTGGACCTGGACCGCGAGCGCGTGTCGCTCTCGCTCAAGGCCACGCAGGAAGACCCGTGGCAGGTCTTCGCCCGCACCCACGCGATCGGCCAGATCGCACCGGGCAAGGTCACGAAGCTCGTGCCGTTCGGTGCGTTCGTCCGTGTCGCCGACGGCATCGAGGGCCTCGTGCACATCTCGGAGCTCTCGAACAAGCACGTCGAGCTCGCTGAGCAGGTCGTCTCGGTCAACGACGAGGTCTTCGTCAAGATCATCGACATCGACCTCGACCGTCGCCGCATCTCGCTCAGCCTCAAGCAGGCGAACGAGGGCGTCGACCCGGAGAGCACCGAGTTCGACCCGGCGCTCTACGGCATGCCGACCGAGTACGACGACAAGGGTGACTACAAGTACCCCGAGGGCTTCGACCCGGAGACGAACGAGTGGCTCGAGGGCTACGACACCCAGCGCACCGAGTGGGAGGGCCAGTACGCGGCCGCCCAGGGTCGTTGGGAAGCCCACAAGGCGCAGGTCGCGAAGACCATCGCCGACGAGGCGCAGGGTGGCTTCGACCTCCCGGCCAGCGCTTCGACGTCGCCGTCGTTCCAGAGCGAGGCGAACGGCCCGGGCACCCTGGCCGACGACGCGTCGCTCGCGGCGCTCCGCGAGAAGCTCAGCTCGACCAACTGATCGAGCGGCTCGTCCGTTCCGGAAGCCCGGCATCCCTGAGAAGGGGTGCCGGGCTTCCGGCCGTTCGGGCAGGTGCGCTCGCTACGCTGGACGCCGTGCGCATCATCGGTCTCACGGGCGGCATCGCCGCGGGCAAGTCGACGGTCTCCGCTCGATGGGCAGAGCACGGCGCCGTCGTGGTGGACGCCGACCGGCTCGCCCGCGACGCCGTCGCCCCCGGCAGCCCCGGTCTCGCACAGGTGGCGGAGCGGTTCGGCCCCGGCGTGATCGCGGCCGACGGATCGCTCGACCGGCCGGCCCTCGGCACGATCGTGTTCGCCGACCCGGCCGCACGCAAGGACCTCGAAGCCATCACCCACCCCGAGGTCTGGCGACTCGCCCAGCTGGCGTTCGACGCCGCCTCGGCAGCCGACCCCGAGGCCGTCGTCGTGTACGACGTCCCGCTCCTCGCCGAGGCACGGGGGAGCCGGCCGCTCCGTTTCGACTCGGTCGTCGTGGTGGACGCCCCCGCCGCGCAGCGGATCGAGCGGCTCGTGGAACACCGCGGCATGGCCCGCGACGAGGCCGAACGCCGGGTGTCGTCCCAGGCGAGCGACGCCGAACGGCTCGCGCTGGCCGACCACGTCGTCGACGCCACCGGCAGTCTCGAGGAGACGATCCGTTCGGCCGACGCCGTCTGGCAGCGCATCACTCGATGAAGCACCGGGTCCTTCTCGTCCTCGCCGCCGTCCTGCTGGTCGCGATCGGTGCAGCGACCCTCGTCGCGGCGAACGTGCTCGGTGGACAGCGCGTCGAGCAGCACGGTCGGGTGGCCGCCGCCGACCGTCCACACGGCGATCAGCACGGACCCGAGGGCGAGTTCCACCGGTTCCGACTCGGCACGATCAACGGCCAGCGGCTCGAACCCAACCGTGACGACTTCGCCGCGCGGACCGACGCCGAGGGACCGCTGCTGCTCTTCCTGCCGGCCACCCGCGCGCGGCCGGCCGACTACCAGCTGTTCCTCAACACGGCGCTGCAGGACGGGTACCACGTGCTCGGCCTCGACTACTGGAACCTCGGCAAGACCCTCTCGGGCACCTGCGAAGCCGACCCGCACTGCTACGGCCAGGTCCAGCGGAACCGTTTCGACGGCAGCCGACCGTCGGCGTTCAGCTCGGTGCGGCCGTCCGGGTCGATCGTGTCCCGCTTCCGCGACAGCATCGGCTACCTCGAGGACCACGACCCCGACGGCGGCTGGGGGCGGTTCGTCCGGGACGACCAGGACATCGCCTGGAGCGACATCGTCGTCGCCGGGCACTCCCAGGGCGGCGGGGAAGCGGCGTACATCGCGCACATCCGGTCGGTGCACGGAGCGCTGATGTTCTCCTCGCCGGTGGAGTCCCTCGGTGCCGAGCACGCGGCGTGGATGGACAAGCCCGGCCGGACCCCGGTCGACCGCATGTACGCGATCGACGACGTCCGTGACGTGTTCGGCCCGCGGATCCGGGGGTCGTGGCGGGTGCTCGGACTCGACGGCGAGAACGGTCCCTTCCGCACGGACACCGCGCCACCGGGCACCGAGGGCGATCCGCACGCCATCCTCACCGACATCCGGGTCGGGACGCCAGCGGAGTCGCACTCACGGATCATCAAGGACTCGACGCCGCTCGGCCCGGACGGCACGCCCCGGATGCTCCCGCTCTGGCAGTGGCTGCTCCACCGGTTCCCCTCCGAACGGACATAGGAAAGCGCAATACCCTGAGTTCGTGCAGCAAGCAGGCGAAGCAGGAACCGACCTGCGCTCGATCATCAGCGCCCGGGCGGCGCAGGACGACGGGCGTGGCTACCTCGAGGACGCGCGCAGTGGCCGCGTCCTCACCTACCGTGCGCTCGACGACGCGGTGACCGCGTGGGCGGCCACGTTCGACGCGATCGGCGTCGCCCCGTCCGGTGCGGTCCTCGTCGACCTCGGCGACCCGCTCTCGTTCGCCGTCGTGCACCTCGCCGCGATCGCGTCCGGTCGACGAGCCGTCCCCGTCGACACCGGACAGCCGACCACCGAGCCGGGCCGGCTCGCCGACCTGCTCGGCGGTGCCTCCATCGTGGTGTCGGACCGTGCCGTGGACGCGACCATCCCCGGAGCGCCCGCGAGCGGGATCGACGCGGCCACGTTCCTCCCGGCCGGCGTCCGTGACGGTGACCTGCCGTCGGAGAGCCCGGACGCACCGGGCGAAGGGTCCGTGGTGCTCTTCACCTCCGGGTCGACCGGCACGCCGAAGGGCGTCGAGCTGCCGGAGTCGCAGCTGCTCTTCGTCGCCCGTGCCGTCGCGCGGCACAACGCCCTGACGCCGGAGGACCGCGGCTTCAACTCGCTGCCGCTCTTCCACGTGAACGCCGAGGTCGTCGGACTGCTGGCGACCCTCGTCGCCGGCGCGACCCTCGTGCTCGACCGCCGCTTCAGCCGGACCGGGTTCTGGGAGCTGCTGGCCGAACGCCGCATCACCTGGCTGAACGCCGTGCCCGCGATCCTGGCCGTCCTCGCGAAGACCGGTCCGCTCGACTTCCCGCCGGGGCTCCGGTTCGTCCGGAGTGCCTCGGCGCCGCTGCCCGACCCGGTCCGCGCCGCGCTCGGCGACGTGCCGCTCGTGGTGAGCTGGGGGATGACCGAGGGTGCCTCGCAGATCACCGCGACGCCGCTCGGTGCGCCCGCACGCGTCGGCACGGTCGGTGTCCCCGTCGGCTCCGAGGTGCAGGTCCGCGGTGAGGACGGCTCCGTCCTGCCCGCCGGCGAGGTCGGCGCACTGTGGGTGCGCGGCGACGGCATCGTGCACAGCTACCTCTTCGGCCGCGCCTCCGAACGCTTCGACGCCGACGGCTGGCTCAGCACCGGCGACGTCGGTTCCGTGTCCGAGGACGGCTGGGTGTCGCTCGCCGGCCGCTCCGACGACGTCATCAACCGTGGCGGCGAGAAGGTCTACCCGTCCGAGGTCGAGGACGTCCTGCTCGGCGACGACCGGGTGCTCGAAGCCGTCGTGGTCGGCCGCCCGCACGACGTCCTCGGCGCCGTGCCGATCGCGTACGTCATCGCGCAGCCGACCGAACCGGGCGAGACGATCGACGCCGACGCACTCGTCTCCGACCTCACTGCGCGCGCCGAGGCCCGGCTCACCCGCTTCCGCCGACCGGTCGAGATCGTCGTCGTCCCCGACCTGCCCCGCGCGCCCACCGGGAAGGTCCAGCGGGCGAAGGTGCGCACCATGGCGGAGCACGCGTGAGCACGAGCACGGCCGCCGGCGAGCAGACGCCGACCCGCACGGCTGCCGGGAAGCCCCGGCACCTGTACGAGGTCGACGTCCTCCGCATCCTCACGTTCGCGTGCGTCATCGGCGTGCACACCACGAGCCACACCGTCGCCACGGACGACGTCCCGCTCAACGCGCTGCTCGGGCTGCTGCACTTCACGCGCCTGGTGTTCTTCTCACTGACCGCGTTCGTCCTCGTCTACAGCTACACGCTCCGGCCCCGCCCGATGGCGCAGTTCTGGCCGAAGCGCTTCCTGCTCGTCGGGGTGCCGTACCTGGCGTGGTCCTTCGTCTACGTCCTGTCGTCGTGGCTCCTCGACAGCACCCGCCGCGGTGACGTGCCCGACCTCGTCCGCACCTTCGCCGAAGGCGTCGTCACCGGGACCTCGTGGTACCACCTCTACTTCCTGCTCGTCACGATGCAGGTGTACCTGCTGCTGCCGGTCATCACGTGGCTCGTCCGGAAGACGCGTCGGCACCACGTGACGCTCCTGGTCGTGACGCTCGTCGTGCAGCTCGTGGTGTTCGCCGGCTACAAGTACTACCCCGCGAGCGACGCGTGGCTGCAGGGGTACCAGAAGCAGTTCTTCTTCTCGTACGTGTTCTTCATCGTGTCCGGAGCGGTCGCGGCCGACCACGCGGACGGGTTCCTCCGCTTCATCCGGGTGCACCGCGCCGCCGTCCTGTGGGGCTTCGCCGGCGTCGGCGTGCTCACCCTCGGCGTGTGGGCACTGCAGGTCGGCCTCGGCCAGTCGCTGTACGCCGCCGGCACGCCCCTGCAACCCGACCAGGTGATCTGGAGCAGCGCGGTCTTCGTCGGCTTCCTCGCTATCGGGGCCCGGTGGGCGGACCGTCGTCGCCCGGGGAGCCCCCTCGCCCGCTTCATCGACTACGGCTCGGACCGCTCGTTCGGCATCTTCCTGAGCCACCCGTTCATGATCTGGATCCTGCTGTACGGCGACAGCTGGCTCGAGCAGGTCGTGCCGAAGCCGTGGCTCACGCTCGTGACGTACGTGCTCGTGCTCGGCCTGTCCGTCGCGGCGACGGAGCTCTTCCGCTGGACCCCGCTGAGCGTGCCGCTCACCGGTCGGCCGTCGCTCGCCTCGCGCGGGCAGCGTGAGGCGCGTGCGCGGAAGCGTGCGTCTGCCGCGCCGGTGCCGCAGCGGTCGCCGGAACCGGTGGAGCCGGACGACGCGCTGGTCGGCGAGACGGACGACGTGGGGCGGCGCGCCGGGCGTTGAGGCCGTGTGCGCACGGTGCGAGGGGCGCACGGTGCGTGGGCCGCCGTCCGGTGCGAGGTTCCGTTGGTGGTGCGGGGGTGGTGGCCGCGCACGGAGCACGCAACCTCGCACCAGGTGGCGGGGTGCGCACGGTGCGCGTGCCGGGTCGCGGGTTCTGGACGGCTGGGGTGGCGGACGGGAGGCGCGGGGCGGTCTGGCACCGTGCCTCCAGTCCGCACGGTGCGTGCCTCGCACCGTGCGAGGGGCGTCGTGCGGTGCGAGGTTCCGTTCGTGGTGCGGGGGTTGTGGCCGCGCACGGAGCACGCAACCTCGCACCAGGTGGCGGGGTGCGCACGGTGCGCGCGCCGGGTCACGCGTTCTGGACGGCCGGGGTGGCGGACGGGAGGCGCGGGGCGGCCTGGCACCGTGCCTTCAGTCCGCCCGGTGCGTGCCTCGCACGGTGCGAGGGGCGTCGTCCGGTGCGGGGTTCCGTTCGTGGTGCGGGGGGTGTGGCCGCGCACGGAGCACGCAACCTCGCACCAGGTGACGGCGTGCGCACGGTGCGCGCGCCGGGCCACGCGCACGAACGGCCCGCCCCAGGAGGGGCGGGCCGTTCGCAGTCGGACCGCTCAGGCGGGCTGCTGCTCCGCCTTCGGCGTGCCGATCTCGAGGACGCCGTTCGTCATCGTGAGCCGTTTCGGCTTCATGAACCACGCGACCACCGCGGCGGCGCCGAGCAGGACGCAGGAGAGCGCGAACGGGATCTGCCAGCCGGTCGTGTCGATCAGGACACCGAAGACGATCGGCGAGACGACCCCGGCGATGCCGAACCCGGTGTTCATGAAGCCGGACGCGGTGCCGGACCACTGCGGGGCGACGTCCATCGGGATCGCCCAGAGGTTGGCGTTGCAGAGCTCCAGGAAGAAGAACGACAGCGCGAGCGAGATCGTCGCGACGACGAGTCCCTGGCCGATGACGAGGGGGATGAGGCACACGAGCGAGCCGCCGAGACCGATGACGAGGATGATCCGCCGGGCGTTGCGGGTGTTCCCGCCGCGGTGGATGAGCCGGTCGCTGAGCATGCCGCCCACGGTGTCGCCGACGACGCCTGCGAGCAGGACCAGCGTCGTGAAGAGCGCGAACTGGCTGATCGGCAGGCCGTAGGTCGAGCTGAGGAAGGTCGGGATCCAGGTGAGGAACACCCACAGGACCCAGCCGTAGCCGAAGTCGACGAACGTGACCGGCAGGATCTGGCGCGCGAGCGTGCGCCAGGGCACGGGCGGGCGCGTCGCACGGGTCTCGACCGGCGGGAGCTCGGCGAGCTCGACCTGCTTGATGCCGGCGGTGTCCTCGGGCTTGTCGCGGAACCAGACGAACCAGACGATCGCCCACGCGATGGAGAGCACGGCGGTCGCGAAGAACGCCCAGCGCCAGCTGCCGGTCGCGCCGATGACCCACGCGACCAGGAGCGGTGCGAGGGCGTTGCCGAGGCGTGCCGCCGAGTGCACGACGCCCTGGGCGAAGCCGTTCCGGTCCCGCGGGATCCAGCGGCTCATCGCCTGCGTGGCCGCCGGGAACGCCGCCGCCTCGCTGAGGCCGAGGAGCGCCCGCGCCGCGAACAGGGTCCAGAAGCCGACCGAGAACCCCGTCCAGAGGGTGGCCACGCCCCAGACGACCGTGATGACGAACAACGCCTTCCGCGGACCGAACTTCTCCGCGATGGTGCCGCCGAAGACCTGGAGCAGGGCGTACGGGAGCGCGAAGGCCGAGACGATGAGTCCCGCCGTGGTCTCGTTGAAGCCGAAGTCCTCGGTGATGTGCGGGAGCGCGGTGGAGATGTTGGTGCGGTCGATGTACGAGATCGCGTACATGAAGCACAGCAGGATGAGCACCCGGCCGCGGATGCGTCCGCGGATCGGGGTGCCCTTCGTGGGTGCGGCGGGGGTCGCCGTCGTCATGGGGCCTCTTCGGGGAGTGAGAACGATTCGGTTTGCTGAACGGATCGGAGGCTATTCCGGGTCGCTATCAGGCGACTTGGAAGCAGCTTGCCGTGGACGATACGCCGAGGGCGAGCAGAGGGCTGCTGTGTCAGGGGTCCCGGCTACCGTTGAGGACATGGCAGTGTCAATCGAGCCCACCCGGGCTGTCCGGCCGTTCGAGGTCATCAGCGAGTACTCGCCGAGCGGTGACCAGCCCGCGGCGATCGCCGAACTCGCGGGCCGGATCAACGCCGGTGAGACCGACGTCGTGCTGCTCGGTGCCACCGGTACGGGCAAGTCGGCGACCACGGCATGGCTCATCGAGCAGGTGCAGCGCCCGACGCTCGTGCTCGCGCACAACAAGACCCTCGCGGCGCAGCTCGCGAACGAGTTCCGCAGTCTGCTGCCGGAGAACGCCGTCGAGTACTTCGTCTCCTACTACGACTACTACCAGCCCGAGGCGTACGTCCCGCAGACGGACACCTTCATCGAGAAGGACTCCTCGGTCAACGCCGAGGTCGAGCGGCTCCGGCACTCCACGACGAACTCGCTGCTCAGTCGGCGCGACGTCGTCGTCGTCTCGACGGTGTCCTGCATCTACGGCCTCGGGACGCCGGAGCAGTACATGAACGCTTCGGTGGCGCTGCACGTCGGGCAGACGATCACCCGCGACCAGCTCGTCCGCAAGTTCGTCGCGATGCAGTACCAGCGCAACGACGTCGACTTCGCACGTGGCACCTTCCGGGTCCGTGGCGACACCCTCGAGATCATCCCGATGTACGAGGAGCACGCGATCCGCATCGAGATGTTCGGTGACGAGGTCGAGGCGCTGTCGTCACTGCACCCGCTGACCGGCAACGTCATCGAGGACCTGCCCGCGGTGTCGATCTTCCCCGCCTCGCACTACGTCGCCGACACCGACGTCATGCACCGCGCCATCGGGACGATCAAGGAAGAGCTCGCCGAGCGCCTCGCCGAGCTCGAGGGCCAGGGCAAGCTGCTCGAGGCCCAGCGCCTCCGCATGCGCACCACGTTCGACATCGAGATGATGGAGCAGATCGGCTTCTGCTCGGGCATCGAGAACTACTCGCGGCACATGGACGGTCGTGTCGCGGGCGAGGCGCCGCACTGCCTCATCGACTACTTCCCGGACGACTTCCTCATCGTCATCGACGAGTCGCACGTCACGGTGCCGCAGATCGGTGCGATGTACGAGGGTGACGCGTCGCGCAAGCGCACCCTGGTCGAGCACGGCTTCCGCCTGCCGAGCGCGCTCGACAACCGCCCGCTGACGTTCGCGGAGTTCCTCGACCGCGTCGGGCAGAAGGTCTACCTGTCGGCGACCCCCGGCCGGTACGAGCTCGGTGTCACGGACAGCGTCGTCGAGCAGATCATCCGTCCGACCGGCCTCGTCGACCCGGAGATCGTCGTGAAGCCGAGCGACGGCCAGATCGACGACCTGCTCGAGGAGATCAAGCAGCGCGTCGACAAGAACGAACGCGTGCTCGTGACGACCCTGACGAAGCGCATGGCTGAGGAGCTCACCGACTTCCTCGGCAACGCCGGCGTGCGGGTGCGCTACCTGCACTCCGACGTCGACACCCTCAAGCGGGTCGAACTGCTCACGGAGCTCCGCCAGGGCGTCTACGACGTGCTGGTCGGCATCAACCTGCTGCGCGAGGGCCTCGACCTGCCGGAGGTCTCGCTCGTCGCGATCCTCGACGCCGACAAGGAGGGCTTCCTCCGTTCGTCGACGTCGCTCATCCAGACGATCGGTCGTGCCGCCCGCAACGTGTCGGGCCAGGTGCTCATGTACGCCGACAAGATGACCGACTCGATGAAGACCGCGATCGAGGAGACCGACCGTCGTCGCGAGAAGCAGGTCGCGTACAACACCGAGCGCGGCATCGACCCGCAGCCGCTCCGCAAGAAGATCGCCGACATCACGGAGATCCTCGCGCGGGAGAGCGACGACACGAAGGCGCTCCTCGAGGGACGCCCCGGGGCCGACGGCCGTCGCTCGCCGACGCCGAACCTCAAGCGCGGCGGCATCGCGGGCGAGGGAGCGACCCAGCTCGAGGCCACCATCGGGGACCTCAACGACCAGATGCTGCAGGCCGCAGCGGAGCTGAAGTTCGAGCTCGCGGCCCGGCTGCGCGACGAGGTGCAGGACCTCAAGAAGGCGCTCCGGCAGATGGAGTCCGCCGGGCATGTCCGCTGACGCCGGGGCCGGGGCCGGGGCCGAGGGCGGTGCCGGTGTCCGTCGGACCGTCGTCCTCACGGGGGCGAGTGCTGGTCTCGGGTACCACGCGGCCGAGCAGCTCGCGGCGGCCGGCCACCGCGTCGTGCTCGCCACGCGTGACACCACCCGGGCCGCGGCGGCCGAGCGCAGCATCCGCCGGTCCGTGCACGACGCCGACCTTGCCTTCCTGCACCTCGACCTGGCCGACCTCGACAGCGTGCGGACGGCGGCGGACGAACTCGCGCAGCTCGAACCCGACGGTGTCGACGCGATCGTCAACAACGCCGGTGTGGTGGGGGCGGCTGAGCAGCGGACAACCCGCCAGGGGACCGAGCTGCAGATCGGCACGAACCACCTCGGCCACTTCGCGTGGACCGCGCTGACCCTGCCCGTGCTCGAACAGCGGGCCGGACGGGTCGTGCACCTCGGGTCGATCGCGCACCGGTGGGCACGGCTGGACCGGAGCGACCCCCTCGGTGCGGGGCGCTACTCCAGCCACCGGCAGTACGGCCGGAGCAAGCTCGCCGTGATGCTCTTCGGCTTCGAGCTCGCCGAACGCCTCGCCGATGCCGGGTCGCCGGTGTCGAGCGTCGTCGCGCACCCCGGTCTCTCGCTCGACATGCTCGGACCCGAGCGGCCGGACATCGCCCCCTCGCGCTCCGAGCCCGCCTGGACCCGAGCAGGGCAGCGGCTGTACGCCCAGGGGAAGGACGCCGGTGCCGAGCCGCTCGTGCACGCCGCGGTCGCCCCCGGTGTCCGGTCGGGGGAGTACTGGGGCCCGTCGGGGTGGATGCAGCTGCGGGGCCGCGCGGCGGTCGTCCGTGCTGAGCCGAGGGCGCACGACCGGACCGAGGCCGCCCGGCTCTGGACCGCCAGCGAGCGGGCCTCCGGGGTCGCGTTCGCTCTCGACGCACTCGTCTGACCGTCCATCGCAGGCGAATGTCGGTGCCGCTTCGTAGAATCGACGACGATGACCATCACCTCTGACCGCGGAACCTCGACGTCGGGCCGGAACGCCTTCGGTGAGCCCGCAGACCTCCACATCCCCGGCGGCACGGCACCGCACAGCACCTCCACGCTCAGCGTGCGCGGCGCCCGTGTGCACAACCTCCGGGACGTCGATCTCGAGATCCCGCGCGACTCGCTCGTCGTGTTCACCGGCCTGTCCGGCTCGGGCAAGTCCTCGCTGGCGTTCGACACGATCTTCGCCGAGGGGCAGCGCCGCTACGTCGAGTCGCTCTCCGCGTACGCGCGCCAGTTCCTCGGGCAGGTCGACCGTCCGGACGTCGACTTCATCGAGGGGCTGTCGCCCGCGGTGTCGATCGACCAGAAGTCGACGAACCGGAACCCGCGCTCGACCGTCGGCACCATCACCGAGGTCTACGACTACATGCGCCTGCTCTGGGCGCGCATCGGTGTGCCGCACTGCCCCGTCTGCGGCGAGGTGATCAGCAAGCAGAGCGTGCAGCAGATCGCGGACCAGCTCATGGAGTTCGAGTCGGGCACGCGCTTCCAGGTGCTCGCGCCGGTGATCTCGAAGAAGAAGGGCGAGTTCGTCGACCTCTTCCAGGAACTCGCGGCGTCCGGCTACGCCCGCGCGATCGTCGACGGGGAGCGCATCCAGCTCAGCGACCCGCCGAAGCTGAAGAAGCAGGTCAAGCACGACATCTCGGTGATCGTGGACCGCCTGGTGGCGAACGACGACATCCTCGGCCGCCTCACCGACTCGCTCGAGACGGCACTGCGCCTGACCGACGGCACGGTCGCGATCGACCTCGTCGACGCCGAGGGCCCCGGCGCCGTCCGGGTCTACTCCGAGAACCTCTCCTGCCCGAACAACCACCCGCTGGCGCTGACCGAGATCGAGCCCCGCACGTTCTCGTTCAACGCGCCGTTCGGTGCCTGCCCGGAGTGCTCGGGTCTCGGCACACGCATGTCCGTCGACCCGGACCTCGTGCTCGGTGACCCCGAGGCGTCCCTCCGCAACGGCGTGCTGCTGCCGTGGACGGGCACGAGCGGCCTGTACTCGTACTTCGAGAAGCTGCTGGCCGGGCTCGGGAAGGACCTCGGGTTCGACCTGGACACCCCGTGGAGCCGGCTCGACCCGTCGGTGCAGGCGGCGATCCTCACCGGCAAGGACTTCCAGGTGTCGGTGTCCTGGCGCAACCGGTTCGGCCGTGAGATGCGGTACACGAGCGGGTTCGAGGGCGTCATGCCCTACATCGAGCGCAAGTTCGCCGAGGCCGAGTCGGACTCGCAGCGGCAGCGCTTCCAGGGCTACCTGCGCGAGGTCCCGTGCCCGGTGTGCGACGGCACGCGTCTGAAGCCCGAGGTCCTCGGGGTCACGGTCGCCGACCGCAGCATCGCCGATGTCACGAACCTCTCGCTCGACGACGCCTACGCCTTCATGGACACCCTCTCCTTGACGGACCGCGAAGCGCACATCGCCGCGGCCGTCCTGCGCGAGATCCGGGCGCGTCTCGAGTTCCTGCTCGAGGTCGGCCTCAACTACCTGACGCTCGCGCGCGGTGCTGGCGGCCTCTCCGGTGGCGAGGCGCAGCGCATCCGCCTGGCGACCCAGATCGGTTCCGGGCTGACCGGCGTGCTGTACGTCCTCGACGAGCCGAGCATCGGCCTGCACCAGCGCGACAACCGCCGGCTCATCGACACCCTGGTGAAGCTCAAGGACCTCGGCAACACGCTCATCGTCGTCGAGCACGACGAGGACACGATCCGCACGGCGGACTGGGTGGTCGACATCGGCCCCGGTGCCGGTGTCAACGGCGGCAACGTCGTGCACTCCGGTTCGTACGAGGGCATCATCGAGAACCGTGCATCGATCACCGGCGACTACCTCGCGGGCCGTCGGGCGATCGAGGTCCCCGCCGAGCGCCGGAAGGTGAACCTCAAGCGCACGATCAGCGTGCAGGGCGCCCGCGCGAACAACCTCAAGTCGATCGACGCGGACTTCCCGCTCGGTGTCTTCACGGCGGTCACCGGCGTGAGCGGATCGGGCAAGTCGACGCTCGTCAACGACATCCTCTACAAGGTGCTCGCCAACCAGCTCAACGGTGCGCGGCACATTGCCGGCAAGCACACCCGCGTCAAGGGGCTCGACCAGCTCGACAAGGTCGTGCACGTCGACCAGGCGCCGATCGGCCGCACGCCGCGGTCGAACCCGGCGACCTACACGGGCGTGTTCGACCGCATCCGTCAGCTCTTCGCCGAGACCACCGAGGCGAAGGCCCGTGGCTACCAGCCCGGCCGCTTCAGCTTCAACGTCAAGGGCGGCCGGTGCGAGAACTGCTCGGGTGACGGCACGATCAAGATCGAGATGAACTTCCTCCCCGACGTCTACGTCGCGTGCGAGGTCTGTGGCGGTGCGCGGTACAACCGCGAGACGCTGCAGGTGCACTACAAGGGCAAGAACATCTCCGAGGTCCTCGACATGCCGATCAGCGAAGCGGCCGAGTTCTTCGAGCCGATCTCCGCGATCCACCGGTACATGGCGACCCTGGTCGACGTGGGCCTCGGCTACGTCCGGCTCGGACAGAGCGCGACGACCCTCTCCGGCGGCGAGGCGCAGCGCGTCAAGCTCGCGACCGAGCTGCAGCGTCGGTCGAACGGCCGCACCGTGTACGTGCTCGACGAGCCGACGACGGGGCTCCACTTCGAGGACGTCCGCAAGCTGCTCCTCGTGCTGCAGAGCCTCGTCGACAAGGGCAACACGGTCATCACGATCGAGCACAACCTCGACGTCATCAAGTCGGCCGACTGGCTCATCGACATGGGACCGGAGGGCGGTTCCGGCGGCGGCACGATCCTCGCGACGGGCACCCCGGAGCACGTGGCGAACGTCCCCGAGAGCCACACGGGTGTCTTCCTCAAGGAGATCTTCGACGCGCAGGACGCCCGGGTCGGCAAGGAGCAGGCCGTCGGTGCCCGCAAGGTGACGTCCGGCAAGCAGGCGAAGCAGTCGACCGGCAAGCAGAAGGCGGGTGCTCGGTAGGTGGCGGACACCGTCTCGTGGCGACCGAAGGCGGGGGAGATCCCGACCGACCCCGGCGTCTACCGGTGGCGTGACGAGGCCGGGCGGGTGCTCTACGTCGGCAAGGCGAAGAACCTCCGCGCACGGCTGAGCAACTACTTCGCCCCGCTGCCGACGCTGCACGAGCGCACCCGGCGGATGGTCCTGACGGCACGAAGCGTCGAGTGGACCACCGTCGGCTCGGAGATCGAGGCGCTGCAGCTCGAGTACACGTGGATCAAGGAGTTCGATCCGCCGTTCAACGTCAAGTTCCGCGACGACAAGTCGTACCCGTACATGGCGATCACCCTGGGCGAGGAATCCCCCCGGGTGATGGTCACGCGGAACCGGAAGATCAAGGGAGCGAAGTACTTCGGTCCGTACCCGAAGATCTGGGCGGTGCACGACACCATCGACCTGATGATCAAGGTGTTCCCGATCCGCACCTGTTCCGACTCGTCGTACAAGAAGGCGATGCAGACGGGCAAGCCGTGCTTCCCGGGGCAGATCGGCAAGTGCGGTGGCCCGTGCTCGCAGAAGGTCACGATCGCCGAGCACCGTGCCCTGGTCGAGGAGTTCGTCCGGTTCATGGCGAGCTACGACCGCCGGGTGATCACACAGCTCAAGCAGCGGATGGCGGCCTCCGCCGACGCGATGCAGTACGAGCGGGCGGCGAAGTACCGCGACCAGGTCGGCGCGCTCGAAGCGGTGCTGGAGAAGTCCGCCGTGGTGCTCCGCGACTCCGTCGACCTCGACCTGTTCGGCATCGCCGAGGACGAGCTCGCCGCCGCCGTGCAGCTGTTCTCCGTGCGCGGCGGTCGCATCCGCGGTGTCCGCGGTTGGGTGGTCGACAAGGAGCTCGACATCTCGACGGGCGACCTCGTCGAGCAGATCGTCCAGGGCCAGTACGCGACGACGGAGGAACCCCCGCGCGAGGTCGTCGTGCCGGAACTCCCCGAGGACGCCGAGGCGCTGCAGCAGTGGCTCAGCGAGCGTCGGGGCGGCCGCGGCACGAAGCTCAGCACCGCGCAGCGCGGGGACCGGGCCGGGCTCGCCCGCACCGCCGCGCAGAACGCGGCGCAGGCGCTGATGCTCTACAAGACGAAGCGCTCGGCCGACTACACCACCCGCTCGGCAGCACTGGCCGACATCCAGGACGCCCTCGGCATGACCGAGGCTCCGTTGCGGATGGAGTGCTACGACATCTCGCACCTGCAGGGCACGAACGTCGTCGCGTCGATGGTCGTCTTCGAGGACGGCCTGCCCCGCAAGGACCAGTACCGCCGGTACACGATCGCCGAGACCACCGACGACACCGACAGCATGTACCAGGTGCTCTCGCGGCGCCTGGCGCGCCTCGACGAGGACGCCACGGCTCCGGACGTCCCCGACGTCACGAGCGACGAGGTCGTCGAGGGCTCGAAGCCGACGAAGCGCTTCGCGTACCGCCCACAGCTGCTCATCGTCGACGGTGGGCAGCCCCAGGTGCAGGCGGCGAAGCGTGCGATGGACGAGGCCGGGGTGCACGACATCGCGCTCGTCGGCATCGCCAAGCGGCTCGAGGAGCTCTGGCTGCCGGACGACGACTTCCCGGTGATCCTGCCCCGCAACTCCGAGGCGCTGTTCCTCATCCAGCGGATCCGCGACGAGGCGCACCGGTTCGCCATCACGCACCAGCGGACCCGTCGGAAGCGCGACGTGCGCTCCCAGCTGTCCGAGATCCCCGGACTCGGCCCGACGCGGGTGAGCGCGCTGCTCAAGCACTTCGGGTCGGTCGCACGGTTGCGCGAGGCGACGGCGGAGGCCATCGGCGAGGTGCCCGGCGTCGGGCCCGCGACCGCGGCCGCGGTGGTCACGAAACTCGCCCAGACGCCCCTGAGCGCACCCGCAGGGCCGACTCCGGCCAGCCCGCAGGACCAGCCCGACGACGCGCCGCAGGACCAGCCCGACGACGCCCCGCAGGACCAGCCCGACGCCCTTCAGGACACCACCCTGCAGGACACCACCCTGCTGGACACCACCCTGCAGGACACCGCCCTGCAGGGTGCCGGGGCGATCCCTGGAGGCGCGGTGCGGCTCCCACAGGTGACCCCGGACGGGCCGCAGCTCCCGTCGTGACGGAACCCGTGCCTCCCGTCCGCCCCTGGGCGATACCCTTGTCCCGCAACCGAGACTGTCCCGCAGCCGAGACCTCCCCCGGGCGACGCGCCCGGGCCGCCACGACGGAGCCCACTCCCAGATGACCGACGGTGCCCGATGAACGACAGCCCGATGGACGACGGCCCGATGAACGACGGCCCGAAGAACGATCGCGACCAGGCATCGACCCGATCGCCGCAGCAGCACGACATCCTCATCGTCACCGGCATGTCCGGCGCCGGACGCTCGACCGTCGGCAAGGCGCTGGAGGACCTCGGGTGGTACGTCGTCGACAACCTGCCGACCCAGATGCTCGCGCCGCTCACCGAGCTCGCCGACCGCGCGGGGGAGAAGATCCCGAAGATCGCGACCGTCGTCGACGTCCGCGGTGGCCGGTTCTTCACGAACCCGGAGCAGGCGGTCGAGCAGGTCCGCTCGACGACGTCGGCCCGGGTCCGCGTGCTCTTCCTCGAGGCGACCGACGCCGTCCTCGTCCGACGGTTCGAACAGGTCCGCCGACCGCACCCGCTGCAGGGCGAGGACACGCTGCTCGACGGCATCGCCCGAGAGCGTGCCCGGCTGTCCGCGCTCCGCGAGGCCTCGGACCTCGTGATCGACACCTCGGACCTCAACATCCACCAGCTCGCGAACGCCGTCACCGAGCGCTTCGCCGACGACCACTTCGTGGGGGTCCAGGTGACGCTGATGAGCTTCGGGTTCAAGTACGGGCTGCCCGCCGATGCCGACATGGTGGCGGATGTCCGGTTCCTCCCGAACCCGTACTGGGTGCCGGAACTCCGCCCGCACACGGGGCTCGACCGGCCCGTCTCGGACTACGTTCTCGCACAGCCGGGGGCCCGTCCGTTCGTGGACCGCTACGCCTCCGTGCTCGAGCCGGTGTTCGAGGGGTACCAGCGCGAGAACAAAAGACACGCTACGATCGCCATCGGCTGTACCGGCGGGAAGCACCGCTCGGTCGCCATCGTCGCCGAGTTGGCGAACATCCTCCGCGGGATGCCAGGCGTCGCCGTGCGTGTGAAGAACCGAGATCTCGGCCGGGAGTGACCGTCCCTCCGGCCGCTCCACACGCCGTGCGCCGGGCACGCGGACCCCACCAGAAGAAACGTTAGGAATGATGCTGTGCCGTTGACTGCCGAGGTCAAGGACGAACTGGCCCGGGTCGTCGTGAACCGCAACACGGTCCGCGCCGCCGAACTCGCGACCATCCTGCGGTTCGCTGGCGGCCTGCACGTCATCTCGGGCCGGATCGCGGTCGAGGTCGAACTCGACACCCGGATCATCGTGCACCGTGTGCGCAAGGACCTCGCCGAGCTGTACGGCGTGCGGAGCGAGGCGTCGGTGGGGTCGTCCGCGTCCGCCCGTCGTGGCACCCGGTACCTGGTGCGTGTGCTCGAGGCGGGGGAGACCCTCGCCCGGCAGACCGGCCTCATGGACGCCCGTCGCCGTCCGGTCCGCGGGCTGCCGAACCGCCTCACCACGGGCAACCGCGAGGACCTCGCTGCGATCTGGCGCGGTGCGTTCCTCGCCTCCGGCACGCTGACCGATCCCGGTCGTGCCGCCGCGCTCGAGGTCACCTGCCCCGGCAACGAGGCCGCGATGGCGCTCGTCGGTGCCGCGTCGCGTCTCGGCGTCGCCGCGAAGGGCCGCGAGGTCCGTGGGGTGCACCGGGTCGTCATCCGCGACGGCGAGGCCATCGGCCAGATGCTCACCGTGATGGGTGCCGCCCGCACCACCGCCGACTGGGAGGAGATGCGCCAGCGCCGCGAGGTCCGTGCCACCGCCAACCGCTTGGTGAACTTCGACGACGCGAACCTCCGTCGCTCCGCGCAGGCCGCGGTCGCCGCGTGCGCGCGGGTCGAGCGTGCGCTCGAGATCCTCGGCGACGAGGTCCCCGACCACCTGCAGTACGCCGGCTCGCTCCGGCTGCAGCACCGTGATGCGTCGCTCGACGAGCTCGGCCAGCACGCCGAGCCGCCGATGACGAAGGACGCCATCGCCGGCCGCATCCGCCGCCTGCTCGCGATGGCGGACAAGCGCGCGTCGGACCTCGGGATCCCGGGCACCGAGGCGAGCGTCCCCGAGGAACTCGAGGGCGTCTGATCGCGGTCGGTCGACCCTTCTGACGGGAGGCGCGGTGCCAGCTGGCACCGCGCCTCCCGTCCGTCTGCGGTCGCGTCCAGAGCCGCGACGCGCGTCGCGACGGGGCGTCCAGCGGGACCGTCCGGACGGACCGTCATCCGCGCCGGTCACGCAGTGTCCGACTGCTAGGGTCGTTACGGCGACGTTACGGGGCGTATCGTCCACCACACGCGGGCCCGCAGGGCCTGCGACTCCGAAAGCAGCGCCCCCGGGCGCTCCACACCCACCAGGAGATCCATTGACCGTCAAGATCGGTATCAACGGCTTCGGCCGCATCGGCCGTAACTTCTTCCGGGCCGCTCTGGCCAAGGGCAGCGACCTCGAGATCGTGGCGGTGAACGACCTCACCGACAACGCGTCGCTCGCGAACCTGCTGAAGTTCGACTCCATCACCGGCAAGCTCCCGGCAACGGTCGAGCTCGACGGCGACAACATCGTCGTCGACGGCAAGCCGATCAAGGTCCTCGCGGAGCGCGACCCCGCCAACCTCCCCTGGGGCGAGCTGGGCGTCGACATCGTCATCGAGTCGACCGGGTTCTTCACCAAGGCAGCCGACGCGCAGAAGCACATCGACGCCGGCGCCAAGAAGGTCATCATCTCCGCCCCGGCCTCGGGTGACGACGTCACCATCGTGCTCGGCGTGAACGAGGGTCAGTACGACCCCGCGAACCACCACATCATCTCGAACGCGTCCTGCACCACGAACAGCCTCGCGCCGCTCGCCAAGGTGTTCCACGACAAGTTCGGCATCGAGCGCGGTCTCATGACGACGGTGCACGCGTACACCGCCGACCAGAACCTGCAGGACGGCCCGCACAAGGACCCGCGTCGTGCCCGCGCCGCCGCACTCAACATCGTGCCGACCTCCACCGGTGCGGCGAAGGCCATCGGCCTCGTCCTCCCGGAGCTCGCCGGCAAGCTCGACGGCTTCGCGCTCCGCGTGCCGGTCCCGACCGGGTCGATCACCGACCTCACGCTCGAGACCAAGTCCGAGGTCACGGTCGACGAGATCAACGCCGCCTACAAGGAAGCCGCAGAAGGCCCCCTCAAGGGCATCCTGCTCTACAGCGAGGACCCGCTGGTGTCGACCGACATCACCACGGACCCGCACTCCTCGATCTACGACTCCGGCCTGACCAAGGTCATCGGCGGTCTCGTCAAGATCACCTCGTGGTACGACAACGAGTGGGGCTACTCGAACCGCCTCGTCGACCTCACCGAGTACGTCGGCGAGCGTCTGTAACACATGGCCCTCCGAACGCTTGGCGACCTCGGCGACCTCGCCGGCAAGCGCGTCGTCGTCCGCTGTGACCTGAACGTCCCGCTCAAGGACGGCCAGATCACGGACGACGGCCGCGTCCGCGCGTCGCTGACCACCCTGAACACCCTCATCAACGCCGGCGCGCGCGTCATCGTGATCTCCCACCTGGGCCGCCCCGACGGCGAGCCCAAGCCGGAGTTCTCGCTCGCACCGGTCGCGCAGCGGCTCTCCGAGCTGCTGGGGAAAGAGGTCACGTTCGTCGGTGAGACCGTCGGCGACGAGGCCACCGAGGCCGCCAGCGCTCTCGGCGACGGCGACGTCCTGCTGCTCGAGAACCTCCGCTTCAACCCGGAGGAGACCTCGAAGGACGCCGCCGTGCGCGGTGACTTCGCGAGCCGCATCGCGGCCCTCGGTGACGCGTTCGTCTCCGACGGGTTCGGTGTCGTGCACCGCAAGCAGGCCTCGGTGTACGAACTCGCCTCGGCCCTGCCGAGCGCAGCCGGTTCGCTCATCGAGACCGAACTCCGCGTGCTCGAGCGACTGACGAAGGAACCGGCGCGCCCCTACACGGTGGTGCTCGGCGGCTCGAAGGTCAGCGACAAGCTCGGCGTCATCGACCACCTGCTCCCGCAGGTGGACACGCTGTGCATCGGCGGCGGCATGCTCTTCACGTTCCTCGCGGCCCAGGGCCACGGCGTCGCGAAGTCGCTGCTCGAGGCGGACCAGCTCGACGTCGTCCGCGAGTACCTCTCGCGGGCGAAGGAGCTCGGCGTCACCATCGACCTGCCGACCGACGTCGTCGTGGCGTCCGGCTTCGCGGCCGACGCCGACCACGAGACGGTCCTGGCCGAGGCGATCGAGTCGTCCTCGTTCGGCACCGACGGCATCGGCCTCGACATCGGCCCGGAGACGGCGGCGCGGTTCGCGTCGGCGGTGTCCGGCTCGAAGACGGTCTTCTGGAACGGCCCGATGGGCGTGTTCGAGTTCCCCGCCTTCGCCGCGGGCACGAAGACGGTCGCCCAGGCGCTCACCGAGGTCGACGGCCTCGGGGTCGTCGGCGGTGGCGACTCCGCGGCGGCGGTCCGTTCGCTCGGCTTCTCGGACGACCAGTTCGGGCACATCTCGACCGGTGGCGGTGCGAGCCTCGAGTTCCTCGAGGGCAAGTCGCTCCCCGGTCTCGAAGCACTCGGTTGGTCCGCATGAGCCGCACGCCGTTCATCGCCGGTAACTGGAAGATGAACCTGGACCACCTCCAGGCCATCGCCACGGTGCAGAAGCTCGCCTGGACGCTGAAGGACGCGCGCCACGACTTCGACGACGTCGAGGTCGCGGTGTTCCCGCCCTTCACCGACCTCCGGAGCGTGCAGACGCTCATCTCGGCGGACAAGCTGCCGATCCGGTTCGGCGCGCAGGACCTGTCCCAGTACGACTCCGGTGCCTACACCGGCGACGTGTCCGGGGCGTTCCTGGCCGCACTCGACGCGCAGTACGTCATCGTCGGCCACTCCGAGCGGCGCACGCTGCACGGTGAGACCGACGAGGTCGTGGCCGCGAAGACCGCCGCGGCCGTCGGGCACGGTCTCGTGCCGGTGGTCTGCGTCGGCGAGACCGGTGCGCAGCGCGAGGAGCGCGGCGCCGGCGTCGTGCCCGTCGAGCAGCTGCGCGTCGTCCTCGACGCCGTGAAGCCGTCCGAGATCGTCGTGGCGTACGAGCCGGTCTGGGCCATCGGCTCGGGTCAGGCCGCCACCGCGGAGCAGGCCCAGGAGGACTGCGCCGCCCTGCGTCGCGGGATCGCTGCGGCCTGGGGCGACGAAGCGGCAGTCGCGACACGTGTGCTCTACGGCGGCTCGGTGAAGTCCGGCAACATCGCCGGGTTCCTCCGCGAGCCCGACATCGACGGCGCGCTCGTCGGTGGCGCCTCGCTCGACGTGCAGGAGTTCGCGGCCATCGCGCGCTTCCGGCAGCACGTCGGACTCTGATCCACCGGTCACAGGCCGGTCGCTCCGTGCGGCCGGCCTGTGCCACGCCCAGCCCGAGGACCTCGACCGACCACCTGGCCGGTATACTCGGATGGCTGACTGACATGAAAGGTACGTCGTGGCGATTCTCTCCGTCGTGCTGCAGGTCCTGCTCGCAATCACGAGCCTCCTGCTCACGCTCCTCATCCTGCTGCACAAGGGCCGCGGTGGCGGCCTCTCCGACATGTTCGGCGGCGGCGTGACGAGCAACCTCGGGGCGTCCGGCGTCGCCGAGCGAAATCTCAACCGCATCACGGTGATCCTCGGTCTGGTCTGGATCGTCTCGATCATCGTGCTCGGTCTCATCAACAAGTTCACGGCGGGGAGCTAGTCCATGGCAAGCGGAGGCAGTGCAATCCGGGGCTCGCGCGTCGGCGCGGGTCCGATGGGGGAGCAGGACCGCGGGGTCCAGGCCGAACGGGTGGCGATCTCCTACTGGGACGCCCACGGCAACGAGGTCGTGCGGTACTTCGCCGCCGGCCTTCCCGACGAAGAGATCCCGGAGACGGTGGACTCGCCGACGAGCGGCCTGCCGGCCGGTCGCGACAAGGAGAACCCTCCGCAGGTCGCGAAGACCGAGCCCTACAAGACGCACCTCGCGTACGTGAAGGAGCGCCGCACCGAGGAAGAGGCAGCGCAGCTCCTCGAGGACGCGCTGCAGCAGCTCCGGCAGCGACGCGGGACCGCGAAGTAGTCCTCCCGAGCATCACACGAAGGCCCCCGCACCGTCAGGTGTGGGGGCCTTCTTCGTGCGGGCGCGTGTTGTCGAGATCGCACTTCGTGCGCCGACTCGGCGGACCGTGGCAGCCGGAGTGCGATCTCGACGGCGGCGCGGCCTGAGGACGCGACCAACAGAAGGACGGGAGGCACGGTGCCAGCTGGCACCGTGCCTCCCGTCCGTGGCAGCCTCGTCTAGTAGGTCGAGGCGATGAGGTTCTCGGGGACGTCGCGCGCGGCGTCCTGGTCGACGAAGAACACGGTGCGCTTGCGGCCCTGGACGCCACCGACGGGGACCTCGTCGACGGCCGCACCCGCGAGGGCGAGCCCGAGGACGGAGGCCTTCTCGGCACCCGACAGGATGACCCAGACCCGCTGCGACGCGTTGATCACCGGGAAGGTGAGCGTGAGACGCTGCGGCGGCGGCTTGGGGGAGTCGTCGACGGACAGGACGGCTCGGTCGGTCACGGCGAGCTGCGGGAACTCGGGGAACAGCGAGGCGGTGTGCCCGTCGGGGCCGACGCCGAGCAGCGTGATGTCGAACCTCGGCGCGACCGCGTCACCGGGGGCGGCGGCGAGCAGTTCGCGCTCGTACTGCTCGGCGGCCTCGTCGATGGTGATCCCCGCGTCGGACGCGGCGATGGGGTGGATGTTCGACTCCGGGATGTCGACGTGGTCGAAGAAGTCGGTCTGCGTGCCGGTGATGTTGCGATCGGCGTCACCCGACGGCACCCAGCGCTCGTCGACCCACCACACGTGCACCTTCGACCAGTCGACGCTCTCACGCGCCTGGGACTGGCCGATCGCGGCGAGGACCAGCGACGACACCGAGCCACCGCTGATCGCGATGTCCGCGCGCTCCTGCTCGTCGAGCACGTCGATGATCTTCGTGATGAAGCGTGCGGCGACCGAAGCGCCGAGGGCCTGCTTGTCCGGGTGCACCAGCACCCGCCGTTCGTTGGTCACGTGACTCCCGTGTTCGTGGCGGTCGATCGGTGCACCGACCGCCGTCGGTCCGACCGACCGGCCGGTCCTGGTGCTCGGGCGAGCGGGACCGGCCGGTCGTGTGGGGCTCTGTCAGTCCGCGATCGACTCGCGCAGCTGTCGCACCCCGTGCTTGACGACGTCTCCGAAGAGGACGTCCGGGTCGAGTCTACGGAGTTCCTCGGCCAGGCAGTCGCGCAGGTTGCGGCGCGGCAGCGACAGGTCGTGCGTCGGCTGTCCGGGCATCGAGAGCGTCGCGACGTCCACCAGGGAACGCTCGAGCTCGATGACGCCCGACTCGCGGACGAGCTTGACGCCGTGGATGCCGCTGGACCCGGTCGCACGAGGTGAGGTGACGACGGACACCGGCACCTCGAGCTGCAGCTGCAGCCACGCGGCGAGGAGGATCGTTGACGGGCTGTCGTACGCGCCCGAGACCTCGACCGCGGTGACCGGCTCGTACGGCGGCTGGTCGAGCGCCGCGGCGAGCTGGTTCCGCCACAGGGTGAGCCGGGTCCACGCGAAGTCCGTGTCGCCCGGCACGTACGAGGCACCGAGGGCCTCGATCGCACCGTTCGGGTCCTTCTGCGCGGCGGCGTCGGTGATCCGGCGCTGGGCGATGCGGCCGAGCGCCGAGGCCGCGGGCTGCTCCGGCGCGGTCTGCGGCCACCAGGCCACGACGGGAGCGTCCGGCAGCAGGAGGCCCGTGACCAGGCTCTCCTCGTCCGTCGCGGTCTCGCCGTAGGCACGGAGGACGATGACCTCGCTCGCACCCGCGTCGCTGCCGACCCGGATCTGCGCGTCGAGGCGACCGGGGGACTTCGTGTCACCGCTGTTCTTCGACACGATGATGACCCGCATCGGGTGCTCGCGCGAGGCCTCGTTCGCCGCGTCGATCGCCTCTTCCTCGTGGCCGAGGGCCGTCGAGATGATGAGGGTCAGGACGCGACCCAGTGCGACGGCGCCGCCCTCCTCGCGGATGTGGACGAGCTTCTTCTGGATCTTCGAGACCGTGGTGTTCGGCATGTCGATCTTCATGGACGCCTCCAGGTCCGGCCGTCGCGGGCGAGCAGGGCGTCGGCGGACGCCGGACCCCACGTGCCGGGACGGTACTGCTCGGGCTGGCCCTGCGTGGCCCAGAACTCCTCGATCGGGTCGAGGATCTTCCAGGAGAGCTCGACCTCCTGGTGCCGGGGGAACAGGGGCGGGTCGCCGAGGAGCACGTCGAGGATGAGTCGCTCGTACGCCTCGGGCGAGGCCTCGGTGAACGCGTGGCCGTAGCCGAAGTCCATCGTCACGTCACGCACCTGGGTGCCGACGCCGGGGACCTTCGAGCCGAAGCGGAGCGTGACGCCCTCGTCCGGCTGGACGCGGATCACGAGTGCGTTCTGGCCGAGCGGGGACTGCGTGTTGCCGTAGACGTCCTCGGGGACGCGCTTGAACACGATCGCGATCTCGGTCACACGACGGCCGAGGCGCTTGCCCGCGCGCAGGTAGAACGGGACGCCCTGCCAGCGACGCGTCGCGATGTCGAGCTTGATCGCCGCGTACGTCTCGGTGCCGGACTCCGGGTTCATGCCCGCCTCGTCGAGGAAACCGAGCACCTTCTCGCCGCCCTGCCAGCCGCCGGCGTACTGCCCGCGGGCGGTGGCCGTCGACAGGTCGTCGGGCAGCCGCACGGCGGAGAGCACCTTCTCCTTCTCGGCGCGGAGGTCCGCGGCCTTGAACGAGACGGGCTCCTCCATCGCGGTGAGCGCGAGGAGCTGCAGCAGGTGGTTCTGGATGACGTCGCGCGCCGCACCGATACCGTCGTAGTACGCGGCACGTCCGGCGACGCCGATGTCCTCCGCCATCGTGATCTGCACGTGGTCGACGTAGTTCGAGTTCCAGATGGGTTCGTACATCTGGTTCGCGAACCGGAGCGTCAGGAGGTTCTGGACGGTCTCCTTGCCGAGGTAGTGGTCGATGCGGAACACGTCGTCGGGCGCGAAGACGCTCTCGACGATGGCGTTCAGCTCGCGCGCGGTGCGGAGGTCGGAGCCGAACGGCTTCTCGACGACCACGCGGCTCCACGAGCCCTCGCGCTTCTCGGTCAGGCCGGACAGCTTGAGCTGTTCGGTGACGACCGGGAACATCTTCGGCGGGATGGACAGGTAGAACGCGTGGTTGCCCAGCGTCCCGCGCTCGGCGTCGAGGTCGTCGACCGTGCGCTTGAGTTCGCGGAACGCCTCGGGGTCGTCGAACGAGCCCTGCACGAAGCGGATGCCCTGTTCGAGCTGACGCCAGACGTCCTCGTCGAACGGGGTGCGCGAGTGCTCCTTGACGGCGTCGTGCACGAGCTGGGAGAAGTCTTGGTCCTCCCAGTCGCGACGCGCGAACCCGACGAGCGCGAACCCCGGGGGCAGGAGCCCCCGGTTGGCCAGGTCGTAGACCGCGGGCATCAGCTTCTTGCGTGACAGGTCGCCCGTCACGCCGAAGATGATGAGCGTGCTCGGTCCCGCGATCCGGTTCAGTCGACGATCCGTCGGCAGCCGGAGCGGGTTGTGCTCCGGGGTGATTGCCACCGGTGACATGAGTCGGTGAACTCCTTACGAGTCAGTGGGAGACGGCGGACGTGATCGCCGCGGTGGCGGCGTGGACGTCCGACGTCGTGAGGGTGAGGACCGGTCGGCCGTGCTCGGCGAGGACACTCGCGTCGCCGGCTGCCTGAGCCTGGAGGAGCTGCCCGAACGTGAACGGCCGGCCCGGGATCGCCAGGTCGTCCGTTTCGTCCGCCACGATCTGCAGGAACACTCCCGTGGCGGGGCCGCCCTTGTGGTACTGGCCGGTCGAGTGCAGGAACCGCGGTCCGTACCCGAAGGTGACGGGGCGCTCCGTGCGCGCCGCGATCGCGTCGCGCAGCGACTCGAGGTCACCGTTCGCGGTGCGGTCGACGTACGCCTGGACCGACACGTAGCCGGTTGCGTCGAGTGCGGACAGGAGGCCCGACACGGCGCCGGCGAGTGTCGTCCCGACCGCGAGTCCAGGCGTCGCGCGGACGGCGACGCCGTCCTCGGTGAACGCCGGCTCGGCCGGAGCGGGGCGGTCGTCGAGCAGTGCCCGGGTCGCGACCTTGGCGGCCTCGACGTCCGGCTGGTCGAACGGGTTGATCCCGAGCAGCCGACCGGCGACCGCGACCGCGTACTCCCAGACCAGGATCTGTCCACCGAGCGTGCCGGTGATCTCGACCTCGCCCTCGGCGACGTGGCGCTCGTCCTCGCGCGAACCGACCAGGCGGATGACCTGGACGTCCGGCAGGGCGGCGGTGATCTCGGGGGAGTCCGTGTGCAGCACGACGGGCAGCAGACCGCGGCCGTCCTTGCCGGTGGACTCGGCGATCAGCTGCTCCACCCAGTCGCCGAAGCCGACGATGTGGGTGCCGTCCGGCACGATGGCGATCTTGTCGCGCAGCGGCTGGGTACCGGCGAGGACCGCGCCGAGCACGAGCCCGGGGTTCTCGTCCAGGTCGACGGAGAGCAGCGCGGAGATCGCGTCGGCCTCGTCGAGGAGCTCGGCGATGTCCGCACCCGCGAGGCCGGACGGCACGAGGCCGAAGGCGGTGAGTGCGGAGTACCGGCCGCCGACCGTCGGGTCAGCGGTGAAGACGCGGTAGCCGGCGTCCGTCGCGGCGGCCTCGAGCGCGGAGCCCGGGTCGGTGACGACGACGATGCGGCGGGCCGGGTCGATGCCGGCGTCGCGGAAGGCCTGCTCGTACACACGGCGCTGCGAGTCGGTCTCGAGGGTCGAGCCGGACTTTGACGACACGACGAGCACGGTGCGCTCGAGGTGGGTCGACACGGCGGCACGGACCTGCGCGGGGTCGGTCGAGTCGAGCACGGTGAGGGGCACGCCGGCGGTGCGCGTGATGACCTCGGGCGCGAGGGACGAGCCGCCCATGCCGGCGAGGACGACGTGGTCGACCCCTTCGGCACGGAGCGACTCGCGCAGCGCGGTCACCTCGGCGACGAGCGGGCGGGAGACCGAGACGGCCTCCACCCAGCCGAGGCGCTTCGACGCCTCGGCCTCGGCGCCGGGTCCCCACAGGTCGGCGTCCTGGGCGGTGATGCCCGAGGCCACCAGGTCAGCGACGAGCCGCGGGACCACCTGTTCGATGGCCCGCGCGGCGTCGCCGCTGGCTGCGATGGAAACCGTCACTACTTGGCGCCCTCGAGCGCTGCCTTGACGGTGTCGACGAGCTCGCCCCAGGAGACGTTGAACTTGTCCACGCCCTCCTTCTCGAGCAGCGCGACGACCTCGTCGTAGTCGACGCCCTGCGCGGCGAGCTGGTCGAGGACCTGCTGGGCCTGGTCGAACGTGCCGGCGATCGCGTCGCCGTGGATCTCACCGTGGTCGAACGTGGCGTCGAGCGTCTTGCCCGGCATCGTGTTGACCGTGTTCGGCGCGGCGAGCTCCGTCACGTAGAGCGTGTCGGGCAGCGACGGGTCCTTGACGCCGGTCGAGGCCCAGAGCGGACGCTGGGTGTTCGCACCGGACTCGAGCAGGCCGAGGGCGCGCTCGGAGGCGAACGCCTCGGTCCAGACCTGGTAGGCGAGCTGCGCGTTCGCGATGCCGGCCTTCGACTTGAGGGCCTTCGCCTCGTCCGTGCCGACGGAGTCGAGGCGCTTGTCGATCTCGGAGTCGACGCGCGACACGAAGAACGACGCGACCGAGTGGATCTTCGAGAGGTCGTGGCCGGCGGCCTTGGCCTTCTCGAGACCGCCGAGGTAGGCGTCGATGACGGCGCGGTAGCGCTCGAGCGAGAAGATCAGGGTGACGTTCACCGAGATGCCGGCGCCGATGACCTCGGTGATCGCCTCGAGGCCCTCGAGCGTCGCGGGGATCTTGATGAGGACGTTCTCGCGGCCGACCTTCTCGAACAGGAACTTCGCCTGCTCGATCGTCTTCGCGGTCTCGTGGGCGAGGCCCGGCTCGACCTCGATCGAGACACGGCCGTCGAAGCCCTTGGTCTCGTCGTAGATCGGCTTGAAGACGTCGGAGGCGTTCGCGACGTCCTGCGTGGTGATCTCGAAGATCGCGTCGGTGACCTCGGTGCCGGCGGCGGCCAGCTCCTTGACCTGCGCGTCGTAGCGCTCGCCCTTGGCGAGGGCCGAGGCGAAGATCGTCGGGTTCGTGGTGACGCCGACGACGTTCTTCTGCTCGATGAGCTCGGTGAGCTTGCCGGTCTCGAGGAGCTCGCGGGAGAGGTCGTCGAGCCAGATGCTCACGCCGACCGCGGAGAGGGCGGCGGTGGGGGTGTTCTCAGCCATGTGTGTCTCTTCTTCTTTCATCGACTGGCCGGTGTCGTGGATGCGACGGGGGCCGTGGAGTCGGGGTACGGGGGACCGGGAGGCGCGTGGCGGGGCCGAGCCGCGCCTCCCGGAAGAAGGGCCGGATCCGGCGAACCGGACCCGGCCCCTGCGGGTCAGGAAGCCGCGATCGATTCCTTCGCGGCGGCCACGACGTGCTCCGTCGTGAAGCCGAACTCCTTGAACAGCGTCTGGTAGTCGGCCGAGGCACCGAAGTGCTCGATCGAGACGCTGCGGCCCTTGTCGCCGACGATGTCGCGCCAGCTCATCGCGATGCCGGCCTCGACCGACACGCGAGCGGTGACGTTCTTCGGCAGGACCTGGTCGCGGTAGTTCTCCGACTGCTCGAAGAACCACTCGAGCGACGGGGCGCTCACGACGCGGGCGTTGATGCCCTCGGCCTTGAGCTGCTCACGTGCGTCGATCGCGATCTGCACCTCGGAGCCGGAGCCGATGAGGATGACGTCCGGGGTGCCGTTCGGCGCCTCGGCCAGGATGTACGCACCCTTGGCGACGTTCTTCGCCGAGGCGAAGACCTCGCCGGATGCCTCGCCCTCGCCGCGCTCGAACACGGGGAGGTTCTGGCGGCTCAGCGCGATGCCGGCCGGGCGGTCCTGGTGCTTGAGCATCTCGAGCCACGCGTACGCGACCTCGTTGGCGTCGGCCGGGCGGACGACGTCGAGACCCGGGATCGCACGCAGCGCGGTGAGCTGCTCGATCGGCTGGTGCGTCGGGCCGTCCTCGCCGAGGGCGATGGAGTCGTGCGTCCAGACGTAGATCGCCGGCGCCTTCATGAGCGCGGCGAGACGGACTGCCGGGCGCATGTAGTCGCTGAAGATGAGGAACGTGCCACCGAAGGGGCGGGTGTTCCCGTGCAGGACGATGCCGGAGAGGATCGAGCCCATGGCGTGCTCGCGGATGCCGAAGTGCAGCACGCGGCCGTAGGGGTCGGTCGACCACACCTTCGTCGAGGCCTCGGCCGGACCGAAGGACTTGGCGTCCTCGATCGTGGTGAGGTTCGACTCGGCCAGGTCGGCCGAGCCGCCCCAGAACTCGGGCATGAGCGGCGCGATGGCGTTGATGACCTTGCCGGAGGCGGCACGCGTCGAGACGTCCTTGCCGGTCGGGAAGACCGGGAGGGCGGCTTCGAGGTCCGCCGGGAGCTCCTTGGCCTGGACGCGGTCGAACAGCGCCTTCTTCTCCGGGTTGGCCGCGGCCCACGCGTCGAAGGTCTGCTGCCACTCGGCGTGCTGCGCCTGGCCCTTGGCGATCGCACCGCGGGTGTACTCGAGGACCTCGGGGTCGACGTGGAACGTCTGCTCCGGGTCGAAGCCGAGGATCTCCTTGAGGCCGGTGATCTCGTCCTTGCCGAGCGCCGAACCGTGGATCTTGCCGGTGTTCTGCTTGGTCGGCGACGGCCAGCCGATGATCGTCTTGAGGACGATGAGCGACGGCTTGTCGGTGACGGCCTTGGCGGCCTCGATCGCGGCGTGGAGGGACTCGGCGTCTTCGGAGTACTCGCCGGTCTTCTTCCAGTCGACGACCTGCACGTGCCAGCCGAGCGCCTCGTAGCGGTCGGGGACGCTCTCCGAGAAGGAGATGTCGGTGTCGTCCTCGATCGAGATCTGGTTCGAGTCGTAGAAGACGACCAGGCGACCGAGCTGCTGGCGGCCTGCGAGGCTCGCGGCCTCGTTCGTGACGCCTTCCTGCATGTCACCGTCTCCGGCGATCACGTAGGTGAAGTGGTCGAACGGCGACTCGCCGTCGGCGGTCTCCGGGTCGAAGAGGCCACGCTCGTAGCGCTGCGCGTAGCCGAAGCCCACGGCGGAGGCGAGGCCCTGGCCGAGCGGGCCGGTCGTGATCTCGACGCCGTCGGTGTGGCCGTACTCCGGGTGACCCGGCGTGCGCGAGCCCCACTTGCGGAGGTGCTCGAGGTCGTCGAGCTCGAGCCCGTAGCCGTGCAGGTAGAACTGCACGTACTGCAGGATCGACGCGTGGCCGGCGGAGAGGATGAAGCGGTCGCGACCGATCCAGGTGGAGTCGCTGGGGTCGCGACGCATCACCTTCTGGAAGAGGAGGTGCGCGAGCGGCGCGAGGCTCATCGCGGTGCCGGGGTGACCGTTGCCGGCGGCCTCGACCGAATCGGCGGCGAGTACGCGGGCCGTGTCGACGGCCTTCCTGTCGATGGCGTCCCAGGTGAATTCAGCCACTTGGATGTTGACCCTTCTTGATGCGACATGTGCGAGGGCTCGTGCCATCGCACGGACATGATCGCCATCCCGGGGCCTTCGTCGAGTCGCCGTCTCGCGGCCACCGACCGGCTCTTCGCGGCCGACGTCATCGGGGCACGCACTGCGGGAGGGCGACTCCAGCATAGTGACCGCGTACTCAGAAGGTGTTCAGGTGACGCGAGTTGTCCTCGCGGCTGCACGCCGGCCCGGTCCCGCCGGGCGTGTCGGTCGCGCCCGCCGGTGCTGGCGGTCGCGCCCGTCGGTGCTGTCGGTCGCGCCCGTCGGTGTCCACTTCGATCCGGATGGCGGGGCGGGCATCGTCGCGGCGCCTCGATCACGTAAACTGTCGGGGACCCGTGGTCATTCCGGGTCGACGCACGCCCCGACGACGACGAAGCCGACCACCGAGCGTGCGAGCTGACGCGAACAGACTGAGGTTCCCTTGCCGACTGCCACCGTGACCCGGCCCGACACCGATCGACCCCGATCGACGCTGTCCCGCAAGGTCCGAGCGTACGTCTCGCTGACGAAGCCGCGGGTGATGGAGCTGCTGCTCGTCACCACGGCCCCGACGATGTTCCTCGCCGAACGCGGTGTCCCCGACCTCTGGCTCGTGTTCTGGACGATGCTCGGCGGCGCGATGTCCGCCGGTTCGGCCTCGGCCTTCAACTGCTACATCGACCGCGACATCGACCGCCTCATGAAGCGGACCAGCACGCGGCCGCTCGTCACCGGTGAGCTCACCGACCGCCAGGCACTCGTGTTCTCGTGGATCCTCGGGGTCCTGTCGACCGCGGTGCTCGGCTTCCTCGTGAACTGGCTCGCCGCCGCCCTCAGCGTCATCGCGATCCTCATCTACGTGTTCGTCTACACGCTGTGGCTGAAGCGCCGCACCCCGCAGAACATCGTCTGGGGCGGCTCCGCGGGCTGCATGCCGGTGCTCATCGGCTGGGCGGGCGTCACCGGGTCGCTGACCTGGGCGCCGGTCATCCTCTTCATGGTGATCTTCCTCTGGACGCCGCCGCACTACTGGCCGCTGTCGATGAAGTACCGCGACGACTACGACGCCGCCGACGTGCCGATGCTCGCCGTCGTCCGGGGCCGCACTGTCGTCGGGCTGCAGGTCGTCCTGTACGCCTGGGCGACGCTGGTCTGCTCGCTCCTGCTCATCCCGGTCGCACACATGGGGCCGCTCTACACGGTCGTCGCGCTGGCCGGCGGCATCTGGTTCGTCGTCGAGTCGCACCGCCTCTACTCGCGGGCGATCCAGCACGTCGAGCACGTGCAGCCGATGCGGGTCTTCCACAGCTCGATCACGTACCTGACGCTGCTCTTCATCGCCGTGGGCATCGACCCGCTGCTGCCGCAGGTCTTCACCTTCTAGGGCGCGCGCGGCGCCGCCGTGGCGCCGCTGCCAACGCGAGACACCGCCTCCGTCACGAGACGCCGCCGGGAACGGCGGCGTCTCGTGCGTTGCGCGGTGTTTCGCGCGCTGCGTGTCGGACGCGCGTGGGGCGGTGGGCGTGCCCACAGCGGCCTGGAGGCGCGTGGCGGAGCTGGACCGCGCCTCCAGGCTGGCTGCTGGTCGCCTCCGCACCCCGGGGGATGCGTGTGGATGAGGCGACGTCCCGCGCACGGACCATCCGGGCACGACGCGCGACACCCCACGAGTCGAGCGATTCGCGGGATGTCGGAACGTGCGTGTGGACCGTGTCAGACGGTGGTGAGGGCCTCGCGGTCGGTGGGCTCGCGCACGGCGCCACGCCCGGCACTGCCCCGCGTGGAGAGGACCACGACGGTGACGGTGCCGACGAGCAGCCCGGCGAGGACCATGTGCGTGCCGACCAGGCCGACGGGCAGGTGCATGCGCGCCTGGGTCAGCCCGACGGCGATCTGCACGAACTCGACGACGAGCAGGACGAGCGCCCACCTGCTCGAGAGGCGCAGGCGGACGGCGCCGACGACGAGCACCAGCGTCAGCGCGAAGAGGGCGTACGCGGGGACCGCGTGCACGTGCTGCAGGATCGCCGGGTCGAAGCCGGTGCGGTGCAGACGGCCGCCGTCCACGGCCTCGGAGGCGCCCGCGTGCGGGCCGCTGCCCGTGGTGAGGATGCCGAGCAGGACGGTGACCGCGGCGGCCACGACCGTGCCGCGGACGACACCCGTGTACCAGCGGGGGACGAGGCGGAGGCCGGTCCGCGGGCCGTTCACCGAGCGGTAGACGAGCGTGGCGGTGATGCTCGTGAGGAGCGTCGACACGACGAAGTGCAGTCCGACGACGTACGGGTTGAGGTTGGTCAACACGCTGAGGCCACCGATGACGGCCTGCACCGGGATCGCTGCGCCCTGGGCGAACGCGAGCCAGAACAGTTCGGGGCGGGTGCGGCGCATCCGGACGACCAGCAGGAACATCGCGATGGCCACGACGACGAGCACGAAGGTGAGCAGGCGGTTGCCGAACTCGATGATGCCGTGCACGCCCATCTCCGGCGTGGACACCAGCGAATCCGCGGTGCACTTGGGCCAGGTGGGGCATCCGAGGCCCGACGCGGTGAGGCGGACGAGGCCGCCGGTGCCGATCAGGACGACCTCGACGATGAACGACGCCCAGGCGAGGACGACGACGCGTTGGTCGACCACGCGGGGGAGGGACCACCACCGTGCAGGGCGGACGTCCTGGTCGACGGGGGATCCGACGCGAGTCACGAGGGTGGTGCCTTCCTGTTGTTCCGTGCAGTGAACCTGTAGGATTGGAGGGTTCAGCAGCAGTCGATTCTAGGCAGGCGCCGGCTCCGAATGGGCCGAGATCGCCGCTGGAACCCAGTACTGCGTGGAACCATCGACGTTGCGAGGGAGCAACACCGTGTCCGCCGTGCACAGAACACCGTGTCGGCGGTCTGCGGTGGAATGGCGTCCAGACGCCACGGGTTCACCCCCACAGAAGCTGCCACGCGAGAAGGAAACGAGGAGACCATGTCCGACGTGCTCATCGACCGTCCCGAGCTCGAAGGGCTCGGCCAATACGAGTTCGGCTGGTCCGACTCCGACAAGGCCGGGGCCTCTGCCCGTCGTGGCATCTCGGAAGAGGTCGTCACCGACATCTCGAACCTCAAGAACGAGCCCGAGTGGATGCTCAAGAACCGTCTGAAGGGGCTGTCGCTCTTCGGGCGCAAGCCCATGCCGACGTGGGGTGCCGACCTGACGGGCATCGACTTCGACAACATCAAGTACTTCGTGCGCTCCACCGAGAAGCAGGCGCAGTCGTGGGAGGACCTCCCCGAGGACATCCGCTCGACCTACGAGAAGCTCGGCATTCCCGAGGCCGAGCGCCAGCGTCTCGTCGCCGGCGTCGCCGCGCAGTACGAGTCCGAGGTCGTGTACCACCAGATCCGCGAGGACCTGGAGCAGCAGGGTGTCATCTTCATGGACACCGACACCGCGCTCCGTGAGCACCCCGAGATCTTCGAGGAGTACTTCGGCACCGTGATCCCGGCCGGCGACAACAAGTTCGCCGCGCTCAACACGGCCGTCTGGTCCGGTGGATCGTTCGTCTACGTCCCGAAGGGCGTGCACGTCGAGATCCCGCTGCAGGCCTACTTCCGGATCAACACCGAGAACATGGGCCAGTTCGAGCGGACGCTGATCATCGCGGACGAGGACTCCTACGTCCACTACATCGAGGGCTGCACCGCCCCGATCTACAAGTCGGACTCGCTCCACTCGGCCGTCGTCGAGATCATCGTGAAGAAGAACGCCCGCGTTCGCTACACGACGATCCAGAACTGGTCGAACAACGTCTACAACCTCGTCACCAAGCGTGCGATCGCACACGAGGGCGCGACGATGGAGTGGATCGACGGCAACATCGGGTCCAAGGTCACGATGAAGTACCCGTCGATCTACCTCGCCGGTGAGCACGCCAAGGGCGAGACCCTGTCCGTCGCGTTCGCCGGCCCCGGCCAGCACCAGGACGCCGGCGCGAAGATGATCCACATGGCGCCGTACACGACCTCCTCGATCGTCTCGAAGTCGATCGCCCGTGGCGGTGGCCGTGCGGGCTACCGCGGCGAGGTCCGGGTCGACCCGAGCGCACACCACGCCGCGAACACGGTTCGTTGCGACGCCCTGCTCGTCGACACGATCTCGCGGTCGGACACGTACCCCGCGATCGACATCCGCGTCGACGACGTCCAGCTCGGGCACGAGGCAACGGTCTCCCGCGTGAGCGAGGAGCAGCTGTTCTACCTCATGTCGCGTGGCATGGCAGAGGACGAGGCGATGGCGATGATCGTCCGTGGCTTCATCGAGCCGATCGCCCGGGAGCTCCCGATGGAGTACGCACTCGAACTCAACAAGCTCATCGAGATGAGCATGGAAGGATCCGTCGGCTAGATGTCCAGCTCCACCCCTCCCCACATCGACCAGCCGATCGAGCCCGCGGCACCCGCCCAGGGTGCCGAACAGCACGGCGCCGGAGCCCACTCCGACGGCGGCTGGGACGCCCCGGACAAGAAGATCCCGGTCCAGACCCGTTCGGAGCGCCCGCAGTCGGGCGACATCGACGCGTTCCCGACGGTCACCGGGCGTGAGGTGAACTGGAAGTTCGCACCGCTCGCGAAGCTCCAGCCGCTGCTCGCCGGCGGTCTCGACGGATCCGCGTACCCCTTCCTCGCTCGGCAGTCCGACGGCGCCGACGTCGAGTGGGGTCGGAGCGACGATCCCCGCGTCGGGACCGCCGGCCTCCCCGAGGACCGTGCGGCCGCGGCGGCCTGGACCGCCCGCGATGCCGTGCTCGCGATCACCGTCAAGGCGACCGAGGCGCACGAGTTCATCACGCTGACCCGGTCCGACTTCGGCACGCAGCCCCGCGCCGCGCACACGGTCATCACGGCCGAGGCGCACGCCCAGGGCATCGTGGTGCTCGACAACCGCGGCAAGGCGCTCCTCAGCGAGAACGTCGAGATCGTCGCCCACCAGGGCTCCCGCCTGACCGTGGTCAGCCTGCAGGACTGGGACGACGACGCCGTGCACGTGTCGACCCACTTCGCCGAGGTCGGCCGAGACGCCTTCCTCAAGCACGTCGTGGTCTCGCTCGGCGGCGACGTCGTGCGGGTCAACCCGTCGACGCACCTCGGCGCCCAGGGTGCCGAGACCGAGATGTACGGCGTGTACTTCGCCGACGCCGGTCAGTACATCGAGCAGCAGGTCTACGTGAACCACGACGCGCCGAACACGCGCGGTCGGGTCAACTACAAGGGCGCGCTGCAGGGCCAGGGCGCGCACACGGTGTGGATCGGCGACGTGCTGATCGGTCGCGCCGGTGACGGCACCGACTCGTACGAGCAGAACCGCAACCTGGTGCTGACCGACGGCACGCGTGCGGACAGCATCCCGAACCTCGAGATCGAGACGGGCAACATCGAGGGCGCCGGCCACGCAAGTGCGACCGGTCGTTTCGACGACGAGCAGCTGTTCTACCTGCAGTCCCGCGGCATCCCCGAGGAAGAGGCACGTCGACTCGTCGTGCTCGGCTTCCTCGTCGAGGTCATCCAGAAGATCGGCGCGCCTGAGCTCGAGGAACGCCTCATCGCCGCGGTCGAGCAGGAGCTCGTCGAAGGGCGCACGGTCCTCGCCGCGCCCGAGACGGAAGCAGCCACGGCCTGATGTCGACGAAGGTCTGCGCCGAAGCGGACATCGCGGTGGACAGCCCGATGCGTGCCGTGGTCGACGGCACCGCGGTCGCCATCGTGAAGGACTCCGCGGGCTCGGTGCACGCCATCGGCGACACGTGCACCCACGGCGACATCTCCCTGGCGGAGGGGTTCGTCGAGGGCGACACGCTCGAGTGCTGGGCCCACGGGTCCCGGTTCTCGCTGGCGACCGGCAAGCCGCTGAACTTCCCGGCCTACGAGCCCGTCCCGGTGTTCCGGGTCGAGGTCCGTGACGGCGACGTCTACGTCGACGTACACGACCCGGTCCCGGTCGACTGACCGTCCCGACGGCGGTCGACCGACCGCCGTCGCCCCACACTTCCCGCGGCTGACGCCGCACCACAGCTGCAACCGAAGGAACGCAATGTCCACTCTGGAAATCCGCGACCTCCAGGTCTCGATCGACACCGATCAGGGCACCAAGGAGATCCTCAAGGGCGTCGACCTCACGATCAACGAGGGCGAGATCCACGCGATCATGGGGCCGAACGGCTCCGGCAAGTCCACGCTCGCCTACACGATCGCCGGTCACCCGCGCTACCACGTCGTGGGCGGCTCGATCACCCTCGACGGTGAGGACGTCCTCGCGATGAGCGTCGACCAGCGTGCCCGTGCCGGCATGTTCCTCGCGATGCAGTACCCGGTCGAGATCCCCGGCGTCACGGTGTCGAACTTCCTCCGCACCGCGAAGACCGCGATCGACGGCGAGGCGCCCGCGCTCCGCAGCTGGGTGAAGGACCTCCGCAAGTCGATGGCCGACCTCAAGATGGACTCGGCCTTCGCCGAGCGCAACGTCAACGAGGGCTTCTCCGGCGGCGAGAAGAAGCGTCACGAGATCATGCAGCTCGAGCTCCTCAAGCCGAAGTTCGCCGTGCTCGACGAGACCGACTCCGGCCTCGACGTCGACGCGCTGAAGATCGTCTCCGAGGGCGTCAACCGTGCCAAGGCGGCAACCGGCCTCGGTGTGCTGCTCATCACGCACTACACGCGCATCCTCCGCTACATCAAGCCGGACTTCGTGCACGTGTTCGTCGCCGGCCGTGTCGCCGAGCAGGGTGGCCCGGAGCTCGCCGAGCGCCTCGAGAACGAGGGCTACGACCGGTACGTGCAGGCCGCAGCGGCGGGCAACTGATGATCGCCGCACTCGCACCGGAGAAGTTCGACGAGGTCGTCGAGGGCCTCAAGGAGGTCCAGGACCCGGAACTCGGCGTGAACATCGTCGACCTCGGGCTCATCTACGACCTCGCCTGGGACGACGAGGCGACCGCGCTCGTGATCAGCATGACGCTGACCAGCGCGGGCTGCCCGCTGACGGACGTCATCGAGGGGGACACCGCGAACGCGCTCGACGGCATCGTCGACGCGTTCCGGATCAACTGGGTCTGGATGCCGCCGTGGGGTCCGGAGCGGATCACCGACGACGGGCGCGAGATGATGCGCGCGCTCGGGTTCTCGATCTAGTCGCGACCACCTCTGACGGGAGGCGCGGTGCCAGCTGGCACCGCGCCTCCCGTCCGTCTGTGCGGACGCCGCGCCGGTGGCGACGCGCGGGGACGTCGGTGCGCGTCTCGCCTCCGAGCGTGCGCGTGGGGACTCGCTGAGATCGCATTCCGGCGGTGTTGCACACGGTCCGCGGGCGCCGAAGTGCGATCTCGGCGGACAACGGGCGGCGGACGGCCAGACACCCGGACACGCCGACACGCAGCAGGGCCCCGCACCGGACGGTGCGGGGCCCTGCTGCGTGTGCCGTGCGTGTCAGCGGCGGCCGACGGCCTTCCACGCCAGCGGGACGATGCCCGCGGCGATGAGCGCCTTCGCGACGCCGCCCACGATGAACGGGTACAGGCCCGCCGCGAGGACCGACTGCAGGTCGTTCGGCGCGCCGAGCTGCCCGAGCACGACGGCCAGGTACGGCAGGCCGGTCACGAACGGGATCGCACTCGCGAGCGTGAACGCCACGGCGGCGCGCCCGACATGGCGGTCCCAGTTGCGACGGGCGAGCCAGCCGACGACGCCCGCGGCCGGGATGAAGCCGATGACGTAGCCGAAGCTCGGCACGGCGAGGGCCTGCAGGCCGCCGGTCATCTCGGCGAAGAACGGCGCACCCGCGAGTCCGGCGACGGCGTAGACGAGCAGCGAGAGCATGCCGCGGCGGGCACCCAGGGTCGCGCCGACGAGCACGACGGCCAGGGTCTGCCCCGTGATCGGCACCGGCCACATCGGGACCTGGACCTGCGCCATGACGGCGGTGAACAGTGCTCCGCCGGCGATCAGGGCGGCATCGGTGGCCAGGCCGTGGGTGCGCAGACGGTCGGCGAGGACTGCGCGGGGAGCGAACCCGGTGGCGTTCGTCATGGATTCTCCTAGAATGGACTGCTGGTCCCGTTTCGAGACCATCGGTCCCGTCAGCGTAGCGGTGCACCTCCCGCACACACCGTTGTGCACATCCACCAACTGATTGGACGTCCTCTGTGCTTGCCGTGCACGAACTCGAGATCCGCGTCGGAGCTCGCCTCCTCATGGAGGACGTGTCCTTCCGTGTCGAGAAGGGCGACAAGATCGGACTCGTCGGCCGCAACGGCGCGGGGAAGACGACGATGACGAAGGCCCTCGCGGGTGAGACCCAGCCGAACGGCGGGACGATCGACCGCGGTGGCGAGATCGGCTACCTGCCGCAGGACCCGCGCTCCGGCGACCCGGAGGAGACCGCGCGGAAGCGCATCCTCGACGCCCGCGGGCTGGGCGAACTCGTGGAGGGCATCCGCCTCGCGACGCTCGACATGGCCCACGAGGACCCGGCCGTCGCCGAGAAGGCGATGCGTCGCTACAGCCGGCTCGACGACCAGTTCAACGCGCTCGGCGGCTACGCGGCCGAGGCCGAGGCGGCGTCCATCGCGTCGAACCTCAAGCTGCCGGACCGCATCCTCGACCAGCAGCTCAAGACGCTCTCCGGTGGGCAGCGTCGACGCATCGAGCTCGCGCGCATCCTGTTCTCGGACGCCGAGACGATGATCCTCGACGAGCCGACGAACCACCTCGACGCCGACTCGGTCGTCTGGCTCCGCGAGCACCTGAAGACCTACCCGGGCGGCGTCATCATCATCTCCCACGACGTGGAGCTCGTCGACGAGGTCGTCAACCGCGTGTTCTACCTCGACGCGAACCGTCAGACCATCGACATCTACAACATGGGCTGGAAGCTGTACCAGCGGCAGCGCGTCGCCGACGAGGAGCGCCGCCGCAAGGAGCGGGCCGGCGCCGAGAAGAAGGCCGCCACGCTCAAGGACCAGGCCGCTCGGTTCGGTGCGAAGGCGTCGAAGGCGGCTGCGGCCCACCAGATGGTCGCGCGCGCCGACAAGCTGCTCGCGGGTCTCGAGGACGAACGCGTCGCCGACCGGGTCGCGAAGATCCGCTTCCCCACCCCGGCCCCGTGCGGCCGCACGCCGCTGATGGCCGAGGGGCTGTCGAAGTCCTACGGGTCGCTCGAGATCTTCGCCGGCGTCGACCTGGCGATCGACCGCGGCTCGCGCGTGGTCATCCTCGGCTTCAACGGTGCCGGCAAGACGACGCTGCTCCGCATCCTGGCGGGAGCCGACCAGCCCGACACCGGCGAGATCCAGCCCGGGCACGGACTGCGCATCGGGTACTACGCGCAGGAGCACGAGAACATCGACATCAACCGCACGGTGATCGAGAACATGGTGTCGGCGTCGACCGACCTCAACGAGACCGAGGCCCGCCGTGTCCTCGGGTCGTTCCTGTTCACCGGCGACGACGGCTACAAGAAGGCCGGCGTGCTCTCCGGCGGTGAGAAGACCCGGCTGTCACTCGCGATGATCGTCGTCTCGGGCGCCAACGTCCTGCTGCTCGACGAGCCGACGAACAACCTGGACCCGGCGTCGCGCGAGGAGATCCTGGGTGCCCTCGCCGGCTTCGAGGGCGCGGTCGTCCTGGTGTCCCACGACGCCGGTGCGGTCGAGGCGCTCAACCCCGAGCGGGTGCTGCTGCTGCCGGACGGCACCGAGGACCACTGGAACAAGGACTACGCGGAGCTCATCGAGCTCGCGTGACGCAGATGGTGCGGTGAGACGGACTGGAGGCACGTGGCGGGTCCGCCACGTGCCTCTAGTCGGTCAAGGGCGCAGCGTCATGGGTCCAGCGTCAGCGGCGCGCCTGGATGAGCTCGTCCTCGATCTCGGCGTCCGTCTTCGGCTTGGCGTCCTTGCGGCGCTGCCGCTCGAGGGCGCGTTCGCGTTCCTCCGGGTCGTCCTGGTTGAGGTTCCGGTACTCCTGCACCATCAGGTACGCGAGGAACCCGAACCCGCCGGCGGCGAACATGAACCACTGGATGAAGTAGCTGAGGTGCAGGCCGGTGTCCGCGGTCGGACGGTCCCAGCCGAGCGGACGCGCCTCGGCCGGCGCCGGCGACTCGGACGCGAGCTGGCCGTAGCCGCCGGTCCAGATCGGCGTGTCGACCTTCTTCGCGACGTCGGACAGCGTGACCGACTGCACCTGGTCGGTGTGGGCGGGGTCGGTACGGCCCGGGATGCGCGGCTCGCTCTGCTGCAGGCGGACGATCGCGGTGACCTCGCCGGACGGCGGCGCGGGCACGTGGTCAGGGGCGTCCTGCGCGTTGCCGGTGGGCACCCAGCCGCGGTCGACGACGAACGCCCGGCCGTCGGCGGTGACGAGCGGCGTGAGGACCTCGAACCCGGGCTGGCCGTTGTGCACGCGGTTGCGGACGAGCAGCTGGTCGTCGACGTCGTAGCGGCCGGTGACCTCGACGCGGAGCCACGTGAGCGACTCGTCCCAGCTCGCGGCCCGGGGGAGCGCCCGGTCGAGCGGGACCGGGGTGTGTTCGTAGTTCAGCGCGACCTGGTCGTTCTGCCGGACGGCCTCGTTCCGGCGGTCCCACTGCCACATGCCGAACAGGGTGCACACGATGGCGAAGGCGACCGCGATGGCGAAGTAGCCGAGCCAGCGCCGGCTCTGCACGAACCGCCAGCCGACGAACGGTTCGTCCGGGTCACGCTCGGGTACACCGGGGTCGTCGGCGGTGCCGCGGGTCCGCGCGCGGTCGGCCGAGGCTGCCCGCTCGAGCTTCTGCGCGTGCCGCCGGCCGTACCGGGAGCCGGGGTCGAACGGGTCCGTCACCGACGCTCACCGGCCGCACGCGCACCGACGTCGTTCTTCGGGGCGTCGGCCGGGTCGCGCTCGTCGTCGAGACGGTCCACGTCCTCGTGCATGCCGGTCACCCGGACGGGGAAGGAGCGGGAGCGCAGGTAGTCGGCGAGGAAGTCGCGGTGCTCTTCGCACGCGGCCCAGATCTTCACGCGGTCGATGGCGTGGATCCGCGGGTTGCGCCAGTTCACGCGCCAGGCCGCCGCCTCGACGCAGCCGGCGCGCGAGCACACGGGAGCGGTGCCCGGCTCGGTGAAGAGGTCGAAGGTGGCGCCCATCAGCGACGACCCCACACCCGGGACCGGTCGCCGTTCCGCTGCCACTCTTCCTGCGCGTGCTGCGCGGCTTCGCGGAGGCGGTCCTGCTCGGCGCGGTAGGCCTCGGCGCGGGCGTCCTCCTGCTGTTCGCGGAGGCGCGGGTCGACGGCGTCGTAGAGCTCGATGGCACCGGCGGGGGAGACGATGTCGCTCTCGGTGTGGTTGCCGGCGTTCGCGATGACCACGGCGACCCAGGGGATCACACCGGCCAGGACGATCGGGATCACGGCGAGCCAGGTGTGCCACACGGACCACACCAACACGGCACCGACGAAACAGATCACACGGAATGCCATCTGCCAGACGTAGCGGGACAGGCGGTGCGCCCGATCCTGCTCCGGTGAGTCCGGGAGGGACGTGATGCTGTTCGTCGTCTTCATCCGATGTTCTTTCCTCTGCCCTGCTCCAGCCTAAGCCCGACCACTGACAGTTGTGGGCAGCACGCGGGGGACAGGTGCGGGTATCGGCTCGGGTACGCTCGTCCGGGCGTGTCCGACCGGCTCCCGGTCCGGCGCGCCGAGCACCCCCACCCCCGAACGGAGCGACCATGAGCACCCCCCGTACCGTCCTCGTCACCGGCGGCAACCGCGGCATCGGCCACGCCCTCGCCGCGCGGTTCGTCGCCGCCGGACACCGCGTCGCCGTGACGTCCCGGAGCGGCCAGGGCGGCCCCGAGGGTGCGCTCACGGTGCAGGCCGACATCACCGACACCGCCTCGGTCGACGCCGCGTTCACGCAGGTCGAGGCGGCGCTCGGCCCGATCGAGGTCCTCGTCGCCAACGCCGGGATCACGAACGACCAGCTCCTGCTCCGGATGTCCGAGGACGACTTCACGAGCGTCATCGACACGAACCTCACCGGCACCTTCCGCGTCGTCAAGCGCGTCACGAAGGGCATGATGAAGGCGAAGTTCGGACGCATCGTGCTCATGTCGAGCGTCGTCGGCGCCTACGGCCAGGTCGGCCAGGTGAACTACGCTTCGTCGAAGGCCGCCCTCGTCGGCATGGCCCGCTCGATCACCCGCGAGCTCGGGTCGCGCGGCATCACCGCCAACGTCGTCGCGCCCGGGTTCATCCAGACCGACATGACGGCGGCCCTGCCCGAGGAGCTCCAGGCGGAGTTCAAGAAGCAGATCCCCGCGGCGCGCTACGGCTCGGTCGACGACGTCGCCGACGCCACGCTGTTCCTCGCCGGGGACGGCGCCGGGTACATCTCGGGTGCGGTCATCCCGGTCGACGGCGGCCTCGGCATGGGTCACTGACCCTGCTGGATCGCTCGCCGCGCGGGCGGCCGGCGCGGCTGGATCGCTCGCCGCGCCGGCGGCCGGCGCGGCTGGATCGCTAGCCGCGGAGGCCGAGCGTCGCGAGCACGCTCGACAGGTCGCGGTCCACGACCGCCACGTCGGCCTGCTCGCGCACCCGCGGCTTTGCGTCGAACGCCACCGACAGCGCCGCGACGCGCATCATCTCGAGGTCGTTCGCCCCGTCGCCGATCGCGACGGTCCTGGTGGTGTCCACGCCGTCCTCGGCGGCCCACTCCCGCAGGGCGACCGCCTTCGCGTGCGCGTCCACCACGTCCCCGAGGACGCGTCCGGTGAGCACGCCGTCGGTCACCTCGAGCCGGTTCGCCCGGCAGTGGTCGAGGCCGAGGCGCGCGGCGAACGGGTCGAGGACCTCGTGGAAGCCCCCCGAGACCACACCCACGGTGCCGCCGGCGGCGTGCACGCCGCGGACGAGTTCGTCAGCGCCGCGCGTCACACGGACCGCGTCCTGTGCACGACGGAAGACGTCGGCCTGGAGGCCCGCCAGGGTTCCGACACGCTCCCGGAGGCTCGCCGCGAAGTCGATCTCCCCGCGCATTGCGCGCTCCGTGATCGCGGCGACCTGTGGCCGGGTCCCGGCGGTGTCCGCCAGCAGTTCGATGACCTCGTCCTCGAGGAGCGTGGAATCGGCATCGAGGACGACGAGGAAGCGGGGCACGGACCAACGGTACCGACTGACGGAGGCGCGGCGCGTCGTGTGACGTGCGCCGCGCCTCCAGGCAGACCTGGTGGTCCGCGTCTCGTCTACGCGTCGACGCGGACGCCCTTGCCGACCACGGTGATGCCGGACTCGGTGACGGTGAAACCGCGTGCCTCGTCCGCCTCGCGGTCGACGCCCACCTGCGCGCCGGGGGCGATGACGACGTCCTTGTCGAGGATCGCGCGGTTCACGATCGCACCGGCGCCGATCGACGCCCGTTCGAACACGATCGAGTCGAGCACCTTCGCGCCCGAGTCGATGCCGCACCACGGCCCGATCATGCTGCGCTCGACCTGCGCACCGGAGACGAGGCAGCCGAGCGACACGAGGGAGTCGACGGTCGACCCGGTGTTGCCGTTGGCGTCCCGCACGAACTTCGCCGGGGGCAGGTTCGTCTGCTGGTTGAAGATCGGCCAGTCCCGGTTGTACAGGTTGAAGACCGGCACGGGGGCGATGAGGTCCATGTGGGCGTCGTAGAACGAGTCGATCGTCCCCACGTCGCGCCAGTAGTACCGGTCGCGCTCGTTCGAGCCGGGCACGTCGTTGCGCTTGAGGTCGTACACGCCGGCGTCGCCGCGGTTCACGAAGTCCGGGACGATGTCGCCGCCCATGTCGTGGTCCGACGTCTCGATCTGACCGTCGCGGAGCACCGCGTCGACGAGGGCGTCGGCGTTGAAGACGTAGTTGCCCATCGAGGCGAGGATCTCGCCGGGGGAGTCGGCCAGCCCGACGGCGTCCTTCGGCTTCTCGAGGAAGGCCTCGATCTTCGTCGGGTCGTCGGCGGCCACCTGGATGACGCCGAACTGGTCGGCGAGTCCGATCGGCTGACGGATCGCTGCGACCGTGGCACTGCGACCGGACGCGATGTGCGCCTCGACCATCTGGTGGAAGTCCATCCGGTACACGTGGTCCGCGCCGACCACGACGACGATGTCGGGTCGTTCGTCACGGAGCAGGTTGAGCGACTGCAGGATCGCGTCGGCCGAGCCGGCGAACCAGCGCTTGCCGAGTCGCTGCTGCGCCGGCACCGATGCGACGTACGAGCCGAGGAGGCCCTCCATGCGCCAGGTCTCCGCGACGTGGCGGTCCAGGCTGTGCGACTTGTACTGCGTCAGGACGACGATCTTCTGCAGCCCGGAGTTCACCAGGTTCGAGAGCGCGAAGTCGATGAGTCGGAAGTTCCCGCCGAACGGGACTGCGGGCTTCGCGCGGTCGGCCGTGAGCGGCATGAGCCGTTTTCCCTCGCCTCCGGCGAGCACGATGCCGAATACCTTCTTTGGTGCCATGCCGCTCACAGTAGGCGTCAGCACTGGGAACCGGTTACGTTGAACGCGTGCGAGTCGATCTGCTGACCAGGGAGTATCCGCCGGAGGTCTACGGCGGTGCGGGTGTCCACGTGGCCGAACTGACCGCGGCGCTGCGGTCCGGAACGGACACCGAAGTACGTGTCCGCGCCTTCGGGGCGTTCCGCGACGAGGCCGACGTGTGGGCCTACCGCACGCCCGACGGCCTCGAGCAGGCGAACGGCGCACTGCAGGCGCTCGGCACCGACGTCGCGATCGCCGCGGACGTCGAGGGCGCCGACGTCGTGCACTCGCACACCTGGTACGCGAACTCCGCGGGCCGGATCGCGCAGCTGACCTACGGCATCCCGCACGTCGTCACCGCCCACAGCCTCGAGCCGCTCCGCCCGTGGAAGGCCGAGCAGCTCGGCGGCGGGTACCGCCTGTCGAGCTGGATGGAGCGCGAGGCGTTCGAGCAGGCCGACGGCGTCATCGCGGTGTCGAAGGCCATGCGTGCCGACATCCTCCGCTCGTACCCGTCGATCGACCCCGCGAAGGTCCACGTCGTCTACAACGGCATCGACATCGAGGAGTGGAAGCCGACCGTCGACGAGGACGCCGTGCGCGCGCTCGGGATCGACCCGTCGAAGCGCTCCGTCGTGTTCGTCGGCCGCATCACCCGGCAGAAGGGCCTGCCCTACCTGCTCCGTGCCGTGGCGTCGCTCCCCGAGGACGTCCAGATCGTGCTCTGCGCCGGTGCCCCGGACACACCGGAGATCATGGCCGAGGTCACCGGCCTCGTCGAGTCGCTCCGCGAACAGCGCGAGGGCGTCGTCTGGATCGACCGGATGCTCTCCCACCAGGAGATCGTGAACGTGCTGTCGTCGGGCACCGTGTTCGTGTGCCCCTCGATCTACGAGCCGCTCGGCATCGTCAACCTCGAGGCCATGGCATGTGGCATCCCCGTGGTCGGCACCGGCACCGGCGGCATCCCCGAGGTCGTCGCCGACGGGCTCACCGGCCGCATCGTCCCGATCGACCAGGCGCAGGACGGCACCGGCACGCCGACCGACCCCGACCGCTACGTGGCCGACCTCGCCGCGACCCTCGAGGAGGTCCTCGCCGACGAGGGGCTCGCGAAGCTCATGGGCCGCGCCGGGCGCCTCCGCGTCGAGACCGAGTTCACCTGGGACGCGATCGCCCAGCGGACACGGCAGGTCTACGACGAGGTGCTCGGCCGGAACCCGTAGGCTTGACGCATGCCCTCGGTCGTGCGCTTGTCAGACGTCTCCGTGGTCCGCAACGGGGCCACCATCCTCGACGAGATCTCGTGGGAGGTGCAGGACGACGAACGCTGGGTCGTGCTCGGGGCCAACGGTGCCGGCAAGACCACGCTGCTGCAGGTCGCCGGTGCGCAGACCTTCCCCACCTCGGGTGAGGTCGAGGTCCTCGGCACCGAGCTCGGCGGCGCCGACCTGTTCGAGCTCCGGCCCCGGATCGGCTTCGCGTCGACCGCGCTCGCCCGCCGGATCCCGGTGACCGAGAAGGTCATCGACGTCGTGCTCACCGCGGCGTACTCGGTGACCGGCCGCTGGAACGAGGAGTACGAGGAGCTCGACGTCCGTCGTGCCCAGCGTGTGCTCGACGAGTGGGGCCTCGGCGCCTTCACGGACCGCACCTTCGGCGAGCTGAGCGACGGCGAGCAGAAGCGCGTCCAGATCGCCCGCGCCGTGATGACCGACCCGGAGATCCTGTTCCTCGACGAACCGGCCGCGTCGCTCGACCTCGGCGCACGCGAGAGCCTCGTCCGGACCCTCAGCGGCTACGCGCAGAGCGAGGACTCGCCGGCGATCGTCATCGTCACCCACCACGTCGAGGAGATCCCCGCGGGGTTCACCCACGCGCTGGTGCTCGCCGAGGGGCACGTGCAGGCCGCCGGCCCGATCGACGAGGTCCTCACCGCCGAGACGCTCACCACCGCGTTCGGCGTCGAACTGACCGTGACGAAGGACGCCGGCCGGTACACCGCGCGCGCGGCCTGACCCGCACGCGCTCCCCTTCCCGTGTCGGCTCCCGCGGGGGCCTGCCGTCTGGTAACGTAGACGGCTGGCGCAAGCCGACGACTTCCGGCGCAATCGCGCCTTCCATCACCGCTATCCGAGGAATCTCCATGAAGACCGACACCCACCCCGAGTACCGCGCCATCGTCTTCCGCGACCTGGCTTCCGGTGAGACGTTCCTGACGCGTTCGACCGCGAACAGCGACAAGACCATCGAGCTCGACGGTGCGACCTACCCGGTCATCGACGTCGAGATCTCCTCCGCGTCGCACCCGTTCTACACGGGCAAGCAGCGCATCCTCGACTCGGCCGGTCGCGTCGAGAAGTTCAACCAGCGCTTCAAGAGCTTCGGCAAGTAAGCAGCCGACACTCCGCGTTCCGCCGAGACGGGCGGTCCTCCTCCGGGAGGGCCGCCCGTTTCGTCGTGCCGCGGTCCCGTCAGGGCGTCGGCGAGGCGCTTCGCGCAACCGAAGTGCGTCCGAACCACGGCGACGCACGGTTCGGGAGGACTTCGGTTGTGCGCGGTGCGCGGTGCGCGGTGCGCGGTGCGCGGTGCGCGGTGGCGGGCGCGGTGCGCGGCGGCGGGGCGGCTGCGGGGCGGCTGCGGGCAGCGGCCGGCGGGGCGAGGGCGCGCTGGGGGCGCGTCAGCGATGGCACCCTCGTGCGGACGTTGCACCCCGGTGTGACGGGGCGCGATGTTCGTGCGGGGGTGCGACCTGGCGTCGACACGCCGGCGCGGGGCGCGGGCAGGCGCGGGCGCGGGCGCGGGCACCCGTCCGGGCGCGGGCGGCGCGGGCGCGGGCGGGCGCGCACGACCGGCACACGGCGGGGGCGCGGGCGGCGCGGGCGCGGGCTCGGGTAGGCGTGGGCGCGGGCAGGCAGGCGTGGGCGTGGGTGCGACCTGGCGCGGGCGGGCGCGGGTGCGGGCGCGCGGCGCGTCAGCCGTCGTTGCGGTGGGGCCAGCGACCGTCGGCGGTGAAGGACGGGTCGCGCTGCTTCCGCATGTAGTCCTGGAACGAGACGGCCTGGTCGGCGCACCAGCCGACCTGCTTGCGGTGGAGCTCCTCGGCGGAGACACCGAGTTCTTCGGGGTACTTCACCGCGATGGCCTGCGCGACACGCCCGGCAGCGATGGCGTCGGCCGCAGCGTCGTGCGCGTCCGACAGGGTCACGCCGTAGGTCTCCGACGCTGCCTCGAGCGTGCGCTTGCCTTTGCGGTAGGTGTCGAGCGCCTTGTCGATCACGAGCGGGTCGACGACGTTGCCGATGACCGGGGAGGCGATGCCGTGTCGCTTCGCCTCGCGGTCGAGGACCGTCAGGTCGTACGGGGCGTTGTAGATCACGAGCGGGATGCCCCGGGCGAACACCGCTTCGACCGCGGCGATGATCTCGGCGACGACCTCGCCCGCGGGACGACCGTCGGCGCGGGCACGCTCGGTGGTGATGCCGTGGACGGCGGCGGCGCCCTCGGGGATCTCCACGCCGGGGTCGGCCAGCCAGGCCCCCTCGACGATGGAACGCCCTGTCATGTCGATGAGGCCGACGTGCGCCGTGACGATCCGTGCGGTCTCGACGTCGACACCGGTGGTCTCGAGGTCGAACACGCCGAGCGCGTGCCACCAGGGGCGTCCGGCGAGGTCCTGCGCCGGCGTGGGCGTGTCGAGCTGTGCTGTCGGGTCCAGCTGCGCTGTGGAGAACGTCACGCGGTCAGGCTAACGGGACGCACCGACATGACCGGCGCGACCCGCCTGCCGGGGTCGAGCCGCGCCTCCAGGCCGTCAGACGCACCGACACCACCGACGTGACCCGACCTGCGGGGTCGGGCCGCGCCTCCAGGCCGCGCCGCCCAGTCGTCAGCCGACCGGAGCGCCCACGTGCAGCCAGTAGAACGACTGCGTGCCCATGGTGAGCGTCACGTTGCCCTCGTCGTCGAACGACGGGAAGGACCCGCCGCCGAACAGGTCGTACAGCGGCCGCCCGGCGAACTCCGGCGCCGAGACGGTGACCGACGTCGGGTTCGTGGCGAACGAGAAGACGCAGAGGACGTCCTCGGCGGAGGGGCCGAACTGCTGCCCGGAACCCTCCCACGAGCGGACGAACGCCAGGACCGAGTCGTTCGTGGTCTCCTGCACCTGCAGCGTCCCGAGGCCGAACACCGGGTGGGCCTTCCGCACGTGGATGACGTTCCGGACCCAGTGCAGCAGGGACCGCGACTGGGCGAGCTGCGCCTCGACGTTGACCTGCGCGTAGTTGTACACGAGGGACTGCACGACGGGCAGGTACAGCTTCCCCGGGTCGGCGGTGGAGAAGCCGGCGTTCCGGTCCGGCGTCCACTGCATCGGCGTGCGGGAGGAGTCGCGGTCCGGGAGCCAGATGTTGTCGCCCATCCCGATCTCGTCCCCGTAGTAGAGGAACGGCGAACCGGGCAGCGAGAACAGCAGCGCGTGGATGAGCTCGAGCTCGGCGCGCGAGTTGTCGAGCAGGGGTGCGAGGCGACGGCGGATACCGATGTTCGAGCGCATCCGCGGGTCGTACCCGTACCAGCCGTACATGGCCTGCCGGTACTCCTCGCTGACCATCTCGAGCGTGAGCTCGTCGTGATTCCGGAGGAAGACGCCCCACGCCGCGCTGGCGGGCACGTCGAGGGTCTCGGAGAGGATCGCCTTCAGCTCGGCGGCGTGCTGGGCCCGGAGCGAGTAGAAGATGCGGGGCATCACCGGGAAGTCGAACGCCATGTGGCACTCGGGCTCCTCGTCGGTGCCGAAGAACGCGGCGGTCTCGCGCGGCCACTGGTTCGCCTCGGCGAGGAGGACGCGCCCGGGGTACTCGTCGTCGACCATCGCGCGCATCTTCTTGATGAACTCATGCGTCTCCGGCTCGCCCTCACCGTTGCCGTCCTCGGACTCGAACAGGTACGGGATCGCGTCGAGCCGGAGGCCGTCCACGCCGAGGTCGAGCCAGTGCCGGACGACGTCGTACACGGCCTCGACCACGGCCGGGTTCTCGAAGTTGAGGTCGGGCTGGTGCGAGAAGAAGCGGTGGAAGAAGAACTGCCGACGGACCGGGTCGAAGGTCCAGTTCGACTCCTCGGTGTCGACGAAGATGATGCGGATGTTCGGGTAGTCCTCGTCGGTGTCCCGCCACACGTAGAAGTCGCCGTACGGGCCGTCCGGGTCCTCGCGGGACTGCTGGAACCACTCGTGCTGGTCGCTCGTGTGGTTGATCACCATGTCGATCACGATGCGCATGTTGCGCTCGTGCGACTTCGTCACGAGTTCGCGGAAGTCGTCGAGCGTGCCGAACTCCGGCAGGATCGCGCGGTAGTCGGCGATGTCGTACCCGCCGTCGCGCATCGGCGACTTGAAGAACGGCGGCAGCCAGAGTGCGTCGACGCCGAGCCACTGCAGGTAGTCGAGCTTCCCGATGACGCCCTGCAGGTCACCGATCCCGTCGCCGTTGGAGTCCACGAACGAGCGGATCATGCACTCGTAGAAGACCGAGCGCTTGTACCACTGCGGGTCCAGTGTCAGGCCTGGGAGCTGGATCGGGGCGGTGAACGTCACCCTGGACACGCTAGGCCGCCGCGGGTCCGGTTGTCCGCAGAAAGACCGGACAGGACGACGGACTGGAGGCGCGGCTCGCCCTCCACAGGCGGGTCACCGCTGGGAGTCATCCACGATTCGCCGTGGGGCGACGCGGACACGTCCGCCTGCGTTCGTAGACTGACCGGGATGCAACCGCCCGTGCTCTCCCCGTACCAGTCGCTGATGGCCGCCACCCCGGTCGTGCACCGCTCCGTGCAGGTCGACGGCCGCACGACCCACTACTGGGTCTACGGCCCGGAAGACGCCGACCGCACCGTGCTCGCCGTGCACGGGTTCCGCGGTGACCACCACGGCCTCGAGACGATCGCCGCGCACCTGCAGGGCGTCCGGGTGATCGTGCCCGACCTGCCCGGCTTCGGCGTGTCGGATCCGCTTCCGGTGTCCGACATCGACCCGTACGTCGGGTGGCTGACCGGTTTCCACGCGGCGCTCGGACTCGGGCGCGACACCGTCGTCCTCGGCCACTCGTTCGGCTCGATCGTCGTCGCCGCCACCGTCGCAGCAGGCCTCGACACGCGGCTGCTCGTCCTGGTGAACCCGATCGCCGCCCCCGCGCTGCAGGGCCCCCGTGCCGTCGGGACCGGCATCGCGATCGGCTACTACCGCGCCGGGGCCGTGCTGCCGAAGCCGGTCGGGCTCGGGCTGCTCCGGAACCCCGCGATCGTCCGGGTGATGAGCATCGCGATGCTCAAGTCGCACGACCGTGACCTCCGGCGCTGGGTGCACGACCAGCACGACCGGTACTTCTCGGCGTTCGCGAACCGGAACAGCGTGCTCGAGGCGTTCCGCACCTCGGTCTCGCACGACGTGTCCGAGTACGCCGACCGGATCACGGTGCCGGTGCTCATGATCGCCGCCGAACACGACGACATCACCGCGGTCCCCGAGCAGCAGGCGCTGGCCGCGCGGCTGCGCGACGCCGAACTCGTCGTGATCCCGCGGGTGGGGCACCTCGTGCACTACGAGACACCGGACGTGGCGGCCGAGGCGGTGCTGCGCCGGATGTCGGACGCGACCGGGCGCCCGAAGCAGGACAAGCGGGCCAAGGCGAGCCGCGCCTCCAGGCAGTCGACGGCGACCACCGACGGAGCCGGGTCGTGACGCGCCTGCGCATCGGCATCGACTGCCGCTACGTCCGCATCGGACGCCACGACGGCATCAGCCGGTTCACCGCAGGTGTCGTCGCGCACCTGCCGGACCGGCACGACTACACGCTGCTCGTGCACGACGAACGGCAGCTCGAGTCGCTGCCCGCGGGGCTGCCGTGGGAGCGCATCCCCGCACCGACCGAGGCGGGGGAGCCGCTCGTCGCGCGGAAGGTGAACCGGCTCGGGCTCGACGCCGTGTTCTCGCCGATGCAGACGATGGGGTCACGCGGCCGTGACTACGCCCTCGTGCTCACCCTGCACGACCTCATCTACTACCGGAACCGGACGCCTCCGCGGGAGTTCTCGTGGCCGATCCGGCTCGGCTGGCGCGCGTTCCACCTCAGCTGGGCGCCGCAGCGGCTGCTGTTGAACGGTGCCGACGGCATCGTGACCGTGTCCGAGACGACCGCGGGGCTGATCGCGGCGCACCGGCTCACGAAGCGGCCGGTGACGGTCGCGTACAACGCCGCCGATCCGGCCTCGCCCCGGGCGGTCGGTGGTGGGCGGGAGAAGACCCTCGTGTACATGGGGTCGTTCATGCCGTACAAGAACGTGGAGACGCTGGCGGCGGCGCTCCCGCTGCTCGGTGCCGACTGGACGCTGCACTGCATGTCGCGGGTCTCGGACGCGGACCGCGCGCGACTGAACGCGCTCGCGCCGGCCGGTTCGATCGTGTTCCACGACGGCGCCACCGACGACGAGTACCTGTCGGTGCTGCGATCCGCCACGGCGCTCGCCACCGCCTCCCACGACGAGGGCTTCGGCATCCCCCTGGTCGAGGCGATGGGCGTCGGCACGCCGGTCGTCGTCAGCGACATCCCGATCTTCCGCGAGATCGGCGGCGCGGCCGCCGAGTACTTCGACCCGTCGTCACCGTCCGCCGTCGCTGCCGCGGTGCGCCGCCTGGAGGCGCGGTGGGACGCCGCCTCGGAGGCCTCGGTCGCGCGGGCGGCCCGGTTCCGGTGGGACGACTCGGCCGAGCAGGTCGTGCGTGCGGTCGAGCGGGCGGTCGCGGGGCGCGTGACGCGCTGACGCGCGTGCGGCGCGCTGTGGTCGGGCGGCCGAGTCTCGGCTGGGCGGACATTTCGCGCCCCGTTCAGTCGCAAAAGTGTCCGCGGGGCCGAGTCTCGGGGCGCGCCGGTGCCAGCGGCGGGGCGGCGGCGCGTGGCGGCGTTCCGGAGTTTTGCGCGGAGCGACACTTCGCGGGCGGCGCGCCGCGTGAGGTGTCGGTGAGCGCGAAACGGCGGCGGGGCCCGCCGGCTGGGCGCGGCGCGGGGCCCCGCGGGGCGCGGGCGGCCGAGTCTCGGCTGGGCGGACATTACGCGCCCCGTTTAGTCGCGAAAGTGTCCGCGGGGCCGAGTCTCGGGGCGCCGGCGGCGGTGCGTGGCGGGCGTCCCGGAGTTTTTCGCTGGGCGACACTTCGCGGGCGGCGCGCCGCGTGAGGTGTCGGTGAGCGCGAAACGTTGGCGCGGCGGGGGCGGCGCCGCGGGCGCGGGCGGCCGAGTCTCGGCTGGGCGGACATTACGCGCCCCGTTCGGTCGCGAAAGTGTCCGCGGGGCCGAGTCTCGGGGCGCGCCGGTGCCGGCGGCGGGGCTGCGGTGCGGGGCGGGCGTTCCGGAGTCTTGCGCTGAGCGACACTTCGCGGGCGGGGCGCCGCGTGAGGTGTCGGTGGGCGCGAAACGGTGGTCGGGCGGCGCGGCGCGGCGGGGCGGCGGGCGCGCCCGCGCGTCAGGACGCCGGCTCGGCGGACTCCACCGTCGCGCCGGGGAACACGGCGTGGGCCTCCTGCGTGGCCTTCGCCACGATGGCGCCGAGGGCGTTCCCGGTGCCGCGCGTCTCGACGGTGATCGTCTGCGCCGCCGGGTCGTCCGAGGGTGCGTCATCGCTCCAGGAGCAGCGCACGCCCGACACCCCGCCGATCGCATCGAGCTGCCGTGCGAGCGCCAGGCGCTTGCCGGTGGCTTCACCGTCGCCGGAGACGCCGACCTCGAGCGCGCCGAGGTCCGCGACCGCGAACACCCGCACCCCGTTGCCGCTGGCGTCGTCCGCGGCGTCGCTGAGGGCGTCCACGACGGCGGTACGCTCGGCCTCGGACAGGGTGGGCGACACCGCGACGGTGGACTCGACGTCGTAGCTCGCGAACGAGGTCTTCGTGGGCTCGCCGTCCCGCACGCGTTGGACGCCCTCGACGGCGCCCGCGACGGAACTGAACCGTTCGGCCGCGGCCTGCGGGCGGGGGAACACCCCGCCGACGCCGTTCTGCACGCTGCCGATGATGGTGACGAGCACAACGGCGATGACCCCGACGGTCACGATGACCCCGACGCCGATCACGGCGCTACGGCCGACGCGCTGTCGCGTCGTCCGGGCGGTGACCGAGGCGGTGTCGGGCCCGAACGCACGGTCGAGGTCGTCCGCCTCGGTGGACTGTGTCCAGCCTTGCCGGGCCCCACCGGAGCCGGGTTCGTCGACGGTCATGTCAGCCCCCTCACGCGCACGGGTCTGCGAGTGCCTCGGAGCCTAGTACGACGGGTCCGACAACGGTGCGACGCCGGCCGCGCCGCGACCACGGCGCGCTAGCTGCGACGCTCGAGCGGGTTCTGGTACTCGAAGGCGTACCGGCCCGGGCCGTCGGAGACGTCGTCGATGGGGTCGTCGAACCGGACGAGCTCGGCGTGGAAGCGTTCGGGGTCCCAGCGGAACGAGTGCACGGACCCGTTCCGGATCGGGGTGTGCTGTCGGTCGGCGGTGCCCGGTGCCGCGGCGTTCACGATGCTGCGGATCACGGCTCCGTGCGTGGCGACGACCACGGACCCGGCGTCGTAGCGCACCGCGATCTCACCGAGGGTCTCGGTCACCCGGGCGAGCAGCGCGCTCCGGGACTCGCGCCCCGGGATGTCGTCGTGCGGGTACCGCTCGAGGACCTCGTCGTTGGTGAGCCCCTCGGCGTCGCCGTACGAGCGCTCCGCGAGCCCCGCGTACGTCGCAGGGGCACCGAGTCCGAGGTGGGCGGCGATGATCGACCCCGTCTCGAACGCCCTGGACAGGGGCGAGGCCACGACCGCGTCGAAGCGCCGGCGTTCCAGCAGCACCGCCGTGGACGCAGCCTGTCGGCGGCCGGTGTCGTTGAGCGGGATGTCCGTCGAGCCCTGGATGCGTCGCTGCGCGTTCCAGTCGGTCTCGCCGTGCCGGACCAGGTAGAGGAGCGTCGTCACCGCTCGATCATCGCAGACGGGTCGAGCCTGGCTGCCAGGGCCTCGAGCGTCTCGGTCGTACCGGCGTCGAGCTTCACCGCCGCACGACGGTCGCTCCGGGTCTCGCCGCGGTTCACGATGACGACGGGGTGCTTGCGCCGGGTGGCGTGGTCGACCAGCCGGACGCCGGAGTTCACGGTGAGCGAGGAGCCGACGACGAGGAGCGCCTCGGCCTCGGCGACGATGGAGACGGCCTCGCGGAACTTCTCGGCCGGCACGAACTCGCCGAAGAACACCACGTCGGGCTTCAGCACACCGCCGCACACCGAGCAGTCCGGCACCCGGAAGCGTTCGACGTCGGTGATCTCGACGTCGCCGTCGGGCTGGAGCTGCACGGAACCGGGTTCGTCGATCCAGGGGTTCTCGCGGTCGAGCACCGTCGCGAGGTCGGCGCGGGAGAACACCTGCCCGCAGGTGAGGCACACCGCGCGGTCCATCGAGCCGTGGACCTCGACGACCCGCCGAGAACCGGCGCGGAGGTGCAGTCCGTCGACGTTCTGCGTGATGACCCCGGTGACGATGCCGTCACGTTCGAGTCCGGCGAGCGCACGGTGGCCGGCGTTCGGTCGGGCGGAGGCGAAGGTGCGCCAGCCGAGGTGCGAGCCGGCCCAGTACCGCTGGCGCTTCGCCGGATCGGCGCGGAACTCCTGGAACGTCATCGGTTTCCGGACCACCCGGCCGGCGCCGCGGTAGTCGGGGATGCCGGAGTCGGTGCTGAGGCCGGCGCCGGAGAGCACGGCGATCCGCTTGCCGGCGAGCAGCTCGACCGCACGGTCCAGGTCGGCAGCGGCCGATGCGGCCGATCCCGCCGACGCGGCCGCGGCCGACGCGGCCGACGCAGACGCGGCCGCGGCCGACGCGACCGATCCGGCGGCGTCCGCGGTGCTGGGCTGTTCGCTCGTGGCCATCGTGTTCACGGTACCCTCAACAGCCGACCGACCCAGTCACTTCCCAGCACGCACCACACCGAAACGAGCCCCGTGCACGCCGTCCGCATCGACTCCCTCGACGACCCCCGCCTCGACGACTTCGCCCGGCTGACGGACGTCGCACTCCGTCGGGTGAGCGAGCCCGAGGGCGGCCTGTACATCGCGGAGTCGAACACCGTCATCGAGCGGGCGATCCGGGCCGGGCACACCCCGCGGAGCGTGCTCGTGCAGGAGAAGTGGCTCGACAGCGTCCTGCCGCTCGTCGCCGAGCACGACGGCCCGGTGTTCGTCGGTCCCGACGCCCTGCTCGAGGAGCTCACCGGCTTCCGCATGCACCGCGGTGCGCTGGCGGCGGTGCAGCGTCCGGAGCTGCCGGACGTGGCCGACGTGGTGCGGGACGCGAAGCTCGTCGTCGTGCTCGAGGACATCGTCGACCACACGAACGTCGGCGCGGTGTTCCGGAGCGTCGCCGGGCTCGGTGCGGACGCCGTCCTGGTGAGTCCGCGCTGCGCGGACCCGCTCTACCGCCGCAGCGTCCGGGTCAGCATGGGCACCGTCCTGCAGGTCCCGTGGACGCGCATCGGCGACTGGCCGGCCGCCGGCGAGGAACTCCGCGCGCAGGGCTTCCACCTCGCGGCGATGGCGCTCACCGACCGCTCGATCGACCTCGAGACGTTCGTCGCGGACGTCCCGGAGAAGGTCGCGCTGGTGATGGGCACCGAGGGGCAGGGACTCACCGACGCGGCCGTGGCCGCCGCGGACACGACGGTCCGCATCCCGATGGCGCACGGCGTCGACTCGCTCAACGTGGCCGCGGCGAGCGCCGTGGGTCTGTGGGCGGTCGCCCACGCGCAGCGCTCGCGTTAGTCCGCTGCGGCTGCCGGGAGGCGCGGCTCGGCTCCGTCGCGCAGCGCTCGTCCCGCGGTGCGCACGATGGTGCGGTCCGTTCCCGGTGACCCGACGAGGCAGATGCCGACGGGGGCGCCGTCGACGGTGAGGACGGGAGCGCTGACGGCGGGGAGGCCTCCGACGCTCGCGAGGCTCGTCATCGCCGTGGTCGCGGTGCGGGTGCGTTCGAGCGTGGCGGTGTCGGCACGCAGTGACGGTGCCGGTCCCGGCGCGGTCGGGAACAGCAGGACGCGGCCCCGGACGGCGTTCCGGATCGCGGCGCGCAGGGCACCGAGTCGGGCGACGGCCTCCGCGACCTGCTCGGGTGGGTTCGCGGCCGCGGCGGCGAACCGGTCGCCGACGACGGCGCTGAGCGCTCCCGGGTGCGCGGCGATCCACGGGCCGTGGGCGGCGGTCGCCTCGGCGGCCTGCACGAGGCGCATCGTCTCGCGGAGTTCCTCGAGCGGCGGGATGCCGAGCTCGGCGAGCGTGACCTCGTCGACGCCGACCTCGCCGATGCTGTCTCCGATGCGGTCGCGGAACGCGCGCTGCACGGCCGGTTCGGCGGCGTCCACCAGGTCCGTGACGATGGTGAGCACTCCCGGGTCGGGGGTCCCCGTCGTCGCCAGGCCGGGCAGCGAGGCGTCGAGCGCGAGCAGGAGGAGCTCGGGGTCGCGCGTGAGCCAGCCGACGGTGTCGAACGAGGGCGCGAGCGGCAGCAGGCCCTCGCGGGACACCGCACCGTGCGTTGTCCGGAGGCCCCAGAGCCCCTGGTACGAGGCGGGGATCCGCACCGATCCCGCGGTGTCCGTGCCGAGTCCGATGTCGGCCATCCCGAGGCAGACGGCCGATGCGGAGCCGCTGGACGAGCCTCCAGGCAGTGCCGTCGGGACCATCCCGTTGGGCGGGGTGCCGTGGTGGTCGTTCCGTCCTGTCAGGTTGTAGGCGAACTCGTCGGTGCGCGCGATCCCGCGGACCGACGCGCCCTGGTCGAGGAGCGCGGCGACGGCCGCGGCCGGGGCTGACTGCGGGGCGGACTCGAGCAGGTACGTGGGGTTGCCGGCGCCGACGGGGTGGCCGGGGACGGCGTAGAGGTCCTTCACCGCGACGGTCCTGCCGTCGAGCGTGCCGCTGCCGGTCGCGGCGACCAGCGGGTCGCCGACCGCACGCCAGATCGTGGTGTCGAACGCCTTCGGACGGCCGGTGACCTGGGCCGCCTCGATGCGCCACGTGTCGTCGGTGCGGCGCCAGAGCTGGGTCTGCAGCCCGTTCCCGCCCGCGGCGAAGGCGGACACCGAGACGACGAGGGCGAGGTCGTCGGTGAGGGGCCGGACCTCGACCCGCGTGCGGCGACGGGCGGGGACGCCGCCGCGGGCGCCGCGGAAGGCGCTGATCGCGTCGTGGCCGACGAGCAGGCCGCGATCGTCGCCGCGCATCGTGTCCGGGGACCTGACGAAGGCGTCGTCGAGGGTGTCGAGGTCGTTCGCCATCAGGGCTGCCTCGTAGGCGTCGAGGGCGGCGAGGAGCCCGTCGGGTGCGTGCTCGCCAGTCGGTTCGGCGGTCATCGTGCTCCCTCGAAGTCGGCCTTGCGGATGCGGGCGTGGGCGCCGGTCACGAGGTCGACCACCTGCGAGATGTTGAAGTCGGTGGCGGCGCTGAGGTAGGCGTACGCCAGGTGCGGTTCCATGCCGTAGCGCGCGCCGAGGATCGCGACGGCGTGCCGGACGCAGGCGCGGACGGCCTCGTCGAGGTCCGGGTCGAGGCCGGTCGGCACGAGGAAGTCGTGCGTCTCGACGAGTGGCCAGACGAGGTCCCCGAAACGGTCGGCCGCGTCGGTCGCCGTGGTGAGGTCGAACCGGATGGTCGCGCGGAGCGACGCCTCCATCGCGGTGAGCGCCACCTCGCCGTCGCCCTGCGCGAAGTGCGGGTCACCGACGGTCGCGAGGGCTCCCGGCACGAGGACCGGCAGGTGCAGCTGCGCGCCGACCTGCAGGAGGTTCACGTCGAGGTTGCCACCGTGGCGTCCGGGCGGGACCGAGTGCAGGCGTTCGCCCGGGGTCGCGACGCCCATGATCCCGAGGAACGGGGTGAGCGGGAAGCGGGCGAACCGGCGCCGGGCCGCGGTGAGGGGGATCCGGCCCCACTCGCCGTCGTCGTCGGTGACCACGTCGGCGAAGACGCTCACGGTGCGGCCGTCGACGGGGTACTCGCCGTGCAGGGCGCCGCGGCCGTGACGGTTCGACACCACGCCGTATGGCACCCGGGGGAGCGTCTCCACCACGGTCATGGTGAGGACGTCGCCCGGCTCGGCACCCTCGACGGCGATCGGACCGGAGACGACGTGCGGGCCGTCGTGCTCGGGGTCGCGGCGGCCGGACCGGGCGATCGCGACGGCGTCCTCGAGGACGGACTCGGGGGCGACGCCGTGCCGCGCGAAGAACGTCAGCGGGTCGCTGCCCTGGTCGGGGAGGATGCCCTCGTGGCTGACGGTGTCGATCGTCACCTCGGTGCCCGCCGGCACGGTGAGCGCCGGTCGGTCGTCACCGTTCGGGAGCCGGCCCCACGCGACCCGTTCGGCGTCGACGGGCAGGTAGTGGGCGGCGCGGATGGGTCCGACGCCGGGTTGCAGGATCTCGCTCACGGGTGCTGTTTCCTTCCGTCCGGGTGGTGCTTGTCCTCGACGAGGTGACGGTTGCTCTCGACCAGGTGTGCCACGTCGGCCAGGTGGTCGGCCATCGCGCGGCGGGCGTCCGCTTCGTCGTGGCGACCGATCGCGTCGTGGATCCGTCGGTGCCACTCGAACGACGAACGGCGCCCCTCGCTCGTGCAGTGCGACTCCGCCCGGACGTCCCGCACCCAGCCGCTGCTGACCTCGCACAGCGACACGAACAGCGGGTTGCCGGAAGCGCGGGCCACCTGCACGTGGAAGGCGACGTCCTGCTCGAGCGACTCGGCGGGGCTGAGGCCCGCATGCGTCGACGCGAGGACGCGCTCGAGCTGTACGAGGTCCGACTCGTCGGCACGGAGCGCGGCGAGCCCGGCGATCTGCGGTTCGACGAGCGCGCGGAACTCCGACACGTGCTCGGTCTCGATCGTGGTCTCGATCGGGTCGTGTGCGAACCGGTCGAGCATCTCGGCGGCCTCGGCCGAGCGGGGCAGCACGACGGTGCCGCGGCCGGGGGTGCGCGAGACGAGCCGGCGGCGTTCGAGCTCCTGCAGGGCCTCGCGGATGGTCGTCCGTGAGACGGCGAGGTCCTCGGCGAGCGTGCGCTCGGGCGGCAGCTTGTCGCCGGGTGCCAGGTCCTCGAGCACCAGGCGTGCGAGGTGTGCGGCGGTCGTCGCGCCCAGGGTGCGCCCCCGGTGGAGGCTCTGTCCGCGTTCCATGAGCAGAACGATAGGGGGCGTTGGTCCGTTTGGTTCATTGGTACGACCATCTTTTACACGGCCGTCACATGGCGGGTGCGGGGCGGGCGTCGGTGGTGGCGGTGGCGGTGGCGGTGGCGTCGGTGGCGCTGGCGCCGCGCCGAGCCCGAACGACAAGGCCGACGTCGTACGACAACGACGAAGTCGCTCCTTGCACACGCAACGATCGACACCGCACCGGTCGATCGACGAGTGGAACGTCGGAACATGCGCGGACCGCGCACCGCGTACCGCGTGCCGCATGCCCGGTCCACACGCGGACGGCCCTCGCGACCCGCGGGTCCTCGCAGCCTCACCAGCCCCGGCCCCGCTACGCTCGGTTCCCGTGTCACGAGTCGTCCGCCGCCCCCGCTCCGCCGTCCGGAGGCCGGTGACGATCACGATCCTGGCGGTGCTCGTGCTGGCGGTCGGGTACCTCGTCGCAGCCGCGGTCGTGCCGTTCGCCCCGGCGAGCGCCTCGACCACCACCTACTCGGCACCGACCTCATCGGTGCCCGACCTGAGCTTCCCCGGCTACGGCGCGACCGCGGTCGAGGCCACCGACTTCCCGGAGAGCCTGCGGACCAGCGGGGACGCGAAGCCCCGGTCGATCGCGAGCATCTCGAAGGTCGTCACGGCGCTCGTCGTGCTCGATGCGAAGCCGCTGCAGCCGGGTGAATCCGGGCCGTCGATCGCGTTCAACGCCGAGATGCAGGGGCTCTACGCCAAGTACCTCGCGGTGAACGGTGAGGTCGCGCCGATGCCGTCGGGCCTCAAGCTCTCCGAGTACCAGACGCTCCAGGTCATGCTCATGAAGTCGGCGAACAACTATGCGGGGTCGCTCGCGATCTGGGCGTTCGGCTCCCTGGACGCGTACGACCACGCAGCGGACTCGTGGCTCGACCAGCAGGGACTCGACGACACGACGATCGACGAACCGACGGGACTCGATGCGGACAACGAGTCGACTGCGACCGACCTCGTGCGGCTCGGCCAGCTCGCACTCGCGAACCCCGTCATCAAGGAGGTCGTCGGCACCAAGAAGGTGACCGTGCCCGGTGCGGGCGAGATCGAGAACTCGAACAAGCTCCTCGGGCTCGACGGCGTCGAGGGCATCAAGACCGGCACGCTCGACGAGGCCGGCGCCTGCCTCTTGTTCGCCGCGACGTACGAGCGCGGCGGCAAGGAGGTCACGGTGGTCGGCGCGATGCTCGGCGGCGTCGACCACGACTCGCTCGACGTCGACGTGCAGCGGCTGCTCCGGTCCGTGGCGGACAACTTCCACGTCGTCACCCTGACGCACGCGGGGCAGACGTTCGGCACGTTCTCCACCCCGTGGCAGGACGAGGCTGATGCCGTGTCGAAGACGGCGTCCGAGGTGCTGGTCTGGGGAAAGACGACGGTGTCGGCCAAGGCCCACCTCGACCGGATCACGCTCGGGACGAAGGGGGAGCGCGTGGGGAAGGTGCGCTTCACGGTCTCGGACCACGACCCCGTGACGGTGCCGCTCGTGCTCGAGCGGTCGATCGACGACCCGGGCGTGTGGTGGCGGTGGACGAACCCCTTCCGGGCAGCGTGACCCCCGCGCCCGACGCGTCGGTCCCGCGGCCACCGGACGGGTCGGTCCCGCGACCAACCGACGCGCACCTCCGCCCCTGGGCGGCGGCGGATGTGCCGGCGCTCCGGGCAGCCTCCACGGACCCGGAACTCGCACGGCAGCTCGCCGGATCGCCCTTCGACGACGACGCTGCGGTTGCGGCGTTCATCGCCACGCGGTACCGGCACGACGGCCACGCCCGCAACTGGGCCGTCGTCGACGGGTCGGGCGCCGTCGTGGGCAACGTCGGCGCCACCGCCCTCGAGTACGTCCACGGCACGGCGTGGATCTCCTACTGGCTCGTCCCCGCGGCCCGCGGCACGGGGCTGGCGACCCGGGCCCTGCTCGCCGCGGCCGACGACGCCTTCGCGCTCGGCCTGCACCGTCTCGAGCTCGGACACCGCACGGACAACCCGGCGTCGGGGCGGGTCGCCGCCCGCGCGGGCTTCATCCCCGAAGGCATCGAACGGGAGCGGCTCCGGTACGGCGGCGAGCGGTTCGACGTCGAGACCCACGCCCGGCTCGCCACCGATCCCGTCCCCGACATCCGGCCCCTGCCGATCCGCGATCCGGCTCCCGACGTCGACACCCTGCCGGTCGAGCGCCCGCCGTCGTAGTCTCGGACACGTGACGACGACGTTCCCCCGCACTGCCCCGTCCACCCTCGGCATCGACGCACGCGGCATCGCGGCGTTCCTCGACGCCCTCGAGTCCACTCCGGGCGTCGAACCGCACGGTCTCGTGCTGCTCCGCCACGGCCAGGTCGCCGCGGAGGGCTGGTGGGCCCCGTACGGCAGGGACCGCGTCCACCTGCTCTACTCGCTGAGCAAGAGCTTCACCGCCGCCGCCGTCGGGATCGCCGTCCGCGAGGGCCTGATCGACCTGGACGCCACCGCGCTCTCGTACTTCCCCGAACTCGACGCCGAGGTCACCGACGAGCGCAGCCGCCGCATCCGCGTGCGGCACCTCCTCGCGATGGCGAGCGGTCACCGTGAGGAGACCATCGACCGTGCGCACGCGATCGACCCGGAGAACACCGTCCGCGGCTTCCTGCTCCTGCCGCCCGACGAGGAGCCCGGCACCGTCTTCGCCTACAACCAGCCCTGCACGTACACCCTCGGCGCGATCGTCCGCCGGGTGAGCGGGGTGTCGCTCGTGGAGTACCTGCGGCCGCGCCTCCTCGACCCGCTCGGCATCGAGGACCTCGCCTGGCGCCGCGACGACTCCGGTGCCGAACTCGGGTACAGCGGCTGCTACGCCACCACGGAGTCGGTCGCGAAGCTCGGCCAGCTGTACCTGCAGCGGGGCGTGTGGGCCGGCGAACGGATCCTCGACGAGGACTGGGTCGCCGCCGCGACGAGCACGCAGGTCGAGAACCCCGCCGAGGAGAACCCGGACTGGCGGCAGGGCTACGGCTTCCAGTTCTGGATGGCGCGCCACGGCTTCCGCGGCGACGGGGCCTACGGCCAGTTCAGCGTCGTCCTGCCGGACCAGGACGTCGTCCTCGCGATCACCGGCCAGAGCCTCGACATGCAGGCGGTCCTCGACGCGGCCTGGCAACACCTCCTGCCCGCCGTCGACGCTGCGGGCGCCGACACGGACGGGGACACCGGCCTGGAGGCGCGACTCGCCTCACTGGGGCTGCCCCCGCTCACGGGTGGCCGGCTTCCCGACCTCGCTGCCGCCGGCTCGTTCCGGGGAGACGGGCTGGACGGCCTCGTGTTCACGCCGGACGGCGACGGCTGGCGGGTGTCGATCGACGTCGACGGCGACACGCTCTCCGTGCCGGTCGGCCAGGGGGAGTGGGCGGTCGACGGGGCCCTGGCCGCGAGCGGCGCGCTCGAGCCGGACGGCACGGTGCTCGTCGACGTCCGTTTCGTCGAGACCCCGCACCTCCTGCACCTGCGGGTCGATCCCGACGCGCAGACGGTCACGGCGTCGTGGGAGACGGAGCCGCTCCACGACGGGCCGCTGACGCTGCACCGTCCCGCCGACTGACCGAGCGCCGACCCGGATCGCACCCCGTCGCGGACGTTGCACCCCCGCACACCGGGGCGCGATGTCCGTGGCGGGGTGCGGGGTGCGGGCCCCCCGGCCGGGGTCAGGGGCTCGCGGAGAGCGGGAGCTCGACGTCGACGTCCGGCGTGTCGTCGAACCGGAGCGAGACGACGACGGGGCCCTCGCCGCGGAACCGGCCCGGCAGGTCGAGCGCGTAGGAGGCCGGACCGAGGTCCGCTGTGCATGCGTTGCCCCCGGTCCTCGACATCGTCACGATCGGACCCCGGACACCGGTCTCGACAGCCGTCGGTGCGGTCGGGCAGCTCGACGACCCGTACGTCGTGACGAAGAAGCGTTCGCCCACCGTCACCCAGCCGGCGGCAGGGCCGGTGTCGGCGCTGTGGGTGGCGAGCACCCCGGGACCGGCCCCGTCGTAGGGCTCGCCGATGACCTCCGGGCCGCTGCACCCGGTCGCGGCGAGCGCCAGCACGGACGCCAGCAGCACACTGCCGACCCCGGTGGTCACGCTCCTGCGCCGACGTCCCACGGCATCACGGGGTGTCGGACTTGTGCTCGACGACGTCCTGCAGCTCCGGACGTTTCGGGACCACGCCGTCGCCGGAGGACGTGTGCTTGATGCGCCGGACGACCCACGGCACCAGGTACTCGCGTGCCCAGCCGAGGTCCTCCGCCCGGGCCTCGCGCCAGGGCCGGGCCTCGAGGGGCTCGGGGTTGAACGGAGCGAGCCCGTGCTCGACGCCGAGCGCGTCCAGGACGGCGGCGGCGACGGTCGCGTGCCCCATCGGGGAATGGTGCAGCCGGTCGGGTGCCCACATCCGCGGGTCGCGGAGGACCCGGAGCGCCCACATGTTCGCGACGAGGGCACCGTGCTTCAGGGCGATGGCGTGCAGGTTCTCGTTGTACATCGCCGTCTTGCCCCGCACCATGCCGAGCACCGGGGTCATCCCGACGTCCGGACCGGTGAAGAGGACGACCGTGGCGCCGTCGCTGCGGAGTCGCTCGACCATCCGGTCCACCCGTTCGGCGAGTTCGTCGGGGTCGGAGCCCGGCCGGATGATGTCGTTGCCGCCGGCGGACACCGTCACGAGGTCGGGGCGGAGCGCCAGGGCCGGTTCGACCTGCTCGTCGATGATCTGCCCGAGCAGACGACCGCGGATCGCCAGGTTGGCGTACGCGAAGTCCTCGGTCTGGTTCGCCAGCACCTCGGCCACGCGGTCGGCCCAGCCGCGGTTGCCCCCGGGGACAGTGGGGTCGGGGTCACCGATCCCCTCGGTGAACGAGTCACCGATCGCGACGTACCTGGACCACGGATGACGATCTGACACGACTCGGACCATAGTCTCGTGCCATGACGAAGGCCAACACGGGAACGCCCGGCTGGACCGTGCCGGAGGACCTGCTCGCCCGGATCGCCGAGCGGGCACCCCGCTACGACGCCGAGAACGCGTTCTGCGCCGAGGACCTCGACGAGCTCCGCGCAGCGGGCTACCTGCGGCTCGGCGTGCCGGTCCCGCAGGGGGGATCCGGCTTCGGCCTCGCCGCGACGAGCGACGTCCAGCGGCAGCTCGCCCAGGCCGCACCGGCGACGGCGCTCGGTCTCGGCATGCACCAGGTGTGGGTGCAGGCGGCGCGAGCGGTGACCGCGCGAGGTGAGTCGTTCCTCCAGGCCGTCACCGAGCACGCGGCGGACGACCAGCTGCTCGCGTTCGGCGTGAGCGAGCCGGGCAACGACGCCGTCCTCTTCGACTCGTCGGCGACGGCGGAGCCGGACGGCGACGGCGGCTACCGCTTCACCGGGACGAAGGTCTTCACCTCCCTCGCACCGGCGTGGGACGTGCTGAGCGTGTTCGGCAAGGACGGGACGGGCCCGGAGCCGCGGCTCGTGCACGGGTTCGTGCTGCGGTCCGACGGCGACGTCGAGCACCTCGACGACTGGGACACGCTCGGGATGCGGGCGACGCAGAGCCGTACGACGAAACTGCACGGCGTGCACGTGCCGGCGGACCGGATCGTGCGGTCCCTGCCCGTGGGGCCGAACCAGGACCCGCTCGTGTTCGGTGTCTTCGCGTCGTTCGAGCTGCTGATCGCCTCGGTGTACGTCGGGGTCGCTGAGCGCGCGCTGTCCCTCGCCGCCGCGGCGATCGGCGAGCGGAAGTCGCTCGACGGGACGCCGCGGTCCGAGGACCCCGACGTGCGTCGGGCCGTCGCGGACATGCGCGGCGCCGTCGACGCGATCGAGCTGCAGGTGTCGTCGCTCGCGCGGTCGGTGGACGAGCTGGACGACCTCGGGGCGCGGTGGTTCCCGCTCCTCGTGGGGACGAAGGCGCGGGCGGTCGACACGGCGCAGCACGTCGTGGACGAGGCGATGCGCGTCGTGGGCGGCAGTGCGTACCGGGCGGGCGGCGAGCTGGCGCGGCTGGCGCGGGACGTGCGGGCGGGGCAGTACCACCCGTCGTCGCGGGACTCTGCGGCGCGGACGATCGCGGCGTCGGTGCTCGGGCCGCTCGGCTGAGCCACTCCGCGCCTGCCGCCGCGCCTGCCGCCGCGCCTGCCTCCGCGCCCGCCCCCTCGCCGGCCAACTAGTTTGCCTGCGGTACTATTGCCTCCCGAGCGCACAGGAGGCGGCTGGAGCGTGCCGAGGACCGAGACCACGAACAGGACCGCCCCGCGACGACGGACCCGCACCCGTCGACTGACCGACCGTGCCCTCGCGCTCGACCCCGGCCTCGTGAAGACCGACGGGGCACTCCGGACCCTCGTCGCCGTCCCAGCGGGCATGGCCGTCGGGTACGCCGTCGCGGCGGTGTTCGGCCTGCCGGCGATCCTCGGCGTGATGATCGGCGCGATGCCGGCCTTCATCACCTGCCTGGTCATCGTCGACCCGAGCACCGGCCGGACCGCGGCGCGCACCGGGGCGACCCTCGTACCCTTCGTCGTCGCCCTGGCGGGGAGCATCGCCCTGCAGCCGTTCCGGCTCCTCGAACTCGTCCTGATCGTGGTGCTGCTGTTCCTGCAGTTCGCGGCTGCGTCATGGGGAGCGTGGGCGGCGGACGCGGCCGTCGTCGGGTTCGCCGGGTACCTGTGCGGCCTCCTGCTGCCGCTGCCCGAGACGAGCGTCGTCCCGATCGGGCTCGTCGTCGCGGCGTCCCTCGCGGCGACGATCGTGGTCCGGCTCCTGCTCCGGCCGAACCCGCACCGTGCGCTGCTCCGGACCCGTCGCGGGTTCGTCGCCCGCGGGTCGGACGTCCTCGAGGCCTCCGCAGCGGTCCTGGCCGCGACAGCCGCTGCGGACGTCCCGCGCGCCCGTCGCCGTGCCCTCCGCCGGCTCCGACGAGCCCGTGATCGGTACCACGAGATCGCGCTGACCGTGGACGGCATGCTCGCCGCGAGCGGGGTCGACGCCGACGCCGCCACCGAGGAGCTGCACCGCCTGGTGTTCGACACGCACTTCGCGATCGACGAGCTCGCGCGCGGGGCCGGCGCTCTCGTCGAGCAGGACGCGCCGTCGGACACCCGGCATGCTGCGCTCCGGGCCTTCACGGTCGTCCTCCGGCACGGTGGAAGCCACGGTCAGGATGCGGCGCAGATCCTGCTCGACCGCTCCGGCACAGGGGCATCGGCGGCCGACGAGGGGACCGGGACGACGGCGATCGTGCGGCGCCTTGCCGCCGAGTTCTCCGACCTGCGGTCCGCCGGACTCCGCTGGCGCGAGCTCCGCGACGAGCTGCCCCGACGGGGTGCCGGCGTGCCGTTCGCCACGCCCGTCGTCCTGGTCGGCGGGCGACCGGCCGGAGCCGTCCCGGTCGTCGCGGACGCCGTCGCCGAGGGACCGTGGCGACGCTGGCACCTGACGGCGTCGCTCCGGACCGCCGCGCACGCCGCCATCGCCGTCGCGATCGTCGAGCCGCTGGCCCTGATGCTCGACGGCAGCCGGTTCTACTGGGGCGTCATCGGCGTGATGATCGTCCTCGCCGGCACGAACACCACGCACGAGCGGATCCGGAAGGCGCTCCACCGCGCTGTCGGGACGGTCATCGGGGGAGCGGTCGGGATCGCCCTCGTGCACCTGCTCGGCACCACGCACCCGTGGGTGACGATCGTGCTCGTCTGCGTCCTCCTCGCCGTCGGCACGTACGGGTTCGGCGGCGTGTACTCGGTCTGGGCCGCGTGCCTCGTGGTCGTGCTCTGCCAGGTGTACGCGTTCTCCGGCACCCTCACCGGCGCCCTCATCCCGATGCGCCTCGCCGAGAACCTGCTCGGCGCCGCGGTCGCGGTGCTCGTCAGCGCGGTCGTCTTCCCGATCGCCACCCGCGCCGTCATCCGGCGGGCGGTGCGGCGGCAGCTGGTCACGGTCCGCGCGTTCGTACTCGCGCTCGTGGGGCTCGATGCCGAGGCGGAGGCGGAGGCGGGCGACACGGCGGAGGCGGACCGTGCCTCCAGTCCGACCGACGACGGCCCGGTGACCGGCCTGCGTTCCCGGTCTCGTGCCGTGGACGCCGCCACGTACCAGCTGGACGCGGTCCTGCGACCGATGGTCCGGTTCCCGACCGGTGGGCCGGCGCGCGCCGACGCCAGGACGCGCGCCTCGCTGCAGGCGGCTGCGGCCTTCGCGCGTGAGGCGGCCGGGAGGCTCGGCGCGGCTCCGCAGGACCCGCCCGCCGCCCTGCGCGGTGCAGCCGAGAGCCTCGCCTCCTCGATCTCGCAGCTCGCCGACGGCATCGTGGCCGGGCCCCGGTCCGCGACGCCGGCTTCGGTGTGGGTGCGGGTGGGCGACCAGCTCGACGAGGCGGTGGCCGCAGCGTCCGGACGGCCGGACGAGCGGGCGATCGAGACGGCCGTGCACGCGCTCGGCCGGATCGACGAGGCGCTCGCGTTGCTCGCGGACCGGCACCACGCCACGGTCGTCGCGGCGATGTCGGCGGGGGCTGGCATCATCTCCGTGTGAGCAAGCAGGACGGACGCAACCGGCTGGTCTCCGACGCGCCCGTCGACGACCTGACCGCCAGCGTGCTCCACGTCGACATGGACGCCTTCTTCGCCTCGGTGGAACTCCTCGACCGCCCGGATCTCGTCGGGCTGCCGGTCATCGTCGGGCACGACTCGGACCGGTCCGTCGTCACCGCCGCCACGTACGAGGCCCGGAAGTACGGGGTGAACTCCGCGATGCCGATGGCCGTCGCGAAGCGCCGCTGCCCGGCCGCGATCATCGTCGAGCCGCACTTCGAGAAGTACCGCGCGAAGTCCGCCGCCGTGATGGCCGTCTTCGACCGCTTCACACCGCGGGTCGAGCAGCTCGGCATCGACGAGGCCTTCCTCGACGTCGCCGGGGCCATGCGGCTCTACGGCACCCCGTGGGAGATCGGCCGGGCGATCCGTGCGGCCGTGTTCGAGGAGACGGGCCTGCACTGCTCCGTCGGCGCCGCGTCGACCAAGTTCGTCGCGAAGCTCGCGTCCAGTCGCTCGAAGCCGGACGGTCTCCTCGTGGTGCCCGCGGCCGACACCGTGGCGTTCCTGCACCCGCAACCCGTCTCCGCGCTCTGGGGCGTCGGCGGCAAGACGCAGGAGACCCTCGAACGCCGGGGGATCCGGACCGTCGGTGACCTCGCGACGACGCCGCTCGGGTCCCTCGTCTCCGCACTCGGCCCCGCCGGCGGCCAACGGCTGCACGACCTCTCGTGGGGGCGGGACCCCCGCACGGTCGAGAGCGGTGTCGGGGAGAAGTCGATCGGGCACGAGGTCACCTTCGGCCACGACCTCACCGAACGCGACGACGTCGCACGCGAACTCCTCCGGCTGGCCGACAAGGTCGCCGTCCGGCTCCGCCGCGCCGAGGTGCAGGCCCGCACGGTGGCGCTCAAGGTCCGCTACACCGACTTCACCACCCTCACCCGCTCCCGGACCCTCGCCGAACCCACCGACGTCGCGAAGCGCCTGCACCGCGAAGCCGTCGAGCTGTACGACGTGCTGCACCAGCCCGGCAACCTGATCCGGCTCATCGGTGTCCGCGCCGAGAACCTCGTGCCGGCCGCCGCGAGCAACGCGCTCTGGGACGACGACGCGCCGTGGCGTGAGACCGAGACCACGGTCGACGCCGTCGCCGCGCGCTTCGGCGCCGGCGTGCTGCGACCGGCATCGCTCGTCCGCGGCACGCCCGAGGGGCACGTCCCGCACGCTCGGCAGGACCGAGGGTGACGGTAGAATCTCCAGCAGTGAGCGCAGCCGAGTACACCGATCAGCCAGGGGCCGACAACGAGTCCGCGGCGCTGTGGGACGACTCCCCGGCGGCCGCGCACGACAGCACCCCGGCGGCCGCACACCAGGACGCCGCGGCCGCGGCCGAAGCCGCCGGCAACTCGGCCGTCCAGCACCTCTCTCCGGCGTTCCCCGACCGCGCTGCCTGGGGCACCGCGTCGAAGCTGCGCGCCTGGCAGGTCGAGGCGCTGACGAAGTACTTCGAGAAGGAACCGCGCGACTTCCTCGCCGCGGCGACACCCGGCGCCGGCAAGACCACCTTCGCCCTCCGCCTCGCGACCGAGCTCCTCGCCCGCGGCACCGTCGACCGGATCGTGGTCGTCGCCCCGACCGAGCACCTCAAGCGGCAGTGGGCGGACTCGGCGGACCGCGTCGGCATCCGCCTCGACCCGATGTTCAAGAACGGTGACGGCATGTTCGGCCGGCACTACCAGGGCGTGGCGATCACGTACGCCCAGGTCGGCATGAACCCCGAGGTCCACCAGAAGATCACCGAGGGCGGGCGCACCCTGGTCGTCCTCGACGAGGTCCACCACGGTGGCGACGCCCTGACGTGGGGCGACGGCATCAGGGAGGCCTTCTCGAAGGCCACACGACGGCTCTCGCTCTCGGGCACCCCGTTCCGTTCGGACACCGCACCGATCCCGTTCGTGCAGTACGCCCCCGACGAGCAGGGCATCCGCACCTCGATCTCGGACTACAACTACGGGTACGGCCGGGCGCTGAAGGACGGCGTCGTCCGTCCCGTGCTGTTCATGGCCTACGCCGGGCAGATGCGCTGGAAGACGCGCATGGGCGACGAGATGTCGGCGTCGCTCGGCGAGCCGGTGACGAAGGACATCACCGCCCAGGCATGGCGTACTGCCCTCTCGCCGGAGGGCGAGTGGATGCCCGCGGTCCTCTCCGCCGCCGACAAGCGCCTGACCGAGGTCCGGCGCGGCGTCCCGGACGCCGGTGGCCTCGTCATCGCCACGGACACCACCACGGCCCGTGCCTACGCCCGGATCCTGCAGCAGATCACCGGCGAACGACCCACCGTCGTGCTCTCCGACGAGGTCGCGGCGTCGAGCCGGATCCAGGCGTTCGGTGAGGACACGTCCCGCTGGATGGTCGCCGTCCGCATGGTGTCCGAGGGCGTCGACGTCCCGCGCCTCTGCGTCGGCGTCTACGCCACGAGCGCCAGCACCCCGCTGTTCTTCGCCCAGGTCATCGGTCGCTTCGTGCGCGCCCGCCGTCGTGGTGAGACCGCGTCGGTGTTCCTGCCGAGCGTGCCCGGCCTGATGGCGCTGGCCGCGTCGCTCGAGCTCGAACGCGACCACGCGCTGGACCGCCCGAAGGACGCCGACGACGGGATGTACAACCCCGAGGACGCGATGGTCGCCGAGGCCAACAAGGAGGACCGCGCGTCCGAGAGCCTGCTCGAGGTGCAGCCGTTCGAGGCGCTCGACTCGCAGGCCTCGTTCGACCGGGTGCTCTACGACGGCGGCGAGTTCGGCACCGGGGGAGAGGTCGGCTCACTCGAAGAGCTCGACTTCATCGGCATCCCGGGGCTCCTCGAACCCGACCAGGTGCGCGACCTGCTCCGCGCTCGGCAGGCGACGCAGGCCAAGCGCGCCAAGGGTCGCCTGCCCAAGGACGGCATGCCCACGGCGAAGGAACCCGAGAACCGGCCGATGTACCAGACGATCAAGGAGCAGCGGTCCGAGCTGCACCGTCTCGTCTCCATCTGGTCGCGGCACTCGAACGAGCCGCACGGCGCGATCCACGCCGAACTCCGGCGGATCAGCGGCGGCCCGGCCGTGGCGCAGGCGAGCATCGAGCAGATCCAGAAGCGCATCGACCTGCTGCGGTCCCGGATCGGCGGCCGCCGGTGACCGCGGCGTGATCGAGCCGGTCGACGACCGCACCTGGTACGTCAAGCGCGACGCCGAATCGTCCCCCGAAGCGATCATCGACCGCTTCGGCGGTGGCTACCGGCTCCGTCGGTTCTCGTTGACCGAGTCCCGACGCACCCCGCACGGCGTCTACACAGGCCTCGAACTCGCCGAAACGGCGTGGTGGCGCGTGCGGGATCACCGCCGCGGCGGCGCGGCCTCATGACACACCAAGGCATTCTCGGGGTTGGATCCGCCGAGTACCGGGGTGACGACGGCGCGGCCTCATGACACACCAAGGCATTCTCCGGTAGACCGGGGGAATGGCAGACTCGATCCCTCACGTCCTCGTCCTCGGCGGCGGCTCCGCTGGCTACACCACCGTCAAGCAGCTGCAGAAGCACGCTGCGACCGTGCCGATGCGCATCACGCTGGTGGACCAGAACACGTACTACACGTACCTGCCCTTCCTGCCGGAGGTCGCCGGCGGCCACATCGCCCCGAAGGACGTCACGGTGGAGCTCCGTCGTGCGCTCCGGAAGACCCGTGTGATCCAGGGCAAGGTCACCGGCATCACGTCGGCCGACAAGACCGTCACGATCGCCACGGCCGGCGGCGACGACCGCACGCTCGGCTACGACCAGCTGGTCGTCGCGCTCGGCTCGGTCACCCGCACGTTCCCGACGCCCGGTCTCGAGGAGTACGGCATCGGCTTCAAGAGCGTCGAGGAGGCCGCCTACGTCCGCGCGAAGCTCCTCGACAACATCGCGAAGGCCGCTGCCACCCGCGACGAGGACGAGCGTCGCCGTCTGCTCACGAGCATCTTCGTCGGCGGTGGCTACACCGGCGTCGAGGCGATCGGTGAGCTCTTCGACGTGTCGCAGGCCGCCATCAAGACGTACCCGTCGCTCGCCGGCGAGCACCCGCGCTGGGTCCTCATCGACGCACTCGACCGTGTCGCGCCCGAGGTCGGCCCGGAACTGTCGAAGTGGACGCTCGAGTCGCTTCGCGCCCGCGGCATCGACGTCCGTCTGAAGACCACGATGCCCAGCTGTGAGGGCGGCGTGGTGAAGCTCTCCGACGGTGACGAGTTCGCCACCGGGCTCCTCGTCTGGACGGCCGGCGTGAAGCCGAACCCGCTCCTCGACGCGTCCGACCTGCCGCGCGGGCCGAAGGGCCACCTCGCGGCGAACGCGAAGCTGCAGGTCGAGGCAGAGGACACCCACGAGGTCGTCCCGGGCGTCTGGGGCCTCGGCGACGTCGCGCAGGTGCCCGACCTGACGGCCGACAAGCAGCCGGCGTACTACCCGCCGAACGCGCAGAACGCCGTCCGTCAGGCCGTCGTGGCCGCGGACAACGTGGTGGCGACGATCACCGGCAAGCCCCTCGAGGAGTACCGCCACCCGTCGATCGGCACGGTCGCCTCGTACGGCGTCGCCAAGGGCGCGGCGAACATCAAGGGCATCAAGATGACCAACCTGCTGGCGTGGCTCGCGCACCGCGCGTACCACGTGTACGCGATGCCGACCCTCAACCGGAAGGCCCGCATCGTCATCGGCTGGGTCACCGGTGCCGTGTCGGGTCGCGATGCGACCTCCCTCATCAAGGAGACCGACCCGCGCCGCACGTTCGTCGAGGCGTCGAAGAGCTAGACGCACCCACAGATCGGACGGGAGGCGCGGTGCCAGCTGGCACCGCGCCTCCCGTCCGTCTGTGCGGACGCCCACCGCCTGTCCGCCATCTGCGGTCCTGTGTCCGTTCCAACGTGGCGCGCGCCAGCGTGGACGGACGAGTGAGAGGAGCGTCCATGCGCGCCATGACGTACCGCGGCCCCTACCGGGTCCGCGTCGAGGAGAAGCCGGACCCGCGGATCGAACACCCGAACGACGCCGTGGTCCGCGTCGAGCGGGCGGCGATCTGCGGCTCGGACCTGCACCTGTACCACGGCATGATGCCCGACACCCGGGTCGGGCACACGTTCGGCCACGAGTTCATCGGGGTCGTCGAGCAGGTCGGTTCGTCCGTCGAGACCCTGTCGGTCGGGGACCGCGTGATGGTCCCCTTCAACATCTTCTGCGGGACGTGCTGGTTCTGTGCCCGCGGACTCTTCGCGAACTGCCACAACGTGAACCCGAACGCGACCGCGGTCGGCGGGATCTACGGGTACTCGCACACCACCGGCGGGTACGACGGCGGGCAGGCGGAGCGCGTGCGGGTGCCGTTCGCCGACGTCGGACCGCAGGTGATCCCGGACTGGCTCGACGACGACGACGCCCTGATGATGACGGACGCACTGAGCACCGGGTACTTCGGGGCACAGCTGGCGTCGATCCGCGAGGGCGACACCGTCGTGGTGCTCGGTGCCGGGCCGGTCGGGCTCTACGCCGCCAGGTCGGCGTGGTTCATGGGAGCCGGCCGGGTGATCGTCGTCGACCAGCTCGAGTACCGGCTCGAGAAGGCCCGGAGCTTCGCGCACGCCGAGACGATCAACTTCGCCGAGGTCGACGACGTCGTGCTCGAGATGAAGAAGCAGACCGACTTCCTGGGGGCGGACAGCGTGATCGACGCTGTCGGAGCCGAGGCGGACGGCAACTTCACCCAGCAGGTCACCGCCTCGAAGCTGAAGCTGCAGGGCGGGTCCCCGACGGCGCTCAACTGGGCGATCGACGGCGTCCGCAAGGGCGGCACGGTCTCGGCGGTCGGTGCGTACGGGCCGATCCCGAGCGCGGTGAAGTTCGGGGACGCGATGAACAAGGGCGTCACGATCCACACGAACCAGGCGCACGTGAAGCGCCAGTGGCCGCGGTTGCTCGAGCACATCCAGGCCGGGCACTTCAAGCCCAGCGACATCATCACGCACCGCATCCCCCTCGAGCACATCGCCGAGGGCTACCACCTGTTCTCGTCCAAGCTCGACGGTTGCATCAAGACCGTCGTCGTGCCGTGAGGAGGCCCGACATGTCCGACCACACCCCGTACATCGCCGATCCACCCCGACGGGTGCCGTCCGCCGAGGAGCTCCGTGCCCGCATCCCCGGGTGGGGGAGCGACCTCGACCCGGCGGACCGCCCCTCGGTCCCGAAGCTGTCACGCGCGGCAGGCGCCGCGACCGGTGCGCACTGGGACGTGCCGCCGCAGCAGGACGGAGCCTCCGGACGGGAGCGGTCGATCGAGCACGCGCACGTCACGCCGGTGTTCGGCACGGCGCAGCCGTTGCACGGACTCGCCGGAGCGGTCCGGCGGTACGCCTACCGCCGCTTCAGCGAGGGGCGGCTGGCGCACTGGATGCTCCTCGTCGTGGGCGACCGCATCGACGTCGCCACGCACCGGGTGACGGACGCGTTGCACGGGCGGCCGGACCGGGTGATCCGTGAGACCGGTGTGCGCGTCGAGGCCGGAACCCATCCGGTGGCGTCGCGGCTCGGGTCGTCGCGTCGGGACTGGAGGCACGGCCTCCTCGACCCGCTGGTGGCGAACTGGGGATGGCTGGCCGCGCTCGGCGGGGTCGTCCTGCTCGTGCGGCGCCTGCGTCGCGTGCGGCGTCACTGACCACGGCCTGGAGGCGCGGGGCGGCGCGCGCATGTTCCGACGTCCCACACGTCGTTCGACGAGTGGGATGTCGCTCCATGCGCGCGCAACCGTTGCGTGTGCATGTTGCGACATCCCACGTGTCGCTCGACTCGTGCAGTGTCGCTCCATGCGCCCGCACCCACCTCGCCGGGAAGCACAAACACGAAATGCCCCCGGCCGACGGGCCAGGGGCATTCCATTTCGTGTGTCCGAAGGGGGACTTGAACCCCCACGCCCTAATACGGGCACTAGCACCTCAAGCTAGCGCGTCTACCAATTCCGCCATCCGGACTGGATGTGTGGCGATCGAACCGGGTTTTCCCCGGCGTTCCTGCCGAGAGAAGACACTAGCACGGGTCCGAACGGTCGATGAACACGGCTGCGTATCCCGGGCGCGTCCCGTGGGGTCACGGGATGCGGCGGGGTCGGCGGTGACCGATACCGTGGGGGCATGACGAACCCGGAGGCGACGCTGACCGACCTCGAGGCCACGGCGGCGATCGCGCGTGACCTCATCCGCATCGACACGACGAACTGGGGCGAGGGCAAGTCCCGCGGCGAGACCGAGGCGGCGCACTACGTCGAGGCGAAGCTCCGCGGGCTCGGGCTGGAACCGCAGCTGTTCGAGTCGGAGCCGGACCGGGTGAGCGTCGTCGCACGGGTCCCCGGACGGAACCGCGACAAGCCCGCGCTGGTCGTGCACGGGCACCTCGACGTCGTGCCGGCCGACCCGGCGAACTGGTCGGTCGACCCGTTCGGCGGCGAGGTGAAGGACGGCATGCTCTGGGGCCGCGGCGCGGTCGACATGAAGAACATGGACGCCATGATGCTGACGTCCCTCGCCGACGTCATCGAGCGCCAGGGTGCTCCCGAGCGGGATCTCGTGATCGCCTACTTCGCCGACGAAGAGGCCGGCGGCGTGCTCGGCTCCCACCACGTGGTGGAGAACCACCCGGAGGTCTTCGCCGGGGCGAGCGCGGCGATCAGCGAGGTCGGCGGCTACTCGATCACGCTCGGCGACCGGCGCGCGTACCTGCTGCAGACGGGTGAGAAGGCCCTGATGTGGATCAAGCTCGTCGCGACGGGCACCGCGGCCCACGGTTCGCACGTGATCCGCGACAACGCCGTCACGAAGCTCGCGGCCGCGGTCGCACGCATCGGCAGCGAGGAGTGGCCCGTCCGGCTGTCGGCGACGACGGACGCGATGGTGGCCGAGGTGGCTCGGTTCCTCGGGGTGGACCCGGCGGTGACCGGCCCGGACGAGGTCGCACTGGCGACGGGGTCGGCGTCGCGGTTCATCCACGCGGCGCTCCACACGACGACGAACCCGACCGTGCTGACCGCCGGGTACAAGCACAACGTGATCCCGGACCACGCCGAGGCGCTCATCGACATCCGGTGCCTCCCCGGCGACGAGGAAACGGTGCTCGAGCGCGTGCGGGAGCTCGCCGGTGACGACGTCGAGGTCGTGATGTCGTTCCGCGACATCGGGCTGGAGCAGGACTTCGGCGGCCCGCTGGTCGACGCCGTGCGCGACGTCCTCGGCCGCCACGACCCGGGCGCCCCGGTGCTGCCGTACCTGCTCTCCGGCGGGACGGACAACAAGGCGCTCTCGACGCTCGGCATCGCCGGCTACGGCTTCGTGCCGCTGCAGCTGCCGGCCGGCATCGACTTCCCCGCGATGTTCCACGGCGTCGACGAGCGGGTGCCGCTCGACTCGCTGGCGTTCGGTCGGCGCGTCCTCGGCGACCTCCTCGGAACGTACTGATATTGTTGATGGTCGCCTTCGTGGCGGTGTCCTGACCGACTGTGTCCTGACCGACCTCCCGAAAGGCCAGCCCGATGCACATCCTCGAGGCGATCTTCCTCGGCTTCGTCCAGGGGCTCACCGAGTTCCTGCCCGTCTCGTCGAGCGCCCACCTCCGCATCGTCGGGCTGTTCCTGCCCGACGCGAAGGACCCCGGCGCGGCCTTCACCGCGGTGACGCAGCTCGGCACCGAGACCGCCGTGCTCATCTACTTCTGGCGGGACATCACCCGGATCATCGGGCGCTGGTTCCGGTCGCTCTCGGGGAAGACGGTGCCGCGGAACGACCCGGACGCCCGACTCGGCTGGCTCGTGATCCTCGGCACGATCCCGATCGGCATCGCGGGGCTCCTGCTGAAGGACTCGATCGAGACGACGTTCCGGTCGCTGTGGATCGTCGCGATCGTCCTCGTGGCGTTCGGCATCGTGCTCGGCGTGGTCGACGTCCTCGGGCGCAAGGTCCGGCGCATCGAGCACATGACGTTCGGCGGCGGCATCCTCATCGGTCTCGCGCAGGTGCTGGCCCTCGTGCCCGGTGTCTCGCGGTCCGGGGCGACGGTGTCGATGGGCCTCGCGCTCGGGTACACCCGTCCGGCCGCCGCGCGGTTCGCGTTCCTGCTCGCCGTGCCCGCGGTGTTCCTGTCCGGGCTGTACGAGGCCGCGACGAGTCTCGGCGACTCCGGGGCGCCGTTCGGTCTCGCCGACACGCTCATCGCGACGGTGGTGGCCTTCCTCGTCGGCTTCGTGGTCATCGCGGCGTTCATGAACTACATCAGCAAGCGCAGCTTCATGCCCTTCGTGGTCTACCGGATCGCACTCGGTATCGTTCTCCTCGTGTTGTTGTCGCTCGGAGTGATCCAGCCGTGAGGGCCTGGCAGGTCCCGTCCGTCCCCGAAGTCCCCGGTTCCGCCCCACGCCCCGTCGTGCACGACACGGCGAGCGGGAAGCCCGTCGACCCCACCGGTGGTGAGGAGCGAGCCGCGCTGTACGTGTGCGGCATCACCCCGTACGACGCAACCCACCTCGGCCACGCGGCCACCTACCTGGCGTTCGACACGCTCGGACGGGTCTGGCGTGATGCCGGGCTCGAGGTCGAGTACGCGCAGAACACAACCGACGTCGACGACCCGCTGCTCGAGCGCGCTGCTCGGGACGGTGTCGACTGGCGTGAGCTCGCCGCCTCGCAGATCGAGCTCTTCCGCCGTGACATGGAGGCGCTCCGCGTCCTCCCGCCGGACGACTTCGTGGCGGTCACCGACGAGGTCGAGCGGATCGCCGAAGCGGTCGCGTTCCTGCAGGAGACCGGGTACGCCTACGCGGTCCCGACGCCCGAGTCCGACGGCGACGACCTGTACTTCGACGTGAACCGTCCGACCGAGGCCTGGGCGCTCGGCGACGAGAGCGGCCTGGACCGCGAGACGATGCTCGCGCTGTCGGCCGAGCGCGGCGGGGACCCCGACCGTGCCGGCAAGCGCGACCCCCTCGACCCGCTGCTCTGGCGTGCGGCCCGTACGGGGGAGCCGGCCTGGGAGAGCGCGGTCGGCCCCGGCCGCCCCGGCTGGCACATCGAGTGCAGCGTCATCGCCGGCGACCGACTCGGTCTGCCGATCAGCGTCCAGGGCGGTGGCAGCGACCTGGTCTTCCCGCACCACGAGATGAGCGCCGGGCACGCCGCCGCGCTCGCGCACCAGCCCCTCGCGGCCGCGTTCGTGCACACCGGGATGATCGCCTACCAGGGCGAGAAGATCTCGAAGTCGCTCGGCAACCTCGTCACGGTGCGAGGGCTGCTCGACGACGGCGCCGACCCCCGGGCGATCCGGCTCGCGCTGCTGTCGCACAAGTACTCCGACGACTGGGAGTGGTTCGACGCCGAGCTCACGAGCGCCACGACGCGGCTCGCGACCTGGGATGCGTGGGCATCCGGGGCCGACGCCGGTCACGTCGACGACGCGGCCGAGGTCGCGACGCGCATCCGTGCCCGGGTGTCGGACGACCTCGACACGCCCGGTGCCGTCGCCGCGGTCGACACGGCCGTCGCCGGCGGGACCGCGGTCACGCCGGAGCTCGTCGACCTCGTCGACGCCCTGCTCGGCATCCGACTCGCCTGACGCGCCGGTCGCAGACTCCGCGACCATGCGGGGCGCCCTGCGCCCGACGTGACCCACCAACGGACTGGAGGCGCGGTGCCAGCCGGCACCGCGCCTCCAGTCCGTCGACCTGTCGCGTCTACTGCGGTGGCTGCGGGGGCCGCCACGGCCCCTCACCGCCGGCGGACCCGCCGGCTGCGCCGCCGTCCTTGCCGTCCTTGCGCTCCCGACGGCGGAGGTACTGCTCGAACTCCTGCGCGATCGCGTCACCCGAGGCCTCGGGCGAGTCGACCGTGTCCCGGGCCTGCTCGAGCTGCCCGATGTAGGACGCCATGTCCTCGTCGTCGGCCGCGAGGGCGTCGATCCCGTCCTCCCACTCGGTCGCGTCGTCGAGCAGGGTGCCCCGCGGGACGGTCACGTCCGTGAGCTCCTCGATCTTGTCGAGCAGCGAGAGTGTGGCCTTCGGGGACGGCGAGTTGTGCACGTAGTGCGGCACCGAGGCCCAGAGGGACAGCGTGGTGAGACCGGCCTTGTCCATCGCGTCGGCGAGGACCCCGAGGATGCCGGTCGGCCCTTCGTAGGTCGAACGGTCGACGTCGAACGCGGCGCGTACCCCGGCGTTCTCGCTCGAGACGAAGACCGAGATCGGGCGGGTGTGCGGCACGTCGGCGAGCATCGCCCCGACGAACACGACCGCGTCGATCGAGTACACGTCGGCGAGGTCGATGATCTCGGCGCAGAAGCCGCGCCAGGTGCGGGAGGGCTCGGGGCCGACGAGCACGAACACGTCGCGCTCGGTGGGGGAGCCGGTGGCGCCGATCACGGGACGGCCCTCGGCACCGGGGCCGTACAGGACGATGCGCGGCCACTGCACGCCGCGGGCGCCGCTCTCGTCGGAGCCGACGTTCGGGCGGTTGAACTGGTAGTCGACGTACCGCTCACCGTCGAGCTCGCGGAGCTCGTCGAGTTCGAGCGACTCGACGATGCGCCTGGCGAGACCGCTCGCCGCTTCTCCGGCGTCGTTCCAGCCCTCGAACGCGACGACGAGCAGTCGTCCGTCGCTGAAGGGGGAGTGCTGTGGCACGGACGGGACCTCCTGGTGGTGGAGCGGGGCGGGAGCGGCGGAGGCCGCGCACGGCCGGACACGATTCAGGCAACAAGGATAGGGCCGGGAGGAGTCCGCGCGACCGCCCGTCCGCGGTGAGCGGAACCGCCCCGGTAGACTCGTCGCCCGTGACCGCGCATCCCTCCGCCCTCGTCCCGCCCGCAGCCGTGCTGTGGGACATGGACGGCACGATCATCGACACCGAGCCGATCTGGCAGCAGTCCCAGGTCGAACTGACGGAGCGCTACGGCGTCGTCTGGACGCACGAGGACGGTCTGGCGCTCGTCGGCAGCGGCCTCGAGCGGTCGGGGGAGATCCTCCGCGACAAGGGCGTCGACATGGAGGTCGAGGAGATCATCCAGTGGATGACCGAGTACGTCATGGTGCGACTCCGTGACGCCGAGCTGCCCTGGCGTCCGGGTGCGCGTGAACTCATCGAGGAACTGCACGCCCGCGGCATCCCCACCGCCCTCGTGACGATGTCCCGGCGCAAGATGGCGCTCGTCGCCGCCGAGGCCCTGGGCGAGCGCGGCTTCCGGACCGTGGTCGCCGGTGACGACGTCGAGCGCCCGAAGCCGTTCCCCGACGCCTACCTCGCCGCGGCCGCGCAGCTCGGGGTCGAGGCGACCGCGTGCGTCGCGATCGAGGACTCCGCGACCGGGGTGGCCTCCGCCGTCGCCTCCGGTGCCGTCACGGTCGCCGTCGAGCACATCGTGCCGCTGTCGGACATCACGGGCGGCGACGTGCACCTGACCACCCTCGCCGACGTCGACGTCGACCGTCTCATCGAGCTGACCGGCCCGGCCCTCGCGGCCCGCACCCAGGAGGTCGCACGATGACCGACGCCCTGTCCGACCCCACCGACGCCCTGCCGCACACCGTCGGTGGCGCCCCGCACACGCCGCCGCGGGGGCCGTTCCGAGCGGGCGACCGCGTGCAGCTGACCGGCCCGAAGGGCAAGCTGACCACCCTGTCGCTCGAGGTCTCCGGCGAGTACCACACCCACCGCGGCGTGCTCCGGCACGACGACGTGATCGGCCAGCCGGACGGCTCCGTGATCCGGGCGAGCACCGGCGACGAGTACCTCGCGCTCCGCCCGCTCCTCAACGACTACGTCATGTCGATGCCCCGCGGCGCCGCCATCGTCTACCCGAAGGACGCGGCCCAGATCGTCGCCTTCGCGGACGTCTTCCCCGGAGCCCGCGTGGTCGAAGCCGGTGTCGGCTCGGGTGCGCTCTCGCTGTTCCTGCTCCGTGCGATCGGCCCGACCGGCCGCCTGCAGTCGTTCGAGCGCCGCGAGGAGTTCGCCGCCATCGCGCGCGGCAACGTCGGCACCTTCCTCGGCGCCGTCCCGGACAACTGGTCCGTGACGGTCGGCGACCTCGTCGAGGAACTGCCGGACGCCACCAAGCCGCAGAGCGTCGACCGCGTCGTACTCGACATGCTCGCCCCGTGGGAGTGCGTCGACGCCGCGGCGGACGCCCTCGTGCCGGGCGGGCTCATCGTCTGCTACGTCGCGACGGTCACGCAGCTGTCCCGCACGGCCGAGGCGCTCCGGGACACCGGCCGCTTCACCGACCCGCACTCGAGCGAGACCCTGGTGCGGACCTGGCACGTCGAGGGGCTCGCGGTCCGCCCTGACCACCGGATGGTCGGGCACACCGGGTTCCTCGTCACGGCACGCCGGCTCGCCGACGGCGTCGTGCTCCCCAACCTGAAGCGTCGCGCAGGCAAGGCGGAGTTCTCCGACGAGGACGTCGAGGCATGGACCCCCGGCGCCGTCGGTGAGCGTTCCGCCAGTGACAAGAAGCTCCGCAAGGTCGCGCGCCAGGCGGCCGCGCAGGCCCGGAAGGTCGCCGCCGCCGAGGCGTCGGGGACGGACGCCGCGGTGGAGCCGGACGGTCCCGTCGCCGCGGACGGGACTGCTGACCGTGACCGCTAGGCTACGCACCGTGCCCGTCCTGCATCGAACGGAAAGAGGGTCCGTGCGCACCATCCCCGCACTCCTGGTCACCATCGGCCTCGCCGCAGCACTCACCGGGTGCGCGGCCAGCGGGGCCGGCACCACGCCGTCGAGCTGCGCCGCTCCCGGTGCCGCCTCCCAGGCCGTGACCGCCACCGGCGCGTTCGGCAAGGAGCCGAAGGTCTCCGTCCCGAGCGGCCTCACCACGAAGGGCACGCAGGTCTCCGTCCTGACGAAGGGCGACGGGCGCGCGGTCGAGGACGGCACCCCCGTCCTCATCGAGTACACGCTGGTCGACGGTGCCACCGGCGAGGTCGCACAGACGAGCGGCTACTCGGGTGCGACCGCCCCGATCACCGCCGGTGCGAGCAACTACGGCGCCCTCGGTGCCGCGGTCGAGTGCGCGCACGTCGGCGACCGCCTGGCCGTCGCGCTGCCGAAGAGCGCGCTCAGCTCCTCCGCCACGGGCGACACCGGGACCACGTCGAAGAAGACCGAGGACGCCGTCGTCGCCGTGATCGACGTCAAGCGCGCCTTCGACTCCCGTGCGACCGGCACGCCCCAGCTCGCCGGCGACAAGATGCCCGCCGTGGTCCTGGCGCCCTCCGGTGCTCCCGGCATCACCATCCCGTCCTGGAACGCCCCGTCCTCCGACGAGATGCACCTGCTCCGCAAGGGCTCCGGCGCGGCACTCACCGCGAAGGACACCGCGGTCATCAAGTACACCGCCGTCACCTGGGGCACCGAGGGTTCCGACGCCTCCGTCGCGGGTTCCAGCTGGACCGACGGGTCGGGCGCGCAGACCGTGCCGCTCGCCAAGGGTCAGGTGCAGGAGGGCGTCCGGAACGCCATCCTCGGACACCGCGTCGGTGACCAGGTCCTCGCGATCGTGCACCAGCAGGGCACCGCGTACGCGTACGTGATCGACGTCCTCGGCAAGGTCGCGAGCTGACCTCGTCCGACCGTCCACGGACCGCGGCGCGGGTGCACTCCGGTGCACCCGCGCTGCCGTAGGATCGGCTCGTGCCAGCGACCCGTGTGCCCCGTGTGCCTGCCGAGGAACGGCTGTTCAGCCTGGTCCTCGCGCTGCTCTCCACGGAGTCCGGGCTGACCAAGTCCGAGATCCTCGCGAACGTGCAGGGCTACCGCCAGCGGTTCAGCACCGGCGGTGACAACGCCTCGCTCGAGCGGCAGTTCGAGCGCGACAAGGACGACGTCCGCGAACTCGGCATCCCGCTCGAGACGATCGAGACGCCCGGTGCCGCCGGCAACAACCAGACGCTCCGGTACCGGATCCCGAAGGGCGAGTACGACCTGCCCGACGACGTCCGGTTCACGCCGGACGAGTCCGCGCTGCTGTCGCTCGCGGCGATGGCCTGGCGTGAGGGCGCACTGTCCGCCGACTCCCGCCGCGGTCTGCTCAAGGTCCGCTCGGCCGGCTCCGAAGACGACGACGGCGAGGGTGCCGGTGGTGGTGCCGGCGCGATCGGCGCCTACGCCCCGCGACTCCGTGCCCGCGACGTCGCCTTCGAGCCGCTGCGCTCGGCACTCGACCGTGGTGCAGCCGTCCGGTTCGACTACATCACGCCCGGCCAGCACGACGCCCGTCGGCGCGAGGTCGCCCCGGTCGCGCTCGTGCAGCACGGCGGCCGGTGGATGCTCGCCGCCCACGAGTTCTCGACCGGCGGCACGAAGAACTACCTGCTGTCCCGGATCGTCGGGCCCGTCGCCCAGTACGAGGTCGGGCAGCACCCGGCCCCCGCGGGCGCCGGGGAGCGCGCGCTCGCCGAGCTCGACCGGATCTGGGCCGCCCGCACCGCACGGATCCGGGTCGCACCAGGATCCGACGCCGAACGGCGGCTCGCCCGACGCCGCGACACCGAGACGGACGAAGCCGGCGTGCTCGTCCTGCACCACGTCGACCCGCAGATCCTCGCCGAGGAACTCGCCGCGTTCGGGCCGGAGGTGCAGGTCCTCGAGCCCGCGGACCTCCGCGACCGCGTGACCGCGCGCCTCCGTGCGCTTGTCGCCGACCACAGCGACGACGGGGACCAGCGTGGCTGAGCAGCAACCGCTCCAGGCGCAGGACAAGCTCGCGTTCCTGCTCGCCCTCGTGCCCTACCTCATCGACCGCGAACGTGTCTCCGTGGCCGAGGCCGCCCGGCACTTCGGCGTGCCCGAGGCCCGGATCCGCCGCGCCGTCGAGCTCATCGCGGTGTCGGGCGTACCCGGCGAGACCATGCAGTACCAGCACGGCGACCTGTTCGACATCGCCTGGGACGACTTCGACCAGAACGACATGATCGTCCTGACGAACCTCGTCGCGATCGACGACTCCCCGCGGCTCTCCGCCCGCGAGGCCTCGGCGCTCATCGCCGGCCTGCAGTACCTGTCGGCGCTGCCCGAGGCCGCTGACCGCGACGCCATCCGCGCGCTCATGGCGAAGCTGTCCCGCGGAGCCGGGGGAGCGGCAGCGAACGTCGCCGTCGGCCAGGACCTCCACGACGTCGCCCTCGCGACGATCCGCCGGGCCATGTCCGACGGGCGGGGTCTCGCGTTCGAGTACGCCGGCCCCCGGACCCAGGGCGGTCCGCGCCGTGTCGACCCGCTCCGCGTGGAGTCGATCGACACCGACTGGTACCTGCGCGCCTGGGACCTCGACCGCCAGGCGCTCCGCACGTTCCGGCTCGACCGGATGTCCGGCGTCCGGGTCGACGACCGCCCGGTGGAGAAGTCCATCGACGACGTCGTGATCCCGGACACCCTGTTCCAGCAGGCCGCGTCGGACGTCATCGTCACGGTCGAGCTCGACTCGTCCTCGTTGCCCCTCGTCGCCGACTTCCTGGCGGACACCGCCGACGCGCCCGACGGGGTCGGCCGCGTGCGCATCCGGCTCGCGGCGTCGAACGGGTTCGACGGTGTCGTGCGGCTCGTCGCCGGCCTGCCGGGGCGCGCCGTCGTGATCGACCCGCCGGCCGCGCGTGCCGCGGTCCGCGACTTCGCCGCCGCTGCCCTCGCCGCCGGCTGACGCTCGGCGCGCGCGGGTCCGCGCGGCGCACGGTGCGCGTCGCGCTCGCGAGGCGTCGCACGGTGCGCACGCGAGGCGTCGCGCGGCGCGCTCACGAGGCGTCGCACCCCCGCACGAACACCGCGCCCCGGTGTGACGGGGCGCAACGTCCGCACCGGGGCGCGACCCACAGGGGTGGACCCGACCACAGCAGGCCTGGAGGCGCGTGGCGGCCCCGCCCCGCGCCTCCAGGCCGTCCCGCACCCGCCACCACAAGCGGGCAGATCCGCGCGTGGGAGGCAGATCCGCGCGTGGGTGGCGGAATCGCGCGTGGGAGGCGGAATCGCTCGTAGGGTGCAGGAATTTCCGACCTCCTACGAGCGATTCGACACCCTACGCGCGGTTCGGCCCCCGGCCGGCGACGTGCGGAAGGCGAGCGAATCAGCACCCGACGCGCGGTTCTGCCCACAGGCGGCAGACTGTCGGCCCCGGTCCCGTAGGATCGGGGCATGGCTTCGACGACCGCGCGCGGGCGAGCGAGGCGGACCGGCAGTCCGACGACGGACACCGAGGGCCGCATGTCGCTCGGGCAGCACCTCATCGAGCTGCGCAACCGCCTGTTCCGGGCCGTCATCGCGGTGGCGATCTGCGCGGTCGGCGGGTGGTTCATCACCCCGTTCGTGCTCGATTCGCTGCGATCCCCGGTGGCCGAACTCGCGAAGGTCGGCGGGCACACGGCCGAACTGAACTTCCCGATGATCACGGGGGCGTTCGACCTCAAGCTGCAGATCGCGATCACGATCGGCGTCATCATCTCGAGCCCGGTGTGGCTGTACCAGATCTGGGCGTTCATCGTGCCGGCGCTGGTGCGGCGCGAGAAGCAGTACGTGTTCGGGTTCCTCGGCACCGCGATCCCGCTGTTCTTCGCCGGCTGCTACTTCGGCTGGTACATCCTGCCGCACGTGGTCGGCATCCTCGGCAGCTTCGTGTCGAGTCAGGACACCTCGATCGTCGATGCGAAGGCGTACTACGACTTCGTCATCAAGCTCATCGTCGCGGTCGGCATCGCGTTCGTGCTGCCGGTGTTCCTCGTGCTGCTCAACTTCGTCGGCGTGCTGTCGGCGTCGTCGATCATCAAGTCGTGGCGCATCGCGATCCTCTGCATCCTGGTGTTCTGCGCGATCGTCACGCCGAGCGCCGACGTCATCTCGATGTTCCTGCTCGCCGTGCCGATGATCGTGCTCTACATCGCCGCGTGTGCAGTGACGTGGCTGCACGACCGGCGGCTGGCGAAGCGCCAGGCGAAACTCGACGAAGAGTACGGCCTGTGACCTCAGTACCCAGCCCTGCCGAGCGGTTCGCCGCGGCGAAGGCGCGCAACCGTTCCCGCAACCTCGAGTTGTTCCGGACGGACCTGCGCTTCGACCTCGACCCGTTCCAGCTCGCCGCGTGCGACTCGCTCGACCAGGGGCGCAGCGTGCTCGTCGCCGCCCCGACCGGTGCCGGCAAGACGATCGTGGCGGAGTTCGCGATCTGGCTGGCGATGCGGCAGCCGACGGCGAAGGTGTTCTACACGACGCCGATGAAGGCCCTGAGCAACCAGAAGTACTCCGAGCTCGTGAGCGTCTACGGCGAGTCCGAGGTCGGCCTGCTCACGGGCGACACGAACGTGAACCCGCGGGCCCGGGTGGTCGTGATGACCACCGAGGTGCTCCGCAACATGATCTACGCGGACTCCGACCTGCTCGACGACCTCGCGTGGGTGGTCCTCGACGAGGTCCACTACCTCGCCGACCGGTTCCGCGGGGCGGTGTGGGAAGAGGTGATCCTGCACCTCCCGACCGAGGTCCGTCTGGTGTCCCTGAGTGCCACGGTGTCGAACGCCGAGGAGTTCGGCGACTGGCTGCAGACGGTCCGCGGCGACACCGACGTCATCGTCTCCGAGGACCGTCCGGTGCCGCTCGAGCAGCACGTGCTCGTCGGCTCGAAGATGGTCGACCTCTTCGACTCCAGTGGTGCGGCGGCGACGAACCGTGTGAACCCGGAGCTGCTGCGGCTCGTCGGTGGTGCCTCGCGCAGCGAACGGAACGGCGGCGGACACCGCGGCAGCCGGGGTCGCGGCGGGTACCACGACCGTCGCGGACCCCGCACCGAGAAGCTGCACCGCGAGCGGATCGCGCACATGCTCGACGAGCGGATGCTGCTGCCGGCCATCTTCTTCGTGTTCAGCCGCAACGGCTGCGACCAGGGCGTCCGCAACGTGCTCCGCTCCGGCCTGTCGCTGACGACCGTGCAGGAGCGCAACGAGATCCGCGAGACGGCGGAGTACCACTGCCGCACCCTCCTCGACGAGGACCTCGCCGTCCTCGGGTACTGGGAGTGGCTCGAAGGACTCGAACGGGGCGTCGCCGCGCACCACGCCGGTCTGCTGCCCGCCTTCAAGGAAGTCGTCGAGGACCTCTTCCAGCGCAAGCTCCTCAAGGTCGTGTTCGCGACGGAGACCCTGGCGCTCGGCGTGAACATGCCGGCGCGCACGGTGGTGCTCGAGAAGCTGGAGAAGTTCAACGGCGAGGCCCGCGTGCCGATCACGCCGGGGGAGTACACGCAGCTCACCGGTCGTGCCGGCCGTCGCGGCATCGACATCGAGGGCCACTCGGTGATCCAGTGGTCGGACGGGCTCGACCCGCAGGCGGTGGCGTCGCTCGCCAGTCGTCGCACCTACCCGCTGAACTCCTCGTTCAAGCCGACCTACAACATGGCCGTGAACCTCATCGACCAGTTCGGGCGGCAGCGGACGCGCGAAGTCCTCGAGACCTCGTTCGCGCAGTTCCAGGCAGACCGTTCCGTCGTCGACCTCGCGCGGAAGGTCCGGTCGCAGCAGGAGTCCCTCGACGGCTACCAGCAGGCGATGCAGTGCCACCTCGGCGACTTCACCGAGTACGCCGCGCTCCGCCGTGAGCTCTCCGACCTCGAACGGACGAGCGTCCCCGGTGGTCGCGAGGCCTCGCACGGTGCCCGCGCCGAACGGCAGGCGGCCATCACCGAGGTCCGGCGCCAGATGCAGCGCCACCCCTGCCACGCCTGCCCCGACCGTGAAGCGCACGCGCGCTGGTCGGAGCGCTGGTACAAGCTCAAGCGCGCCAACGACAAGCTCGTGCAGCAGATCCGCTCCCGCACGGGTGCCGTCGCGACGACCTTCGACCGGGTCACGGACGTGCTGCTCCAGCTCGGCTACCTCGTGGACACCGGCAACGGCGAAGCGACGGTCGCCGCGGGTGGTCGACGCCTGCAGCGCATCTACGGCGAGCGGGACCTGCTCGTCGCCGAGTGCCTCGAGGCCGGCGTCTGGAAGGACCTCACACCCGCGCAGCTCGCGGCGATGGCCGCCACGATCGTGTACCAGCCCCGACGCGAGGACGCTCCGGGGACCGAGCACGCCCTGCCCCGCGGCGCCTTCCGGCCCGCGCTCGACGAGACCCTGAACATCTGGTCCCGCCTCGACGACATCGAGCGCGAGGCGCGGCTCGCCGGCTCGCAGCCGCCCACCCCGGCGGCCGCGGTGGGCATGTTCCGGTGGGCGTCCGGCTCCGCGCTCGACGACGTCCTCCGGACGCTCGACCTGCCCGCTGGCGACTTCGTGCGCTGGTCGAAGCAGGTCATCGACCTGCTCGACCAGCTCCGGAACGCCGGCGACGACGACCTCGCCCAGACCGCCCGCCGGGCAACGGACGCGGTTCGCCGCGGCATCGTCGCCTACGCGGCGGTCTGACGGGAGGCACGGTGCGCGTCCCCGAGACCGACGTGCGTCCGCGTGACGCCGGCTCCACCCCGAGACGCCTCCTCCCCGACGAGACGCCGCCGATCCGCGCGGTGTCCCGCCCGCCGGGCGGTGTCTCGCGGCCGGGACGGAACCCGTTCGCCGCCCTCCCGCTCGCGCAGGCCTTCCCGCTCGCGGTGATCGGCGGCGTGCTGTTCGCCCTGTCGTTCCCGTCGCCTGGTTGGTGGTTCCTCGCCTACCCCGCGCTCGCCTGCATGCTGCTCGCGGCGATGGGGCAGCGCGTGCGGCGCGCAGCGTGGCTCGGGTACGTCGCCGGTGCGGCGTTCTACATCCCGGCGATCTCCTGGGCCGGTCGCTACCTCGGGCCGGTCCCGTGGTTCGCCCTCGCGCTCTTCGAAGCCGTGTTCTTCGCACTCGGCAGCGTCGCGATCGCGCTCGCGTACCGATGGGTGACGCGGGTGCTGCCCTCGACGGCCGGACGCGTGTGGGGCCTCCCGGCGGTCGTGGCCGCACTGTGGACCGGACGCGAGTGGTTCTCCGGCAGTTGGCCCTACGGCGGGTTCGCCTGGGGTCGGGTCGGGCTGTCGCAGTCCGAGAGTCCGTTCGCGCACCTCGCCGCGTACGTCGGTGTCCTCGGGGTGACCTTCGTCGTCGTGTACTGCACCGCGGTCGTGCTGTCCCTCGCGCTCGTCGTGCCCCGCGGCCCCGGGGTCGTCCTCCGGCTGCCGATGCGGGTCGCGACCGCCGGGCTCCTCGTCGCCGCGGTGCTCGCCGTGCCCGCGTGGCCGACCGCCACCGACGGCTCGATCCGCATCGAGTCGGTGCAGGGCAACGGCCCGGCCGGGTACTTCGACCGGGCGACGCCGGGCGAGGTGCTGAACGCCCAGGTCGCCGCGACCGACGTCGACGCGAAGGGTGTCGACCTGGTGGTGTGGCCCGAGGGCTCGGCGGAGTTCGACCCCCGTCAGCAGCCCGTCATCGCGTCGGCCCTGGACTCGGTCGTCGACGCCGTCGGAGCCCCCATCGTCGCCGGCGCCATCACGCAGACCCCGTCGGGCGTGCTCCACAACACGTCGTTCGTCTGGACGGCGAACGGATGGCAGTCGTCCTACGACAAGAAGCGTCCCGTGCCGTTCGGCGAGTACGTGCCGGACCGCTGGTTCTTCTCGAAGATCGCACCGTCGCTCATCGGACTGCTCCAGCGCGACTACACGCCCGGCACCAAACCGAACGTGTTGTCCGTCGCCGGGGTGAAGGCCGGCATCGCGATCTGCTTCGACATCGTCGACGACGGGTTGACCAGGGACATGGCCCGTGGGGGAGCGCAGGTGATCCTCGCGCAGACGAACAACGCCGACTTCTCCGGCACCGACGAGAACCTGCAGCAGCTCGAGATCGCCCGGATGCGCGCGATCGAGACCGGGCGCTCCCTCGTGAACATCTCGACCGTCGGGGCCTCGCAGGTCATCGACCCGAGCGGTCGCACCATCGACCGGGTGCCGGAGTACACCGCGACCTCGATGATCACCGACGTCCCGCTCGGGACGAGCACCACGCCGGCCACGGTCGCGTCCGGCCTGGTCGCGCTCCTGCTCTCGCTCGGCGGGCTGCTCACCCTGCTCGCCTGCGCACCGTGGTCCCGCTCGGCGCGAACCGCTCGGGCTTCCTCTCTCAGTAGCGCCCGTTCCTGACCGCCGGTCCCCGCCACTGGGAACGGACTGTGAATGCGCCGGGCCGGGATTGATCGTCCGTGGGACAGTGTTGGGGAGGACAGGCGAGCGAGAGGAGCACACACATGGCTGATCGGAGTCTCCGCGGCATGCGGCTCGGGAGTCAGAGTCTCCAGAGCGAGGAGGGCGTCGAGCTCTCCGACCGCAAGCGCGCGGTCTACCAGACCGAATCGGGGGAGACGTTCGACATCGTCTTCTCCGCTGATGCAGACGTCCCCCAGACCTGGTCGGAGCCCCGCTCCGGTCGTGAAGGTCGCCTGCTCGGCGACGACGGCATCCCCGTCGAGGTCGCCGCAGAGGACGTGAAGGCACCCAGGACCCACTGGGACATGTTGCTCGAACGGCGCTCACGTGAAGAGCTCGAGGAACTCCTGCAGGAACGCCTGCAGTTCCTGCGAGCCCGCCGCGGCGCCTGACGAACGGCGCCCGAAGCAGAACCGCACACGACGACGCCCGCCCCGGTGCAACCGGGGCGGGCGTCGTCGTGTGCGGTGCGGTGTCCGCTACCGGCGACCGGAGCCGTCGGTGAACCGGTGGCCAGATGCGTCGTCGGGCTTCGTGGCGTCCTCGGCCTTCGTCGCGTCGGGCGTCGCCGATGCGCCGCCACCGAGCTGCTGCTCGGTCTCGTCGTCGGCCGCCGCGAGGTGCGCGTCGACGCTGCGGTTCGACTCGGCCAGACGCTGGTCGAGCTCGGACTCGGGGACGATGTCCGCCGCGGTGGCGTCGGCACGCGGGGCCGAAGCCGCGGCCGCATCCGCTGAAACGGTGTTCGCCAGGCTCTCGTTCGCGAGCTTCGAGATCTTCGAGAGGAAGTCGCCACCGGTCCCGCCGCCGACGGGTCCGCTGCCGGTCCGTCCGCCCGAGAAGCCCTTCGCGATGCCGGAGAGCGCTTCGGTGAACTCGCTCGGGATCATCCAGAGCTTGTTCGCGCTGCCCTCGGCGATCTTCGGGAGCATCTGCAGGTACTGGTACGAGAGCAGCTTGCTGTCCGGGTCGCCGGTGTGGATCGCCTCGAACACGGTCGCGATGGCGGAGGCTTCACCCTCGGCCCGGAGGACCTGGGCCTTCGCATCGCCCTCGGCCGCGAGGATGGCGGCCTGCCGCTGTCCCTCGGCCTCGAGGATCTGGGACTGCTTCGTGCCCTCGGCCTGCAGGATCGCGGCACGACGGCTCCGCTCGGCACGGAGCTGCTGCTCCATGGCGTCCTGGATGGACACGGGCGGCTCGATCGCCTTGAGCTCGACACGACCGACGCGGATGCCCCACTTGCCGGTCGCCTCGTCGAGCACCACGCGGAGCTGGCCGTTGATGTTGTCGCGGCTGGTCAGGGCCTCTTCGAGGTTGAGGCCACCGACGACGTTGCGGAGCGTGGTCGTGGTGAGCTGCTCGACGGCACCGAGGTAGTTCGCGATCTCGTAGGTCGCGGCGCGGGCGTCGGTGACCTGGAAGTACACGACCGTGTCGATGGACACCACGAGGTTGTCCTCGGTGATCACCGGCTGCGGCGGGAACGAGACGACCTGCTCGCGCATGTCGAGGAGGGGGCGGAGTCGGTCGATGAACGGGACCAGAAGATTCAACCCAGGGTTGAGGGTCTTGTGGTACTTCCCGAGTCGTTCGACGATGCCCGCGGTCGCCTGCGGCACGATGCGGATCGCGCGGGACAAGACGACGATCACGAAGATCACGACGATCAGGATGAGGACGAGCAGAGCGATCGTCCCGGCTGAGATGGTCACGAGGTGGCCCTTTCTCCGAGGCGGACGACGGCTGTCGACCCCTCGATGGACTCGACGACCACGGGGGTGCCGAGCGGCGGTGTTCGGTCTGTGGAGTCGGATGCGATGCGGGCGCTCCAGGTCTCGCCGTTCGCCAGGCGCACCTGCCCGGGCGCGGACGACGTGAACGCCACGGCGACGGTGCCGCGGAGCCCGATCAGCCCTTCGACGTTGGTGCGGTGCGGGTCGGCGTTCCGTCCGAGCGCCGTGATGAGGCGCGGACGGACGAGCGACAACAGCACCAGGGCGAGGGCGGCGGCGATGACGGCGGAGAGCCACCACGGAGCACCGAGGAGCCCGGCGATCAGCCCACCGGCGGCGCCTGCCGCGAGCATGATGAAGATGAAGTCGAGGGTGAAGATCTCCACCACCCCGAGCACGAGCACCAGTCCGATCCAGACGACGGTCTGGATCCAATCGATCGAGTTCACGCGATCTCCCTCCCTCGGTCGCGCGCGGCGGGTCGCTGCGTCGCGACGGCCGGTCCAACTCCGTTCAACATATCAGCAACGAGTGTCGGTCGCCCAGGCGATTGGTAGGCTCGACGGCGGCCGAACCGCCGGAACGAACCTGGAGAACACGACTGTGAGCAACCCCCTCGCCCCCGGATCCCTCGCCGACACGCGCGCCCTCGTCACGGGGTCCTCCCGCGGCATCGGTGCGGACACCGTCGGGTACCTGGCCGAGGCCGGTGCCAAGGTCGTCGTGAACTACCGCAACAAGGCCAAGCGCGCCGAGCAGATCGCCGAGAAGATCGTCGCCGCGGGCGGCTCGGCGCTGGCCGTCGGTGCCGACCTGACCGAGCACGACTCGGTGCAGGCCATGGTGGACGCCGTCGTCGCTGAGTGGGGCGGCATCGACCTGCTCGTCCTCAACGCCTCGGGCGGCATGGAGTCCGGCCTCGGCGAGGACTACGCCCTCCGCCTCAACCGCGACGCCCAGGTCGACATGCTCCAGACTGCCGTGCCGCACATGCCGGCCGGTTCCCGCGTCGTGTTCGTCACGAGCCACCAGGCCCACTTCGTCGAGACCGCCGAGACGATGGACGAGTACGTCCCCGTCGCGAAGAGCAAGCGCGCCGGGGAGCTCGCCCTCCGCGAGCTCGTCCCGCAGCTCGAGGCCGCGGGCATCGGGTTCGTCGTGGTCTCCGGCGACATGATCGAGGGCACGATCACCGCCACGCTCCTCAACCGACTCAACCCGGGCGCGATCGAGGGACGTCGACAGGAGGTCGGCAAGCTCTACAGCGTGTCCGAGTTCGCGGCCGAGATCGCCCTCGCGGCCGTGGAGCCGATCCCGGCGGACCACACGAAGCTCGTCGGGGACGTCAGCGGCTTCGTCGGCTAGCGTCGATCGGGTGACTGCGAAGCCCGGCCTCCGACTGACCTCCCGGATCATCCTGCTCGACCCCGACGGACGCGTGTTCCTGATGGACACGAAGTCGCCGTCGTCGGACGGCGCCCACCGCTGGATCACCCCCGGCGGCGGTGTCGACCCGGGGGAGGACCACCGCGACGCCGCGATCCGTGAACTCCGCGAGGAGACCGGCATCGTCATCGACGAACCGGGCGAGTCGGTCTGGTCGTGGGACTTCGACGTCGAGTGGGACCTCGCCGACCACGACCGCGGCCACGCCGAGTTCTACGTCGTCCGCACCCCCGGGTTCGTGCTGTCGGACGCCGGCTGGACCGACGACGAACAGGTCGACATCCTGCAGTCGCGGTGGTGGACGGCCGACGAGCTCGACGCGACCGACGAGGTCTTCGAACCGACCGAGCTCCCCGAACTCGTCCGGCGGCACGCACAGCCGTGACGCGGCCGGGGCCGTTCCACGCCGGAACCGTCCTGTAGAACGTCACACGCCACCGGTAGGCTGATCGGTATGGAACCCAGCGCCGACCACGCCGCCGACCGTCACGACCGCATCCGGGTCCGTGGCGCGCGCGAGAACAACCTGCGCGACGTCGACGTCGACCTCCCGAAGCGCCGCCTGACGGTCTTCACCGGGGTGTCCGGCTCGGGCAAGAGCTCGCTGGTGTTCGCGACCGTCGCCGCCGAGTCGCAGCGGATGATCAACGAGACGTACAGCGCCTTCGTGCAGGGCTTCATGCCGTCGCTCGCACGCCCCGACGTCGACGTCCTCGACGGGCTGACCACCGCGATCGTGGTCGACCAGGAACGCATCGGCGCGGACCCACGATCGACCGTGGGCACCGTGACGGACGCGAACGCGATGCTCCGGGTGCTCTTCAGCCGACTGGGCACCCCGCACGTCGGGGGACCGAACGCCTTCTCCTTCAACCTCGCAACGGTCACGGCGGGTGGGGCCATCACGGTGCAGAAGGGCAAGGACGCCAAGGCCGAGAAGGTCTCGTTCTCGCGGCTCGGCGGGATGTGCGCCGACTGCGAGGGCAGGGGCTCGGTGACCGACATCGACCTCACGCAGCTGTTCGACGACACGAAGTCGCTGGCGGACGGCGCCATCACCATCCCGGGCTACGGCACCGACGGGTGGAACGTCCGGATGTTCGCCGAGTCCGGGTACGTCGACAAGGACAAGCCGATCCGCGACTTCACGGCGCAGGAGCGCGAGGACTTCCTCCACCGCGAGCCGACGAAGCAGAAGATCGCCGGGATCAACATGACGTACGAGGGCCTGGTCCTCCGGGTCCGCCGCTCGTTCCTGCAGAAGGACCGAGACGCGATGCAGCCGCACATCCGGGCCTTCGTCGACCGGGCGGTGACCTTCACCACGTGCCCCGCGTGCGCCGGCACGCGACTGAACGACATCGCGCGGTCGTCGAAGATCGCCGGCAAGAGCATCGCCGACGTCTGCGCGATGCAGATCACCGACCTCGCGGCGTGGTTGCACGGACTCGACGAGCCGAGCGTCGGGCCGCTCCTCGACGGACTCCGTGACGCCGTCGACTCCTTCGTCGAGATCGGCCTCGGGTACCTGTCGCTGGACCGGCCGACGGGGACGTTGTCCGGGGGAGAGGGACAGCGCGTGAAGATGGTGAAGCACCTGGGATCGTCCCTCAGCGACGTCACCTACGTCTTCGACGAGCCGAGCACAGGGCTGCACCCGCACGACATCGAGCGGATGAACCAGCTGCTGCTCCGACTGCGCGACAAGGGCAACACGGTGCTGGTCGTCGAGCACAAGCCGGAGGTCATCGCGATCGCGGACCACGTGGTCGACCTCGGTCCGGGGGCCGGCACGTACGGCGGGACCCTCTGCTACGAGGGGCCGGTCAACGGTCTGCGGGGGAGCGGCACCGTGACGGGCAAGCACCTCGACGACCGGGTGACGCTCAGGCCCGAGGTCCGGCAGCGCACCGGCGTCATCGAGATCCGCGGGGCCGACGCCCACAACCTCCAGGGGGTCGACGTCGACGTCCCGACGGGCGTCCTCACCGTCGTCACCGGCGTGGCCGGTTCCGGCAAGAGCACGCTCATCCACGGCTCGCTGTCGCCGCGTGACGACGTCGTCGCGATCGACCAGGGCGCCATCCGTGGCTCCCGGCGCAGCAACCCGGCGACCTACACCGGGCTGCTCGAACCGATCCGGAAAGCGTTCGCGAAGGCCAACGGCGTGAAGCCCGCGCTCTTCAGCGCGAACTCCGAGGGCGCCTGCCCGGCGTGCAACGGCGCCGGGGTGATCTACACCGACCTCGGCATGATGGCGGGCATCGCGACCCCGTGCTCCGAGTGCGGCGGCAAGCGGTTCGACCAGTCCGTGCTCGAGTACCGGCTCGGCGGCAAGGTGCTCGCGATGCCCGTCGCCGAGGCCGAGCAGTTCTTCGCCACCGGCGAGGCGACGATCCCGGCGGCCCACGCGATCCTCGCCCGGCTCGTGGACGTCGGACTCGGTTACCTGACGATCGGGCAGCCGCTCACGACGCTCTCCGGCGGGGAACGCCAGCGACTGAAGCTCGCGACGCACCTCGGTGACGCCGGCGGCATCGTCGTGCTCGACGAACCGACCACCGGTCTGCACCTGGCGGACGTCGATCAGTTGCTCGGGCTGCTCGACCGCCTGGTGGACTCGGGGAAGACCGTCGTCGTGATCGAGCACCACCAGGCCGCGATGGCGCATGCCGACTGGCTCATCGACCTCGGTCCGGGTGCCGGGCACGACGGCGGACGGGTGGTGTTCGAGGGGACACCGGCGGAACTCGTGCGGGACCGGTCGACACTGACGGGGGAGCACCTGGCGGCGTACGTCGGCGCCTGAGGGCGGGCCCCTGCAGTCGGCGCCTGAGCCGAAGGACAGATGCCGGCCGCCGACCTGAACACGAGCCGTACGTTCGGGCTACGGTTTCGAGTGACGCTCACGCATGGCTACCCGGCCTGCGGCTGCCCGGCCGCTCGGCGAGCGTCCGGACCGAAGGAGCCCCCATGTCCAACCAGCCCGGTGGACCGAACTACCCCGCAGCAGGCAACCCCGGCACCGCGCCCACGAGCTCGAGCAACGGCATGGCGATCGCCAGCCTCGTGCTCGGGATCATCGGTACCGTCGTCGGACTCTTCATCCCGATCGTCGGTGTCATCGCCGGTGTCGTCGGCCTCATCCTCGGGATCCTCGCCCGCCGTCGCAGCCTGAGCCGCGGCATCGTCCTCGGCGGGATCATCCTGTCCGTGATCGCCATCGTCGTGGGGATCATCGGCTTCATCATCAACGCGATCGCGCTCGCCAACCTCGTGAACTGAGGCTCGAGACGCACGACCGGAGGCGCGTGGCGGCATCGCCACGCGCCTCCAGTCCGTCTCCGGTGCGTCCCACCGGGCCGCCGGATGCCCGCCCAGGTCCCACGCGTAGCGTCCCCGGCATGAGCTACAGCCAGCCGGACCCCGCCGAAGAGACCACCCAGGCCGAAGCGCCCGAGCAGCCCGACACGGACCGCGAGGACCTCGAGGAGCGCGACGACGAACAGGCCGCGCTCGAGATCGACGCGGACGACGTGCCGACCGACGGCGAAGACCCCGCGGGCGACCAGCAGTCCTGAGCGGCGCACCCCTGACAGTCGGGACGAAGGCGAGGCGCAGCCTCAGGGCGTGAGCGTGACCGCCGCGTCGAGGAGCTCTCGGACGAGCGCGACGTAGGGGAGCCCGACCGCCGCGAACATCTGCGGCACCTGCGACTGCTTGGTGAAGCCCGGGCAGGTGTTCACCTCGTTGAGCACCACGCCGTCCGCGGTCACGAAGAAGTCGAACCGGGCCACGCCGGCGCACCCGAGGGTGTCGTAGAGCGTCCGCGCGGCGCGTTCGACGGCGGCGTGCTCGTCATCCGTCAGTCGTGCGGGCAGCACGAACTCCGCGGTCCCGTCGTACTTCTGCTCCCGGCCGAACAGTGCACCGTCCGCCACCCCGATCTCGAGCGTCGAGCCCGTCCGCAGCGCTCCGGAACGGTCGCGGAAGACGGCGATGTCGATCTCCCTCCCGGTGACGAACGACTCGACCAGGACCTCGGGACCGGCGGCCCGCGCGGAGGCGATCGCGGCGGGGTACTCGCCGGTGTGCCGCACGACCGAGACGCCGTTGCTCGAGCCGCCCGTGGTCGGCTTCACGACGAGGGGCGGCGCGAACGGCAGGGCACCCGCAGTGGCTCCGGCGCGGATGAGCGCGGCCGGCGCCGTGCTGATCCCCAGGGACTCGGCGATCGTCTTCGTCACCCACTTGTCCATCCCGAGTGCACCGGCGCGGACGGGGGAGCCGACGACGGGCACCCCGATCAGGTCGAGGAACCCGGCGACGGTGCCGTCCTCGCCGTGGACGCCGTGCAGCGCCGGGAACGCGGCGTCGCAGGTGGTCAGGAGTGCCACGGCCTCCGCGGGGCACAACGCCGCGCCGTCGGTGTGCCGCCAGGAGCCGTCCCGGTCGATCGTGAGCGGGACCACGTCGAGACCGAGTTCGTGGACGGCCCGGGCGACGGCGGCGGCGGAGGCCAGCGAGACCTCGTGCTCGTCGTTCACACCGCCGCCGATGACGGCGACGCGGCGCAGATCAGTGTGGCGGAGCTCAGCACCGCCCAGGTCAGCGCGGGGCAGCTCAGCGCGGCCCAGGTCGGGGGAGTCGTGGTCAGGCATGCGCGGCCTCCAGGGTGTCGGTGCTGCGGTGGACCCGGGCGACACGGGAGCCGATCCGGGTGACGATCTCGTGCTCGATGGTGTCGGCCCACCGCGCCCAGTCGGCGACCGTGGGATCGCCGTCGGTGCCGCGGCCGAAGAGCGTCACCGTCTCGCCGAGGTGCAGCCGGTCGTCGCCGGTGTCCACGACCACCATGTCCATCGAGAACCGCCCGACGAGCGGACGACGACGTCCGCGGACGTGCACCTCGGCGCGTTCGGAGGCGCTCCGGGGGAGTCCGTCGCCGTAGCCGAGGGGGAGCAGCGCCAGGTTCGTCCGACCCGCCGCCACGTGGTCGAGCCCGTACCCGATGCCGACGCCGGCCCCGATCTCGCGGGTCCCCACCACCGGGGCGGTCAGGGACAGCGTCGGTCGGAGGTCCGTCGAGGTCGCCGACGGGTCGATGCCGAACAAGCCGGCGCCGATCCGGTGCACGTCGTGGGTGCCGCCGGCGCCGGTGATCGTCGCGGCGGTGGCGGCGAGGTGCGTGACGAAGCCCGCGAGACCACGGCGTCGCGCGGTCCGGACGGCGTTCGCGAACAGGAGTCGTTCGCGGTCGTTCTGCGGGTCCTCGGGGCGGTCGGCGCAGGACATGTGTCCCATCACGCCGACGACCCGGACCGTGCCGAGCAGCTGGAGTTCGCGCGCCGCGGTGCAGAGCGCCGACCAGGTCTCCGGAGCGGCACCGTCGCGGGACATGCCGACGTCGACGTGCAGGTGGACACGAGCGCGACGCCGGGTCCGGAGCGCCGCCCGGCTCACGGCGCTGAGGAGTTCGACGCCGGACACCGCGATGTCGACGTCGGCGAGGAGCGCCGCCTCGAAGTCCGCGTCGACGGGGTTCAGCCAGCTGAGCACGGGAACGTCGGCACCGTCGCGACGGATCGCGAGCGCTTCGTCGATCGTCGTCACGCCGATGGAGGTCGCGCCGGCGTCGATGACGGAGCGGGCGATGGCGCCGTGGCCGAAGCCGTCGGCCTTGAGCACGGCCATCAGCCGGCCGTCGGTACGGTCGGCGAACCGGGACGTGTTCGCGCGGATGGCGTCGTCGTGGACGACGAGCTGCGGGGCCGACGTCGTCATCCGGACCTCGTCGGCTCGCCGGTGCTGGTGCTGGTGGTCATGTTCCGATGGTCCCGTCGGCGGAGGTCGCGGCCATCGGCCGCGCGGATGACGCGGCGCCGCCGCTCGACCGAAGTCGGTCACGTCGGCCGGATGACGACCGTCCGTCGGATGGGCGGCGCCGGCCTGGAGGCGCGGATCACCCGAGCCGGTCTGCTCACCTGGTCCGCGCCTCCAGGCCGCAACCCAGGGGATGTTTGACTTTCGTCAAACAAGTGGGATCATTGATCTTGGTCAAGTAAACGGGTGCAGCGTGGCACGCCGGTCGTCCCCACGAGGAGCACAGATGTCAGAACCCAGGTCCGAGGTCGCACACGAGCGATCAGCAGACGCACCCGCCATGTCGCAGCGTCAGGTGCTCGAGGCGCTCTCGGGACTGCTGCTCGGCATGTTCGTGGCGATCCTCGCGTCCACCGTGGTCAGCACGTCGCTCCCACGGATCATCGGGGACCTCGGCGGCGGCGAGAGCGCCTACACCTGGGTCGTGACGTCGACGCTCCTGGCGACGACGGTCTCCACGCCGGTCTGGGGCAAGCTCGCCGACCTCTTCAACCGGAAGCTCCTCATCCAGCTCTCCCTGGTGATCTTCGTGCTCGGTTCGGCGCTGGCCGGGTTCTCGCAGAACCCCGGCACGCTGATCACGTTCCGCGTGGTGCAGGGCCTCGGCGCCGGCGGTCTGACCGCCCTCAGCCAGATCATCCTGGCCGACATCATCAGCCCGCGTGAGCGCGGGCGCTACGGCGGGTACTTCGGCGCCGTCATGGCCGTCGGTACCGTCGGTGGGCCGCTGTTCGGCGGGCTCCTCACGGACAGCCTCGGCTGGCGCTGGAACTTCTTCGTCGGCGTCCCGTTCGCCGTCGCCGCGATCATCCTGCTGCAGGTCACGCTGAAGCTCCGGACCATGCCGAAGCGGAAGGTCTCGATCGACTACCTCGGCATCGCGACCATCGCCGGCGGCGTCTCGCTCCTGCTCATCTGGGTCACCCTGGCCGGCAAGAACTTCGACTGGGTCTCGCCGACCTCGTTCGTGATGGTGATCGGTGCGGTCGTCCTGCTCGTCGCCACGGTGTTCGTCGAGCTCCGCGCGAAGGAACCCGTCATCCCGATGTCGCTGTTCAAGAACCGGACGTTCTCGATGGCCGTCATCGGCTCCATCGCCGTCGGCATCGCGATGTTCGGCGCGACGGTGTACCTGGCGCAGTACATGCAGCTCGCCCGTGGCGCCACCCCGACCCAGTCCGGTCTGCTGACCATCCCGATGATCGGCGGCCTGCTGATCGCGTCGACCGTCGGCGGCATGCTCGTCACCAAGACGGGCAAGTGGAAGCCGATCATGCTCATCGGCTCGATCGCGCTCGTCGTCGGTCTCGCCCTGATGGGCACGATCCAGTACGACACCCCGTACATCGTCGTCGCGGTCTACATGTTCATCATGGGATCCGGCGTCGGCTCGGTCATGCAGAACCTCGTGCTCGTGGTGCAGAACACCACCGAGCCGCGGAACATCGGTGCCGCCTCCGCCGGTGTCGCGTTCTTCCGGTCGCTGGGCGGCGCGCTCGGCGTCTCCGTCCTCGGCACCGTCCTCGGCACCCGCGTCTCCGATCTGCTCGGCGACAAGCAGGTGGCGATCGGCAAGGCCATCGCCGCGCTCGGCGAGAAGGGCGCTGCCGTGGCGAAGGAGCTCGCCTCCGGCAGCATCCCGGCCGTCAGCCAGCTGCCCGACGGTGTCCGTCAGATCATCGAGTCCGCCTACGGTCAGGCCGTCGCGAACATCTTCCTCATCGCGGCTCCGATCTCGGTCCTGCTCGTGCTGGCGATCATCTTCATGCCGAACAAGCCCCTCACCACCAAGACCGTCGCCGAGCGCTCCACCGACGCGGGGCCGCTCGCCGGTGCCGCCGAGGACTTCGCCGGCGTCGGGACCGTGACGGGCTCGAACCCTGTCGTCACGGACAGTGGTTCCCAGGCGGGCGACAAGGCGCATGGCCGACACTCGTGAGATGACGTCGCCCGAGACCCCGACCGCCGCAGAACCCAGCGCGGTCGGGGGAGGCGTGGAGAGCCGGATCGACGCGCTCGAGCGGCAGTTCGCGATGCTGTTCAGCGCGTACCGCACACGGCTTCGGCAGCAGGCGACCGACGTCGATCCGGCGCTCAAGCCCTCGGGGTTCCGCGCGCTGCAGGAACTCGTCGCCGGTGGGCCGATGGGGGCAGGAGTCCTGGCGGAGTCGCTGGGGTTCGACAAGAGCGTCCTCAGCAGGTTGTTGCACGAGCTCGAGTCGCTCGGCCTCGTGTCACGCGGTCAGGACCCTGCCGACCGGCGCGCGGTCATCATCAGCCCGACCGACCGTGCCGTCGAGCGGATGGAAGCGATCCGGAACGGCGCGCGGGACGAGTTCCGCAGCAACCTCGCGGAGTGGCCGGATCACGACCTCGACGAACTCGCGCGGTTGCTGGTGAACCTGTGGCCGCGGTGAGGCGTCGCGGCGGCCGCCGGGGCGTGCGCCGATAATGCATATTATGTCAACTCAGGTCGACCGCACCCCACGTCTGGTGCTCCGTTCCGCTCCCCTCTAGCATCGCGATCATGCGGAAGCTCGTCCTGAAGATGTCGATGTCCCTCGACGGGTTCGTCGCCGGGACCCGTGCGGACTCCGACTGGATGTTCCGCGCCGCCGGCCCGGACTCGGCCGCCTGGGTGCTCGACACCCTCGCCGGCGCCGGCGTCCACGCCTTCGGTCGCACGACCTTCGAGTCGATCGCGGGGTTCTGGGCGAACGCGACGACGCCGATGGCCGCGCCGATGAACAGCATCCCGAAGGTGGTCTTCACCCGTCGGTCCGACTTCGACCCGGCGCTGGTGGCGGGAACCGCGGGTGACTCCCCCGCAGCGGCCTCGTGGGCCGGTGCCCGAGTGGCGAGCGGTGACCTGGCGGCCGAGGTGGACCGGTTGCGCAGCGAGGACGGCGGGTACGTCCTCGCGCAGGGCGGCACGGACTTCTGCCGCAGCCTGGTGCGCGCCGGCCTCGTCGACGAGTACCGCCTGGCGATCCTCCCCGTCGTGCTCGGCTCGGGTGCCGGCGTCTTCGACGGACTGCCGGACGAGCTGGACCTCGAACTCGTCAGCTCGACGGTGTTCGACGGCGGGGCGAAGGGCGATGTCTACCGACCGAGCGGAACCGCGCCACGATGACCGAGCCCACGACGACCGAGCCCACGTCAACCACGGTCCCCACGATCCTGTTCGTTTGCGTCCACAACGCCGGCCGGTCCCAGATGGCAGCGGGCTACGCGCAGGCGTTCGGCGGCGACCGCGTCGAGGTCCGCAGCGCCGGTTCCGAACCGAAGGACGAGATCAACCCCGTCGCGATCCAGGCGATGGCCGAGGACGGCATCGACATCGCGTCGAACCAGCCGAAGGTCCTCACCACCGAGCAGGTGCGCGACTCCGACGCCGTCATCACGATGGGGTGCGGCGACGCCTGCCCCGTGTTCCCGGGCAAGCGCTACGAGGACTGGGAGCTGACGGACCCCGCGGGCAAGGGCATCGAGGACGTGCGACCGATCCGCGACGAGATCAGGCAGCGGGTGCAGGTGCTGCTCGCATCGCTGCTCCCCACCGCGGCATGACGTCGGGCCAGCCGGTGGCGACGGGGCCGCGGACTGCGACGGTGCGGCGGCGGATCGTGGTCGGGTCGCTCGTGCTCGCGGCCGTGGTGTCCCTCACCGGCTGCGTGAGCGGCAGTGCGTCCGGCTCCTGCGCCGGGCCGGAACTCGAACTCGGGGACTCGTCACTCCAGCCGGGCGGCGTCGTCCGGCTCAGCGTCGACTGGATGTGGCAGACCTGCGAGGACACCGGTGGAACGCCCCGCGCCGCGGATGACGTCGACGTGACGATCACCCCCTCGGTCACCGGCGAGGCGGTCGTCCTCGGACACCCGGAGCCGACCGGCGAACGGTTCACCGTGAGCGGGTCGTTCGCGCTGCCCGACGACCTGCCGAGCGGCGATGCGGTCCTCGCGGTCACCTCGCACGGTGGCGACCAGACGCGTGCTGCGCTGCCGGTGTCCGTCGAACCGGCACCCGGCGGCTGAGACGCGGGTCAGAACACCGCGACGGTCATGCCGGCCGATCCGGCGGGGCCGTCCATCGCCACGAGCGCGTCGGGCAGGTCGTCGAAGCCGATCGTCCGACCGAGGGACTCCGCCGGACGGAGCCTCCCCGCGACGATGTCGTCGAGCATCGCGGCGTACTCCCCAACGGCGATCCCGTGGCTGCCGAGCAGCTCGAGCTCCTCGGCGATCACGCGCCCCATCGCGATCGCGGGCGCGGCGTCGTCGTCGAGCAGCAGCCCGACCTGCACGTGCCGCCCGCGCGGGCGCAGGGACGCCACGGCGGCGACCGAGGTGGCCCGGCTGCCGAACGCGTCGACCGAGACCTGCGCTCCGCCGTCCGTGATCGACCGGACGGTGCCGACGACGCCGTCGTCCATCGGGACGGGCACGGCCCCGAGCGCCTCGGCCCGCGCGAGCGCGGCCGGCGACACGTCGACCGCGACGACCCGTGCCCCGGCTGCGACCGCGACGATCACGGTCGACAGGCCCACGCCGCCGCAGCCGTACACCGCGACCCACTCCCCCTCCGCCACCCGGCCTCGGGCGTGCAGGGCGTGGTAGGCGGTCCCGAAGCGGCAACCGAGCCCGGCGGCCTCGGCGAACCCCACGGCATCGGGCAGCGCGACGAGGTTGACGTCGGCGTGCGGCACCACCACGGACTCGGCGTAGGACCCCGGCAGCGTGAAGCCGGGCTGCTGCTGCCGCGTGCAGACCTGGGTGGCGCCGGCGAGGCACTCGCCACACGAACCGCACGCGAACACGAACGGCGCCGTCACCCGCTCCCCCACGGCGAAGCGCGTCACCGCCGACCCGACGGACGCCACGACGCCGGCGAACTCGTGCCCGGGCACGTGCGGCAGGCGGACCGAGTCGTCGTGCCCCTTCCATGCATGCCAGTCGCTCCGGCAGACCCCGGTGGCGGCGACCCGGACGACGACGCCGTCCTCCGGGGCCACCGGCTCCGGCAGGTCGACGATCGAGGGGACGGAGCCGAACCGGTCGTACTGCACTGCGCGCATCCGGCCATCCTGACAGACGTGCCCACGGCCGTGACGGGCGACCACGACGCGGACGGGCGGTGGCCCTGCGGGCGCACCACGGGCCTCCAGGCCGCACTGCGGTGACGGCGCCCGACCGACAGCCGTCGCTTTGTCCCCGGAGCGCGGGTCCTGTCCAGCACACGCGAAGCCCGGTAGAAGAAGAAGCAGGGGTCGCGCCCAACGGCGGGTGCGGGGATGGAGGAACGGTGTCCGGACGCAGCAGGACGACGAGGGCCACCGGACTCGGTTCCCTCGTGGTGATCGGCCTCGTCCTCTCCGGGTGCGCCTCCGGCATCCAACCCCGCGACGACCGCCACGTCGACTACTCGCTGGACGCCCACCTGTCCGGCACCCTCGACGTGATGGGCTTCGGCCTCGGGGACGACGTCGCGACGGTCCGCGACGGCGTGGCCCGGAAGGCCCTCGGCCCGGACGTCCGCGTCTCGATGGCCGAAGGTGCCCTGGACACCCAGACGTTCCTGTCCGCGGTGGCCGCGGGCGATCCCCCCGACCTCGTGTACGCGTCCCGCGACGACATCGGGTCCCTCGCCACGCAGGGTGCGCTGCTCCCCCTCGACCGCTGCCTCGCCGGGTCGGACACGAAGACCTCCGGGTTCCGCGACACCGCGGTGGCGCAGGTGTCGCACGGCGGCCACGTGTACGGGGTGCCGGAGTTCAACCAGCTGCAGATCGCGATGGCCTCGACGGACCTGCTCGATCGCTCGGATCTGACGATGGCCGACGTGAACGGTTCGGACTGGGCCGCGATGACGGCGGCGAACGAGGCGATGACGCGGACGAGCGGCAAACGGCTCGACGTGATGGGCGTCGACGCGAAGCTGCCGGACTTCTTCTGGCTCTGGAGCCTGGCCAACGGTGCTCGGCCCATCTCGGAGGACGGCCGTACGGCGCAGCTCGACGACCCGGCGGTGGTCGAGGCGCTGCGGTACGCCGTGTCGCTGACCGGACCCGAGGGCGGGTTCGACCGGGTGAAGGCGGTGCGCGACGCGGCCGACCTGTTCGGCGAGGACAACCCGTTCGCGTCGGGCGGTCTCGGTGCGGAGCCGATGGACAACTGGTACGTCAACGTGCTCGAGGACGTCAGCCCCGACGTGCGCCTGCAGTTCGACGCGTTCCGCGACCGGCAGGGCGACCCGATCGCGTTCGCCGGCGGCAGCGCGTGGGGTGTGCCGGTGAACGCACGGGACCCGCAGCTCGCCTGCCGGTACGCCGTGACGATGACCGGTGTCGACGCGTGGATCGCGGCCGCGAAGGCCCGCATCAGCGCGGGGACCAAGACCCACAAGCAGTTCACCGGGCTCCTCACCGCGAACCGTGCGGCGGACGCGCGGATCGAACGCATGGCGCTCGACCAGGCGGCGGAGCAGGGCCGGTCGTCGGACGACCAGTGGGTGCAGGCGGTCCGTGCGATCTACACGGCGAACGACCACGCCGTGTCGGCACCGGCGAACCCCGCAGCCGCCGAGTTCGCGAAGGCGTGGCAGGACGGGGTGAACAGCGTGCTCAACGGGCAGGCCACGCCGGAGCAGGCGATGGCACGCGCGCAGGAGGTGGCCCAGCAGGCGCTCGACGCGGCCTGGGCCGAGGAAGGACGACGATGACGACCATCCGGACCGGCGTGCGCCGCCGCCGACGCCGCGAAGCGACGAGCGCACTCCTCTTCATCAGCCCGTGGATCATCGGGTTCCTGGTGTTCACCCTGTGGCCGATCCTGCAGAGCGCCTGGCTGTCGATGACCGACTACGACGTCCTGCACGCGGCCCGCTGGGTCGGCTGGGACAACTACGTCCAGCTCTTCCAGGACCCGAAGGTCGCGCTCTCGCTCGGCAACACAGTGCTCTTCACGGTCCTCGAGGTCCCCGCCCACGTCCTCGTGTCCCTCGCGCTCGCCCTGCTGCTGGCACGGGCCGGCCGGGCGTCCGGGTTCTTCCGCACGGTGTTCTTCCTGCCCAAGATGACACCGGCGGTGGCGGTGGGCGCCCTGTTCCTGCTCGTGTTCAACGGGCAGGACGGCCTGGTGAACCGCGCGCTGGCGCTCGTCGGCATCGACGGGCCGGCGTGGACGACGGACCCCGCGTGGGTGAAGCCGGGCCTCGTCATCATGAGCCTCTGGACCGTCGGCGCGAGCGTGGTGATCTTCCTCGCCGCGCTCCGCGCCGTGCCGACCGACCTCCTCGAGGCCGCCACGCTCGACGGCGCCGGCCCCTGGCAGCGGACGCTCCGGGTGACACTCCCCCTCATCAGTCCGACCGTCTTCTTCGTCACGGTGGTCACCACGATCGCGTCGTTCCAGACGTTCACGGAGTCGTACACCGCGTTCTTCGGGGCGTCGAGTTCCGCCTACGGCAACGACGCGGCCCTGTTCTACGTGATCTACCTCTTCCAGCAGGGCTTCGAGTACCTCCACATGGGCTTCGCGTCGGCGATGGCCTGGGTGCTCTTCGTCATCATCCTCGCCGTCACGATCGTCCAGATCCGTGTCTCGCGACGGCTCGTCCACTACGAAGGGGGCGACGCATGAGCGCCGAGACGCTGCCTGGAGGCACGACCTCCCCCGACACGACGGCCGCCGTCGGTCCGGGGCCGGTCCCACCCCGCTCGGTGCGGGCCGGTGCCACCGGTGCGGTCCGCCCGGAACACGGGTCAGGGCGCGGCTGGCGCCGCGGCCTGACGATCGCGGCGCTCGTCGTCTGCGCCGTGGTGTTCCTGTACCCGTTCCTCTGGTTGGTGAGCGCCTCGTTCAAGCCCCGCAGCCAGGTGTTCGACAACGCGCTCATCCCGCGCACCTTCACCCTCGACAACTACGTCACGATCTGGCAGTCGGCGCCGATGGCCCTGTGGATCGGGAACACCCTCGTCGTCACCCTGCTCGCGACGGTCGCGGTGACGTTCACGTCGGCGATGGTCGCCTGGGGGTTCGCGTACTTCCGGTTCCGCGGCCGGAACCTGCTGTTCGGGCTGGTGCTCGCGACGATGATGCTGCCCGGCGCGGTCACGATGATCCCCACGTTCATGATCTGGAACACGCTGGGGCAGTCGGGCACGCTCACACCGCTCTGGGCCGGGAACCTGTTCGGCTCGGCGTTCTACGTGTTCCTGCTCCGGCAGTTCTTCCTCGGACTCCCCCGCGACACGTTCGACGCGGCGACGGTCGACGGCGCCGGGAACTTCCGGGTGTTCTGGTCGGTGGCGCTGCCGCTCTGCAAGCCGGCGCTCGTCGTCACGGCCCTGTTCGAGGCGCAGGCGAGCTGGACCGACCTGATGAAGCCGCTCATCTACCTGCGGGACTCGGCGACGTTCACCGTGCCGCGCGGGCTCAAGGCGATGGTCGACCAGTTCGGGTTCGGCGGCGAGTTCCACTGGGAGCTCATCGTGACGGCTTCGGTGATCACCACGGTGCCGATGATCATCCTGTTCTTCATCGGGCAGCGGCAGTTCGTCGAGGGGATCGCCACGACCGGCGCGAAGGGGTAGGGCGCGCCGCCCCGTGCCGCGCCGCGCCGGTGCCGGGCCGTCCCGACCCGCCCCGTGCGAGGTTCCGTACTCGGTGCCACTCATCGAGCGGCGCACGGAGTACGGAACCTCGCACCGGAGTCCGTCGCGGGCGTGCGGGCGGGCGGGCCTCAGTACTCGACGCGGCCCTCGCGGTCGTGGAACTCGCCGGTCGGGCCGTAGGTCCCGAGCGTCGCCAGCGCCACCGTGGCGTCGGTCCCCTCGCTCACGGTCTGGTGGCCACCGAACCCGTTGAACTCCGTCGCCGTGTACCCGGGGTCGCTCGCGTTCACCCGGAAGGTCGGCAGGTTCTTGGCGTACTGCACCGTCAGCGCGATGAGGGCCGCCTTCGACGCGGCGTACGGGATCGCCGGCACCGGGAACTCGTCCCGCCCGGGCGTCGACAGCCACCGCGGGAACCCGACGCCGGACGCCACGTTCACGATGACCGGGTTCGCCGACTCACGGAGGAGCGGGAGCGCCGCCTGGGTGACCCGCACCACCCCGGTGACGTTCGTGTCGAGCACGGCGGCGATGGCCGCGGCGTCGAGGTCGTCCACGCCGAACGAGGTGCCGAGCACCCCGGCGTTGTTCACGAGCACGTCGAGCTCGGGGATCGTCGCGACCGCCCGCTCGATGCTCTGCTGGTCGGTCACGTCGAGCTGGACGACGTGGGCGCCGAGCGCACGGGCGTCGTCACCGCGGGACGGGTCGCGCATGCCGGCGTACACGGTGTGCCCGGCCTCGACGAGGCGGCGGACGGTCTCGAGGCCCAGGCTGCGGTTGGCTCCGGTGATGAGTGTCGTTGTCATGCCACCGATCCTCGGCCCGCTCGGACGGATCCCCCAGGCACCGGACGACGGTGGGACCACCAGTACCAGGGAGGACGCCGTGCCCGGGGCGATGATGGACCCATGAGCGAGTTCGCGAACGTCCTGCGGTCCTGGCGCGACCGGGTCCGCCCGGAGGAGGTCGGCCTGCCCGCCGGTGCCGGTCGACGGACATCCGGGCTCCGCCGCGAGGAGCTCGCGGCGCTCGCCGGGGTGAGCGTCGACTACGTCGTCCGCCTCGAGCAGGGCCGTGCGACGAACCCGTCGCCGCAGATGCTCGGTGCGCTCGCCACGGCGCTCCGCCTCACGACCGACGAGCGCGACCACCTGTTCCGCGTCGCCGGGGCCGCGGCGCCGTCGCGTCAGGTGGTCCCCCGCCACGTGACCCCGGGCGTCCAGCGGATCGTCGACCGGCTCGGCGACGTGCCGCTCGCGGTGTTCACGGCCGCCCACGACATCGTGCTCTGGAACGACCTCTGGGCCGCGCTGTCCGGCGACCCGACCCGCTACACCGGCATCGAGCGGAACCTGGTCTGGCGGCACTTCATGCACGGCCACGACGGCGTCGCGTGGGACGACACCCACCAGGAGGACTTCTCGAGCGACCTCGCCGCCGACCTCCGTGCCGCCGTCGGACGCTACCCGGCCGACCGTGACCTCGCCGAACTCGTCGCCCGGCTCCGCCGCGGGTCGCCCGAGTTCGAGCGGCGCTGGGACACCGGCCGGATCGCCGAGCACCGTGCCAGCCGGAAGACCGTCGAGACCCCGGTCGGTCCGATCGAGATCGACTGCGACGTGCTCAGCGTGCCCGCCGGCGACCTGCGGATCGTCGTCTACACCGCGGTCCCGGGCACCGAGGACGCCGCCAAGCTCGACCTGCTCCGGGTCACCGGCCTGCAGGAGCTCACGCCGCGGTGAACACCAGCGACGCGTTCTGACCGCCGAACCCGAACGAGTTGTTGAGCGCCGTCCGGAGCGGTGCGCGGCGCGCGACCCCGGCCACCACGTCGAGCTCGACCGCCGGGTCCAGGTGCTCCAGGTTCAGCGTCGGCGGCACGAGTCCGGTCTCGATCGCCCGCACGGCGAGGATCGACTCGACCGCGCCCGCCGCACCGAACATGTGCCCGATCGCGCTCTTCGGCGCAGTCACGAGCGCACCGGTGCCGACCGCCCGCGTGATCGCTGCGGCCTCACCGACGTCGCCGACGGGCGTGCCGGTCGCGTGCGCGTTGACGTGGTCGATCTCCGCGCCGGTGAGTCCGGCCATCCGGATCGCCGCCGTCATCGCGCGCTCCTGCTCGCTGCCGTCGGCGAGCGGCGCGGTGATGTGGAAGGCGTCCGAGGTGATGCCCCACCCGGCGAGCGTGCCGTGCGACCGCTGCGCCCGGGCCACGGCGTGCGACGCGCGCTCGAGGACGACGAACCCGGCGCCCTCGCCCAGGACGAACCCGCGGCGGTCGGCGTCGAACGGGCGCGAGAGCATGGTCGGGTCGTCGTCGAGGGGCTTCGCGAGCGCCTGGGACTGGGCGAAGGACGCCATCGTGACCGGGGTGACCGCGGCCTCGGTCCCGCCGGCGACCACGACGTCGGCCTCGCCCGTGACGATCAGCCGCGCGGCCATCGCGATCGCCTCGGCCCCGGAGGCGCAGGCGGACACCGTCGTGTAGGCCCCCGCGCGGGCGCCGAACGCGATGCTGATCTGCGCGGCCGCGCCGTTGGCCATGAGCATCGGCACCGTGCGCGGGGACACGCGCCGTGCTCCGGACTCGCCGAGCACGTCGTGGGCGTCGAGGAGCGTCTCCACTCCCCCGATGCCCGTGCCGACCACCACGGCGAGTCGGTCGCCCTCCACCGTCGGCGCCCCGGCGTCCGCCCAGGCCTCCTCGGCGGCGACGAGGGCGAGCTGTTGGCTCCGGTCGAGGCGGTTCGCCCGGACCCGTCCGAGCGCGCCGTCGGCGTCGAGCGCCGCGTCGGCCCCGACCCGGATCGGCAGTCGGTCCCACAGCGCGCCGGACCGGTCGAGGACGCGCACGCCGGACCGGCCGGCGACGAGCGCGTCCCAGAGTGCGTCGACGCCGTGGCCGAACGGGGAGACCGCGCCGTAGCCGGTGATCGAGATGTCCACTGGAGACTCCTTCTTGTACGTTGAACAAGTTGAGTTGTACCACGTACAATTCCGGAATGGCAACCACGACCGACGGACCCGGCACCTCCCGCGGCGCAGCGACCCGCGCGCGGATCCTCGCGGCGACCGCCGGACTGCTCAGCACCAGCGGCAGCGGCAGCGTCGGCGGCAGCGGCAGCAGCGGCGGCGGCGGCGGCGCCCGGCGCTCGGTCACGGTCAGCGAGATCGCCCGTGCGGCCGGCGTGTACCCGAACCAGATCACGCACCACTACGGGTCGAAGGACCGCCTCGTCCTCGACGCCGCGTTCGCGCTGTTCCTCCGCGACACCACGCGGCTGCAGGCGGCGGGGCGGCGGGCATCCTCGGCCGAGGCGTTCCGGCACGTGCTCGCCCGGACCGCCCTCGCGATGCCCTCGACCCCGCTCGTCGTCCGGGCCCTCGCGGCAGCCGGTGACGACGCCGGACAGCGCGAACGGGTCCGGCTGCTGCTGGCGGTGCTGTTCCGCCAGTCCGAGCGCTACCTCGAGCGGGTCGTCGCCGAGCACGGGTGGACGAGCGGCAGCGGCGTCGGTCGCGATGCCCGGACCTTCTGGAGCGCGGTGTTCGGCGCGACGCTCCTGGCCGACGCCGGGGTCACCGGCGGCCCATCGGACCTCGACCTCGCCGGCACGGTCTCGATCCGCTGACGACGCCGGGAAGCGGCCCGGTGGCGATTCGGGGGCGGCCGGAACGGCGCGGTCTACTCGCCGAAGCCGGACCGCACGAGTGCGACGAGCGCCGCGACGGCGTCCTGTGCGTCCGGCCCGGTGCCCTCGATGGTGACCGCCGCCCCCTTCGGGAGCGCCAGCGCCATGATCGCGAGCAGGCTCTTCGCGTCCACACCGTTCACCCGGACCGTCGCCTCGTACTTCGCGGCGGTCTTCACGAACTCCGCCGCGGGGCGGGCGTGCAGCCCGGTCTCGTTGACGAGCGCGACGGTCTCGGACACGGCCACGTCGTCGACGGAACCGGTCCCGGAGACCGTCTCCGCGCCTCCAGGCTGGTGACCGGACGGACTGGAGGCGCGACCCGCGTCCGTCTCGGAGGCTGCGGCGGACGCGGCGGCGGCCAGGACGGCGTCGACGTCCCCGCCCGTCTGCGCGGCGACGGCCGCTGCGACCGCGCCCTCCACCAGCGGTGCCTGCGAGACGTGCACCCGCGCACGGGCGTCGTCGTCGAGGAAGTCGAGCGCCGTGTCGGTGGTGAGGTAGGCCGAGCCGAGGTCGCACAGGACGACCACGGCGTCCGCGTCGGCGAGCTCCTCGATGCCGGCCGTGATCGCGTCGAACGAGGTGCCGATCCCGCCGTCGTCGGTGCCGCCGGCGGCCACGAGCGGGACGTCGGCGGCCATCTGCCGGGCGAGTTCGACGGTGCCCGTCGCGATCGCCGCGCTGTGCGAGACGATCAGGATGCCGACGGTCACGCTGCGCTCCGGACGGCGTCGACCGCGGCACGGAGGATGTACACCGTCGACTGGGCACCCGGGTCCCGGTGTCCGACGGCGCGCTCCCCGAGGTAGCTCGCGCGGCCCTTGTGGGCGACGAGCGCGTCGGTCGACTCGGCACCGGTGACGGCGGCGTCCGCGGCGGCCGCGAGCACCTGCTCGGGGCTGTCGCCCGCGGTCGCGGCGGTCGCGGCGGCGTCGACGGCGGGCGACCAGGCGTCCACCATCGTCTTGTCGCCGACCGCGGCCTTGCCGCGCGAGACGATGCCGTCGCGCGCCGCGGTCAGCACGGCGACGAGGCCGTCCGGGTCGAGCTCGGTGGCGTCGCCGGCTGCCTGGGCCGCCTTGAGGTACGCGGTCCCGAAGAGCGGGCCGGCAGCGCCGCCGACCGTCGAGATGAGCTTCGTCGCGACGACCTTGAGCACGGCTCCCGGGGTGTCGAACGAACCGGTGTCGACGGCCTCGAGCACGGCACGGAAGCCCCGGTCGAGGTTCTCACCGTGGTCGCCGTCGCCGATCTCCCGGTCGAGCGTGACGAGCTCGGCCCGGTGCTCGTCGATCGTCGCGGCGGTGCGTCGGACCCATTCGATGGCCCATGCGGTGTCGAGCGCCAATTCGTGTTCCTTCCTGGAGGGTGGACGGTGGTTCAGCGTCCCCAGCGCAGTGCCGGGGTCTCCACCGGTGCGTCCCAGAGGGCGGTGAGGTCGTCGTCGAGCACCGTCACGGTGAGCGAGAACCCCTGCATCTCGAGGGATGTCACGTAGTCGCCGACCAGGCTACGCGCGACCTCGTACCCGCGGTCGGTGAGGACCTCGGCGGCGCGTCGGTAGACGATGTAGAGCTCCGAGAGCGGGGTCCCGCCCATGCCGTTCACGAGCAGCAGGAGCTGCGAACCGGCCGGGGCGGACAGGTCGGTGAGGATCGGCTCGAGGACCCGGTCGACGAGCTCGTCCGCCGGGGCCATGGCGATGCGCTCACGGCCGGGCTCGCCGTGGATGCCGATGCCGAGTTCGACCTCGTCGTCGGCCAGGGTGAACGACGGTTCGCCGGCGTGCGGGACGGTCCCGGAGGACAGCGCCAGGCCCATCGACCGGGTGACGTCGTTGACGTGCCGGGCGACGGCGGCGACGGCGTCGAGGTCGTCCCCGCGCTCGGCGGCGGCACCGGCGCACTTCTCGACGACGACGGTGCCGGCGACTCCGCGTCGGCCCGCCGTGTAGAGCGAGTCCTGCACGGCCACGTCGTCGTCGACCACGATCGCCTCGACACGGATGTCCTCCATGCCGGCGAGCTCGGCGGCCGTCTCGAAGTTGAGGACGTCGCCGGTGTAGTTCTTCACGATGTGGAGCACGCCCGCTCCCCCGTCGACGGCCTTCGTGGCGGCGACGATCGGGTCGGGCGTGGGGCTCGTGAACACCGGACCGGGGACCGCGGCGTCGAGCATCCCGTAGCCGACGAACCCGGCGTGGAGGGGCTCGTGCCCGCTGCCGCCACCGCTGACGATCCCGACCTTGCCGGTCACCGGAGCGTCCGCGCGGTGCAGGTGGATCGGGTCCTCGACCAGGACGACGTGTCCGGCGTGGGCACGGGCGAACCCGCGGACGGTCTCGTCGACCACGGCCTGCGGATCGTTGATGAGCTTCTTCATGCTGACCTCCACGGGTGAGGGGGTCGCGAGGGCAGCACACCGCCGTCGTCGACCGGAGTTGCCTCAATGTACATCGTCGTGGCGCTCACCCGTTCGGGTCCGGTGCACGTTCGTGCACAGCCGGTTCGGCAACGGCGGGGCCGCGGACGCTCCTGCGCACACCCGCCCTGCACGTTCGTGCACTTTTCCGCAGTTCCCTCACGAACTCATCGCCCGGCGGGAAGCAGCGTCACTATGCTCGGCCTCAATCACTCAACGGGGAGTGCCGGCGCAGCACCACCGGTCCCCCACCCTCACGCACTGGAGGCCACCGATGGACGGCATCGGCGTCAATTTCCTGTCTGAGCTCGTCGGTACGGCGATGCTCATCATCCTCGGTGGTGGCGTCGTCGCCGCCGTCTCCCTGACGAAGTCGAAGGGCTTCGGCGCCGGGTTCCTCATGGTCACGATCGGCTGGGGCTTCGCGGTCTTCGCCGGTGTCACCGTGGCGTACAAGTCCGGCGGCCAGCTCAACCCGGCGGTGAGCCTCGCGCAGGCCATCCTCGGCAACATCACCGTCGGCGAGATGTTCCTCTACTGGCTCGCCCAGCTGATCGGCGCGATCATCGGTGCCGTCATCGTCTGGCTCGCCTACAAGCAGCACTTCGACGAGGAGCCCGACGCGGCCGCCAAGCTCGGCGTCTTCTCGACCGGCCCGGCGATCCGCTCGTACGGCTGGAACCTCGTCACCGAGATCATCGGCACCTTCGTGCTCGTGTTCGTCGTCATCGCGTTCACCAACGGCAAGACCCCGGCCGAGCTCGGCGCCATCCCCGTCGCCTTCCTCGTGATCGCGATCGGTGTCAGCCTCGGTGGCCCGACCGGCTACGCCATCAACCCGGCACGTGACCTCGGTCCGCGCATCGCGCACGCCTTCCTGCCGATCGCGGGCAAGGGCTCGAGCGACTGGGCCTACGCCTGGGTGCCGGTCGTCGGCCCCCTCGTCGGCGGTGCCCTCGCGGCCGGCCTGTCCTACGCTCTCCTCCCCCTCGCCTGACCCACCGAACGAACCCGTAAGGAGCACCAATGGCCGACTACATCGTCGCCATCGACCAGGGAACGACCAGCACGCGAGCGATCGTCTTCGACCACTCCGGCTCGATCATCTCCGTCGGACAAAAGGAACACGAGCAGATCTTCCCGCGTGCCGGGTGGGTCGAGCACGACCCGTCGGAGATCTGGGACAACACCCGTGAGGTCATCGGCCAGGCACTGTCCCGCGCCGACATCACCCGCCACGACGTCGCGGCGGTCGGCATCACGAACCAGCGCGAGACCGCGGTGGTCTGGGACAAGACCACCGGCAAGCCCGTCTACAACGCCATCGTCTGGCAGGACACCCGCACGCAGGCGATCGTCGACAAGCTCGCCGACGGGGACACCGACCGCTACAAGGCGATCGTCGGCCTGCCGCTCGCGACCTACTTCGCCGGCACCAAGATCATGTGGATCCTCGAGAACGTCGAGGGTGCACGTGAGAAGGCCGAGGCCGGCGACCTGCTGTTCGGCACCACCGACACCTGGGTCCTCTGGAACCTGACCGGTGGCGTCGACGGCGGCGTGCACAAGACCGACGTCACGAACGCGTCCCGCACCCTGTTCATGGACCTCGAGACGCTCCAGTGGCGCGACGACATCCTCGCCGACTTCGGTGTGCCGAAGGCGATGCTCCCCGAGATCGTCAGCTCCTCCGAGGTCTACGGCCACGTCGAGTCGTCGAACCTGCTCCGCGAGGTGCCCATCGCGGGCATCCTCGGCGACCAGCAGGCCGCGACGTTCGGCCAGGCGGCGTTCGACCAGGGCGAGTCGAAGAACACCTACGGCACCGGCAACTTCCTGATCTTCAACACGGGCACGGACATCGTCCGCTCGGAGAACGGGCTGCTCACCACCGTCGGCTACAAGCTCGGCGACCAGGAGACGCACTACGCGCTGGAGGGATCGATCGCCGTCACCGGTTCGCTCATCCAGTGGCTCCGCGACAACCTCGGTCTCATCGGCAGCGCCCCGGAGGTCGAGGCCCTCGCCAAGACCGTCGAGGACAACGGCGGCGTGTACTTCGTGCCGGCGTTCTCGGGGCTCTTCGCGCCGTACTGGCGTCCCGATGCCCGTGGTGCGATCGTCGGCCTCACCCGCTACGTCAACAAGGGTCACATCGCCCGTGCCGCCCTCGAGGCGACGGCGCTGCAGACCCGCGAGGTCCTCGACGCCGTCAACGCCGACTCCGGCGTGGACCTGACGGAGCTCAAGGTCGACGGCGGCATGACCGCCAACAACGAGCTCATGCAGTTCCAGGCCGACATCCTCAACGTGCCGGTGGTCCGTCCGGTCGTCGCCGAGACGACGGCGCTCGGCGCCGCCTACGCGGCCGGCCTCGCGGTCGGCTTCTGGGCGAACCTCGACGAGCTCCGTGCCAACTGGCAGGAGGACCAGCGCTGGGAGCCGCAGCTCGACGCCGCGGAGCGCGACCGCACGCTCCGTCTCTGGAAGAAGGCCGTCACGAAGACCTTCGACTGGGTCGACGAGGACGTGCAGTAGTCCTGCCCTGAGCTGACGCTCTGCACAGCGCAACGCACTGGAGGCCCGGTGCCGGTCCCATGGACCGGCACCGGGCCTCCAGTGCGTACGTCCAGTGCGTCTTGTCCAGTGCGTCTTGTCCAGTGCGTCTTGTCCGGTGCGTCTTGTCCGGTGCGTCGCGTCGCGTCGCCTCTGGTGAGGGGGCTGGCGGCTACGCGGCGGGGGCCGCGCCGACCCAATCAGCCAGTTTGCGCGCTGCGGCACCGGAGTCGATCGCCTCGGCCGCGACGAGCATCTGCTCGCGGAAGCGCTGCAGGATCGGGCGGTCGACCTCGGCCGGGTCCTGCGCGAGCCGGAACGCGACCAGGCCGGCGGCGGCGTTGAGCAGGACGATGTCGCGGACCGCGCCGACCGCTCCCGCGAGGAGCCGGTGCACCACGGCGGCGTTGTGCTCCGGGTCGCCGCCGAGCAGGTCCTCGACGCGGGCGCGTGCGATCCCGAGGTCCCGCGGGTCGATGTCGTGCTCGGTCACCCGGCCGCCGGTGACCTCCCAGATGTGGCTGTGCCCGGTGGTGGTGAGCTCGTCGAGGCCGTCGTCGCCACGGAACACGAGTGCCGTCGCCCCGCGCGTCTGGAACACGCCCGTGATGATCGGCACGAGCTCGAGCTGCGCGACCCCGACCGCGTTGGCCTCGCACCGTGCGGGGTTGACGAGTGGTCCGAGGAAGTTGAAGACCGTCGGGACGCCGATCTCCCGGCGCACCTTGCCCGCGTGGGCGAATCCGGGGTGGAAGGCACTGGCGAACGCGAAGGTCAGTCCGACACGCCGGAACGTGTCCGCGACACGCGCGGCGTCCATCGTCAGGTCGAGGCCGAGTGCGGCGAGCACGTCGCTCGAGCCGGACTTCGAGGAGCTGGCACGGTTGCCGTGCTTGACGACCGGCACCCCCGCTGCGGCGATGACGATGGCGGACATGGTCGACACGTTCACCGTCCCGACGACGTCGCCGCCGGTGCCGACGATGTCGAGCGCCATCGGGTCGACGTCGAGCGGGACCGCGGCTTCGAGGATCGCGTCGCGGAAGCCGACGACCTCGTCGACGGTCTCGCCCTTGGCGCGGAGGGCGACGACGAAGGCCGCGATCTGCGCCTCGGTCGCCCGCCCCTGCACGATCTCCTGCATGGCCCATGTGGACTGGCTGATCGTGAGGTCCTCGCGCGCCATGAGCGCGCTGATCACCGAAGGCCATGTGAGGAGGTCGAACATGTCTCGATCGTAGTGAATTTGAGAGACCCGCCAGTCTCCTGCGAAAACACTGTCGGTGTCTTCGGCCATAATGGAGGACGTGACTAGCACCCCTCTCTCCAGATCCGCCAGCGGTCCGGTCCTGAACAGGCCGAACGCCGTTGCCGTGGGGACGATCGTGTGGCTGGGCAGCGAGGTCATGTTCTTCGCCGGCCTGTTCGCGATCTACTTCACGCTGCGCAGCACTTCGCCCGAGCTCTGGGCGACCGAGACCTCCAAGCTCGAGGTCCCGTTCGCTTCGGTGAACACGATCATCCTGGTGCTGTCCAGCTTCGCGTGTCAGTTCGCGGTCTTCGCCGCCGAGCGGTTCCAGGTGCACCGCACCAGCTGGAACCCGAAGGACTGGGGCATGACGGAGTGGTTCTTCGTCACGTACTGCATGGGCGCGGTCTTCGTCTGCGGCCAGATCTTCGAGTACGCGAACCTGTGGCACGAGGGCATCACGCTCTCGTCGAGCGCCTACGGCTCCGCGTTCTACATGACCACCGGCTTCCACGGCCTCCACGTCACCGGTGGCCTCATCGCCTTCCTGCTGACGCTCGGTCGCGGCTTCGCCGCCAAGAACTTCGGTCACAAGGAAGCGACCACCGCGATCGTCGTGTCGTACTACTGGCACTTCGTCGACGTCGTCTGGATCGGCCTCTTCGCCGTCATCTACCTTCTCAAGTAGGAACTGGATAGCCCCCACCGCATGTTCAACAGAACCAAGTCCAAGAAGGGCCGCCGTTCACCGATGGCGACCGTGTCGCTCATCGTCGTCGGTCTCATGACCACCGGCGGTGCGTACGCGCTGTTCAGCTCCTCGGCGAACGCCGACGACAGCACGAGCACCGTGGCGGCCTCGAGCCAGTCGCAGGTGAACGAGGGCCAGAAGCTCTTCGCCTCCAACTGCGCCACCTGCCACGGCCTCTCCGCGCAGGGCACCAGCGAGGGTCCGTCCCTCATCGGTGTCGGCGCCGCGTCGGTCGACTTCCAGGTCGGCACCGGCCGCATGCCGATGGCAGCGCAGGGTCCGCAGGCGGAAGAGAAGCCCGCGCAGTTCACGGACGAGCAGGTCGACGCCCTCGCCCAGTACGTCGCGTCGCTCGGCCCGGGCCCGTCGGTCCCCTCCACCGAACTCACCAACGGTGAGAAGGGCGACGCCGCAGAAGGCGCCGAGCTCTTCCGCATCAACTGCGCCATGTGCCACAACGTGGCCGGCGCCGGTGGTGCGCTGACCGAGGGCAAGTACGCGCCGAACCTGCAGTCGGTGTCGGGCAAGCACATCTACGAGGCCATGGTCACGGGCCCGCAGAACATGCCGGTCTTCAACGACCTCAACCTGACGCCCCAGCAGAAGGCCGACATCATCACGTACCTCAAGTACGTGCAGGACAACAAGTCCCCCGGCGGGTTCGCCCTCGGCTCCCTCGGCCCGGTGGCAGAGGGTCTGTTCATCTGGATCTTCGGACTCGGTGCGGTCGTCGCGATGACGGTCTGGCTGACCGCGAAGTCCAACTGATCGTCCGTGTCGAACGACACTGAAGGGAACACCATGGCAGAGCACGACGACGAGGCACTGAACTCGTCCTCGGCTGTCGAGAAGCACGGCGCGACCACGTCGTCGCCCGGAATCGCGGTCCTCCCCGCGGATCCGTTCGAGAACCCGGGCGAGCCGCCGCACCGCGCGCGCCGCACCGACGTCGACCCGAAGAAGCAGCGTCTCGCCGAGCGTCAGGTCGCCACGTACTTCTACCTGTCGATCGTGGGCAGCGTCCTCTCGATCGCGGCCTACGTCGCCTTCCCGATCGACTCGGACGACTTCGGCACGGTCCGCACCGCGAACCTCTTCCTCGGTCTGTCGATCGCCCTGGCCCTGCTCGCGCTCGGTCTCGGTGCCGTGTACTGGTCGAAGTCGCTCGTCGTCGACCGCGAGATCTCGGAGCTCCGCCACACCACCCGTGGCACGGACGCGACCCGCGCGAAGGCCGTCGAGGCCTTCCAGCTCGCCGACAAGGAGTCCGGCTTCAGCCGTCGCAAGCTGATCCGCAACTCGATGATCGGTGCCCTCGCGGCGTTCCCGCTCCCCGGCATCGTCCTCGTCCGCGACCTCGCGCCGGCGGCCGACCCGAACGAGCTGCTCCGTCACACGTTCTGGAAGTCGGGCATGCGCCTGACGAAGGACCCGACGGGTCTGCCGATCAAGGCGTCCGACATCACGATCGGCTCCGTCTTCCACGTGATCCCGGACGGCATGCTCGACTCGGACCACATGCTCGAGGAGAAGGCCAAGGCGGCCGTCCTCCTCATGCGCCTCGACCCGAAGGACCTGAACCCCGCCAAGGGACGCGAGAACTGGGGCTACGACGGCATCGTCGCGTACTCCAAGATCTGCACCCACGTCGGGTGCCCGGTCGCGCTCTACGAGCAGCAGACGCACCACCTGCTGTGCCCGTGCCACCAGTCCACGTTCGACGTGTCGAACAACTGCGACGTCATCTTCGGCCCGGCCGCACGCCCTCTCCCCCAACTTCCTATCGCGATCGACGACGACGGCTACCTGGTTGCCCAGAGCGACTTCCACGAGCCCGTCGGACCGTCCTTCTGGGAGCGTGAACGCTGATGAGCACCACCACCACCAAGGCACCCGTGTCCGGCACCAAGCCGACGCCGGAGCGTGGATCCCGCATCATCGGCGGGGTGTCCAACTACATCGACGAGCGCACGAGCATCTCGGGCCTCGTGAAGGAGGTCGGGCGCAAGATCTTCCCCGACCACTGGAGCTTCATGCTCGGCGAGGTGGCGCTGTACAGCTTCGTCGTCGTCCTGCTCTCCGGCACCTTCCTGACGTTCTTCTTCCAGGCGTCGATGGCCGAGGTCGTCTACAACGGCACCTACGTCCCGCTCAAGGGCGTCGAGATGTCGACCGCGCTGCAGTCGACGCTCAACATCTCGTTCGAGATCCGTGGCGGGCTCTTCGTCCGGCAGATCCACCACTGGGCGGCCCTGCTGTTCGTGGCCTCGATCATGCTGCACATGGCCCGCGTGTTCTTCACCGGTGCGTTCCGCAAGCCGCGTGAGCTCAACTGGGTGTTCGGCTTCCTGCTCTGGGTGCTCGCCATGGCCGAGGGCTTCACGGGCTACTCGCTCCCCGACGACCTGCTCTCCGGCAACGGTCTGCGCATCATCGTCGGCATGATCGAGGGCGTCCCGGTGATCGGCGTCTGGATCGCCTACCTGCTGTTCGGCGGCGAGTTCCCGGGCACCGACATCGTCGGCCGCCTCTACACGCTGCACATCCTGCTGCTGCCGGCGATCCTCGTCGCGGTGCTCGGTGTCCACCTCGTGCTGGTCGTCATCAACAAGCACACGCAGTTCGCGGGCCCCGGCAAGACGAACGAGAACGTGGTCGGCGTGCCGATCCTCCCCGCGTTCGCCGCCAAGGCCGGTGGGTTCTTCTTCATCGTCGCCGGCATCCTCGCCCTCATCGCGTCGCTGTTCACGATCAACCCGATCTGGAACTACGGCCCGTACGACCCCTCCCCCGTGTCCGCCGGTACCCAGCCCGACTGGTACATCGGCTTCGCGGACGGCGCGCTCCGTCTGGTGCCGCCGCACTGGGAGGTCGTGTGGTTCGGCTACACGGTGTCGTTCAACATCCTCGCGCCGATCGCGGTGCTGGTCGTGCTCATCCTCGCGATCCTGCTCTACCCCTTCATCGAGGGCTGGATCACCGGTGACAAGCGCGAGCACCACATCCTCGACCGTCCGCGCAACGCCCCGACCCGCACGGCGTTCGGTGCCGCCGGTATCACGCTCTACGCGAGCCTCTGGGCCGCAGCGTCGTCGGACATCATCGCGACCCACTTCCTGGTGTCGATCGAACACGTGATCCACGTGATCCAGGCCACGACGGTCCTCGGCCCGTTCGTCGCCTTCTGGATCACGAAGCGTGTCTGCCTCGCGCTGCAGAAGAAGGACCGCGAGATCGTGCTCCACGGGTACGAGTCCGGTCGCATCGTCCGGCTCCCCCACGGCGAGTACATCGAGGTGCACGAGCAGCTCGACGAGTACGAGCGGTGGAAGCTCCTGCAGTTCAACGAGTACAAGCCGCTCATGATCCGCCCGAACGCCAAGGGCAAGATCTCCAGCGTGCAGAAGCTCCGTGCCGGTGTCTCCCGCTTCTTCTTCGAGGACCGCATCACGCCGGTCTCGAAGGCCGAGCTCGAGGCCGCACACGCTGCGCACCACGGTCCGGAGCTGGAAGGCGGCGACCACCCGGCTGCCGCAGTCGGCGCCGGCAACCACTGAGTTTCTCGGCAAGAACGCGAGAACCCCTCGTCCACTTCGTGGTCGGGGGGTTTTCGCGTTCGCGGGGTGTTCGCGTTCGCCTCACGGACACGCCGCATCCGGTTCACGTCCAGTACACCGAGACGTGCTGGACTCGTCCAGGACGGTGTGGCACTGTGTTGCACCACGCACCCGCCAACGGAATGAGACCCCGATGGACAGCCGGACGGCCGAACACCCCAGGCCGAACCACTTCCTCCTCCACCTCAGCGACACCCACCTCGTGGCGGGAGACGGTGACCTCTACGGCGACGTGGACTCCGCCGCGCGCCTGACCGAGATCGTCGCCGACATCGAAGCGTCGGGCACCCGCCCCGAAGCGATCGTCGTCACCGGCGACGTGGCCGACAAGGGCGAGCCGGGGGCCTACGCCCGCATCCGCGACATCGTGGAGCCCGCCGCCGAGCGCATCGGCGCCCAGGTCATCTGGGCGATGGGCAACCACGACGAGCGCGGGGCGTTCCGTCAGGAGCTCTTCGGTCTGCAACCGACCGACCGCCCCGTCGACTTCGTCTACGACGTGAACGGCCTGCGCGTTATCACGCTCGACACCAGCGTCCCCGGCAAGCACCACGGCGAGGTCTCCCCCGAGCAGCTCGACTGGCTCGCCGAGGTCCTCTCCGAAGCTGCCCCGCACGGAACCATCCTCGCGATGCACCACCCGCCGGTGCCGAGCGTGCAGGACCTCGCCGTGCTCGTGGAGCTCCGCGACCAGGACGCCCTCGCCGAGGTGGTCGAGGGCAGCGACGTCATCGCGATCATCGCCGGGCACCTGCACTACTCGACGAGCGCCGTCTTCGCGGGCATCCCCGTCTCGGTCGCCAGTGCCACGTGCTACACGCAGGACCTCACGGAGTTCCAGGGCGGCACCCGCGGCCGGGACGGCGCGCAGTCGTTCAACCTCGTGCACGTGTACGGCCACAACGTCGTGCACTCGGTCGTGCCGATCGGGCACTACTCGACCGTCGGGCAGCCCGTCACGGCCGTCGAGACCGAGGCACGCCTCGCCGCCGCCGGGGTCGCGATCCCCGCCGCGGTCGAGCCGGCTCCCGTCACGTCGAGCATCCCCGTGTTCACGCTCGACTCGGTGCCCGTCTCCCCCGTCCACCGCTGAGATCGCAGTTCGGCGCGCTGCCCGGGGTGGCGTGCGCGCGGAAGTGCGATCTCACCGCCTCGGGGTGGTCGCGACTGCCCACGGCCTGGAGGCGCGGTACTGGCCCGCCACGCGCCTCCCGACGGTGGGTGAGGCGCCTCCTGCCGGCGCTGAGATCGCACTTCGGCGCGCGGCCCGGGGTGGCGTGCGCGCGGAAGTGCGATCTCACCACGTCGGGGTGGTCGCGACCGCCCATGGCCTGGAGGCGCGGCGCCGGCCCGCCACGCGCCTCCCGACGGTGGGTGTGACGCCCACGGCCGGTGCTGAAATCGCACTTCGGCGCGCGGCCCGGCGCCTTGTGCGCGCGGAAGTGCGATCTCACCAGGTCGGGGTGGTCGCGGCCGCCCACGGCCTGGAGGCGCGGCGCCGGCCCGCCACGCGCCTCCCGACGGTGGGTGTGACGCGAATGCCCGCGCTGAGATCGCAGTTCGGCGCGCTGCCCGGTGCGGTGTGCGCGCGGAAGTGCGATCTCACCACGCGAAGCGATGGGCGGGACCGCGTTCTACGCGCTGGGCCGCTCCCACGGCGCGGGGAACGGGAAGTACTTCTCGAGGAAGTCCGTGACGCGCTGCGTCCGCTCCTCGTCGCTGACCTCCGGGAAGCTGCCGTCGTTGAGGCAGAAGAAGTCGACGTTCCGCTTCTTGAGCAGGTCCTCGAGCGCCCGCAGGCCGGACAGCATCGTGGTGTCGATGTACCGCACCGGAGCGTTCTCCTGCACGATCGCCCGACCCGTGAGCAGCGAGTAGTAGTGGTACAGCGAATTCGTCACCGAGATGTTGTCGGCAGCACGGAACCGGGAGCCCGCGGTCGAGGCGAACTCGTCCGCGAACTCGTGCTCCATCTCGGTCATGATCGACTTCCGGAGGGGCGTCGGGGCGTGCTCGAGGTGCCGCGTGGTGACGGCACCGAAGCGCTGCTGCAGCAGGCGGCGGTTGACCCGCGCGGAGTTCTCGAACCCGCTGCGTGCCGCGTTGTTCGAGCCGAGGCCGATCCGGGTCGTCGCGAGGATGAACTTCGTCACCGAGCCCGGGCTGAAGAACACCGACGGGTCGACCATGCGCCCGAAGAACATGTCGTCGTTCGAGTAGATGAAGTGCTCGCTGATGCCCGGGATGTGGTGCAGCTGCGACTCGACGGCCTGCGAGTTGTGCGTCGGCAGGACCGACGGGTCGGCGAAGAACTCCTCGCTCCGCACGATCCGGACCTTCGGGTGGTCGGCGAGCCAGGCCGGCGCCGGGGAGTCGGTGGCGATGTAGATCTGCCGGATCCAGGGTGCGAACGTGTGCACCGACCGGAGGGCGTACTTCAGCTCGTCGATCTGACGGAAGCGGGCGGGGGCGTCGTCGCCCTCGCCGAGCACGGCACCGGACTGCGCGGCCTGGCGGGCGCGCTGGTACTCGATGGCGTTGCCGTCGACCCACGAGAACACGATGTCGATCGGGAAGCGGATGTCCGAGACGTGGTCGTCGAACATGTGCTCGACGGTGCGCCACGTCCGGCCGTACCGTTCGATGTCGACGAGGACGAACTCGTCGATCGGCAGGCTGCGGCGCATCAGGGCGTTCTCGACGGGTGCGAGGACCTCGATGTCGGTGACGCGCCAGAACTCGACCTGCACGCTCGTCTCGGCGCCGTAGCGGAGCCGTCCGAGCGGCTCGACGCGGGGGCGGAACACGCGGAGGACGGGTTCGTCGACGGAGCCGAGGCCGTCGTCGATGACGAGCACGGCGGGCTGTCCCGGGGGCTTGGCGTAGAACGGCTCGTTCGCGGCGGCGGCCATCACAGCACTCTCCGCACGCTGCCGGTCGCGCTCGTCGAGGGCGATCACCGGCCGCTGGTCGTTGCCGCGGATGAGCAGGTGGTCGACGTCACCGGCGGTGAGTGCGTCGTCGAGGAACAGGAGGTCCTCGATCATCGACTGCTGCGGGGTGAGGTGTCCGTTGACGAGGGTGAGACGGCCCTTGCGGACGACGACGTCGGGCCGGTCGAGACCGCCGGAGGACGGTCGAGGGTTCAGCAGAGGACTCTCGGTCACCGGCTCGGTCTCGCTGCTCATCCATGCCCTTCGGGTCGATCGGCCGGGTCCTGCACCCGGCCATTGCGATCCTACCGTCCGCGCGGACGCTCGGCCCGCGAGCGTTCGTTCAGGGCCTGGAGGCGCGGGTCGTCTCCGTCTCGCGCGGCACCTTCACGACGATGCCGACCACGATGAACAGCGCCGCCGCGACGAGCTGGAGCGCCGCCCAGAGCTCCCCGGGGATCGACACGACCGCGAGCGGGTTCCAGCAGACCGCGACGGCGGCCATGAGCACGGTGACCCACCAGGTCCGGCCGCGGACGGCGAAGACGAGCACGATGAGCGCGAGGACGGTCACGCCCCAGCGGGCGAACACGAACGCGGACGAGTCCACGATCGCGACGCAGGCGAGCAGGACGATCGCCGCGATGAGCGACGGGGCGAGGGCCGGCCGGGTGAACGGGGGCAGCTCGCCCTTCGCGCGGGCACCCGAGCGGCTGCCTGACCCGCCCCTCGCGGCCTGGCGCCCAGCGGCCGAACGCGCCGAGGTCGTGCGCGCAGGGGTCGTGCGCGCAGGGACCCCGGGCACGCCGTCCTGGGACGACCCCACCGGGGGCCGTCCCTTCCGAGCGGCCATCAGGCCGAGGCGCCGTCGAGGTCGATCGCCTGGATCGAGCGGGACATCGGCGGGAGCTCACGGACCCGCTCGAGTGCCGGTACGAGCTCCGCGACGTACGCCCGGTAGCCCTCCTCGGTCAGGTGCAGACCGTCGTCGGTGAAGCGGTCGTCGAGGTGGTCGCCGTCGGCGAGGGCGGGCCAGGCGTCGAGGTACTGCGCGTGGCACGTTGCGACGAACTGCCGGAGGTGCCGGTTCGCCTCCTCGATCTTGGTCGAGAAGTCGGCCTGACGCGGCAGGATCGACACGAGCAGGAGCCGGACGCCCGGGAGCTCGCGGCGGAGGGTGACGAGCACGGACTCCACCCCGCGGACCACGTGCTCGACGCTCGCCCGGTGGTTGCCGAAGTCGTTCGTGCCGACGAGCAGCACGATGACCTCCGGCTGCTGGGCGATCACGTCGTCCAGACGGGCGAGCACCCCGTCGGTGGTGTCGCCGCCGACACCCTGGTTCACGGTGCGCTCGTCGGGCAGCCAGGTGTCCCACGACCCCTGCGCCGTGATGCTGTCGCCGAGGAACAGGACGGCGCCGTGGTCCTCGGTGCTCGCTGCGTCGTCGGGCTGGACTGCGTCCGCGGTCATGCTGCCTCCTCGTGTTCCGGTGCCGGATCCGGACCCGATGTGGGATCCCCATCCGGCCCTGGTGCCGGATCTGGAACCGGTGCCGGCTTCCCATTCTGCTGGGTCCAGTTCCGTCCCGTCGACTCGGTGTGCTCGGACTCCCGTTCGGCGGCTGCGGTGATGCGCTCCACCATGCCGGGGAAGATCACGCCGTGGAACGGCAGGATCGAGTACCAGTACAGCCGTCCGGAGAGCCCCTGGGGGAAGTAGATCGCCCGCTGGCGGTAGTCGCTGCCGCCGTCCGCGGCCGGGGTGACCGTCATCTCGAGCCAGGCTCGGCCCGGTGACTTGAACTCGGCGCGGAGGCGCAGGTACCGCCCGCGGTCGAGACGTTCCACACGCCACCAGTCGAGCGCGTCGCCCTGCTCGAGGCGCTTCGGGTCGCGGCGGCCCCGGCTGAGCCCGACTCCCCCGGCGATCTTGTCCATCCAGCCGCGGGCGACCCAGGCGAGGGGGAACGAGTACCAGCCGTTCTCGCCGCCGATCGACTCGACGACGCGCCACACGTCCTCGGCGGAGGCGGACGAGTGCCGCTTCCGGTCGTCGACGTACACGGTGTGGCCGGCCCAGTCGGGGTCGCTCGGCAGCGGGTCGGCCGGGGTCGCGGAGAGCGTGGCGTTCCGCCAGCTCGTCTCGACCTCGCCGGTGCGCATCCGGCTGAGTGCGAGTCGTACGGCACGGCGGTAGGTCGTCAGGCCGCCGGCCGGACGCGGCACGACGTCGTCGATGTCGTGCTCGCGCTGGACGCACTCGAACTGGAGCGACTCGATGATCGGCGTCGCGAGCTTCCGCGGGATCGGCGTGACCACGTTGAACCAGTGCGCGGCGAGGCGCGGGGTGAGGACGGGCAGCACCGAGATCGGGCGCTGCGGCAGCTTCGCCTCGACCGCGTATCCGTTGAGCATCTGGCCGTAGCGGAGCACGTCCGGCCCACCGATGTCGAACGTGCGGTTGACGTCGGCGGGGATCTCGAGCGCCTGCACGAGGTAGTAGAGGACGTCGCGGACGGCGATCGGCTGGATCCGGTTCCGCACCCAGCGCGGCGCCGGCATCCACGGCAGCACGTCGGTCACGTGGCGGATCATCTCGAACGAGGTGCTCCCGGACCCGATGACGACGCCCGCCTGGTAGGCGACGGTCGGCACGCCGGACCGCAGCAGGAGGTCCCCGACCTCCTTCCGGCTGCGGAGGTGCTTCGACAGCTCGCCGTCGGGGTGCAAGCCGCCCAGGTACACGAACCGGCGGACGCCGGCGGCCTTCGCCTCGTGCGCCATGGTCTCGGCGGCCTGCCGCTCGGCGTGTTCGAAGTCGCCCTCCGCGCCCATCGCGTGGGCGAGGTAGTAGACGGCCCCGATCCCCTCGACGGCGGCGCGCACCGCGGTGGCGTCCTGGAGGTCGCCCTCGACGATCTCGACGTCGTCGTGCCAGGGGACGTCCTGGAGCTTCCGAGGGGTGCGGACGAAGACGCGGACGCTGTGGCCGGCTTCGAGGAGACGTGGGACGAGGCGACCGCCGATGTACCCGGTGGCCCCGGTGACGAGGACGTGCATGCGGGGCACGGTACGCGGCCCGGCTCCGGGTAGGCTTGCCGGGTGGACAATGCAGCGTTCTCCGTCGATCCCGAACAGATCAGTGCCGATGTCGTCCGTGGTCTCATCGACCACGCGATCCTGAAGCCCGAACTGACCCGTGCGGACGTCGACGCGCAGCTCGACGAAGCCGCCGCGTACCGCGTGTTCAGCGTGTGCGTCCGCCCGAGCGACGTCGCCCACGCGGTCGAGCGTCTCCAGGGCACCGGGGTCGGCGTCGGGACGGTCATCGGCTTCCCGCACGGCACCACGTCCACCGGGGCCAAGGTCGCCGAGTCGCTGCAGGCCCTCGCCGACGGGGCGTTCGAGCTCGACATGGTGCAGAACATCGGCGCGGCGAAGTCCGGCGACTGGGAGCGCGTCGAGGCCGACGTCCGCGCCGTGGTCGACGCCGCGGGCAGCACCGTCGTGAAGGTCATCCTCGAGACCGCGTTCCTCACCGACGACGAGATCGTCGCCGCCTCCCGCGCCGCGCAGTCCGCCGGGGCCGCCTTCGTGAAGACCTCCACCGGGTTCGCCGGCGGCGGTGCGACCGCCGAGCACATCCGCCTCATGCGCCAGACCGTCGGGGCCGACACGGGCGTCAAGGCGTCCGGCGGCGTCCGCGGCCTCGACACCCTGCTCGAGATGGTCACGGCGGGCGCCGACCGCATCGGCACGAGCGCCTCCGCACGCATCCTCGACGAGGTCGCGCACCGTGCCGAGAGCGGCACCGCGTCGGCGCTCGGCGACGACACCTCCTCCTACTGACCCGGACCACCCCACCAGAGCCGGTGCCCACCGGACGCGACGCCGCGTCCCGGAGCCGCACCGTGCCTCCAGACCGCCGCATCGGAGCGAGCATGTCCACCACAGCACCGCAGACCACCCCGCTCGCCCTCGCCGTCGACCTCGGCGGCACCAAGGTCGAGGCGGCGCTCGTCACCGACGAGGGCGTCATCCTGCCGGCCACCCGCTTCCGCAGCCCCACCGGGCCGCAGCGCACGTCCGAGGAACTGCAGGCGGCCGTCGACGAGGTCGTCACCGCCGCGATCGCCGCGCTGCCCGCCGACGCCACGCTGATCGGCGTCGGCATCGGGTCCGCCGGGCCCGTCGACGAGGAGCACGGCCTCGTGTCCCCGCTCAACATGCCGGTCTGGCGCGGCTACCCGCTGCGCGACCGTGTCGCCGCGCACGTCCCCGACGGCGTCCCGGTCACGCTCCGCATGGACGGCCTGGCGATCACGCTCGCCGAGCACTGGATCGGTGCCGCACAGGGCCACGACCACGTGATGGGCATGATCGTCTCGACCGGCGTCGGCGGCGGCCTGATCCTGCACGGCCGCACCGTGAGCGGCCCGACCGGCAACGCGGGGCACATCGGCCACGTCGAGTGCGGTGGCTTCGACGACCACTGCGCCTGCGGCGGCACCGGCTGCCTCGAGGCGATCGCCAGCGGCCCGAAGACCGTCGCCTGGGCGCAGCGGCAGGGCTTCACCGGCACCACCGGTGAGGAACTGTCGGCGGCCTACGCAGCCGGCGACGAGATCGCGGTCGCGGCCGTCCAGCGGAGCGGTCGCGCGCTCGGGCAGGCGATCGCCGCCGCGACGAGCCTCGTCGACCTCGAGGTCGTGGCCATCGGCGGCGGCTTCTCGCACGTCACGCCCGACCTGTTCGAGTACGCGCGGCAGGCGGTCGCCGAGCGCGTCGAGTTCGGGTTCGTCACCAAGGTGCGCATCGTGCCGACGGGGCTCTCGCAGGACGGCCCGCTCATCGGCGCCGCTGCGCTCGTGCACCGCGCCGACGTCCTGCGCTGACGTTCCGCGCTGCGCGCGCTGCGCGCTCGGCCGGCCGAGTCTCGCCTGGGCGGACAGTTCGCGGGTCCGGCGACGCGCGTTTCGTCCGCATGGCCGAGTCTCGGACGCGGCCGGCGGCGGTGGACGTGACCACTGACGGCCTGGAGGCGCGGTGCGGGCCCGCACCGCGCCTCCAGGCCCGTCGGTCGGTACCGTCCACCGGACCGCGCCACGCGCTCTCCACAGGCGGTGCGGTGCGCGGAGGAGCGTGGGGCAGGATGTGCGGGTGGCCCGCTCGCGACTCCTGACCAGCGACGACTGGCCGGAGTCCGAACTGCGGAGCGCGGTGCTCGCCGGCGAGCTCGTGGCCGTCGGGCCGTGCTGGGCCTCGCCCGCAGAGCCGCAGACGCCCGAGCTGCGGGCCGCCGCGGCGGCCTGGGTCCTGCGGGACGCTCGGCTCATCGCGAGCACACTGACGGCGGCGTGGATCTGGGGCGCCGCCTCACGCCTCCCGGCACCGGTCGAAGCGTGCATCCCGCTGCAGGTGCGCGTGCACGTCGAGGCCGACGTCCGACTGCGCGCGGTCCGGATCGACGACGACGACATCGCCCGCCTCGGAGCGCTCCGCGTGACGGTCCCGGCGCGGACCGCCGTCGACCTGCTGCGGTCCCCCGGCGCGACGGCGGGGGCCTTCGGCGGCGCCGAGGCATCCGCGGTGCACGGGCTCCTGGCCATCGGCGCGGTCAGCAGCGCAGAGATCGTGGAGCGCCTCAGGAGCCTCGGGACGGTGCCGATGGTCCGGCAGGCCGAGCGGCGGCTGCGCGCCCTGCAGCAACCCGCTCGGGCCGCGGCGGTGCCCGCTCCGGTCAGCCGGCGCTGACGCGGTACACGTCGTACACCGCGTCGATGCGACGGACGGCGTTCAGCACGCGGTCGAGGTGCGTGGTGTCGCCCATCTCGAACACGAAGCGGCTGAGCGCCAGACGGTCGGACGACGTCGACACCGTCGCCGACAGGATGTTCACGTGGTGGTCGGTGAGGACCCGTGTGACGTCGCTGAGGAGGCCCGACCGATCGAGCGCCTCGATCTGGATCTGGACCAGGAACACCGACTTCGACGACGGGGCCCACTCGACCTCGATCATCCGGTCGGGCTCGTTCATGAGCGACTTCACGTTCGTGCAGGACGCCTGGTGCACCGAGACGCCCTGGCCGCGGGTGATGAACCCGACGATCTGGTCGCCCGGCACCGGCGTGCAGCACTTCGCGAGCTTGACGAGGATGTCCGGAGCGCCACGGACCAGCACGCCGCTGTCGCTGTTGCGCAGCTGCCGGCTGGTGACCTGCCGCGGGAACGCGAGCTCGGGTTCGTCCGTCTCGGTGTCGGTCTGGACGTTGCCGAGGACCTTCTCGATCACGGACTGGGTCGACACGTGGCCCTCGCCGATGGCGGCGTACAGGGCGGACACGTCGTCGTACCGCATCGAGGACGCCACTTCGGAGATGGAGTCCTGGCTCATGATGCGCTGGAGCGGCAGGTTCTGCTTGCGCATCGCCCGGGCGATGGCGTCGCGGCCCTGCTCGATCGCCTCTTCGCGGCGCTCCTTGGTGAACCACTGCTTGATCTTGTTGCGGGCCCGGGGGCTGCGGACGAAGGTCAGCCAGTCCTGGCTGGGGCCGGAGTCGGGGTTCTTCGACGTGAAGATCTCGACGACGTCACCGCTCGACAGCGCGCTCTCGAGCGGGACCAGTCGACCGTTGACCTTGGCGCCCATCGTGCGGTGCCCGATCTCGGTGTGCACGGCGTACGCGAAGTCGACCGGGGTCGCACCGGAGGGCAGGCCGATGACCTTGCCCTGCGGCGTGAAGACGTAGGTCTCCTTCGCGCCGATCTCGTACCGCAGGGAGTCGAGGAACTCGCCCGGGTCGCTCGTCTCCGCCTGCCAGTCCGTGATGTGCGCGAGCCACGCCATGTCCTGGTCGGTCGCCGAGGAAGCGTCGACGTCGCGTCCGGCCGCGCGCTGCTTGTACTTCCAGTGCGCGGCGACACCGAACTCGGCACGCTGGTGCATCTCGTGCGTGCGGATCTGGATCTCGACGGCACGCCCCTGCGGCCCGAGGACCGTGGTGTGCAGCGACTGGTACAGGTTGAACTTCGGGGTCGCGATGTAGTCCTTGAAGCGACCCGGCAGCGGGGTCCACCGCGCGTGCACCGAACCGAGCATCGCGTAGCAGTCGCGCACGGTCGGCACGAGGACGCGGATGCCGACGAGGTCGTAGATCTCGTCGAACTCGCGGCCGCGGACGATCATCTTCTGGTAGATCGAGTAGTACTGCTTCGGCCGGCCCATCACGTCGCCGCGGACCTTCGCTGCCTTGAGGTCCTTCTTGAGGGTGCCGATGACGTTCTGCACGAACTGCTCGCGCTTCGGCTGCCGTTCCTTGACGAGGCTGTCGATCTCGACGTAGAGCTTCGGGTGGAGCACCGCGAACGAGAGGTCCTCGAGCTCCAGCTTGATCATCTGGATGCCGAGACGGTGCGCGAGCGGCGCGTAGATCTCGAGCGTCTCCTTCGCCTTCCGCGTCGCGGAGGTGGACTCGACGAAGCCCCACGTGCGGGCGTTGTGCAGTCGGTCGGCCAGCTTGATGACGAGCACCCGGATGTCCTTCGACATCGCGATGACCATCTTGCGGACGGTCTCCGCCTGCGCGCTGTCGCCGTACTTGACCTTGTCGAGCTTGGTGACGCCGTCGACGAGCATGGCGATCTCGTCGCCGAAGTCCGCGCGCAGCTGGTCGAGCTGGTAGTCGGTGTCCTCCACCGTGTCGTGCAGCAGGGCCGCGGCGATCGTGATCGTGCCGATGCCGAGGTCGGCGAGGATCTGCGCGACCGCGACCGGGTGCGTGATGTACGGCTCGCCGGACTTCCGCTTCTGCCCGTCGTGGGCACGCTCGGCGACCGAGTAGGCACGCTCGATGAGGGTGACGTCGGCCTTCGGGTGGTGCGAACGGACCGTGCGGATCAGGGTGTCGACGGCACCGGCTGGCTGGGCACGCGAGAAGAGCCGGGGCAGCAGCGACCGGAGGGAACCGAGGTTGCCGGTGGTGTTCGGGCCGAGGGGGCTGGAGGGCCGCGGCGCGGAACCCGGGCGGCTCGCGACCTGGTCGGACCGGGAGGCGGCCGCGTCGCGCGCGGAGTCCTGGGGCGTGGATTCACGGGTGTCCGTCATGATGCGCCTCCCAGGGACTCGGTCCGGCCTCGATCCGACAAGACTACGCGCGCCGGGTCAGTGCTCGTGACGGGGTTCGCCGTGGGCGTCGGCACCGGCATCGGCGTGGGCGTCGGCGCCGGGCCGGACCACCGGTGCGCCCGTCTGCTCCCACGCGACCATGCCGCCGGCGAGGTTGACCGCCGGCACCCCCGACTGCTCGAGGGCGGCCACGACGCGGGCCGAACGAGCGCCGGAGTGGCAGACGATGATCGCCGGCTCGTCCCCGCCGTCGATCTCCTTCCACCGGGCGACCAGCTCGGACATCGGCACGAGGGTGGCCTGGGGAGCGTGGACCTCGTCCCACTCCCCCGGCTCGCGCACGTCGAACAGGCGCGAACCGGACTCGAGACGGCGGAGCGCCTCGGCGACGTCGATCTCGTCGATCTGGATCGGCATCAGACCTCCGCCGTCGCGTCGACCTCGCGCCGGCGCTTCGCCGCGGCCTGCTGCTTCTTGGCGTCAGCCTGCTTGACCTTCGGCTCGTTCTCGCGCAGGTGGGCGTACATCGGCGACGCGATGAAGATCGTCGAGTAGGTGCCGACGATGATGCCGATGAAGAGCGCGAGCGAGATGTCGCGGAGCGTGCCGGCGCCGAGGATGTACGACCCGATGAAGAGGATCGCCGCGACCGGAAGCAGGGCCACGACCGAGGTGTTGATCGACCGGACGAGGGTCTGGTTGACCGCGAGGTTCACCGACTGCACGAAGGTGCGGTGCGATTCCTGACTCGTGTTCTCGCGCACCTTGTCGAACACCACCACGGTGTCGTACAGCGAGTACCCGAGGATCGTGAGGAAGCCGATCACCGCCGCCGGGGTGACCTCGAGCCCCACGATGCCGTACACGCCGGCGGTGATGAGGAGGTCGTGGAGGAGCGCCACCATCGCGGAGACCGACATCTTCCACGTGCGGAAGTAGACGGCCATGAACACGGCGGCCAGGGCGAGGAAGATCACGAGGCCGCGGATGGCCTGGTTGAGCACGTCGGCACCCCAGGTCGCACCGATGAACGTCGCCGCGACCCGGTCCTCGGGGACGTCGTACGCCTTCGCGAGGGCGTCCTGCACCTCGGTCGTCTCACGGTCGGTGAGCTGCCCGGTCTGCACGCGGATGCCGTGCTGGCCGAGCTGCGAGACGCGCGGGACACCGTCGGGGACGATCGACTCGACGGTCTCGGTCGCGAGGTTCTGGTCGAGGGTCTTCACGTCGGAGAGGGTGAACTCCGACCCGCCGGTGAACTCGATGCCGAGCTGGTACCCGCCGCGGAGCCACGGCACCGCGAGCGCGATCACGATGGCGATGACCGCGATGAGGTACCAGGTCTTGCGCCGGCCGACGATGTCGTACGAACGCTTCCCCGTGTAGAGGTCGCTGCCGAACTGGCTGAAGCTGGCCATCAGTCGTCCTTCCCGTCCGGCGTGGTGCCGTTGTCGACGGAGCCCTGCTGGGCCTTCCGCTCCGCGATCGTCTGTCGACGCTGGGCCTCACCGGCACTGCGCTGGCGCTTGCCGTCGACCACGGGGGCGCGGAACTGCGCTCTCCCCCGGTAGACGGCGCCGAGTGCTGCCGGATCGAGCCCGCTGAACTTGTGCCCCTCGCCGAAGAAGCGGCTGCGGGCGATGATCTGCATCATCGGGTGCGTGAACATCACGACCACGACGACGTCGATGAGGGTCGTGAGGAGCAGCGTGAACGCGAAGCCCTTCACGTCGCTCACCGCGAGGATGTACAGCACGATGGCGGCGAGGAAGTTGATCGAGTCGGACGCCAGGATCGTGCGGAGTGCGCGCTTCCACCCGGACTCCACGGCGCTCTCGAGGCCACGGCCGTCCCGCAGTTCGTCGCGGATGCGCTCGAAGTAGACGATGAACGAGTCCGCCGTGATGCCGATCGCCACGATCAACCCCGCGACCCCGGCGAGCGAGAGGCGGTAGTCGACGCGCCAGGACATGATCGCGATCACCAGGTACGTGAGCACACCGGCGACCCCGAGCGAGAGCACCGTGACGAACGCGAGTGCCCGGTACTGGATCACCGAGTAGATGATGACCAGGATGAGGCCGATCAGTCCGGCGACGAGACCGCCGACGAGCTGGGCGGTGCCGAGCGTCGCGGAGATGTTCTCGTTCGACTGCACCTGGAAGTTGATCGGCAGGGCGCCGTACTTCAGCTGGTCGGCGAGGGTCTTCGCGGAGTCGGCGGTGAAGCTGCCGGTGATCTGCGCCTTGCCGTTGGTGATCGCCGAGTTCGTCGACGGTGCGGTGATCACGGACCCGTCGAGGACGATCGCGAACTGGTTCTGCGGAGCCGCCAGCGAGACGAGACGGTTGGTGACCTCGCGGAAGTCCTTCGTGCCGTCGCCGTTGAAGCTCAGGTTGACGGCCCACTGGCCCGTCGACGTGCCCTGCGAGTCGGTGGCGAGACCGGACGTGGCGTTGCTGATGTTCGACCCGGAGACCTCGACCGGACCGAGGATGTACTTCGCGGCACCGTCCTGGTCGCAGGTGACGAGGGGCTCGTCATCGGGTGCCGTCGTGACGTCGTCCGGCGCCTTGCAGTCGTAGTTCGTGTACAGGTCCTGCAGCTTCGGCGTGACCCAGTTCAGGTCGCTCGCGTTCGACGGCTTCGCGCTCGGCGTCGCGGCGAGCGACGCGGGCGGCGAGTACGGCGTCGGGGACGCGGAGGAGCTGCTGTCGCCGCCGACCGAGGAGCTCGTCGCTGCCTCGGTGTAGAGCACCGGGCGGAACGTCAGCTTCGCGGCGGCCTCGATGCGGTCGATCGTCGCCTTGTCGGGCTTGCCCGGGATGGAGACGACGATGTTGTTCGTCCCCTGGGTGTTGATCTGCGACTCGGAGACACCCGTGGCGTTGATGCGCTGCCGGATGATGTTCACGGCCTGGTCGAGCTGCTGGTTCGTCACCGAGCCGCCCTCGGTGTTCTGGGCCGCGAGGGTCAGCTGCGTACCGCCCTGCAGGTCGAGGGCGAGTTCCGGGACCCAGCTGGCCCCTTCGAACCACTTGCCGCTGTCGTCCTTCGTGGACCCGGCGAGGATCGACGCGGCGGTGTTCAACCCAGCGAGGACCGCCATCAGGATCACCAACCAGGTGAGCGAGCGGATCGCCTTCTTGACGGGTGTCGATCGTGCCACCGGTCGTCTCGTCTTTCTGTCAGGACCGACGGGGGTGACCGGCGGCAGGTGTCGCCGCCGGATCGGTGGACCCGGCGGCCGAGGGGTCAGTCTTCGGTCTTGCGCTTCGCCGCGTCGGCGTCGGTCTCGGTCGGGTCGATGCGCTCACCGTAGACCGGCTCGCCGTTCAGCTCGGCGACGGGCTTCGGCTCGTCCTCCGGCGTGGCGGTGGTCTCGATGTCCGACGCGCTGTCGTCGACGACGCGCGACAGGGTCTGACGGTGGACGGTGACGACCGTGCCCGGAGCGATCTCGACGTCGGCGGTGACCTTCTCGTCGTCGACCGACAGGAGCGTGCCGTACAGGCCGAAGGACAGCATGACCCGGGCACCCGGCACCATCTTGGTGGCGAGCTCGCCCTGCTGCTTCTTGCGCTTGCGGCTGTTGTAGAACATGAAGGCCGCGAACGCCACGACGATGACGATGAGGATGACTTCTTGACCCATGATGCGATGCCTTCTCTGGTTGCTCGGTTTCGGGCCGTAGCAGTCTAGGGCACACGTCTGTGCGTGCGATGCCGCCCGGGCTGCTCGGTCCGGTCAGTCGGTGTCGTCGTCGTACAGGCCGGGTTGGGCGGTCGTCGCCTGCCCCGGCGTCATGCCGAAGTGCCGCCACGCCTGCGGGGTCGCGATCCGGCCGCGCGGGCTCCGGGTGACCAGGCCGACCCGGACGAGGAACGGCTCGACGACCGACTCGATGGTCTCGGATTCCTCGCCGACGGAGACCGCCAGCGTGTTGAGCCCGACCGGTCCCCCGTCGAAGCGGGTCAGCATCGTCTCGACGACGGCGCGGTCGAGCCGGTCGAGCCCGAGCTCGTCGACGTCGTAGAGGTCGAGGGCACCCTGCACGGCCGCCATGCCGTCGGTGGTGCGGTGCACGAGCGCGTAGTCGCGCACACGGCGCAGCAGACGGTTCGCGATGCGGGGCGTGCCGCGCGACCGACCGGCGATCTCACGGAGCGCCGACCGGTCGATGTCGAGCTCGAGCAGGTGCGCCGCACGGATGAGGACCTGTTCGAGCTCGTCCTTCTCGTAGAACTCGAGGTGGGCGGTGAACCCGAAGCGGTCGCGGAGCGGGTTCGGCAGCAGGCCCGCGCGGGTGGTCGCACCGACGAGGGTGAACGGCGCGAGGTCGAGCGGGATGCTCGTCGCGCCGGCGCCCTTGCCGACCATCACGTCGATGCGGAAGTCCTCCATCGCCAGGTAGAGCATCTCCTCCGCCGAGCGCGCCATGCGGTGGATCTCGTCGATGAAGAGGACCTCGCCGGGGACGAGGGACGAGAGCACCGCGGCGAGGTCGCCCGCGTGCTGGATCGCCGGTCCGCTCGACATCCGCAGGGGCCGGGCGGACTCGTACGCCACGATCATCGCGAGCGTGGTCTTGCCGAGTCCGGGTGGGCCCGCCATCAGGATGTGGTCGGGTGTGCGCTCCTGCATCGCGGCGGCCTTGAGGAGCAGGTCGAGCTGCCCGCGGACCTTGCGCTGTCCCACGAACTCGTCGAGGGACTTCGGGCGGAGCGCGCCCTCGAACGCGAGTTCCTCCTGCGACTCGGCGCTGGCGGCGGTGATGCCGCTCACCGGCCGGCCCCGGCGGGACGCAGGGCACCGAGCGCCGCGCGGAGCAGCGACTGCGTGCCCATCGTGGCCGCACCGGGCTCGGTCGCGATGGTGTCGTCGACGGCGCGCTGAGCGGCGTCCTCACGCCAGCCCAGACCGATGAGGGCCGCGACGACGTCGACCGCGGCCGGGTGGGCCGCGGCACCACGTCGGGCGGCGACGACCGGGGCCTGCTCGAACGCGGCGAGCTTGCCGGAGAGCGCGACGATGATGAGCTTGGCCGTCTTCGGCCCGATGCCCGACACCTTGCGGAACGCGCCGTCGTCGTCGTTCGCGACGGCGTTCGCGACCTGTGCGGGCTCCATGTGGGCGAGGACGCCCATCGCCGACTTGGGGCCGACGCCGGAGACGCTCCGCAGCAGGTCGAACACCTGGAGCGCGTCGGTGGACGCGAAGCCGAAGAGGAGGTGCTCGTCCTCGCGCACGATCATCGCCGTGCGGAGGAAGACCTCGGAGCCGTGTCGCATCGTCAGGGCGTGGGCGGGCGTGACCGTCACGGCGTACCCGACTCCCCCGACCTCGACCACGACGGCCGATCCGGCGACGTCGATGCAGGTGCCCCGGAGACTCGCGATCATGCCCCGAGCCTACGGCCGCCCACCGACGATGCCGACCTGCCACGCTGCGGCCGTGCCGCAGCGGCGGCCGCCCGCGCGAGCGGCGAGTCCACGGTGCCGCCCTGCGCGTCCCGCCAGGCACGCTGTGCCGGGGTGAGGTTCGACGGACGTGAGCCGGCGGCGTCAGGTGCTCCGAGCCTCCAGGCATGGCACACGGCCAACGCGAGCGCGTCGGCGGCGTCGGCCGGTTTCGGGGCCTCGTCGAGTCCGAGGACCCGGGCGATCATCGTCTGGACCTGTCGCTTGTCGGCGTTGCCGTACCCGGTCACCGCCGCCTTCACCTCGGACGGGGTGTGCAGGCCCACCGGCAACCCGCGGGCCGCGGCCGCGTGCAGCGCGAGGCCGGCGGCCTGGGCGGTGCCCATCACGGTGCGGACGTTCGCCTGCGCGAACACCCGCTCCACCGCGACGGCGTCCGGGCGGTGCTCGTCGATCTCGGCGGCGATGCCGTCGGCGATGAGCAGGAGGCGCTGTTCGAGCGCCATGTCCGCCGGCGTGCGCACGACCGTCACGTGGACGAGCCGGGCACGCCGGTTCGGTGCGACCTCGACCACGCCGACGCCGCACCGCGTGAGCCCGGGGTCGACCCCGAGCACGCGCAGCATCGGCTAGTCCTCGTCCTCGTCGAGCTCGGCCTGGACGTCGGCGGGGATGTCGAAGTTCGAGTAGACGTTCTGCACGTCGTCGCTGTCCTCGAGCGCGTCGATGAGGCGGAACACCTTGCGGGCCGTCTCGGCGTCCACCGGGACCTTGAGGCCGGGGACGAACTCGGCGTCGGCCGAGTCGTAGTCGATGCCGGCCTCTTGCAGCGCGGTGCGGGCCGCGACGAGGTCGCTCGCCTCGGTGATGACCTCGAAGCCGCCGCCCTGGTCGATGACGTCCTCGGCGCCGGCGTCGAGCACGGCGCTCATCACGGTGTCCTCGTCGAGGCCGTCCGTCTTCGTCACCGAGATGACGCCCTTGCGCGAGAAGTTGTACGCCACGCTGCCGGGGTCGGCCATGGTGCCGCCGTTCCGCGACATCGTCGTGCGGACCTCGGCCGCGGCGCGGTTCTTGTTGTCGGTCAGACACTCGATGAGCATCGCGACGCCGTTCGGGCCGTAGCCCTCGTACATGATCGTCGTGTACTCGATCGTCTCGCCGGTCAGACCGGCACCGCGCTTGACGGCGCGGTCGATGTTGTCGTTCGGCACCGAGGTCTTCTTGGCCTTCTGCACGGCGTCGACGAGCGTCGGGTTGCCCGACATGTCGGCCCCGCCCATCTTCGCGGCGACCTCGATGTTCTTGATGAGCTTCGCGAAGGACTTCGCACGGCGACCGTCGATGACGGCCTTCTTGTGCTTGGTCGTCGCCCACTTGGAATGCCCGGACACGGTTGCTCCTTGCGTCTTGCGGAAAATCTGCCTCATCTTACCGGCCTGGAGGCGCGGCTCGCCTCCGCCGCGCTGGCTCGCTACCGCAAAACGCAACGTGGGCGACAGCCCGCAGCGGCACAACGCTGCGCGCAACCGCCACGGTTGCGTGTTGCGAGGGCGGGGCGGGACGCTAGGCGGTGCGGACGAGGTCGAGGAACCGGCGGTGGAAGCGGTCTTCGCCCGCCACCTCGGGGTGGAAGGCGCTCGCGATGACGTTGCCCTGCTGCACCGCCACGGCCTGGCCGTCCGGCAGGGTGCCGAGGACCTCGACGCCCGCGCCGTGCTGCTCCACCACGGGTGCTCGGATGAACACCGCGTGGACCGGGGCGGCTCCGAGCGCCGGCATCGGGATGTCGATCTCGAACGAGTCGTTCTGGTTGCCGAACGCGTTGCGGCGCACCGTCGTGTCGAGGACGTCGAGGGTGTGCTGCCCCGCGATGCCGTCGGTGATCCGGGAGGACAGCATGATCATGCCCGCGCAGGTGCCGTACGTCGGCAGCCCGGACCGGATCGCCGCCCCGAGGGGCTCGGCGAGGCCGAACGCGCGGGACAGCTTGTCCATCACGCTCGACTCGCCACCCGGGATCACGACGCCGTCGAGGGCGTCGATCTCCTCCGGGCGACGGAGCGGCACCACGTCGGCGCCGAGCTCCGTCAGCGAGGCGATGTGCTCACGGAAGTCACCCTGCAGCGCGAGGACCCCGATGCGGGGCCGCGCGCTGCCCGACGTGCTACCAGCCACGCTCGGCGAGGCGGTGCGGTGCGGGGACGTCGGCGACGTTGATGCCGACCATCGCCTCACCCAGGCCGCGGGAGGCCTCGGCGATGACCTTGGGGTCGTCGTGGAAGGTGGTGGCCTTGACGATCGCGGCGGCGCGCTTGGCCGGGTCGCCGGACTTGAAGATGCCCGAGCCGACGAACACGCCGTCGGCACCGAGCTGCATCATCATCGCGGCGTCAGCCGGGGTGGCGACGCCACCGGCGGTGAAGAGCACGACGGGCAGCGTGCCGGTCTGGGCCACTTCCTTGACGATGTCGAACGGCGCCTGCAGTTCCTTCGCGGCGACGTAGAGCTCGTCTTCCTTGAGGTGACGCAGCGCCGCGATCTCCTTGTTGATCGTCCGGATGTGCTTGGTCGCCTCGGACACGTCGCCCGTGCCGGCTTCGCCCTTGGAACGGATCATCGCCGCGCCCTCGGTGATGCGACGGAGTGCCTCGCCGAGGTTGGTGGCACCGCAGACGAACGGGGTGGTGAAGTTCCACTTGTCGATGTGGTTCACGTAGTCGGCGGGCGAGAGGACCTCGGACTCGTCGATGTAGTCGACGCCGAGCTCCTGCAGGATCTGCGCCTCGACGAAGTGGCCGATGCGGGCCTTCGCCATGACCGGGATCGACACCGCCGCGATGATCTCCTCGATCATCGACGGGTCGGACATGCGGGCGACGCCGCCCTGTGCGCGGATGTCGGCGGGGACGCGCTCGAGGGCCATGACGGCCGTGGCGCCGGCCTCTTCCGCGATGCGGGCCTGCTCGGCGTCGACGACGTCCATGATCACGCCGCCCTTGAGCATCTCGGCGAGGCCGCGCTTGACGCGGTCGGAGCCGGTGATCGAGGTGCCAGGGGTGCCGGAGGTGCTGGTGCTGTCGCTCATGATGCCGACCAGTCTAGTGCGCCGCAGGCCATCCCTCGGCGACCAGTCGACGGGTCTCACCGAGCAGCTGGGACATCGACTTCGTCCGCGCGATGATCGGGAAGAAGTTCGCGTCCGACTGCCACCGCGGCACAATGTGCTGGTGCAGGTGGCCCGCGACCCCGGCACCGGCGACCTCGCCCTGGTTCATGCCGATGTTGAAGCCGTCGCAGTGCGACACCGATCGCAGCACCCGCATCGCGGTCTGGGTCAGCTCGCTGATCTCGCGGACCTCGTCCGGCGTGGCCTCGTCGTAGAGCGGCACGTGCCGGTAGGGGCACACGAGCAGGTGCCCGTTGTTGTACGGGAACAGGTTGAGCAGGACGTACGCGTGCTCGCCCCTGGCGACGATGAGGGCGTCCTCGTCGGACTTCCGCGGTGCCTCGCAGAACGGGCAGTCGTCGTCGTGCCCGCGGCCCCGGCCGTCACGCCCGGCGTCGATGTACGCCATCCGGTGCGGGTTCCAGAGCCGCTGGAACGCGTCCGGCACGGCAGCGCCGGTCGCGGCGTCCCGGATGACCAGCGGGTCCCCGTCGGCCGTGGGACCGGCCACGTCGTCGACGTGACCGGTCCCCGGGCCGTGATCCGTGCCTCCTGGCTGGGTCATCAGACCTGCGCGCGCTCGCGGATCGCGGTGAGGATGCGCTCCACGGCCTCGTCGACCGGCACCGCGTTGTCCTGTCGGCCGTCGCGGAAGCGGAAGCTGACCGCACCGGCGTCGCGGTCGTCGCCGCCCGCGATGAGCTGGAACGGCACCTTCTGCTTCGTGTGGTTGCGGATCTTCTTCTGCATCCGGTCGTCGGAGTGGTCCACCTCGGCGCGGACGCCGTGGCTGCGGAGCTTCGCGACGACCTCGTCGAGGTAGTCGCCGTACTCCGCCGCGACCGGGATGCCGACGACCTGCACGGGGGCGAGCCAGGCCGGGAACGCTCCCGCGTAGTGCTCGGTGAGGACGCCGAAGAAGCGCTCGATGGAGCCGAACAGCGCGCGGTGGATCATCACCGGACGCTGCCGGGTGCCGTCCGCCGCCGCGTACTCGAGCTCGAAGCGCTCCGGCAGGTTGAAGTCGAGCTGGACGGTCGACATCTGCCAGGTGCGACCGATGGCGTCACGGGCCTGCACCGAGATCTTCGGGCCGTAGAACGCTGCACCGGCGGGGTCGGGCACGAGTTCGAGACCCGATTCCTCGGCGACCTCGCGCAGGGTGTTCGTCGCCTCGTCCCAGGTGTCGTCGTCGCCGACGTACTTCTCCGGGTCCTTCGTCGAGAGCTCGAGGTAGAAGTCGTCGAGACCGTAGTCACGGAGGAGCGAGAGCACGAACTGGAGGGTCGTGGTGAGCTCCTCCTTCATGCGCTCCTTCGTGGTGAAGATGTGCGCGTCGTCCTGGGTCATGCCCCGGACGCGGGTGAGCCCGTGGATGACGCCGGACTTCTCGTTGCGGTAGACCGTGCCGAACTCGAACATCCGGAGCGGGAGGTCGCGGTAGGACCGTGCCTGCGACCGGTACGCGAGGATGTGCATCGGGCAGTTCATCGGCTTGAGGTAGTAGTCCGCCCCCTGCCGCGTGACGTTGCCGTCCTCGTCGCGGGCCTCGTCCATGTGCATGGGCGGGAACATGCCGTCCTTGTACCAGCCGAGGTGCCCGGACTGCTCGAACAGGTCGCCCTTGGTGATGTGCGGCGTGTAGACGAAGGAGTAGCCCTCTTGCTCGTGCCGGCGGCGCGAGTAGTCCTCCATCTCGCGGCGGATGATGCCGCCCTTCGGGTGGAAGATCGCCAGGCCGGACCCGATCTCGTCCGGGAACGAGAACAGGTCGAGTTCGGCACCGAGCTTGCGGTGGTCGCGCTTGGCCGCTTCCTCGAGGCGGACGAGGTACGCCTTGAGCTGGTCCTTGTCGGGCCACGCGGTGCCGTAGATGCGCTGCAGCTGCGGGTTCTTCTCCGAGCCGCGCCAGTACGCCGCGGCGACCCGCATGAGCTTCGACGCGTTGCCGATGATGCGGGTGTGCGGCAGGTGCGGGCCGCGGCAGAGGTCCTGCCAGACGACCTCGCCGGTCTTCGGGTCGACGTTCTCGTAGACCGTCAGCTCGCCGGCACCGACCTCGACGCTCTCGCCCGAGTCACCGGCGTCGGCGGCACCCTTGAGGCCGATGAGCTCCTGCTTGTAGGGCTCCCCCGCCATGCGCGCACGGGCCTCGTCGTCGGTGACGACGACGCGGCGGAAGCGCTGGGCCTGACGGATGATCCGGTCCATGTTCTTCTCGATGGCCTTGAGCGCTTCGGGCGTGAAGGGCTCGGCGACGTCGAAGTCGTAGTAGTAGCCGTCGGTGACGGGCGGACCGATCCCGAGCTTGGCGTCGGGGTTGATCTGCTGCACGGCCTGCGCGAGCACGTGCGCGGCCGAGTGCCGGAGGATGTCCAGGCCGTCCTGCTCGTCGAGCGTCACCGGCTCGGCGGTCTCCCCCGCCTGCACGTCGGCGGCGAGGTCCCTGAGGACCCCGGCTACGCGGATCGCGATGACACCGCGGACGCCGTCGAACAGCTCGGTGCCGGTCGTGCTCGTCGTCGCGGTGCGGGGCTCGGGTGCCTGGGGAAGGTCTGCGGGCTCGGCGTTCTCCGCCGGAGCGGCGACTGACTCGGTCACGATGGTGCGACTCCTCGGTTCGGTGGGGTGGATCAAGACTAGTGCGCGCGGGCCCCGCGGCGGCTCACGCCGGGACGCTGCCGAGGGTCTCGACGGGCAGGCGCGGTTCGAGGCGTTCGCGACCGTTCAGACCGTCGAGTTCGAGCAGCGCGGCGAAGCCGATCGCCTCGTACCCGGCGCGCTCGAGCAGGGTGATGGTCGCGGCGCCGGTGCCGCCGGTCGCGAGGACGTCGTCGACGACGAGCACCCGGGTTCCGGCCGGCAGCTGACCCGGGCGCAGCTCGAGCTCGGCCTCGCCGTACTCGAGCGCGTACTGCTCGCTGAGGACCTCGCCGGGGAGCTTGCCCGCCTTCCGCACCGTGAGGACGCCGACCTGGTGCTGCGCGGCGATCCCGCCGGCCAGGGCGAACCCGCGCGCCTCGATGCCGGCGACCGCGGCGAACCCCTGCCCGATCGCGAACGGCGCGGCGAGTGCCTCGCACACGCGGCCGAACGCCACCGGGTCGGAGAACACCGGCGTGACGTCGCGGAACAGGACCCCGGGCTTGGGGAAGTCCGGGACGATGGCGGTCAGGCGTTCGACGAGTGCAGCTGCGGTTTCGGTCACCCGACAACGGTACGGGAGGCGCGGGGTGCGTCGTGCGCGGGGGCCTCGCACCGTGCGAGGCGCGCGGAACCTCGCACGGTGCGAGGCGCGCGGAACCTCGCACGGTGCGAGGCGCGCGGCGTGGTGCGAGGTTCCGTGCCCGGTGCGAGGCGCTGGGCCGGGCACGGAGTACGCAACCTCGCACGGGAAGGAACACCCGCGACGGCACGGCACGCGACGGGACCTCGCACGGTGCGAGGGGCGCGACGTGGTGCGAGGTTCCGTACCCGGTGCGAGGCGCAGGGCCGGGCACGGAGTAGGGAACCTCGCACGGGACGGCCGCGACGGGACCTCGCACGGTGCGAGGCGCGCGGAACGCGGACGTCGCACGGTGCGAGGCGCGCGCGTCAGTGCCAGAGGTGCATCGACGCGCTGCGCAGGAGCCACTCGGCCTCGCGCTGCTGACGCTCCCGCTCGAGGCGGTTCCGCGTCGCGATGTCGACCGACGGACGCACGTGGTGGGTGCGCCGGCTCCAGATGATGAGCGACATCCCGATGCGGAGTGCGATGCGGTCGGAGAGCGAGACCCGACGGCGCACCGCGCGGGTGTCGGGAGGGCGGATGGTGGTGGTCTTCGTTGACACGGTGGTGTCCCCTTCAGGGCATGACGGAACTGCCCGGCACACGGGCAGGAGGAGGAAGGCGCACGCACGGACGCGCGCGGCGCTGAATGCGCACATCCGAGTGGATGAATGCGCGCGAATGCATTCCGTGGCACGTCCGGCAAATGCGGTCGGACGTGCTCGTGCATTGCTACCGATACGGAGAAGCGTCGCACCCGCCACCGACATTCACGACGGCTCGGCCGCGCATTCGGAATGCAGCTCCGGCGCACACGTGAACCGTGCGCAGCGGTGCCGAACCGAGTCCGGCCGACACTCGTCTCAGACGAATGCGTCGGTCATCGCAGGTCATCCGGCGAGACGTGCTCTCGAGCGAGAGCCTCGGCGTGGACGAGCCTGGACACAGGTGTCGCGTGGTGCGGGACGCTCCGAGTCAGCGGACCCGGATCGGGGTGCCGCCGGACGTACGGATGCCGTGGAACGGAGTCGTTGCGGTGATCATCATGGTCAGGCCCCCTTTCGGTCTCGTGCTGACGCAGCTCTGATTGCTCGTGAACACTATCTACACCCGCATTCCCCGCGCAAGCCCTTTCGGCGATTCGTCCAGAATTGCATTCCTGAACACACAGAACGACCCCGGCGCCCTGTGGGCACCGGGGTCGAATCCGTCTGACGAGACGCTGACTACACCGCGGCGGGAACCGCCACGGTCGCCGTCAGCACACCGTCGACCGCGTCGATCCGGACGGTGTCGCCGCCGGCCACGGCCTGGTCCACGACGAGGTTCGCGATCCGGTCGTCGACCTCGCGCTGGATGAGACGACGGAGCGGACGGGCGCCGTACTCCGGCTCGTAGCCGTGCTCGGCGAGCCAGTCCACCGCGGCCTCGGACACGGACAGCGCCATGCCCTGCGCGAGCAGTCGGAGCGAGGTGTCCTGCAGCAGCAGTCCGACGATCGAGCGCAGCTGCTCCTGGTCGAGCTTGCGGAACAGCACGATCTCGTCGATGCGGTTGATGAACTCCGGCCGCATGGACTCGCGGAGCTTGCCCATCACCCGCGCTCGCAGGTCCTCCTCCGAGTAGCCACCGTCCGCCGAGGCGGAGAACCCGAGCGCACCGGAGCGCGACGCGAGGAACTCGGACCCGATGTTCGACGTCATGATGACCACCGTGTTCCGGAAGTCCACCGTGCGGCCCTGGCCGTCCGTCAGCCGACCGTCGTCCAGCACCTGCAGCAGCAGGTTGAACACGTCGGGGTGCGCCTTCTCGACCTCGTCGAGCAGGATCACCGAGTACGGGTTGCGGCGGACGCGCTCGGTGAGCTGCCCGGCCTCGTCGTAGCCGACGTACCCGGGAGGGGCGCCGACCAGGCGCGACACGGTGTGCCGCTCGCCGAACTCGCTCATGTCGAAGCGGAGCATCGCCGACTCGTCCCCGAACAGCGATCCGGCCAGCGCCTTGGCCAGCTCGGTCTTGCCGACACCGGTGGGGCCGAGGAACAGGAAGCTGCCGACCGGACGACGGGGGTCGCCCATCCCGGTCCGGCTGCGCCGAACCGCGGTCGCGATGGCGCGCACGGCGTCGTCCTGGCCGACGACACGCTCGTGGAGTTCGTCCTCGAGCGCGGCGAGCCGGGTCCGGTCGCCCTGCGTGAGCCGGGTTGCGGGGATGCCGGTGGCGCGGGACACGACGGCTGCGATGTCGGCCTCCGTGATCGAGGTGCCCATGGTCTCGAGACTGGAGGCCCGTCCAGCGTCCGCCGACGAGGCGGCGGTGATCCGCGCCTCCAGGCCCTCGATCTCGTCGCGCAGGCGCGACGCCTCTTCGTAGCGTTCCTCGGTGACCGCGCGGTCCTTGTCGGCGAGCAGCTCGGCGACCTGGTCGCGGAGTGCCTCGACGTCGACGTCGCCCGATCGGGCGAGGCGACGGCGTGCGCCGGCCTGGTCGATGAGGTCGATCGCCTTGTCCGGCAGGTGCCGGTCGGTGACGTACCGGTGCGACAGCTCGACCGCGGCGCGCAGGGCGTCGTCGGTGTAGGTCACGTCGTGGTGCGCGGCGTAGCGGGGTGCGAGGCCGGTGAGGATCGCGACGGCGTCCTCGACGCTCGGCTCCCCCACCGTGACCGGCTGGAAGCGGCGCTCGAGCGCGGCGTCCTTCTCGATCCGGCGGTACTCGTTCAGCGTGGTCGCGCCGACCATGTGCAGGTCGCCGCGCGCCAGACGGGGCTTCAGGATGTTGCCCGCGTCCATCGAACCGCCCTCGCCACCGCCACCGGCGCCGACGACGGTGTGGAGCTCGTCGACGAACACGATGAGCTCGTCGGCGTGCGCCGAGATCTCGTCCATCGCCTTGGTCAGTCGCTCCTCGAAGTCGCCGCGGTACCGGGTGCCGGCCAGCATGCCGGGCAGGTCGAGCGACACGACGCGCTTGCCCTGGAGCAGCACGGGGACGTCGCCGTCCGCGATGCGCTGGGCGAGGCCCTCGACGATCGCGGTCTTCCCGACGCCGGGTTCGCCGATGAGGACGGGGTTGTTCTTGGTGCGACGGAGCAGGATCTCGACGGTCTGCTCGATCTCGTCGGCGCGGCCGATCACCGGGTCGATGCGTCCGTCACGGGCGCGCTCGGTGAGGTCGGTGCCGAACTGGTCGAGGGTCGGGGTGTCGGAGTCCGACTGGGTGGTGTCGGTGGTGGCATCGGTTCCGGGCACGGGGCGCCCCTCTCGTGCTGCTGCCGCGGCCTGCTGGGCGTAGTCCTGCATGACCTGCGGGGTGACACCGGCGCTCGCGAGCAGCTGCCCGGTGACGGTGTCCTGGTCCATGACGAGCGCGAAGAAGACGTGCTCGGGGTCGGTGTACGTGCTGCCGAAGCCGCGGGCGGCCTGGGTGGCCTCGAGGAGGATGCGCTGGGCGGTGCCGGTCAGTGCCGGGCGTCCTTCGTCCTCGCGGGGCTCGCGCGCCATCGGGAGCCGCTGCTCGACCTCATCGGCCAGCTGGTCGGGGTCGACCCCGGCCTGGCGGATCACCGCGGTGAAGGGGTCGGTGCGGACGAGCACGTGCAGGATGTGCAGTGCGTCGACCTCGTGCTGGCCCTGTTCGACGGCGTACTCCGCCGTGCGCTGGAGCATCTCGTGGGTGCGACGGCTGAGCAGCCGCGTGATGTCGACCGGGCGTCCCAGCGGTACGGATCGCTGGGCGCCGGAGTTCTGTGCCGCGAGCAGACGTGCGAGGAACTCGTCGAACGAGTCGTTGCCGCCGGTCGGACCGAACGTTGCTGGCAAAGGGACCTCCTGGGAACTTGAGTGCCTTCGACTCAATGCAACGCAGGGGCCCCGGTGTCATTCCCGGTGCGGGAAAAAAGTTGCGGCGACCTGACTCAGGTCCGTGCGATCGCCGCCGAGGTGGCCTCGGTGACGCGGACGAGGTCCGCGGGTGCCACCTCGATGTCGAAACCGCGCCGGCCACCGGACACGAAGATGCTCGGGTACGTCAGGGCCGACTCGTCGACGACGGTGCGGAGCTGCGTCTTCTGCCCCACCGGGCTGATCCCGCCGACGACGTAGCCGGTGCGCTTCTCGGCGATGGTCGGATCGGCGAGGACCGCCTTCTTCCCGCCGACCGCCGCCGCGATCGCCTTGAGGTCGAGCCGGTTCGCCACCGGGACGATCGCCACCGCCAGACTGCCGTCGACGGAGACCACGAGGGTCTTGAAGACCTGCTCCTCACGGAGTCCGAGGGCGGCCGCAGCCTCTTCCCCGAAGTTCGTGGCGGTCTCGTGGTGCTCGTACACGTGTGGCGTGTACGGGATCCCGGCCCGCTCGAGGGCCACGGTCGCTGGGGTGCTCGGCGAACCTGCGGTCATGGCTCGATCCTGCCCTGACCAGCCACTTCCCCGTGGACGGCGCGCGGGCGTTAGCCTGAACGGACCATGACCGTCGTCGAACTGTTCCTGCGCGTCACCGCCGCGCTGGTCCTCGGCGACCCCGCGGTCGGGGTGTTCCCGCTCCTCGCGGTCGCGGCGCTCGGACTGACCGCCGTCGCGGTCGCCGTCGTGGTCGCGCAGGTGCTCGCGCTCGTGCTCGGCGTCGACACCGGCCGTGGGGCGGCGTCGACGCGTGCTCCGGCGGACCTCGTCACGCGGATCGCGTGGAGTCACCCCGACGCCGACGGGCACGCCCGACCGCGTGCTCCGGGAGCCGCCACCCCGGCCTGACCACCGACCGGTGGCCGGGCCGCACACGCGACCCCTCCCGCCGAACCGATCGGAACGTCATGGACATCACCACCCTGCCCGTCGTCGGGCCGCTGCTGCACAGCGGCGCCGACCTCCTCGCCGCGACCACCGCGGCCCTCTCCCCCGTCGCCGGCGGGCTCGCCGCGGCGATCGCCGTCGTGCTGCTCACCCTGGCCGTCCGCGCCGTGCTCGTCCCGCTCGCGGTGCTGCAGGTCCGGGCCGAGCGGGACCGTCGACGGCTCGCACCCCGCGTCGCCGCGCTCGGGAAGCGCTACGGCACGGACTCCGAGCGACTGCGACGCGCACTGCAGGAGCTCTACACGAACGAGAAGGTCTCACCGCTCGCCGGGTGCCTGCCGGTGCTGGCGCAGGCCCCGGTGCTCTCGCTCGTCTACACGCTCTTCACGCACGGCTCCATCGGCGGGGTGACGAACACCCTGCTCGAGGCGACGCTCGCGGGCGTCCCGCTCGGCCACTCCCTCATCGTCACCGTCACGTCGCCTCTCTGGGTGCACGCGTGGGTCGTCGTCGTGCTGCTCGCGGTGCTGGTGGTGGTCGTCGAGGCCTCCCGGCGGGCGAACCTGCGGTGGAGCCCGGTGGCCGCGTCCGACACCGGAACGCCCGTCCCCGGTGCTGCGGCCACGGCCGCCATCGGTCGGTACGCCCCGTTCATCACCGTCGTGTTCGCCGCGATCGCACCGCTCGCCGCCGCGCTGTACGTCGTCACGAGTGCGGCGTGGACGCTCGGCGAACGAGCCGTCCTCCGCCGCGTGCTCGCCTAGCTGTACTGCCCAGGGACGTTGGTCAATCGTGTGATGGGTGACCGGTTCCCGATGGCGGTGTGGGGCCGGTGGTGATTGTAGTGATGCAGCCATCCCGGGAGCGCGTTCCTGCGTGCAGCTTCGGTCGGGTAGTGGCGTGAGAATGCCCATCCGTCGGCGAGTGTGCGGTGGAATCGCTCGATCTTGCCGTTCGTTTGTGGCCGGTATGGGCGGGTCTTTTTCGGAGTGATCCCGAGCTCGGTGCAAGCATCACGCCAGGCGTGGGATTTGTAAGCCGACCCGTTGTCGGAGAGAACGCGTTCGACTCGGACGCCGCGAGCTGCGAACCACGACACCGCGCGGCGGAGCACCCCGATCGCGGTGACCGCTTTCTCGTCTTCGTGGATCTCGGCGTAGGCGACGCGGGAGTGGTCGTCGATGACGGTGTGCACGAACGCAGTTCCGACGAGGACTCCGCGGTACTTGCTGCGGCCTGTCCCTGGAGTCGCTGCTCGGTTCTTCCCGCCCTGGGCTCGGCCGACGAAGCGCCATCCGCCGCCGTCAGGGATGTTGCCGAGCTTCTTCACGTCGACGTGGATCATCGAGCCGGGATACTCGTGCTCGTATCGGCGCACCTGCTCCCCGGTCCGGACGTCGATGTGGTGCAGCCGGTTGACCCGGCACCGTGTCAGCACGGCATGCACCGTGGACGCCGGCATGCCCAGGCGTCCGCCGATAGCGACAGGCCCCAGCCGTTTGCGCCAGCGGAGTCCGACGATCTGTTTCACGAGCGCTTGTTGGGTGCGGTTCGGCGATCGGTGTGGTCGAGAGGACCGGTCCTGCATGCCGGCCTCGCCCATTGCCGCGTACCGATCGGCCCACCGCTTCGCCGTCGGCCAGGACACGTGGAAGAACACGGCTGCGTGTCGGATGGGCCAGCCATCCTCGACGATGAGGCGCGCGAGCCGGAGACGCGCGCGCGGTGTCAGCGCAGCGTTAGCGTGGGACATGAGGACCTCCTGCGGAGAGTGCGTGAACTAAGCAGCTCCACTCCACCGCAGGAGGTCCTTCTCACGCTGCTATGACAACCGCGAGTCCCCGCAGATCAACCAACGTCCCTGGGCAGTACACCTAGCCGCCCTGCCCCTCCTGCTGCGGACCCTGGTCGACCGGGTCGTACTCGGTCCCACGCCCCTGCTCCTCCTCGGGCAGCGGGACGTGCCGTTCGGTGCCGGCACCGTTCGGACTCGTCGCGACGTAGTCGGCCTCGCCGGACTGCGTGTCGTGGCTCAGCGGCTCGAGGGTCTCGGGGTCGGGATCGCGCTTGTCGGTCATCGCCCCCGTCTACGCCCCCGAACTGGGCGAACACGCACGGGAGGCCGGTGGGACGATGAGCGCATGGCCGACGACGACGTGGCAGCGGAACGAGCACGGCTCGAGACGCTCGCATGGGGCGGGGCAGCCCCGGAGGACGAGGCTGCCGCGGCCCGCCTCGCGCTGCAGGAGCTGGGCCGTCGTCCGCGGCGGTCGCCTTCCGCCGCGGCGCACCGGCCTGGAGGCACGCCACCCGTCACCCCGCAGGCCGCGTCCACGACACGGTCGGCTCCCACCCCGCGCCCCGCGGGTTCCGAGTCTGCCGCTGTCGGGTCTGTCGCAGTCGGGTCTCCCGCAGCCGGGTCTGTCACGGCCGGGGCTGTCACTGCCGGTTCTGCGGCGCGCGCCGGGTCTGCCGCACCCTGGCCGGCTGGACCCGACGAGTTCGACGACGACGGCGGGGCGGACCCCGCCCGGACCGACCACGTCGACGACGGGACGGTGTCCGACGGGGACGACCCGCGCCTCCAGGCCGGTGCTCCGTCGTGGCGGACGCGGGCCGCACGGATCCTGTGGACCACCCGGCCGCGCGTGTGGATCGCGCTCGGCGCGGCGGCCGCGGTCGGCGTCGCGTTCGCGGCCGGCACGGTGGTGGGGACCGCGCACCAGGAGAGCGCGTCGGCGCCGAGCGTGACGCCGACGGCGGGGGCGGTGACGCTCGAGGAGCTCCTCGACAAGCCGCAGACGTACGCGGACCAGCTGCCCGGACCGGTCGAGGCGTCGGTCAGCCTGCACACCACCCGGCTCATCTTCACGAACCGGGCGCTCGACGGCGGCTCGTTCCGGACGCCGTGGGGCGTCTGGGCGGCGGTCGGCACCGACCGCTCGACGATCTGCCTCGTGGCGACGGCGAACCGCATCGAGTCGACGTCCGCCTGCTACCCCCGGGAGGACGCGCTGCACGGATCGGTCTCGCTGTCCGCGCAGTCGATGAGCGGCACCCTGACGCTGACCCTGCGGGGCGGTGCCGTGCAGGGCACGGTGACGAACGAGCAGTGATCGGGAATGCCCAGGGGCGCCCCGCGTTGACGCCCTGACAGGAGCGTGTTGGAGCGCTCCGAGGGGATTCACGGCGGAGGCTCTCGCATCACGCCGACACCCCGTGCAACACTGGTTGAGCGCACTCGCCGTGGAGTCGTACCCACATCATCCACAGCACCCACACCAGCGAGCGCGCATCGCCGACCGGCCCCGTCCGGTCTCCGTCGTCGTGACGTCGACACCGACGCGTGCTCCGCCGTTCCCCGGAGGAGGTCAGCAGCGTGTCCACCAACACCACCACCACCTCGGCCGTGTCGACGAACACGCGGCCGATCACCGTCACCAGCCAGTCCGTCGTCGGCATCGCCGTGCTCGGACTCGCCACGTTCTTCGCCATCACGACCGAGCTCATGCCGGTCGGGCTGCTCGGCACCATGAGCGCCGACCTCGGTGTCACCGAGTCGACCATGGGCATCGTCATCACCGTGTACGCGGCGGCGGTCGCGATCCTCGCCCTGCCGCTCACGTCGTTCACCGCCCGGCTCCCCCGGAAGACCGTGCTCGTCGCGACCCTCGTCGGCTACACCGTGTCGAACGTGATGATCGCGCTCGCCCCGTCGTTCGCCGTCGTCTGCGCCGGCCGGGTCGTCGGCGGGATCGCGCACGCCCTGTTCTTCTCGGTCGCCTCGGCGTACGCCACCCGGATCGTGCCGCCGCGCCTCGCCGGCCGTGCGATCGCGTTCGTGTACTCGGGCAGCTCGCTCGGCTTCGTGATCGGCGTGCCCGTGGCGACCTGGGTCGGGCAGTCGATCGGGTGGCGCCCCGCGGTCGGTGCCGTCGCCGTCGCGGCCGCCGTCCTCGCGGTCGTCGCGCTACTGTTCCTGCCGAGCGTCCGCGGCAGTTCGTCGCCGCACATCGGCTCGCCCAAGGCGTGGGCCCGCACCGGGCTGCTGTCCGTCGTGATCGCCGACCTGCTGCTCTTCGCCGGGCACTACGTCGTCTACACGTACATCGGGCCGTACGCGATCGACGCCGGACTCGACACGCACATGGTCAGCGGGGCGCTGCTCGTCCTCGGCGGCACCGGCGTCGTCGGGCTCTGGCTCGCCGGCATGTTCGTCGACAAGGCGCCCCGGCAGACCCTCGTCGTGTCCGTCGCCGTGATGGCCGCAGCGTTCGCCGCGCTGCCGTTCGTGCACGGCTCGCTGATCGGCACCATGGTCGTCGCCGGCGTCTGGATGGCGGCGAACGGCACCACCGGCACGCTCTTCATGGCTGCCGCGATCCGCACCGGCGGAGTCTCCCCCGACATCGCGGGGGCGCTCATCAACGGGGCGTCGAACATCGGCATCGCGGGCGGCGCGGCGATCGGTGGGCAAGCGCTCGGTGTCGTCGGGCTGCAGTTCATGCCGTTCGCCGGAGCCGTGATCCTCGTCGGGTCGCTCGGCGTGGTGCTGGCTGCGCGTCGGGGCTTCCCGGTGCACTCGCACACGCAGGAGCACCTGTCGACGTCGTCGATCGAGGCGATCACGTCGTCGTTGGCGGTCGTCACGACCTCCATCCCCGTCGTCAGTCGGGCGATCCAGACCCTGACCGGGTCGGTGGCCGTGGCCACGGGTTCGGTGCCGACGCGCCGGCGGGGCTGAGCGCGGGCGGCGGGCGCGTCGCGGGCGTCGTTCGGTGAGATCGCAGTTCGGCGCGGTTGTCTTTCGGTGAGATCGCAGTTCGGCGCGGTTCCGCGCGCGACGAGGCCGCCGAAGTGCGATCTCGGCGGCGTGGTGCGCGCACGCCGGCGCGCTGACGGTGGCTCGTGACGCATCGGTCTCGCGAGCGTGTGGCGGGCGGCGTCTTTCGGTGAGATCGCAGTTCGGCGCGGTTCCGCCGGGAGCGAGGCCGCCGAAGTGCGATCTCGGCGGGGGTCGTCGGCGGGCGCGGACGACGAGAGGGGCGGGACCGGCAGCGCCGATCCCGCCCCTCTCGTCGTGGGTCAGTCCTGCAGGTGGGTCGTTCGGCGTCGGTTGCGCACGGCGCGGAACGTCAGCAGGCCGGCGCCGAGGAGCACGAGGACACCCGCGGCGATGAGGCCCGGCGTGAGGTCGGCACCGGTGTAGGCGAGGTCGCCGCCCGTGGAGGAGCCGCCGTCCGACGACACCGGGGTGATCCCACCGCCGCCGGGCGACGGGGAGGGCGTCGGCGTGGGGGTGGGTGTCGGCGTGGGGGTCGGGGTCGGCGGGACCACGACGGCCGGGACCGTGATGGCGAGGGCCGGCGCAGCACCCGTCTCGGGCGTGGTGATCGTCACCGGGTCCGCGCCGTCGACCACGATCGTGTACTCGGTGGTCGGGGCGAGGCCGGGGAGCGTGAAGGACCCGTCGGTGCCCGTGGTGGTGGTCACCGGATCGCCCGCGTCGGGGTCGGTCGGGGTCGCCACGACCTGGACGCCGGCGACCGGGTCACCGTTCGTGTCGGTCACGGTGCCGGGCTGCTCGGTGGTGATCACGGCAGGGGCAGCTGGTGTGGCGAAGCGCAGGTTGGACTCGACGCTCTCGCCCGCGAGGGCTGCGATGCCCGTGTTGACGGTCGCACCCGTCGCTCCCGGGACCGGCGTGGTGGTCCGCACGCTGTACGTGCCGGGGACCGTCACGAAGGTGTACTGGCCGTCAGCGCCCGTCGTGGTCGATCCGACGACGGCGCCGTTCCCGTCGAGGAGCTCGACGGTCTGTCCCGCCGGCACGGCTGCGCCGTCGAGGGTGACCTGCCCGGTGACCGTGGCGATGAGCGCCGCCGGGACGACCGAGTTCGGTGCGAGGGGTGGGGCGTCCGGGAGACCGGTGTGGATCGTGACCGGGTCCTGGTCGGCGATCGAGACGGCGAGGTCGGTGTCGGCGGGCAGGTCGGACCCCGTGTAGACGCCGTCGCTGTTCGTGGTGGTGTCCACGAGGGTGGTGCCGTCGGCCGGGTCGATGATGACGACGGGGACGTTCGCGACGGGGTTGTCGTCCGCATCGACCACGGTGCCGATCACCGCGGTCGTGCCCGTCGGTGATTCGAACGCGAAGTCGACGTCGTTGCGGTCGTTGCCCGCGAGCGTCGTGTTGAGCGACACCCCGGTCACCGTGGGCGATCCCGTGGCGCCGTCCGGCGCGGTGATCCGGGCGACGTAGTCGTTGATCTGCGGCAGCGCGGGGAACGTGTAGCGGCCGTCGGCGTCGGTCGTCGTGGTGTAGTCCACGCCGCGCGGTGCGGTCACGGTGACGGTGGCCCCGGGGATCGCGACGCCGTCGAGGGTCGCGACGCCGCTGATCTGCGCGGTCTTCACCGCGAACCAGGTCTGGTAGACGGGGAACCCGCTGCGCTGCTGGTAGCTGATCGTGAGGGTCTTCAGCGCCACGGTCGGGCTGAACCACGCCGACGCACCCGCCGTGTCCGACGCCGAGGCGTTCCCGACGAGCGTGCCACCGGTCGCGCTCGGGGTCCAGATCGGCTTGTCGGTGCCCGGCGTCGGGTCGTCGGCGGTCCCGCGACCGCAGGACCAGCCACCGGCGGAGGCCGTCGAGCAGGAGTTGTACGCACCGGTCGCCGGGTCCGGTCCGCCGAAGCCGAGGTCGGCGCCGGAGACCGGGTTGCCGCCCGCGTCGGTCGCGCTGATCGTCGCCTGGTCGGCGTCGATGTCGCCGAGCACGAAGGCCCAGGACTGTCCTCCCGGTGCCAGGTCGGCGAAGGTGTAGGTCGTGGTCGACGGCGAGGTCGCGTTGTCCGCGTTCGGCCGCTGGTTCATGTACGTCTGGTTGCGGCTCGTGCCGAAGCCGGCGAGGCCGACCGGGGTGTTCTCGGACTGCCAGGTCGAGGCACCGCTGATGACGGTCGACTGCCGCGAGTTCGAGGTGAACGTCGTCGCGGGGAAGCCGTCCATGGTCACGGTGCCGGTGTAGGCCTTGCTCGACCCGCTGACCGTGAAGGTCCCCCAGCTGCTCGCCGGCGCAGCGGATGCGCTCGTCGCGCCCCCGATCGCCAGCCCAGCCCCGAGGACGAGCCCCGTCAGTCCTGCCGTGACCGCGCGCCAACGCCGCATGTACCGCTCCCCTGTTCGGCATCGCCGAGCGCGACGCTCGGTCAGGCTATCCACGTACCGCGGAGCCCGTCCAGACCGAGATGCGTTCGTGACTCGGGCACGGCCGGCACCGGGTCATCGCGACAGGTGCTGCAGCAGGGCGTCGAGCGCGGTGACCTGCCCTGCGACGAGGAGCTCGCGGGCCTCGTCGAGCGGGACCCAGCGGGCATCGTCGACCTCCGGGACCTCGACGAACCGACCGGAGCCGCGCGGGAGTTCGAGCTGCACCGTGTTCGAGCGGACGGCGTCGACGGTGAAGTCGGACGCCTCGAGCGCGAACACCCGGACGCGCTTGCCCGATGCCTGCCGGTGCTCCCCCAGGTCGGTCGTCGGGCCGGACGGGGCCGGGACGCCGATCTCCTCGGCGAACTCGCGGCGCGCCGTCGCGAGCGGGTCCTCGTCGTGCTCGACGAGTCCCTTCGGGATCGACCAGGCCCGCGGCCGTCGCTTCCAGAACGGGCCGCCCATGTGCGCGATCCAGACATGCACGGAGACGTCGTCGACCCGGTACAGCAGGAGTCCCGCGCTCAGCACCACACGGCGAGGCTACCCACCACGCGCGCGGCGGCACCAACGGCGACGCCCACGTCCGCACCCATGTGTCCGCCGGCACGTCGGGGAGCGCCGCAGCGGAGTAGTTTTCGGCGCAAGGAGCGCCATGGCGACGCCCCCGGAGGACCTGGGACGAGGAGGTCGATCGGGATGGACGAACGATGGACGACGGTCACGCTGGCAGCCGACGCCGCGAAGCCGCACGACGAGGCACTGCAGTGGGTCGCGGCCCGGGCGGGTGCCGGCATCCAACGCATCCGGGTGATCGGCGTCGACCCGGCGATCGAGGCACGGCTCGGACCGGACGGCAAGCGCGTCGCGGACGCCATCGCCGATGCCGCACGAGCGGCGTTGCCGGACGCCGAGGTCGTGATCCGACGGCACGCCGGCCCGTTCGCCGCCGCGCTCGTCGACGAGTCCGACGACGGTGACCTCCTGGTGATCGGCACCTTCCGGAACCGCCGCGGGTCCACGGCCGGCGGCGATCCCGCTCGCGTCGCCTCGCGGGCCGCCGTCCCGACGGTCGTCGTACCGGAGGGGCCGCACCCGATCGCCGGTGACGTCGTGCTGGCGGTCGAGGAGCCGATCGACGAACGAGCAGTCGCGATCGCCTGTGACGAAGCACACCGGTTGAACCGCCGGGTGACGCTGCTGCGGGCCTGGGAGATGCCGGTGCTGACCCGTACCGGACTCACCGACTTCGCCGAGGAGCCACTGCGCTGGCGCACCCGGAACGCCGAGCTCCTGCAGCGTGTGACGGCCGAGCTCACCGCGCGGCACCCCGACGTCCGCTTCCACCCGCTGCTGGTCGAGGGACACCCCGGCCAAGCGATCGCCTCGCACACCCGGAGGGCGTCACTCGTGGTGCTCGGACTGGGGCACGTGCGTGCCCTGTCCGGGTCGGTACTGCACGACGTCCTGCGGGAGACGGTGTCGCCGGTGTGCGTGGTCCCCGCTGCCGCCCACAGCGAGCCGGTCGGCGTCAGCGCCTGACGACCGACGCGACGACCGACGCGACGACCGACGACCTGACAAGCGACGCGATGACCGACGACCTGTCGAGCGGCGCGACGGGCGAAGCAGCGGTCAGCCGGCCAGCGAACGGGTCGCCGCGGCCACGCGCTTCGTGAGGTACGCCACACCGCGGAGGTTCGGGTGCAGCGCTCCCGGCTCGAGGTCGATGCGTCGGAGGTCCCCCGTGCCGCCGAGGGTCACACCGGACACGTAGGGCTTCGCCGTCGCGCACGCCGAGTGCGCCTGCGTGGTCGAGAACACGTCGACGAAGCGGACGGCGGCGGCGCGTGCCGCGGTCGCCGACACGTCGTTCAGGCGCTCCTGCACGCTGTGCAGGTACCGGACGTCCGTGTTGGTGAACGGGTAGGAGTTCGACGGGAACGACCCGGTCAGGGTGCCGAGGTCGAGCGCGGACCGGAAGCAGCCGCCCTTCGGGGTGTGGTCGGCGTCCGGGAAGATCGCGGGGTACCCGAGGAAGACGATCACCGCGTTCGGTGCTGCGGCCTTCACCGCGGCGAGGGTGTCCGCGATGCCGAGGGCGACGCGCGACTCGATCTTCACACCGAGCTGGTCCTCGCCGTCCTGCACCAGGCTGCTCCGGCACGACGGGGCGTCGCGACCGGAGAACACCGGGCCCTTCGCGGAGATCGCGAGGCACGACGCGGCGGTGCCGAACAGGTCGGCGTCGTTCCCGCCGATGGTCAGGGTCACGAGCCGGGTGCGCGCGGACAGCGAGCGGATCTGCGGCGGGACGCCCCTGAACTGGAAGCCGGTCGTGACGTCCTTGCTCGTGGCGCCGCCGCAGGTCACGTCGGTGAGGGCGAGTCCGAACCGCGCCGCGATCCGGTGCGGGTAGTCCTGGCCGGACTGCCCGCACGCACCGGTCGGCAGCCGGGTCGGGTCGGAGAGCCCGTACCCGGCGGAGTACGAGTCGCCGAGCGCCACGTACTCGCTGCCGACCGGGATCCCGGCGAGGGACTCCTCCGGCACGCTCGTCGACGGGTACGGCGCCGGGACGGGCCACATCGGTGCGGCCACAGCAGCCCCGCCTCCAGCGAACCCGGCAGCGCCGCCGAGGGATCCGGCGAGCACGACGAACGTCGTGACTGCGGCGAGCAGCGTCGAGCGGACGGAGCGGAGCAGGTTCGGCCTCCAGGAACGGGTCGGACCAACCAGGCTAACGCCTCGAACCGAGCGAGGACTGCCGGCACTCAGCGTCGACCAAGCCGACGCTCTCCGCCGCTGCCGGTCCGGTACTCGATGCCGTAGTGCTGGAAGACGCCGGGCTCGAGCGAGGCGTCGAGCTCCCCGTCGGTGGGGATGGTCGGCGCGTCCTTCACGAGCTTCTTCGGGTACGCCACCCGGAGGTGCTTCGGCGCCACGACGGCACCGGCCAAGGGCACGAACAGGAGCTTCTGGAACCCGACCATCCCGGTCGTCACCGCACCGAAGGCCGGATCCGAGGTGGCCGTGTCGTAGTAGATGCTCTCGAGCGTGCCGACCTTGTCGTCGGCCTCGTCGACGACCGGCAGGCCGATCCAGTCCCGGATGTTCGCGGCTTCGAACACGTGTGCCTCCTCGTGGGCTCCCGGCAGATCCGGGCCACCCGGACCCGACGCTACCGAACGACGATGACCGCGGTCACACCGCGGCGGCACCCCGGGGCCCGACCCGGTGCCGGCACCCCCGGCGCCCGCGCCCGCCCCCGCCCCGACGCCGAGCCCGTCCACCGCAGCGAGGACGTCGTCCGGCCCGATCGCCAGGAGCGCCGGGTCCGGGTCCTCCGCGAAGACGTCGCCACGGCGGACCGACGCGTCCGTCAGCACCACGTGCGGACCGGACGCCGGCGGACCCCAGGCCTCCGGCGGTGCCGGACCGAACACGACGACCGACGGGATCCCGTAGGCGGAGGCCAGGTGCGCGGCGCCGGTGTCGACCGTGACCACGAGCCGCGCGGCCGCGATGACGCCCGCGAATGCCTGCAGGTCCAGGGTGCCCGCGAGGACCGCCCCCGGCGGCAGGCCGGCCGCCTCGGCGACGGCGGCTGCGCGGACGACGTCGTCCGCGCCTCCCGTCAGGACCACGTCCAGGCCGCGCTCGCGGAGTCCGCGCACCACCTCGGAGAACCGGTCCGTCGGCCAGTGCCGCGCACCGTGGAACGCGCCGACGTGCACGACGGCCGCACCGTCGACGGCCGGCGGCGTCGCCGGCCGGGCGATGCCGACGTCGTCCGGGTCGGCGGGGATGCCGTGCCACACGAGCAGTCGTGCCCACCGCTCCCGCTCGTGCACGTCGTCCGGCCACGTGGGGCCGTCGTACCCGTGTGCGGGGTCGGCGTGACCGATCACGCGTTGGGCACCGAGGGCCGCGACGAGGTCGGACGACTCCGGCCCGACGCCGTGCAGGTTCACGGCGACGTCCACGACGCCGGCCGGGGCGCCGATCGAGTGGTCGAGGCCGTGCTGGGCGAGGTGCACGTCCACCTCCGGCAGCAGCTCGACGACCGGGGCGAGCCACGCCGTGGTCGCCAGGGAGATGCGGTGGTCGGGGAAGGCCCGTCGCAGCGCGTGCAGGGCCGGCACGGCGACGAGGAGGTCGCCGAGCTTGATGGCGCGGAGCACGAGCAGCTCGGGCCGCCCGTCGGACGGGGGCAGGGTGTCGACGGCGGTCACCGCGCCGAGGGTAGGCGTGGCGGGCCGACCCGGCTCGGAGGAACGCGCTCCACGACGCGTTCCGCGGCTCTTCCTGAGGCTGCGCGCGGGGACGGACCGGTAGTCGAGGAGCATGGCTCTCGCTCCCGACCGCACCGTCCGCGGTCTCCTCTTCGACCGTGACGACACCCTCGTCATCGACGTCCCGTACAACGCCGACCCGCACCGCGTGGTGCCGGTCCCCGGGGCGCACCGTGCGGTCGAACGGGCGCGGGCGGCGGGACTCCTCCTCGGCGTGGTGACGAACCAGTCCGTCATCGGGAAGGGCATGGCGACCCGCGAACAGGTCGACGCCACGAACGCGCGGGTCGACGAGCTCGTCGGTCCGTTCGACGTCTGGTGCGTCTGCCCGCACGACGCCGACGACGGCTGCGACTGCCGGAAGCCCCGGCCCGGCATGGTGCTCGAGGCGGCGGAGCGGCTCGGGCTGTCCCCGGAGGAGCTCGTCGTGATCGGGGACATCGGGACCGACGTCGATGCTGCGCTCGCCGCGGGCGCGCAGGGGGTCCTCGTGCCGACCCCGCGCACCCGACCCGAGGAGGTCGAGGCCGCCCCGACGGTCGCCGGGTCGCTCGACGAGGCGGTCGGGCTCGTGCTGGAGCACACCGCCGCGGTGCGGTCGTGACGGCGGCACCCGCGGGCGCTGACGGCCCCGGCGTCGGCGCGGCGCCGGGTGCCGCTGCGGCACCCGCGGCGCCCGGTGCCGCTGCGGCACCCGCGGCGCCCGCCCGCCCCCGCGTCCTCGTCGTCCGGCTCGACTCGTTCGGCGACGTCCTCGTCACCGGCCCCGCCGTCCGCGCGGTCGCCGCCGGCGCCTCGCACGTCACGATGCTGTGCGGGCCGCAGGGCTCCCCCGCCGCCGACCTCCTGCCCGGCGTCGACCGCGTCCGGGTCTGGGCCGCGCCGTGGGTCACGGAGACCGCCCGACCCGTCGACGACGCCCTGCTCGCCGAGTTCCGGGCGCTCGTCGCCGAGGAGCGCCCCGACGAGGCCGTCGTGCTCACCTCGTTCCACCAGTCACCGCTGCCGGTCGCGCTGCTCCTGCGCCTCGCCGGCGTCGCCCGGGTGTCCGGTGCGAGCGTCGACCACCCGGGCTCCCTGCTCGACGTCCGGTTGCGCCCCGGCGAGGACCTGCCGGAGGACATCCCCGAACCCGAGCGCGCGCTGCGGATCGTCGAGGCGGCCGGGTTCCGGCTGCCGCCGGAGGATGCCGGGAGGCTCGTGGTGCGTCACGACGCCGTCCTGCCTCCGGCCGTGGCCGCCCTCACCGCCCCGAACGGTCCGGGCGGGGCTGCCGGTCCGGGCGGGACAGCCGGCCGGTACGTGGTCGTGCACCCCGGCGCGAGCGTCCCGGCACGGTCCTGGCCGGAGTCGCACCACCGCGCGCTGGTCGCCGCCTACGCCGAGCGCGGGATCCCGGTGGTCGTCACCGGCTCGCCCGGCGAAGCGGCGCTGACGGCGGCGGTCGCGGGCAACACCGGCATCGACCTCGGCGGACGCACCACACCCGCCGAGCTCGCCGCCGTGCTGGCGGGCGCCGAGGTGGTCGTGGTCGGCAACACCGGTCCGGCGCACCTCGCGGCCGCGGTGGGTGCGTCGATCGTCAGCCTGTTCTCCCCCGTCGTCCCCGCCGTGAAGTGGGCGCCGTACGCCCCGGACCCGGAGCGGCCGCCGCTCGTCGAGGTGCTCGGCGACCAGTGGGCCCCGTGCCGGTCGAGCCGTGCCCGCGAGTGCCCGGTGCCTGGGCACCCGTGCCTGTCCACCGTGCGCGTCGAGGACGTCCTCGCGGCCCACGAACGGCTGCTCGACCGCGCATCCCGGATGGAACGGAGAAGTCTGCGGAGCACCCCAGAAGGCGCTGCGTAGCGTGCGCCACTGCTTCTCCTTCTCCTGCTCCTCCTGCTTCTCCTCCTGCTCCACCTCCCCCTGACCGATCGACCGAAGGGCACTGCATGCGGATCCTCGTGTGGCACGTGCACGGCGGCTGGATGGACGCCTTCGTCCGCGGCCCGCACGAGTACCTCATCCCGACGACCCCGGCGCGCGACGCCTGGGGGCTCGGCCGCGGCGGCCGGGCCTGGCCGGACACGGCGATCGAGATCGCCCCGGCCGACGTGGCCGACGCCGAGGTCGATGTCGTCGTGCTCCAGCGCACCGAGGAACTCGAGGAGGCCCGCCGTCTGCTCGGCGGTCGCGACGTCCCGATGGTCTTCGTCGAGCACAACGCGCCGCGGGTCGACGTGCCGAACAGCCTGCACCCGCTCCGCGACCGCGACGACCTGCTGATCGCGCACGTCACGCACTGGAACGCCCTGATGTGGGACTGCGGCTCCACCCGGACCACGGTGGTCGAGCACGGCGTGGTCGATCCCGGTCCGCTGTACACGGGAACGCTCGAGCGCCTCGGTGTGGTGATCAACGAGCCCGTCCGCCGGAACCGCGTCGTCGGGACGGACCTGCTCCCCCGCTTCGCCGAGGTCGCACCCGTCGACGTCTGGGGCATGGGCACCGAGCACCTGCCGGAGCTCGGCTTCGGCGACCGGGTCGCCGCCCTCGGTGACGTCCCCGCGGACCCGATGCACGCCGCACTCGCCGAACGGCGGGCGTACGTGCACCCGAACCGGTGGACCTCGCTCGGCCTCTCGCTCATCGAGGCGATGCACATGGCGATGCCGGTGCTCGTCCTCGCGACGACCGACGCCGCCCGCACCGTGCCGGACGGTGCCGGCGCGATCGCGACGGACGTCGAGGACCTGATCCGCGCCTCCAGGACGCTGCTGGAGGACCCCGAGGAGGCGAGACGACGGGGTGCCGTGGCCCGGGAGGCCGCGCTCGCGCGGCACGCGCTCGGTCGGTTCACGGCCGACTGGGACGACCTGCTCGACGACGCCGTCTCGCGTGGTGCGCGAGCGAACCGTGCGGCGACAGCCGCACTGGAAGGGAGCCTGCGATGAGGATCGCGATGGTCTCAGAACACGCGAGCCCGCTCGCCGTCCTGGGTGGAGTGGACGCCGGCGGACAGAACGTGCACGTGGCGGAGCTGTCCGGTGCGCTCGCGGACCGCGGCCACCAGGTCACGGTGTACACGCGGCGTGACGACGCGGCGCAGCCGGTCCGTGTGCTGCTCCGACCGGGCGTCGAGGTCGTGCACGTGGACGCCGGACCGGCCCGTGCGGTGCCGAAGGACGAACTGTTCCCGTACATGGGGACGTTCGCGTCGGTGCTCGCGGCGGAGTGGTTCGTCGATCGTCCCGACGTCGTGCACGCGCACTTCTGGATGTCGGGTCACGCCGCCCTCGAGGCCGTGGCGCAGGTCCAGGCCCGCACCGGCGGCGTCCGGATCCCGGTCGTGCAGACCTTCCACGCGCTCGGCGTCGTGAAGCGCCGACACCAGGGCGCGGCCGACACCAGCCCCGCCGAACGCGAGTGGGTCGAGCCCGCCGTGGGGCGGAGCGTCGACCAGGTCGTCGCGACCTGCTCCGACGAGGCGTTCGAGCTGAAGGCCCTCGGTGTGCCGCTGCACCGCATCTCGGTGGTGCCCTGCGGCGTCGACGTGTCGCTGTTCCAGCCGGCCGGTGACGGCCGTCCGGTCGAGGAGCGCGGGCGCTCCGCGCGGATCCTCACCGCGTCGCGCCTGGTGCGCCGGAAGGGTGTCGGCACCACGATCGCTGCCCTCGCCGCACTCGTCCACGAGGGACGCGACGTGGAGCTCGTCGTCGTGGGCGGAGCCGGCGTCGCCGGGGCCGACCTGGCGGACGACCCGGAGTACCAGCGGCTCGACGAGCTCGCCCGGTCGCTCGGCGTCCGGGACCACGTGACCTTCCGCGGGCAGCTCGGCCAGCACGACATGCCCGCCGTCTACCGCAGCGCCGACGTCGTCGTCTGCGCCCCCTGGTACGAGCCGTTCGGCATCGTCCCGCTCGAGGCCATGGCCTGCGGGCGTCCCGTCGTCGCGTCGAGCGTCGGTGGGCTCATCGACACGGTCGTGGAGGACTCCACCGGCCTGCACGTGACCCCGCGCGACGAGGAGGCCGTCGCGGCCGCCGTCGCCGCGCTGCTCGACGACCCGGAGCGCCGCGAAGCCTACGGCCGGGCCGGTCGGAAGCGGGCCGAGCGCCGCTACACGTGGCAGAAGGTCGCCGCCGACAGCGAGCGCGTGTACGAGCGGCTCATCGCGGGCAGCGCCGGGAGCGGGCACGGGGGTGGGCTCGGAACCGGTCTCGGTCTCGCGGCCAACGGCGCCGGCACCGCTGACGGCCGCGCCCGGACCACCCGATCGGGACGGACCGTCCGTTCCGCCCACTCGACGGAGAGGACCGCACGATGACCATCGAGCAGCAGACCGGCACCGTCGGCGACCACACCACGACCGAGAGCGCGCGGGTCGTGCTCGACCACGTCGCGGCCTCCGTCCCGGTCATCGCGTCCCTCGTCGACCACAAGGACCACATCGGGGACTGGGCGGACGACATCGCCGCACGGCTCGTCGCCGGCCGACGCCTGCTCGCCGCGGGCAACGGCGGGTCGGCAGCCGAGGCCCAGCACCTCACGTCGGAGCTCACCGGCCGCTTCGACGGTGACCGCCCCGCGTACTCGGCCATCTCGTTGCACGCCGAGTCCTCCGCGGTCACGGCGATCGGGAACGACTACGGCTACGAGGAGGTCTTCGCCCGCCAGGTGTCGGCCCACGCCCGCGCCGGGGACGTGGTCGTCCTGCTCAGCACGAGCGGGAAGAGCCCGAACCTGCTCCGCGCGGCCCAAGCCGCACGTGCCGTCGGTGCCCGGGCCATCGCGATGACCGGACCGCGACCGAACCCCCTGGCCGAGGCGGTCGACGACGCGATCTGCATCGAGGGTCCGTCCGCGAACGTGCAGGAGGCGCAGCTCGTCCTCGTGCACGCGCTCTGTCGGGCGATGGAGCCGGCGCTCCGCCGAGGGGGTCGCCGATGACGCGCGACAGCACCCGCACCGGCGCCGCTGGCAGCGCCAGCGGTGCCCGCGACAGCACCCGCACCGGCGCCGCTGGCAGCGCCAGCGGTGCCCGAGACAGCACCCGTCGTCTTCGCATCGCCGTCGTCGGCGACACCCTGCTCGACATCGACGTCTCCGGCACGAGCGAGCGGCTCAGCCCGGACGCCCCCGTGCCCGTCGTCGACGTCCGCACCGACGACCGCCGTGCCGGTGGTGCCGGCCTCGTCGCCACCATGCTCACCCGCGACGGGCACGACGTGACCCTCGTGACGGTGCTCGGCGACGACGCCCGTTCCGCGGAGATCCGCGACCTGCTGCCCGGGGTCACCGTCGTGGCCGGCCCGTCCGGGGCACCGACGCCCGTGAAGACCCGGGTCCGCGTCGCCGACCACGCCCTCGTCCGGATCGACGAGGGGTGCGGCACGCCGCCCGTGCCTGATGTCACCGACGCCATGCTCGCCGCGCTCGAGGACGTCGACGCGGTCGTCGTCGCCGACTACGGCCGCGGCGTCGCCGCCGCCGACGCGCTCCGGGACGCCCTCGGGCAGGCGTCCCGCCGGGTGCCCGTCGTCTGGGACCCGCACCCGAAGGGCGCCGTGCCCGTGCGCGGCACGACCGTCGCCACGCCGAACTCGGCCGAGGCGCGTCGCTTCACGGACCTGCCCGGCGACGGCGTGCCCTTCGCGACCGAGGCCGCCGCAGCACTCGTCGAGACCTGGGGTGTCGACGCCGTCGCCGTGACGCTCGGCGACCGCGGTGCCCTCGTCGCGAGCGCCACGGAGGGCAACCGCTTCGTGCCGGCGCCGTCCGTGACCGCCGGCGACCCGTGTGGTGCCGGTGACCGGCTCGCCGCCGGGGTCGCCGTCGCCCTCGCGCGCGGCGCCGACGTCGCCGAGGCCGTGACCGCCGGGGTGAGCGCCGCGTCGGAGTACCTCGCCGCCGGTGGCGTCACCGCGCTCTTCGCCGACGACGGTCCCGCTCCGGTGCGGGTCCCCGGTGCCGATCGTGACGCGATGCGCGTCGTGCACGACGTCCGGAGCGCCGGCGGCACGGTCGTCGCGACCGGCGGGTGCTTCGACCTGCTGCACGCCGGGCACGCCCGCACCCTGTCGGCCGCGCGGGCACTCGGTGACTGCCTGGTCGTGTGTCTCAACTCCGACGACTCGGTCCGCGCGCTGAAGGGCCCGGACCGGCCGATCATGAGCCAGGACGACCGCGTCGAGCTGCTCCTCGCGCTCGACTGCGTCGACGCCGTCGTGGTGTTCGACGAGCACACGCCTGACGAGGCCCTCCGCCGCTTCCGCCCGGACGTCTGGGCGAAGGGCGGCGACTACACCGCGAGCGAGCTGCCCGAGACCGCGACCCTCGCGGAGTGGGGCGGCCGTGTCGTCACGGTCCCGTTCCACCCGGGCCGGTCCACGACCCGCCTGGCTGCGGCGCTTGAGCACGTCGGCTGACCGAGCGACGGCGGACCGGCTGCGACCGGTCCGCCCGCGCCCGTCCACATCTGTCCCCTACGGAAGGAAGTCCATGCCCGTCCCCACCACCCCCATCGGCCGCGTCCTCGTCACCGGCGGCGCCTCCGGACTCGGAGCCGCGGTCGTCGCGGCCGTGACCGAGGCCGGCGGCACCCCGATCGTCCTCGACCTCCGGGTCGACGCGGTCCCCGACGGGTGCGACGCCGTCGCGGTCGACGTGACCGACACCGCGGCGACGGAGCAGGCGGTCCGCGAGGCGGCCGAACGGCACGGCGGCCTCGACGCCGTCGTCACCGCGGCGGGGATCGACAAGCCGGCACCGATCGGCGGGATCTCCTCGGGCGACTGGGAACGGATCGTGAGCGTCAACCTGCTCGGCACCGCCGCCGTGGTCCGCGCCGCGCTGCCCGCACTCGAGGCCACCCACGGGCGCGTCGTGACGATCTCCTCGTCGCTGGCACTGCGCGGCGTCGGCGACGGCACCGCGTACTCGGCGTCGAAGTTCGGCGTCCGCGGCTTCTCGCAGGCCCTCGCCGCCGAGACCGGTGGGCGCGTCGGCGTCACGAACGTCATCCCGGCGGGCATGCGGACGAACTTCTTCGCCGACCGCACGGAGCAGTACAAGCCGGGGCCGGACGCACAGCTCATCGAGCCGGAGTACGTCGCGAACGCGATCCTGTTCGCGCTGTCGCAGCCGGCAGGCTGCGAGATCCGCGAACTCTCGATCATGCCGGCGACGGAACCCAGCTGGCCGTAGACGCGACCCGTCGACGGACTGGAGGCGCGGTGCCAGCCGGCAGCGCGCCTCCAGTCCGTCGCGGGTCGCGCCCACCTCGCACGGTGCGAGGTGGGCGCCCGTCTCGCCGAACGGTGCGAGGTTCCACACTCCGTGCGGGAGGCCGCGCCCTGCACCACGTCCGCAACCTCGCACCGGTCGCGGGCCTCGCACGGTGCGAGCCTCGCACGGTGCGCGGACCTCGCACCGATCGTGACCCTCGCACCGTTGGCGCCCCTCGCACGGTGCGAACCTCGCACCGTGCGAGGGCGGGAGCGAACTCAGGTGGTGCGGAGCAGGTCCGCGACGTCGTCGATGACCGCCTCGGCCGTCACCTGGTCGACGTAGGAGGGGTCGTGTGCGCAGCGCTCGGCGGACCAGCCGACCTGCGTGACGTCGATCCCGCAGACCGGGCAGTGCGTCACGAACGACAGGTGCACGCGGTGCCGGCCACGGTCGAACGGGCCGGCGTTGACGACGTTCCCGAACCAGAAGACGCCCACCGTCGGCGTCCCGACCGCGACGGCGAGGTGCCGCGGACCGGAGTCGTCGCCGACCATGACGTCCGCGGCGGCGAGGGCCGCGGGGAGTTCAGCGAGCGTGAGCGCGTCGGTGCGGTCGTGCAGGCGGTCCCGGAGCTGCTCCGGCACCGAGGCGACGATCGCGGCGGCAGCGGGGACGTCCGTCGCGTCGCCGACGAGCAGCACGTCGTCGCCGGCCTCGAGGCGTGCACGGGCCACGGCGGCGAACCGCTCCGGGCTCCAGCGTCGACGCGGGTCCGTCGCCCCGGGGTGCATCGCGACGAGCCGGGCGCTCACGGGCCGTCCGCCGACACCGAGCCGCTCTCGCATCGCGGCCCGTTCACCGTCGTCGACGTGCACGCGCGGGTCGAGGGTGACCGGGGCGGCGCCGGCGAGCGAGACGACCTCGAGCGCGCGGACGACCTCGTGCTGGTAGTAGACGTAGCGGACCCAGCGCTCCAGCACCTCGGCGTCCTCGGTCGCGGTGCCGACGGTGTGCCGCGCGCCGAGGCGGAGCAGGAACGGGTTCGAGTTCCGGCCGCCGCCGTGCAGCTGCACGGCGAGGTCGAAGCGTCCGTGCAGGCGGTCCACGAAGTCGTCGAGGGACGGCGCGTCGTCGCCCGCGTCCCGCACGCCCGGCGTGACCGGGAGCTCCTCGAACGCGTGGACGGCCTCGGTCCGGCCCTGCAGGATCGCTGGCGCGAGGGGGATGCCGAGGAGGGTGATCCGCGCCTCGGGGTACGCGGCGGCCATGGCCTCGATCGCCGGGACCGCGAAGAGCAGGTCCCCCAGCCCACCACCGCGGAGCACCGCGATCTCCCGGACGTCGTCGAAGCGTTCTCCACCGTTGCCGATCAGTTGCACTCCTCTCGTCTACCGGTCCGAGCCCGCCGGGGTGTCCAGCAGTGGCGTCCGATGGACGAGAAGCGCGAGTCCGAGTCCGTACCCAGGGTCGCCGGAGAAGCGTTCGACTCCCGCCTGCATGGAAGGACCCCATGACGATCGCACCCCCCTCCACCGACGCCGCACGCTCGGACGCCGACACCCTGGTCGTGACCGATCCGGTGAACGGATCGACCGCGTCGACGGTGCCGCGCGCGACCGAGGACGACGTCCGGAACGCGGTCGCCCGCGCGCGCGCCGCGGCGGGTGCCTGGGGGCGCACTGCCCCGGCGGAGCGCGGTGCCCTGCTGCACCGCGCCGCGGAGCACGTCCGCGCGCACGCCGAGGAACTGGCCGCCCTGAACACCCGCGAGACCGGCAAGGTCCCGGGCGACGCTCTCGGTGGCGTCGAGGCCGGGGTCGGCACGCTCGTGCAGTACGCCGAGCTCGGGCCGCTGCACCGCGGCGAGGCGCTCCGCGGCCAGTTCGGGGCCGCCGACTGGTCGGTCCCGCACCCCCGCGGTGTCGTCCTCGCGCTGACGCCGTGGAACGACCCCGTCGCCGTCGCCTGCGGGATCCTCGGCGCCGCGATCGTCAGCGGCAACACCGTGGTGCACAAGGGCAGCGAGCGGTGCCCGGCCACGATCGCCCGACTGAACGCGCTCCTCGCCGAGGTCCTGCCGGACGGTGTCCTCGTCGGCGTCGACGGCGACGCGACGACCGGTGAGCTGCTGCTCGAGCAGGACGGCATCGACGTCTACGCCCACGTCGGCTCCACGGCGACGGGCGACCGGCTGACCGAGGTCGCCGCACGCACCCGCGCGCACGTCATCCGCGAGAACGGCGGGAACGACCCCGTCATCGTGGACGCGGACGTCGACCCGGCGTGGGCCGCGTCGCAGGTGGCCCTCGGGGCCTTCGCGAACACCGGCCAGATCTGCACGAGCGTCGAGCGCGTGTACGTGCACCGCGCAGTCGCCGAGCCCTTCGTCGCCGCGCTCGTGGCCGAGGCCGAGCGCCGCACGGCCTCCCCGGCCGCCGAGTTCGGACCGCTGGTCGACGACCGACTCCGGCGCACCGTGCAGGCGCACGTCGACGACGCCCTGCAGCGTGGGGCGTCGGCGCGGACCGGCGGTGTGACCCCCGGGGGCCTCGGCGCGTTCTACCCCGCCACCGTCCTCACCGGGTGCACCGACGACATGCTCGTGATGACCGAGGAGACCTTCGGACCGATCGCTCCGGTGCGGATCGTCGAGGACTTCGACGAGGCACTCCGACTCGCCGCCGACGACCGGTACGGCCTCGCCGCGACGGTGCTGACGAACGACACGGGACACGCGCTCCGCGCCGCGGCCGAGCTGCCGGTCGGGACCGTGAAGGTGAACGCCGTCTTCGGCGGAGCACCCGGCGGGAGCGCCGAGCCCCGCGGTGCGTCCGGAGCCGGGTTCGGGTACGGGCCACACCTGCTGGACGAGATGACGACGACGACCGTGGTGCACCTCGAACCGGCACCCACGGCCGGTGCCGCCGGCACGACCGACACGACCGACACGACCCACACGACCGGCACCACCGCGAACGCCGGCAGCGCAGACACCACCGGGGGCACCCCGTGACCGCCGACGTCCGGCTCGTCCGGGACCTCGTCGCCACCGTCGACGACCGCGAGCCGCTCGTCGTCGTGATCGGCGACTGCATCCTCGACCGCTGGACCGTCGGCGAGGCGGAGCGGGTCTCCCGCGAGGCCCCCGCCCCGGTCGTCCGCGTCACCGAGACCGTCGCCGTCCCCGGTGGCGCCGCGAACACCGCGGTGAACGCCCGTGCGCTCGGCGCCCGGGTCCGCATGGTCGGACTCATCGGGGACGACGAGGCCGGCCGTGTCCTCCGCGAGCGTCTCGACGCCGCCGGCGTGGACACGACCCACCTCGTCGAGATCGCCGGAGCGCGCACGACCACGAAGTCCCGCGTCGTCGGCGGTGACCGGGTCGTCGTCCGCGTCGACGAACTCGCCGCGACCCCCACCGCCGAGCACGGCGTCCGTCTCGCCGAGGCCGTCGCCCGCGCGATCCGATGCGCCGACGCCGCGGTGGTCTGCGACTACGGCCTCGGCGTGCAGGCCTCGGACGTCGTCCCGATGCTCGACCGTGACCGGCCCGGTGCCGTCGTGGTCGACGCGCACGACCTCACCCGGTGGGCCGCGCTCGCTCCGGACCTCGTCACGCCGAACGCCGGCGAGGCCGCCGCGCTCCTCGGCCGCGAACTCGGTGTGGGCGCCGAACGGGCCGCCGCCGTCGTCGAGGCCCGCCGCGACGTGCTCGACCGGACCCGCGCCCGCGCGGCCGTCGTGACGCTCGACCGCGACGGCACCGTCCTGCTGGTGCGGGACGCCGAGCGGGACGCCGAGCAGGACGCCGACCAGCGCGCCGATCAGGACGCCGAGCGAGACGCCCGACCGGGCGCCGAGCAGGACGCCGACCAGGGCTTCCGCACCCGGGCCACCCCGGCGTCCGAGCAGCAGGCCTCCGGCGCAGGCGACACCTTCTGCGCCGCCGCGACGGTCGCGCTCGCCGTGCGCGCTCCGCTCCGGGACGCCGTCTCCGTCGCGCAGGCCGCCGCCGACGTCGTCGTCCGCGAGGCCGGCACCTCCGTCTGCACCGCGGCCGCGCTCCTCGACTCGGTGACCGCACCGGCCGCAGCCGTCGTCGACCACGACGAGCTCGCCGACGCGGTGCACCGGGCTCGGCAGGCCGGGCGCCGGGTCGTGTTCACGAACGGCTGCTTCGACGTCGTCCACCGCGGGCACACCACCTACCTGCGGCAGGCGCGGGACCTCGGTGACCTGCTCGTGGTCGCGCTCAACGACGACGACTCGGTGCGCCGGCTGAAGGGTCCGGAGCGGCCGATCAACCCCGCCGAGGACCGTGCCGGCGTGCTGGCCGCACTCGCCTGCGTCGACCTGGTCACGGTCTTCGCGACGGACACCCCGATCCCCCTCATCGAGCGGCTCCGCCCCGAGGTCTACGTCAAGGGCGGCGACTACTCGCCGGAGATGCTCCGCGAGACCGAGGTGGTGCGCGGCTACGGCGGCGAGGTCGTGATGGTCGACTACGTGCCGGAGCACTCCACGACGGCCGTCGTCCGGCGTATCCGCGAAGCCGCGCAGCGCCCCGAGCCCGACCCGGCCCCTTGACGGCCCGCTGGTCCGGATCCTGGGGAACGGCCCCCGAACCGGCGGACTCCCCCGACACCGTGCAGGTCGACGTCCTCATCCCGACGGTCGGCCGTCCGGCGGAGCTCGCGACCACCCTCGCGGGTCTCGCCGCCCAGACCGACGTCGACTTCCGGCTCGTGCTCAGCGACCAGTCCGCGAGCGGGGACGCCGCCACCGCGCCGGCGGTCGCCGCGATGGTCCGCGTCCTGGAGGCGCAGGGCCGGCCCGTCACGCTCGTCACGCACCCGGAACGGCGTGGCCTGGCCGAGCACCGGCAGTTCCTGCTCGAGCACGCCACGGCACCAGCGGTCCTCTTCCTCGACGACGACGTCTGGCTCGAACCGGGCACGGTCACCCGCATGGCCGACGCGCTCCGCTCCCTGCACTGCGGGTTCGTGGGCAGTCCCGTGCAGGGGCTGTCGTACCTGGGCGACCGACGGCCGCACGAGACGTCGGTGTTCGAGCGGTGGGACGGACCCGTCGTCCCCGAGGTGGTCCGCCGCGGCACCCCGGCCTTCGACCGGTGGTCGCTCCACAACGCCGCGAACCCGACGCACCTCGCCGCGGACCTCGACGTCGAGCCCGGCGGGTGGGTGCCGTACCGCGTCGCCTGGGTCGGTGCGTGCGTGCTCTACGACCGCGAGGCGCTCCTCGCCGTCGGTGGCTTCGGGTTCTGGGACGCGCTGCCGCCCGAGCACGCCGGCGAGGACGTGGTGGCGCAGTGGCGGGTGATGGAGCGCTTCGGCGGCGTCGGGATCCTGCCGTCGGGCGCTGTCCACCTGGAGGCTCCGACGACCGTGACCGACCGCCGGGTGGACGCCCCGGACGTGCTGTTCGGTCAGGGAGAAGTCATACCGCGGTAGGGGGTGGTCGAGACCCCGGCGGGATGGCACCGACCGGGCGCTTCCGTAGCGTCGTCACCGTCGACGAGGTCCGTCGGCGGAGGGAGCCACCCGTGTTCGACCAGATCACCCCGCTCGTCGTCGAGCTGGCCGCGAGCCCGCTCGTCTTCCTCGTCCTCTTCGCCCTGTGCTTCGTCGACGGGTTCTTCCCGCCGGTCCCGAGCGAGTCCGCCCTGGTGGCCATCGCCGCGATCGCCGCGACGTCCGGTCAGCCGGTGCTCGCCGGTGTCCTCGTCGCCGCCGCCCTCGGCGCGATCGCGGGCGACTCGGTCGCGTACTGGATCGGACGCCGGTTCGGTCTCACCCGGCTGGCGCACTCGAAGCGGCCCCGGATCGCCGCGGCGTTCGCGTTCGCCGAACGGCAGATGCGCCGCCGGTCCGCGAGCCTCATCCTCATCGGCCGGTACATCCCGGTCGGCCGCGTCGCGGTGAACATGACGGCCGGTGCGACCCGCCTGCCCTACCGGCGGTTCCTCGCGATCAGCACGATCGCCGGGCTGGCCTGGTCGGCGACGTCGATCGGCATCGCCCTCGCCGCGTCGAGCGTGTTGCACGAGCCGATCGTCGCCGCGCTCGTGTCGATGGTGGTCGCGGCCGGGCTCGGGATCGCGGTCGACCGGGTCCTGGGTAGCATCACCAGGAGGCGGGACGCGCGCGCGGCCGCCGCAGCAGCCGAAGCGGTTGCCGCGCCTGCCCCGGCCGACACGCTGCCGGAACCGGCCCTCGCCGCCGCCGGCCCCGCACCCCGCACCACCCGCACCGGAGAGATCGCCCGACCGTGACCACAGCGCCGAAGCAGCCCCGGCGATCGTGGCGACCCCGGCTCCCCCGGGGACCGCGAGCACTGCGGCAGCGCCGAGCACCGCGGCCACCGCGGCCACCCCGGCCCTCCTGGGTGCTCCTCGCCGTCCGGATCGGGCTCGTCGCCGTCGCGGTGTCGCTCTTCGCCGTCGCGGCCCCCGTCACCGCCGTGTTCTACGGGGTCCCGGTGCCGCTCGCCATGCTCGTGTCCGCGGTGCTCGCCCTGAGCGTCGGGCTCGCCCCGCTCGTCCCGCGGACCGCCGCCGTCGCCCACCTCGCCGGGCTCGCCGCCCTCGGGCTGCTCACGGCGCCGAGCACGGTCGGTACCTGGCCCGTCCCCGTCACGGAGATCATCGGCCTGAGCGTGCTGCTCGTCGTCCTCGGCGTCCGCACCACCTGGCGACTCACCGCGACGGTCTGGGCGGCGGCCGCCGTCATCGTCCTCGCCCTGGTCGCCGTGACGCCGGATCGATGGGCGCCGGCGGAGGTCTGGGCGACGAGCTTCGTGGTCACCGCCGGCAACACCCTCGTCCTCGCCGCCGCCGCGATCGTCATCGGGCAGCGCCGCTCCATCCGCGAGGAACTCACCGCCGCCCGCCGCGACGCCGAACTCGAGCAGGCCCGTCGCCGCACCGTGGAGGAACGCTCCCGGATCGCCCGCGAGCTCCACGACGTCGTCGCCCACAGCATGTCCGTCGTGCACATGCAGGCCGAGTCCGCGCCGTACCGGGTCACCGACCTGCCGCCGGCGGCCCGTGCCGAGTTCGCCGCGATCGCCGAGACGTCGCGCACCGCGCTCCGCGAGATGCGCCAGCTGCTCGGGACCCTCCGCGGCGACGCCGGCGCGGAGCGGGCACCGCAGCCGCACCTCGCCGACCTCCCCGCCCTGGTGCAGGCCACGCGCGCCGCCGGGATCCCGGTCGAACTCCGCCTCGGGGTCGACGTGGGCACCGACGACCACAGCACGGACGACGGCGTCGACCGGCTCACGCAGCTCACCGTCTACCGGGTCGTCCAGGAAGCGCTCGGCAACGTCGCCCGGCACGCGCCCGGCGCGTCCACCGTCGTGACGGTCGGGAGGCACGGCTCGGCGCTCCGGGTCGAGGTCACCAACCACGCACCCTCCGCCGGCACCGTGCCTGCCGCTCCCCCGGACGACGGTGGGTTCGGCCTCGCGGGGATGCGCGAGCGGGTGACCGCCCTCGGCGGCACGATCGACCACGGACCGGACCCGGACGGCGGCTTCCACGTCGACGTCCACCTGCCCACCCACCCGGCCGGACCCACCCGGCCGACCACGGCCACCCGCGGACCGGCGGCCGACGGAGGAACTCGATGACGCGTGTGATGGTGGTCGACGACCAGCAGATGTTCCGCATGGGACTGCGGGCGATCCTCCAGGCCCAGGACGACGTCGAGGTCGTGGGTGAGGCCGTGAACGGAGCCGACGCGGTCGCCATGGCGATCCGTCTGCAGCCGGACGTGATCCTGATGGACGTGCGGATGCCGGAGCTCGACGGGATCGAGGCGACCCGACGGATCACCGCAGCACCCGCGGAACGGCCCGTGCGCGTCGTGATGCTGACGACCTTCGACATCGACGACTACGTGTTCGACGCGCTGCGGGCCGGGGCGAGCGGGTTCCTGCTCAAGGACGCCAGCGCGGCGGAACTCGTGCAGGCCGTCCGGACCGTCGCGGAGGGCGACTCGCTGCTCGCGCCGCGGGTGACCCGGCACCTCGTCGAGGCGTTCGTGGCCGGACCGCCGCCCGCCGCCCCGCGCACCGAGGTCATCGACGTGCTCACCGACCGGGAGCGCGACGTGTTCCTGCTCATGGCGCGGGGGCGGTCGAACGGCGAGATCGCCGCGGAGCTCTTCATCGCGGAGCAGACCGTGAAGACGCACGTCGGGCGGGTCCTCGCGAAGTTGCAGCTGCGGGACCGCGTGCACGCCGTGGTGCTGGCGTACGAGACCGGCCTGGTCACCCCCTCCTGAGGCGGGGCGACCAGGCCGGTGCGAGCGGTCGGGACTAGCGGACCCGGACCTGCTTCGCCGCCTGCTTGCCGGACTGCACACCCGTGAAGGTCACCGTGGCCTTGCCGGCGACGGCCTTCCACCGCACCGATGCCGTGCCGTCGATGACGTCCACCGTGCCGAGGTCGGTCGAACCCACCGTGACCCGGACCTGACGGTCACCGGCGAACTCCGACCCGGTCAGGGTCACCCGCTGCCCCGGACGCGGGGCCCCGACCGACAGGTCGACGCGGGCGCCGCGGCTCAGCGCGGCGAGGTCGCCGCCGAGGCGCAGTGCCTCGGACATCGTGGAGAAGGTGTCCGTCTGGTCGGTCAGGCCGACGACGTTCGCGGCGCCGGGACCGTACCCGGCGATCCGCACCTGGGTGCCGGTGTGCTGCTGCGAGGCGCCGGCGGCGGCGGTGCCGTACGAGACCTTCATCGTGGTGCCGTCGGCCGTGAGGAGTGCCGTGGAGAGCGAGGCCGGCGGCGTGTTGTCGACGATCTGGCTCGAGTGGGCGTGGTCGGCGGTCGCGATGACGAGCGTGTTGCCGTCCTGCTTCGCGAACGCGAGTGCGGACTGCACGGCCTCGTCGAAGTCGATCGTCTCACCGATCTGCCCGCAGGCGTCGGCGGCGTGGTCCTGCTTGTCGATGCTCGCGCCCTCGACCTGGAGGAAGAAGCCCTTGCCGTTCTTCCCGTTCTTGCTGTTCCCGCCGTTCTTGCTGTTCTCGCCGTTCTTGCCGTTCTTGCCGCGGTCGAGCAGGTTGATCGACTTGTTCGTCAGCGAGGCCAGCGAGAGCCCGGTGTCGAGCCGCGCCGGGTTCGGCGTGCAGGTCACGGGTGCCTGGTCGGCTCCGCCCACGGTCGCGGTGGTGGGCGCGTACCGGGTCGGGAAGTTCCCCGGCGTGAAGAGCCCGAGGAGCGGCTGCCGCTGGTCGGCCTTGCGGACGTCCTCGAGGCCGGCCGCGTCGGACACGACCTGGTACCCGCGCTGCGAGGCCTGGTCGAAGAGCGTGTCGCCCTGCCACTGGCCGGCCTTGGCGGTCTGCTGGAAGCTCGCCGAGCCGCCGCCGAGGGTGACGTCCGGTCGGGCGTCGAGCAGCTGCTCGCTGATCGAGCCGAGACCGCCGTTCTGCAGCGCGTCGGTGCCGCACGCGGCGGTGTCCGGGCCGTAGCAGGAGCGGGAGCCGACGTGCGCGACCTGCACAGCCGGGGTGGCGTCCTGGATCTCGGCCGTCGAGACGTCGCCGGTGCGGAGGCCGTTCGCCTTCGCCAGCTCGAGGAGCGTCTGCTGGGGCTTGCCGTCGATGTCGACCGAGATCGCGCCGTCGTACGTCTTCGTGCCGGTCGCCCAGGCGCTGCCCGATGCCGCGGAGTCGGTGACGAAGTCCGGCTTGCCCTTGTTCGTGCCGTCCTTGTAGAGCGAGTACGTCGTGTACGAGCCGGTCAGCGGCAGGGCGTCGAGGCCCGGCAGCCGTCCCTCGGCCCCGTACTGGTAGTTCCGCGCGATGGTGATCTCGGAGTCGCCCATCCCGTCGCCGATGAGCAGGATGACGTTCTTCGCGTTGGCGTTCTTGATCGCCTTGCGGACGGCCTGCGTCTGGTCGCCGGCCGCACGCTGCGCGCCGCCGTGCTGGTGCAGCGCGAGCTGCCCGACGGCCGCGGCGGCTCCCGGCAGTGCGATGGCGCCGGCGATGAGCGCGGCGCCGAGTGCGAGCGCTGCACGGCGGCGCTTGGGAGTGTGCTGCATTACGTGGTTCCCCTCGTCTGTGCCCCCGAACGGGTGCCATCCGAGGATGGCTGTGCGGGGGTACAGGCTGGTGAACCGGTGGCGTCGGTCAGGTGAACGTGGTGCGAGCGGGCGTCAGCGGGGCTGTCGCGCGATGCACACGCATCAGGTGCGTGCGCATGCTCCGACGATCCACGGGTCGATCGACGAGTGCGGTGTCGCAAGATGCACACGCATCACGTGCGTGCGCATGCTCCGACGATCCACGCGTCGATCGACGAGTGCGGTGTCGCAAGATGCGTGTCCATGTTTCGACCGCGGACGGACGGACGGACGGCCGGCAGACAGACGGGAGGCGCGGTGCCGGCTGGCACCGCGCCTCCCGTCGAGGTGTGGTCGCGTCTCAGGCGGCGAGGTGCGCCTGCAGGAACCAGCGGTCCTTGGTGAGACCGCGCTCGATCTCGATGACGACGTCCTGACTGTTGAGGTCGACCTCGTCGAGACCCTCGACGGCGCGTCGGACCTGCAGGAGCGCGGCGTCGATCTCGGCGATCACCTCGGTGATGGTGACGTCGGAGTTCTGGAAGCCCTCGGACAGCGGCGGGATGGTGGTGTTCGCCGCGACGGTGGCGACGCGCGAGTCGACCGGCAGGCCGAGGGCGACGATGCGCTCCGCGGCGAGGTCGGCCCAGTCCTGGGCGTGCTCGACGATGGTGTCGAGGAGTTCGTGCACGCCGACGAAGTTGCGGCCGCGGACGTGCCAGTGCGCCTGCTTGCCGTTGACGACGAGCGCCTCGAGGTCGATGACGACGGGGGCGAGGAACTGCGCCACCCCGGCCGCGAGCTCCGGCGTCGTCGAGAACGGCGACGTGGTGGTCGTGGTGCCGGACTGCGTCGAGCCCTGCGTGGTGGTGCCCTCGGTGGTGGTGCCCTGGGTGGTGGTGCTCTGCGTGGTCATGTGCTTCCTCCTACCTCGTGGCTACACCGATCCGCCTGACCTGTCCTGGCCTGCGGAGTGCAACCGATGGTGACAACAGTGCCCGGTTCTTTTGTATGCCGCAAGGAAGCAGAGGCTGACCTTACCCAGCCCAGCGCGTCCGGAGTTCAGCCGACGAGGGTGTCGAAGCCCGCGCCCGAGAGCTCGATCTGCACGATGGACCGCGCACGCTCGACCCAGGGGTTCTCGGCGAGCCCGATCCACACGGTCGTGCGCGGCTCACAGTCGGCGACGCACCACTCGGAGGCCCAGCCGGTGACGGCGGCGGCGAGTGCTTCACCGTGGTCGGCGAAGACCAGCGGCGCGACGACTGATGCACGAGCGCTGCGGACGAGCCAGCTGACGGTCACTCGCGGTGGTGCGGGCAGCGAACGGACCTGCTCCTGCAGGGCGACCTCGACGAAGACCTGGCCGTACGCGTTCGCGGGGAGGTCCTCGAGCATGCGGGAGATCTCCGGCAGGTCGTCGACGCCGCCGGCGAGGAGGATGCGTTCGCTGGGCTGTCGCCGGGTCCGTGCCATACGGCAACGGTAAGGGAAGCCTTACCTCATCACAAGGGGTCGGGGCCCGTTCCCCCGATACGCGCAGCCGGCACACCGAGTTCGTGCGCGAGGAACGTCCACATCCAGGTCAGCGCGACGGTGTTCGTCAGCGCGGGCACACCCTGCGCGATCTGCGTCGCCACACCGTCGCTGTACGCCGCGAGCTTGAGCGCCACGACCTCGGGGGGCTCCGCCGGCGTGAACTCGCCGGATGCCGTGCCGCGCCGGACCACCCGGACGAGGCAGGCCTCCCAGACTCGGATCCGCTCGGCGTACTCGGCGGCGACCTCCGGCCGTCGCACCACCGCGGTCCAGTAGTCCGACCAGATCCGCCAGTGCTGCCGGACCTGTTCGGTGTCGCCGAAGAGCGGGGCGACGAGCATCCGGAGCGCCGCGACGGGGTCGGGCTCGGCGTCGACGGTGGCGACGATCGCCCCGTAGAAGCGTTCGGTCTCGAGGACCACGACCTCGTTGAGGATCTCCGCGACGCTGCCGAAGTGGTACGTCACCGTGCCGACGGAGACGTCCGCCGCCGCGGCGATGTCCCGGAGGCCGGTCGCCCCGACGCCCTGCCGGACGATGACGGCACGGGCGGCGTCGACGATCATCGCGCGCCGGACCTCCGGACGCTGCCGGACACGGCTCGCACCGGCCGTCGGCCCGGCCCCGGCTGCGCCGCGACCGCTCACGCCGAGGTCCTCGGCACGTCGTCGACGAAGGTGTGCTCGGCGACGAGGGTCTCCGGCGTCTCCGGTCCGCCGTCGCGTGCCCAGGCACGCACGGTGTTCACGAGGTGGAAGGTCTCGGCGTCGGCGGTGACCTCGGACTCGGTCTCGACCCGGGCACGCCACGAGGGCTGCTCGAGGCCGATCGACCAGCGCGACGACGCCCGCGCGGAGGTCGGGTCGTCCTGCCGGATGCGGTAGGTCTCGCGGGCGTCCTCGGTGAACACGAGCCCGTCCGGGTACACCCGTCCGCCGCCGTACCCGGGGTCGACGTCGAGCGTCCACTCCCCCGTCTCGACGTCGTGCGTGACGGTCCGCTGCGGGAGCACCTCGGCCGGGGCCACGCGCTCGACGGCCAGCGGCGTGGACCGTTCCGGCTCGTCGAAGCGCACGCCGTCGTCGGTGTCACGGGTCCACACGGGTAGGGAGACCGACGACGCGGCAGGGTCGATCGTCACCGTCGCCGCGGTGCCGTGCGGCCAGACCCACGGCCAGTACGACGACGACACGGCGATGCGCAGCCGGTGTCCGGCGGCGAACCGGTGACCGGTCGAGACGAGCCGGACCGACAGCACGGTGGGGACCCCGGGCTCGAGCGGGTCGTTCCGGTCCATCCCGTCGCGCTTCGCGGCGTTCAGCACACCCCGGGTGACGAGGGTCGAGGACCCGTCGGGTGCGACGTCGCAGAGCCGCACGGTGACGGTGGCCCGGGGCTGGTCGCTCGTCACGGCGAGCCGCACGAGCACGTTGCCGAGCACGTCCAGCGCCCCGTCGACCGGCAGGTCGAAGCACACCGACCGCCCGTCCTCCGCCCGCTGGTCCGGCGGCAGGTCGGTGGCGTTGCCGAACGGGAAGAAGCGTCCGGCGTCGGCACCGGTGTGCTGCGGCGACCGGACGACGACGTTCCCGTCCGCCCCACCCCGGAGCGTGTCCAGTGCGAGCGTGCGATCGGCGGTGGCGGTCGACGGCCACGCCTCGGCACCGACCCACCGACCCCGGCGCGACTCGTAGTGGGTGGCGGGCGGCTCGCCCTCGTTGATCCAGGCCCGGAGCGCCGGTTCACGCTCCACGCCGGTGTCCTCGCCGCGCAGCCACCGGTCCCACCACCGCAGCGTCTCCTGCAGGAACCCGATCGACGGCCCCGGGGCGAGCCCGCGGTCCGGGTACTGGTGCGACCACGGCCCGACGATGCCCTTGACGGGTGCCGGCACGTTGGAGACGAGCCGGAGCACGGCGTCGCGGTAGGGGTCGGCCCACCCGCCGACGGCGAGCACCGCCGCGCTGATGTTCTCGGAGTCCTCGGCGGCGCTGCCGTGCCGCCAGTAGTCGTCGCGCTCCTGGTGCGACAGCCACACGGGGGTCATCGGGCGGTTCGACTCCAGGCGGGAGCGCCACTGCGACACCCACGCCGGCCCGACGACCTCGGGCCGCGGTGGCCGCGAGTTGAACGCGAACATCGTCGCGCCCCACGCCGCCATGTCGATCCCGAGGACCGCGCCGCCGACGTAGTGCACGTCGTTGTCGTACCGGTCGTCGGTGGAGCACACCGTGACGATGGCCTTGAGTGCCGCCGGGGCCCGCGCCGCGAGCTGCAGCGCGTTGAAGCCGCCCCACGAGATGCCGAACATCCCGACGTTCCCGGTCGACCACTCCTGCGCCGCCAGCCAGGCGATCACGGCCTCGCCGTCGCGGAGTTCCTGCTCGCTGTACTCGTCGTCGAAGGACCCGTCCGAGGACCCGGTCCCGCGGATGTCCACCCGGACCGAGGCGTACCCGTGCGCGGCGTACCAGGGATGCCGTTCGGAGTCGCGTGGCGCCGTCCAGTCGTCGAGCCGGTACGGCAGGTACTCGAGCAGGACGGGGACGGGCGCGGTCGGGGACGCCGTCACGGGCGACCAGATCCGGGTGTGCAGCCGGACGCCGTCGGGCATCGGGATCCACTCGTCGCGGACGTGCACACCGGCAGGCAGCGAATCGGTGGGTCCGATCCCCGTCAGGCGGTCCGAACTCATGCGTCCTCCCAGTTCCGGGTGTGGTGTCCGTCGCCGCGGTCGGTCCAGCCCTCGGCGTGCCGCCAGCGCGGGACGCCGTCGCCGACGTCGGGCAGCACGGTGCTGCCGGGTTCGAGCGTCGCGGCGAGCAGCGTCGACGTGTACGGGTGGTTCGGCCCGCCGAAGACGCGTTCCGTCGGGCCGATCTCGACGATCCGCCCGCCGGTCATCACGGCGACGCGGTCGGCGACGCCACGGACCACGGCGAGGTCGTGGCTGATGAACAGGCAGCTCAGCCCGCGCTCCCGCTGCAGCGAGGCGAGGAGCGACAGGATGCCGGCCTGCACCTGCACGTCGAGCGCCGTGGTGATCTCGTCGGCGACGACCAGGCGGGGCTCCGCGGCCAGGGCCCGGGCGATGCCGACGCGCTGCCGCTGCCCGCCGGAGAGCTGTGCCGGCAGCCGACCCGCGAACTCCGGGCCGAGGCCGACCTGGGTGAGGAGCTCGTCGACGCGCTCGCGCGACGTGCTGCCGGTGAAGAGCTTGAGCGGCCGCGCGATCGCCGCACCGACCGTGCGGCGTGGGTTCAGCGACGTGTCCGCGTTCTGGAACACCAGCTGCACCGCACGACGGAGGTCGGGCGAACGCGCCCCGATCGGCTCGCGCAGGTCGCCGCTCGTGGTGCCGTCGTCGAACGTGAACGTGCCCGACTCCGCCGTCACCAGGCCGGCCAGGGCCGTCGCGAGCGTCGACTTGCCGCTGCCCGACTCGCCGACGACGGCGAGCGTCTCGCGCGGCGCGATCGTGAAGGAGACGCCGTCGACGGCGGCCGGCAGCCCGCGTCCGTAGCGGATCACCAGGTCCTGGGCGGTCACCACGGGACGGAGGTGCGGGACGGGAGGCGCGGTGCCGGTCGATCTGGAGGCGAGCGTCTCGGAGACGGTCACCGTCTCGGACCGGTGATCCGGGCCTCCATGCCGTCGTCCGTCCGGCACCGCGGCCAGCAGCGCACGCGTGTACTCGTGCTGCGGGGCGGCGAAGAGCGCCGCCGTGGCGGCGTGCTCGACGACCGCGCCGTCGCGCATGACCGCGATCTCGTCGGCCATCGCGGACACCACGCCGAGGTCGTGGCTGACGAGGAGCACGGCCATCTCGAGCTCGCGGCCGAGGTCGGCGATGAGGTCGAGGACGGCCGCCTGCGTGACGACGTCGAGCGCGGTGGTGGGCTCGTCGAGGACGAGCACGCGCGGGCGTGCAGCCACGGCCATCGCGATCGCGATGCGCTGCTGCTGTCCGCCGGAGAGCTGGTGCGGGTACCGGCGCACGATCGCCTCGGGGTCGGGCAGCCGGACGAGCCGGACGAGTTCGGCCACCCGGTCGGGTCCGTCGGGTTCACCGTGGGCGCGGAGGGCCTCGCGGATCTGCTCGCCGACCCGCATCGAGGGCGTCAGCGCCTGCCCGGCGTTCTGCGCGACCACGGAGGCGGTGCCCCCGCGGAGGGCGCGGCGACCGGCCGGCGAGAGCGCGAAGACGTCGGTGCCGTCGACGCGGACCGAGCCGCGTTCGATGGTGGAGCCGGCGCGCAGGTGCGCGAGGAGCGTGCGGGCCACGGTGGACTTGCCGCTGCCGGACTCCCCGACGAGGCCGAGGGTCCGGCCGGCGTCGATGGCGAAGGACACGCCGCGGACGACGGGGACCGAGCGGCGACCGGCGGCGTACGAGATGGCGAGGTCGTCGACCTGGACGGTGCTCATGCGGAGACTCCCTGCTTGGCCCGGTCGACGCCGAGCGACTTGGACAGGCCGTCCGCGGCCAGGTTGAGACCGACGACGAGGGTCGCGAGCGCCACGATCGGCGCGAGCGTCCCGAGCGGCACGACGGTCAGGGCGGTGCGGTTCTCCTGCACCATCAGGCCCCAGTCCGGCGTCGGCGGGTTCGCGCCGAAGCCGAGGAACGACAGCGAGGCGACGAGCAGCACGATCCACGACGCCCGCATCGCGTACTCGACGAGGACGACGTCGAGCACGTTCGGCAGGATCTCGCGGAACACGATCGACAGGCCGCGCTCGCCCCGGGCACGCGCCGCGGTGACGTAGTCCTGGGTGATCACGCTCCGGGCGGCACCGCGGAAGACCCGGGTCACCGCGGGGGCGTAGACGATCGTGACGGCGAGGACGATCACCCAGAGGCCGGCGTCGAACACGGTCACGACGACGAGCAGGGCGAGGATCGACGGTACGCTGAGCAGGGCGTCGACGACGCGCATGACGACCTCGTCGAACCAGTTGTCGGCGTACGCCGTGATGCACCCGAGGACCGTTCCGACGGCGACCGCGATGGTGGTCGCGAGGAAGGTCACGAGCAGGGCGTACCGGCCGCCGTTGAGGGTCCGGGACAGGATGTCGCGGCCGTACTGGTCGGTGCCGAGCCAGTGCGTCCACGTCGGTCCGGCGAGGACGTCGGTGGCGTTCGTCGCGACGGGGTCGTGGCCGGCGATCACCGGGGCGAGCACCGCGAGGACCAGGTGCAGGGCGATGAGGCCGAGCCCGATGCTCAGGGCGGTGGAGCTCCGGAGCGGTGCGACGGCGGCGCCGACGACGTTCCGTGAGCGTGGGGCGACGGCGGTCATGCGCGGGCCTTCCGGGTCGGGGCGGTCGCGGTCCCGGCGGCGCGGGTGCGCGGTGTGCGTCCCGGGGCCCGCGTGCGACGCTGCCGGGTGCGGAGCTTCGGGTCGAGCGCGAGCGCGACGAGGTCGGCCGCCAGGTTGCACACGACGTAGACGACGGCACTGAGGAGCGCGATGGCCTCGATGGTGGGGAGGTCGCGGTTGAAGACCGACTCGAGCATGAGCTTGCCCATCCCCGGGTAGTTGAAGACGTTCTCGACGACGACCACGCCGCCGAGCAGCCAGGCGACGTTGAGCGCGACGACGTTGAGCGTCGGCAGCAGGGCGCTCGGCACCGCGTGCTTCCACACCACCCGGCGCATCGTCAGGCCCTTCAGCTCCGCGGTGGTGACGAACTCCGACGCCATCACGTCGATCGTCGAGGACCGTGCGGTGCGGACGATGTAGGCGGCCATGGCGAGCGTCAGCACGATGATGGGCAGCCAGATCGTCGGCAGGAGCTCCGCGACGGTGGCGTCGCTCCCCCGCAGGACGACGGCGGGGAACAGCGGCAGGCCGATCGCGAAGAGCAGCACGAGCACGGTCGCGACCATGAACTCCGGCACGCTCATCACGACGAGGCTGACGATCGAGATCACCCGGTCGGACGCACGGCCGCGGCGGACGCCGGCGATGACGCCGAGGGTGAGCGACACCGTCACGCCGACGACCATCGCGGGGACGGCGATGAGCATGCTGTTCCGGAACGCGGTGAAGAGCGTCGGGCCGACCGGCTCCCCGCTGACGAGCGAGGTGCCGAAGTCGCCGTGCACGGCGCCGCCGAGCCACTGCAGGTAGCGGAGCCACACGTTCTGGTCGAGCCCGAGCGACTCCCGGAGCTGCTTCACGGCGTCGGGCGTGGCGTTCTGGCCGAGGAGCTGCTGCGCGACGTCGCCGGGCAGGGCCTGCACGGCGAGGAACACGAACAGCGAGGCGAGCACCACCGTGAGGACGGCGATGCCGACGCGGCGGAGGACGGGGACGAGGACGTTCATCGGCGGAGTCCGATCCGGAGGTAGTCGAACTCGAAGCCGAACTCCGAGTAGTTCACGACGTCGCGGGAGAGCCCGACGAGCCGGTCCCCGAACATCGGGGTCATGTCGGCGCCGTCCTCGACGATGAGCCGCTGCGCGTCCTGGTACAGCGTCAGGCGTTTCGCGCCGTCCATCTCGGCCCGTGCGTCGTCGAGCAGCCCGTCGAAGGTCTCGTTCGACCAGGCGCTCTCGTTGTACGACGAGCCGGATCGGAAGATCTGGTTGAGGAGCTGATCGATGGGACGGCCGGTGAACCAGTAGCTCACCATGAGCGGCTTCTGCATCCAGATCTGCGTGTAGTACGAGTCGGAGCTCGCGTTCTTCACCGTCAGCCGGATCCCCGCGTCGGCGACGGCGTCGCGGTAGGCGACGGCCATCGGGGTGAACACCGACTCGTACGACGACGTGTAGATCGCGGTGCGGAAGTCCTCGCGCCCGGCGGCCTTGAGGAGCGCCTTCGCCTTGTCCGGGTCGTGTTCGCGGCGGTCGTCGACGAAGGCCGCGAGCTGCGGCGGCACGGGGTTGTCCCACCCGGCCGACCCGGTCCCCTGCAGGGCGGTGTCGACGATCGTCCGTGGGTCGTACGCCAGCTTCATGGCCTGCCGGACGCGGGGGTCGCGGAACTCCTCCGACGTCGCGAGCATCGGGATCGTGTACCACTGCGCGTTCTTCGAGCGGGCGATGGTGGCGCGGTCCGACGCCGCGACGACCCGCGCCGTGGCGAAGTCGAGGTTCGTCTGCGAGATGAGGTCGATCTGCCCGGCGAGCAGGGCGTTCACGCGGGCCGTGGTGTCCTGGACCGAGTAGAAGTCGATGCCGTCGAGCACGGGGCGACCGGCGAAGTGGTCGTCGAACGCCTCAACGCTGCCGGCCCCGGCGGGGGTGAAGGACGAGAGCTTGAACGGGCCGGTGCCGATGCCGGTCCGGCCGATGTCGGCGATCGCCCCGGCGGGCACGATGTAGCACTGGTACGCGGTGAGGAGCGACGGGAACTCGGCGTTCGGCTTCGTCAGGGCGAACCGCAGCGTGTACGGATCCGCCGCGGTCATCGACTGCGCGTCCATGACCTCGCCGAGGACGCCGGCCTGGGGGCTGCCGGTCTTCTCGTCGAGGATGTGCCGGATGCTCGCGATCGCGTCGTCGGCCGTGAACCGGGAGCCGTCGTGGAACCGCACCCCACGACGGAGGTGGAACGTCCACTCGGTGCCGTCGTCGTTCGCGGACCACTCCTCGGCCAGATCGGGGACCGTCTTCCCCTGCTCGTCGAGCTTCACGAGCCGGTTGTAGAGCGCGCCGAGGTACTCGTAGGCGGACAGCGAGCTGGCGGAGTCGAGCGTCTCGGCAGCCGAGGCAGCCGGTCGAGCGATGCGGAGCCGACCGCCGCGGCGGGCCACGCCGGTGGCCGCCGCCTCGGGCAGGGACGTGGTGCCGGCGGACGCGCCGGAGCTGCACCCGGTCAGGGTGAGCAGGCCGAGGCCGGCGAGTCCGGCGGCGCCGGTGAGGAGCGCTCGGCGGCTCGGGCCGCGGGCGTTCCGGGGTTCGGGGACGATGGGTTGCATTCGGGGTGACCCCTCCTGTAATCGTTCCGGTGAACGATAGAGGGCTTCTGCTCCGGTCCCAAGTCCGGTGACGGACCTCACGCACCCGTCAGGGCAGGCCGATCCGCGGCCCGCTCCCGATCCGTCGGCTCCGGCGACCCGCGCCAACGTTTACCAACCCGTTACATCGCGAGCGCTCGAGGCACCGGGCGGGCACGGCATGATCGGACCACGGCCCGGGCACCCCGCCCGGCACCGCGGCCCGGGCACCCCGCCCGAAGCCGCGGCCCGGGCACCCCGCCCGGCGTCACGGCCGGCACCAGTCCGGCCGCCCGGCCCGAAGGAGCACCGATGGCCACGTTCACCCGAGGGTTCGGCGGCCGCCGCGACGACCGCGACGACGCCCGCATCCCACCGGGGCAGACGCTCGTGCGCGACTGGCCGGTGCTGTCCGCCGGTGCGACGCCCGAGATCGAGCCCACCGACTGGGCGTTCTCGATCCGCACCGAGTCGGGGCTCCACCAGTGGACGTGGGACGAGGTGCACGCCCTCGGGGTCGAGGACGTCACCGTCGACATCCACTGCGTCACCCACTGGACGAAGCTCGACATGCCGTGGCGCGGCGTCCCCCTGGACCGCCTGTTCGAGGACGTCGAGACCTCGCTCGACTACTGCATGGTGCACAGCTACGGCGGCTACACGACGAACGTGCCCCTCGACGAGCTGCTCGACGGGAAGTCCTGGATCGCGTTCGAGGCCGACGGCGAACCCCTCACCCCCGAGCACGGCGGCCCGGCCCGGCTGCTGGTCCCCCACCTGTACTTCTGGAAGAGCGCCAAGTGGGTGCGCGGCATCGTCATGCAGTCCGACGACGAGCCCGGCTTCTGGGAGAACGCGGGCTACAACCTGCACGGCGACCCGTGGAAGGAAGAGCGGTACTGGTGAGCCTCCCCCACACCGGCCTGGAGGCACGGATCACCCCGTCCGCACCGGCTCCGTCCCGCAGGCGGCCGGCCTGGCACGCCGCGACGGTCGCCTCCGTCGCGCCGGAGACCCCGGAGGCGCGCCGGATCGTCCTCGACGTCCCGACCTGGCCGGGCAACGACCCCGGGCAGCACCTCGACCTGCGGCTCACGGCCGAGGACGGCTACCAGGCGTCGCGGTCGTACTCGATCGCCTCGTCCGGCGACGGCACCTCGGTCCTGCTCGCCGTCGATCGCGCGGTGGGTGGTGAGGTCTCACCGTTCCTCGTCGACGCGGTCGAGGTCGGCGACGCCCTCGAGGTGCACGGACCCCTCGGCGGCTGGTTCGTCTGGCACCCCGGCGCCGCCGAGCGTCCGGTGCAGCTCATCGCCGGTGGATCGGGCATCGTGCCGCTCGCCGCGATCGCCGGCGCGCACGCCGAAGCCGGTGACGCCACCCCGTTCCGCCTGCTCTACGCCGTCCGCACCCCTGCGGACGTCTTCTTCCGCCCGGAGCTCGCCCGCGCCGAGGCCGCCGGGGTCGAGGTCACGCACGTGTACAGCCGGACCGCTCCGGCCGGATCGTCGGTGCCGGCGGGACGCCTCACCCGGGAGACGCTCGCCGCCGCGGTGTTCCCGCCGGACGCCGGGGCCCTGGTGTACGTGTGCGGGTCGACGCCGTTCGTCGAACAGGTCCTGCGGTGGCTCGGCGAGCTCGGGCACGACACCACCGACGTCCGCGCCGAACGCTTCGGAGGCAGCTGATGTCCGTGCTCGACGGGAACGCCCTGGCCGGTCCGCTCACCGAGGTCCTCGGCCCGGACCCGACCCTGGCGGTCCTGCGCTGCTCGGGCTGCGGGTCGCTCGGTGTCCTTGCCGTGACCCGGGTGTACTCGACCCCGATGGGGGCGGTCGCCCGGTGCCGTGACTGCGACACCGTGCTCGTGACCCTGGTCGACACCCCGGACCGCCGGTGGATCGGGATGCCCGGCGCACGCGCCGTGGCCGCACCACCGGCCTGACCCGCACCCACCTGGCGCCTGCAGATCTCCGGCCCGGCCGCAACGGTCGGAGGAGATCATGCGGGAAGTCTGCGGTTTCCCGCACGCGACCAGATCGGACCCGTCCGATCCCCCCGTGGCTCCGGATGGTCATCCGGGGATCACGTCGGGCCACCCACCCGGCGCCCCGAGTGGGCACGGCCGCCCGCGCGCTCGGTGGGCGCGGGTACCCGAAGCCTGCGCCCGCCGGGCCTCCACGACCTCGCGCACCGCGAACGACGAAGGCCCCGGTCGCGTGACCGGGGCCTTCTGTCCGTACGTACTGCCGAACCGTACGGACCACCTGAGCGGATGACGAGATTCGAACTCGCGACCCTCACCTTGGCAAGGTGATGCGCTACCACTGCGCCACATCCGCGTACGTGGACACTCTACCCGCAACCGCACGCCCGAGCGTGATCCGGCCGGAACCGGGCGTGTCCCCGATCGTCGGAGTTCGATCGGACCATGAGCTACGTGCACGACAACCCCGGCGGAACCGAAGCGCACGGCGTGGACCTGGTCGACGGCGACGACCCGGCGGTCCGCATCCTCGTGCACGGCGACCTGCCGACGACGATCGAGCACGAGGGCCGGACCTGGCTGGCGAGCGGCGAGAGCCACGACGACGGTGACGACCAGGCGCCCCCGATCGCCGTCTACCGACCGGTGGACACGCCGTGAACGCGGTCGAGGACGTCGCTGGCCTCCTGGAGTACGCGTCCACGCGCCTCCAGGACCGCATGGCTGGACTCACCGATGCGGAGTGGGCCTGGCAACCGGTCGCCGGTGACGCACTCGTGACCATCTGCTGGCGGCTCGACCACATCGCCGAGGCACTCGGCGAGGGCCGCAACTGGGAGTGGCTCGGTGCGGACCCGTCGGACGCTCCGACGCTCGCCCCGGCGGCGTCCGCGGACGCGGCGGTGGCCACCGTCGCGGACGCCACGGCGCGGTTCGCCGCGCTGGCGCGCGGGCTCGGGGCCGACTCGGCCGAGCCGCTCGGTGCCGTCGCCGGACCGTACGGCGAGGACTCCCGGCTGTCGTTCGTCCTGCACGTGGTCGACGAAGTCGTCCACCACGCCGCCGAGGCCGCGCTCATCCGGGACCTGTACGCCGCGGACCCTCGGAACGGGTTCGACGCCTAAGGTGGGCGGACCATGGCAGCGACACGGGAACGCCGACTCATCGAGACGTTCGTCGCGCTGACGGACACCCTCGTCGACGACTACGACGTCGTCGAGGTCCTGCAGCACCTCGTGGACAGCATGGTCGAGCTCTTCGACGCCGCGGCTGCGGGCATCCTGCTCGTGAACGCCGACCAGGAGCTCGAGGTGCTCGCGTCGACCAGCGAGCGGTCGGAGCTCCTGGGGCTCCTGCAGCTGAACGCCGGCGAGGGGCCGTGCGTGACGTGCGTGACCACCGGCCGGACCGTGTCCGTCCGCGATCCCGACGAGATGGCCCGGCGGTGGCCCGCGTTCGCGGCGGCTTCGGCGGCCTCCGGGTACGCGTCGGTGCACGCGATCCCGATGCGGCTGCGTGACACGACCCTCGGGTCGCTCAACCTGTTCCGCGAGACCGAGGGCGCGCTCAACCGGCAGGACGCGGTGGCGGCGCAGGCGCTCACGGACGTGGCGACGATCAGCATCCTGCAGCAGCGCACGCTCGAGCACGCGACGACGACGCAGCTGCAGCTCCAGCGGGCGCTCGACAGCCGTGTCGTGATCGAGCAGGCGAAGGGCTTCGTCGCCCACACCCACCAGGTCGACACCGACGAGGCGTTCGGCATGCTCCGACGCCACGCGCGCGCGAACCGGCTGCTCCTCGCGGACGTCGCCCGCGGTGTCATCGCGCGTCGGATCACCATTTCCTGAACGACGCCGCCTCGCACGGGTAACGTGCAACCATGAGCGACGACGTCATCGTGCCGACCGGCTACCGGAAGACCGCACCGCGTTCCGGCCGGAGTGACACGACCTCGACCTACTCGGCCCTGATGGTGCAGGTCCGTGACGCCGGGCTCCTCCGGCCCCGCACCGGCTGGTACTGGGGACTCATCGCCGTCCTGTTCGCCCTGCTCGCGCTCACGGTCGGCGCGTTCACGGTGCTCGGCGGCTCGTGGTGGCAACTGGTGGTCGCCGGGGTGCTCGGCATGATCTTCACGCAGTTCGCCTTCCTCGCGCACGAGGCCGCCCACCGGCAGGTGTTCTCGTCCCACCACTGGAACGACCGCGCCGCGCGCTACGTCGGCACCTTCCTGACCGGCGTCAGCTACGCCTGGTGGACGAACAAGCACACCCGGCACCACGCGAACCCGAACACCGTCGGCAAGGACCCGGACATCTCGTTCGACGCGATCTCGTTCCGCCCCGAGGACGCCGCGAGCCGCACCGGGTTCCTGCGCGTGCTCGTCCGGGTGCAGGGCTACGCCTTCTTCCCGCTGCTCCTCGTCGAGGGGGTGAACCTGCACTGGCAGTCGATCCGCACGTACACGAGCCGCGGCACGGTGAAGCGCCGCTGGGCCGAGGGGTCGGTGTTCGCCGCCCGGTTCGTGCTGTACCTGGGCGTCGTGTTCTGGTTCCTGCCCGTGGGGATGGCGTTCGCGTTCCTCGGCGTGCAGCTCGCGGTGTTCGGCTTCTGCATGGGCATCGCCTTCGCGCCGAACCACAAGGGCATGCCGATCATCGAACCCGGACAACGGGTCGACTTCTTCTCGCGGCAGGTGCTGACCTCCCGTGACATCAGTGGCGGCCGCTGGGTGGAGTTCTTCATGGGCGGCCTCAACCACCAGGTCGAGCACCACCTGTTCCCGAGCATGGCACGACCGAACCTCCGGGCTGCACGCGCGATGGTCCGGCGGTACTGCGAGGCGCAGGGCGTCCCGTACACGGAGACGACCATGGTGCGCTCGTACGCGATCGTCGTGCGCTACCTCAACGAGGTCGGGCTCGCGGCGCGGGATCCGTTCGCGTGCCCGATGGTCGAGCGGTACCGCTGACGGCTGCCGGCGCGGCTCCGGCCGCCGGCGGTGAGCACGGCCAGCACACTCGCGGTGAGGACCGACCGGTCCCCGCCGGCGGCCCACTCGGTGCCGTCCGCGCCGCGGTACTCGACGAGGGTCAGCGCGCCGCTGCCGCTGCCCGCGGTGCGTGAGGCCTGGTGCAGTGAGACGACGTCGACGGTGATCCCCTGGTCGCCGAGGAGTTCGGTCACCGCCTCGACCGGTCCGACACCGCGGAAGGTCCCGGACCGTTCGGTGCCGTCCACCCGGATCGTCAGCCGCGTGGTGTCCTGGCCGTCGTGGCGCTCCACGGCGAGGTCCACGAGCTCGGGCGTCGCGTCCGCGGGTGCCAGGTAGCACCGTTCGAACAGGGCGAGCAGCTCCTGGCCACCGATCTCGGTGCCGGAGCCGTCGGTGTGCTGCTGGACCCGCCGGGCGAAGTCGATCTGGAGTCGTCGCGGCAGCTCGATCCCGGACGCTGCTTCCAGCAGGTGGGCGATGCCGCCCTTGCCGGACTGGGAGTTGACGCGGATGACGGCGTCGTAGCTCCGGCCGAGGTCCGCCGGGTCGACGGGCAGGTAGGGCACGCGCCAGGCGGTCTCGCGCTCCGGACGCCCCTCGGCGGCAGCCCGGTCGCGGTGCTCGGCGAAGCCCTTCCGGATGGCGTCCTGGTGCGTCCCGCTGAAGGCCGTGTGCACGAGGTCGCCGACGTAGGGGTGGCGCGGGTGCAGTTCGATGCGGGTGGCGTCCTCGACGGTCCGCCGGATCGCGTCGATGTCCGAGAAGTCGATCATCGGGTCGACGCCCTGCGCGTGCAGGTTGAGGGCCAGGGTCGCGATGTCGACGTTGCCGGTCCGTTCGCCGTTGCCGAAGATGCACCCCTCGACGCGCTGCGCCCCGGCGAGCACCGCGAGTTCCGCGCAGGCGATGCCGGTCCCCCGGTCGTTGTGCGGGTGCACGGACAGGATCACCGCGTCGCGCCGCGCGAGGTTGCGGTGCATGTACTCGATCTGGTCGGCGTAGACGTTCGGCGTCGCGATCTCGACCGTGGCCGGGAGGTTGAGGACCACGGGCCGTTCCGGTGTGGCGTCCCACAGCTCCGTCACGGCGTTGCACAGGTCGAGCACGAAGTCCGGCTCGGTCAGGTTGAACACCTCCGGCGAGAACTCGAACCGGACGTTCTCCATCGCCCCGGCGAGTTCGAGGACGTCACGCGCGCCGCTGAGGACCATCTCCCGGAGTCCGTCGCGGTCCTTGCCGAGCACGACCTCCCGCCAGACCGGCGCGGTCGCCGCGTACATGTGGATGACGACGGGGTTCCGGATGCCCGCGATCGACGCGACGGTCCGTTCGATGAGGTCGCGCCGCGCCGGGGTGAAGACGACGATCGTGACGTCGTCGGGGGCGAGGTCGGACTCCGCGATCAGGCGGACGAACGCGTGGTCGGTCTCCGACGCAGACGGGTAGCCCACCTCGATCTCCTTGTAGCCCATCCGCACCATCAGCTCGAAGAACCGTCGCTTGCGGGCGGGGTCCATCGGCTCCGCGAGCGCCTGGTTGCCGTCGCGCAGGTCGACCGGCACCCAGAGCGGGGCGCTGGAGAGGTGTCGGTCCGGCCAGGTGCGGTCGGTGAGCGGGACATCGACCCGCGCGGTCACGTCGCGGTACCGGTGCGACGGCATCTGCGACCGCCGCTGTCGGTTCCAGTGGGGTGCGTGGTCGGGAACGGGACCAGCGGGCGTGGCGATGCCGTCGTTGCTCATGAGCGAGGACGCTAGCACAACTCCTCAGACAAGTAGCGGACCCGTGGCGCGCGTCCCGGCCGGTGCGGCATGATGGCCGCATGACCCCCGTCCGTCGCGAGCCCCTCGCCGAGCAGGCCGCTGCCGCGCTCCTCGACCGCATCCGTGCCGGCGAGTGGGCGCTCGGCGCTCGGCTCCCGGGCGAGACCACCCTCGCGCCGCAGCTCGGGGTCGGTCGGTCGACCATCCGTGAGGCGGTCAGCCAGCTCGCCGGCCGCGGCGTGCTCACCTCGCGGCAGGGCGCCGGCGTCTTCGTCACCGCGCTCGACGTCACCGACGACTGGGACCAGGTCCTCCGGCGTGCGGACATCACGGCGGTGGTCGAGGCGCGCATCGCCATCGAGGTGGAGGCCTCGTCGCTCGCCGCCACCCGACGGACGCCGGCCGAACTCCGGGCGCTCCGCCGTGCGGTCGAGCACCGGGCCGGACGCCGGGCGACGGTCGAGGAGCACGTCGACGCGGACACCGCCCTGCACCGGGCGATCGTGAGCGCCGCGCACAACCCGATCCTCACCGAACTGTTCGACGGCTTCACGCCGCGGAGTCGTCAGGCGATGGTCGAACTGCTCCGCATCGGCGGGGCGTACGGTTCCGACGCCGACCAGGACGTGCACGCCCGCATCGTCGACGCGATCGCCGACCGCGACGCCGCCACCGCAGCGGCCCGGACACGCGATCACCTCGGCACCCTCACCGCCCGGCTGGGCACGACCGCCTGAGCGGGCGCACGTCGCGACCTGGGCGGGTGAGCGCGACCAGCTGGGCGGATGGGCGCGACCAGCTGGGCGGGTGAACGCGACCAGCTGGGCGGGTGGGCCGGTCCGGCGGGCGTGCGCCGCGCCTCCAGGCGGTCACCCACACGGCGGCCTGGAGGCGCGACCCGCCACCGCGACCACCCTGCGGACCGCGACGGGTCACCAGGGCAGCGTGCCCTCCTCGTCCGTGAACGTGCCGGTCGGTCCGTCCGGACCGGTCGTCGCCAGCGCGACGACGACCCGTGCGCTCTCCGCGACGGAACGGCCGATGCCGAACGCCGCCGTCATGTCCGTCGCGGTCGGACCCGGCTCGACGGCGTTGAAGCGGATCCCCGGGTGGGCCTTCGCGTACTGCACGGTGAGCATCGTCGCGGCCGCCTTCGACGCGGCGTAGAGGGCGAGCGGCAACTGCGACTCGGGACGGTCGGGGTTCGTGACCGCCCAGAAGGACCCCGCGCTGCTCGACACCGTGACGACGTTCGCCGAGCCCGACGCCCGCAGCAGCGGGAGGGCCGCCTCGGTGACGCGGACGATCCCGACGGCGTTCGTGTCGAACGAGCGGAGCGCCGCCGGACCGTCGAGGTCCGTCGTGAGCACGCCGGCGTTGTGGACGAGGACGTCGAGTCCCGTCCCGGCAGCGGCGATCGTCGCGAGTGCCGCACGCACCGAGTCGTCGTCGGTGACGTCGAGCTGCATCGCACGCGCGCCGATGGTCGCGGCGGCGACCTCGCCGCGGGAGCGGTCGCGGGAGCCGATCCAGACCTCGTGGCCGACCGCGACGAGCTGGCGGGCGGTCTCGAGGCCGATGCCCTTGTTGGCGCCGGTGATGAGCGAGACGGTCATGGGGGTTCCTCCGGGACGGATGCGAAATGGACGGGGCGATCACCCCGTTCGAGACCGTATGCACGATCTCGTCGCTGACCCAGAGCCCCCTCGTGACCAGGTCCTGGCAGGACCCCCGCAGCGGGCCGCCCGCTCGCGCAACGAACCCGGCGCCTACCTGCGGGCACGGCGCGCCCTCGTGTCGCCCGAGCAGGCCGGGGTGGCGGTGACCGATCGTCGTCGCGTCGCCGGGCTCCGTCGCGAGGAGGTCGCCATGCTCGCCGGGATCAGCGCCGACTACTACCTCCGCCTCGAGCGCGGTCGGGACCGGAACCCGTCCGTGCAGGTGCTCGAGGCGCTGGGGCGGGTGCTGCGGCTCGACGACGAACACCTCGACCACATGCGGGCGATCGTCGAGCAGCCGCGACGTCGGGCCGGTGCCCGGTCTGCCCGGTCTGCCGGGTCCGCCGGGTCTGCTGGGTCCGCTGGGTCCGCGGGGTCTCCTGGGCCTTCTTGGTCTCCTGGGTCCGCGGGGCTCGCCGTCTCGGCTCCGGTGGTCCCGGCGGGTGCGCTCCGGCTGCTCGACGGCCTCGTCCAGCCGGCGTTCATCGAGACGACCGCGTTCGACGTGCTCGCCGCGAACGCCGGTGCGCGACGCCTCTCCCCCAGGCTCGTGCCGGGGCGCAACCAGTTGCGCGACCTGCTCACCGACGCCGACGACCGGGCGCTGTACCCGGACCACGACCAGATGACGCAGTGCCTGGTGGGGAACCTCCGTCGCACCGCCGCGGCGAGCGACGACGGGCGACCGTCCGACCTCGCGGACGAACTCAGCCGTGTGAGCGACCGGTTCCGGATGCTGTGGGACCGCCACGACGTGCAGGGCCAGTACGGCGGAACCGTCCGGCTGCACCACCCGGAGGTCGGCCCGCTGACCCTCGAGCGTGAGCGTCTCGCGCTCGACGGCGTGGACGGTATCCGGCTCGTGGTGCTGCACGCGGCCCCCGGGTCGGCAGCGGCCGGGAAGCTCGCGCGGCTCGGGATCTGACGGGGGTCGTGGCGGTGGTGTCCGTACCCAGCCGGACCGGACTAGCGTCTGCGACAGGTGACCCCAGCCCCCGGCCGCCGGAACGATCTCATCGTCCGAAGCCGACCGGAAGTCCCCATGACATCCCTCCCCAGTACGTCTCCGCCCGAGACCGCGCTGCGGTGGGTCGAGGTGGATCCGTGGACCTGGCAGGCGCTCGCCGGCTCGTCGGTGATGGGGAGTGTGACGTACGAGTCCCGGTACTTGCTCCGCTTCGGCCAGGGCGCCGTCGCCGGTGTCCACACGAGCCTGGAGAGTGCGAAGTCCCAGCTCGACGCGTGGATCCGGTGGGAGGTCGAACAGGCGCGCGACGACTGACCGTTCCGGTCGCCGCCCTTCCGGTCACCGCCCTTCCGCTCGCCGCCCTTCCGCTCGCGGCCCTTCCGGTCCCGCCCTTCCGCTCGCGGCGGGATGAGAGGAACATGACCGGCGAAGACGGGCACCGCGAGGGGCTCGTACGGTCGACGCCAACCCGACGTGGCCCGCCCCTCTGCCCGCGCGAGGAGTGTGCACCATGATCGACACCCAGAACGCCTTCAGCGGGTTCTCCGTCCGCGACGTCGCCGAGGCGCGCCGGTTCTACGAGGACGTCCTCGGACTCGAGACGTCCGAGGACCACGGCATGCTCGAGCTGCACGTCGGCGGCGGGCGCCCCGTGCTCGTGTACCCGAAGGGCGACGCCCACGAAGCGGCCTCGTTCACCGTGCTCAACCTCCCGGTCGCCGACGTCGAGGCCGCGGTCGACGAGCTCGCCGGACGCGGGGTCGCCTTCGAGCACTACGAGGGGATGACGGACGAGCGCGGCATCAACCGGCAGGGCGGGCCGCTCATCGCCTGGTTCAAGGACCCCTCGGGGAACGTGCTCAGCATCATCAGCGGTCTGGAGGAGGCGCGGACCGCGTAGCCTCCGTCGGGCCGCGGGGGCCCGCCGTGCACCGCGGGCCGTCGGCGGTCGACCATGATGGACCCGTGTCGAGTGATCAGGTCGGGCTGCCGTGGTTCGACGACGTCCTGCGGTCGGTCGGTGCCTCGGCATCCCGTGCGGAGCCGCTCCCGGGCGGTGCGGTCAACCACACCTACCGTGCGTCGCGAGACGACGCCGGTACCGGTGCCGTCGTCCTGCGCTTCCCCGTCGACCCGCTCCGGGAGGACGAGTTCCCCGTCGAGGCCTGGGCCGCCCGCCAGGCAGGACGCGCCGCCGGGATCCCGGTGGCGACGCCCCTCGTGCACGGCGTCGAGCGCGGCGTGCCGTTCTCGGTGTCGGAGTACGTGCCGCACGATCCGCGACCCGTCGAGCACCCGTGGACCTGGCTCGGTACCGTCGCCCGCACCGTCGGCACGGTCCCCCTCGACGAGGCCCCGTCGTCGCTGTTCTCCCGGTTCGGGACAGACCTCGCCCAGGCGTGGTCCGCACACGTGGCCTACAACGCCGCGGCGCTCGGACCGGGCGATCGACTCCGCCGCGACGGGGCGTACGGAGCGGACGGGTCGGCCGAGGCGATCCGCGGTCTCCTCGACGGGCTGGCGGCCCAGCGGTTCGACTTCGGGCTGGCGCACGGCGACCTCGCACCCCGGAACCTCGTCTCACGAGGACCGGACCGCCCGCCGGTGCTCATCGACTGGGGAGCGGCCGAGACCGGTCCGACGCCCTGGACGGACGCACGGCGGGTGTTCGAGTGGGCGTTCGTCGACGGGTCGATCACCCGCCAGGAGTACGACGAGTTCGCCGTCGCTGCGGGCCTCGCATCGGACGCCGATCGCCGGACACTGGCGTCCATGACGACGCTGCACCTGCTCGATGTCACCCGGTGGGCGCTCGCCAACCGACCGGATCTGTACGACGAGTACGTCGAGCGCTGTCGGGCCGGACTGGAGCGCCTCCGGGGGCGGTGATCACCGTGTGGTGATCACCGCTCCGCCGGGTCGGTGCTCGGCCGGGTCGTGCTCGGTCCTGTCAGTGCTCGGCCGGGTCAGTGCTCGGCCGTGTCAGCGCGTGCGGCCGGCGAGGCGCCGGCGTCGTGCGATGACCGTGAGCGCGATCCCGGCCGCCAGCAGGCCACCCGCGATGCCGAGCGGGACCGTCGGGTCGGAGCCCGTGAACGCCAGTTCACCGGTGGGCCGGTCCGCCGACCCCACGGCCACGGTGGTCGGCGACCCGTTCGGAGCCGTCGGGTTCGTCGTGGGCGCGGTCGGCGTCGGGCTCGCAGTGGCTGCGGCCGGACGGACCGTGATGGTCACCGTCGTCGTCGCGTTCGGTGCGGTGCCGTTCGACGCGGTGATCGTCACCGTGGACGACCCCGGCGTGGTCGGGGTCCCGGTGATCGCGCCGGTGGCGCCGTTCAGGGTCAGGCCCGCGGGCAGCCCGGTCGCGGTGTAGGTCGGCTTCGGTGTGCCGCTCGCGGTCACCGTGTACGAGTACGGCTGCCCGGCGGTCGCCGTCGTCGGTGCACCCGAGGTGATCGTCGGGGCGGTCGTCTCGGACGGTGTCCCCGGGGTCGGGCAGTCCGACGACGCCGTGATCGTGTTCGTGTCGAGCGTGACCGCGCCGGTGCGGGCGAGGAGTCGTCCGACCACCGTCGCGCTCGTCGTCGCGGTCACCGAGTCCTGCGCGAGGACGGTGCCCCGGAACTGTGCGCCCGTGCCGATCGTGGCCGAGCTCCCGACCTGCCAGAACACGTTGCACGAGCTCGCGCCACCGGTGATCGTGATCCTGGTGCCGGACCCGATGGTCAGGGTCGATGCGGCCTGGAACACCCAGACCGAGTCCGCGCTGCCGGCGAGGGTCAGCGCACCGGTGTTCGCGAGCGACAGCGCCCCGCCCGAGTACACCCCGGGTGAGAGCGACAGCCCGTTCAGCTCGGTGAGGCCGGTACGGGTCGGGGTGAGCGACGCCGCGACGCCGTAGGCAGTGGTGGTGTCCCGCTGTGCCTGAGCCGCGGCGGCGTCGGTCTGGTGCACCCTGCCGTTCACGACACCGTCCGGTGCCTCGCCGAACCCGGTGATCGACGTCCCGGGCGAAAGGCCGAGGTCACCGTTCACCACCGTCGGTCCGGTGTTCGTGACGGTGCTCGCCCCGAGGACGCCGTACGTCGCCGCGGTACCGAGGTTCACCGGCCCGTCGATCACGGTCGCTGCGGAGGCGCCCGAGGTGGAGAGGAGCACCAGTGACGCGGCGAGGCCGAGCCCGGCACATCCCGTCATCACCGTGCGGAGGAAGGGGGACGTGGCCATGGCGGCACCTGTCTGAGTGGGAGAGGCACAACGCATGCGTCGACGACGCCGACATGATCTCCGGTCTCCGCAGTATGCGCCCTCGGGGACGTCAGCGAGGGAAACGGCGCAGATCGCCGCGAACTGGGGGTCCCGGCTCGTTCCGCGCTCGGATCACGGAGCAGTCGGCACGATGACGGAACCAGGGTCTGCCGCTGCCTGCGGCGCGACGGGAGCCCGGAACGACGGGAGCCCGGAACGACGAGAGCCCCGGCCGGACCTGGTGCTGGTTCGCAGGGCAGCGTCACCGCGAGAGTCGGCCGCCGGCCCGAGCGCAGCCGCAGCCGCAGCAGCCCGAGAGAACAGACCCAACTCGTCATCCGACGTCGGCCTCCCCGTCTCCCGGCAACAGCCTGCCACCGTGACCACAGCGTCGCGGCGAGCAACGACTCACGGAGGTGCCGCCCACGAAGCATGCGGGGCGTTCTTCACACCCCCCCGGACCACGTCCGGGAGATGCTCGTCGCCAGTGATGACGAACGGCGCCGACGGGATACGTTCCGGATCCCAAAGCAGCACCGACGATGTCTGGTACCCCTGATTCGTCACCGCACCACCCGTGGCTTGAACTCCCGCAGCCGGTCAAGCTGCTTGAGCATGTCCGACGGGTTGTAGACGGCGAACTTCCACATCTCGCCCAACGCGTGGACGAACACCGCATTCTGTCCATCGTCACCGACTTCCTCACCCCAGTGCAATGCGCGAAGGTGCCGTGGTCATCCGCTTTCTCCAGGGCGATGTTTCCCGTCGAAGTGAACCGACGATCCGACTTCACCTCCACGTACTGGCCCACAAACGGGTATCGGTCCGCATAAGCCTTCCGACAATGGAAACAGGACGATGCAGAAGCACTACCCCAAGAACAACGACGTCAGGACTCAGCGCCCGCGTCGTCACCACCGACGGCACTGCCTACACCCGCTTCGCATCCCGCGGTGAAGCCGATTTGATCACCCCGAGCGGCGGGCAGTACCAGCACCTCCCCGTGGCCGACTACAAGTCCGGCTTACCGGACACTGACCGGGCAGAAGCGGAAGCCTACTGGAACGACATGGAGCAAGCTTTCGTCAACGTCGGCCCGGGCGAGTACCTCGGGAACACTCCCGAGTGGTAGCGCTTCAGCGCTGAGCCGGGCCGCTACTCGTCGCCTCGGCTGGTCACCCACCCGTAGAACGGCTTCGCCACGGTGCGCCCGTCGTGGGCGTGTTCGAGTCCGCCCAGCAGTTCTTGCCCTTCCTGGCCGGCGCGGTGTCCGTCCGCTGCGCGGTGGGCGTCGATGAGGAATCCGGGAACGGCGTCGGGGCCGGCGATGGTGAGGTAGAAGAGGATCTGCCGCCATGCGTATGCGGCGTTCTTCCGGTGGCGGAGGCTGCGGGGCTGCTGCGCGGCGTATAGCTCGGGGAGCACGGTGCGACGCCAAGCGGCGATGGCTGCTGCTTCCCAGTCGATGGTGGAGCCGGCGTGGACGACCGCGGCGAGGTTGTGGGTGGTGAGCACCTGGCCTTGTTCGATGATGCTGCCAGCGACCGCGACGGATCCCCACCGGGTGAACGCGGTGACACCAGCGCGACGGTGCGCTTCGTCGTTGAACTGGTCCTGCGTCTTCGGTGTTTCACCGAGGCTGTAGTACCGGCCGTAGAGACCTGTTTCGACGTACTCGCCGGCGATGCGTCCGGCTTCGACGAATGCGGCGGAGAACCCGCCCATGAAGATGTCGGCGGCGAGTTCGTAGGTGACGGGGATGGGCAGGTCCGCCTGCTTGTACAGCTCGGCGAGGACGCGGAGGAACGAGTTCGGCAGGACGGTGCCTGGGAAGTGCTGCAGCGCCAGTTCGGTGAGGTGCGCAGCTTGCTCGGCGGACGGGGCACGGCCGGTTCGAGTTCCGCACCCTTCCAACGCGGTGAACCACGGCAGCGCGGACACGTCCACCTGCTTCTGGTAGTTCAAGAGCAGCACGGAGCGTCGGTTCCGGAACGCTTGGAACACCCGGCCGGCGAGAGCACCTGCGGTGTCATCGTCGAACCGGTCGGCGATTGTGTCGGCTGCGAGTTGTGGGGCGAGGTCCGCGAGCCCTTCCGCGGAGGTGACGTAGCCACGGCGCAGCAGTACCGGGAGGGGCGCGTGCGTGGCCTGCTCGACCACGCGGCGGACGTACTCGAGGTGCTCCCCCGGCAGGCCGGTGAGCAGCCGTTCCGGGTTGTCCGTGTACGTGTCTGCGTACGGTTTCAACGCGTCGGCGGTGTCCTTAGCGAGGGCTGCGTGTGACGGACGGGCGGCGTCTTCCTGCTGGGCGCGGCGGAGGATCCGGAGGCGTTCCGAGTCGGGGGCGCCGCGTTTCGCGACGACGTCGTTGACGACTTCCCGTGCCCGGCTGACGTGGTTCCGGTTCCCGACGATGGTGTTCCGGGTCGCATCGAGAAGAATCTGGATGGTGGAGCCGGGCCGGGCATGCTTCTTCGTCAGCGTGTGCTCTTCGGCGAGCACCGGGTACACGTCGACGAGGGCGCGTGCACGGGGGAACCAGTCGTCGGTGAACACGCGGCCGATGGTGCCGGCGTCGTCGCGGGTCTCCCACCACAGTTCGACGAGCGTGTCAGTGAACGGGGCCCAGATGGTGTTCGACTTCCGCTGCGCTTCCACCTGCGGGGAGAGCTTCTTCTCCTCAAGGCGGCGGAGGGCGTCACGCATCGTGGTGACATGCACGCCGGCGGGCTCCGGCTCATCAAGCGGGACTGGCAGGTACCGGAGACGGTCCGCCCACGGCCACACCTCGTCGATGAGCGTGGCGGCGGCGTCACTGCGGTCGGTGCGGAGGAGGTACGCGACGGTGAGAAGCACCCCGTGTTCCGGGAGGTCTAGCCGGTACGCCTTCGAGTCGAGGAGCTTCCCGAGCCACGTGAGCCCGGCGTCGGAGAGCGCCCAAGCGAACAGGCGTGCACGGGTCGGGATGACGTTCCGCTCCGCAGCGAGAGCAACTTCATCGTCGTCGAGCGGTCCGGATGCTGCCGCCATGCCGGTGGCGAACCCGCCATGGACAACCTCCGGGGTCACCCATGCCGGCATGCCCTTCGTCGGGACAGGTTCCCCGACGGTGACGCCGCCGCCGTCGATTGCGGCGATCGCCTGCAGCACCTTCGCGATGCGACGGTCGGACCCGGCAGTGAACGCACGGGACAGCTGCCCCCACAGGTAGCTCGGTGCCGACAACGCCGTTCCCCCTTCGGTGATGCTTGGCCGACGCGGCAGGTGCTGCCCCTGCGCCCTCTGGATCCAAGTCCGGTGCTCTGCTGCTGAGCTACACGCCGGTGGTGTTCATCGTGCCAGACGCGTTGCCTGACGCAACCTCTATGCGCGGGCGAGCGTCACCGTCGCCGGGCCCCGACGCTGGCCGCCTACTTGCCGCAGAGGGAGATGCCGGTGTCACCATCTGCTCACAGCGCTTGAGCGCCGACAGTCAGCGGCGTCGACCGAGGCTGGGGAGGCCGGCGTTCACTGCCCAGACGCTGCCTCGTCCCTTCGCCTTCGGCTTCCCCTCGCAGGTTCCGCTTCTGTGGGCGCGCGTCCGGCGGGGCACCATCCCCGTCGAGACGGACGGTCCGCTTCGGCCCGTCGGCGACGCGCCCACGCTGCGGCGCGCTGCCCGTCGGGCGCCGCCGTCTACCTGGCGGTGGAGGACGGCGTCACCGGCGGTCTGCGTGTGTCCGCGAACCCAGTGAATGACGGTCTCCGCGGTGCGGGCGCGGGCGGCCGCGACCCCCGGTCCGCGGGTCGTGCCGGTCGAGTGTTACGGCGCCGGACACCTACGGCCGCCATCCGCAGTCGTTCGAGCGACGCCTGCGAGTCGGTGACGATGTGAAAGGGCACGTCAGCCGGTGCTGCTTCGACGACGGTGGCGAGTGTCTCCGACTCCGGGACCGTGATGTTCTCCGACGGCGGCCACGCACATGCGGTTCGCCACGAGCGGTGGTGTCGCTCACGCGAACCCGGCGACACCAGTCGTCGCGTTCAACGACCCGTCGGTCGCAGCGAGGATGAGAGTGCCGGGCATGGTGGGTCTATGCGCGGGAGGAACCTGTCGATGGGGGCCGGTTACCGCGTCACACGGTGGGCGGTCGCTGCGGTAACGATGAGGCCCCGTCCGGTGGCCCATCTGGCGTCGATGCGCACTCCTGCTGGACCCGGTGTGGTCTGTATTGTGCCGTCTGCATCTACCTCGGTGATCTCGATGCGGGGTGTTGGTCCGAGCTGGGTCTGCAGCTTGAAGATGGCTTCTTTAGCGCTGAAGAGCAGTCGATCCCAGTTGGCGCCGGCCGGCAGTCCACGGGTTGCTGCGGTCTCCCCTGCAGTGAAGGTTGCTTCTGCGATGCCGGGTGGGAGGGGTGCGTCGGGTTCAGCGTCCACGCCGACGGCGAGCACGTGTTCGCCCTTTGCGACTACCGCGGCCCGGTACCCGACGCAGTGGGTGATGCTTCCGACGATTCCTGCCGGCCAGACGGGTGCGCGGTCTGCGCCGACGGGGATGCTGGTCTTGGGTTCGCCGAGTATCCGGAGGGCTTCCCGGGCGCAGGACCGTGCTGTGCGGAACTCCGCGAGGCGATCCGGCGCTGCCTGCGCGAGCGTCATCTCTTCCTGTTCGAAGAGTTCGAGGTCAGTTCGGTCGCCGAAGGATTCGTCGGTGACGGTGTGGCTTCCGAAGACGGTGGCGAAAAGGGAGCCTGGCCCGTTCACGCTTGCCGACGCTCCTGGCCGTTACATGGAGTAGCCCGGTTTGCGGACGAGATCTTCGTGGCGTGGCACGATCTCGACGTCGAACACGGTGGCTTTCCAGGCGTCCCCCGGCACGGCGATTCCCTCGACGGACACCGCGCTCGGCGAAGTTCCGAGGATGTCCACCGCGACGGTTTCGAGGGCTGCTGCAAGACGCAGCCGTTGGTCATCGGTGAGCTCTGGGGCGAAGTGCCAGATCTTAAAGTGGGGCATCAGCCCTCCTGCAATTGTCGTTCGCCGAGCAGTTCGACGATGGTCGCTGCCGTTGGGTCGCGGAGGATCGTGTAGTGGTCGACGGGGACGTGGCAGAGCCGGCCAGCGTCTTCGAGGGTCGTCTCCGCTGCTCGGAGGAACGACGGGCTGTCCCCGCTAGCGGTGAACACTTCCATGCTGTCCAGCAGCCCCGCGACGTCCGGAGCGGGCGCTGCCCGGAACTGGAACGTGGTCGATGCGACGCGGAGGATCCTCGTTGCGAGTTCGGTGTCGAGGCCGGGCCGCCATGCCTTCAACTCGGTAAGGAAGTCGCCCTCATCGGTGACTGTGTCCAGGCGTGCTGACGCGTCAGCGTTGGGGAGCCGGCCGAGGAACACGGAGTACGCCATCCTGAGGAAGTACGGGTCAGTGAACCGGTCGCCGGGGGTGACTTGAAGGCCCGGAACGAACGGTGAGCCCGGAGCGACGAGAATGAGCCGACAGACGGTGCGTTCTTCCCGCTGCAAGCCAGCGGCAACGGAGGTCGCGACTCGAGCGCCGAACGAGTAGCCGGCGAGGGTCAGCTCCTGGTCGGGGAACGCTATGCGCAAGAGCGCAACGTCCCGGTCCACCATCTCCTGCAGCGTCGGGTACGGGATCTCTCCGACGTTCAACCCATGGGTTTGGACAGCGTAGACGGTGAACTCCGAAGACAGGTGGTTCGCCAGCGTGCGGAGGTTCATCGGGTAGCCGCCGAGGCCCGGCCAGATGATGCAAGGCTGCCCTGGGCCGTCGGCGAGTTTGACCAGCCTTGACGTGGGCGAGTCTGCGCTCAGAGCAGCGGCAAGGGCGCGGACGGTGGGCTGTTCGAAGACGGTCTGCACCGGGAGTGCCCCTCCGAGTTCCCGGTTGATGCGGTTGATCAGTTGCACCGCGTCGAGGGAGTTCCCGCCGACATCGAAGAAGTCCGCTGTGACGGACTGCTGCTCTGCGCGGAGTACCTCGTTCCAGAGGGTGAGGATGCGCCCCTCGACGTCGTTTGCTGGTGGCACCCTTTCCGCTGCGGGTGCAACGGTCGTTTCCATCGTGGTGATGAGCGCGGACCGGTCGTGTTTTCCGCTGTTGGACACGGGGATGCTGTCGGTGACGGTGACCCGTGACGGCACCATGTAGTACGGGAGGGTCTTCCGGAGGTCGTCGCGGAGAATCTCCTCTGGACCGCGCGTGTGGACCGAGTCCTCGCGCATGCCGACCGACTCGATCTGCTCGTCGGATACCGCCCCGGCGACAGCGAAGTACATGAGGGGGTCACCTCCGACGATGCTCCGGTAGCGGACAGCGGATGGCAGGTCACGTCCCGTCAGCGATGAGTACCCGGCCGACATCAGTCCGATGTTGGACGAGTTCATCTGCAGCCGTTGGAGGGTTCGACCAAGTTCCACGAAACCGCGCCAGCGTGCTCCCGCAGGCACTGACATCGCCACTCCGAAGCTGGACCGGTCGTACGTCTCCTGGTTGATGGCAATGACATGCCGTCGCTCGATGACGTCTGCGCTGACACGTTCCAGGCCGTTCGGCCCGACGTAGTAGGTTCCGGCGCGGCCGTCGGTGACGTTGCTGTGGAGCTGCACCATCGTCCGCACCGGGAAGTCGTCCGGAGCCGGCCGGTCTGTGTGCAGGTCGATGACGGCGGTGCAGACCCGGTGGGTATCGGAGATCCGCGGATCCTGCGCCGGGGTGCGGTGGTGGGTGAAGTAGCCGACCTCGGCGGAGGCGTGGTCGAGGAGGCCAGCGATGTGCCCTGCTTCGAAATGAAGCACTTCGTCGACGTTCGTGGCGTACACCGCTTCGATTGCGTCGCGGTCACCGACGAGGTGCACGCGGACGAATCCCGATGCGGTCTCGGCGGGCGCCGTTCCGACCTGCTGGAGCGCGTGCGTGTCGGGGCGGTACTCGTGGAGTCCGTCGTCGATGCCGTCGACGCCGGCGACCTCGAGGTAGATGGTGGTGGCGTTGAGGGCGCCGGGGGAGGCGTACGCGTACTTGGGAAGGAGCCGTTCACTGCTGCTGAACGGCCCGAACCAGCGGAGCACGTGCCCGATGCGTTCGACGTTCATCGGCGCGGGCGGCACGGCCGGTTCCGGTTGCCGGGCGTCGGAGATGAACGCGGTGATGTCGTCCTTGGTCAGGTCGCCGCCGTCGTAAAAGCGGTACGTCTTCCGGGCGAACGCCGTCTTCCACTGCTCGGGGGTACCGTCCGCGTTGGGAAGGGCGGTTTCGTCCGATGGTGATCGGGCGCTGTCGCGCTTGAGCGCAGCAAGTTGCGCCCGGACTTGCTCGTGACCCTTCTTCGACCGGTGATGCTGTCCAGCACGGTCGGCGTCCATGACCGCGGCCTCTTCTGGGTCGAGCTCCACGAACGCGGCAAGGCGCGCGAGGCCGTCGCGTGGGTCAGTCCAGGGGACGACCGCGGCGGAACGCACCCAGTGGTGCTGTTCGATGGCGAGGCGGACTTCTTCGGTCTCCACACGGTGGCCGTTGATTTTCACCTGGTCGTCCACTCGGCCGTGGAAGTGCAGGTCTCCGTTCGGGTGCTGAGAGACGAGGTCCCCGGTGACGTACACGCGTGCAGGTACCCCGTCGACGTCAACGTGCATGAACCGTTCCGCTGTTCGCTCCGGGTCGTTCTTGTACCCGGATGCGACCTGGGGGCCTCCGATGGCAAGCTCGCCGACGTCTCCGGTGGCGACGGGTCGGCGTGCGTCGTCCAGGATGTGGATGGTGCAGCCCGGTACCGGCTGTCCGATGGTGATCACCGTCTGGACGTCGTCGACGTCGTCTGCGCTCACCCGGTGGAAGGTGGCGTTGATGGTCGTCTCAGTCGGGCCGTAGAGGTTGATGAGCGCCGCGCGCGGCACCGCGTCCATGATTTCTCGCGCGTCGGTGGTCGTCAACGCCTCGCCGCCGCTGAACACGTGGGTGAGTGTGTCGTTGGTGGTGAACGACGGCTCTCGGACGAGTGCACGCCACAGAGTGGGAACGCATTGCAGATGCGTGACCCGCTGCGAGTGAACGAACTGCGCGATCCGCGCCGGGTCCCTGTGGATGCCGACAGGACCGACGATGATGGTTCCGCCGGCGGCGTTGGCGAGGAGTTCCCACTGCGCGGCGTCGAAACTCGTCGGCGTTTTGAGGAGCATGCGGGAGCTGCTGAGGGCCATTTCCCGGGCAAGCCACCGCATCTGGTGGCTGATTGCCCGATGCGGGACCACGACACCCTTCGGCTTCCCGGTTGAGCCGGAGGTGAAAATGACGTACGCGGGTCCGGCAGGATTCGAGATGTGCTGGTCTGCCGTCCGATTGGCGGGTGACTCAGCGTGATCACCCGCCTGATGCACCCGCACGGTGTCCGGCGTCAGCTGCCGGACGAACGCGCCGGACCGCTCATCGGTGATGATGCTCTCGAGCTTCGAGTGGTTGATCATGTAACGGATGCGTTCAGCCGGGTAGTCCACGGCCAACGGCACGTACGCGGCGCCGGCGAGGAGGACACCCCAGACTGCGCTGATGAGTTCGGCCCCGGGCTCCAGGAAGAGCCCTACGGCGTCGCCGGGCCGGACACCGGAGTTCGTGAGATGCGCCGCCTGTGCGTGCGCATGTGTCCACAGGTCCGCGAATGTGACGGTGGTGTCACCGTCGATGACTGCAGCCTTCCGAGGGTTCTCCTCGACTGCGGCTCGCAACAGTGCGGACAGTGTCGCCGCGTCCCCAGATGCAGCGACCGATGTGAGTTGTGCCATCAGATTCCCCTTCCTGACGGTGATGCTTACGAGATGGCTTGGCGCAGAGCGGCGCGCGACCTGTATGCCGGTGTCAGCTGCCCGCCGAGCGAGCCGCCGAGCGCGACCACGAACCCGATGATCTGCACGAGTGTGAGTGCCTGCCCGAGGACGACCCAGCCGAGAACCGCCGCAGTGACCGGGCTGAGGACACCGAGAAGTGCGATGCCGGTGGGAGCGAGTGTGCGTGCGCCTTGGAACCACAGGCTGTACGCGAGAGCCCCGCCGATGAAGGTCAGCCAGGCGTATCCCGCGAGGCCGCCTGCTGTTGGGTCCCACGGCCCCCGATCGAAGACAGGGATGAGCGGGACAATGGCGGCCCCACCGACGATGAGCTGCCACGCGGTCGAGTTCAGCGGGTGCGTGTTCGGTGGGGTGCCCCACCGGCGGGTGAGGAGGATCCCGGACGCCATCGACACGGTACCGAGAACGGACGCGCCGAACCCGAGCAGGTCGAAGGACGCTCCCCCGGTCACGGACACCAGCGATACTCCGATGAGGGCGACGATGCCCCACAGCAGGTGCGCCAGCGACGGTCTCCCCCATCGAAGCATCAGCGTCAACGCGATGATGATGAGGGGCTGCAGTGCGCCGACGACTGACGCGAGTCCGCCGGGAAGTCGGTACGCGGCGATGAACAGCAGCGGGAAGAAGCAGCCGATGTTCAACATTCCGAGCACCGCGGTCCGGAGACGCCATCCCCGAGGAGGGATCCCGGGCCGCATTGCCAGCAGCAGCAGACCCGCCGGCAGGGCGCGGAGGACACTGGCGGTCATCGGGTGGGCGGCGGGCAGCAGCTGGGTGGTCACGACGTAGGTTGTCCCCCAGACGATGGGGGCCACTGCGGCTGCTGCGGTGATACCAGCGACGCCGACGGCCGGCATGTTCGCGGGCGCGGTCATCGGTACGTTCCGTAGTACCTGTCCCCGAAATCACCGATGCCGGGGTGCATGAACGCCTGTTCGGTGAGTCCCTCGTCGATGAAGCTCGTGACGACGCGGATCTCCGGGTACTCATCGAAGAGCTTCTCGAGCGCTTCGGGGCAGGTGAGGAAGTTGACGAGGACGATGTCCGCTGGTCGAACGCCAGCGCCGGCGAGGATGCTGACTGCCATTTTCACTGTGCCCGCGGTCGCCATCATCGGGTCGAGGAGGAGCACCTCTTTGCCGGCGAGGCCGTCGGGCAGCTTGCTCCAGTGGAAGACAGGGACCTTCCGGACGGGGTCCCGCTGGATGAGGATCTTCCCCAGCCGTGCATCCTGGACAATCGCCCGCAGCTCCGCTTCGAGGGCGTCGCCTGCGCGTGGCACGGACACGGCGAACGTTTCCTGCTGAACGCGGCGGCGTCCGGGGAACGTAGCGCCGATGGGAGTAGTCGGGGTGCTGTCCTTGTGTTGCAGCCTGCCGAGTGCGTCCTCGAGGAGGAGCCGCATGATGCGTTGCGTTGCGAGGACGAACTCCAGTTGGGTGGCGTCGGCGCTCCGCGCTGCCGCGTGCAGGGCCAAGAGGGCGTCAGTGCGGGCGAGTTCGTGGACCTGACGGACAGCTTCCGTCGGCCGGTCGAGCGTTTCGGTGCTGTGGTTGCTCACGAGTGGACCGCATCCTTCGCAGTGGAGTCGATGGCGAGCGCGGATGCGACCGCCGGGAAGTTGTTCGCGATGAAGGTGGGCTGCAGGGCTGCCATCGCTGCTGCGCTGGTCGCCCCGTAGGTCACCCCGATGGACCGCATGGGGACCGCGTCGGCCATGTGGATGTCGTCCGCGCTGTCCCCCACCATCACTGCTGATGCCGGCGCCGCGGCGAGCAGCTGCAAGGCGTGGTGGCCAGCGTCGGCTGCGGGTTTCGGGGTTCCGACGTCGTCAGCGCCGACGATCACGTCGAAGAACGGCAGGAGGCCGGCCGAGCCGAGGATCAGTTCCGCGGCATGGTGGTTCTTGCTGGTGACGATGGCGAGCTGCTTCCCGTCCGCTGCGAGGGCGGCGACGCCGGCGGCAACGTCGGGGAACAGCAGATTCTTCGCGTTCGGGACGATGTCCCTCCGGTAGTGGTCCTGGTACGCGGCGGTGACAGCGGTCGTCACCGGGTCGTCTTCGTCCCGGTTGACGAGCTCCCCGCACAACACCGGCAACGGTCTGCCGATGAGCGGGATGATGCTCGCCAGGTTCAGTTCCTCACCGGTCGTGTCGGCGACCGCCGCGCGAAGCGCGACCGCGATGGCAGGAGGGGTGTTGATGAGGGTGCCGTCCAGGTCGAACAGAACCGCTTCGACGCCGTTCACGACCGCGTCTCCCGCGTTGCTTCGGCGTATGCGACCGCGGTCTCCGCGCCGATCACGGTGGTGCTGATGAGGACGGCCGCGTTCGCTGCGCTCGCCCGCCCCTGTGTCGCCTCGTTCACCGCGTCGAGGAGGTACCGGGTGACGCGTTGCCCGCTGATGTGTCCCGATGCCACTCGGAGGAGCGCATCGTCGATGGCTGCGTCGACCTCGGCGGATGGGAGTGCGTGCGCTTCGGGGATTGGGTGGGTGACGAGGACAGCTCCGCTGTCCCGCATCGACCAGTGGCTGAGCGCTGTTCGCACGATCTCTGACATGTCGTCGGCTCGATGCGGCACCGGCAGTCCGCTGGAAACGCAGTAGAACGCTGGGAAGTCATCTGACCGGTAGCCGACGACGGGGACGCCTGCTGTTTCGAGGTACTCCAACGTGGCCGGCAGGTCGAGGATCTTCTTCGCTCCGGCGGACACGACGATGACTTTGGAGCGCACGAGTTGTGGGAGGTCGGCGGAGATGTCGAAGCTCTCGCTCGCGCCGCGATGCACGCCGCCGAGCCCGGCAGATGAGACGACGGCGATGCCGGCGAGATCCGCGATGGCCATGGTCGCAGCTATTGTCGTCACTCCGGTGCCGCCGTTAGCCAGGCACGCGCCGACGTCTCGGGTGGAGAGTTTCGGCAGTGTCGGTGACGACGCGATCCGTTCGAGTTCCTCCTCGGTGAGGCCGACGTGGAGGACACCGTCGAGAACCGCAGTAGTCGCTGGGACGGCGCCGGCGTTCCGCGCGGTTTCCTCCACCTGCAGCGCGGTGTCGAGGTTCCTCGGGTACGGCAGCCCCTGGGCGACGACGTTCGATTCGAGCGCCAGCACGGCAGCGCCCTCAGTGAGTGCGTCGGCGACCTGGTCGCCGAGTAGCAGCTCTATCGCGCCTCGCGTGATGCCTCTCGCGTGGTTGCTCATCCCGCCAGTCCCCCCAAATATCGCTTAACGTCATACTGTTGAACGTTAACAAGTGTAGGGGGCGTAGGGTCGATGTCAAACAGTTCAACGTGAAGGAGTGTGGATGACCGACGCCGTCGACCGCGTGCTCGCACAGTGGGCGAAGGAACGTCCGGAACTCGATGTGAGCCCGATGGCTTTGATCGGACGCATAAGCCGCGCGGAAGCGATCCTTGACAGGCGCATCGCCGCGGTCCTCGCCGAACACGAACTCCTGCCGGGTGAGTTCGACCTTCTCGCAGCGCTCCGTCGCGCCGGCGCACCGCACCGGCTGACCGTCGGAGAGATGCTCGCCAGCACGATGGTCACCTCCGGCGCCATCACGAACCGCCTCAACCGGCTGGTCGCGAAAGGGTTCGTCACCCGAGAGACCGACCCCGAGAACCGCCGCAGCGTCATCGTGACCCTCACAGCACAAGGGCTGGCAACCGTCAATGTTGCGCTCGTCAGGCACGTTGAGAACGAGCGGACTCTCCTCGCAGCGCTCAATGACGACGAGCAGTCGCAGATGATTGGCCTCCTCAGAAAGTTCCTCGAGGGCCTCGGCGACGGCGGCGACCGCCAGCCGGGCTGAGCTCGCGCGGCGCTGCCGATTCGAACGCCTGCGCGGGATGGCCTAGCCCGGTCGGTCGACGGTGCGCTCGGGGTGAGTAGAGCAGTTCGTCGGGGTCGTTGACGGTGCCGGCGGAGCCCATCACGCCGTCGATGAGCTGGACGGGGACGAGGATGGCGGGGCGTTGTCGTATCGACCGGTGAGTTGGTTGTTGGTGGCTGCGAGTTGCGGGTTTCCGCACCGCTAGTTCCAGAGCGGTACAGCAGGAGTACCGTCTGCGACGTCGTCCCGGGGTGGGACTGACGCGGGGACCAGAACGGACGGCACATGCAGCGCTTCACACGCGCGGCAGCGATGACAGCTGCCACGTTCCTCACCGCCAGCGCGCTCGGATTCACCGGGCTCGAAGCAGCATCCGCCGCAACGCCGACACCGACCGGCGGCGTGCTGCAGATACTCTCCCCGCTCTACTCCGAGCGTGGCCTGCCACAGTTCGCCGACGGAGCGAACGTGCAGCGGTACATCGCAGACACCACACGCGGCATCGACGCCCGAATGACGGTATCGAGCACCAGCAGTGCGACGTTCACCCTGACCCCGCCGGACGGGAAGCCGTTGACGACCGGCACCTACCGCCTCGTCGGGACGCAGGCCTACGGGGCGAAGGTGCCGACGTTGCAGCTCAACGGTGAGTACATCTACGGCGACTTCCACATCCTTGACCTCGCATCCGACCCCACCAACGGCGTCATCACCCGCTTCGACGCGGTCGTGCCCGGCATCGGAGAGTTCCGGTTCGGGGAGGACGCCTCCGGCTCCGTCGTTCTCGGCTCTCGGAACATCGTGTTCGCGAAGACGTTCATCGGACTGCCGAAGACCATGCAGGTGGAGACGCTCCACAACACCGGGACGGCCGCGGTCGCCCTCGGAGCTCCATCGGTCGCTGGTGTGAACGCGACGTCGTTCTCCGTCAGCAACAGCACCTGCAAGGCGACCCTCGCCGCCGGCGCCACCTGTACGTTCAACGTCGGCTTCGCACCGAAGACTGCCGGGCCCGTGTCCGCAGCCCTGAACATGAAGGTCGGCACGGCAACCAAGACGATTCCGCTCGCCGGGTCCGCGTACCTCGGCACGACCGGCATCACCTCATCCGGGAAAGACATCGTCGACAAGGGCGTCACGACGAAGGTGTCCAGCGCGAACACGGCGATGACCGTCGGATCAGGTGCCGGAGGTTGGACGTTCAACGCCGACAACCTCGACGGCAGCGGAAGCGTCCTCAGAGTGTTCGTCGAGGGGCCCGGCGATGGTGCCATCCCCGTCGGTACGCGGAAGACCTACATCAGCGGGCAGGGGAACGGGTATTCCCTGCTCACAACAGTGCGCTCCTCGGGCTGTGACACCACCGGCACAGAGACCGTGAAGCAGTTCACCCTCGACCCGGCCACCGGCCTCCCCGACACCGTGGACTTGTCGTTCACCCAGTACTGCATCGACAAGAACGCGCAGACCGGCACGCTGCAGTGGCAAGCCCGCGCCGACCTGACCGCACCGGCAGCGCCGACCGCCGTCACCGTGTCGGCGACCTCCCCGCGGAAGGTCACCTGGAAGGCGTCCACCTCGAAGGACGCACAGTCCGTCGTCGCACGGCTCGTGCAAGGCACCGGCGCCGGCGCAACACCGCAGAGCGGAACACCGCTCATCGTGTCCGGCACCTCGGCGACGGTGCCAGCCGTTCCGTCCGGTCAGCAGTACACGGTGGCGCTTTTCGCGGTGGACGCCACCGGAAACGTGAGCAAGCCGGCAGCCGCTCGGTTCGGCACTCCCCCGGTGACCGTGACAGCTCCCGGGCGACCGACCATCACCAGCACGACCAGCGGCACCGGGTCTGTGACGGTCTCGTTCACCGCGCCGGCGAACGATGGCGGGCTGCCCATCACCAGCTACGTCCTGTCCACCCTGTACGGCTCCCGCCAGGTCACTGGACCGTCGAGTCCGCTCACCCTCACGGGCCTACCCGCCGGGAACAACATGGTTCGCGTCATCCCGGTCAACGCGGCCGGGCAGGGGCAAGTGTCCTACGCCGTCACCGTCACCGTCAGCTGACCGCGGGGTACTCGAACACCCCGCCCACTTCGCGTGTTCGGGGTGTTCGAGTAGTGCAGGTGGCTCACGCGGCTCTGCTGTCGCAGTTCTACCGGAACGTGAACTTCCCGGAGGCCGGTCTCGCTGATCCAGGAGTTGCGACTTCCCGGGCGCTTCTTCAGTTGGACGTTCCTGCCTGCGCCCCGAGCGGTTTCCTTGACCTGGTAGCGGGACTGTGAGGGTTCGCGTCGCCACATCTGCCCGACCTCTGTGGGCCGCTTCTCCACCGTGGTTCCTATGCGCGGACGGCGTTACGAAGTCGCCGCGGCTCCGAATAGGGGACGGCTTCGTTGCGCCACATCGCGCCGAGGTGGAGGGTCTCATCCCAGGAGGGTTCCCCCGCTTTGGTGTGTTCCCGGACGGCCTGGGAGGCGGCGACCTTCACCTCGACGCCGCGGGTCGGCTGGTAGGGGGTGCGCAGCTCGACAGCCTCGGCGGCGGGCGTGTTCGCGGTGACAGCGTACTGCCGCCGTTGCAGGGGACGCCGTCGTCCTTGTCGCGGGTGGGGTTGCTCAAGGCTGTCGTGCGCGCGGCGGCCGGCCCTCGAACCAGGCGATGGCGAGCAGTGTTGCGCCGACGAGGGCGAACGGTGCTCCGCCGAACACCATGAATGCTGCGCCGAACGGGAAGCTGCCACCCACGGCGGCGGAGATGGTGAGGATGAGGTAGCCGGAGCCGGAGAGGGCACCGCCGAACGCAGCGAAGATGCCGCCGACGAGGGCGAGTGTCCGGTTGGTGGTCAAAGGATCTCTTCCGTCACAGGCGTCGATGCAGATGCTGGGGTGTCTTCCGTCCGGAGGCCGACGTGTTTCGCGGACGCGTGGACGATGACGGCCACCCAACCGATGACGGAGAGCAGCATCGTGATGCCGGTCCACGGGATGTCAGCCTGCCATGCCGGGCGGATGCTCGTCATCCCCGTGTCCGTGAACGCTTGCAGCGCCGGCGCGGCGACCAGCGGCACGGTCAGCGCGACAACGGTGGTGGCGAGGATGAACCCAGAATGCGTCAGCAGCGACCAAAGAACCGCACAGAGCCCGAACCTCGCCGACAAGTCGGCACGCCCGACCGCAGACACGACCGTCGAGGCGATCGCAGAACTCGAGAAGGATGCGGCCCGGGCGGAGGACCAGCAAGAGTCCGATTCGACGGGCTAGCAGAACGTGCCAGATCCGTGCCAAGCGTCCTGTGTCAACTCCGGGACGTGGCCGCAGAAACACGAAAACCCCCGGATTTCCGGGGGTTTTCGTTTCGTGGTGGGCGATACTGGGATCGAACCAGTGACCTCTTCCGTGTCAGGGAAGCGCGCTACCGCTGCGCCAATCGCCCAGAGCGTCCCTGCCCGGACCGAAGTCCTTGCAGAGTCTTGAGGTGGGGACGGGATTCGAACCCGCGTGGACGGCTTTGCAGGCCGCTGCCTAGCCTCTCGGCCACCCCACCATCGAGGATCACGTCTCCGTGAGTACCCGAACGGTGGGATACCCTCTGGTGAGTCGTGGAGCTCCGAGGAGACCCACACTCGAGCGGATGACGAGATTCGAACTCGCGACCCTCACCTTGGCAAGGTGATGCGCTACCACTGCGCCACATCCGCAAGACATGATCGAGACCATGTCCGTTCGTCGCCCCGCTCTCGCGGCGACGTCGTAAACTCTATACGAACCGCTGCCGTTCCACCAAAACCGATCCCGTTCACCGGGCGTGTCCCCCGTGTTCATGCGGATCGGGCCACATCGTGCGGGTCGCGAACCCGGCGTTCCGTGCGAGGTTGCGTTCCCGGTGCAAGGGCGAACGGGTCGCACCGACACCGGAACCTCGCACCGAACCCCCGAATGCCGAACGCCGGGCGCCCACGCCCGAGCCCGCCGGCGCGCGCCACACCCGGGCGCACCGCCGTGTTCAGCACAGCGCCCCACATCCGCTAGTATCGACTGGCACCCACAGTGCAGGGGGCGATTGGCGCAGTTGGTAGCGCGCTTCGTTCACACCGAAGAGGTCATCAGTTCGAGTCTGGTATCGCCCACGTGCCCATTCAGGGCCTGAAGAACAAACAGAGCCCCATACAGGGCCTGAAGAACAACCAGAAGAGCCCGACGCAGCAGCGTCGGGCTCTTCTCATCTCACGATCAGACACCGACCCGACCGGACGAAGGGGCCCATGACCGACGTCGACCTCGAGTTCGCCCGGGTCCGAGCGGTCCTCGACCGTCCGACCCTGCGGCTGATGTCCCGCCCGACGAGCGCCACGGTCCTCGCGGTGTTCCGCACGGTGTTCGACCGCGACGTCCAGTACGTCCCCGCGGACCGCATGCACCTGCAGGTCGAGGAGCACGTCGCGCGTCTGCAGGCGACGGGCGCCCGTGTCCCCGCGAGCGAGCACGTCGACACCGCAGCGACCGACGGTGCGACCGATCCGACGACCCGCCCCAACGGCCGCGCCCTCAGCCGTGAGTGGGTCGCCGCGCAGTGGCTCGTCCGCTCCAACTCCCCCGACGGCGACGAGCAGTACTCCCTGACGAGCCACGCCCTCGAGGCCCTGAGCCTCGTCGACGCCCTGTCCTCCGACCGTGCGCTCATCAGCGAGAGCCGCCTCGCGATGATCGTCGACGCGGTGCACCAGTGGGCCGCCCGCGCCGAACCCGACCCGGACGTGCAGGTCCGTCGCATCGACGCGCAGATCGCCGAGCTGCAGGCGGAGCGGGAACGGCTCGAGCGCGGTGACGTCGCCACGGTCGACGACGCCCGGATGCGCGACGGCTACACGAACATCTCCGACCTGATCCGCCAGCTGCCGAGCGACTTCAAGCGCGTCGAGGAAGCGGTGGCGACGATGCACCGCTCGATCGTCGAGGACTTCCGGCAAGAGGTCCGACCGATCGGCGAGATCCTCGATGACTACCTCGCCCGCACGGACACCCTCATGGAGGCGACGCCCGAGGGTCGCGCGTTCGAGGGGGCGTTCGAGCTCCTCCGCGACGACGCGCTCCTGCTGCGCCTCCGCGAGGACATCGCGACGATCCTCGCGCACCCCTTCGCCGACTCCCTCGGAGCGGCGGAGCGTCGGGCGTTCCGGAACACGGTGGGCATCCTCCGCCAGGGCATCGAGGACGTCCTCGCCCAGCGCCGGCAGCTCACCGCGACGCTCCGCGACCAGATCGTCGCGCACGACGTCGTCCGCGACCGTGAGCTCGACGCGGTGCTCCGCTCGGTCAACCGCGGCCTGGCACGGTGGATGGACCAGGGGTCCGCACGCGACCGGGTGCCGATCGGGCTGCTCCCCGCGACGGCCGAGGTGGGGACGCTCCGCGAGCGCTTCTACGACCCGGACGCCGAGTCGGTCCCGCCGCCCATCGAGGCGCCGGACGACGACGTCTTCGAGGACCTCGACGTCGAGATGCTCCGCCGACACGGCGGTCCGCTCCTCACCGAGCTCCGCGCGGCGCTCCGGTTCGCAGAGGCGGACACGAGCGTGGACGCGTTCCACGGTCTGCCACCCGAGCAGCGCCGGCCCGTCGAGCTCTTCGGGCTGGCGCACCTGCTGACCGGGCACGAGGACTTCGAGTCCGCCGCGCACGTCGCCCTGCACCGCACGGTGCGGCCGGACGGCAGCCCGGTCGCCTTCACCATGCCGACGGCCGCGCTCGACGACGACCGAGCAGGCCAGAACAAGCAGAACAACCAGAACCACCAGAACGGACAGGAGGCACGGTGAGCGACACGACGCCGGCACCGGTGGACGAGACCGTCCCCTTCGACGACCCCACGAGCGTCCTGCAGGACGACGAACGCGACGAACGCGACGAGACGAGCTTCGCCCTCTTCGAGGGCGACGAGGGCCGCCTCGACGACCGCCAGCGCCGCGCGCTCGTCGCGCTGCTCCGCAACTCGTACGTGAGCGCCCGCACGCACGCCGACGAGTGGCGCGCCGTGCTCGACGCCGAGCACCAGTTGCGCTCGCGCCTCAACGACCTGTTCCTCGAGCTGCACGTCGACCGCGACCGCGAGGTCGCCTGGAAGCGCCAGGCCCGCTCGGAGAGCCAGCGTCAGGCGTTCCCGACCCTGCTCCGCGACCTGCCGTACACCCGCGAGGAGACGATCGTCCTCGTCTACCTGCGGATGCGTTTGCGTGCCGACACCCGTCCGGGTCCGGACCAGGTCGTCGTCGACCGCTCCGAGATCCTCGGGCACGTCGCCGGCTTCCGTCCCGCGACCGCGACCGACCGCACCCGTGACGAGGGGCGCGTCGCGAAGGCCGTCGAGCGGCTCGTGACGGCGCGCATCCTCCTCCGGACCACCGACCCGGACCGCTTTCGGGTGGCGAGCGTGGTCGAGGTGCTGCTCCCGCTGGAGCGACTGCTCGAACTCGACCGGTGGGTGCAGTCCACCGAGGCGAGCACCGTCCCCGGGAACCCGGCGGAGTCCGAGAACCCGGCGGGTTCCGATAACCCGGCGGGGTCCGAGGACGCGACCACCCCTGATGGTGCGCCGACCGACGGGGGCGAGCCGCGCCTCCAGGCCGACGAACTCGACGAAGAAGGCGAGACCGGAGCATGACGGACACCGCGACGGATGCCTTCGGCCAGAGCGCGTACGGGATCCCGGCGCTGTTCGACACGGTCGCGCAGTGGCGCGCCGAATCGATGCAGGTCGTCAACTGGGGCGGCTTCCACGGCCACCGCCAGGTCGAGCTGTCCGGCACCGCGACGCTCATCTCCGGCGCGTCCGGAACGGGCAAGTCGACGCTGATGGACGCCTACCTGGCCGTGATGATGCCGTCCGACGTGCCGTTCAACGGCGCCTCGAACGACGCCACGACCGGGCGCGCCCGCAGTGCCGACCAGCGCAACCTGCTGACGTACCTGCGCGGCAAGGTGGACACCCGCCGTGACCCGGAGACCGGCAGTCTCCGCGACGTGAACCTGCGCGGCGACGACCAGACGACGTGGGGCGCCGCCGCGGTGACGTTCCGGAACGACGACGAGCGTCGCTTCACGGTGCTCCGCGCGTACATCGTGCCGAAGCGTGCACGTGGCGTCGGCGACATCCAGATGACCATGGCCACGGTCGACGACACCTTCGACCTGCGACGGCTCGAGGAGTTCGTGCCGAGCCGCTTCCACCACCTCGAGCTGACCGGCCGCGTGCCGGGGCTCGTCATCCGCGACACCTACCAGGAGCTCGCGTACACGCTGCAGACGCGGCTCGGCATCGGCGACTCCGGCGGCGGCAACCGGGCGATGCGCCTGCTCGCCCGCATCCAGGCCGGCCAGCACCTGCCGACCGTCGACGCCCTGTACAAGTCGCTCGTGCTGGAGACCCCCGGCACGTACGAGGCCGCCGACCGTGCCCTCGCCCACTTCTCCGCCCTCGACGAGGCGTACGAGGCGATGGACACCGAGGAGCGCAAGGTCCGCATCCTCTCCCCCATCGTCGAGCTGCACGAGGAGATCTCGCGAGCGACCGCCGCAGCCCAGGCGCTGGACGGCATCGCCACCGGTGCCGAGGTGTCGCCGTTCGCGCACTGGACCGCGTCGCGGAAGCGTGAACTGCTCGACGCCGAGGTCTCGCGCAACGCTCGCGAGCGGACGGCCGCACGGGCCGAGGTCGCTGCGGCCGAGGCTCGGCACGCCGCCGTCGAGATCGAACTACGGGACGCCGAGGCCCGGCTCCGCGACCAGGGCGGCAACGCGCTCGCCCAGCTCGAGGACCGCATCGAACGGCTGACCCGGGAGCGCGACGCGGTCGTCCGCACCCGGACCGTCTTCGAGGAGCGCACCGCGGTCCTCGGGTCGCCCGTCTCCTCGGAGCAGTCGTTCACCGCGATCCAACGCGCCGCGCACGAGTTCCTCGGGACCTACGCCGCTTCGCGTTCGGACCTGGACGACCGACGCGACGCCCTGACGCGCGAGGAGTACCCGCTCCTCGACCGCGAACGCTCCCTCCGCCAGGAACGGCAGTCGCTCGAACACCGGCAGGGCGCCATGCCGCTGCCGATGCACGAGGCCCGCGTCCAGATGGCCCGCGCCGCCGGCATCGATCCCGCCGACCTGCCGTTCGCCGCCGAGCTCCTCGACGTGCTGCCCGGCGAGGAGCGCTGGCGCACCGCGATCGAGTCCGTCCTCGCGCCCGTCGCCCGCACGCTCCTGGTCGACCAGGACAAGCTGACGTCGTTCAGCGCGGCGATCGACGCGCTCCGGCTGCCGGTCCGCGTCCAGTTCGAAGGCGTGCCGACCGGTCCGCACCTCGACCTCGAGGGCGACCCCTCGATGGTCTCCGGCAAGCTCGCGATCAAGGCGTCCCCGTTCAGCACCTGGGTGCGGGAGCGCATCGAGTCCGACCGCACCGACGCCCGGTGCGTGTCGTCCGCGTCCGAGCTCGGTGGCGGCGGCCGTCGGGTCACCGAGTCCGGGCAGCTCCGCGACGGCCGTCGTGGTGCCCACGGTGACCGTCGGCAGGCGAACGTCATCGGCTTCACGAACGAGGCCCGCGTGGCGTCGGTCGAGCAGGAGCTGGCGTCGATCGCCGAGGACCTCGCCACGCTCGAGGCACGGCGCACCGACGTCGCACAGGACCTCACCGCGCTCGACACGCTGCGTGCCGCGCACCAGCACGTGGTCGACGTCACCTGGCAGGCGATCGACGTGCTCGGGGTGGAGGACTCGCTCGCCCGGCTCGACGAACAGCGGCACGCGCTCCTCGCCGCCGACGACGGCCTCCGCACGCTGCGCGAGTCCGTCGCACGGCTGCGGAAGGCGCTCGACGAGGCCGCCGACCGTCGCTCCGCCGCGCGGCTGTCCGTCACCCGGCTCGAGGAGCGCCACGCGGTGCTCGTCGACGGCCAGGACGCCGCGGCCGAGATCCTGTCGCGCTTCGACGACACCCCGGCATCGCTGCCGGACGCTGCGCAGGAGCAGCTGCTCGCCGAGACCTTCGAGGAGGTCGGCGCCCCGGACGGCATCGACGGCTTCGACGACGCCGCGCGACGGCTCCGACGACGGCTCGAGGAGCGGCTCTCGCAGGCGCTCGACGGTGCCGCGTCCGCGTCGACCGCGCTGACTCTGACCTTCCAGCGGTACCAGGACGCCTGGCCGGACCCGAACCTCGGCACCGGCGTCGCCTCGTACCCGGATTACTTTCGCGTCCTCGACCAGATCGTGGCGACCGGCCTGCACGCCCGCCGCACCGAATGGCGCCGACGGCTGTCGCAGTGGAGCGGCGAGGACCTCGTCCCCCTCGCCGGGGCGTTCGACCGCGCCGTCGTCGAGATCGAGGAGCGACTCGAACCCGTCAACGAGATCCTCCGCGAACTGCCATTCGGCGCGAACCGCGACCGGCTGAAGATCCAGATCCGCCGGGTCACCCGCGAGGACGTCACCCAGTTCCGTCGGGAGCTCCGCGCCCTGTCCGCCTCGACCTCGACCGAGCTGACCGACGACGTGCTCGAGACCCGGTTCCGCCGGCTCCGTCGCTTCATGGCCGTCATCCGCCCGGACACCGACTCGCCGCGCGGCCGGACCACGCAGCGCGACGCCGTGCTCGACGTCCGCCGGCACATGGAGATCACCGCCGTCCGGTACGACACCGACGGCAACGACCTCGGCGTGTACTCGTCGCTCGGCGACAAGTCCGGCGGTGAGACGCAGGAGCTCGTCGCGTTCATCGTCGGTGCCGCGCTCCGCTACCAGCTCGGCGACGAGACCCGGCCCCGGCCGCGGTTCGCGCCGGTGTTCCTCGACGAGGCGTTCATCAAGGCGGACTCCGAGTTCGCCGGGCGTGCGGTGACCGCGTGGCTCCGGCTCGGCTTCCAGCTCGTGGTGAGTGCGCCGCTCGACAAGGTCACCGCGCTCGAGCCGTCGATGGAGCGCCTGCTGTCGATGCGGAAGCACCCGGAGACCGGGTACTCGTCGATCACCGAGATCGCGCGCGTCGCCGACTGAGGGGGCGCGGGGCGGCGGGCGCGGGGGCCGCGGGGGCTCTTGGCGCCGAGATCGCACTTCGCGCGGTCTGGCGCCGCCGCCGGCGCCACTTTCTGCGATCTCGGCGGCGCGCACGCGGCGCGTCGTGTGATCTGGACGTGGCCGACCGACGGCCTGGAGGCACGGTGCGAGGCCGCCCCGCGCCTCCAGTCCGGTCGTGGTCAGGTCTGACCTCCGCGCCGGCCGGGCAAGCCGGTGAGATCGCACTTCGTGCGCCCGGGCGCCGCCCTCGGCGTCACGAAGTGCGATCTCGGCGGCGTGCACGCGGCGTAACTGTGGTGGCCTGCGGCCGCCCGGCAGGTGAGATCGCACTTCGTGCGGCCCGGCGCCGCCGCCGGCGCCACTTTCTGCGATCTCGGCGAAACACACGCGGCGCGTCCTGCGATCTGGACGTGACCGACCGACGGCCTGGAGGCACGGTGCCAGGCCGCCCCGCGCCTCCAGTCCGGATGTGGTCGGGTTTGACCCCCGCCGCCCGCCCGGCCAGTGAGATCGCACTTCGTGCGGCCGGGCGCCGCCCTCGGCGTCACGAAGTGCGATCTCGGCGAAACACACGCGGCACGAAGTGCGATCTCGGCGAAACGTACGCGGCGCACGCGGCGCGCACCGCGACCTCAGTGGCGGGCACGCTACGGTGAGGGCGTGTTCGGACGCCGCCGCTCCCCCAGCTCCCAGCCCGACGACCGACCGGGTCTCGGCATCGGGGCCCTCGTGCAGGTCATCGACACCGAGCGCGGCGGCGAACGCTGGGCCGGTGAACCGATCGGCGTGATCGTGGCTCCCGGCGGGAACCAGCTCGTCGGGTACCCCGGCGTCGGCGAACCGCTGTCGTGGACGGTCGCGTTCGAGGACCCCGTGTACACGAAGGACGGCCGCGGCCCCTTCGAGCGCGCGACCGTCCTGAGTCGTCAGTTGGTGCCGGTCGAACCGACGACGGCCGAGTAGCGACCGTGCAGCGGCGAACGGCGGCCTAGTACTCCTCGGAGCCGCTCTTCATCATGGCGGCGACGGCCATGCACATGCCGACACCACCGAGCACGCCGATACCGATGATGACGGCTGCGATGAGTTCGAGCATTGGTGACTCCTTGGTTGCGGGGCCGGTGTGGCTGCCCTCAGGCTACCGGATGCCGCGCATGAGCTTCAGCACCGGCTTGACGAGCGCGAGCAGGACGACACCCACGGCCACGGCGACGAGGCCGAGCACCGCGAAGTAGGGCGCCTCGTTCGCCGGGTCGTAGTACCGCGACAGCACGCCGGTCACCGCGGTGCCGAGCGACACCGACAGGAAGAACAGGGCGACCATCTGCGTCTGGAACTTCGGCGGGGCGAGCTTCGTGGCGACGGACTGGCCGACGGGAGAGAGCAGGAGCTCCGCGATGGTGAAGACGAGCAGGATCCCGACCAGGGCGAGGAGCGGTGTGCCGTTCTTGCCCGAGCCGACGAACGGCAGGAACAGCAGGAACGCGATGCCCATGATCCCGGTGCCGAAGGCGAACTTCGTCGGGGTGGACGGCTGGCGCGTCCCGAGCTTGGTCCAGATCGCGGCGAAGACACCGGACAGCACGATGATGAAGACCGGGTTGATCGACTGCACCCACGAGACCGGCATGTCCCAGCCGAACAGGGACCGGTTGAGGCGCTCGTCGGAGTAGACGGTCACGACGGTGAACTGCTGCTGGTAGAGGGACCAGAAGACGGCGCTGCCGATGAAGAGCGGGATGAACGCGAGCACCCGGGAGCGTTCCTGTGCCGTGATGCCGCTCGTCAGGATCACCACGAAGTAGCCGATGGTCGCGAGGATCACGATCGAGACCACCACGGTCGGCAGGTTGCCCACGTTGAGGAGCCCGGTCAGCACGGCGACGAGGATGACCACGAGGGCGACCACGACGAGCACGCCGATGAGGGGCAGGCGACGACGGTCGATCGGGTTCGCGACGTGGCGCACCGACTCCGGGAGCTTGCGGCGGCGGATCGCGTACTGCACGAGGCCGGCGGCCATGCCCACGGCGGCGAGGCCGAACCCGTAGTGGAAGCCGAGCGAGGTCTGCAGGAGTCCGGTGAGGAGGGGGCCGAAGAACGCGCCGAGGTTCACGCCGAGGTAGTACAGCGAGAAGCCGGCGTCGCGACGCGGGTCGTCGCGGCTGTAGAGACCGCCGACGATCGTGGTGGCGGTCGCCTTGAGCCCGCCGGAGCCGAGCGCGATGAGGACCAGGCCGACGCCGACGCCGGCGACGCCCGGGATGAGCGCGAGCGCGATGTGCCCGAGCATCACGACGACCGCGCTGCCGAACAGGGTGCGGTCGGCACCGATCAGCCGGTCGGCGATCCACGCACCGATGATCGTGAAGAGGTACACCGCGCCGCCGTACGCGCCCATGATGCCGCTGGCGATGCCCTTGTCGATCCCCAGGCCGCCCTGGGAGAGCGTGTAGTACATGTAGATGAGGACGATGCCCTGCATCCCGTAGAACGAGAACCGCTCCCAGAGTTCGACCGCGAACGGCGTGGACAGTTCGAACGGCTGCCCGAAGAAGGTGCGCTTGCGTTCCGGTGGTGCGGTGGTGCCTGACATGCCCGACAGTCTGCCCCTCGACGGAGAGCCCCGCCCAATCGCTGATGTTGCCTCATGAACGTTCGGCGGGCGCCTTTGGAGGGTTCCCACCACCTGGCGAGGCAGGAGACCCCGGCACGTTGTGCGGGCCGGACGGCGTTCGGGCGGCTCGCGGCTGACGTCAATAGCGTGGCTTCTGCAACACCGGACACCGCAGTTCAGGAAGGCTCCGACCATGGTCGACACCGCACCCGTCCCCAGCACGAACACCCCGAAGGCCGACGCCGCGGGCGACCCTGCCGCCGGCACGCCGACGGGCGGCACGGACACCGACGTCCGCATCGACGTCGACCTGCTCGGGGAACTGCTGCTCGGACGCTGGGCCGAGGACCGTCGCATCTCGCGCCGCCTCGCGCTCGACCCCGCGCTCCACAAGATCGAGGGCCAGCCCGTCCCCGAGCACCGTGCGCGCGCCCTCGACCAGCTCCGGATCCTCGTCGACGCCGGTGCGATCCAACGCCCGTACCCGGCGGAGTTCGGCGGCCAGAGCAACCACGGCGGCAACCTCGCCGCGTTCGAGGAGCTCGTCACCGCCGACCCCTCCATGCAGATCAAGGCCGGCGTGCAGTGGGGACTCTTCGGGTCCGCGGTGCACCACCTCGGCACGGAGCGGAACCACCGCGAGTTCCTGCCGGGCATCGTCTCGTTCGACGTCCCCGGCTGCTTCGCGATGACCGAGACCGGGCACGGCTCCGACGTGCAGAGCATCGCGACCACGGCGACGTACGACCCGTCCTCGCAGGAGTTCGTCGTGCACACCCCGTTCCGTGGCGCGTGGAAGGACTACATCGGCAACGCGGCCCTGCACGGCAAGGCGGCCGTCGTGTTCGCGAAGCTCGTCACCGCGGGTGTCGACCACGGCGTGCACGCCTTCTACGTGCCGCTCCGCGACGCCGAGGGCGCCTTCCTGCCCGGGGTCAGCGGCGAGGACGACGGGGTCAAGGGCGGCCTGAACGGCATCGACAACGGCCGGCTGTCCTTCGACCACGTCCGGGTCCCCCGCACGAACCTGCTCAACCGCTACGGCGACGTCGCCGAGGACGGCACGTACTCCTCGCCGATCGCGTCCCCCGGGCGACGCTTCTTCACGATGCTCGGCACCCTCGTGCAGGGCCGCGTCTCGCTCGACGGCGCGGCGGTCGTGGCGCAGAAGATCGGGCTGCAGATCGCCCTCACCTACGCCGCGCAGCGCCGCCAGTTCCCGACCGGGGACGGCACCGAGGGGGTCCTGCTCGACTACGGCCGTCACCAGCGCCGGCTCATCCCCCGGCTCGCCACCGTGTTCGCGCAGTCGTTCGCGCACGAGAAGCTCCTCCGCACCTTCGACGACGTGTTCAGCGGGCGCGAGGACACCCCGCAGCGCCGCGAGGACCTCGAGACCCAGGCCGCGGCGTTCAAGTCGATGTCGACCTGGTCGGCGCTCGACACCCTGCAGGAGGCACGCGAGGCCTGCGGAGGCGCGGGCTTCCTCGCCGAGAACCGGCTCACCGGGCTCCGCGCCGACCTCGACGTCTACGTGACGTTCGAGGGCGACAACACGGTCCTGCTCCAGCTCGTCGGCAAGCGCCTGCTCACGGACTTCCGTGCGAAGGCGCCGAAGGACCCGGCGTCGACGGCGAAGTTCGTGGCGGCGCAGGCGGCCACCCGGCTCGCCGACGCGACCGGCCTCCGACGCATCGGGCAGACCGTCGCGGACCGCGGGTCGCTCGCGGCGTCCGTGACGGACCTGCAGGACGCCCGCACCCAGCGCGACCTGCTCGCCGGCCGGGTGGACACGATGGTGACCGAGATCGGCATGCGCCTCGCCGCGGCGGGCAAGGACCGTGCACGCGGTGCACTGCTGCTCAACCGGTCACAGCACGAACTCATCGAGGCCGCCAAGGCGCACGCCGAGCTCATGCAGTGGGACGCGTTCACCGAGGCGATCGAGGAGGTCCCCGAGGGCGACACCCGACGCGTGCTCGTCTGGCTCCGCGACCTCTTCGCGCTCGGCCTGCTCGAGCAGCACCTCGACTGGTACCTCATGCACGGCCGCATCACGGCGCAGCGCGGCCGGGCGGTGTCCGCCTACATCGACCGCCTCGTCGCCCGGGTGCGGCCGGTCATCCCACAGCTGCTCGATTCGTTCGGCTACGAGCCCGGGCACGTCCGCGCGCCGATCGCCCTCGGTGCGGAGCAGGCGCGGCAGGACGAGGCGCGCGCGTGGTTCGCCGCCGAAGCAGCGGCGGGTCGGCTCCCCGAGCAGGAGAAGAAGCCCCGCCCCTGATCGACCCCAGGGGTCACACCGCACCCCCGTACGGACATCGCGCCCCTGCACACCGGGGCGCGGTGCTCCTGCGGGGGTGCGACAGCGAGACCTGGGCTCAGGCGTCCCGCGGCGGCTCGGTCCCGAGCTCTCCGAGGGTCCCGAGCTCCCCGAGCGCCTTGCGCAGCCGCGCCTCGGCATCGTCGGCGGAACCGCCGGAACCGCCGGAATCGCCAGGACCGCCAGGACCGCCAGACCCGCCGGAACCACCAGCCGACGCGGCAGCAGCCGCCTCGGCGTTCGCCGCGATGACCGCCTGCACGACCTCTTCGCGCTGGATCTTCACCCCGCGCGGGGCGTCGATGCCGATGCGGACGCCGTCCCCGCGGCTGTCGAGCACCGTGATGACGATGTCGTCACCGACGAGGATCCGCTCGCCGACCTTCCGCGTGAGTACCAGCACCCGTTCAGCCTAGCGACAGGACGGGCACCCCCAGCAGGTGGACGGACTCCGGCGTGGCGGTCTCCCCCGCACCGATCGCCACGACCCCGGCGACGACGGCCCGCCCGGCGACCGCGGACAGCATGGCCGCAGAGTCCGACGGCTTCCGTCCGACGTCGACGACGACCCACACCTGGTCGGGTGCGAGGCCCGAGACGGTCGCCGCGTCGTCCCACGCGGCGACGGTGAGCAGGGCGTACCCGTCGCGGACCCCTTCGGCTCGGGCGAGGATGCCGCTCCGCCGGTCGGCCGCGTCGGTGGGCCGGAGGACGTACCGCGCCGCGAAGATGCCCGCGGCCGCGTCGACGTCGTTGGGTCGTCCGACGAGCAGCACGAGGTCGCCGTCGGCGGACCGCACCGACGGCACGACGGGACGGGATGCGGGAAGCGCCGCCACGCGCGCGTGGGGACGGACGTCGACGAGGCGATCCGCGCCTCCAGGCAGGAGAGTGTCCGCAGACCGCGGCGCGTCCGCAGACCGCAGCGCGTCTGCAGACCGCAGCGCGTCTGCAGACCGCAGCGCGTCAGCAGGCAACAGTGCGTCCGGGAGGCGCGACCCGGCCTCCACGGACCCGCCCACCTCGGCGACGGGTCCGGTCGGGCGCGGGGCGCTCCCCGTGATCCCGTCCGCGACGAACCCGTCCAGGACCGACGCGAACGCGTCGGCTCGCGTGGCGGAGGTGCCGTCGCCGGCGGCGATGCGCGCCTCGGCGGCGTCGGCGTCGGCGAGGAGCGCCGCGATGCCCACCCGCTTGACGACGCCGTCCGCGATCGCGACGCGGGCCGTCGGGACCTCGTCGGGTGCGGGGACCTCGACGGTCGCCTCGACGTGCGCCTTCCGGAACAGACCACCGATGCCGGGCGTGGTGACGCGTTCGGCGGCGACGATCCGGGCGCCCGCGCCGAACTCGGCCCGGACGGCGTCCCGGACCTCGTCGAGGGTGGCGCCGTTACGCTGCAATCGGGTCGGCGGCACGGACCACTCCCACGGTCTCGATGGTGGAGCCCGCGGCGGTGGCCTCCTGGTAGGAGAGCACGGGCAGGCCGTTCGACTGCGCGGAGACCATGCGGTGCACGGCCGGCCGGAGCTGCGGTGCGCAGACGAGGACGGCGGAGATGCCCTGGTCCTCGACGGCACGCACGGCGTCGCGCAGGGACCCGAGGACCTGCTCGATGCGGTGCGCGTCGAGCACGATCTGGCTGCCCTGCTCGGAGGGCCGGAGCCCCTCGAGCATCGACTGCTCGAGCAGCGGGTCGATCATGATGACCCGGAGCACGCCGTTGTCGAGGTGACGGGCGGGCAGCGCGGGGCCGAGCGCGGCGCGGGCGGCCTCGACGAGCCCCTCGGGGTCGGTGGAGACCTTCGCGCGGAGGGTGAGCGCCTCGCAGATCCGGCCGAGGTCGTTGATCGGCACCCGCTCGACGAGGAGCCCCTGCAGCACGCGCTGGAGCTCGGCGAGGGAGAGCATGCCGGGGACGAGCTCCTCGACCGCGGCGGGGTTGACCTGCTTGACGCCCTCGGTGAGGACCTTGACGTCCTCGCGGGTGAGGAGGCGCGCGGCGTTGTCGCCGATGATCGCCTGCAGGTGGGTGACGAGCACGGAGACGCGGTCGATGACGGTGGCGCCGGTCATCTCGGCGGCGTGCCGGAGCTCGGCGGGCACCCACTTGCCGGCGAGGCCGAACACCGGCTCGACGGTCGTCTCCCCCGGCAGGCCCTCGAGGTGGTCGCCGAGCGCGAGGACGCTGCGCGACGGCGCGGTGCCGCGGCCCGCCTCGACGCCGGCGATCCGGATGGCGTAGGTCGACGGCGGCAGCTCGATGCTGTCCCGGGTGCGGACCGGGGGCACCACGACGCCCATGTCGATCGCGATCTTGCGGCGGAGGGCACGGACGCGGCCGAGCAGGTCGTCGGAGGAGCCGGAGACCATGTCGACGAGGTCGGGCGCGAGCAGGATCTCGAGCGCGTGCACCCGCATCTGCTCGATGAGGTCCTCGGGGGTGTCGGCGCTCGGCGCGGCTGCGGCCAGTGCGTCCTGCTCGGCTGCGGTCTTCTCGGCGCGGGCGGCGTTCTGCCCGATGCGCCAGCCGGTGAACAGCAGCGTGGCGCCGACGAGCAGGAACGGCAGGATCGGCATGCCGGGGATGAATCCCATCGCGATCGCGGCGACACCGGCGATGGTGAGGGCGTTCCGGGACTGCCCGAGCTGGTTGGCCGCCGACGAGCCCATCTCGGACTCGGCGCCCGAGCGGGTCACGATCATGCCCGTGGACACCGCCATGAGGAGCGCCGGGATCTGCGTGACGAGGCCGTCGCCGATCGTCAGGATGCCGTACTTCGACAGCGCGTCCGTGACCGAGAGGCCGTTCTGCAGCATCCCGATAGCGATGCCGCCGATGAGGTTGATGACGATGATGAGGATGCCCGCGATCGCGTCGCCCTTGACGAACTTCGACGCGCCGTCCATCGCACCGTAGAAGTCGGCCTCGGCGGAGACGGACGCACGGCGTTCCTTCGCCTGCTCGTCGGTGATGAGCCCGGCGTTGAGGTCCGCGTCGATGGCCATCTGCTTGCCGGGCATCGCGTCGAGGGTGAAGCGCGCACCGACCTCGGCGACGCGCTCGGCGCCCTTCGTCACGACGACGAACTGGATGACGATGAGGATGAGGAAGATCACCGCGCCGATGATGATCGAGCCCGAGACGGCGACGTGGCCGAACGCCTGGATGACGTCCCCGGCGAAGCCCTCGCCGAGCACCAGGCGGGTCGACGCGACGTTGAGGCCGAGGCGGAACAGCGTCGCGACGAGGAGCAGCGACGGGAACACCGAGAAGTCGAGCGGCTTCTTCACGAACAGCGTCGTGAGGAGGATCACGAGCGCCAGCAGGATGTTGCAGATGATGAGGAAGTCGAGCAGGAACGACGGCACCGGCAGGATCAGCAGCAGGATGATGCCGACGATGAAGACCGGGACGACGAGCTTCGGCAGGTCCTTGCGGTTCATGCGGGCACCCCTTCAGGAGACGTGGTCGGGCGGAGCTTGCGAGGTCGGAGGTCGCCGGTGAGCGTCGCCGGGTCGATGACCGCGGCCACCTCGTCCGGCGTGGTGGGCCGGGGCGGTCTGTGCGTGCCGGCGGCGGCGCCGCGGGTCTTGAGCGCCATCACGAACGACAGCACCCGGGCGACGGGCGTGTAGAGGTCGACGGGGACCTCCTGCCCGAGCTCGCACGCCGCGTGCAGTGCTCGGGTGAGCGGGACGTCCTGCACGATCGGCACGCGTTCCTGCTCGGCTCGTTCGCGGATCATCGTCGCGACCGGACCGGCGCCCTTCGCGACGACCTTCGGTGCGGACTTGCCCGGCTCGTAGCGGAGCGCGACCGCGTAGTGGGTCGGGTTCGTCATGACGACGTCGGCGGTCCCGATCGCCTGGACCATGCGGTTCCGGCTCATCGCGATCTGCCGGGACCGGCGCTGCGACTTCACGAGGGGGTCGCCCTCGCTGTGCTTGTTCTCGTCCTTGACCTCGCGCTTGGTCATCATCGTGCGCTTGCGGTTCCGCCGGATGACGACGAACACGTCGAGCGCGGCGAGGACGAGCCCGGCGGCGATCGCGGCCCGCATCAGCGTGCCGGTGCCGGCGGCCGCGGCGTCGAGCACGGCGGACAGCGGCAACGACCCACTGGTCATGAGGACGGGGACGAGCGCCTGCACCGCGAACCAGAGGACGAGTCCGACGACCCCGGTCTTGAGGAGTGCCTTGAGGCCGTTCCACATCGCCTGGGTACCGAACACGCGCTTGAGGCCAGCGATCGGATCGAAGTGGTCCGGCTGCGGCGTGAGCTTCCGGAAGTGCACGCCGCCCTGCGCCACCGCGGCGGCGACGACGGCGACGAGGACGACGCCGAGCATCGGGCCGAGGGTGGCACCGACGGACCCGAGGGCGTCGTGGAACACCCCGTTCATCGTGCCGATCGAGGGATCGGCGATGACCCGCTGCACGGCGCGCAGCTGGTCGGAACCGGCCGCGGCGGCGTTTCCGATCGCAGCGGGCATCATGACCGCGGCCGCGCCGATGCCGATCCACGCCCCGAGGTCCTGCGAACGACCGATCTGGCCCTTCTGGTGGACCTCGCGCATCCGCTTCTGTGTGGCCTGTTCGGACCGTTCTCCGCTGTCGGACACTCAGATCACCCCTGTCCCGTGATCGCGGCCACCGCGTCGCCGGTGAGGGACGACACGACGGACGGCAGGGCCATGAAGAGCGCGCCCGCGAAGACGACGGTGAGCCCGATCTTGATCGGGAAGCCCATCTGGAACGCGTTGAGGGCGGGCGCGACACGCGTGAGGAGCCCGAGACCGACGTCGGCGAGGAAGAGGACGACGACGAGCGGCCCGGCGATCTGCAGCGTCGCGAGGAACATCTGGGACAGCGCGGTGACGAGGAGCGACGCCATCCCGCCGAGTTCGAAGGTCCCGGTGAGCGGGACGGCGTCGAACGACCGGACGAGACCGCCGACGATGAGCTGGTACCCGCCCGAGGCGAAGAGCAGCGCGAGCGACGCCATCTGGAACAACCGCGTGAACTGGGCGCCGTTCACCTGCGACTGCGGGTCGAACGCCTGCGCCAGGGTGAACCCGCCGAACAGGTCGATGAGGGCGCCGGCGGACTGCACGGCGGCGAACACCAGGTACACGAGGAACCCGAGGGCGAGCCCCACGACGAGCTGCGTGACGAGGGCGAGCAGGAACGGGCCGGTGTCGAGCGAGTGGTACCCCTCGGCGACCTTCGGGGCGACGCCGATCGCCAGACCGATGCCGAGGATGACCTTCACGGTGCCCGGGAACGCGCGGTACGAGAACGGCGGCGCGATGACGAAGAACGCGACGAGCCGGACGCCGGCGAGCATCGTCGCCTCGAGGCGGTCGCCGTTGATCACGAGCTCCATCAGCCGGCCCCGAGCAGTTTCGGGATCATGTCGAACGCGACGTGGGTGAACCCGACCATCTCCGAGATCATCCAGTTGCCGCAGACGACCAGCGCGATCGCGACCGCGACGGCCTTCGGGACGAACGAGAGCGTGACCTCCTGGATCTGCGTGACCGACTGGAAGAGCGAGATCGCGAAGCCCACGACGAGCGAGGTCACCAGGACGGGGGCCGCGAGCTTGCCGGCGACGAGGAGCGCCTGCAGCACGAGGTCGATGACGGCCTGCTGGTTCATGCGTGCCCCCCTGACGAAACGGCGCTAGACAACGTGGTAGCTCTCGATGAGCGACTTGATGATGAGTCCCCAGCCGTCCACGAGGACGAACAGCAGGATCTTGAACGGCAGCGAGATCATGACCGGCGGCAGCATCATCATGCCCATCGACATGAGCGCGGCGGAGACGACGAGGTCGATGACGAGGAACGGGATGAAGATGACGAACCCGATGATGAACGCGCTCCGCAGCTCGGAGATCACGAACGCCGGGATCACGGTCGTCATCGGGACGTCGGCCATCGACTTCGGGTTGTCCTGCCCGGCGGCACGCGTGATGAGGGCGACGTCCTCCTCGCGGGTCTGGTGCAGCATGAAGGTCCGGAGCGGCTTGGTGCCGACCTCGACCGCCTTCGCGAAGTCGATGTGCCCGGCGAGGTAGGGCTGCAGGGCGTCGTCGTTGATGTGCCCGAGGACCGGGGCCATCACGAACAGCGACAGGAACAGCGCGAGGCCGGCGATGACCTGGTTCGGCGGGATGGACTGCAGGCCGAGCGCGTTCCGCGTCATCGCGAGCACCACGAAGATCTTCGTGAACGACGTCATCATGAGCAGCAGCGCGGGCGCGACGCTGAGGAGCGTGATGCCGATGAGCGTCACGACGGCGGACGACGGCGTGCCGTCCGGCCCGTTCACGCTGACGCTGAAGTCGCCGTTCGCCGGTGCCGTCGGCGTGGCCGGCGCGGTCGGCTGGACCACGCCCGCGGCGTGGGCGCCGGTCGCGGTGAGCATGAGGAACCCGGCGACGACCGCGAGTCCGAGGACGACGAGGGCGACGACGCGCCCGCTCAGGGCCAGACGGTGACCCCGGACCGCGGTCACCCGGCCCGCCGGTTCCGGAGCGCTGCGGCGGCCTGGCGCCAGGTGTCCGCGGACAGGATCGAACCCTGCAGCTGCGCGGGGGTCGGCACGACGGTGCGCTGCGAGCGGCGGTTCCGGGGGCGCATCGGGAGCGGTTCCGCCACGGTGGACGGCTCCGACACGGCGGACGGCTCCGTCACGGCAGCCGGCTCGGCCTGGAGGCGCGGCTCGGCCGCCGTCTGCTGCGCGAGTTCCCGACGGAACTGCTCGGCCGACGGGGTCGGACGCACGGGCAGCTGGACGGGACCCGTCACGATGGTCAGTTCGGGCGCGGGCGCCTGCCCGCTGGTGAGCAGGGCCACGCCGTGCTCGGTGACGCCGAGCACGAGGCGCTCGCCCTCGACGTCGACCACGACCACGCTCGCCTTGCCGCCGATGCCCTGACGGGCGACGACCTCGACCGAGGCCGAACGACGGCCCTTGGCCTTGCCCGCGCCGAACGGGCCCTTCGCCATGCGTCGGTGCAGCACCCACATGAGGGCGAGCACGACGCCGAGCGAGAGCGCGACGCGGAGGGCGATGACGAGCGTGTCCACGGCGGGGCTCAGACGGATTCGGCGACGTCGAGGATCTTCGTGATCCGGACGGCGTAGTCCTGGTCGACGACCACGACCTCGCCGTGCGCGATGAGCCGCCCGTTGAGCAGGACGTCCGCGGGGGCGCCGGCGCTGCGGTCGAGTTCGACGACCGCTCCGGGCTCCATGCCGAGCACGTCGCGGACGGACATCCGGGTGCGGCCGATCTCGACCGTGAGGGTCATCTCGACGTTGTTGATGCGGCCGAGGTTGCCGGACGGGATCGTCGTCGCGGGGGCCGCCGGCGCGGACACGGTGCCGTTCTCGCGCACCCGCAGCGCGAACCAGCCACCGGGGACGCCACCGGCCGTGAGCTCGAACACCACGGCGTCCGGGTCGGCCAGGAGCGCGGACGCCGACTCGCGCCGGGCGTCACCGAGGACCCCGACGCCGAGCACGGACGCGGCGGCCTCGAGCGACGGACGGAGGACGTCCGTGACGTCGACGATCCCGTGCTCGGTCCCGCCGGCTGCCGCGACGGCCTCCAGGTCGGTGAGCACGAGCACGACGTCGGCCGACAGGCCGCCGACGAACGACGCGACCACGGCGTCACGGGCCGCTTCGAGGGCGACGGGTGTCGCGCCTCCAGGCTGGAGCACCGCTGCCAGCGGGGCCGCCGTCGGGAGCTGCGCGACGAGGGCGTCGGCAGCCTGCGTGTGGAGGGTCGTGGTGGTCATGCGGGCTGCTCCGTGCTCGTTGCGGCGGGTGTGGTGGTGACGACGATGCCGGCGAGGCGCGAGCCGTTCGCGCCGACCGCGGCGGTGCCGACGGGCTCGCCGTCGACCGTGATGGTGAGGGGGCGGTGCTGCGGGTGCGGCAGCGGCAGGACGTCTCCGACGGCGAGCCGGAGCACCTGGGAGGGCAGGACCGTCGCCGGGGCGAAGCGCAGGCTGACGCCGACCGGCACGCCCGCGAGTTGCGCGTCGAGCAGGGCGCGGGCGTCGGCCGGCGACACGTGCGCGGCGGCCTCGCCGAGCTGCGGCAGGACGGCGTCCGCCGGGAGCGCGAGCGTCCCCGGGGCGACACGGTCGCCGACGCGGATCGTGAACGAGGCGACGATCATGAGGTCGCCCTTCTGGGCGGCCTGGGCGAACTGCGAGTTGAACTGGAACCCGCCGGCCGTGACGTCGTGCGCGAGGAGTCCGCCGAACGAGTAGCGGAGGTCGTCGAGGGCGTCCTCGACGATCCGGCGGACCAGGGCCTGCTCGATCGGCGTGAAGGTGCGGTCCGGGGTCGGCAGCGGCTTCGAGGCGCCGAGCGCGTGCGAGACCCACGTCAGCGCGGCGTCGAGCGGGACCTGCAGCACGCCCTTCGGGACGACGTCCGCGATCGGCAGCAGGACCATCCCGGTGAGCGCGGGCAGCGAGGCGGCGTACTCGTCGTACGTCGTCATCTCCACCTGCTCGCAGGTGACCTGGCTCACCGCGCGGACCTTCGCGGTCAGCTGGGTGCCCCACTGGCGCGCGAAGGTCTCGAAGGCGAGCTCGAGGACCCGTGCGTGCTCACGGGCGAGCGTCGACGGGCGCGCGAAGTCGTACACCTCGGGCGCTGGCAGGGTCTTGGTCACGGGTGCGTCTATCGGTCCGCCGTGCGGCACCCGTCAGTGCTGTCCCCCGGCTGTGCCCACTTCTGGGGCCGGGGCGCCGTGCGACCGTCGCGTCGGCGTCATGGCTGGTGTCGGCCCCGGCTGGTGTCGGCCCCGGTCGGCTGGGTCAGCCCTGGTGCGCTCCGTCCTGTGCCTTCGCCAGGGCGGGCATGAGCGCGCTGACGTCCTGGTCCTGGTTCGACAGCACCACGATGTCGACCCGCCGGTTCAGGGTGAGGTCGGCATCGGTGCCGCCCTTCGCGAGCGGCCGGCTCGACCCGAACCCGACGCTCTGGATGTGCTCCGCCGGCATGCCGCCCCGCTCCACGAGGTCCCGCAGCACCCCGGTCGCGCGCGAGGCGCTGAGCTCCCAGTTCGTCGCGTACGGCGCCGTCGAGTTCCGCTGGTCGGCGTGACCCTCGACGCTGACGTCGTGATCCGCGGTCTTCAGCACCGGCGAGATCGCGTCCATGATCCGCCGTGCCTGGTCGGACAGGTCGGCGCTGTTCGTCGTGAAGTACGTCTCGCTGCCGACGAGCCGCACGGTCAACCCGCGGGCGTCCACCGTGAACTGCACGTTCGACGTCTGACCGGCCTTGTCGAGGTTGCCCTTGATGGCCGCCTCGATCGCCTTGAGGTCGTCGAGCTCCTTCTGGGCCGCGGCGACGTCGGCCTTCGTCGCCGTGGTCGGCACGACGGTGGACGCGGGGTCGACGTTCGTGTCCTTCGCGCCGGACGAGGCGGTGGAGTGGTCCGCCTGCGACTTGTCCTCGGAGTAGCCGGAGCCGTCCTTCACCTGGTCCTTCGTGACGACGGTGCCGGAGGCGGTGTCGATCTTCTGCGACTTCACCTCGCCGAAGCCCGTCGCGAGCGAGTTCTTCAGCTGGATGTACTTCTGCTGGTCGACCGTCGACATCGCGAAGAGCACGAGGAACATGCACATCAGCACCGTGATCATGTCCATGTAGGACGCCATCCAGCGCTCGTCGGGGTGCTCGGCGTCGTCGTGGCCGCCCTTCTTCCGGCCGCCGCGACCGCGCCCGTGCCCACGGGGGTTCGCGCTCATCGTCAGGCCGCCAGCTGCTGGTCGTCGGCGCCTGCGTCGCCGCCCTTGCCCTTGCCCGCCTTGCCCTTGCCACCGGCCGCGTCGTTGCGGGCGGCGGGCGGGACCATGGCCTTGAGGCGCTCACCGAGCAGCCGGGGCTGGCTGCCGGCCTGCACGGCGAGGAGGCCCTCCATCAGCAGGGTCTGCCGGTCGGACTCCAGCTGCGCGAGCTTCCGGAGCTTGCCGCCGATGGGCAGCCAGAGGAAGTTCGCGGTGAGGAGGCCCCACAGCGTCGCGACGAACGCGCTCGCGATGAGCGGGCCGAGCTCGTCCGGCTTGCCGAGGTTGGCCAGCACGTGCGTCAGCGAGACCACGGTGCCGATGATGCCGACCGTCGGGGCGAACCCGCCGAGGCCCATGAAGAACGCGCTCGCGCTCCGCACCGGGGCGGCGTTCGACTCGATCTCGTCCTCGAGCAGGATCCGCAGCTCGTCGCCGTCGGTGCCGTCCGCGATGTTCTGCAGCGCCTTCTTCATGAACGGGTCGTCGTGCTTGTCGGCCTCCTGCTCGAGCGCGAGCAGACCGTTCGACCGTGCCGTCTCGGCGAGCCCGACCACGTCCTCGATGACCGAGGCCGGCGGGGTGACCTTGCCGGTGAACGCCTTCGGGACCGACTTGAAGCTGGCGATCGCGTCCTTCAGCGTGGTGCTCGCGATGCCGCAGCCGATGGTGGCGCCGAACACGAGGAGCATCGGGGCGGGGAGGAACAGCCCGGCGAGCTCGACGTGTTCCATCTCGACCATGCCGAAGAGCGCACCGAAGGCGAGGAGGATGCCGACGATCGTCGCGATGTCCATCAGCGGCCCCCGTCCTGCGTGCGAGGTGCGCGGTCGGTCCCGGCGCCGTGGATCGGGGCCACGGCCGCGAGCGTCGGCTGCGGGCCGGTGGCGTTCCGCGCTTCCGTGCCGTACGCCATGGTGACGATCCGGGCGCGGTACGCGGCGATCCGGTCGATGACCTCGGCCATGGACTCGCGCACGATGTACTTCGCGCCGTCGACCATGATGAGCGTCGTGTCCGGCGTCTCCTGGATGCGCTCCACGAGGTCGGGGTTGACAGCGAATCCGCTGCCGTTGAGTCGTGTGACGACGATCATGGCCCGTCCTGGTTCTCGATCGTCCCGCCGCCGTCCGTGGGGCGGGATGCGGGCCCGTCCGTGGGCCTGCACGGAGGTCTATCGGCGGCCACCGTCGGCGCGTTAGCCCGTGTCGGCAACACGGGGGACGAACTCGTCGGCCGGTGGTGCATCCGATCGGGGGTCCCGGCCGGTAGTGGGAGTACGACGTCGACGATGACGTCGTCCGCACCGGCCCGGACGTGCCCGAAGGAGACCTCCATGCGCAAGACACTCGCCACCGGCCTGAGCGCCGGTGTCCTGCTCGCCGCCGCCGCTGCCGTCATGCCCGCGACCGCGGCGACCGCAGCCACCGGCGACGCCACGCTCTCCGTCCTCCACGCCGTGCCGGCCGTCACCGTCGACGTCTACCTCGACGGCAAGCGCGCGCTGGACGACTTCAAGCCGGGCACCCTCGCCGGACCGATGATGGTCCCCGCCGGCGCGCACCAGATCGCGATCACCGCTTCGGACGCCGCCGACGCGTCCAAGCCGATCATCGGGCCGGTCGACGTCACCCTCGCCGCCGGCTCGAACTCCACCGCGGTCGCCCACGACAAGACGGACGGCTCCCCCACGGCGACGCTCTTCACGAACGACACCTCCGCGGTCGCGGCCGGGCAGGGACGGCTCATCGTCCGGCACGTCGCGGCAGCACCGGCCGTGGACGTCCTGGCGGGCGGCAAGGCCGTCGTCTCGAACCTCGCCAACCCGGACGAGCAGGCGCTCGAGCTGCCGGCCGGCACCGTCTCGGCGTCCGTCGCCGCGACCGGGACGACCGACCCGGTGATCGGCCCGGCCGACGTCGCGGTGACGGCGGGTTCGGACACGATCGTGTACGCCTGGGGCAGCCTGGACGACAAGAACCTGGCGCTCGCGACGCAGACGATCGCCGACCTCGGCGGCACGCCGAACGGTGTCCCCGCCGGCAACGCCGGCCTGGTCGCCACCAACGCCCCGGACGTCGCACCGCTCGTGGGTGGTGCCGCTGCGATCGCGGCCGCGGTGGCCATCGGTGCCGTCGTGCTCCGTCGTCGCCACCTGGCCGTGGCCACGAAGCGACCGGACTCGGGACGCTGAACACCCTCCGTACCGTGCGGTCCGCCGCGACGACGCTCGTCGTCGCCGCGGCGGCCCTCACCGTCATGACCGGGTGCTCGCCGGCCGAGGCTCCCACCCCCGGCGGGCACCCTTCATCCGCCCCGACGGCGACGCCCACGCCGGTGCCGTCGGCGTTCTCGGCCGCGGTCCCGCAGTCCGCGGCGACGCTCCCTCCGGTCCGGCAGGCCGTGGCGCCGACCAGGATCGACGTCGACTGGGCCGGCGTCACCGCGACCGTCCGGCCCGAGGGCGTCGACGACCAGGGAGCGATGGCCCTGCCGCCCGATCCCAGCGTCGCCGGGTGGTACCGGTTCGGCGCGGCGCCGTCCTCCTCCGAGGGCGCCGTGGTCATCGCGGCGCACGTGGACGCGGTCGGCTACGGCGTCGGACCGTTCGCCCACCTTCGGGACGTCCCCGCCGGCACGACCGTCTCCGTCACCGACGCCGCCGGTGCCGAGACCCGGTGGCGGATCGCTTCCGTCGACATGCTGGAGAAGCAGGGACTGCCGTGGGGCTCCGTCTTCCGCGTCGACGGGCCGCGGCAGCTGGTCCTCGTCACCTGCGGCGGCGCGTTCGACACCACCACCCACCACTACGAGAGCAACCTCGTGATCACCGCGGACCCGGCGTAGGACACCGGGACGACCATGGGCGAGATGCCGGACCGGGCCGTACGATCAGGACGTGGTCGACGAGGACCGCAGCAGCGACAGGACGACGTGACGACCACCCTCCCGGACGACGGCGAACTCTCCGACGCGTTCAGCGCCGGGAGCGAGCACGCCCTGCGAGCGGTCTACGACCGGTGGTCGTCGCTGGTCTACTCGCTCGCCCTCCGGGCCCTGTCCGACCCGAGCGCGGCCGAGGACGTCACCCAGCAGGTCTTCGTGAAGGCCTGGCAGCGGAGCGCGTCGTACGACCCGACCCGCGCTCCCCTCGGCGCCTGGCTCGTCGGGATCACCCGGAACTGCATCGCCGACGCCCTCACCGATCGGCGTCGACACGCGAGCGCCGCCGACCCGGACGTCGTCGAGGAGACCACCGCCGCCCCGGAACCGGCCTTCGACCTGGCCGAGCGTGCACTCGTCGCCGGCGAACTCGACCGGCTCGGCGAGGTCCCGCGGCGCGTCATGCGACTGGCGTTCTACGACGACCTCAGCCATCGTGAGATCGCCGAACGGCTCGACCTGCCCCTGGGGACGGTGAAGAGCCACATCCACCGAAGTCTGGCTCGGCTCCGAACACGTCTGGAGGTGATCGAATGAAGCACGTCGACGACGAGACCCTGGCGATGCTCGCGGTCTCCGACGAAGTGGCGGACAACGAGGTCGCCGCGCACCTGGCGTCCTGCCAGCGCTGCCGTGACGAGGTCGCGGCGTTGCAGCGCGTCGCCGCGGTCACCCGGTCCACGGCGGACATCGGTCTGACCGCGCCGCCGGAGCGGGTCTGGGACCGGATCGCCGCCGAGATCGCCGACGCCGAAGGCGCGACGACGCCGCCGTCGCCGTCGCCGTCGACGCCGACGTCGACGCCGACGTCGACGTCGACGCCGAGGTCACCGCTGGAACCGACGCAGGAGCCAGGACCCGCGCCCACACCCGCGACGACACCGGGGCCGACACCGGCACCGGGGCGCACCGACTCGCACACCGCCGACCGCCGTCGCCGCCCTCGTCCTGTCGGGCGTCGGCGTCCTCGCCGTCCTGGCCGGCATCGGGGTGGTGACGGGGGTGGTGCCCGGACTCCCCCGCGGCGCTTCCGAGACGGTCCTCGCGAGCGCCGCCCTCGACCCCCTGCCCGCGTGGAAGGGATCGCGCGGCACCGCCGAACTCGAACGCGACCGTGACGGCAGACTGACCCTCGTCGTCGACCTCCGCGGCGCGAGCGACGACGCCGACGCCGGCGCCGACCCCGACGCTGACGCCGGGGCCAGCGCCGACGACGAGCCCGCCGGTGGCCTCCGCGAGGTCTGGATGATGCGCTCGGACCTCAAGGGCCTGGTGAGCGTCGGCTTCCTCGACGGCGATCGTGGTCGCTTCACCGTCCCGGCGGCGATGGACACCTCGGAGTTCCCGGTGGTCGACGTGTCGGCGGAGGCGGACGACGGCGACCCGACGCACTCCGGCGACTCGATCGTGCGCGGCACGCTGGCGCCGTCCTGACACGAGCGTGATGGCCGTGGCGTCCCCCGAATTCTCAGATACGACGTCACCAGCCTGAAGAACACGTGAATCGGGGTGTCAACACCCCTGCTTTATCTCACGACCGTGTTAGCGTGACGCCATGTCCGACACCACCACCGTCGAAACGCCGGCCACCACCGCCACGCCGGCACCCCTCCGCGAGGTCGGCGCCCTCATCCGTGGGGCCCGCAAGGGCCGCAGCATGACGCAGGCGCAGCTCGCCGAACGCGTCGGCACCAGCCAGAGCGCGATCAACCGCATCGAGCAGGGCGGGCAGAACCTGTCCCTCGAGATGCTCACCCGCATCAGCGACGCCCTCGACCAGCAGATCGTCTCGATCGGCGGCGCTCCCCAGCGCGCACACCTCCGCGTGCAGGGCGGCCGGAAGCTCAGCGGCTCGATCGCCGTGAACTCGAGCAAGAACGCCGCCGTGGCGCTCCTCTGCGCCTCACTGCTCAACCGCGGCGTCACCCGGCTGCACCGGGTCGCGCGCATCGTCGAGGTCGACCGCATCATCGACGTGCTCCGCAGCCTGGGCGCGACCGTCACCTGGTCCGCCGACGGCGAGACCCTCGAGATCGTCGCCCCGTCCGACCTCCGCCTCGACGCGATCGACGCCGACGCCGCCCGCCGCACCCGCAGCGTCCTCATGTTCCTCGGCCCGCTCAGCGGCCGGTACGAGTCCTTCCGCCTGCCCTACGCCGGCGGCTGCGACCTCGGCACCCGCACGGTCGAACCGCACCTCATCGCGCTCCGCCCCTTCGGCGTCGACGTCGAGGCGACCTCCGGCTGGTACGAGGTCGGCGTGGCGAACACCGCCGTCCCGACGAAGTCCGTCGTCCTCACCGAGCGCGGCGACACCGTCACCGAGAACGCGATCCTCGCCGCGGCCGCCCGCGACGGCGAGACCGTGATCCGGAACGCCAGCCCCAACTACATGGTGCAGGACCTCTGCTTCTTCCTCGAGCTGCTCGGGGTGGAGATCGAGGGCATCGGCACGACCACGCTCCGCATCACCGGCAAGAGCCGCATCGACGAGGTCGTGGACTACTGGCCGAGCGAGGACCCGGTCGAGGCGATGAGCCTCCTCACCGCCGGCATCGTCACCGCCTCGACCCTCACGGTGACCCGCGCGCCGATCGAGTTCCTCGAGATCGAGCTCGCCACCCTCGCCGAGATGGGCCTGCGGTTCGACGTCTCCGACGAGTACGCCGCCGCGAACGGCCGTACCCGGCTGGTCGACATCACGGTGCACCCGTCCGAGCTGCACGCGCCGATCGACAAGATCCACGCGATGCCGTTCCCGGGCCTCAACATCGACAACCTGCCGTTCTTCGTCGTCATCGCCGCGATGGCCGAGGGCACCACGCTCGTCCACGACTGGGTGTACGAGGGCCGCGCGATCCACCTGCTCGACCTCACCCGGCTCGGCGCGAGCGTGACCCTGCGCGACCCGCACCGTCTCGACGTGACCGGCCCGACGCACTTCTCCGGTGCCGAGGTCAGCTGCCCGCCGGCGCTCCGTCCCGCGGTCGTCATCCTGCTCGCGATGCTCGCGGCGAAGGGCGAGAGCGTCCTCCGCAACGTGGGCATCATCGCCCGCGGCTACGAGCAGCTGCAGGAGCGTCTCAACTCGCTCGGCGCGTCCATCGAGACCTTCCACGACTGAGTCGCCCCTCCCCGCGATCCGCGGGGTGCGTCCCTGACGGCCTGGAGGCGCGTGGCGGCACCGCCACGCGCCTCCAGGCCGTCGTCACGCCGTCGAGAGCCGCCCCGTCAGCCCGGCACGTCGTCGCAGGTCGAACGCCGCCTCGACGAGTGCCCGCGTGCGCGGGTGGGTCCCGTCGTCGAAGACCCGCTCGGCAGGGGCGAGGTCCACGATGCGGCCGGCCTCGAACACCGCGATCCGGTCGGCCACCCGGCGGACCACCGCCAGGTCGTGGGAGATGAACACGCACGTCGTGCCGGTGGTGCGCTGCAGGTCGAGCACGAGGTCGAGGATCCGCGCCTGGACCGACACGTCGAGCGCGGACGTCGGCTCGTCGCACACCACGAGCGGGACCGGTCCCGCGAAGGCCCGCGCGATGGCGACGCGTTGCTTCTGCCCGCCGGAGAGCTGCGCGGGCCGGCGGTCGAGGACGTCGGCGGCCAGCCCGACCCGCGCTGCGAGCTCCTCGGCGGAGCCCTCACCGTGGAGCAGGCGGATCGCGCGGCCGAGCACCTGCCGGACCGTGCGGCGCGGGTTGAGGGAGGCGTCCGCGTTCTGGAAGACCACCTGGACCGGCGGGGTCCGCCGCGGGTTGCGGCCGACCCGGTCGCCGTGGTCGCCGTGGCCGTCGCCGTCGCCGGCCAGGTCGATCGAGCCGTCGTACCCGACGAGCCCTGCGAGCGCGCGGCCGAACGTCGTCTTCCCGGACCCGGACTCGCCGACGACGCCGAGGACCTCGCCGCGGTGCAGGTCGAGGTCGACGCCGTCCAGGGCTGCCTGACCCTCGTACTCCTTGCGCAGGCCACGCACCGTGACGAGGACGTCCGGGGCTCGCTGTGCGGCGGGTTCGTCAGCGGCGGGTTCGTCAGCGGCCGGTTCGTCAGCGGCTGGCCGGGCAGCCGGCTTGCCGGCGGTGATGTCCGGAAGCGCCTCGACGAGCTGCACCGTGTACGGATCGCTCGGAGCGAGGAGCACCCGGGTCGCGGAGCCCTCCTCGACGAGGACACCCCGCCGGAGGACACCGACGCGGTCGCAGTGCGCCGCGACGAGCGGCAGGTTGTGGCTGATGAGGAGGGTGGCGAACCCGAGCTCGGTCCGGAGCTCGTCGATGAGCGCCATGATCCCCGCCTCGACCGTGCTGTCGAGCCCCGTGGTCGGTTCGTCGAGGACGAGCAGGCGGGGTCGGGCGACGAGCGCCATCGCGATGGCGACGCGCTGCTGCTGCCCACCGGACAGCTCGTGCGGGTACCGGACGCCCACGATCTCCGGTGCCGGCAGCCCCACCCGGGTGAACGCCTGCACGGTGGCGGCCTCGGCGTCGGCGCGTCCGGAACCGCGGGCGCGGAGGACCTCGGCGACCTGCCGTCCCACCGTCATCGTCGGGTTGAGCGCGAGACCGGGTTCCTGGTGCACGACCGCGACGACGTCCCGCCGGAAGCGCCGGAGACCCTCGCGGCGGAGCGCGACGACGTCCGACCCGTCCACCGTGATCGTCGTCGCCGAGACGGTGGCATCCGGGTCGAGCGACGCCGTCAGCGTCCCGGCGACCGTGCTCTTGCCGGAGCCGGACTCGCCGACGAGGCCGTACGAGCCGCCGGGTTCGATCGTGAACGAGACGTCGTCGACGACGCGTACGCCGCGGTACGCGACGGTGAGCCCCTCGACCCGGACCAGTGGCTCGGTCATCCGGTGACCTCCTTGAGGTTGTCCGCGATGAGGTTCGCGGAGACGACGATCGAGGCGACGGCCACGCCGGGGAACACGACGGTCCACCAGGCGGCCTGCAGGTACGCGCGGTTCGCGTTGATGTCGAGGCCCCAGTCGGCGGCCGGTGGTTGCGATCCGAGTCCGAGGAACGAGAGCGACGCGGTGATGAAGATCGCGGCACCGAGGCTCAGGACGGCCTGGATGACGAACACCCCGACCACGTTCGGCAGGAGTTCGGTCAGCATCGCCCGGAACGCGCTCTCCCCCTGCAGCCGGGCCGCCTGCACGTACGACTTCCCCATCTCGACGAGCACCGCCGCACGGACGATGCGGGCGATGCCGGGCGCGAACAGCACCCCGACGATGAGGATCAGCGCCGGCGTCGACACCCCGAAGGCCCCGACGAGGACGACCAGGAAGATGAGGCTCGGCAGGGCGAGGAGGACGTCGAAGAACCGCATGAGCGCGGTGTCCACCCAGCCGCGGTGGTAGCCGGCCAGCAGGCCGAGCGTGCCGCCGAGCACGGTGGCGAGGGCGGCCCCGAACGGACCGATCAGGAGCGCCGGCCGCGCACCGGCCGCGACCCGGGCGAACACGTCGCGTCCGAGCGAGTCGGTGCCGAACCAGTGCGCACCGCTCGGTGCCTGGAGGAGTCCGCCGGTCTTCGCGAACGGCTGCAGGCCGAACGCGTGCCAGCCGACCGCGAGGGCGACCCACCACAGCAGGATCGCGACCGAGACGAGGAAGGTCGGGCGCCGGAGGAGCGCGCGCCCACCGCGACGAGCGGCGCGGACGGTGGGCGCCCCGACGGCGTCCGGGGCGAGGCGGGTGTCGGTGTCGGTGCCCACGGCACCGGGGACGACTGCGGTCATGCGGTGGCCCTCCGTTCGAAGCGGATCCGCGGGTCGACGACGACGAACAGCAGGTCGGTGAGCAGCAGCGCGCCGAGCGACATCGCGCCGGCGAGCATCACGCCGCTCTCCAGCAGCAGGGCGTCCTTGCGCTCGGCGGCGGACACGAGCAGCGCACCGAGCCCCGGGTACGAGAACAGGGTCTCGACGATGACGCTGCCGCCGAGGAGCGTGCCGAGGTAGATGCCGAGCACCGAGAACGTCGGGATCAGCGCGTTCCGGATCACGTGGCGCCGGACGATCTGCCCGTTCGTGAGTCCCTTCAGCACGGCGGTCCGGTGGAACTGCGAGCGGATGGTGTCGATCGTGCCGGCGCGCACCATCCGGGTGAGCACCGCGAGGTACGCCAGCGCGAGGACCACGGCGGGCAACGTGAGGACGCGGAGCCGTTCCCCGAACCCGGCGTCGAGCGCCCCGGAGGCCTGCACGGGCACGACCCGCAGCCAGACGGCGAACACGAGGAGCAGCACGATCCCGACGACGAACTCGGGGACCGCGGACACGGTGAGGAGTCCCACCGTGATGGCGCGGTCGGACCGACGCCCCTGCCGGTAGGCCTGGACGGCGCCGAGCGCGATCGCCACCGGCACCATGATCACGAACGCGTAGGCACCGAGCAGGAGCGAGTTGCCGAGCCGCCCGAGCACGAGGTCCCGGACCGGCTCGGAGTACACGAAGCTGGTGCCCCAGTCGCCCGTCACGAAGCCGCCGATCCAGTGCAGGTAGCGCGAGACGAGCGACCCGTCGAGTCCGTGCTGGACGTTCCAGGCGTGCACCTGCGCCGCCGTCGCGTACTGACCCAGGGCGTTCCGACCGGGGTCGCCGGGCACGACCTGGACGAGCCAGAACGTCAGCACGGAGACCACGACGAGGACGAGCGGGATCTGGACGACCCGACGCCCGACGAGGGCCAGCAGACGACGGCGGCGCGCGGTGCTCATGACGAGCTGACCCCGATCCCGCGGAAGTCGAAGCCGCCGGGGAAGTCCTGGCCGGACCGGAACGTCCCGGTGACGTGCTGCTGCAGGACGATCTTGCTCGACGCGAACGCGGGGACGATGACCGGCAGGTCCGTCCACTCGATCTCGGCGATCTGGTCGGCGAGGTCCTGGCGCTCGGATGCGGAGGTGGTGGACTCGTACTCGTCGGTGAGCGTCTCGAGCGTCGTGTTCGAGTACTTCGAGGCGTTCCAGGCCGCGCCCGAGCGGTAGATGAGGTCGACGTACTGGGCCGGCAGTCGCTGCGCCCAGTTGGTGATCGTCACCGGGGCGTTGAGCCACGGGGTGTCGTCACCGTCGGCGTAGTACTGCGCGCTCGTGAGCACCTTGAGGGTGACGTCGAACCCGCCGACCGCTTCGAGCTGCTGCTGGACGACCTGCGCGAGGGTCTTCTCGGAGTCGAGGGTCGTGATCGCGAACGAGACCGTCTTCCCACCGAGGAGCTGCTTGACCTTCGCGGTGTCCTGCTCCCGCTGGTCGAGGCCCTTCGGCTGGATCGCCGAGCCCGGGAAGAAGGTGGTGTCGTTGCCGACGGACGCGTCGCCGCCGTAGACCGTCTTGACGATCTCCTTGCGGTCGAGGGCCAACGCGAACGCCTCGCGCACCTTCGGGTCGTCGAACGGCGCCTTCGTGACGTCGAGGAAGATGCCGTCGAACTTGTTGTAGTAGGGCTCGGTCTCCTTGTGGTCGGAGCCCTTCAGCGTCGAGGTCACCGTGGGGCTCGACGCGATCTGGTCGATCTCGCCGCTCTGGAACGCGAGGAGCTGCGCCTGGTCGTCGGCGTAGAACTTCACGTCGAGCTCGGACAGGTCGACGTCCTTCGCATCCCAGTACTTCGGGTTCTTCGTGAACGTCACGCCCTGGCCGGCGGAGTACTTCGACAGCACGAACTGGCCGGCGCCGACCGGCTTCTTGGCCCAGTTGGTCGACGCGGAGAAGCCGGCGGGCTGGATCGTCGTGTTCGAGCCGGTGAGCAGGTACGGGAAGTCGGCGTAGGGCTTCGCCAGCGCGAAGGTCACCGCGGAGTCGCCGTCGGCGGTGACCGACGCCAGGATGCCGTCGAAGCTCGACTTGCCGGGCGACTGGCTGTCCCCGCCGATGATCGAGTCGAACGTCGACACGACGTCCTTGCTCGTCAGCGCGGAGCCGTCGGAGAACTCCAGCCCGTCGCGGAGCGTCACGGTCCAGGTGCGGCCGTCGGACGAGGCTTTCCACGACTTCGCGAGACGCCCCTCGAGCTTCCCCTTCGCGTCCTGGCTGAGCAGCCCCTCGGACGCCAGCCCGACCAGGAACATCGCGTTGTAGTCGGACGTGGTGAGCGGGTTGATGGTGCTGTCGGGCTCCTGCAGTCCGAGCTTGTAGACGCCGACGTCGGACGAGGTGCCGGAACCGCCGGCGGCGGCGCCCCCGGACGAGCAGGCCGCCAGTGTGAGGGCGAGTGCGGATGCTGCGGCGGCGAGGGCGAGGCGCTTGAGGCGCCGCCGTCGCGACGTGAGGTCGACGGTCACGATGGACTCCTGTGGGTTCGGGTGGTTCGAGGTGGTGTGCGGTCAGCGGTGCGCGCGGTCCGGCACACGGGGGTGTCCGAACCGTTCGCGCAGGGTGAGGTCGTCGTACGTCGTGGCGGTCCGGCCACGGCGCTGCAGTTCCGGGACGACGTGGTCGACGAAGCGGTCGATGCCACCGGGCAGGTACGGGAACTGCACGATGAAGCCGTCCGCGCCGCCGTCGTCGCTGAGTTCCTCGAGCCGGTCGGCGATCTCCGGTCCGGTCCCGGTCAGCAGCTGGCGGCGGTAGGACCACGAGTAGACGTCCCGCGGTGTGGCGGGGCCGTCCGCGATGAGGCGCTCGACCGCGGGCTTCGGCGATCGGGTCTCGTTCGAGGTGTCGAACTCCGCCGCGTAGTCGAAGGGTGCGTCGACGTCGCGGCCGGAGAGGTCCTGCCCGATCTGGTGCGACACGTCCTCGAGGATGAGGGCGTCCGGCGTGAGGGCCAGGATCGCGTCCGCTTCGGCACGGGCGTCGGCAGCGGTCTCCCCCACGACCGGCATCACCGACGGCATGACCTTCACCGCGTCGGCGGCCCGGCCGTGCCGGACCGCTCGGGCGCGGAGGTCGTCGACGAACCGGCGCACCTCGCTCGCGGATCCCCCGCGGGTGAACACCGCGTCGGCGGTGTCCGCCGCGAGTTCGAGTCCGGACTCCGAGCCGCCGGCCTGGAACAGCAGCGGGTGGCCCTGGGGCGGTCGGGCGATGTTGAGCGGCCCGCGCACGCGGAAGAACTCGCCGTCGTGGTCGAGCCGGTGCAGCTTGTCGCGGTCGGCGAAGACCCCGGACGCTGCGTCGGCACGGATGGCGTCGTCGTCCCAGCTGTCCAGCAGCCCGTGCACGACGTCGACGAACTCGCGGCCCCGCTCGTACCGGCGGGAGTGGTCGATGTGGGTGTCGCCGCCGAAGTTGCGCGCCTCTTCGTCGTAGCGGCTCGTCACGAGGTTCCACGCGGCCCGGCCCCGGCTGAGGTGGTCGAGCGAGGCGATCGTGCGGGCGACGTGGTACGGCTCGTTGTACGTGGTCGAGACGGTGGCGGCGAGGCCGATCCGCGACGTGACCTGCGAGAGCGCGGCGAGCAGCGTGAACGGTTCCGGACGGAGCGCGCCGTAGTGGTCGACGCCGGACGGGTAGCGGTCCCAGAAGTACAGGCCGTCGGCGAGGAACAGCGTGTCGAAGAACCCGCGCTCGGCGGTCTGCGCGATGTGCCGGTGGTGCCCGATGGTGAGGTGCTCGGCGGGACGGGACGACGGGTGCCGCCAGCCCGTGACGTGCGCGCCGCCGGGGTGGAAGGCGAAGGCGCCGAGCAGGATGCGGTCACTCATGCGGACACCTCCGTCGCCGCGGTGTCGGCGAACCGGCTCGCCGGACGGTCCAGCCCGAGGTGCTCACGGAGCGTCGTGCCCCGGTACGCGCGGTCGTACACGCCGCGACGCTCGAGCTCCGGCACGACCTGGTCGACGAACCGGTCGACGCTCACCGGGATCGACGAGAACGCCAGCATGAAGCCGTCGGCGGCGTCCTGCTCGTACCGTTCCGTCAGGTGGTCCGCGATCTGCTCAGGCGTGCCCGGCAGGAACCGTCGACGGAGGATCGTCCGGTAGACCTCGCGGAGCGTCGTGGCCTCCGACGCGATCCGGCGGATGGACTCGTACACCGACTTCGACTGGGTGACCGACGACTCGTCGAACGCGTGCTCGAACGGTGCGTCGAGCGGTCGGTCGGACAGGTCGGTCTGCAGGTAGTGGGACAGCAGGTCGAGCGAGACGCGGTCCGGGGTGAGCTCCTCGATCTCGTCGAGCTGGCGGAGCGCATCGGCCTCGGTGTCGCCGATCACCGGCGAGACCGCGGGCAGGACGAGGATCGACGACGGGTCGCGACCGTGCTCGGCGGCCCGGCGCTTGTAGTCCGCGTAGAGCGTCTGCGCCTCGGCGAGGCCGTCCTGCCAGAGGGTGAAGACGCCCTCGGCGGCGGCACCGGCGAGGGCCCGACCCGCCTCGGACGCGCCGGCCTGGAACAGCACGGGGTGCGCCTGCGGCGGTCGGGCGATGTTGAGGGGACCACGGACCCGGAAGAACTCGCCCTCGTGGTCGAGCACGTGCAGACCCTCGCGCTTCGCGAAGTACCCGGACGACTGGTCGTACAGGAACGCGTCGTCGTCCCAGCTGTCCCAGAGTCCCTGCACGACGTCGACGAACTCGGCGCCCCGGCGGTAGCGGACGGCGTGGTCGAGGTTCGCGTCGCGGCCGAAGTTCCAGGCTTCCTCGTCGGAGGCGCTCGTGACGAGGTTCCACGCCGCGCGGCCCTCGCTGAGGTGGTCGAGCGAGGCCAGCTTCCGGGCGACGTGGTAGGGCTCGTTGTAGGTCGTCGAGATCGTCGCGGCGAGTCCGATGTGCTCGGTCCGCTGCGACAGGGCACCGAGCAGGGTGAACGGCTCCGTCCGGATGTTGACGACGTGGTCGATGCCGGACTCGAACCGGTCCCACACGTACAGCTCGTCGGCGATGAAGAGCGTGGCGAACCCGCCGCGCTCGAGCGTCTGGGCGAACCGGGCGTAGTACTCGATGTCGAGGTAGGCGTCGGGCTCGCTGCCGGGCAGACGCCAGCTCGTGACGTGCTCGCCGCCGGGGTAGAAGACCATGCCACCGAGGACGAGGCCACCGTCGCGGGTCATGCGGACACCGCCGACAGCCCGGACACCGAGGACCCGACGGTCGCCCCGATCAGCGGTGCCACGTCCTCGGCGAACAGCGCCAACGCCTCGCGCCGTCGCCCGTAGTCCGGGTAGCCGTGCTCGACCTGCACGTTGAGCTGCGTCGCGAACCGGGTCGACGGTGCCGCCGCGATCGACGCGGCGATGTCCTCGGCGGTGCCGTAGTGCAACTGCAGCGAGGCGGCCTTCTCGGCGAGCGTCGTCGCGGGCGGCAGGAAGGACTCCCCCCACGCGTACTTCGCCTCGATGCCGTCGCGTGCTTCACGCAGAGCGGTGTCCCGGTCCCGCGCCGGGTAGATCGCGGTGGACAGCGCCACCCGGGGCGTCGCACCGTCCGGCAGTGCTTCGTGGTACGCCGCCGCCGTGACCTCGGCCGGCACGGTCTGCGTGGTGCCGACGAGCACACCGTGCCCGCGGGCCGCGGCGATCGCGGCGCTCTCCGCGGTGAGCGTGGCGTCCCAGATGCGGTCGAGCAGTGCACTGCCGTCCGGGTTGAGCCGTGCGGTTCCGGTGCCGAGTGTCTCGCCGCGGAGCGCCCCGAGCAGTCGTGCGAGCTGCTCGTCGAACGCCGAGCGACGCGTGTCGTGGTCGGCCCCGACGAGTGCCGGCGCGAAGACGTCGAGGGTCTCCGGACCGCCACCGTTCGCGACGCCGAGTTCGACCCGTCCGTCGCTCAGCGCGTCGAGCACGGCGGCGTCCTCGGCGACGCGGACCGGGTCCTCGTGCGGCAGGGTCACCGCGCCGAGCCCGAGGCGGAGGGTGGACGTCCGTTCGGCGAGGGCCGCGAAGAACACGAACGGTGCCGGCAGTCCCCCGCGCCGCGGGTCGTCGTCGTGCCGGAAGTGGAACTGGCGCACCCAGGCGCCGTCGTAGCCGAGGCGTTCCGCGGCGACGAACAGCTCGAGCTCGTCGCGGTACGCACGGCCGGCGGGCGGTGCTTCCGTGCCGTGCGAGAACACCGCGATCCGCAGCGGCACCGAGGCCGCGCGGGCGATCCGGTCGACGTGTGTCATGGAGCACTCCCTCGTCAGTGGAGTGATCGAAACACGCACCGCCGACAGCGCACGAGTGTCCGTGTAACGCGACGCCGCGGTTCGTCACGGAACGTCAAGAACGGCACGATCGCCGTCCGGGGAGCATCATCACCCCCGTGTCGCACCCCGTCGAATCAGCCACGCTCCGTCGCCGCCACCCACCCCTGCCCGACCACGTCACCTGGGAACCGAGCAGCCGCCGGGTCCGCGCGGTCACCGACGAGGTCACGGTCGTGGACACCGTCGCCCCGATCCTCGTGTGGGAGGCGGCGCAGAAGGTCCCGGAGTACGGGATCCCCGTCGCCGACGTCCGCACCGACCTGCTCCGCGTCGCCGAGGACGCTCCGGCACCCGGCCGGTCGTGGCGACCGGTCCGTCCGGCCCGCCGGTGGTACGACCTCGTGCTGCCGGGTCGCGTCGTCCGTCACGTCGCGTGGGCCTGGGACGACGACGGACTCGACGGGTACCTCGGCGTCACCTGGACCCCGGGCGTCCTCGACGCCTGGTACGAGGAGGACGAGCCGGTCATCACGCACCCCCGCGACCCGCACAACCGGGTGGACGCCCTGCGGAGCAGCCGCCACGTCGTCGTCCGCGACGGTGACCGGGTGCTCGCCGACACGACGGCCCCGGTCGCCGTGTACGAGACCGGCCTGCCGACCCGCTGGTACGTGCCGCGCGCCGACGTCCGGTTCGACACGCTCGTCGCGACCGACACCGTCAGCGAGTGCCCGTACAAGGGACACGCCACGGAGTACTGGGCCGTCCGCCGCGCCGACGGCTCCGTCGAGGACGTCGCCTGGTCGTACCCCGCGCCGTTCGCGGCGGTCGCCGCGGTGCGCGGCCTCGTCGCGTTCTGGGGTGAGCGCGTCGCCGTCGAGGTCGACGGTGTCGCGGAGGTCGCGGTCGCCGACCTGCGGGTCTGACCGGGCCACCCCGCCGCCCCGCGGCCCGACGTGGGCACGACATCGGACTGGAGGCGCGGTGCGGCGCCGCACCGCGCCTCCAGTCCGTCGTCGTCACCGTCCTCGGGCCGTCGCCGGTCTCCGCGGTCGGCCGACGCCGGTCCGCTGGGCGCGTCCGGACGGGCGCGCACAGCGCGCAGCGCGTTGACTGGAGCGTCGGTCGAACGAGGAGTGCGTGTGCTGGGACCTGAACTGGTGGTCGTGCTCGGCCTCGCCATCGCCGTGACGGCCGGTGTCGCCGACCGGATCCGGGTCGCGCCACCGGTGCTGCTGCTCGTGTTCGGGGCCGGCCTCGCCCTCGTCCCGCAGTTCTCGGAGGTGCAGCTGCCGGCGGACGCCGTCCTGCTGCTGTTCCTGCCCGCGCTCCTCTACTGGGAGAGCCTCACGACGTCGCTGCGCGAGATCCGGAAGAACCTGCGCGGCATCGTCCTGATGGGCACCCTGCTCGTCGTGGTCACCGCCGGTGCCGTCGCGGTGCTGCTCCACCTGCTCGGCATGCCGTGGGGTCCGGCCTGGGTGCTCGGCGCCGCGGTGGCACCCACCGACGCGACCGCGGTCGGCGTCCTCACGAAGATGCTCCCGCGCCGGAACGTCACCGTGCTCCGCGCCGAGAGCCTCGTCAACGACGGCACGACGCTCGTCGTCTACGGGATCGCCGTCGCGGTCACCGTCGGCACGCAGGAACTCACGTTCTGGAGCGTCTCCGGGATGCTCGTCCTGTCCTACCTCGGCGGCGTCGCGGCCGGTCTCGCGGCCGCCTGGGTCGGCACGCTCGTCCTCCGGCGGGTCGACACCGTGGTGCTCGAGAACCTCGTGACGTTGCTCGTGCCGTTCGCCGCGTTCCTCGCGGCCGAGGCGATCGGGGCGTCCGGGGTGCTCGCGGTCGTCGCTGCCGGCATCGTGGTGAGCCAGGTGGGACCGAAGCTCGACCGCGCCGAGACCCGGCAGCAGGTGCGCGCGTTCTGGTCCTTCCTGACGTTCCTGCTCAACGGCGCACTGTTCGTGCTCGTCGGCATCGAGGCGATGGTGGCGGCGCGCGCACTCGACCCGTCCGAACTCCTCCGCGCGACCGGGATCATCGCCGCCGTGGCGGTCACGCTCGTGCTCGTCCGGTTCGCGTTCCTCAACGCCGCAGGCGGCACGATCTGGGTCGTCACCCGGCGGACCGGCGGGGCACCGCGCGAGGGGCACCGGGACCGCCTGGTGAGCGGGTTCGCCGGGTTCCGGGGCGCCGTGTCGCTCGCGATGGCGGTCGCTGTGCCGCGCGCGCTCGAGTCCGGTGCGGCGTTCCCCGACCGCGACCTCATCGTCTTCGTCACCGCCGGGGTCGTCGTCGTCACGATCGTCGGTCAGGCCCTCGTGCTGCCGGCCGTGCTCCGACGTGCAGCACTGCCCGAGGACGAGTCCGTCGGCGAGGAACGGCGGTACGCCGAGCGCACCGCGATCCAGGAGGCGCTCGACGCCCTCCCCCGGCTCGCCCGGTCGACCGGTGCCGACCGCGCCACCGTCGAGCGCGTGCGGAAGGACTACGAGGCGCACCTCGACGTGATCCAGGCGCGCGCGGAGGAGGACGACGACCACCCGGCGCTGCAGCGGCACGACAGCGCCGTCGCCCTCGAACTCGCGCTCGTGCAGCACAAGGCCGCGACGCTGCTGCGGCTCCGGGACGCCGACGAGATCGACGACCTGGTGCTGCGGCAGGTGCGGGCGGGCTACGACGCCGAAGAAGCACGGTTGGACGGGTCGACGCCGGTGTGAGCAGGGGCGTGCGGCTCGCGCTCAGAGTCCTGCTGGGTCCTCGTCGGGGTCTGCGCCGTCGAGCGGGTCTGCCTCGTCGCGCGGGTCTGCTTCGTCGAGCGGGACCGGCCGGTCGTCGTCCGGCACCAGCTCGTCGTCGCCGCCGTCGGCCACGGGCAGGTCGTCGGGATCGTGGACCGTGGGGTCCGGTGTGTAGTCGGTGTCCTGGGCCTCGCGGAAGTCGCCGAGGTCGTCGTCGTCTCTCGGATCGCTCATGGCCGTGACGGTACGCCCGGTGCCGGGGCGTGTCCGGGCGGTCCGGTTCACCCGACCGGGGTGACGCGCACCGAGTCCGGCAGCGGTGCACTGTGCACATGACGATCGAACTGCCGCCGCGCGGGACGCTCCCCGAGGTCTTCGACGAACTCGACCACCAGCTCGCCTGCATCGCCTACCTGTGGGCGCTGCCGATCGTGTCCTACGCGCAGTGGCGGACCCAGCACGCGCAGGTGTTCGGCGCCACCGACCACGACCTCGTGCACTACGTCTCCTACCGTGACCGACTCGGCTTGATCACCGCGAACGCGACGACGCCGTACATCCTCAACTTCTTCGACCTGCGCAGCACGGGGCCGATCGTGATCGAACTCCCGCCCGGGCCCACCGCCGGGGGCGTCTCGGACTTCTGGCAGCGCGAGGTCGGTGTGCTCGGCGAGATGGGGGCGGACGCCGGTCGCGGTGGGACGACCCTCGTCGTCGGACCGGGCCAGGAGGTCCCCGAGCACGACCCCGCCTGGTCGGTCCTGCAGTCGACCGGGATGAACATCATGTTCGGGTTCCGAACCCTCGACCCCGACCCGGCTGCGAGTCTCGCCCTCGCCGAGGGGGTGCGGGTCCACCCGTTCGCGCTGCACGACGACCCACCCGCCACCCGCCTGGTCTCGCCCGACGGTCGACCGTGGACCGGTGACCAGCCGTCCGGGATCGCGTACTGGTCGCTGCTGCACGGGATCTACCAGAACGAGGTCGTCGACGAGCGCGACCGGTTCTTCCTCGCGATGCTCCGCCAGCTCGGCATCGAGCCGGGTCGGCCGTTCCAGCCGGACGCGCGGCTCACACGGATCCTCGAGCGGGCGTCCGAGCAGGGCGAGCGGATGGCGCAGGCGAACTCGTTCGCGAAGCGGTTCCCCGGCGTCCGGTACTGGCCGGACCGTCGGTGGGACCTGACGGTCGTCCTGTCCGAGTCGTCGCAGCGGGGCCCGTGGTACGACGAGTTCCTCGAGCGTGCCTCGTGGTTCTACGAGGCGGTCAGCTTCTCCGAGGCCATGAAGAGCCAGGTCCCCGGCAAGGGCCAGGCGTACCTCAGCGCCACGGTCGATGCCGACGACGAGTGGCTCGACGGCGGTGCGTCGTACACGCTCGTCGTCCCGCCGGACGTGCCGGCCGCCCTCTTCTGGTCGGTGACCGTGTACGACGCCGCGACACGGTGCCTCGTCGACAACGACCAGCAGCGCGGCGACCGCGGGAGCCGCTCCGCGGACCTCCGGTACGAGGACGACGGGTCGGTGGTCCTCCGGTTCGGTCCGACGGCGCCGACCGAGGGCGACACGAACTGGGTCCAGACGATCCCGGGTCGGCACTGGTTCTCGTACATGCGGTTCTACGGTCCGCTCGAGCCGTACTTCGACCGCACGTGGAAGGCCGGCGACTTCACGCGGGACGGGTCCTGAGCCGGGAGCCGAGGGCCGAGGGCCGAGGGGCGTTCTCGCAGAACCCGTTCCGGCAACCCCTCGCGCCGTCCGGCGGCGCCGGGTTCGATGGCACCATGACCGAGCCCAAGACCTTCTTCATCACCGGGACCAGCCGCGGCATGGGCGTCGAGTTCGCCCGTGCCGCGCTCGACGCCGGGCACACCGTCGTCGCCACCGGACGGAACCCCGACCGTGTCCTCGCGGCCGTCGGCGACCACGACGCCCTGCTCGCCCTCGCACTCGACGTCACCGACGAGGGCGCCGCCCAGGCCGCGGTCGACGCCGCGGTCGACCGCTTCGGACGGATCGACGTCCTCGTCAACAACGCCGGCAGCTTCCACGCCGGGTTCTTCGAGCAGCTCTCCTCGTCGCAGTTCCGCGCGCAGTTCGAGACCAACTTCTTCGGGGCGCTCGCCGTCACGCGCGCCGTCCTGCCGGTGATGCGGCGCCAGCGCTCCGGCCACGTCATCAGCATCAGCTCGACCGCCGGCATCGTCGGGTCGGCGGGCGGCAGCGCCTACGCGGCGTCGAAGTTCGCGCTCGAGGGGTGGATGGAGTCGCTGCACGGCGAGATCGCTCCGCTCGGCCTGCACGCCACCGTGGTCGAGCCCGGGTTCTTCCGGACGGACCTGCTCGCCGAGGGCGACTCGACCTTCTGGGGCGACGTCGAGGTCCCCGACTACACCGCTGCCGCCGCCGAGACGCGGACGTTCTTCGAGGGCATGGAGGGCCAGCAGGTGGGCGACCCGGCGAAGCTCGCGCGGGTGCTCCTCACCCTCACCGAGTTGCGCGAGCCGCCGCTGCGGTTCGTCGCCGGTGCCGACAGCGTCGAGGGCGTGGTCCGCAAGGCCGAGCAGCTCGTCGAGCAGGCGCGTGCGTACCCGGAGCTCTCCGACCACCTCGACCTCGACGAGCGGGAGGGCTGAGCCCCGCCGCTCGTGCTCGTGCTCGTGTTCGTGCTCGTCACCGTGGTGCGACCGGTTCGAAGGGCTGCTCGTCGACCCCGCTGCCGGCCGACATCCGCAGCACCGAGCCGGCGGGGACCTCGCGCCAGACCCCGGGCAGGGCGACCAACGGCTCGGAGAGGACGACGCGCGCGTTCTCGGGCAGGTGCGCGAGGCGCTCGATCTCCGGGTAGAGCTGCCGAACGGCCCCGACGTCGGAGCTGACGAACAGCGAGTTCGCGGTCCCCGCGCTCGCGTACCGCACGGCGATCAGGTCGTGTCCGTCGCTGAGCCCGATCGTCATCTGCAGGGCGTCGTGGATGCCGGCCTCCGCGGCGACCGACTCGACGAACCCGGCCATCCGTCGGAGGCCGCCGACCGGGTCCTCCTCGAGCCCGAAGGTCAGCGCGAGGAAGAACATCAGCTCCGAGTCGGTGGACCCGAGGATGCAGGGGAACAGCTCCTCGCGGACCGCCGTGAGGAGCTGCCGCCGGAGCCTGCTGTAGCCCGAGATGAACCCGTTGTGCGCGAACAACCATTTCCCGTACCGGAACGGGTGGCTGTTCGTCTCCTGGACGGGCGTGCCGGTCGCAGCGCGGACGTGTGCCAGGAAGAGCCCGCTCGCCACCTCGGAAGCGAGCTCGCGGAAGTTCTCGTCACCCCACGCCGGCGTCGTGCTGCGGTACCGAGCGGGCCGCTCGTGTCGCCCGTACCAGCCGAGACCGGTGCCGTCGCCGTTCGGGGCCGGCGACTCGGCCGAGTGGAAGCGGCTCTGCTCGATCAGCGAGCGCTCCGTGTCGTAGAGGAGCTCCCGTGGCTCGATCGGATCCCCGACGTACCCCAACCAACGACACATGAGCTTCTCCCTGCTGATCAACCGTGGACGTGCGCGAAGGGTTCGAGGACGAACATCGCCGGCGGCATCGCTTCGTCGAGCACCGGCGAGAGCGTGAGCCCGTCCATCGAGATGTCCCACCGGACCCGGAACGTCCTGCTCCCGGAGCGGATCGTCAGGGTCGACCCGTTGACGGCGAACGCCATCTGCTCGCCGGTGGACCGGCTGGAGCCGTGACCGGCGACCACGGTGAGGCGGAGGCGGTGGAAGACGAGCATGCGCCACTCCGGTCCCTCGCTGAGGCCACTCGTGTTGGGCGTCGGGCCGCCCGACGGGGCGAACCCGAGATCCTGGCGGGAGAAGTCGGCGCGCCACACGCCCTCGAGCGCCCCGGCTCGGTGCCCCGGGTCAGGATCGTGTCGGTGTGCAGGGGCCCGCGACCCGGGTGATGCTGCCGGTGGCACCGGACGATCGGTCTGCTGCGGCATCGACGGCTCGTGGGTCGGCATCGTGCACCCCGAGCCGACGGACGCCACGGTGAGGGCGAGCGCGGTCGCGCCGAACAGGTGCGATGTGGTGGACAGGTGGTGCATGGCGGGTCCTTGGGTCGTGCAGGACGCCCGGACGGAACGGAGGGGGTGTCGGTCGGGAACGAGCAGGGGCGCCCGCAGAGCGGCACCACCGGGAGAGAGCCGGCCAGTCCTGACGAGAGCGAGGTCCGGGCCGTTGCGGCTGAGGGTACGCCGTGACCGCGGACGCCGCCCGGTGCGCCCGGCGCACCGCCGTTGCCGCTGGACGGGTCGGTTCCGTCAGCGCCGGATGAGGAGCGACCGCTCCCCGTCGACGGCGGCACGGACTGCGGTGACCGTCTCCGACGGCGCCTGTGCGGTCGTGTCGATCACGTTGCCCTCGAGCTCGCCCAGGTCGGCGAACTGGTCCCACATCGAGAGGATCGGCTCTCGGTCGACGAGGGCACCGGACGCACTCCTGCCCTGCGCCCGGCGGAGCGCTTCGTCGCGAGACGGGCGGAGGACCACGTAGTGCAGGTGCGGCAGGCCCCGGTCCTGTTCGGGGTCGCGGAAGTGCTGCAGCATCCACGGCCCGATGATCCCGTCGACCACGACCACGAAACCGCCCGCGGCGTACGTGGATGCCGCGCCGCGGATGACCTTCATGACCGTCTGGTTCTGCTCGTCGGACTCCGGCGAGTACGGCGGGATCGCACCCGACACGATGGCGTGCCAGAAGTCGTCCGTGTGCAGGTGCACCGACCGCGGGAAGGAAGCCGCGAGGGCTCGAGCCGTCGTCGTCTTGCCTGCACCGGGTGGACCGGTGACGATGACGACCGCAGCAGCGTCCATGCCCTCGGAGGGTAGCCCTCGGTGCCGACGACGGTGATCGAGGGCCGGGACTGCGCCGCAACGGGTGTGCGGGGAACCGCACGGATCGGACGAATGCGGCTCGGCTCGGGCCATGATGGGGCAGCTCAGACGACACGAAGGAGTATCGATGCGAGTGCTGATGTACGTGCTGATGATCGTGGTGGCGACGGTGCTCTCCCTGGGTGCCGGGCTGCTCGTCGGCATCGCGTTCCAGGACGCGGCGAACGGCCTCCTCATCGCGACGGCCTGCACGTCGCCGTTCCTCGTCATGGGTCCGGTCGTGATCGGGACGATCGCGGGGTACTGGGACCACCGGTCATCGGCGGAGAGCCGTCGCTTCCTGGGCTGGTGGTTCATCGGCGTGGCCGCGATCGACGTGGTCGCCGCCGTGTTCGTCGTGCTGGCGACGCTGTCGGCACGGGCCCCGGTCTGGGTGCCCGTGGTGCTCCTCCTCGGCGCAGCGGTCCTCCTCGCCGTCGCACGGCCCCTCGGTGCCGTGTTCCGTCGAACCGAGCCGCCGATCTCGGAGCACCCGGACGGCTCCGTACCCGACGCACGTGCCATCCGCAGCAAGGTCCGGACCATCGCCGTCACCTTCGTCGTCTCGGCGGCCCTCGCGAGCGTCGGGGCCGCCCTCCTGACCACCCTCGGCCGAGATGACGGCGAGGACGTCGTCGTGTTCGCGCTCCTCGCCGGCCAGCTGACGTTCACCGCGACCGCGATGGCGACCGTCATCGTCTCGCTCCCCTTGAGCCGAGCCCTCCGGGACGCAGGCGGCCGCGACATCGCGCGACTCCGCCGCTTCGCGAAGGTCGTGCTGCGCCGCAAGGAGCTTCCGCTCGACGATGCCGACGAGCGCGGCGCCGTCCGGTACGCCCGCCTCGTCCCGCTCGCCCTGCAGTTCCAGATCGCCTTCGTCGGCCTCCTCTACGTCGCACTCGCCTTCCAGTTCGTGTCACAGGCGATCGAAGGCGATCTCGGCGTCATGCCGGAGTACTTCCTGGCCGCGCTGGTCGTCGTCCTGATCGTCGTCGTTCCGTTGACGGCACGGAGGATCCGCCGCGCACGCTCGTACGTCGACGACCACGCGCAGGCGGCCGACGACCCGTCCTCCCCGTCGACTGCGGGAACCCTCCGGTGATCGATTCCCCCCGCGAACAACGGGCCCGCACCTTCGTCGTCGCCGAAGACAGCAGCGGCGAGACCTCCCCTGGAGCGGCGCGGTCGACGCACATCACGTTCACACGGGCCACGAGCGCTGCCGAGTGGGACCCGCTCGTCGCCGCGAGCCCAGGGGCCACCGGCTTCCACGACTGGTCGTGGCTCCGGCTGATGGCAGACGTCTTCGGGTGGACGTTCCACCCACTCGTCGTCCACGAGAACGGTCGGTCGGTCGGCGTCTTCCCGGTGCTGATGCGGCCCTCGCTCCTGCCGCGACCGGCGGAACCCCCGTTCCCGTACGTGGGCCCGCTCGTCCCCGATGCGCTCCTCGGCGCCACGATCGGAGCGTTCCGGAGGTGGCAGATCCGGCACGGGCGCCCCTTCGTGCGCTTCGAGTTCGGCCCCGGTTCCGCCGAGGCCGCGCGGAGGACGTTCACCGGCACACGCGCCGATTGGAAGCCAGACCGCACGATCATCGTGGACCTCGCCGGCTGCACGCCGGAGACACTGACCGCCGGCATGAAGAAGGGCGCCCGCCACGCACTCCGGACGGCCGAGCGGAACGACGTGCGGATCAGGCCGTCCCTCCCCGGGGAACTCACGGAGCTCCTGCCGGACGTGCTCGGCGAGGCCTACACGAGTCGCGGCGTCCCCTCGCCGTACCCCGACGACATCGGCGCACGGATCGAGGCATGGGCCGTCGGCCGTGACGACGTCTACATCGCCACCGCCATCGTCGGCGACGAATCCGTCGGCGCACTCGTCGCCCTGGCAGGCCATCCCGTCGTCACCGGATGGGCCGGTGGATCACTCCGCGCACACCGGGCGGCCAATCCGAGCACCGCCCTCTACCACGACATGCTGCAGTGGGCACTGCGCCGAGGCCACACCTCCGTGGACCTCGTCGGGTACGTCGACGAGGGCATCAGCCGGTTCAAGAAGTCCTTCGGCGGCGTCGAACAGCCATACCTCACCGTGATCTCGTCCCTCGTCCCGGATGCTGTCCTGTCGGCCGGCGCGACCGTGCGGCGGTCGACCCGATCCGGTTAGGGTCGCGTCTGTGACCTTCACCGAAGTGCGTGTGCGCAGCGGCGTGCTCGACGTCTCGATCGCGACCGCGGGTCCGGACGATGGCTGGCCGGTGGTGCTGTTGCACGGGTTCCCGTACGACCCTCGCTGCTTCCGCGACGTCGCGCAGGGGCTCGCTGCCGCCGGCGCCCGTGTCCTCGCTCCGTACCTCCGTGGGTTCGGCGGGACGCGGTTCCTCTCCGACGAGACTCCTCGGGTGGGTCAGCAAGCCGCCATCGGCCGCGACGTGCTCGACCTGATCGACGCTGCCGGGTTGCAGGGGCCGATCCTGGTCGGCTTCGACTGGGGTGGCCGGGCCGCCTGTGTCGCCGCAGCGCTCCGGCGGTCGGCGGTCGGCGGGCTGGTCGCGCTCGGCGGCTACTCCGTCCAGGACATCGCGGCTGCCGCAGAGCCGACCGATCCGCTCGACGAGAGCCGGGACTGGTACCAGTACTACTTCCACGGGGAACGCGGCCGCAGGGGGTTGACCCGACACCGCCGGGAGATCGCCGAGCAGCTCTGGCGGGAATGGTCGCCGACACGACCGGTCGACGAGCGAGCCTTCGCACTGACTGCGCCGTCCTTCGAGAACCCGGACTTCGTCGAGGTCGTGATCCACTCCTACCGACACCGCTTCGGTCTCGCGCCGGGCGCGGCGGTGTACGAGGCGGACGAGCGGCTCCTCGCGGGGCTCCCCGCTGTCGACGTCCCGACGATCGTGCTCGACCCGACCGAGGACCCGGCCCTGCACCCGCGGACGCGACAGCGCCACGAGCAGCACTTCACGCAGCTCCTGGACCACCGACTCGTCGCGAGCGGGCACAACCAACCAGCGGATGCCCCCGCCGAGGTCGTCCGCGCTGTGCGGGACGTGCACGCGCGCCTCGTCGGGTGACCTCCGGGGTCTCTCGCCGAGCGATCCCCGATGGAGACGTCGTCGGGGTCGACTCCGTGGCCCGTCGCAGGCAGGATGCAGGTGTGAGTTCGGCACGGATCGCATGTCTGGTCGGCGGCATCCTGCTCGCCGTGGGCGGGCTCCTTTGCGGGGGCGCGTTCGTCGCCGAGGTGACGGCCGATCCGGAGGGTAACGCGAACATCGGTGCCGGCGCCCTGCTGTTCCTCGGACGACCCGTTGCGTACGTCGGCGTCGTACTGCTCTTCGTCAGCCTGGCGCTGTACGCCCGGTCGACTCGCCCGGGAAGCTGACCACGAGGGACCGGCGGATCGCCGCTCGCTCCGTCAGCATCGCGGACCAGGGACCGGGGACCGGCCGGCACTCTGACAGGATGCCTCCATGGGGCAACGACGGACGACGGTGTCGATGGCCGGGGCGCTCGTTGCGCTGACCCTGCTGACGGGCTGCGCGACGGAGCACAGCGGAGCGTCGGCCGGCCCGTCGTCGGGGAGCACGCAGGTCGGCACCGCGCCTGGAGCGCCCACAGGCGCCGTGACGGACGCGGCCTCCGGCGACGGCGCCGGTGCCGGACCGGACGGTGACAGCCCTCCGCAGTACGGACTCAACAAGCGGCACCACGAACGAACCGAGCTGACTGCTGCTGCGGCGGCGGAACTCGACGCCGCACGCGCCGAGGTGGAACGGGAGATCGCCGAGCTGCCGACCCCGGTCCTCGAGCCGGCCGTCGCCACGGTGCTCGACGGTGTCGGCGCGCCGTCGCCCTGGATCGTCACGACGGTGACGGGCGAGAAGGTGCTGTTCGAGGCACAGGTCGAGATGACCGGATGCCTGATCGGCGAGGTGCAGCAGGACGGGACCGCCGCGGTCGCGGCCGCCGGGTGGGTCCTCGACGGCGGGTGCCACGCACTCGACGGGCACTGAACGGCGTCCGACCTCCGAGACGCGCCGGACTAGGGTCGTTCGTCGACGAGGGCGACGAAGCGGCTGCCCACGCCCTCGACCTCGCGCCGGGTGAGCCCCGCGGTGGGTTCTGGCGCCTGGTAGGGCGCGTGGTAGTCGCACATCAGGTAGTCCCAGTCGGGCCACCACTTCTTGGGGCGCGCTTCTTCGGAGAAGCCGCAGACCACGCACTCGAGGTGCGCCCAGACCTTCTTCGTCCCTGTGCGGTTGGCCCGGGACTGCGCGAGCCAGGCAGGCGGATCCTGCTCGATCGCCTCGAGCTCGGCTTCGCTCAGGCGCGAGGGGATCCCGTGGTGGGTCGCCATCTCGAGGGGGATGTCGAGCCGAACGGCGGCGTCTCGTCGGGAAAGCATCCGACCAGGGTAGGTCCTGCAGCTGCAGGCAGTCGCCCGAACGCATCGTCTGCCCTCACTGCAGTGCGGACGTGAGGCGAGCGAGGTTGTCGAGCATCCGGACTGCCACCGGTCGACGGGACCACGCGTCGAGCGTGAGTTCGTCACTCGCGGCCCGGTACCCGTCCTCGACGATCCGCATCCGGTCGACGAGCGTCCGGCCGTGCAGCAGGACCGACACCTCCATGTTGAGGGTGAAGGAGCGGATGTCGAGGTTGCTGGACCCGATCACGGTGACGTCGTCGTCGACGCTGAAGTGCTTCGCGTGCAGGATGGTCGGCGCTCGGTGGAGCCAGATGCGCACGCCGGCACGCAGGAGCGGTTCGTAGTAGGACCGCTGGGCGTGGTGGATGAGGAACTGGTCGGACTGCGCCGACACGAAGAGCTCCACGTCGACGCCCCGGGACGCTGCCGTGACGAGGGCGAGCATCACTGATTCGTCGGGGACGAAGTACGGACTGGTGATGCTGATCCGGTGCTCCGCGTGGTGCAGCAGGAACGTGAAGAGCTTGAGGTTGTTGTCGTTCTCGAAACTCGGTCCGCTCGGCACGACCTGCGCGTCGACGGTCGACGGTCGCGCGGACAACTCGACCGGGCTGACGTCGAGCGGCAGGAACTCGTCGGTCTCGCCGTACCAGTCGGTGACGAACACGGCGTCGAGCTCCCGGACCGCCGGCCCGTCCAGACGGATCATCACCTCGCGCCACCGCCGACCGAGCTCCTGGTTCCGGCGTTTCAGGTACGAGGCGTCGATGAGGTTCTGCGAACCGGTGAAACCCACCACGCCGTCGATCGTCACGAGCTTGCGGTGGTTCCGGAGGTCCGGCCGCTGCCAGTGTCCTCGCCAGGGACGGAGCGGCAGCATCGGGTGCCACTCGGCACCGATCGCGTGGAGTCGTTCCCGGGTCGGTCGAGCGCGCGGTGCGAGGACGCTGCCGAGGTGGTCGGACAGGACCCGCACCGCGACGCCGCGCTGCACGGCTCGCGCGAGGGCGTCGAAGAAGCCCTCGGTCGACGGGTCGAGGACGAGGATGTAGAACTCGACGTGCACCGACGCACGCGCGGCGTCGACGGCCGAGGTCATCGCCGCGAAGGACTCCTCGTACCCGTCGATCACCTCGACCTCGTTCCCGCCCACCATCGGGAGGGACCCGAGGTTCCGGGAGAGCTCGACCGCGCTCGGCAACCACGACGGCCACTCCGCTCGGTGCGACACCCGGTCCAGACCCGGGACACGGGCCGAGACCGCGGCGTTCACCTCCCGCTGCTGCTCCCGTCGGCGGCGGGGCAACCGACCGCTGCCGATGACGAGGAACGCGAGGATGCCCAGCGCCGGCACGATCACGATGGCGAGGATCCACGCGATCGCGGACGACGGGTGCCGGTTCCGGGGCACGACGACGGCTGCGACGAGGACGACGACGACGTGGAGTGCCACCCCGAGCGTCGCGACGAGCTCGTCACCCGTCATGACCACCACTCCTCGGCTGCGGTTCGTCGATGACTTCAGTCGGGGAGGTCGGTCGGGTCGGTCACCGGACGGAGCGATCCGTCGCCGTTCGCGGCGCTCTCCGGGATCGTGCCCGGGAGCAGCTTCGGCAACCGGTTCGTGGGGAGGATCGCGACGGCGCTGAGTGCGGCGAGGACGAGGAACCCGATCCGGAGTGTGCGGAGCCGGGCGTCCGTGTTCACCTGGACCGCCGCGTCGACCTGTGCCGGGGTCGCGTCGGTCTTCGCCAGTGCTGCACGGAGGTCGTCGTTGCTGACGAAGTTGATGCTGTCCAGGTCGACCTGCGACTGCAGTTCCGGGGTGAGCGCATCGCTGCGGGCGATCGCCTGGTTCACGCCGGTGCTGAGCAGGGTGACCAGGATCACGCCGATCAGTGCCGTCCCGACCGCGGACGCCAGGTTCTGCGCGGTCCCGCGGATCGAGCCGACGTCACCGGCCAGTTCCTTCGGCGACGAGGTGACGAGGACGTTGAACAGGACGGTGACGAGTGCGCCCTGGCCGACACCGAACACGATCAGGCCGATGATCGTGGGAACGGTCTCCCAGTCGTTCGTGACGACGAACGCGAGCCAGAGCAGGGCCACGGTGGTCAGGATGAAGCCCGTGCGGGCGATCGTCCTGGCGCTGAACCGCGAGTAGAACCGCACCACCACGAGCGCTGAGACGAACACCGTGAGGTTGAACGGCAGCATCGCGAGGGACGTGTCGAGCGGCGTGCGGCCCTGCACGATCTGGATGTAGAGGGGAACGCTGAAGTTCACCGCCGCCTCGGTCGCGACGATCACGAACAGGGCCGCGATCGCGGAGCGTTCCCGCGGGGATCCGATCACGGACAGGTTGATCAGCGGCACCTTGCCGGCACGGCCACGCCGCCGGGTCCAGACGAAGAACGCCTGCCCGAGGACGACACCGAGCACCACCACCAGCGGCGCGGGCGAGACCCCGACGACGTCGAACGGGGCGCCGGCCTCGGCGCGGAAGAACCCCCACCCGTTCATGTTGTTGAACCCGAGCGTGATGCACACCACCGCAGCGCCGATGAGCACGGCACCGACGAGGTCGATCTTCACGCGCGGGTTCCCGGCGTCGGACCGCAGCCGGAAGCTCAGGACGAACACGACGACGGCGAGGGCGATGAGGATCGCGAACACCGGTCGCCAGCCGATGAACGTCCCGAGCAGACCGCCGATCACGAACGCGCTCACCCCGGACGCGGCGCGTGCGGAGCCGAGGGAACCGACCGCCGTCGCCTGCTGGTCTCCCTCGTAGTTCTCGGCGATGAGCGCGACGAGGCTCGGCACGATGATCGCCGCCGACGCGCCCGCGAGTGCCTGCGCCGTGATCATCACGCCGACGTTCGGCGCGATCGTCATGAGCACCATGGCGAGGAGGAAGACGCCGATCACCGCCCGGAACACGAGCACCCACCCGAAGCGTTGTCCGAGCTTGGCGCCGGTCATCACGAGTGCCGCCACGACGAGGCCGTACGTGACGATCCCGGTGCTCACCGTGGTCGGCGGTACTCCGAAGTCCTGCACCATGCCCCCGAGCGAGACCGGCAGGGCGGCGACGTTGAACGACATCAGGACCTGGGCGAGGGCCAGCGCCACCATCGGGGCCCAGGAAGCACGGGGTGGAGCAGCGGTCGTGCCCGGCGTGGTGGCGGTCATGGTGTCTCCGTTCGGTGGACGTCCGCGGACGCGAACAGGTTGAGGCCGAGGGTGCGGGACAGCCAGGTCGTGGCGAGGACGCCGCGCACGCTGTTGCCGGCGGGATCGAGCGGTGGGGAGAACGTCGCCAGGCCGCCCTTGCCGGGGGCGATGGTGAGGATCCCGCCGCTGACTCCGCTCTTCCCGGGCAGACCGATGTCGTAGAGCCACTCGCCGGACCGTTCGTAGAGCCCGGACGCCGCCATCGCCGCGAGGACGTGCTGGCAGACCTCGGCGTCGACGACCCGGACCCCGGTGACCGGGTTCACTCCCCCGTCGGCGAGGGTGGCTCCCATCACCGCGAGGTCCTCCGTCGTCACGTTCAGCGAACACTGCTTCGTGTAGACGTCGGTCGTCTGCAGCGGATCGAACGCGAGCCGACCGTAGCTCTCGAGGAGTCGCGCGATGCTCTTGTTCCGCAGGTTCGTCGCCGCCTCGGACTCGTACACGGCGATGTCGAGTTCCAGCCGTCGGCCGGCGAACGCCGACAGGCCGTCCTGCACGGCGTTCCACTTCGCACCCGGTGTGGCCCCTGGCATCAACGCCGTCGTGGCGAGGGCGCCCGCGTTCACCATCGGGTTCATCGGATGGCCGTCGTTGAGTTCGATCGCGGTCACCGAGTTGAACGGCAACCCAGTGTTGTTCACCCCGACGAGTTCCGCCGCGCGACGGTGCCCGATCTGCTGACAGACGAGTGCGAACACGAACGCCTTCGAGATCGACTGGATCGAGAACTCCACGAGCGCGTCCCCGACCGAGTGCCTGGCACCGTTCGCCTCGGCGACACTCAGTGCGGACCACGTGGGATCGGCCGCCGCGAGTGCCGGGATGTAGTCCGCGACGATCCCGGACGTCTCCCCGGCGAAGAGGCCGTGGGCCTCCGCGAGCAGCGCGTCGATGCGGCGCCCGTCCGGCAGCCGCCCCGTGGACACGAGCTGCGCGGTGTCACGGACGGCGGCCGACCGGTTGCCGGTCATGCGCCGACCGCCGGATGCGTGGCGGCGACGGCCACTGCCTCCCGGCCGATGTCCTGGGCATCCTGCTCCGGCGACCATCCGTCGCCCGTCGTCGCGGGGTGCGATCCGGTGTCCATGACGAGCCCTTCCTGCTGGATCAGTTCCCGGAGACCGCGCGGAGCGTGACACGAACGTCGTCCGGCTCGCCGTCCCGGAGGTACGTGAGCTGCACGCGGTGGCCCGACGGTTCCGTGGCCTCGAGGTGCGAGATCGTGTCCGGGTGCAGCGTGTCCACACCGTCGATCGCGACGACCACGTCACCGGCGCGGAGACCGGCAGCGCCTGCGGGTCCCCCGTCGGTGACCGCGGTCAGTTGCAGCCCGATCGAGAGCGCTCCGGACGAGTCACGGACGGACACGGGGTTGGTCTGCGCGCCGAAGGTGGGGTGATTCACCGATCCGTCGGCGCGGAGCGCTGCGGCGACCGGCCGGGCGACGGCGGCCGGCACCGCGAAACCGATCCCGACACTTCCGCTGCTCGCCGTGCCGTCCGAACCGGGGACCGTCGCGATCGCGGTGTTGATGCCGACGAGGCGACCGGCGCAGTCCACCAGGGCGCCGCCCGAGTTCCCGGGGTTGATCGAGGCGTCGGTCTGGACCGCGCCGGTGAGGATCGTGCTGCCGGTCTCCGTCGGCACCGGCACGTTGCGGCCGAGGGCGCTGACGACGCCGGTCGTGACGGTCCCGGACAGCCCGAGTGGTGCACCGAGGGCCACGACCGGCTGCCCGACGGACAGGTCGTCGGAGTCGCCCCACCCGAGCGCGGGCAACCGCCGGTCGCTGTCCGCGCGGAGGACCGCGAGGTCCGTCCTTGGGTCGCGGCCGGACACCGTGGCGTCGATCGTCGTCCCGTCGTCGAGCTGCACGGTCACCGTGCCGCCGTCACCGGCCGCGGCGATGACGTGGTCGTTCGTCAGGATGATCCCGCTCGGGTCGATGACCTCACCGCTGCCGGTCCCGCCCCCGTCGCTCGCGGCCACTGCGATGGTGACGACGCTCGGGAGCACCGAACGCGCCACCTCCTCGGCGTCGCACGTCCCGGCGGAGCCGTCGGCCGTTGCCGGTGCGCCAGAGGACGCGGCCCGGCTCGAGATGAGCCCTGCTGCCGCTCCCGCGACGACGACGGCGACGACGCACGCCACGAAGGCGACGGACGTCCGGGCGGTCCACCGGCCACCGCTCGTCGGGCCGCCGGCGTCCGCTCCGTTCCCCGACATGATCCCCCCGTTCCTGGCGTTCAGGCCTCGGACGGCCGCGCAGCAGCACGCCCGGCGTCGATCGCGAGGACGATCTGCGCGATGCCGAAGACGATGAGCACGGCCGCGACCGCCGCCACCGTGAGCACGGCACCGAGGTACGGCAGGTTGATGACGAGGATGCCGCTGAGGATGCTGAGGATCGCCGAGGTGATCGTGAGGCCGCGGTTGCCCGTCGTCGGCGCGTAGAGCAGCGTGACCCCCTCGAGGAGCCACGCGAAGCCGATGAACAGCGCGATCCACCGAACGCCCACGGGCGGGTGGACGATCGCGACGATCCCGCCGGCGAACACCAGGACGCCGAGGACCACCATGCCGATCCGCCGAGCGACCCCGTGGTGTTCGGTGAACGCCCGGACGACCATGACCAGACCAGACACGAGCAGGTAGACGCCGAACACCCACGCGACCGCGAACAGGGTCGCGTGGGGCACGACGAGCGCCACCACCCCGGTGAGGATCGCCACGACGCCGATGATCGTCAGCGGGGTCCGGAGGCGTCGGTCGGTGTGCTCCGGGGAGGCAGCCACGGTGTCGTCAACCATCGTCTTCCGACCTTCCTGACAAGAATTCGGAGTGATTGGTGCGGTCTGGGGATAGTGAACACCCCGATTCAGCTTCTGTCCAGGAACGCATCCGGAAAAACTCCGACGCGGAAGGGTTGCGAAAGGAGTAGACCTCGGGGAACGGCCGGCTCAGCTCCACCAGACCGATCAGGAGGTCGCACCATGGACGACGAGGTCGCTCCGAACTCCCGGACCAGGCGCCCCCGCCCTGCTCCACGTCGAGCACAGCAGGCCACCAGCCTGCTCATCACGGGTGCCGTCGGGTTCGTCGTCGCGATCGTCATCCTCACCCGGCCACCCGCAGCCCTGGACGCCGAGGTCCACCTGCTCGGGTCGTACCTGATCCTGTCGGGCCTCCTCCGGCTCGGTCGCGCAGGGATCGGCGACGGCATGGCGCTGACCAGACGGATCGTCCACGGCGCCCTCGGGACGCTCGTGCTCGTCGCCGGAGTGATCTCGGTGGTCCACCCGCCCGGAGAACTCAGCGCCTGGGTCGCCGTCATCGCGATCGCCTGGGTACTCGAGGCCGCGGTGATCCTCACCGGGTCGATGTTCTCGACCGTCCGGCCACTGACCCTGATCGCGGTCGTCCTCTGCCTCTGCATCGCGGTGGCGCTCGTGCTCTACCCCGTGATCGGCGTCCGGGCCGCGACCGCGGCCAGTGCGGTCTTCCTGGTCCTGTTCTCCGCCGCCCAGCTGTTCGAGGGCGTCCTGGTCTGGGTACCGCCGCGGTACGAGACCATCACGACGGATGTGCCCCACCGCACGACACACGGATGACGGCACCGAACGAGGGAAGTGGCTGCCGTGAAGGACAGGCACATGGTCGTCTCGGCCCTGGCGGTCGCCTGCACGGTCGGGGTCCTCGCCGGGTGCACGCTCGTCCGTCCGACCCAGGACGACGCCCGGAAGGAGGAGGTCACCGGGACGTGGGTCCTCGACCAGCAGTTCGACACCCCCGAGGTGCCCTTCGTCTCGTTCGGGAGGTCCAACGTCTTCAGCGCGTCCGACGGGTGTGACCGGATCTCCGGGACCTGGCGCATCACCGCTGCCCGGGACCTCACCGTCGTCGTCGGCCCGCACGCCGAGTCGACGTGCGCGGGGAAGGCGCTCCCGATCGCGGCGATGCAGGCCGACACCGCACGTGTCCAACACGGCGACCTTCGGCTGCGGGGGCCTGACGGAACGACCACGTTGGCGAGGACGACCGCCGACGGCGTGGGGAAGCAGGCCCGACCGATCGGGTACTGGGTGCAGGACCACTCCAGCGACTCCGCGTACCTCTCGCTGCGCGCGGACGACTCGTACCGCCTCTACGACGGGTGCGTCACCCGCGAGGGCACGTGGCGGTTCTCGCACACGGAACACGTTCGGCTCACGCCCGGGGACGCGGTCGTCGGGACCTGCCCCGACGGCGCGGAGGACCTCTCCGCCAGCACCCGGGCCCGGGTGGCCGACGACGTGATGACCCTCTCGACGACGGGCGGCAACAGGACGGGCGAGCTCCACCGGTACCGACTGTGATCCGGGCCGTGCTCCTCGGCTCGCTGCCGATCGGGTGCGCGGGTGCGCGGGTGCGCGGGTGCGCGCTCAGCCTCGGATCGTGTCGCGGACCGCTTCGGCGATCGGGGTCTCCCCCGCGGTGACCTCGAGGATCCGCCTGGCGATGCTGCGCTCGTGCAGCAGCTCGGCGAGGGTGCTGGCGACGTCCCGTGCCAGTGTTTTTCTGCTGCACGGCCGAACGGGGTACGCGACGGCGAACACCACCGTCGGGATCACCGGGTCGCCGGCACGGTCAGGCGCATCACGGTCTTGCTCTTCCCGATGTGGCGTTCGAACGTGAAGCCCGCCTGCGCGAACATCGCCCGGGTGCAGTTGTGGAGGAACGACGACGACGTCCGCTTCCCCGGGGTGAGCTCGTTCGGGAACGAGACGACCTCGCCGCCGCCGGCTGCTGCGATCAGCGCGAGCGCGCCATCCAGCGCCTCTCGAGCGACTCCGGAGCGCCGGTGGTCGCGGTCGACGAAGAAGCACGTGATCCGCCAGGGCGACGGCGTGGGTTCGCCGGCGTCGTACTGCTTGCGGTGGTAGATGTTCGGCAGTTCGACCGGGCTGCCGTACTGGCACCAGGCGATCGCATCGTCGCCGTCGAACACGAGCGCGGCGTGTGCGACTCCTTCGCCGACGAGCCGCTCCTTGAACGTCACCCGGTCGTGTTCGCTCTTCACGGTCTGGTCGGTGTCGCCGTGGAAGTACGAGCAGTAGCACCCGCCCCACACCCCGTTGTGCTTCGCTGCGAGCGCCTTCCACGCGGGGAAGGTCTCCGCCGTGAGGGGCTTGATCACGTGTGAGGTCGCCATGCGCCGTGATCATGCCACCTGCACCGGCCGAAGTCACGCGCCTGGGACCACGTGCCACCGGACGGTGTCAGGGTGACGCTGTCCCCCGGCGGCGCGTCGTACACCGGCTGAGCACCTCGGCTCAGGGCGCCGGGCGCCGGGCGCCGTGGTCGGTGACCCGACCTGGTCGCGGGTCCACTCATCTCACGGTTCCGCGCGGACCTGACCGACGACCGGATGGTCACCACCTGACTGCCGGGAGGCGCGGTGCGGGCCGGCACCGCGCCTCCCGTCCGCCCTGTGGCCGGCTCGGGCACCGTCGGTCGGGCGAGCCGAGCGCGGCGCCGACCCGACGGACCTCGCGCGTTCCGCGGAGGTCTTGCGGCTCGTGACAGGGGAAACGTGACTAGTCGAGCAGTTTTGCCAGCAGTCGTTGCAGTTCTGCTTGCTCGTCCGTGTCGAGGCGCACGAGCCATTCGTCGAACTTCGCGGAGAGGATCCCGAGCGCCTCGTCGAGGGTCTGCGCGCCTTCTGGGGTGACAGCCAGGCGGTGTCGTCGAAGGTCGGCGGGATCGATCTCCCGGCGGACGAAGCCCTTGGCTTCGAGGTGCTTCAGGTACACGGTCACGCTCGGTTTGGGCAGGACGAGACGAGCAGCCAGCTCCGCGGGGTACGGGCAGTCGTCGACTTCTCCGAGCACGAAGAACTCCTTCGCCTCCAGCCCGAGAGCCTCGATGTCCGGGGCGCAGTCGTTCATGACGCGGGTGAGCACCTGGTGGTTGAGCGACCAGATCCGCGCGGCGTTCGACGTGAGCAAAGCGGCTTCCTTCCCGAAGTGGTACAGTTTCGTACTAGTTCCGATCGGAACAAACTTGCTTGCTGTACTTACTAGGTCTGGAACAAGCCTAGTGGCACACCGCGTTCCTCCTGGAAGGGCCCCATCACCGTGTCATCAACGCACGACGTGACGTTCACCAACGACACCTTCGACCTCGCCGGCCAGTTGCACCTCCCGGATGGCTTCCGCGAGGACCGCGCACATCCCGCGGTCGTCATCTCCACCCCGGGCAGCAGCGTCAAGGAGCAGATCGGTGCCAACTACGGCCGAGCCCTCGCTGACCGCGGCTACGTGGTGCTCGCCTTCGATCCGGGTTTCCAGGGCCAGAGCGGTGGCCACCCGCGCGACCTCGAGAACCCGGCCGCACGGGTCGACGACATCCGGTTCGCCGTCGACTACCTCACGACGCTCCCGTCCGTCGACAACTCCCGGATCGGAGCCCTCGGCATCTGTGCCGGTGGTGGCTACGCGGTCAGCGCGACCATGACCGACCATCGGATCAAGGCGCTCGGAACGGTCGTGCCCGTCAACGTCGGGCGAGCATTCCGCCAGGCCGACACCTCCTCGAAGGCCTCGGCGATCGCGATGCTCGACGCCGTGGGCGCCAAGCGCACCGCGGCAGCCGCCGGTGAGGACGTCGACCGCAACATGTGGATCCCCGACACCGAGGACCAGGCGGCGGCCTTCGGCATCACCGACGTCGACACGCTCCAGGCGGTGCGGTTCTACCGGACCCCGCGCGGCCACAACGAGAACTCCACCAACCGCCGCCACTTCACGAGCGACGCGATGATGCTCGGCTACGACGCCTTCAACCTGGTCGACGAACTCCTCACCCAGCCACTCCAAGTCATCGTCGGCGGTCGGCTCGGCACCACCTTCTCCTACTCCGACGGGCTCGCACTCTGGGAGAAGGCGCCCAACGCCAAGGGCTTCCACGTCGTCGAGGGCGCCGGCCACTACGAGATGTACGACGAGCCGGAGTACGTCGGCGAAGCAGTCGAGACCCTGGACGCCTTCTACCGGGAGCACCTCGCCGGCTGAACCGCTCGACCGCGTCTGCTGCGGACGTCGAGGGACACCGCCACTGGGAGCGGTGTCCCCTACCGCCACCGAACGGAAGCCAGCGCGTGCGCCGGCACGCGGATGGTGACCGTCCGAGCGCCGACGCGCAGGACGAGCCGATGGGGCTGGTCGTCGTGGTTCCACGCCACGACGACGCCGCTGCCGTTCGGGTTCCGGAACGCGACGGGCAGGATCGGACCGCCGGGTGGCGCGTCTGCAGCGACCTCGACCGCGCCACGCTGGAGGTACCGGCCGGCATGAGCGAGGAGGTAGTACTCGGCGTTCCGCGTGATCGCCCCGTCGCTGCCGATCGTGACGACACCCGTGCAGGTGTCGCAACCGCCGACGTGCGGTCCCCCGTCCGGATCGAGGGCGAGGTTGAACGTGAGGACCGTGGTCGCGCGGTTGCGGAGCGCGGGGATGAGCAGGTTCGTGGCCTGCCAGGTGAGCGTGTCGGAGAACACCGTCGCGGCGTCGGCGTCCGGGCTGTGCGACCCGGAGCACTCCGTGACCCAGATGCTCCGGGTGGGGAACCGGACGGCGAGGTACGTCTGCGCCGACGCGTCACCGTTGTAGCAGTGGAAGGCGGTTCCTGAGATCCAGGGTGCAGCGGCAGTGCCGAGCAGGTCGGAGGGGTACTCCCGCTCCGCGTCACGGCCGCTCGGGGTGGTCGCGGCGTCTCCCGGCGCGAGGGTCCAGTTGTGGTCGTAGCCCAGGATGTCGGTGTCGAGCTCCGCCTTCCGTAGCGCCGGTCCGAGGGTCTCGATGAGCCGTGCCTCCTGCGCCACGGGCATGTCGGTCCCGGGGTACCCGTCCGGGGTGCGGAGCTGGGGTTCGTTCTGGACCGTGACGGCCGTGATCGGGATGCCTGCCTCCTGGTAATCACGGATGAAGCGGGTGAAGTAGTCGGCGTACGTGTCGTACGCGCGTTGCTCATCGAGCAGCTGCCCGCCTTCCAGGGACCCGGAGGTCTTGAGCCAGGCCGGTGGGCTCCACGGCGACGCGATCACGACCAGGTGCGGGTTCACCGCCAGTGCTTGCCGCAGCAGGGGTTGCAGCGTCTTCCGGTCGGGAGCGGTACTGAAGTGGTCGAGGTTCCAGTCGGTGACTCCCGGGGGACGGTCGTCCAGGGTGAACGCGCGGTCGGGGACGAAGTCGGACGCTCCGATCGGGATCCGCAGGACGGACAGGCGGACCGGTCCGGTCGGGTCGAACAGTTCGCGCATGAGTGATCCGCGACGCCCAGCAGGGAGCGTGTCGAGGACGGCAGCGGATGCATGCGTGAGGGCGGCGCCGAAGCCGGTGATGCGCTGCCCGGGTCTCGACGGTGCCACCCGGATCAGGACGTCGTCGGTCTGGTTCGTGCTCGCCGGGCTCGTCGCAGCCCCGACGGAGACGGGCAGGTCCGCGAGGCGTGCCGTTCCGTCAGCCGTCGTCACGACCGCTGCGGGCTGCGGCGCGGCGGTCGATTCGGTCCCGCTCGGTGCAGGCTCGCCGCCACCGGTGCATCCGGTGAGGGCGACGAGGACAGCGACGATGAACACGGCGACCACCCCGGCGCCGGCGGGGTGCCGGTGCACGGGGCGGGCCCTTGGTCGTCGGCTCACGTCGAGGTCATTGCCGTTCGAGGCGGAACTGCTGGGCGGTGCTCGTGCGGTCACAGGTCTGCTGCACGACGCGGGCGCCGTTGGCCGATGATCCCCCGGCAACGCCGAGACACTTGCCGCTGTGCAGGGCGACGAACTGGTAGGCACCGTCGCCGACGCGGATCGGACGGAACTGCTGGTTCTCACCCCCGCCGTACCGGTACAGCTGGACCGCAGCTCCGTCTGCGGTGGATCCACCGGAGACATCGAGGACCTGACGTCGTGCTTCCTGGGACGCGATCCGGTAGTAGCCGCCGCTCGTGGCGGTGAACCGCCACTGCTGGTTCGTCCCGGGGGCGGGGCAGTCGTACGACTGCACCGGGGTGCCGTTCGTGGTCACACGTCCAGTCGCGTCGATGCAGTTCGACGACGCGACGTTGGAGATGCTGTACCGGGCCGACGGCGTGATGGCGCCGCCGCCCTCGGTGTCGTTCGACCGGACCTGGACCGACTTCGCGAGCGGGAGGTCGAGCGAGGAGCTGCCCGCGAGGACCCGCAGGGACCCGGACGGCATGATCCACTTCCCCGCGTAGGAATCCCAGTACGACATCGACTGGCGGTTGAGCGTCATGGACACCACCCGGCTCTGTCCCGGTCGGAGCGTCACGCGATCCCAACCCGCCAGCTGCCGCGCCGGTGTGTCCGCCACACGGGTCGGGAGCTGCCCGACGTACACCTGCGGGACGACGGAACCGGCGCGGTCTCCGGTGTTCGTCACCCGGACGGATGCTCGGACCTGCCCGCCGTTGCCGGTGGCGACGTTCAGGTCGCTGTACCGGAACGACGTGTAGGAGAGCCCGTACCCGAACGGGTACTGCGGAGCTGCGGTGCCGCGTGCGTACCCGCGGTACCCGACGTTGACACCTTCGCTGAACACCTCCGTCCCCACGTCCGGGGTCGGTACCTGAGCCTCACTGGTGGGAACCGTCGCGGGCAGCTTGCCCGACGGGTTCACGTCACCGAAGAGGACGTCGGCGATCGCGCTGCCCTGCTCCTGGCCGGGGTACCAGGCCTGCACGATGCCGGCGACACGTCGCTGCCACGGAGCGGTGACCGTCGGGGCACCGGTCTCGATCACCACGACGGTCCGGGGATTGACCGCGGCGACCTGACGGATCAGCTGCTCCTGTTCGTTGGGGAGACCCAGGTCCGGTCGGTCCGCTCCCTCGGTCTCGTAGTCACGGACGACCACCACGGCCTGGTCCGCGGACCGTGCCCGGTCCACTGCCTCCCGCATGGTGGGGCTGAGCACGTTCTCGGGGTGCTGCCAGAACATGCGCACCTGCCCGCCCTGGTACTGGTTCGGCGCAGCGGCGCTGTAGCTCACGGTGACCTGGTGTGGTTCCCCCGCGGTGAGCTGGATGGTGCGGCTCACCGGGGACAGGTCACCGGAGTGGGTGACGAACGGCTGACCGTCGATCGTCATGGCGGCATCGCCACGAGCGGTCAGACCCAGTTCGTACGAGCCGGTCGTCGGCGCGGTGAGGGTTCCGGACCATCGCGCCGACAAGTCGCCGAGCAACCCGAAGTCCTGGATCGTCGGCGCCTTCGGTGAGGCGGTGTTGAACCCGGGGTAGTTCTGGAAGCCCAGGTCCACGTTGACGTTCAGGTCGGTCTGACTCAGTTGCGGTTCCCCGGAGAACGAGTCGTTCGACCAGTACTGCGCCGCGAGACCGTGGGCTCCTGGTGCTCCACCGGTCGGCGTGAGCACGGACGAGGGGATCGGCTCCGGACCGGGCAGCAACGCACCCTCCGTGACCGGATCGACACCCGGCGAGTAGGACACGTCCGTGCCGTTCCCGGCGCGCGCCCGGATGCCCTCGAGTGGACTGACACCGGCCGTGGGCTTCGTCACCGCGGAGGACCCGCCGCCCTGCGCCGAGGTGTTGTCCGCGTCGGGACCGATCACGGCGATCGAACCCGCTGCCGCCGGTGCAGTCGGCGTCGGTGTCGGCGTCGGAGTCGGTGTCGGTGTGGCCGTCGCCGACGGAGACGCGGTGGCAGACGGAGACGCGGTCGCTGACGGAGACGCGGTCGCTGACGGAGACGCGGTCGCTGACGGAGACGCCGTCGCTGACGGAGACGCCGTCGCCGACGGAGACGCGGTCGGTGCTGGAGTGGGAGACGCCGTCGGGGCGCTTTCCCCGGCGGTGTTCAGCGGGAGCACGCCGTTCCGGTTCTCGAGCAGGACCATGCCGTCTGCGGCGACTTGACGGGCCAGGGCGCGGCCCTTGGCGATGTCGAGCGCGCGGACGACGGGCTGCGTGTCGAGCATCCCGAGTCCGATCATCGGCCTGAGGATCCGGAGTGCCATGTCGTCGACCCGCGATTGGGGCACCTGACCGGCGCGGACCGCGGCGACGAGCCGGTCACCGAAGTTCGCCGATCCCGGGCCCTGATCGCCGGGCTGTTCCTGGTCGAGTCCGGACAGGGCCGCGTTCACCGTGTCCGGCGTCGCGTTGTAGTCGCTCATCACCCAGCCGCGGAAGTGGTCGATGTCCTTCAGCATCGTGGTCATGAGCCGGCTCGCGCAGGCGGGCTCCCCGTTCACACGGTTGAACGAACACATCGCGGCGGCCGGCTTGCCGATCTGGACCCCGAGCTGGAAGGACCGGTTGTAGATCTCGTGCAGGGCGCGGTCGCTGACGACGGCGTTCACGGTGAATCGATCGGTCTCCTGGTTGTAGGCGACGAAGTGCTTGATCGTCGCGCCGACGCCGGGATTGCTCTGCACGCCGCGGATGTACGTCCCGCTCAACGTGCCGTTGAGGAGCGGGTCTTCGCCGAAGCCCTCGAACGCGCGACCCCACAGCGGCGTCCGCGCGATGTCCGCGCTCGGGGCGAGCGACATGTTGTTGCCGGTTCGGGACGCCTCATCCCCGATGAGTGCGCCGTACTGCTGGGCAAGGCCCTCGTCGAACGTCGCTGCCAGCGACGTGGCTGAGGGCAGCTGTGTGGTGCGGCCGCCGTTCGTCGCGTTCGGGTTGGCGCTGCGGACACCGACCGGCCCGTCCGCCATCGTCTGAGCCGGTATCCCGAGCTCGGGGATGGGGTCGTTGTAGAAGCCGAAGAAGTTGTTGAGTTCGCCGGCGGCGAGGTCGGCCTTCTGCTCCAGCGTCATCCGGGACAGGAGCTGTCTCGCCTGCGCGTCGACAGCCGGGGACGTGTCCCAGGTCAGTTGCGTTGCCGGCGCGGCTGTTGCGGTGACGGGGCCGACGATGGCCATCGAGATGGCGGCCACCCCAGCGACGACGGTGGTGGCGATACGGGATCCGAAACGGATCGGGGCGTTCGGCATGACGTGCTCCCTTGCACGGCGGGACGATGAGCGGGCGGAGCCCGCGGTGGAACCAGGTGCTCGATCGCCCTGGTTCGCGCCCCATGGTCGGCGAGGCGCACGGAGGAACTGCGGATTCGCTCATAGCGACTGCACAGGCGCCTCATGTGTGCGGCACAGCCTCGCACCCGGGCGGAGAGGCGTCAAGACGATGCGTCCCACCCGCGTACGGGGGACACCTCCGGACATCCCAGAGGGGCCCACGCACACGCCAGACACAACGACACAACGACACAACGACACAACGACACAACGACACAACGACACCACCGCACACCCCACAGACAAGGGCGCCCCCGCACGGATGCGAGAGCGCCCCAGAACCGCAGACAGCCTTCCTAGCGCTTGAGGTTCGTCAGCTCCTGCAGCACCTCGTCCGAGGTCGTGATGATGCGCGCGTTCGCCTGGAACCCGCGCTGCGCCACGATGAGGTTCGTGAACTCCTGCGACAGGTCGACGTTCGACATCTCGAGCGTGCCCGAGGCGAGCTGTCCGACGCCGGGCGACCCGGGGGCGCCGACGGTCGCGTTGCCGGAGTTCGCGGTGATGCGGTAGCCGGACGCACCGGTCTTCTCGAGGCCCGCCGGGTTCGCGAAGGTCGCGAGTGCGATCCGGCCGATGGCGAGCGACGCCCCGTTCGAGAAGGTACCGACGACGGTGCCGTCCTTCGAGATCGAGTAGCCCTGCAGCGACCCGGCCTGCGAGCCGTTCTGCGACGCGATCGACGCGGTGTTGAGCGACGCGAAGCCGGTGAGCTCCGTCATGTCGACGGTGATGCCGCCGACCGCGATCGTCCCGCCGGCCGTGAGGGCGCCGTTCGCGCCGAACGTGAGCGTCGACGTGGCCTTCGTGCCCTGCCCGTCGGACGCCTCGACGTCCCAGCCCGCGGCGGTGCGCGTGTAGGCGAGCGACATGGTGTGCTTCGCGCCGGACGCGTCGTAGACGGTGGCGTCGCGGGTGATCACGGCGCCGACGGCGGTCTCGGACGGCAGGTTGCCGGTGACGCCCGCGGTGGTGGTGCGGACGGCGGGGGCCGCGGCGTCGAGCGGCAGGACGATGTCGCCGAGCTGCCCGTTCTCGTTGACGGTGCCGTTCGTGGCCGGGTAGCCCTGCACGATCTTGCCGTCGGCGCTGACGAGGCGGCCGTCGGCGTCGAAGTCGAACGCACCCGCACGGGTGTACACGGTGTCGTTGCCGAGGCGGGTGACGAAGAAGCCGTCGCCCGAGATCATCAGGTCGGTGGCCTTGCCGGTGGCCTGGGCGGACCCCTGCGCGAAGTTCGTCGAGACGCCGGCGACCTGCACGCCGAGGCCGATCTGCGCCGGGTTCGTGCCGCCGATGCCGGTCTGCGGTCCACCGGCGCCCTGGGTCATCTGCGACAGGGTGTCCTGGAAGACCGTCGACGACGACTTGAAGCCGACCGTGTTGACGTTGGCGATGTTGTTGCCGGTGACGTCGAGCATCTGCTGGTGCGAGCGGAGGCCGGAGATCCCGGAGTAGAGCGAGCGGAGCATGGTGCGTCCTTTCGAGAGAACGGAGCGGAGGAGAAGGAGGAGGGGGGAACCGATCAGGAGGTGGTCTTGATGCCGGAGATCACGTCGAGAGCGACCTCCTTCCCGTTCACGGTGACCGTGGGGACGCTGTTCGCGTACGACACGGCCGAGGCGGTGCCGGTGACGGCGGTCCCGCTGACGGCGTCGGTGTAGCTGACCTGCTTGCCGACGAGGTTCGCTGCGGCGATCCGCATCTGCAGCGAGAAGTTCTCGTTGCCCGTCGTGGTCTGGTTGGTGATCTGCTCCATCATCGCGAGCTGCGTCTGCTGGCTGATCATCTGGTTGGTGTCCATCGGGGAGGACGGGTCCTGGTTCTGCAGCTGCGTGACGAGCAGCTTCATGAAGACCTCGGAGTCCATCGTCTGCGAGGGGCTCTTGGTCTGGTTCGCAGCGAGGGCCGCGGCCTGTGCGGCCTGGTCCACGGAGCCGGTGATGCCGTCGATCGGCATGGTCGTTCCCTTCGGTGATCGCCTGTGCGAGGTGTCGTCGCTCAGGCGAGGACGTCGAGTCCGACGGTGCGGACGGTGGGCGTGTGGGCGGTGCCGGGTGCACGCGGGGTGAGCCGCGCCTCCAGGCCGGGGTCGACGCGTGGGACCGCCGGAGCGGGCCGGTCGTCGGGACCGGAGCGGGTGTCCGGCTGGTTCTGCGAGGACAGGTCGAGGGTGGTCGACAGGCCCGTGCCGGCCGCGTCGCGGCGGAGGTCCGGCAGCACCTGCCGGACCGCGTCCCGCCCGGCGTCGGATGCTGCGAACAGCTCGACGTGCATCCCGTGCGCGGTGACGTGCGCACGCACGGTGACGGGTCCGAGCGCGTCCGGCGCGAGCTGGACGGTGACGACGTGCTCCCCCGGGCCGGCCTGCGCGAGCGTGAACACGGGGCGGCTCAGCTGCTGCGCGAGGGGGGCGGGGGCGTTCGCGGTGACCGCGCCCGAGGCGGGTGCGGTCGCGGTCGTCGCGGATGTGGTCGGGACCGCGAACGGCGTCTCGCCGCCACGGGGTGCGCTGACGGCCTGGAGGCCCGGATCACCCTGCCCGGATCGGCCGCCGTCGGTGCCGTGGCCGGTCTGGGCGCTGCTCCCCCGGGCCGCGCCCGCCCCGTCGGTCGCCCCGCCCACGGTCGCGGTGGCGGCCGTGGCCGTCGTGGTCGTCGTGGTGGTCGTCGTCGCGTCGGCGGCCGTCGCGGTGGTTCGGTTCGTCGCCGGGGCTGCGGCCGATGCGGTGACGACGACGGGTGCCGTGGCGGTGGCCGCCGCGGCCGTCGTCGTCGCGGTGACCGTCGTGGCGGTGGCGGTGGCGGTGGCGGTGGCGGCTGTGGCCGAGGTTGCGGTTGCGGCTGCGGCTGCGGTTGCGGCGCTCGGGGCGAGCGTGCTGCCGGCCGCGGCCCTGCCGGTGGTGGCGGTCGCCGACGTCGACACCGCGTCGAGCGAGGCCGTCGCGAGCGTCGCGTTCGGTGCGGTCTGCGCGGGGACCGACCCCGCCGGACTCGCGCCATCTGTCCGCGAGGTTCCCGGGGTCGTCGAGCGTGCCGGAGCCGCGCCGGTCCCACCGGGCAGATCGGCGCCGACTCGGGCCGGCTCCGGAGCGGTGGTCGGCGTGGGGTCCGCGGGTCCGGCGGTCGTCGTCACCGGCGTCGCTTCGAGCGCGGCGGACAGCGACGCGTTGCCGACGCCCGCGCCGATCGCGGGCGTGGTCGTGGTCGCGGTGGCGGAATCGGTGGTCGCGGCCGTCGCTGTGGCGGCACCCGGTGTCTCGTCCGCTCCCGGAGCGGTGGCCCCGGGCAGGACCGACACCGTGACCGGAGCCGACGGCGTCACCGGCAGGAGTTCGGCGGCGACGGGCGTCGGCGCTCCCCCGTCCTCCGACGCGGCGGCGTCCGCGGTGGTGTCGGCATCCCCGGCACCTCGGTGAGATCGCACTTCGGCGGCCCGGCCCCGGCCCGTTCCGGCACCGATTGCGATCTCGGCGGCCCGGCCCCGGCCCGTTCCGGCACCGACTGCGATCTCGGCGGCCCGGCGGTCGTCGGCGGCAGCCCGGCGGTCGTCGGCGGCAGGCCGGCGCGCCGTGTCCGGGGCCCCGGCGGCGGCCATCGCGGCGCCGAACGAGTCCCCGGAGCCGGAGCCGGTGCCGGAACCCCGCGCAGCCGATCCGCTCGCGGCCTTCTGCACGAGGGACGCCGGCGTCGGCGTCGGCGTCGGAGTGGCGATCGTCACGCTCATGCGGCGCTCCCGGAGTTCATCAGCGACATGAGTGCCGCGGTCTGCAGGTCGGTGGAGCCGGCGGCGGTCGCAGCCGTCGCGGCAGTGGGCGCTGCCTGCGCCGGGACGATGCGCCGGATGGTGGCGATGTCCGAGTCCTTGTACCAGTTGTCGACGATCCGGACGTCCTTGCCCGGCCGGGGCGCGTGCAGCACCTTGCCGTCGCCGACGTAGATGACGACGTGCCCCTCGCCCTTGGGGATGATGAGGTCGCCCGGCTGCGCGTCCTTCAGCGAGCCGACCTCGACGCCCATCTTCGCCTGGTCCGGGACGACCCGGGGCATGGTCACGCCGAGGTCCTTGAACACGGTCTGCACGAGTCCGGAGCAGTCCATCCCCGAGGTCGTGGTGCCGCCGAACACGTACGGCACACCGAGGTACTTCTTCGCGTCCGCGACGACGTCCGAGCCGGTCGCGCCGCTGCCCGTCGCGATGGTGCCGGCACCGGCGTCGACCGAGGTCGCCGTCGACACGGCGCTGCCAGCCGTGGTCGTCCCGGCGGTGTTCCCGGTGGCGGTCGCCAGCGCGTCGGCGAACGCGCTCGAGGTGGCGCTTCCGGCGGCGGCGGCCGACGCCGTGGCCGTGGTGGTCGTCCCGGTGCGCAGGGAGTCGATCTGGGTCCGGATCTCGGAGATCCGCGAGAACACGGCGTCCACGCTCATCGGGCACCACCTTCCGCGCGGCGTCGGGCCGCGATCTCGTCGAGGGCGTTCTGTTCGGTGCGGAGGTCCTCGGCGGTCTGCTGCTCCACGTGCTGCACCTCGAGCTTCTCGAGGCCGAGGGCGGAGCGGCGCGCGCCGTTGTACTCGTCCTGCGCCTGGTCGGCGTCGGAGCGGCGGGAGCGGACCACGGCGTCGAGTTCCTCGAGCATGCCGCGGGTGGCGGCCCGGGCCGCGGCGACGGCGCTGAGGGTCGCGGCGTCCTGGATCGGCTGCGCGCCGTCGGCGTCGGCGAGGCTGCGACGGGCGGCGATCCGCGCGTCGGCGGCGTCGCGGACCCGCTCGTTCGCGGTCGCGAGGGCGGCGGCGGCACGGTCCTGTTCGGCGTGCCGCAGACGGAGGAGCCCGGCGAGCGGGAACCGGCGGGCCATCAGGCAGCACCTCCGAGAGTCGTCACGAGGGACTCGAGCGCACGCCACGAGGCCGGCGCGGTCGCCCGCTCGTCCATGCCCTGGCGGAGGAAGCGGTCGATCGCGTCCTGGTGGTCGACGGCGGCGTCGACGAGCGGGTTCGTGCCGCGCTGGTAGGCGCCGACGTCGAGCAGGTCCTGCGCAGCCTTCCGTGCGGCCATCACCTTCCGCAGGGTCGTCGCGGCACCGCGCTGCCCGTGGGTGGTGACCTTCGACGCGACGCGGGAGATCGACCCGAGGGCGTCGACGGACGGGAAGTGCCCGGTGATCGCGAGCTTCCGGTCGAGCACGACGTGGCCGTCCAGGATGCTGCGGGCGGCGTCGGCGATCGGTTCGTTGTGGTCGTCACCGTCGACGAGCACCGTGTAGAGGCCCGTGGTGCTGCCGACACGATCGGTCCCGGCGCGCTCGAGCAGGCCGGCGAGCACCGAGAACGTCGACGGCGGGTAGCCCCGGGTGGCCGGCGGCTCACCGACGGACAGCCCGATCTCCCGCTGTGCCATCGCGACGCGGGTGAGGGAGTCCATCATGAGCACGACGTCCTGGCCGGCGTCGCGGAACGACTCGGCGATGCGGGTCGCGACGAACGCGGCGCGCAGGCGCATCAGGGCCGGCTCGTCCGAGGTGGACACGACGACGATCGAGCGGGCGAGCCCCTCGGGTCCGAGGTCGTCCTCGAGGAACTCCCGGACCTCGCGGCCGCGCTCGCCGACCAGGGCGATGACGTTCACGGCGGCGTCGCTCCCCCGCGCGATCATCGACAGCAGCGAGGACTTGCCGACGCCGGAGCCCGCGAACAGGCCCATGCGCTGCCCCCGGCCGACGGTGGTCAGGGTGTCGAGCACCCGGACGCCGAGCTGCATCGGGGTGTCGATGCGGGTCCGCGCCATCGCGTTCGGCGTCGCGTGGTCGAGCGGCACCCAGTGGTCGGCGTCGAGCGGGCCCCGGTCGTCGATCGGCCGTCCGAGCCCGTCCAGCACCCGCCCGAAGAGTCCGGTGCCGGTCGGGACGAGCACGGGCCGTCCGGTCGGCCGTGCGGGGGTGCCGGCGGTCACCCCGGTGAGGCGGCCGAGCGGCATGCAGCGGACACCGGTGGCGTCGGTCGCGACGACCTCGACGGCGGTCTGCGGTCCGCCCTCGTCGCCGACGGTGACGACCTCGCCGACACGCGCGTCGAGGCCGGCGATGGTGAGGCCGAGGCCGACGGCGCTCGTCACGACGCCGACGCGCTGCGGAGCGGCCTGTCGGAGCGCCTCGTCGAGACCACGCGGCCGGAGCAGGGTGGCCGGCCGGAGCACGGTGGCAGGCCGGACCAGGGTGGCAGGCCCGAGCACGGTGGTCGTCACGAGGCGACCCCCAGCGCGGTGCGGGCACGGTCGAGCGCGGTCGCGATGCGTGCGTCGAGCAGGCCGTCCGGCAGGTCGACGACGGCGTCGCCGTCCGACAGCGTCGGGTCCGCGACCACCGGGACGGGCAGGTCGAGACCGGACACACGGGCCGCGTCGCCGACGCTCAGCCGGACCGCGACGGGGACCACACGATCGATGGAGGCGAGCGCCCGCAGGACGGTGGCCTCCGCGCCGGACGCGTCACGCGCCTCCAGGCCCGCCGATGCGTCCGACGGATCCGCTGCCGCCGTTCCGGACTGCCTGGAGGAACGGATCGCGTACCCGACGACGGCTTCGGCCAGGTCGACGGCGGCAGCCGCGACGGACTGCTCCGCGGCTTCCAGGACCGGCGTCACCTGCGACAGCATCGCGGTCGTGGCCGCGTCGAGCACCGCGATGCGACGCGCGGTGTCCGCCTGCATCGACGCGAGGCGGGCGGCGTGCTCGGCCGCGAGCTGGACGCGCAGGGCGTCGGTCTCGGCCTGCGCGGCGCGGAGGCCGGCGGCGTACCCGGCCGCGTGCCCGCGGACGTCGGCGCTGGCGGCACGCTCGCGCCCGGCCGCGTCCCCGAGCACGGGGAACGCGACGCGCTGCACGGTGCCGGCGGCGAGGGTGGTGTCAGTCAACGAGCTCGTCCTCCTCGGCGCGGTGGACCGTGATGACGCCCTGCGCCTCGAGCTCGCGCACGGAGCGGACGACCTCGGCGCGGGCCTCCTCGACCTGCGAGACCCGGACCGGGCCCATGGCCTGCAGCTCGTCGTCGAGGAGCTCGCGGTTCCGCTCGGAGACGTTCGCGCGGATGGTCTCGACGACCGGGCCGGCCGCGCCCTTCATAGCGGTCGCGAGGAGCTTCGAGTCGATGCCGCGGAGGACCTGCTGGATGTCGCGGGCCTCGAGCTTGACGATGTCCTCGAAGGTGAGCATCCGTGAGCGGATGTCCTCGGCGAGCTCGGGGTCGCGCGCCTCGAGACCGTCGAGGACGGCCTTCTCGGTGGCGACGTCCGAGCGGTTGATGATCTCGACCAGGGGTGCGATGCCGCCGACGACCTCGAGGCTCTCGCGCGGGGACACCACCGCGCCGGCCCGCTGCCGGAGCACGCCGGCGACGATCCCGACCGCCTCCGGGGTCGCGCTGCCCATCGTGGCGAACGCCTGCGCGACGTCGGTCCGGACGCGCTCGTCGACGCCCGCGAGCACGGCGCTGGCCTGTGCCGGCCCCAGGTGCGCGAGGACGAGCGCGATGGTCTGTGGCAGCTCCCCCTCGAGCAGGGTGATGACCTGGCCGGGCTCGGCGTCGTCGAGGAAGTCGAACGACTGCCCGGCGAGGTTCGACGCGAGACGGTCCATCACGCCCGCGGCACGCTCGGCGCCGAACGACGCCTCGAGCAGGCCGAGCGCGGTCTCCTTGCCGCCGCGCTTCTGCAGGCGGCCGCTCAGGGTCATCCGGTGGAACTCGGTGAGGGTGCGGTCGACGACGGTGTCCTCGACGCGGCGCATCCGGACGATCTCGGCGGAGATCTCCTCGGCCTCGAGCTCGGTGAACTGCTTCATCACCTCGGCGGCGCGCTCGGTCTCCATCTGCATGAGGATGAGTGCGACCTTCTGGGCGCCGCTCAGCGCACGGTCGGGGGCGCCCCCGCGGTTGCTGCCCGTGCTGCCGGAGCTGCCGGATCCGGCCGCCGCGTGGCCGATGCCGTTGGGCTCGGCCGTGCCGCCGGGCCCGCTCGTCAGCGCGCTCACACCGGTGCCCGGTCGTCGAGGAGCCCGCGGAGGAGCTCGGCCGTGCGCTTCGGGTCACGCTCGGCCAGGGCGGAAATGTCCTGGCGTCGGCGCTCGGCCGTGATCTCCTCGGTGGTGAGGATCTCGGTGGGCGCGTCGTCGTGCGGGATGGCCGGCAGCGCCACGGTCGGGGCGTCCCCGGCGCGGAGCGCGCTCCGGTCGTCGGCGCCGTCGACGGCGAGCGGCAGCTGGAACGTCTCGCCGCCGAAGGCGTCGAGCTCGCCGAGGTCGACGGCCTCCCGCTCCTGCTTGCGGCTGCGGCGGACCAGGAAGACCATGATCGCGATGAGCGCCAGCAGGCTGCCGAGGACGATGCCCGCGGTGCGGATCGCCGACCACAGCGACTGCTGCTGGTCGGCCTTCTGCTGTTCCTCGAGCGCCTTCGTCGCACGGTCGGCGGCGCTCGTGTCGAAGTCCATCATCGCGACGCGGACCTGGTCGCCGCGGGCGGTGTCGACACCGGCAGCCGCTGCCACCAGGTCGTTGATGCTCTGCAGGTTCGCGTTCTGCACAGCACCTGCCTTGGAGTTGAGGGCGACGGAGATCGTCTGCCGGTCGAGACCACCGGCCGGCAGCTGCGTCGTCTCGGTGGTGTGGTCGACCGCGTTGTTCTTCGTCGCGGACTCGTTCGTGTAGCCGTCGTCGCCGGAGGCGCTGCCGCTCGCGGTCCCGTTCGGCACCGCGATGTTGTCCGGGCCGAGCACGCCGGTCGCACCCGAGCCCGCGGCGCCGGAACCCGAGCCGTACTGCTCCGTCGACGACGACTCGTTGAGCGCCACCGGGCCGGTCGTCGGGGTCGTGTACGACTCCGACGTGCGCGTGCCCGAGTTCTGGTTCATCGTGCCGGACACCACGACCGTGGCGTTCCCGACGCCGAGCGTGGTGTCGAGGAGGTCCTGCACCTTCTTGCTCGTCGCGGCGTCGTAGTCGGCAGCCTGGTCGGCGCCGCTGCCGGTCGCGCCGGTGCCGACGGCGGAGAGCGTCTGGCCCTTCGAGTCGACCACGGAGACGTCGGTGGGCTGCATGCCCTCGACCGCCGCGCTCGTGAGGTGCACGATCGCCTGGACCTGGTCGGTGCTCAGCTCGGAGCCGTTCTTCGTCGCGATGAAGACCGACGCGGTCGGGTCCTTCTCCTTCGACACGAACACGGTCTTCTCCGGGATCGCGAGCTGCACGGTGGCGGTCTGCACGCCGTCCATCGCGCCGATGGTCTTGGCGAGCTCGCCCTCCATCGCCCGCTTGTACGTGACGTCCTGCTGGAACTCGGAGCTCGTCACGCCCATCTTGTCGAGCAGCGAGTAGCCGCCCTCGTTCGACGACGGCAGGCCGTTCGACGCGGCCTTGAGACGCTCCGAGTACACCTGCGCCTGCGGTACGAGGATCGTCGCGCCGCCGTCGGTGAGCTGGAAGGGCACACCGTCGGTCTGCAGCTGGTCGGTGATGGAGCTCGCGTCCGTGGCGGCCAGGCCGGTGAACAGCGGCGCGTACGACGCCTTGCCGAGCCAGCTCGCGAGGGCGATGCCGCCGAGCACGAGCGCGGCGATGACGAGGATCGCGATGGTCCGCTGGGCGGCGCTGAAGCCCTTGACGTAGGCGGCGAGACGACCGAAGAGGTCCTTGACGGCGACGGGCATCAGGCCTGCATCCTCATGATCTCGTTGAAGGCGTCGACGCCCTTGTTGCGGACGGCGGCGACGAGCTCGAGGGTGACCTGCGCACGGGTGGAGGCGATGGTCGCGTCGTGGATGTCGTCGAGGTTGCCGGTGACGGCCTTGAGCGCGAGGGTCTTCGAGTCGCTCTGCAGCTGCTGCAGCCCGTCGACGGCGTTGCCGAGGGAGGCGGCGAACCCGCTGCCGTCCGTGGCGCTCGTCGCGCTCGTCCCGCTCGTGCCGACGTCGCTCGACGTGCCGGACACGTTCGTGAGCGCGTTCGTCATCGCGTTGGTGGTCACACCGTTGACGGCGTCGATGGGCATCAGTTCTTCCCGATCTGCAGTGCCGCCTCGTAGGCGGTCTTCGCACGGTCCACCACGGCGGCGTTCGCCTGGTAGCCGCGCTGGGCCATGATGAGGTCCGCCATCTGCGTGCCGAGGTCGATGTCCGGCATGCGGACGTACCCTTCCTCGTTCGCGAGCGGGTTGTCCGGGTCGTAGGTCACCCGGCCGGCGGCGCTGCCGAACGCGGCGCCCTTGACGTAGGCGCCGGAGACGCCGTTGCCCTCCTGGACCTCGACGTAGCGGGCCTGGAAGGCGGTGTCGTCCATCGACTTCACCGTGTTGACGTTCGCGATGTTGTCCGACACCGCGTCGAGCCACTTGCGGTGCACGGTCATGCCGGTGCTCGCGATGCCGATCGCGTCGAAGGTCGTCACGAGTTCGTCCGCATCGCCGCACGGACGCTGGTGAGCTCGGAGTTCATCGCCTGCGTCGCGAACTGGTAGCGGAGCACGGTGTCGACGTTGGAGAGCGTCTCCTCGTCGAGGTTGACGTTGTTCCCGTTCGTGTTCGTCGGCTCGAGGCTCCGTGCGACGGTCGGCGTGGTGCTGCCGCTGCCGTCGACGATCGACTTCGCGAGGGCGTCCTCGAACTGGACCTTCTCGGCGTGGTAGTTCGGCGTGTTGATGTTCGCGACGTTGTTCGCGATCACGCGCTGGCGCATGGAGAGCCCGTCGAGCGCACTCTGCAGTGCTGCTGACGTCACGGAATCGAACACGGCGGACCGTCCCCTCGGTGTGCGACATCCCCTGTCGATGTCGCCGATTGGCGGTGGCCGATCCGTGGCCGAACTGGTGAGCGATCCGTGCTCGTGGGGCGCTGTCGGCCGGGCCGTGGGGGTCGTTAGCGCTCGCCCCGAACGGGGGGGCGGTGCGTCGTGCCACTCCGCTCGCTGCGTGCGCCGGGGCGTCGTCGTGGGGCGCGCGGGCGTCGTCGTGCGGCTCCGCTCGCTGCGTGCGCATGTTCCGACATCCCACCCGTCGATCACCGAGTGGAACGTCGAAACATGCACATGCATCGCGTGCGTGCGCATCGAGCGACGAAACACCCGTCGATCACCAGGTGCTGTGTCGCCTCATGCGTGTGCATGTTGCGACCGGGGCGGCGGCAGCGCCCGCGCGTCAGGCCGACGCGTCGAGGTACACGGACCCGCGCGGCTCCCGAGTCGCGTCCACCGCCCGGAGCGCACCCATGTGGCCGGCCGCCACACGACGGCCCGTCTCCAGGTCCGCGATCCGGTCCCGCTGCGCGGCGAGCAGCCTGGAGGCACGCCCCACCAGCTCGCGCGGCATCGGCCCCAGCCCGGTCGGCTCCGACCACTCCGAACCCGTCACGGGACCGGCCGTCGGTGCGGCGTCGCGCTCCAACTGGTCGAGCACCGCCACCCAGCCAGTGTCGTCCGTGTCGTTCGACGCGGAGGTCTCAGGCGACACCGAGCGCACCGCCAGCCGGACGCTGCGTCGACGTGACCGCCGGCAGCGACGCCGCGGCCTCGTGCCACGACTGACGGAGCGGCTCGAGGATCCGGATGCAGTCCCGGGTGGCCTGCACGTCGCGGTGCACGTTCGCGGTGATGAGCGACGTCGAGGCGTAGTTGTAGATCGCCATGAGGCCCTCGCCGCCGTCCCACGCGTCGATGCGCAGGGTGGAGGACAGCTCGCCGACGATCGCCTGGGCGTGCAGGAGCTGCTCGCGGGCGGCCTCCCAGTCGGCGGTGTTCTGGGCGGCCTCGGCGCGGTGCAGGTCGAGCAGCAACCGGTCGTAGAGCATCGTGACGAGCTGCGCCGGCGTCGCGGAGAGCACGGCCTCGTTGGTGTACTGGGCGCGCCGCTGGTCGGTGACGCTGCGGGGCTGCGCGGCCTGCCGGAAGGCGGCGGCCTGGAAGTCGAAGGCGTTCACGGTCGTTCCCGTCAGCTCGTGGTGGTCGCGAGCTGGCTGGCGAGCCAGCTCGACTGGGACTGGAGTTTGCTGAGGCTCGTCTCGAGCGACGCGTAGAGCGTCTGCAGGGACGCGCGACGAGCGGTGAGCCGGTCGGTCCAGCTGTCGATCTGGGTGTTGAGGTCCTTCGCGACGGACTGCTGCCCGGTGATCGACGTCGTGATCGAGCCGTCGTACTTGTCGGACGCCGCGGTGGCGGTGGCGCCGACGTTGGCGGCGACGCCTGCGAGCATGGCCTGGGTCCCCTGCGGGTCGGTCGCGAGGGCCTTCTGGAACACGTCGGCGTCGAAGGTGAAGTCGCCGTCCTTCGTGATGACGATGCCGATGCTCGACGGCGACTTGCCGCCCACCGGTGCGGACATCGTGCTGGAGAGGCGTTGGACGACGTCGCGGGTGGTCCCGTCGCCCATGAGCACACCGGCGGTCGTGGTGGTGGTGCCGCTCGTCGCACTCGTCGTGCTCGTCACCGCGGTGTTCGTCTTGTAGTAGGCGCTGATCGCGTTCATCGCGTCGACCAGTCCGGACGCCACGGCCTGGGCCTTGGTGGTGTCCTGTGCGACCCCGACGGTCACCGCGTCGGCGGATGCCTTCGACACCGTGACGCTGAGTCCCGGCACGAGGTCGGTGAACGTGTTCGTGGTGCTCGTCACGGTCTGTTCGGCGGCGGTGCCGGCCCAGAGGGTGACGCTGGCGTCCTTCGCCTGTGCGACCGTGGCCGCGCCGATCTCGGTGAGGACGTTCGTCGCCGTGCCCGCGGTGACCTGGTCGGCGGTGCCCCGGTAGACCTCGAAGGCGCCCGCTGCTCCGGTCTTCGCCGAGGTGAGCTGCAGGCGGTAGAGCTTCGTGCCGTCGGTGTCGGTGCCGGCGGCGACCTTCGTCGCGGTGACGCCGGCGCCGGACTTGTTGATCGCGGACACCGTGTCATCGAGCGAGCCGGACGCGGGTGTGACGGTCGTCTTGGTGCCGTCGGCTCCGACGAGCGTGATCGGCTGCGCGTCGGCGGCCCATGTGGCCATCGCGGCGGTGACGCCGACCTGTGCCGAGGCGGTGGAGCCGACCGTGAAGGTGATCGACCCGGCGCTGGCGTTCGCCCCGGTGACGGCGGTGACGCCGGACGACGAGCTGGTGGGGGTGAACACGTCGAGCGAGGTCGCCTTCGCGGCGTCCTTCGCCTTCGAGGCGAGGGTCTGCACCAGGCTGTTGATCGTCTGCAGTGACGAGATGAACGAGTTGGTGCTCGTGAGCTTGTTCTTGAGCAGCGTCTGCGGCACGCCCTCGACGCTCATCAGCGAGTTGATGAGGTCGGTGGTCTTGAGACCGCTGACGAGGCCGTCGATCGCGAGGCTGCTGGCCGATGACACGGACGACATCGAGGGCTCCCTGCCGTCGGTGGTGGAGGTCGGATGCGGACGACGCCGCTGCCCGGGGTACCTGAACGATCCCGGACAGCGGCGTCAGGACTGCTAGCGCAGGAGCGAGAGCACGCCCTGCGTGCTCTGGTTCGCCTGCGCGAGCATCGACGTGCCGGCCTGGCTGAGGATGTTGTCGCGCGTGTACTTGACCATCTCCTCCGCCATGTCGACGTCGGTGATCCGCGAACCGGCAGCGGTGAGGTTCTCCTTGGCCACGTTCGTCACGTTGATGGCGTGGTCGAAGCGGTTCTGGACAGCACCGATGTTCGAACGAGCGGTCGAGACGTTCTTGATCTGCGCGTCGATCGCGGTGATCGCGGCCTGCGCGTCCGTGGCGTTGTCGAAGGTCAGCGCGCTGACAGCCGTCGCCACGGTCGCGACGTTCGCGCCCGAGAGGTCCACGTCGATCTGGCTCGAGGCACCCGCGTTCGCGCCGACCTGGAACACCAGCTTGCCGTCGCCCGCTGCGCCGGCGGAGCCGTCGAGCAGGTTGATGCCGTTGAAGTTCGTGGACTGCGAGATGCGGGTGAGCTCCTTGGAGAGCTCGCCGACCTCGGTGGTGATCGCGGTACGCGAGTCGGCGTTGTTCGAGTCGTTACCGGCCTGGACGGCCAGGTCGCGCATGCGCTGGAGGATCGAGTGGGTCTCGGTGAGGCCACCTTCAGCGGTCTGCACGACGGAGATGCCGTCCTGTGCGTTGCGGGCGGCGACCGTGAGGCCACCGACCTGGGACTTCAGCCCCTCGGAGATCGACAGACCGGCCGCGTCGTCGGCAGCACGGTTGATGCGGAGACCCGACGAGAGCTTCTCGAGGGACTTCGACAGGTCGTTCTGCGTCGAGTTGAGGTTCCGGTACGTGTTGAGTGCCGAGAGGTTGGTGTTGATGGACATACCCATGGTGGTTTCCTCCGTGAAATCTGGGTCTTGCGTCGGCCCGTCCGTGGGCTGACATGGGTGACTCTCGACCGGTTGGCCGGAGCCGTTAGGGGTTCGACGAAAAATCTTCGCCGCGGCTCAGCTCGCCGCGACCACGGGGGTGGCGACGTCGTGCACGGCCCGCGCGACGCCGGCTGCGGCGTTCGCGGCGACCCGTGCGAGGTAGGCGCTCCGTCGTGCTGCGGTGGTGCGCGATGCGGGTTCGACGGCCACGCCCTCGTCGCCGTAGTGCGCTGCGAGTCCGTCGCGGAGCAGGCGCATCGCCTCGGAGCGCTGCTGCGACACCGCGGAGTGCGTGATCCCGAGTTCGGCGGCGACCTCGGTCACGGACCGGTCACCGAAGTAGACGTTCTCGACGATGAACCGCATCCGGTCCGGCAGCGCGTGCACGGCGGCGCGCAGGTACCGGCGCTTTTCCGCCTCGAGCAGGTCCTCGCCCGGCAGGGGCATGTCGGCGGCGAGCGTGTCGTGCACGGTCTCGTCGATGGGGCTGACGGTGCGGGCGGCGTCGCTCATCGCACCGGCGGCGGTCTGTCGGTCGACGCCCATCGCGTCGGCGATCTCCTCGACGCGGACGCTGCGGCCGAGTCGGGCGGACAGCGCCTCCTGCGTGGCGAGGGTCTCGCGGATCCGCTTCCGGGTCCCGCGGGAGGCCCAGTCGGCCGAGCGCATGTCGTCGGCGATGGCTCCGTTGATCCGGGTGCGGGCGTAGGCGCCGAACGGGACGCCGAGGTCGGGGTCGAACGCGTCCGCCGCGGCGACGAGTGCGAGGGACCCGACGGCGGCGAGGTCGTCGCGGTCGAGGTGCGTGGCGCGTGCTCGGACGTCGGCGACGATGTACCCCACGAGCGGCAGGTGCTCGACGATCATCGCGTTGCGTTCGTTGCGGTCCATGTTGTTCCCCTGGTCATCCCGACATGACTGACCCGTCCGTGGGCACGGCTGACGCCGGCCTCGGATGGCCGGTGTGTACGCCGAAGAACCACCCGGGTCCCTCCGGATGGTGCGTTCCGCGCCCCTGTGACGCGGTTGCGGGGCCGGTCGTGACCAGTCCCGCGGTGCGCTTCGAATGTATCGGCTGGCAAAGCCCTGAACGGGTGTACATCCGTCCCCAGTGCGGGGGTGCAGGGGCGCTTTCCCGGTCGTCATTTTGGGGGACACCGGGAGGGGAACGAGCGTTCTTGACCCCCGTCCTGGAGGCGCGGCTCGTCCCCGTCCCGTCGGTCCGGCGTCTGCGTGCTTACGGCCGGTGGTGACCTACCGATAGGTCCCGGTGTCCACAGGATGACCGACACACCCCCACGGGAGGAGCTGATGAGCGTGAACGAACTGTCCGCCGTGCTCTGGCGCGAACGCGAACTGCTCGAGCTGCTCACCTTCAAGCTCGAGGAGGAGCAGCTGCTGCTCGCCGCGGGCCGCTCCCGCTGGGTCTCGCACGCCAGCCGCGAGGTCGAGCAGGTCCTCGAGCGCCTCCGCAGCGCCGGCCTCGAGCGCGCCGCGTCGAGCGCCGAGGTCGCCGAGGAGTGGGGCGTCCCCGCCGACGCTCCCCTGCGCGAGGTCGTCGCCGCCGCACCCAACGGCCCCTGGGGCGAGATCCTCGCCGCGCACCTCACCGCCATGGTCGAGCTGACCACGCAGATCGGCTCGCTCCGCGACGAGAACGACCGCTTCCTCCGCACCGCCGCGCAGGCGACCGAGGAGACCCTCGCGGGTTCGGTCACGAACGCCTCCACCTACGACGCCACCGGCAGCTCCGGCTCCGGCTCGGACGGCGCCCGACTCTTCGAGGGGACCCTGTAACCGTGGTCAGCACCTTCGGCTCCCTCGCCACCGCGTACTCCGGTCTCGCCGCAGCCCGCGCCGGCATCGAGGTCACCGGCCAGAACATCGCCAACGCCGGAACCGCCGGGTACACCCGGCAGCGCGTGACGCAGTCGTCGATCCCGGCGGCGCAGACCGGCTTCATGCGCGGCACCGCGGCCCTCGCCGGCCAGGGTGTCTCGGTCGACGGGATCGCCCGTCTCGGTTCCCTCACCCTCGACGCCGGCGTCCGAGTGGCCTCCGGGTCCTCGTCGTACGCCGATGCCCGTGCCGCGGCGCTCTCCGCGCTCGAGACCGGTCTCAACGAGCCCGGTGACGACGGCCTCTCCGCGAAGCTCGACGCGTTCTGGTCGTCGTGGAGCGAACTGTCCACGCACCCCGACGACCCGGGAGCCGCGAGCGCGGTGATCGGTGCCGCGAAGACCGTCGCCGGTGCACTCGCGAGCGGCTCGAAGGCGGTCGATGCGCAGTGGTCCTCGGTCCACGCGACCGTGCAGGGTCAGGTGCAGCAGCTCAACGCCGCCGCCACGCAGGTCGCCGACCTCAACGGCCGGATCCGCACCGCGCTGGCGTCCGGCGGGAACGCGAACGAGCTCGTCGACCAGCGGGACCAGCTCACCGAGCAGATCGCCTCGCTCGCCGGCGGCACGGTCCGCGCGAACACCGACGGCACGGTCGACGTCCTCATCGGCGGCAACGCCATCGTGCAGGGCTCCGACGCGCGTTCCGTCGCGCTCGGTGGCGGCGCGCGGCTCGCCGACGGCGCGCCCGTCACGCTGAAGTGGACCTCCGGGACCGCCGGCGCGGTGTCGATGTCCGGCGGGTCGATCGGCGGCAACCTGTCGCTCCTGGCACCGGCGACCGCGAACGGCACCGGCGGCGCACTCGCCGAGGCCTCGGTCTCCTACGACCAGGTCGCGACGAAGCTCGCGACCGCGGTCAACGCGGTGCACGCCACCGGCACCACCCCCTCCGGCACCACGGGGAACCCGTTCTTCGCACTCACCGCCGGCGTCCCGGCGGCGCAGGCGCTGACGGTCGTCCCGACGGACGGCAGCGGTCTGGCGACGCGGAACGCGTCGGGCCAGCTCGACGACTCGTTCACGGACGCGCTCTCGCGACTCGGCACGGCGTCCGACGGTGCCGACCGGTCCTGGGCGACGTTCGTGGCGGGGGTGGGCACTGCCTCCAGGTCCGCTGCGTCGGAATCGACGCTCACCGGACTCGCCCTGACCAACGCGCGGTCGCAGCAGCAGTCCAGTGCCGGGGTCGACCTCGACGAGGAGAACGTGAACCTGCTGAGCTACCAGCACGCGTACCAGGGCGCGGCGCGCGTCCTGACCGCGGTCGACGAGATGCTCGACACACTCATCAACCGCGTCGGACTCGTCGGGAGGGGCTGACCGTGATCACCCGTGTGACCACCCAGATGTCGATGACAGCCGCCACGGCGCGGCTGCAGGCCGGCGCCGCGAAGCTCGCCCAGCTCACCGAGCAGGCCACCACGCTCAAGAACATCCAGCGCCCCTCCGACGACCCCGTCGGCACGGTGTCGTCGATGCAGGTCCGCAAGGAGCAGGCGGCCGCCGCGCAGTACACGCGGAACGCGAACGACGCCGTCGGCTGGCTCGCCACGACCGACAGCGCCCTGTCGAGCGTGTACTCGGTGCTCGGCAGCGTGCGCGACCTCGCCGTCCAGGCCGCGAACACCGGCACGATGAGCGACACCGACCGTGACGCGTTCATCACGCAGTTCCAGGCGCTGAAGACCGACCTCGAGTCTCGCGCGAACAGCACCTACGGCACCCGCTCGGTGTTCGCCGGTTCCTCGACCTCGGCCACCCCCTACGACCCGGCGACCGGCTGGGCACCGTCGGGCACGGACGTCACCCGCCGCATCGGCGACGGCACCACCGTCCGGGTGGACACCTCCGGCGCCGACGTCTTCGGCTCGGGCGGCTCGTCGGTCTTCTCGATGATCGACTCCATCGTCAGCGACCTGCAGAACGGGGTGAACGTGAACGCCAAGATCACCGACGTCGACGCCGCGATCGACACCGTCCGCGGCGCCCAGGCCGACGTCGGCGTCCGCCACGCGACCGCCCTGGCCGCCCAGGACTCGCTGAAGACCGCCACCGTCTCGCTCGAGAACCGACGCGCCGGCATCGAGGACAAGGACCTCGCGAAGGCCGTCCTCGACCTGCAGGTGCAGCAGACCAACTACCAGGCAGCCCTCGCCGTCACCGCGAAGGTCCTGCAGCCGACCCTGATGGACTACCTCCGATGAGCATCGACCTGACCTTCGCCGTCCCGCCCTTCGGCCTCTCCCCCGCCCCCGTCTTCACACTGACCCCGGTCGACGGTGCCGACGGCCTGTTCACGCTGGTCGGCGACGACGCACGGCTGTACGTGCTCGACGCGTCGGTGCACCTGCCCTCGTACGCGCCCGAGCTGACCGACGAGCAGGCCGCCGGACTGGCGCTGACCGACCCCGCGGACGCGATGCTCCTCGTCGTCGCCAACCCCGGGGCGTCCGGCACGACGGTGAACCTGCTCGCGCCGATCGTCGTGAACGCCCGGACCGCCGTCGGTGCCCAGCTCATCCTGGAGGACCAGGACCTGCCGCTGCGCGCGGAGCTCGCCCGGCGCTGAGCGCGCGCCGGGCGGCCGCGGTCGACGCGGTCGACGCGGCGTGCGCGGCGGGGCGATGTCGCCGGTCGCGCCGGCGGTCCCCGTCCCTGCCGCCCGTCCCCGCCCGTGCCGCCCGTCGAAACTTGCACACGCATACTTCGACGTCCCACGCGTCGTTCGACGGGTGGAACGTCGAACCATGCACACGCAGAAGTTCCACGGACATCGATCGACATCCCACCTGACGTTCGACGGGTGCTTTGTCGCAAGTGGCACGTGCATCGAGCGACACGCTTCCTCCACAGGACAGACGCCGACGCGAGTTGTGCACTGATCAGCTGTCGGAGCGTCGCCAACGAGTCCGCTCCACGACGCTGAGGCCGTGACCAGAGCAGAAGACATCCGTCTCATCCGAACAACGGGACTCCCCGGTGCCGAGCGGCGAGCACTCGAGCGCGCGGCCCGTCGTGGTCAGCTCGAACGGATCCGGCCCGGCGTACTCGTCGAACCCGGGTCGTTGGACGGTCTCCACCCGAACGAGCGCCATGCCGTTCTCGTCCGAGCGTCGGCAACCCGGATGCGCCCTCAAGACGTCCTCTGTCACGAGTCCGCGTGTGCGGTGCTCGGGCTGCCCTTCGTCGGGACCTGGCCGTCGAAGGTGCACGTCGCCGATCCGACGACCACGCACACGAGGGTCACCGCGTGGTTCGTCCGTCACGGAGTCGGAAATCGACCACCGACCGCCGTACTCCGCCATCGAGGGACCGCAACCACGACCCCTGGCCGGACCGTCGTCGACGTCGCAGCGAGTCGGCCGCTGCTCGGTGCGCTGCCCGTGGTCGACGACGTCCTCCGAGCGGGGTCGGCCACGGTGCGAGAGCTCGAACTCGAGACCGGGCGTCTCGACAAGGGACGGGCGAAGGCCGCGCTGGCGATCGGGATGGGGTCGGCGTCGTCCGGGTCGCCGGCGGAGTCGGTGTGCCGGGTGCGCTTCCGGCAGATCGGGGCGCCGGAACCCGAACAGCAGCACGTCTTCGCCCGGCCCGGGGAACGCACTGCCACCGTGGACTTCTGGTTCCCGGAGCACGGCGTCGTGGTCGAGGTCGACGGCCGCGCGAAGTACAGCGAGGCCACGATGCTCGACGGCCGCTCCACCGCGGATGCGCACTGGCAGGAGAAGCGACGAGAGGACTTCATCCGCTCGTTCCCCGATGTCCGCTTCGTCGTCCGCCTGAGCTGGGCCGACCTGATGGACCCGGATCGTGTCCGGGCAGCGCTCGTGCGCGCGGGTGTGCCGTGCCGGTGAGCGACGCGGAAGATCGCTGGGGGACGCGACCCGACGGCACTCCCATGCTGGCGGCGTACCGTCGACCGCATGGCCCGAGAGCAGAAGGACCAGGCGATCGTGCCCTTGCCGGTCTCACCTGTCACGTCCCGATCCGACGACTCCGACGCACGAGTCCCCGTCCCCGAGCGGTCCGCCGGCTGGGTGAAGATGCTCGACCGCGTGCTCAGCGTGCAGCGCCCGGTCGTGGTCGCGCACGTCCGCAGTCTCCGGCGACGGCACCCCGATTCGTCCCCGGCGGAGATCATCCAGATCCTCGAGCGGCAGTACCTCACCGCCGTGACGACGGGTGGTGCCGCGGTCGGGGCGAGTGCCGTGATCCCCGGTGTCGGGATGGCAGCGGCGCTCGGACTCAGCGGCGCGGAGACCGTCGGGTTCCTCGAGACGACCGCGCTCTTCGCGCAGTCGGTGACCGAGGTGCACGGCATCGCGCTGGAGGACCCGGAGCGCGCCCGCATGCTCGTCATGGCGATGATCCTCGGGACGCCGGGAACGCAGCTCATCAACCAGCTCGCCGGTCAGGTCGCCGGCGGTCAGGTACGGACGGCCTTCTGGGGCGAGATGGTGACGTCCTCGCTGCCGAAGCAGGTGGTCACCGGCATCGGCGGCCAGGTCCGCGACCAGTTCATCAAGCGCTTCGCCGCCCGGCAGGGCACGACGATCGTGGGGCGTGCCCTCCCGTTCGGCATCGGTGCGGCGGTCGGTGGCCTCGGCAACCACGCGCTCGGTCGGAAGGTGATCCAGGCCTCGCGGACCGGGTTCGGGCTGCCCCCGGTCCAGTTCCCGATCGTCCTCGAGCCGAAGCAGCCGAAGCAGCCGAAGGAACTCAAGCCGTCCAAGCAGCCCAAGGAACCCAAGCAGTCTGGGGAGCGTCGCGCGCTCCCCTGGCGGAAGAGCGGTCGCGAAGACCTCTGGACCCAGACGGACCAGACGGATCAGACGGATCAGACCGACAAGACCGACCAGACCGACCGGCCCGGCACGACGGACCAGACCGACCACTGACGGACTGGAGGCGCGGTGCCAGCCCGCCCCGCGCCTCCAGTCAGACAGCCGATCGCGTCAGCGAGCCCGCACCGGCGTCGTCACCACCTGCCCGGCATGGGCGAACCCTCCGCCGAAGCCGAACAGCAGCGCCGGGACTCCTTCGGGCAGGTCGCCGCGCGCCCAGGCCTTCGACAACCCGAGCGGCACGCTCGCCGCCGAGGTGTTCCCGGACTCGACGACGTCGCGCACGACGTACTTCGACTCGCCTCCGAGCGCGGTGACGAGCGGCTCGATGATCCGCAGGTTCGCCTGGTGGAACGCGAACACCTGGATGTCGTCGAGGGTCAGGCCCGCGGCGGCGACGGCTGCCCGGGCATGGTCGGCGGCTTCGGTGATGGCCCAGCGGTAGATGGAGCGACCCTCCTGGCTGAAGCGCTCGGGGTCCCCGGAGACGAGGACGGCTTCTTCCAGGTGCGGCACGCTCCCCCACGAGACCGGCCCGATCATCGCGGTGTCGGAGACACCGAGGACGGCGGCGCCCGCACCGTCACCGACGAGCACACACGTCGACCGGTCCGACCAGTCGACGATGCCGGAGAGGATCTCGGAACCGATCACGAGCGCGACGTCGGTCGACCCGACCCGGATCGCCTGGTCGGCCAGGGCGACGCCGTACTCGAACCCGCTGCACGCGGTGTTGATGTCGATGGGAGCGGCGGACGGTGAGAAGCCGAGGGCGGCGGCGACCCTCCCGGCGGTGTACGGCGCACGGTCCCGGTGCGTGGTCGACGCCACGATGACGAGACCGACCTCGGACGGCGCCACACCGGCGTCGGCGAGGGCGTTCCGTGCCGCTTCGATCGCCATCGACGTGACCGTGTCGTCGGGTCCGGCGATGTGGCGGGTCTCGATCCCGGTTCGGGTGCGGATCCACTCGTCGGTCGTGTCGACCATGGTCGAGAGTTCGTCGTTGGTGAGGACCTTGGCGGGCTGGTGGTGCCCGAACCCGAGGATCCGGCTGCCTCGGAGTGCTGCGGTGTTCATCCTCGGCACGCTACTCCGCCTCGCAACGCTGTCATGCGCGGCGCGGAATACATCACCCGCGGGCAGCCGCCGTCGACCGGTCGTTCGCCTTCTTGATCGCGTCGACCAACTCGCCCTTGTTCATCTTCGACCGGCCGCTGACGTCGAGCCGCTTCGCGACGTCCATGAGGTGCGCCTTCGATGCGTTCGCGTCGACCCCGCCTTCGGTCTTCCCGGAGCCGCGCGACCCCGCCGCGCCGGAGTCCGACGGCCCGGAGGACTCCTTCTCCTCCCAGTGGTCGCCGACCTTCTCGTACTCGTGCTTCACGGCAGCGAACGCCGTGCGGTGCGCACGCTCACCGGGGCCGTACGACTCGTTCGCCGAGTCGAGCGCCTTCTCGAAGATCTCCTGCGCGTGCGCCGGAGACCGCTGCAGGGTGCTGGGGATCTCGTCCTTCGCGGGCATGGCTCGTTCCTCTCGTTCGACCCAACCTGACTACTCCCCTCTCCCCGACCGGTACTCCCAGTGCCTGCCACGCACGACCCCGATCGCGTAGACCAGACCCATGGAATACACACACCTCGGTCGTACTGGGCTGTCGGTCTCGCGCGCAGTGCTCGGCACGATGAACTTCGGACCGGAGACCAGCGAGGACGACTCGCACGCGATCATGGACCGGGCGCACGAGCTCGGCGTGAACTTCTTCGACACCGCCAACGGCTACGGCGGCTCGGTGGGCAAGGGTGCCACCGAGGAGATCATCGGGCGCTGGTTCGCCAAGGGTGGCGGGCGTCGCGAGAAGACGGTCCTCGCGACGAAGGTCTACGGCGACATGATCGACTGGCCGAACGGCGGCAAGCTCAGCGCCTTCAACATCCGCCAGGCGCTCGACGCCAGCCTGCAGCGTCTGCAGACGGACCACATCGACCTGTACCAGTTCCACCACGTCGACCGTGCGACGCCTTGGGACGAGATCTGGCAGGCCATCGACGTCGCCGTGCAGCAGGGCAAGGTGCTCTACGTCGGTTCGTCGAACTTCGCCGGCTGGCACATCGCGCAGGCCCAGGAGGCCGCCAAGCGCCGCCACACCCTCGGCCTCGTCAGCGAGCAGTCGATCTACAACCTCGTCGTCCGCGACATCGAGCGCGAAGTCCTGCCCGCCGCCCGCGAGTACGGTCTCGGCGTGATCCCGTGGTCGCCGCTGCAGGGTGGCCTCCTCGGCGGCGTCATCGAGAAGACCGAGAACGGCTCGCGTCGTCTCTCGGGCCGCAGCGCCGAGTACGTCGACTCGCACCGTGACCAGCTCACCGCCTACGAGTCCTTCGCGAAGGAGCTCGGCCACACCCCCGGCGAGCTCGCCCTCGCGTGGCTGCTGCACCAGCCCGGCGTCACCGCGCCGATCACCGGCCCGCGCACGATGGAGCAGTGGGAGTCCGCGGTCCGCGCCGTCGACATCCGCCTCGACCAGCGTGCGCTGGACCGGCTCGACGAGATCTTCCCGGGGCACAAGACCTCGCCGGAGGACTACGCCTGGTGACGTCCCCGACGGAACCAGCGGGTCGCTGACGCGACCATCTGCCTGGAGGCGCGGTGCGGGTCGGACCCGCACCGCGCCTCCAGTCCGTGGTCACGTCCAGAACGCGACCAGCGTCGCGATCAGAGGCGCGCGATCTCGTCGTCCTGCAGGCCGATCGCGCGCAGGTACGCGTCGACCGAGCCCCAGCGGCGCTCGACGTGGTCGATGACCGTCGTCATGATCTCCGGCACGCACCGTTGCGCGATCGCGGTGGCCTCGGGGTCGACGCTGGCCGCGCGTTCCCGTGCGAAGCGGTCGACGAGACCGACAGCACTCGCGGCGTAGTCCTCGCCGACCGCGTCGATGCTGTCGCCCCAGTGCCGTGCGAGCAGCGCGCTGACGATCCCCGTGCGGTCCTTCCCGGCCGAGCAGCACACCAGCACGTCGCCGTCGGTGGCCGCGACGGCGCGGAGCGCTTCGGCGATCCCGCTGCGGTGCCGGTCGAGCCAGTCGATGTACTGGTCCTCGAGGGCGATCGCCCCGGCGGCCGACTCGAGGCCCGATGACGGATCGAACATCGGGACACCTCGGTAGCCGGGGGTCGTGGCGAGGGGATGCGGCACGGCGGCGGTCTCGTCGACCCGGCGGAGGTCGATCACCGCGGCGAGACCGGGCGGGTACGCCTCGGGTCCGACGAGCTGGGTGTTCGCCCGGTACACCGTGCGGGGCCGGCCGGCCTGCAGATCGTCGCCGCCGACGGGGCGGAGGTTGGTGAGGGCGCTCGACACCATCCAGTCGAAGACCTTTGGAACCGCGCCGTCGGCGAGCTCCTCTACTCGCTTGCCAACCTCGCACAACAACGCCCGACCTGACCCGGAACCAAGGCGGTAGTTCGCGTTCATCCGACGAAGAAATGCGTCTACCTCCCGGTCCTCGGCGCCATCAGCACCCAACGAGACGAACTCCTTCGACATTCCAGCAAGCTCTTCGCGGCTGAACCCGTCGATGTAGAAGTCGACGTAGTCGCCAACGGACGAGTAGTCATCCCACCAGTATTGGTAGAGGTTCTCCAGGAAGCCCCCGAGGAGAGGAATAGGCTCGGAGTAGTTCTCGTACCCGATCTCGGCCAATCCAGTCATGTCACCCTCCGAGCCGGGTCGGGTACGCGGTCCGGACCACGAAACCGCCTGGACTGTTCTTGTCCCACAACAACTGCATCCACATCTGCTTCCGTCTGTGAGGACCCCATCACTGAACCGCCGTCCGATCACCCGATCGAACGTCGCGGTGATCGTGAAGATCCTGGGTTTGGGCTTGCGCTCCGTGTTCAACCAGTTCGAGATCTCGTCGGCTCGGCTGTCCAGGGTGCGGCGATCGATCATCGCTTCACAACGACCCGGGCGGCACCGTCTCCTTCAGTCGAACTCGACGCGGAGATCCGAGGCATCCCAGATGTCCTTGATCCTCAAGCCAAGGTCTCGGAACCGTTCGTCCGCGGGGGTCGGCAGATCGATTTCTACCGCCTCACCGAAGCGGCGAGCACGAAAGTCCACAACGAACTCGTTCGGTTTGTTGATGATGGTCTGGAACGCCGCACCAGCCGTGACCGATGCATGCAGCATTGACCCACCAGGAATCGCTGAAGCCAATGAAAGCGTGAATCCCCGAGCCGGTTCCGCGACGCCCTCGACTTTGTACGGCGACGAAGCGACGAGTCCCGACCACGACCTCTCATCTGCACTGTCGACGTTCCGATCGTGGACCGTCCATATTCCATCGAACACAGGCAGCGCAACTTTGATCGCGGCGGAAGTCTCAACCAGACGCGCAGCGATCACGTCCGCAGACTCGGGCCTTGCATCCCAGTCTGCCACGAGGTACCAGTCGGTGACATTGGTCTGCACGCTTACCATCCCTTGAAATCGCGAGGCATCTCGATGTATTCTACCGATACATTCCTCAGTCGTCGAATCGCGTGGGCGAATTCTGCTGCGATATCCGGGTCCCGTGTGAATACCCATCGCAACTGCACGTTTGGGTCCTCAAGCGCGTTGAGTTTTGCCATGGCCGACTTGGCCCATCCCTCGATCATCTCTGCCTTCCGGGCCGGCGACAGGCTTTGCAACCAGCCGTAGTTGCCCTTCACCTCGGTGACAGTCGGGCGCCCATCGACAATGCTGAAGTCATCGAGCTTCAGCGGGTGAGTCGGATGTGCTTGATTCGGCACCTCGTACTCGGGGATCCGGCCGTCGGGCAGCGATTTGATCCCCGTCACCCACTCCTGGTCGAGCATCCCCTTGCCACCCTCGATGCGCTCGCTTGCGATCCAATGTCCAACGTGGCCATGCTCGGCCGCTCCGATGGTGGGCTGCAGGTCCCGTGCGGTGTCCGGCGGACGGAAACCAGTTCGAGATTCCATCTGTGCGTGCTCGAGTTCCCGCGGAGAGTCAGCGACGTGTCCGCGCACCCCATCTGACGGATCAAGGGCACCGGCACCATCGCCGTGAGCGCTTCCGGGAGACGCAGCGGGGTCGACCCCTGATTCCGTCCCAGCGTGAGGCATCGATTCCTGGCCTACCGCCGGACGCGGGGTCGTCCCACCCTCCACCCGATCCGCCACCGAGTGCAACCAGTGCGACCCCGGCTCCGGATGCCCCACCTCGATGTGCGGCCGCCCGACCCCGACGCCGAAGCCGTCCGGCGTCGCCTGGGCGTGCTCGACGCTGACCTTCACGGTGGGGATCTTGTCCCCGAGCCCTCGGAGCGCATCCGCGAACCCGCCACGCCCCCGCGCCAACAGGTCCGAAACCCCCGACAACGCCTTGCCCGGCAGGCTCGACAGCGCATCCCCGACCCGCACGATCGTGGTGCCGGCGGCCGCGACCTTCGACCCGATGACCGCGAGCTTGCTGCCGTCCGCACCGAGCACCGCGAGCCGCGACCCGAGCGCCGCGACCTTCGCGCCCGCGCCGATCTCGCCCGCGCCGGGGATGAACAGCGTGCCGATGTTGAACGTGGCACCACCGGCCGCGTGGGCGGGGTCGTCCCGCCAGTCCTCCGGCGACCCGACGAAGCCCTCGACGAGGGTCTTCTGCTGGTCCATGATGCTGCGGGCGGTGTCACCGACGACGTCGGGCAGGACGCCCTTCGGCAGCGCCGCGGCGATGAGGAGCGGCGGGCTGCCCATCAGGACGATCAGCCCGAGGGACTCCGCGAAGCCCTTCCACGACTGCGCCGCCCAGTCGCCGTCGCCCCACTCGCCGGTCTGCGAGTTGTAGCCGACGAGGCCGCCGAGTCCGTCGATGGTGCCGGTCAGGGCGTCGTCCATGCCGGAGTTGAACGACTCCGAGCAGGACTGGTCACCGCGGCCGGTGCTCCCCCACGGCATCGGTTCGTTCGCCTTGACGGCAGCGTTGTAGTCGACGGCCTGCACCTGGGGCAGACACATGTCGGTGCGCAATCCGTTGATCGCGTTGACGCACTCGGCGGAGGCGGCGGAGAGCTTCGTCTCCTGCGCGGCGACCTTGGTGAGCAGCTCGTTGTTCTCGTCGACGTACGGCGTGTACTGGTCCCACGGCAGGTGCACGTCGTCGAACTGCTGGCCGAAGTTCTCGACGAGCCCGACGATGCCCTGGTTCGCGGGGTGCTCCGGGTCCCACGGGCCGACGGTCTTGCCCTTGAGGGCCTTCTCGACGAACGTCGCGGCCTCGGCCTTCAGCTCGACGAGCCGCTTCGCGATCGGTGCGACGGCGGTCGCGTAGTCGCCGATGGACTTCGACGCCTTCTGCAGGGTCGCGGCGAGTGCGGCGGTGTCGGTCTCGACGCCGTCCATCACGGCGAGCAGGTCGGCCGAGTCCGGCGTCGTGTAGCTGCTGCCGAGCTTCGCCCACGCCGTCTTCACCTCGCCGCCGCGGGTCTCGACGTCGGTGGCGGAGGTCGAGAACGCCGTGCCCGCCGTGTCGACCTTCGCAGCGTCGATGTTGGCGCCGGGGATCGAGTCCGGATCGATGAGCCCGTCGGCGCGGCACTGGCTGGTCACTGGTCACCATCCAGGTCGAAGGCCGAGAAATCACCGTCACGGGAGGCACGGATCGCGTTGGTCTGCGCCGTCGCGGCCATCTCATCGTCACCGTGGTAGTAGGCGAGGGTCGCCGTGGCAGCACCGGCGAGACCGGCCGTGATGTGGTTGCCGACGCGCTCGAGCAACGTCGAGTGCGACTCGATGAGCGCGGCGACCGCACCCGCGACCGCCTGGTCATCGCCGACGGCGGTCGTGAGCGCGGCGTGGGCATCGGCGAGACCGTCGAACGCGGTCGAGAGGTTGGTCGCCGCGGTCTCGGTGTCGGTGAGCGTCGTCTGCACGCCCGCGGGCTCGATCTGCCAGCCGTTCCCCATGACTCCCCCTGGTCGTCGTCCCGTTCGGTCAGTGTGATCGCGTCGTCACTGCACGGTTCGGGACTCCGCCGTTCCCCCGGCGGCGTCCGCGATGCTGCGCACGATCCGCTCGGCCGTCCCCCGGAACGGGGGTTGCGCGGCCGCGTGGACCTCGGTCCACCATAGCCGATCACCCGCCACCGACAACGGTCTGGTGAGCAGCCGCTCCGCGTCCGTGACGCTGTCGAGCCGGCGCGACTGGAAGAGCGTGAGGAGCACCACGCCACCGTCCGAGACGAGCTGCAGCGCATCGCCCGCCCAGAGTTGGCGGATGCCGATCCCCGGGTCGACCGCGGCGGCCCCGGCCAGCACGGCAGCAGCGTCGACGTGGTCGGTGGTCAGGATGGTCCACTCGACGCTCATCGGTCCGCCCCGAATCCCAGGAGCTCGACGGCACGCGGGCCGAGCGCGGTCCCGAGCTCGGCGAGCCGTCGCCAGCGGGCCTCCACCTCGGCGCCGCCGGTCAACCCGACGGTCGACGGCGAGAAGTCGAGCAGCAGCGACGGCACCCGCGGCGGCCCGACCGGGCTGGCACCGATCGGCAACGCACCGGCGTCCACGCCGAGGTCCCGCACGGCCGCGGCGCCCACGACCGCTCCGAGGGGGACGGGCATGCCACGCTGCCGAGCGGCGAGGGTCGCGTCCGGGTGCCCGCCGGACCGCCACGCGGTGCCGAGCAGCACCCGTTGCCGCCGTGCGAGGCCGGCCAGGACGTCGACGACCGGACCGTCCACCGGAGGCGACGTGTCCCCGGGGGCCGGCACCGTGCCTCCCGGCCGTGGCAGTGCCAACCGTGTCTCCTCGGTGACGCCCGTCGCGGACCGTTCGATGCGGAGTTGCACCGCGGCGACGCCGCCGTCGATCGGGGCGACGGCGACCAGCCGGGTCGGACGGGGCGCGCGGCCACGCGCGAAGTCGGTGACGGCGCCGACGCTCCACGCGAGCGTGGCGGGTTCCACCGTTCCCCAGCCGGACGGGGCTGTGCCGGCGAGTCCCCCGAGCAGGAGCTCGGCGGTGCGGCCGATGCCCGCCTGCTCCGTGGCGGGGTGGTGGACGGAGACGATCAGCTCGACCCACGGGACCTCGTCGGCACCGAGCCGGGTGGTCCGCGGCGACGCCTGCGGGGCGAGCATCGCGGTCGCGACGTCGTCGGCGACCTCGGAGGAGCCGGCGGCGCGGTAGCGGTCGCCCTCGCGGACGACCCACGCGCTGCCCGTGCGCCGGAGCATCGCGGCCATCGCCGGCGTGAGGCGGCTGGTGGGCGGCGTGAGCAGCACGAACGCGAGGTCGGCGGCCCGTGTCTCGAGCACCAGGCCCATGCGGGCGGAGGAGAGCGACACGATCGCGGCGTCGGTCTCGGAGACGACGAAGCCGGGCCCGACGGCGTCGACGAGCGGGTGCGCGAGGGTGACGTCGTCCACGCGCCCACCCTAGCCAGCACGAGCGGGACCCAGCACGACCCGACCCGGCACGACGACGGGCCCCGCGCTGCTGTGTGCGCGGGGCCCGTCGGACGGGTGGTGCTGGTGACTAGCGGACGGAGACCGGGGTCTCGTCGCGGTCCTCGTAGAGGACGTAGCCCTCTTCACCGTGGACGGCGGTGTCGATCCCGGCGACCTCGTCCTCGGTCTTGACGCGGAAGCCCATGGTCTTCTCGATGATCCAGCCGATGAGGAAGGCGAGGATGAACGAGTAGGCACCGACGGCACCGGCAGCAGCGGCCTGCTTGCCGAGCTGGGCGAACGAACCGGAGTAGATCAGGCCGGTGTCGTTGGCGAAGAAGCCGAGGTACAGCGTGCCGACGATGCCGCCGACCAGGTGGACGCCGACGACGTCGAGCGAGTCGTCGAAGCCGAGGCGGTACTTCCAGTCGATCGCGAAGCAGCAGATGATGCCCGCGAGGAAGCCGAGCAGGATGCCCCAGCCCGGGGTGAGCGCGGCGCACGCCGGGGTGATCGCGACGAGGCCGGTGACGGCACCCGAAGCGGCACCGATCGAGGTGGCCTTGCCGTCCTTGAGCTTCTCGACGAGCAGCCAGCCGAGGATCGCGGCGGCCGGGGCGGCGAGCGTGTTCACCCAGGCGATCGAGGCGATGCCGTCAGCAGCACCCTCGGAGCCGGCGTTGAAGCCGAACCAGCCGAACCAGAGGATCGCCGCACCGAGGAGGACGAAGGGCGGGTTGTGCGGCTTGTGCGCACCCTTGGCGAAGCCGACGCGCTTGCCGAGGACGATCGCCAGGGCGAGACCCGCGGCACCGGCGTTGATGTGCACCGCGGTGCCACCGGCGAAGTCGATGACGCCCCACGTCGCGGCCCAGCCGGAGGTGAGGTTGAACACCCACGAGGCGACCGGGAAGTAGACGACCGTGACCCAGATGCCGGCGAAGACCATCCACGCGCCGAACTTGGCGCGGTCGGCGATGGCACCGGAGATGAGCGCGACCGTGATGATCGCGAAGGTGGCCTGGAAGCCGACGAACGCCATCTGCGGGTAGGCGACGTCGTTGGCGCTGGAGCGCGCCGCCTCGAACGCCTGACCGAGACCGATCTGGTTCCAGTCGATGCTGAAGAACCCGACGGCACCGGAGACCGCCGTGCCGTCGCCGTGGTTGGCGAACGCGATCGCGTAGCCGTAGAGCACCCAGAGGACCGCCACCAGGGCGATCGCTCCGAAGGACATCATCATCATGCTGATGACGGACTTGGCCTTCACCAGACCGCCGTAGAAGAACGCCAGGCCTGGCGTCATGAACAGCACGAGTGCCGCCATGATCAGCAGGAAGCCTGTCTGGCCCTGATCAAGCATCATTCACCTCTCGATTGCACCAACGGCTCTTGGACCGCTTCGGGTGTGACGAGTCTGGCGACGTGAGGTTTCACGGGGGAGCACGAAGTGTTTCGCGGGTGTAACGCGACGGCGCTCTGTGTAAACGTCGTGTTTCGTGCCACGGGCAGTCCCCTGAACGAGGGACCTGCGGGCGATCAGACGAGGGACCTCGGGCGATGAGGCGCGGATCAGGCGCGGCTGAGCGCGACCACGCGGCTCGCGGCGCGGAGGTACTTCTTCCGGTACCCGCCGCCCAGCATCGTCTCCGGGTACACCTGGTCGAGCGGGGTGCCGGACGCGACGATCTTGACCTGCGCGTCGTAGAGCCGGTCGACGAGCGCCACCCAGCGGAGCGCGTCGGTCTGGTCGGTGAAGGGCTGCACGTCGGTGAGCCCGACGGCGTCGAGCCCCTCGACGATGGCGACGTACCGCGACGGGTGCACGGAACCGAGGTGCTCGACGACGGCGCGGAAGTCGTCGAGCGTGACCTCGCCGTCCGGCAGCGAGCCCGGCACGTCGGCGACGACGCGTGCGGACTCGTCGACCGCGCGGCGGCGGTAGTCGAGACCGTCGATGCGGAGGGTGTCGAAGCGGTCGGACATCGCCTGGATCTCGCGGAGGAAGTCCTGCGCGGCGAACCGGCCCTCGCCGAGCGCACCCGGCGGGGTGTTCGACGTCGCCGCGAACCGGGTGCCGGACTCGGAGAGCTCCTTGATGAGCCGGGTCATCACCATCGTGTCGCCCGGGTCGTCGAGCTCGAACTCGTCGATGCAGACGAGCGCGGTGCCGCGGAGCAGGTCGACGGTGCCCTGGAACCCGAGGGCCCCGACGAGCGCCGTGTACTCGATGAAGGTGCCGAACGTCTTGCGCCCGTCGGCCGCGTGGTACGCCGCGGCGAGCAGGTGGGTCTTGCCGACGCCGAACCCGCCGTCGAGGTACACGCCGGTCTTCGCCGCCTGCTCGGGCTCGCGGCGACGCCGACCGAACAGTCCGCGACGGGGTGCCTCCGGCTGCGCGGCGACGAACGACTCGACGGCGTCCCGCACCGAGGCCTGGGACGGGTAGTCGGCATCCGGCCGGTACGAGGCGAACGACGCGTCCGTGAACTGGGGCGGCGGGACCAGCGACGCCGCCATCTGCTGCGGGGTGACCTGCGGGTCACGGTCGACGAGGTGTGCGGGCGCGGTGTTCGCGGACAATCGAGGGGGCCCTTTCGGGAAGCATGTCGTGCGGTGTCACGTTGCAGGAGGCGACGGCACCTCCGCGTACCGTTGCCCGGGGCACCGACGACCGATCCTAGTCCGGTGCCCGCACGACGAGCCGTCGCCGGACGGACCCGTCGCCAGGACACAACCGCACAGCACCCGCCAGCACCCCCCCAGCACCAGGAGGAACCCCGATGACCGCACCGGTCGACCCGTCCGAGAAGTTCGCCGCCTACGCGCACCCCGAGCGCCTCGTCTCCACCGAGTGGCTGCAGGAACAGCTGGACGCGGGCGCCGGTTCCCCGGACCTCGTGGTGGTCGAGTCCGACGAGGACGTCCTCCTCTACGAGACCGGACACGTCCCCGGCTCGGTGAAGATCGACTGGCACACGGACCTCAACGACCCGGTGCAGCGCGACTACATCGACGGCGAGGCCTTCGCCGCACTGGTCGGCGGCAAGGGCATCGGCCGTGACACCACCGTCGTCATCCACGGCGACAAGAACAACTGGTGGGCCGCGTACGCCCTCTGGGTGTTCACGCTCTTCGGCCACGAGGACGTCCGCCTGCTCGACGGCGGCCGCGCGAAGTGGATCGCCGAGGACCGCGCGCTCACCACCGACCGCACCGACGTGACCCCCGTCGAGTACCCCGTCGTCGAGCGCAGCGACGCTCCGGTCCGCGCCTTCAAGGAGGACGTCCTCGCCCACCTCGGCAAGCCCCTCATCGACGTCCGCAGCGCACCGGAGTACTCCGGCGAGCGGACCACCGCGCCGGACTACCCGGAGGAGGGCGCCCTCCGAGCCGGCCACGTCCCGACCGCCGTGAACATCCCGTGGGCGACCGCCGCCGCACCCGACGGCACCTTCAAGTCCCGCGAGGAGCTCGACGCGATCTACCGCGAGGGCGCCGGCATCGGCGACGCGGACGAGGTCATCGCCTACTGCCGCATCGGCGAGCGGTCGAGCCACACCTGGTTCGTCCTGCAGCACCTGCTCGGCTACGAGAACGTCCGCAACTACGACGGTTCGTGGACGGAGTGGGGCAGCGCGGTCCGCGTCCCGATCGCGCTGGGAGCGGAGCCGGGTACAGTCCCGAACCGATGAGCGACACCACCACGACGAACGACGACATGACCGACGCACTCCCCCGGGCACTCGCCGAGATCCGCGAGGACTTCCTCGAGCTGTCCCAGCAGGACCGCCTGCAGCTGCTCCTCGAGTTCTCGAACGAGCTCCCGGCGCTGCCCGCGCGGCTGCAGGGCCACGAGGACGAGCTCGAGCGCGTCGAGGAGTGCCAGTCCCCCGTCTTCATCACGGTGACGGTGGGCGAGGACGGCGACGCCCCCGGCATCGTCCGCATGCACGCCACCGCACCGCGTGAGGCGCCGACGACGCGCGGTTTCGCGTCGATCCTGGCGCAGGGTCTCTCCGGGCTCACGGTCGAGCAGGTGCTCGCCGTGCCGGCCGACTACCCGCTGACGCTCGGGCTGTCCGAGGCGGTCAGCCCACTGCGGATCCGCGGCATGGTGGGGATGCTCGGCCGGGTGCAGCGGCAGGTGCGGGCCGCGGCCTCGTAGACGCGACCCGATGACGGCCTGGAGGCGCGGTGCCAGCTGGCACCGCGCCTCCAGGCCGCGTCGGTCGCCTCTACCGCGCGCTGGTCGCGTCGTCCCGCTGGACCACCTCGGTGAGCCACGCGAGGATGCGGGCGTCGAACCAGTCGGCGTCGTAGTTCCAGAGCTTCGTGTGCCGCGCGGTCGTCTGGACCTCGAGCCGGACGATGTCCGGCCGGGCCGCGGCCAACCGGTGCGACGCCGAGGACGGGACGAACCCGTCGTCGTCGCTGTGCAGCAGCAGGATCGGCACCGTGAGTTCGTCGGCCCGGGCGACCATGTCGAGCTCGCGGAGGTCGACGGGGTGGTGCAGGCCGGTCGCACGGTGCAGGACCGGCGTGCGGAGCAACCGCTGGGCGACCTTGCGGACCGGCCGGGGCAGGCGGAGGAGCTGGCTCTGCGACTTGAGGACCGCGTGCCAGTCGACGACGGGCGACTCGAGGACGATGCCGTCGACGAGGTGTGCGAAGCGGGAGCGGAGGAGCGTCTGCAACACGACGGCTCCGCCCATCGACCACCCCATCAGCACGACGCTCGTCGCACCGCGGCCGGCGACCCAGCGGAGGACGGCGTCGACGTCCTCCCACTCGGTGCTGCCGAGACCGTAGCGGCCGTCGACGCTGCGCGGGGCCACACCGTCGTTCCGCCACGAGGCGAGGACGACCGAGTAGCCGGCGGCGCGGAAGACCGGGAGGGCGCGGATCGTCTCGGCACGCGTCACGCCGCGGCCGTGCACGAGGACGGCCCACGGCGCGTCCGGGTCGTCGGCGCGGACCACCCACGCCGGAGCGGGGCCGTTCGGGGTCGGGACGTCGACGTCCTCCACCGGCACGTCCAGCTCGCCGGGGGTGAGGTAGAACCAGCCACCCCAGCGACCGCGGCGCGCGGCGGTCGGGTCGCCGGCGTCGACCGCGATGATCCGCCGGGTGACGGTGGTCTCCGTCGTGCCGAGGACCTCGCCGACCCGCATGTGGCCGGTGCCGCCGCCGAACCAGAGGCTGTACCGCCCCTGCAGCTCGGTGTCCGCCGTGCGCTCGATCGTGACCGTCTTCCGGACCGGGTCGACGGCGTGGATCGGTACCCGTTCGGTGCGCTTCCGGTCCGGCGTGACGACCGCACGGGCGACCGCTGCGACGAAGCCGCCGATGACGGCGGTGGTGACCGCGGCTGCCGCGACCCCCGCTCCGAGGGCGATCAACCCGGCCGATCGTGCGGACCCCTGGACGACGTCCTCGGCGGGTCGCGCTGATCGGGACATGGTCCGGAGCCTAGTCTGCATTCGTGTCCGAAACCCGAGAGCCCGACGCCTTCGCGCGGCTCCGTGCGTTCGTGGCGTCGGGCGGCACCCGCGCCGAGACGACGATCACCGAGATCCCCTCGCCGTCCCGCATCGCCCCCTTCTCGATCGCCCTCGCGGCGGACGTGTCGGGCGCCGTGCACGGCATCGACTCCGACCTCGGGACGGGCCGCTTCATCGCGCTGCACGACCCGTCGGAACCGGAGGGGTGGGGCGGGGCCTACCGCATCGTGACCTTCGCCCAGGCACCCCTGGAACCGGAGATCGGCGTCGACGAGTTCGTCGCCGACGTCACCTGGAGCTGGCTCGTGGACGCCCTCGCGGCGCACGGGGCCGCGTACGACCACGCCTCCGGCACGGCGACCAAGATCATCTCCCGCGGCTACGGGGACCTCTCTGCGCAGGGTGACGGCGCGCAGCTCGAACTGCGTGCATCGTGGACTCCGCGGGGGGACGACCTCACCGCACACGTCGCAGCGTGGGAGGAGATCGTGGCGATGCTCGCCGGTCTGCCGCCCGCGTCGGACGGCGTGACCCTGTTGGCCCCGAGGAGGCTTGCACGTGACTGACCCCGCTGCTCCGGCTGCGTCCCCCGCTGCTTCGGCTGCGTCGCCGGCCGCTTCGGCTGCGTCGCCGGCCGCTTCGGCTGCGTCGCCGGCCTTCGAGGCGTCGCACGAGGCCGTCAAGGTCATCGAGACCCGCGAGGACTACCTCGAGGCCGTCGCGGCGATCGCCGCCGGCCACGGACCGGTCGCGGTCGACGCCGAACGCGCCAGCGGCTACCGGTACTCGCAGCGCGCCTACCTCATCCAGGTGTTCCGACGCGGCGCCGGCGCCTTCCTGTTCGACCCGATCCCGATCGGCGACTTCGCCGAGCTGCAGGACGCCATCGTCGACGAGGAGTGGTTGTTCCACGCCGCCTCGCAGGACCTGCCGTGCCTGCAGGAGGTCGGCCTCGTCCCGACCCGCATCTTCGACACCGAGCTCGGTGCCCGCATCGCCGGGTTCCCGCGCGTCGGCCTCGGTGCGGTCGTCGAGCAGCTGCTCGGCATCACGCTCGCCAAGGCCCACTCGGCTGCCGACTGGTCGACCCGCCCACTGCCGCAGTCCTGGCTCGTGTACGCCTCGCTCGACGTCGAGCTGCTCCCCGACCTGCGCGACGCCCTCGCCGCGCAGCTCGAGACCGCCGGCAAGACCCGGATCGCCGAGGAGGAGTTCGCCGCGGTGCTCGGCCGCGCGCCGAAGCCCCCGCGTGCGGAACCCTGGCGTCGGCTGTCCGGCATGCACGCGCTCCGCGGCGCCCGTGCCCTCGCGATCGCTCGAGCACTCTGGACCGCTCGTGACGAGTACGCCCGGCAGGCCGACATCGCCCCCGGCCGGACGATCCCCGACTCCGCCATCGTCGCCGCGGCCGCCGCCAACCCGACGACCAAGGGCGAACTCAGCGGCGTCAAGGCCTTCACCGGCCGCGCCAGCCGCTCCGAGCTCGACCGGTGGTGGGCCGCCGTCGAGGAGGGCCGGACCACCGAGGACCTGCCGAAGCTCCGCGGGACCGGCGACGCGACACTCCCACCGCCCCGCGCCTGGGCGGACCGGAACCCCGCCGCCGACCGGCGGTACAAGGCCGCGCGCGCCGCGGTCATCGCCCGCGCCGAGGAGCTCGACCTGCCCGTCGAGAACCTCCTCACGCCGGAGACCCTCCGCCTCGTGTCGTGGGAGCCGCCGTCGCCGGTCGCGACCGAGACCGTCGGTGCCGTGCTCGCCTCGCACGACGCCCGGCCGTGGCAGGTCGAGGAGACCGCGTCGATCATCGCGCACGCCTTTGTCGCTGCTGCACAGGCGCCTGCTGCCGAGAGCAACACCGAGTCGTAGGAACGCCCCAACGGGCATGCGTCCGCCCAGCCTCTGGGCATAGCGTCGACCCTGCATGCCGGGTGTGACCCGGCCGGTCGGGGCGGAACGTGCCCCGGCGTGATCGATGAGGATCTGGAGGCCCAGATTGCCAAAGGCAGCAGAAGTCGTCTTCGTGGACGGCGTTCGGACACCGTTCGGACGAGCCGGGGAGAAGGGGGTGTTCTGGAAGACCCGTGCCGACGACCTCGCGGTGCACGCCATGCGCGGGCTCCTCGACCGGAACGCCTCGCTGGACGGCGCGGCCGTCGACGACGTCGCCGTCGCGGCCACCACGCAGCAGGGCGACCAGGGGCTGACGCTCGGCCGGACCGTGGGGATGCTCGCAGGGCTCCCGAAGACCGTCCCGGGCTACGCGATCGACCGGATGTGCGCCGGTGCCATGACGAGCGTCACGACGCTCGCCGGCGCCATCGCCTTCGGCGCCGCCGACGTCGCGATCGCCGGTGGTGTCGAGCACATGGGCCGGCACCCGATGGGCTTCAACGCCGACCCGAACCCGCGCTTCGTCGCGGAGCGCCTGGTGAACGGCGACGCGCTCGTGATGGGCAAGACCGCGGAGCGGCTGCACGACCGCTTCCCCGCGATCACGAAGGACCGCACGGACGCCTACGCCGTCCAGTCGCAGCAGCGCTACGCCGCCGCGTGGGCCGCGGGCAAGCTGCAGCCGGACCTGGTGCCGGTCGAGGTCAACAAGGGTGACGGCTGGGACATCGTGTCCAGCGACGAGCCGCCCCGGCCCGAGACCACCCTGGAGGCGCTGGCCGCCCTGAAGACGCCGTTCCGGTCCCACGGACGGATCACCGCCGGCAACGCGGCCGGCCTGAACGACGGCGCGACGATGAGCCTCCTGGCGTCCTCCGACGCCGCGAAGCAGCACGGACTGCCGACCAAGATGCGGATGGTCTCGTTCGCGTTCGCGGGCGTCGACCCCGAGGTGATGGGCATCGGTCCCGTCCCCGCGACCGACAAGGCACTGGCCAAGGCCGGGCTGACGATCGACGACATCGGTCTGTTCGAGATCAACGAGGCGTTCGCCGTCCAGGTGCTCGCCTTCCTCGACAACTACGGCATCGCCCAGGACTCCCCCGACGTCAACGGCTGGGGCGGCGCCATCGCCGTCGGGCACCCGCTCGCCTCGAGCGGCGTCCGCCTGATGACGCAGCTCGCCGCGCAGTTCGCCGAGCGTCCCGACGTCAAGTACGGCATCACCACGATGTGCATCGGCCTCGGTCAGGGCGGCACCGTGATCTGGGAGAACCCCTCGTTCAGCCGGTCCGCGGCGCGAAAGGCGGCATGAGCATGACCATCGTCGACAACGACAAGCTCCTCGAACTCAGCGAGGACGAGGTCGTCACGCACTCGTACGTCAAGCACGTCGCGCTCCCCTCGGGTGGCACGCTCGCGCTCATCACGCTCGACAACGGCAAGGACTACAAGCGGCCGAGCACCCTCGGACCGCGCACCCTGCACGAGCTCTCCGGGGTGCTCGACACGCTCCGCACCGAGGCGTCGGCCGGCACGGTCCAGGCCGTGGCCATCACCGGCAAGGAGTACTGCTTCGCCGCCGGTGCCGACCTGTCGCAGGCGGCCTCGGTCCCCTCCCGGGACGTCGCACACGACCTGGCCGCACTCGGCCACGCCACGCTCCGGAAGCTCTCGGACCTCGGCGTTCCCTCGTTCGCGTTCATCAACGGCATCGCGCTCGGCGGCGGGCTGGAGATCGGCCTGCACTGCACCTACCGCGTGTTCTCGTCGGCGGCGCAGGGCATCGGCCTGCCCGAGGTCTTCCTCGGCATCATCCCCGGCTGGGGCGGCGCGACGCTGCTCCCCCGCCTGATCGGCCCCGAGAAGGCGCTCCGCGTCATCGTCGAGAACCCGCTCAAGAACAACCGTCTGCTCGACGGCCCGGCGGCGGTCGAGCTCGGCATCGGCGACGCGCTCATCCCGTCGGTCACGTTCCTGCCCTCCGCCGTGGCGTGGGTCGACGGCGTGGTCAGCGGCCGCACCAAGGTCGTCCGGAAGAACGAGCCCGGCATCATCGAGAAGGCGGCGTGGGGCACCGTCGTCAAGGTCGCCCGCGGGCAGGTCGCCGCGAAGATCGGCACCGTTCCGAAGTCGCCGTTCCGCGCGCTCGACCTCGTCGCCGCCGCTCGCGGTGGATCGTTGGACGAGCGGTTCGCCGATGAGGACGACGCCCTCGCCGACCTCATCTCGGGTGACCAGTTCGCCGCGTCGATGTACGCGTTCGACCTCGTGCAGAAGCGTGCCAAGCGTCCCGTCGGTGCCCCCGAGGGCGTCGAGCCGAAGAAGATCACGAAGGTCGGTGTCCTCGGTGCCGGGCTCATGGCGTCGCAGTTCGCGCTGCTGTTCGCCCGACGCCTGGGCGTCCCCGTCGTCATCACCGACGTCGACCAGTCCCGCGTGGACGCCGGCGTCGAACGGATCCGCGGCGAGGTCGCGAAGCTGCTCGAGAAGGGCCGGGTCTCCCCCGACGACGCGAACCGCATCACGGCGCTCGTCAGCGGGTCGGTGTCCTACGACGCCTTCGCAGACGCCGACTGGGTGATCGAGGCCGTCTTCGAGGAGATGTCGGTCAAGCAGGAGGTCCTCCGGAAGATCGAGCAGGTCATCGCGCCGGACGCCATCCTCGCGACGAACACCTCGTCGCTGTCGGTGTCGGAGATGGGATCGGTCCTGTCCGACCCGTCCCGCCTCGTCGGCTTCCACTTCTTCAACCCGGTGGCCGTGATGCCGCTGCTCGAGGTCGTCCGGACGGCCCAGACCTCGGACGAGACGCTCGTCACGGCGCTCGCGGTGGCGAAGACGCTCAAGAAGACGGCCATCATCACGGCCGACCAGCCGGGCTTCGTCGTGAACCGGGTGCTCGCGCGGGTGCTTGGCGAGGCGATGCGCGGCGTCGAGGGCGGCACGTCGTTCGACGTCGTCGCCCAGGGTGCCGCTCCGCTCGGCCTGCCGATGTCCCCGTTCGAGCTCCTCGAACTCGTCGGGCTGCCGGTCGGCGCGCACGTGCTCGACTCGCACCACGCCGCATGGCCGGAGCGCTTCTACCCCGGCGACGGGCTGAAGAAGATCGCCGAGTACGGCCACATCCTGACCCGCGACAAGAAGGGCAACGCGACCGGGTACGACCCCGCCGCCGTGAAGCTCGTCGCGCCGTCGAAGCAGGAGGCCGCGCCCGTCGACGCTGCCGAGATGCAGCGACGCTTCGAGGACGCCCTCGCCGACGAGCTGCACCGCATGCTCGCCGACGGCGTCGTCCAGCACGTCGAGGAGATCGACCTCGGGCTCATCCTCGGCGCCGGCTACCCGTTCCAGGCCGGTGGGATCAGCCCCTACCTCGACCGCTCCGGTGCGTCCGAGCGGGTCTTCGGCGGCACGTTCCACGATCCCGCGATCGTCGGCCCCGCCTCCCGCTAGGCAGCCCGCGCGCTCCGGCGCCCCGTCGCACAACCAAAGTCACCCCGAGCCCCGCCGTCGCGCGGTTCGGGGTGACTTTCGTTGTGCGCAGCGCGCACCGTGCCCGATCGCACCCCGCCACGAACATCGCGCCCCCGCACACCGGGGCGCGATGTTCGTCAGGGGGTGCGACGACCGGCGCGAGCGGCGCGACCGGCGCGACCGGCGCGGCCGGCGCGAGCGGCGCGGCCGGCGCGTCAGCGCTCGGCGGCCCCGGCCCCGGAGCGCGACCGCGCCGGCTTCGCCTGCGGCAGCTTCGTCCCGACGACCTGGTCGATGACGTCGCGGGCGATCGCCTGCGCCGTGAGCCCGACGTCGGCGAGGATCTGCGACCGCGACGCGTGGTCGATGAACGCGTCCGGCAGCCCGAGCTCGTTCACGCCGGTGTCGACGCCGGCGGCCCGGAGGTCCTGGCGCAGCCGCGTCCCGACGCCGCCGACCCGCACGCCGTCCTCGATCGTGATGACGAGGCGGTGGTCGCGGGACAGGTCGATGAGCGAAGACGGGATCGGCACGACCCACCGCGGGTCCACGACGGTGACGCCGATCCCCTGCGCCTCGAGCAACGATGCGGCTTCGAGCGCGACCGGGACCATCGAGCCGACCGCCACGAACAGCACGTCCTCTTCCGCACCCGACTCGGGCGCGTGCAGCACGTCGACGCCGTCGGGCAGTCGCCGGACCGCGGGGATGTCGGGTCCGACCTGCCCCTTCGACCAGCGCAGCACCGTGGGTGCGTCGTCGACGGCGACGGCCTCGCGGAACTCCTCGCGCAGCGTCACGGCGTCGCGGGGCGCAGCGATCCGGATGCCGGGCACGACCTGCAGCAGCGCGAGGTCCCACATGCCGTGGTGCGAGGGCCCGTCCGGCCCGGTGATGCCCGCACGGTCGAGGACGAACGTCACGCCGGCCTTGTGCAGGGCGACGTCCATGAGCACCTGGTCGAACGCCCGGTTGAGGAACGTCGCGTACAGGGCGACCACCGGGTGCAGACCGCCGTACGCCAGCCCGGCTGCGGTGGTCACGGCGTGCTGCTCGGCGATGCCGACGTCGTACACGCGGTCCGGGTGCCGCTGCTGGAACAGGTGCAACCCCGTCGGGCGGAGCATCGCCGCCGTGATCGCGACGAGACGCGGGTCGTCGTCGCCGGCGGACGCCAGCTCGGTCGCGAACACCGAGGTCCACGACGGGCCCGACGAGACGTCGAGCGACTCGCCCGTCTCGGGGTCGATGTGCCCGACGGCGTGGAACTGGTCGGCCTGGTCGCGGAGCGCCGGTTCGAAGCCGTGGCCCTTCTCGGTGATGACGTGCACGATCGTCGGCGCGCCGTACTCCTTGGCCTGCCGGAGCGCTGCCTCCATCGCCCGCTGGTCGTGGCCGTTGACCGGTCCGATGTACTTGATGTCGAGGTTCGAGTAGAGCGCCTCGTTGTTGGTGAACCGCGACAGGAAGCCGTGCAGCCCGCCGCGCATACCGCGGTAGATCGCCCGCCCGGGAGCGCCGAACCGGTTCGCGACCGCACGGGACGTCTCGTACAGCGCGCGGTACTCGCGGCGCGTCCGCACCGAGCTGAGGAAGCGGGCCATGCCGCCGATCGTCGGCGCGTACGAGCGCCCGTTGTCGTTCACGACGATCACGAGCCGGCGGTCGTTGCCGTCCGAGATGTTGTTGAGCGCCTCCCAGGTCATGCCACCGGTGAGGGCTCCGTCGCCGACGACCGCCACCACCGTGCGGTCCGCCTGGCCCGTCTGCACGAACGCGCGGGAGATCCCGTCCGCCCACGAGAGCGACGAGGACGCGTGCGAGGACTCGACGATGTCGTGCTCCGACTCGCTCCGCTGCGGGTAGCCGGCGAGACCGCCGCGCTCGCGCAGCCGCGAGAAGTCCTGCCGCCCCGTGACGAGCTTGTGCACGTACGACTGGTGCCCGGTGTCGAACACGAACGGGTCGTGCGGCGAGTCGAACACCCGGTGCATCGCGAGCGTCAGCTCGACCACGCCGAGGTTCGGACCGAGGTGCCCACCGGTCTTCGCCACCTCGGCGACGAGGAAGCGCCGGATCTCCGCGGCGAGATCGGTCATCTGCGCGTCCGACAGACGCTTCAGGTCGCGCGGGGACGTGATGCTGGGGAGCAGACTCACGGGCGCTCCTTTCGTGGGGCTGGTCCCCCACCATATCCGCGTGACCGGCGGACGGACTGGAGGCCCGTGGCGGTGTCGCCACGGGCCTCCAGTCCGTCGTGTGGTCGCGTCAGCGACCCGTGCTCACGCTGGTCAGACCAGCGAACGGAGCACGTACTGCAGGATGCCGCCGTTGCGGTAGTAGTCCGCCTCGCCGGGGGTGTCGATGCGGACGACCGCGTCGAACTCGATCGTCTGCTTGCCCGCGGGCGAGTGCTCGCTCGGCTCGGCCGTGACGTGCACGGTCTTCGGGGTGCGGCCCTCGTTGAGCTCGGTCAGGCCCGAGATCGAGACGACCTCGGTGCCGTCGAGCCCGAGGGTCTCGATCGACTCGCCCACCGGGAACTGCAGCGGGACGACGCCCATGCCGATGAGGTTCGAGCGGTGGATCCGCTCGAAGCTCTCGGTGATGACGGCCTTCACGCCGAGCAGGTTCGTTCCCTTCGCCGCCCAGTCGCGGGACGACCCGGAGCCGTACTCCTTGCCGCCGAAGATGACGAGCGGGATCTCCTGCTCCTGGTAGTGCTGCGAGGCGTCGTAGATGAACGACTGCGCACCGTCCGGCGTCGTGAAGTCGCGGGTGTACCCGCCCTCCACGCCGTCGAGGAGCTGGTTCCGGAGGCGGATGTTCGCGAACGTGCCGCGGATCATGACCTCGTGGTTGCCGCGACGCGAGCCGTAGGAGTTGAAGTCCTTGCGGTCGACGCCGTGCTCGGCGAGGTACTGGCCCGCCGGGCTGTCCGCCTTGATCGAACCGGCCGGCGAGATGTGGTCGGTGGTGACCGAGTCGCCGAGCTTCGCGAGCACCCGGGCGCCGGAGATGTCCGACACCGCGTCGGGCTGCATCGTCATGCCCTCGAAGTACGGGGGCTTCCGGACGTAGGTGGACTGCTGGTCCCACTCGAAGGTGTCGCCCGTCGGGGTCGGCAGGTTCTTCCAGCGGTCGTCGCCCTCGAACACGGAGCCGTACTCGTGGGTGAACATCTCGGTGTCGATCGACGCGTCGATGACCTGCTGGACCTCGACCGCGTCGGGCCAGATGTCCTGCAGGAAGACGTCGTTGCCGTCCTGGTCCTTGCCGAGGGAGTCCTTGTCGAAGTCGAAGTGCATCGACCCGGCGAGGGCGTACGCGATGACGAGCGGCGGGGACGCCAGGTAGTTCATCTTCACGTCGGGGTTGATGCGACCCTCGAAGTTGCGGTTGCCCGAGAGCACCGCGGTCACGGCGAGGTCGTTGTCCTGCACGGCCTGCGAGATCTCCTCGGGCAGCGGGCCCGAGTTGCCGATGCAGGTGGTGCAGCCGTAGCCGACCGTGTAGAAGCCGAGGTCCTCGAGGTAGGTGGTGAGACCGGCCTTCTCGTAGTAGTCGGTGACGACCTTCGACCCCGGCGCGAGCGTGGTCTTGACCCACGGCTTCGCCTTGAGGCCCTTCTGCGCGGCGTTCCGGGCGAGGATGCCGGCGGCCATCATGACCGAGGGGTTCGACGTGTTCGTGCACGAGGTGATCGCCGCGATCGCGACGGCGCCGTGGTCGATCGTGAACGGGTCGGCCCCGTCCATGTTGACCTTCGTCGGGGCCGAGGCCGTCGACGGTGCGCTCGACACGAAGTCGTGGTGGTGCGTGGTGACGTCGCCCGTGGTCGAACCGGCGGCGATCGGGTCGGAGGCGGGGAACGTCTCCTCCACCGCGTCGTCGAGGTCGGTCTGCCCGGCCGGCTCGGTGTAGTTGGCGAGGTCGACCTCGAACTGGGTCTTCGCCTTCGAGAGCTCGATGCGGTCCTGCGGACGCTTCGGGCCGGAGATCGACGGCACGACCGTGGAGAGGTCGAGCTCCATGTACTCGGAGAAGGCCGGCTCGACGGACGGGTCGTGCCAGAGACCCTGGGTCTTGGCGTAGGCCTCGACGAGGGCGATCTGGGCGTCGTCACGGCCGGTCAGGCGCAGGTAGTCGAGCGTGACGTCGTCGACCGGGAACATCGCCGCGGTGGAGCCGAACTCCGGCGACATGTTGCCGATGGTCGCGCGGTTCGCGAGCGGGACCTCGCCGACGCCCTCGCCGTAGAACTCGACGAACTTGCCGACGACACCGTGCTTGCGGAGCTCCTGCGTGATGGTGAGCACCACGTCGGTCGCGGTCACACCGGCCGGGATCGACCCGGAGAGCTTGAAGCCGACGACCTTCGGGATGAGCATCGACACCGGCTGGCCGAGCATCGCTGCCTCGGCCTCGATGCCGCCGACGCCCCAGCCGAGGACGCCGAGACCGTTCACCATCGTGGTGTGTGAGTCGGTGCCGACGAGGGTGTCCGGGTAGGCGTAGGTCTCGCCGTCGAAGTCACGCGTGTAGGTGACCTTCGCCAGGTACTCGATGTTGACCTGGTGCACGATGCCGGTGCCCGGCGGGACGACCTTGAAGTCCTCGAACGCGGTCTGGCCCCAGCGGAGGAACTGGTAGCGCTCGCCGTTCCGCTCGTACTCGAGGTCGGTGTTGCGCTGGAGGGCGTCCTCGCGACCGAAGAGGTCGGCGATGACGGAGTGGTCGATGACCATCTCTGCCGGCGACAGCGGGTTGATCTTGTTCGGGTCGCCGCCGATCTCGGCCATCGCCTCGCGCATGGTGGCGAGGTCGACGATGCACGGCACACCGGTGAAGTCCTGCATGACGACGCGCGCCGGGGAGAACTGGATCTCGGTGTCCGGCTCGGCGTCGGGACGCCACGAGCCGAGCGCACGGATCTGGTCCGCGGTGACGTTCTTGCCGTCCTCGGTGCGGAGGAGGTTCTCGAGCAGCACCTTCAGGCTGTACGGGAGCTTCTCGTGCCCTGGCACGGCGTCGATCCGGTGGATCGCGTAGTCGACACCCCCAACCGAGAGTGTGTCCTTCGAGCCGAAGCTGTTGACTGCAGCCACTGTGCCGCCTCCCTACTGATCGGAATGCCCACATCCTGCCGGGGCGCGGAACGTCCCACCAGCAAGGCAAACCTAATCCCGTGGACGGCGGAGCGCCCGCGAGAAACTGTCTCGATGTCGAGACAACTCTACACCGCGGCGGCGTCGCCCTCGCGCCGGAACACGGTGCGGACCAACAACCACGTCACCCAGAGCAGCGCCGCGTAGAGCGGGACGCCGGTGATGAGCTTGATGCCGGCGAGCAGTTCCACCTGCGCGGTCAGGTACAGCGGGATCTCGATCACGAGGCGGAGCGCGAAGAGCCCGACCCACAGCCAGGTCGCGACGGTGAGCACACGCCGCTTCGCCGGGTCCGCACGCCAGTCCTGGTGACTGCCGTCCTCGTTCGGCGGCAGCAGGAAACCGACGATCAGTCCGATGAGGGGCTGCCGGATCGCCAGGGTCACGAGGAGCCCGATGAGCCAGACGATGTTGATGACGATCCCGGGGATGAAGTTGCTCTCCGCGCGGCCCGTGATGAGCGCGAGGCCCGCCGAGATCGCCACGCCGAGGATCCCGGCGAGGGACATCACGAGCGACTGCCGCTGCAGCAGGCGGAGCACCACGAACACGGCGCCGATCACCACCGGGATGACGACGCTCGGGACGAGTTCCTTCGTGATCGCGTAGACGACGAGGAACGCCAGACCCGGGAGCACCGACTCGGCGAGGCCGCGCACGCCACCGATCGCCGCGACGAGGGCCTGCCCGGAGGGCGCCTCGCCCGGGGCGACCTTGCCGAAGCCGGTGTTCTGCACGGCCGCACGGAACTGCTCGTTGAACGACGGCAGCGCCTCGTCGTCGCCGGCCGCGCCCGGTTGGACGCTGCCTGCCGGGGCGTTGCCTGCCGGGCCGGCCGGGTCGGGTCGGGAACCAGCCCCGTCGGGACGGGTGGTGTCGTCGTGTTCCGGCACCGTGCCTCCAGGCCTGTTCTGGTCGGTCAGATCGTAGTGCCGGTCAGATCGCGGTCTGCGTCGACTTCGGCATGTGGAGCCGGATGAGGTCGCGCGGCGGCATCGGGGTGGTCCCGCGGACCACGACGACACTGCGGAACAGGTCCTCGATGTCGGCGGCGTCGTCGGGCTGCTCGGCGGCCTTGCCGGCGATCACGCCGCGCAGGAACCAGCGCGGGCCGTCGACGCCGATGAAGCGGGCCGGACGTGCGCCGTCGGTGACGCCGGAGCCGTCGGAGACGACCGGCACCTGCGCGCGGAGCTCCGGGCCGAACGGGCCGTCGACCTCGGTCACGACACCGCCCTGGCGCTCGATCTGCTCGGCGATCTGTGCGCGGATCTCGTGCCAGAGCCCGGTGGAACGGGGCGCGGCGAACGGCTGGACCTGCAGCGTGGACTCGTCGTAGTCGAGACCGACGGCGACGACGCGCTGCGAGCCCTCCTCGACCTCGAGTCGCAGGTGCAGGCCTTCACGCGGGAGGACCTTCACGCCGCCGAGGTCGACGTACGGGCGGACCAGGTTCGCCTCGGTCTCGTCGTGCGGGCCGTTGTCGGACCGGTCCTCGGGGGCGGACTTGTCCGTCGGTGCGACGGCGTCCACCTCGTCGAGGTCCGCATCCGCATCGGTCGCGATGTCGACCTCGGGGGTCGTCTCGGCGACCTCGACACCGTCGACGACGGCTTCCGCCACCTCGACCTCGTCACGCTTGCGTCGACCGAACTTCATGCGCGCGTTCCTTCCTGAACGTTGTCGGCGGTGTCGCTGGGGACGCCGCTCCGGTCACCGTAGCCCGACGAGCCGAAGCCGCCCTGGCCGCGGACGCTGTCGGGCAGCTCGTCGACGCGGGTGAACGACACGCGCGGGACCGGCATGACGATCAGCTGGGCGATGCGATCGCCGACGTGGACCTCGTAGGGCTCGGCCTCGTCGGTGTTGAGCAGGGAGACCTTGATCTCGCCCCGGTACCCCGAGTCGACGGTGCCGGGCGAGTTCACGATCGTGATCCCGTGCTTCGCGGCGAGACCGCTGCGCGGCACGACGAACGCGGCGAACCCCTCGGGGAGGGCGATCCGGAGCCCCGTGCCGACCAGGCGCCGCTCGCCCGGGCGGAGCACGAACGCCTCGGTGGAGACGAGATCGGCACCGGCGTCACCGGGATGGGCGTAGCCGGGAGCGTTCTCCCCGGTCCAGAGCACGTCGACTGGTTCGGTCACGTGTCGAGGGTAGTGCAGACCGTGACCGTTCCGTGACCTGGTCCGACTCGTGGTCGAATGGACCCGTGACCGTGTACCGCGAACGACTGTGGGCCCCGCCCGTCCTCTACCTGGCGACCGCCCTCGTCATCCCCGCCAGCCTCCTCGTGTTCCTGCCGATCAGCGTGCTCACGGGGGTGCTCGTCGCCATCGGGATGTACCTCGGGGTGCTCGTGCTGCTCTGGGCCCTCGCTCCGACGATCGAGGTCACGGACACCGAGTTCCGCGCTGGCCGTGCACACCTCCCCCGCACGCTCGTCGGCGACGTCCAGGGGTTCGAGGGCGCCGAGGCCACGACACAGCGCGGGCCGAAGCTCGACGCCCGCGCGTGGACGCTCTTCCGTGGGTACGTGCGCGGCGTGGTCCGTGTCGAGGTGCTCGACCCCGCCGACCCGACGCCGTACTGGCTCGTGAGTGTGCGGAACCCGTCGGCCGTCGTGGCCGCGCTCCGGAAGCCCGGTACGGGTATCTGATACATGACATGATGGCGCCGTGAGAGCCAGCACCGCGCCGTCGACCGTCCGCCTCGATGTCGAGGTCCTCCGCGGGGTGGCGGTCGCCCTGGTGATCGCCGACCACGCGTTCGGCCTGCCGTCAGGCGGGTACCTCGGAGTCGACGTCTTCTTCGTCCTCTCCGGCTTCGTGATCACCCGCAGCCTCCTCGCGGAGCACCGCCGTGCCGGCCGGATCGACCTCGTCGCCTTCGCGGCCCGTCGGGTGCGACGGCTCCTGCCGGCGGCGTTGCTCGTGGTGCTCGTGACCGCGGCGGTCTCCGCTGCGCTCTGGTACCGGCCGCGGACGCTCTCGGTGCTCGGGGACGCGGTCGCCGCCGTGCTCGGCACCACCAACTGGCACCTCGCGCGCGCCGGTACCGACTACTTCGGCGAGACCGCTCCGTCGCCGTTCCGGCACTTCTGGTCCCTGGCGGTCGAGGAGCAGTTCTACGCGTTGTGGCCCGTCGTCCTCTGGGTCCTGCTCGCCGTCGTCCGACACCGCATCGGCATCCTGCTCGTGGTCAGCGCCCTGGTGGCGACCGGAGCCGTGGCCGCGGTGGTGCACGGTCCGCTCGCGGGTGCCGACTACTTCAACACCATCCTCCGCTCGTGGGAGCTCCTCATCGGGGCCGTGGTGGCCCTGGCCCCGCGACTCCCGCTCGGGTCACGGGCCGCGATCGCGACCCGCACCATCGCCGTGGCCGCGGTCGGTGCCGGCGTGCTCGTCGCGGACCCGCGGTGGGCGGCGACGGTCCCGGTCGTGGTCGGCACGGCGCTCCTCGTCGCGAGCGGTGACCTCCGCTCGGCCGTCGCGGTCCGACTCGCCAGGCCGCTGATCGCTCTCGGCCGTGTCTCGTACTCGGCCTACCTGTGGCACTGGCCGGCACTGGTCGTCGCCGCGGTCGTGGCTCCAGGACCCCTCGGCGCCGGGTGCGCCGTCGTCGTCGCGCTCGTGCTGGCGGCGCTGTCCACCCGGTTCGTCGAGGAGCCGCTCCGCACGGCCGGCCGCTCCGCCCGTCGTGGTCGGCGGCGGCGCGGGCCCGGGTCGAGCCGTGCACGTCTGGTGGCGGTCGCCGCCCCCGTCACGGTGCTCGTCATGTCGGTCTCGACGGTCGTCGCCGTGGACCCGGCGTCCGTGGCGGCGGCACTCGACCGTCCGGTCGCGCCGCCGGGACCGACCGCGCCCTTCCGGGACGCCGACGCCCTCGCCGACGCCGTGTCACGCGCAGCCGACGCTCGGTCGTCCGACGACCGGGCCCCCGACGCCCGGTCGTCCGACGACCGGGCCGACGCGTGGTCGTCCGACGCCCGGTTGGCCGACGCCGCCCAGCAGACGTCCCTGCCCCGGTCCATGCAGGACGGTGGGTGCCTGGTCACGCCGGGTGCACCGCTCCGGACCTGTGGCGACCCGGGAACGGTGGACGTGCTCGTCCTGGGCGACTCCACCACCGTGGCGTGGTCACCCGCCGTCATCGGCGCCCTGCCGGACGGTGCCACGCACGCCGTCGTCGGCGTCTCCAGCTGCAGCGCGGTGCTGCCGACCGCAAAGGTCGCACACCGGTGGGATCGCGCCTGCCGGGCCTCGAAGCGCGCGATGCTCCGTGCCGTCGAGGAGAAGGACCCGTCGATCGTCGTCATCAGTGCGGTCGCCGGTGACTTCCGGGAACACCTCCTCGACATCGCGCCGGACGGAGCTGAGGAACTCTGGCGGCGGTCGATGGCCGAGACGATCGCTGCCCTCGCCGTCGACGGGCGGAAGGTGGTCGTCCTCAGCGCGCCCCAGTACGGCCCGGACGTCCGGTCATGCCCGGACCGGCTGCACGGCTTCGCAGCATGCGCGGCGTCCGTCACGCCCGACGCGGCCGCGAAACGGACAGCCGAGGCAGCGGCGGTCGCATCGAGTCCCTCCCGAGCGGTCTGGCTCGACGCAGGTTCCTGGCTCTGCACGCCCACGTCGCACTCGTGCCCGCCTGTCATCGACGGGACCCTCGTACGTGTCGACGAGGTGCACCTCACGGAGGCGTTCAGTCGCCGCCTGGTCCCGCTCGTGCGCGACGCCGTGGACTGGGACGGCCTGCTCCGTCGCTGACGAGCATCACGCACGGTGCGAGGGGGCCGAATCGCTCGTAGGAGGTCGATCCGCGCGTAGGAAGTCAGAAGTTCCTGCTCCCTATGCGCGATTCGGCCTCCCTCGCGCGGAACGGCCCCCTACGCGCGATTCAGCCTCCCTCGCGCGGAACGGCTCACCACGAGCGATTCAGCCCCCCACGCGCGATTCGGCCCACCACGCGCGGAACGGCCCACCGCTCCGGAGAGCCGTGGGCCGTTCGTTCGTGTGCGTTCCCTAGAGCGCTGCGCACTCCGCGCAGACCGGACCGAGCTTCGACTCGTGGTCGAGCTGCGAGCGGTGCTTCACCAGGAAGCACTCGACGCAGGTGAACTCGTCGACCTGGGGCGGGAGCACGACGACATCGAGGTCGACGTCGCTGAGGTCCTGCCCGGCGAGCTCGAAGCTGCCGGGGTTGTCGGAATCATCATCGACGACCCCCGACATCTTGTCGGGAACGCGCTCCTTGAGGGCCTCGATCGACTCCGAGTCAGAGTTGTCGTCGGTCTTCCGGGGGGCGTCGTAATCGGTGGCCATGCCCATCCATTTCTCGTATCGAGAGGTCGTCGCCGGTGATCGGCGGCGACAGTTTGCACCACGGCTCGCCAGAGCGCAAACCGAGATCTCCGGCGGGTCGTTCTGGCGCTGCAACCCGACACCCGTCGTGGCTATTCCCGGCGTCCGGAAACGTGGTGACGAGAGTCCGCGGCACGCCCGTGCGCCTCCGCGGGATCGGCCCACGGCGGCTGCATACTCCTGGGGTACGACGCACGACCGTACGCGACGCTCGGAAGGCGGAACCATGCAAGACGTGAGAGTCATCGGTGTGGAGTCCGGGGCGATCCTCCTCGCGACCGACGGCGGGACCGAGTTCCGGTTGCCCGTGACCTCGTCGCTCCCGGGTCAGGTCCGGCAGGCGAACCCCGATGCGGGACCGCAGAAGCGCGTGTCCCCGAAGGACGTGCAGGCCCGCATCCGCAGCGGTTCCGACGCCGCCGAGGTCGCACTGGCGCTCGACGTCGACGTCGAGTACGTCCGGCGCTTCGAGGGTCCGGTGCTCGCCGAGCGTGCGTTCATCCTCGACGCCGCGCACCGCGTCCCGGTGACCCCGGTCGACGACGAGGCCCCCGACACGTTCGGCGAGGCCATCACGACGAAGCTCGAGGCCGGCGAGGCCACCGCGGTCTCCTGGGCCTCGTGGAAGAACGTCGACAGCGGCTGGCAGGTGCGCGTGCACTACACGGCCGGCGAGGTCGAGCACGACGCACAGTGGCTCTTCGACCCGAAGACGTCGACGCTGACGCCCGACAACGGCGACGCGCACCGGCTCTCGCACTCGGACGACGAGGGAATCGCGCCCCGCCTCCGTGCCGTCGAGACCGATCACCACGACACCGACGGCACCCGGTTCGACTCGGGCGCGTTCCGCGTCGACGAGCCGGACGAGGACGTCACGAACCCCGACGTGCAGGACCGCCCGCTCCGCGCGCCGCTCCCCCGCATCGGCGTCGCGGCGGTCGAGGAACGCGCACCGGGCAACGAGACCGCCGACCTGCTCGAGGCCCTCCGCCGTCGCCGTGGTGAGCGCGAGTCCGCCGCGTTCGGCGAGCAGCAGGACGAGCCCCGCGGTACCTCGATCAGTGTCGTGGACATCCCCCTGCAGGGCTTCGAGGACGAGCCGACGAACGCCCAGCAGGACGCCCGTCCGGCTTCCGCCCCCGAGGCCGAGGGTGGTCGTCAGGAGCGCAAGAAGCGGAACCGCCGCTCGATGCCGAGCTGGGACGAGATCGTCTTCGGCACGCGTCCGGACGACGACCCCGCCTGATCACCGGGTCGCCGTCGCCCCGACCGGGCCGGCGGCGCTACTGCGCGAACGCGCCGGCCAGTCGGAGCGGGACGATGACCTCGTCGTCGGTCATCGCACCGTGCTGGCCGATCATCCGCTTCGGCTCCTCACCGTCGCGCAGCTGCCGGTCGTCGTTGAAGGCCCACGACCCGCGCGCCACGACGATGACGTCGCCGATCCGGTCGACGACCTCGTCCGACACCGCACCGAACCAGCCGGCGGCGATCGCCTCGTCACGGCTCGCGACGTACGCCTTCTTGCCGTAGCGCGCCCGGAAGGACCCGACGAGTCCGCGGACGTCCGTCCCGGGCGCGACGGTCAGCTGCCGGCAGCGCGGATCGCCGGCCACCCCGACGACGTCCGTCAGCAGGAGCGGGTCGATGGCGATGTTCGCGTGGTCGGGCACGTCGAGCACCCCGTGGTCCGCCGTCACGACGATCCCCACGTCGGCACCCACGCGGGCGTCGAGCCGGGCGAGTTCCGCGTCGAGCAGCTCGAGGGACGCCGTCCAGCGGTCCGACTGCCAGCCGTGCTTGTGCCCGATGGAGTCGAGCTCCGGCACGTAGAGGTACACGAGGGACCGACCGGACGCCGTCTCGGCCAGGGCCGCGTCGACGCGCTGCGCGATCGTGTCCGCGGAGACGTACCGCGCCCCGCCGAGCACGTTGGCCGTCATGCCCGAGGAACGGTAGCGGCCAGGGCCGACCACCACCGGGTCCACGTCGAGCCCCTGCGCCTCGGTGAAGAGCGTCGGCGTGCGCAACCAGCCGGCGGGCACCTCGTCGTCCCAGCCGCTCAGCAGGTTCATCACCGCGCCGGTGTCCGGGTTCCAGCCGCTGTACCCCACCACGCCGTGCGTGCCGGGCGACCGGCCGGTCGTGAGGGTGCTCAGCGCCGCGGCGGTGGTCGTCGGGAAGCCGCTCCGCAGCCGCTTCGCGGTGCCGGTGCCCTTGGCACCGGCGAGCCAGCGTGCGTGGCCCGCCCGGGCGGCCAGTGCGCCGGCCCCCAGGCCGTCGACCAGCACGACGATCGCGGAACGGGCGGGACGGAGGGTGATCCGTGCCTCCAGTCCGGTGGTGCGCAACCACGCGTCGTCCGCAACCCCGAGTGCCACGAGGCAACTCGGGAAGACGTCGGCGAGGTTCGCGGTGGCGTCGGGGGCCGTCGGTACGCTTGTTCCCATCTCCCCCAGTGTCCCAGAAAGGTGCCATGGCACGCACGGAAGCAGTCGGCCTGCCCGACGGTGAACGCATCGAGGACGTCGACGTCTCCGAGGAGATGCAGGGCTCCTTCCTCGAGTACGCGTACTCCGTCATCTACTCACGGGCGCTCCCCGACGCACGCGACGGCCTCAAGCCGGTGCAACGGCGCATCCTCTACCAGATGTCCGAGATGGGCCTGCGGCCCGACCGCGGGCACGTCAAGAGCGCCCGCGTCACCGGCGAGGTGATGGGCAAGCTGCACCCGCACGGCGACGGCGCGATCTACGACGCGCTGGTGCGGATGGCGCAGCCGTTCACCATGCGCGTGCCGCTCGTCGACGGGCACGGCAACTTCGGGTCGCTCGACGACGGTCCCGCCGCGGCGCGGTACACCGAAGCACGACTGGCCGAACCGTCGATGGCGATGACGGAGGGCCTCGGCGAGGACGTGGTCGACTTCGTCCCGAACTACGACAACCAGATCATGCAGCCCGGGGTGCTGCCGGCGGCGTTCCCGAACCTGCTCGTCAACGGCGCGTCGGGCATCGCGGTCGGCATGGCCACGAACATGGCGCCGCACAACCTCGGCGAGGTCGTCGAGGCCGCGAAGCACCTGCTCATGAACCCTGGCGCCTCCCTCGAGGAGCTCATGGAGTTCGTGCCGGGGCCCGACCTGCCCTCCGGTGGCACCATCGTCGGCCTGTCCGGGGTGCGCGACGCCTACGCCAGTGGCCGTGGCTCGTTCCGCACGCGGGCGAAGGTGTCCGTCGAGAACCTCACGCCCCGGAAGGCCGGCCTCGTCGTCACCGAGCTGCCGTACCTGGTCGGCCCCGAGCGCGTCATCGAGAAGATCAAGGACGGCGTCCAGGCGAAGAAGCTCGTCGGCATCTCCGACGTCAACGACCTGACCGACCGCAACCACGGGCTCCGGCTCGTGATCGGCATCAAGTCCGGCTTCAACCCGACCGCGGTGCTCGAGCAGCTCTACAAGCACACCCCGCTCGAGGACGGCTTCGGCATCAACAACGTCGCGCTCGTCGGCGGGTCGCCGCGCACGCTCGGCCTCCGCGAACTGCTCGACGTCTACGTCCAGCACCGGCTGTCCGTCGTCACGCGGCGATCGCAGTACCGGCTGGCACGCCGGAAGGAGCGACTGCACCTCGTCGAGGGGCTGCTCGTCGCGATCCTCGACATCGACGAGGTCATCGAGGTCATCCGCTCGTCGGACGACTCCGAGGCCGCACGCTCAAAGCTGCAGGACGTCTTCGACCTGTCCGAGGTGCAGGCCGAGTACATCCTCGAGCTCCGACTCCGTCGCCTGACGAAGTTCTCCCGCCTCGAACTCGAGGGCGAGCGTGACCAGCTCCTCAAGGAGATCGCCGCGCTCGAGGAACTCCTGGCCTCCGACGAGCGGCTCCGTGCCCAGGTGGCGCTCGAGCTCACCGAGGTGTCGGACAAGTTCGCCACGCCGCGGCGGACGCTCCTCACCGAGGCCGACGCTCCGGTCCGCGGCGGTCGCAAGGCCGCCGTCGACCCGGAGTCGCTCCAGATCGCCGACGCCCCGTGCCGCGTGCTGCTCTCCACCACGGGCCGACTGGTGCGGGTCGACATCCCCACCTCGGACCTCGGGATCGTCCGGGTGCCGAAGCGGTCGAAGCACGACGCGGTCCGGTCCTCCGTGGTCTCGACGGTGCGCGGGCAGGTCGGCGCGCTCACCTCGACCGGGCGGGTGCTCCGGTTCTCGCCGGTCGACGTCCCCGCCGTGCCACCCGCCTCGGTCCGGCTCGACGCCGGGGTCCGGGTGACGGAGTACCTCGGCACGCCCCGTACGGAGACGGTCGTCGCCCTCGTCGACCTGTCGCCCGGAGCCCCCGACTCGCTCGCGATCGGCACCGCGCAGGGCATCGTGAAGCGCGTCACGGCTGGTGCCTGGCAGGACAAGGACGAAGTCGTCGCGATCGGGCTGAAGCCCGGTGACTCGGTCGTCGGCGGCACACAGGCGCCGGAGTCCGACGACCTGGTGTTCATCACCTCGAACGCGCAGCTCCTGCGGTTCCCCGCCTCGGCCGTCCGGCCGCAGGGGCTCCCCGCGGGTGGTGTCGCCGGCGTGGCACTGGCCTCGGACGCATCCGTGGTCTGGTTCGGGTCCGTGGCTCGCTCCGACGACGCCGTGGTCGCCACCGTGTCGACCTCCTCGTCCGCGCTCCCCGGCACCGACACCGGCCGTGCGAAGGTGTCGGCGCTCACGGAGTTCCCGGCGAAGGGCCGCGCGACGCAGGGCGTCCGGGCGCACGCGTTCCTGAAGGGCGAGGACGGCATCACCGTGGCGTGGGCGGGCATCGCTCCCCCGCACGCCGTCGGGACGGACGGCGCCGCTCGCACCCTGCCGGACTGGTTGTCGAAGCGCGACGGGTCGGGTGCGCCGCTCGACGCGGTCATCGGCACGATCGGCGGGAGTGCGGCGGCGCTCGACGGGACAGCGGGCGACGCGTAGCGGTCGCGCTGCGCGCTGCGCGCTGGTGCGCTGAGGCGCTCCTGCGGCGGTGTCTCGCTCCGGCGAGGCACCGCCATCGTCGTGTGGCCGTCGAGCAGCGGACTGGAGGCGCGGGGCGGACCCGTCGCGTGCCTCCCGTCCGCCGTGCGAACGCGTCAGACGACCGCGTTCGGTCGGCCGCGATCGCTCGCCTGCACGAGATGGACGGCGCCGGTTCACGGCAGTCGGGCGCATTTCGCGCGCAGCGACAGTTCACGCGGCAACGCGCCCGTGAACTGTCGCTCAGCGCGAAACCAGGACTGCCGACGGCGCGCCGCGACCGGCCGACCGACCGCCCCGCCCCGCCCCGCCCTGCCCCTACGCGTCGATACGGTCGCGGTCGAGACCCTCGCCCGCGAGGATGAACTCCTTGCGGGGAGCCACGTCGTTGCCCATCAACAGCTCGAACACCTTCGCAGCACCCTCGGCATCGGTGATCTTCACCCGCCGCAGCGTGCGGTGCGTCCGGTCCATCGTCGTCTCGGCCAGCTGGTCGGCGTCCATCTCACCGAGGCCCTTGTACCGCTGGATCGGCTCCTGGTACTTCTTGCCCGACTTCTCGAGCTTCTTCAGCACCGCCTGCAGTTCCTGCTCGGAGTAGGTGTACAGCGTGTCGTTCGGCTTGCCGCGGTTCACCACGACGACCCGGTGCAGCGGCGGGACGGCGGCGAACACCCGTCCCTGCTCGATCATCGGCCGCATGTACCGGAAGAACAGCGTCAGCAGCAGGGTGCGGATGTGGGCACCGTCGACGTCGGCGTCGGACATGATGATGACCTTGCCGTAGCGGGCCTGGTCGATCTCGAACGTGCGGCCGGAGCCGGCGCCGATCACCTGGATGATCGAGGCACACTCGGCGTTGGAGAGCATGTCCGACACGGACGCCTTCTGCACGTTGAGGATCTTGCCGCGGATCGGCAGCAAGGCCTGGTACTCACTGTTGCGCGCGAGCTTCGCGGTGCCGAGGGCGGAGTCGCCCTCGACGATGAAGAGCTCGGTGCCCTCGGTGTCCTGGGAGCGGCAGTCGGCGAGCTTCGTCGGCAGCGAGGAGTTCTCGAGCGCGTTCTTCCGGCGCTGGGTCTCCTTGTGGGCCCGCGCGGAGATGCGGGTCTTCATCTCGGCGACGACCTTCTCGAGCAGGGTCGCCGCGTGGGCCTTCTCGGTGCGCTGCGTCGAGGTGAGGATCTCGGTGAGCCGCGTCGACACGACCTGGTCGACGATCTTCCGGACCGCGGGCGTGCCGAGGACCTCCTTCGTCTGCCCTTCGAACTGCGGCTCGGGCAGCCGGACGGTCAGCACGGCGGTGAGGCCGGCGAGCACGTCGTCCTTCTCGAGCTTGTCCTGCCCGACCTTGAGCTTGCGGGCGTTCGCCTCGACCTGGGCGCGGACGGCCTTGACCACGCCGGACTCGAAGCCGGCCTGGTGGGTGCCGCCCTTCGGCGTCGCGATGATGTTCACGAAGCTGCGGAACACCGTCTCGTAGCCGGTGCCCCAGCGGAGCGCGAGGTCCACCTCGCACTCGCGGTCGACCGACGTGGACACCATGTGCCCCTTGTCGTCGAGCATCGGCACGGTCTCGGTGAAGGTACCGATGCCCTGGATGCGCCAGACGTCGGTGACGGCGGTGTCGACGGCGAGGTGCTCGACGAACTCGCCGATCCCGCCCTCGTACCGGAAGCGCTCGACCACGGGGCCGGCGGCGACCGCGGTGCCCGTCGCCTCGGCACGGGCGGCTGCCGACGCGATCGACTCCGGCCGCGAATCGGTGATGGTGATGCCGAGGCCCGGGACGAGGAAGGCCGTCTGCCGCGCGCGGCTGACGAGGTCGCTGGTGCTGAACTTCGCGTCGGCGGTGAAGATCTGCCGGTCGGCCCAGTAGCGGATGCGTGAGCCGGTCACGCCCTTCTTCACCTTGCCGATGACGCGCAGTTCGCTGCCGGAGGTGAACGGCGAGAACGGTGCGTCCGGGCCGATGCCCTTCGTGTCGTCGAAGATGCCCGGCTCGCCGCGGTGGAACGACATCGCGTAGGTCTTGCCGCCACGGTCCACCTCGACGTCGAGGCGCTCCGACAGCGCGTTCACGACGGAGGCACCGACACCGTGCAGCCCGCCGGAGGCGGCGTACGACCCGGAGCCGAACTTGCCGCCGGCGTGCAGCTTGGTGAACACCACCTCGACCCCGGTGAGACCCGTCTTCGGCTCGACGTCGACGGGGATGCCGCGCGCGGTGTCGCGGACCTCGACCGAACCGTCGGCGTGGAGCACGACACCGATCTCGTCGCCGTGCCCGGCGAGGGCTTCGTCGACGGAGTTGTCGATGATCTCCCACACGCAGTGCATGAGGCCGCGGGAGTCCGTCGAGCCGATGTACATGCCCGGTCGCTTCCGGACCGCCTCGAGCCCTTCGAGGACGGAGAGATGGCGTGCGGAGTAGTCGGAGCTCACCTTCCGATGCTAGCGAGGAGCACCGACACCACCCGCCGGACACTCGGACTGGGGCCAGTCGATCCGCGGTGAGCGAAATGGGACCATCACAATGCATGACTCTCAGGCATCACGTGTTGAAATAGGTGGACCAACCCGCACCACCTGCGATCCGTGAGGAGCACAGCAATGACCCAGACCGTGCAGGACCTCTCCATCGACCAACTCGGCAGCAACCAGCTCACCGCTGCTGACCGCTGCGACAGCTGCGGGGCGCAGGCCTACATCCGGGCCACCATGGCCAGCGGCGAGCTGTTCTTCTGCGCGCACCACGGCGCAGAGTTCAAGGACAAGCTCGCGGCGACCGCCATCGAGTGGCACGACGAGAGCAGCCGACTCTACGAGTCGAAGTAGGCGCGACCAGAAGCGCTCGACCAACAGCAGACGGGAGGCGCGGTGCCAGCTGGCACCGCGCCTCCCGTCTCTGCGTGATCCGGTCTGACCACCGGCCGATCCGGTCTGACCACCGCGGTCCGGACAGACAGCGTCAAGCGATCCGCTTGAACGCCTTGTCGACGTAGCGGTCCACGGTGGCGCGCGCCTCGCGCGCGTACCGGTCGATCGTCGCGGTGCGTTCCGCGTCCGGCGCGTACTCGCGCCCGAGCCGTGCCGTGGCCGCCGCGAGGACGCCGTCGGTCAGCTGCGGGTTGAGCGGCAGGATCGGACCCTGCGTGTGCGTGCCGAACGCGTTCCCGGCGATCGCTCCCTCGACCGGCGCACCGGCCTGGTTGCCCCCGCCAGAGACGACGTCGGCGAACGGCTGGACGCCGGCGCCGAGCTCGATCGTGGTGGCGTGGTCCTCGAAGCCCGCGAGGCGCGTCGGGGCGCCGGGCAGCAGCGGGTACCGCGTGTCGAGGACGAAGTAGTTCACGCGGCGCTCGGCGCCACGGACGGCACGGGCGTCGAACACACCGAAACCGGTGACGACCGAGCCGTCGGTGGGGACGACCTCGTTCGTGGCGAGGTCGAAACCGCCGCCGACCGCGACGACGGGCACGCCTGCGGCGGCGAACTCGCGGAGGGGCGCGCCGATCCGGGCGATGTCGTCACCGAGCGAACGCATCGCGCTGAGCGGTCCGTTGCCGATCACGACGACGTCGGCCGCGGCGGGCAGCGCATCGCCCGGGGCGTACTCGAGCACCTCGGTCTCGATGTCCGCTGCAGCCGCACGACGCACGAGCGCCATCACGTTGCCGCGGTCGCCCGAGACGCCCATCTGCCGGGGGTAGACGTGCAGGATGGTCAGCCGTTCGGCCGTCATGCGGTCTTCTCCATGTCCGGGTGGCCGAGGGCCTTGCGGGCGATCATCATGATCTCGTAGTTGACGATGAAGTTCTTCGTGCCACTGGTCGTGGCGCCGAGCTGCTCCATGCGCTTGATCGCCGTCTCGACGTCGGGCTCGACGAGGCCGATGCGGACGCCGGCGTGCTCGAGGGCGATCGCGATCTGCCACGCCTTGTCGCCCGAGACGACGTCCACGTGGTCGAGCTTCGAGAAGTCGATGTCGTAGATCCACGAGATGTCCGGCGTGCCCTCGTCGATCGCCATGAGGACCTGTTCGGGGTGGTCCGGCAGCGCGTCGAGGTTGAGCTGGAGGCTCGCGGCGTTCTTGAACATCGTGAACTCGGCGGACTCGCCCGCGATCGGCAGGCGCTCCCCGCGGCCGTACGCCGGCTTCATGGTGCCGAAGGCGCGCGTGACGGCCTCGGCGCGGAACTGCGTGCCGAGCGCGGCACTGGCCGTCGCCGTGGCCGCAGCCGCGTCGACCGCGTAGTGCAGGCCGCGTGCCGGCAGGCGGACCGGGATCTCGGCGCCGTCGAAGCGGATCGTCGCACCGTCACCGGTGTGGGCGATCACCTCGGCATCGGCGGCGGTCTGTGCACGCTCACCGGCGTCGAACGAGTCGGCGTTCTGCAGACCGTTCGGTGCCGCGGCCACGATCTCGTCGCTCGCACCGAAGCGGAGCACGCGCTGCCCGGGGGCGCCGGTGTACGCGTCGAGGAACTGGTCGTCGTGGTTCGTGATGACGTTCGCCGTCGATAGGGCCGCCGTGTCGAGCATCATCGTCGCCACGCGCTCGGTCTCGAAGAAGCGGTAGAGCTGGTCGACCTGCACGTTGAGCATCGTCACCGTGGACGGGGACAGGATGCCGGCGAGCTCGACCGCGAAGGCCTCGTCGACCTCCAAGATGCCGATGTCCGCCTTGAGGCGACCGGTCAGCGACACCTCGGAGAGGAGCGCGGACGCGATGCCCTGTGGCAGGTTCGCGCCGGACGGGTTCGTGAACACCCGAAGCCCGTGCGCGCGCACGATGTCGGAGATCATGTGCGTCGTCGTCGACTTGCCGTTCGAGCCGAGCACGAACACGACGCCGTTCGGGAACTGCTTCGTGACGTGCTGGAGGAAGTCCGGCACGAGCTTCAGGACGATGTACCCCGGGTAGGCGGATCCCCCACCGCGGGCCCTGGCGAGGGCACGGAGGATCCGCCCGACGAGGATCGGGATGAAGAAGCGCATCGGCCTACTCGAGGTAGTCGCGCAGCGACTGCGACCGCGACGGGTGGCGGAGCTTCGCCATCGTCTTGGACTCGATCTGACGGATGCGCTCACGCGTCACGCCGAACGTGTCACCGATCTGGTCGAGGGTCTTCGGCTGGCCGTCGCCCAGGCCGAAGCGCATGCGGATGACGCCCGCCTCGCGCTCGGACAGGGAGTCGAGCAGGCTCTCGAGCTGCTTCTGCAGCATCGTGAACCCGACCGCGTCGGCCGGCACGACCGCTTCGGTGTCCTCGATCAGGTCGCCGAACTCCGAGTCGCCGTCCTCGCCCAGCGGGGTGTGGAGCGAGATCGGCTCGCGACCGTACTTCTGCACCTCGACGACCTTCTCCGGGGTCATGTCGAGCTCGCGGGCGAGCTCTTCCGGAGTGGGCTCGCGACCGAGGTCCTGCAGCATCTGGCGCTGCACGCGGGCGAGCTTGTTGATGACCTCGACCATGTGCACCGGGATGCGGATGGTGCGGGCCTGGTCGGCCATGGCGCGGGTGATGGCCTGACGGATCCACCACGTCGCGTACGTCGAGAACTTGAAGCCCTTGGTGTAGTCGAACTTCTCGACCGCACGGATGAGACCGAGGTTGCCCTCCTGGATGAGGTCCAGGAACTGCATGCCGCGACCGGTGTAGCGCTTCGCGAGCGACACGACCAGTCGGAGGTTCGCGCCGAGCAGGTGCGACTTCGCACGCTGTCCGTCGCGGGCCACCCAGCGGAGCTCGCGCTCCTGGGGCTTCGACAGGCCGGTCGAGTGCTGGAGCTTGTCCTCGGCGAACAGGCCGGCCTCGATGCGCATCGCGAGCTCGACCTCCTGCTCGGCGTTGAGGAGGGCGACCTTGCCGATCTGCTTGAGGTAGTCCTTCACCGGGTCGGCGGTCGCACCCGTGATGGTGGTCGAGTAGACCGGTGCCTCGTCGTCGTCGGACTGGGAGATGACGAGCGCCCCGGCAGCCACCGCGGCGGCGGCGTCCGGCTTGACGGCGTCCTTCTCGTCGGTGTCGCCCTCGGTGTCGTCCGTCGCCTCGGCGACGGGGGTCTCCTCGTCGAGGTCCTCGTCGTCGGCCTTCTTCTTCGCCTTCGGGGCCGCCTTCTTGGCGGGGGCCTTCTTGGCGGGGGCCTTCTTCGCGGTGGTCGATGCGGCGCGCTTCTTCGGCGCGTCGGTCCCCTCGGTCACTGCGGCGTCTGCAGCCGTGGTGCCCTCGGGCGCGTCCGTCGTGGGCGCGGTGTCCTTGGTGGGATCGATCGTCGTGCTCCGGGCAGCCATGCGATCACCTCTCTCGTCGTGCCACGTTCGTGGGGTCGTGGCCTCCCTCGCCGCCCAGGGCCTCCGCCGCGGTCTCCCGTGTCGTCAGGTCCTACCTTTCCGGGCAGCACTAGGACCCATGTCAAGTCCCCCGGTTCCTGCGGCGCACTGGAGTGCTCCGAGGTACTGGAGGCCCGAACGGGTCCGCGATCATTATTGCACGCTCCGCTTCCGTAGGCGCGCAACCAGTGCAACCCAGAGCGGCCCCACCCGTATTCCGTCCTGGTCGTGCAGCACACGGCGTGTCCGGCGACGTGCGTGCAGCAGCATCACCACGCCGATCCCGACCACCACGTACTGCACGGTGAGGGCCAGCCGGAAGTTCGCCCACGCGAACACGGTCTGCCCGGTGGCGCCGGACGCGATGTCGAGGATCGTGCCGATGAGGAACATCATCACGAAGGCCGCGAGGAAGCCGCCGACGTTCACCACGCCGTTCGCCGACCCGAGCGAGCCGAGCGGGTTGAACGACCGGGCGAAGTCGAACCCGATGAGGGAACCGGGGCCGCCGATGCCCATCACGACGACGAGCACGACGAGCAGCCAGGTCGGCGGGTGGTCCGGCCAGAGCAGGATCGCCGTCCACACCACGGCCAGGGCGAGCACGATCCCGAGCACGATGTTCGACCGACGCAGCGGGAACCGTGCGCAGAGCACGCCGAGGACCGGCCCGACCACGAAGCCGGTGACCACGATCACGGTGAGGAAGCCCGCCGCCTCGGACGGCGAGTAACCGAGCCCCCGCAGCATCGGGACGCCCCAGAGCAGGGAGAACACGGTGCCGGAGGACTGGGTCACGTAGTGCGACCAGAAGCCCAGCTGCGTGCCGGGGCGACGGAGCGCGTGCCCGAAGGTGTGGAAGGCGCCACGCCACGTGTGCGGCAGCGGGATCGTGTCCGTGCGCACCGGCACCGGCCCGTTGTGCACGAAGACGAACGCGAGCACGAGTCCGACGGCGCTGGCGGCCGCGGCGACCCCGAACGCCGGGGTCCAGCCCGCGCTGTGCAGCAGGACCGCGAACGGGAACGCCGACAGGATCTGGCCGACCTGCCCGAGGTTGCCGGTCCACTGCGAGATCTGGGGCAGGATCCGGCCGCTGAACCACATCGGCACGAGCCGGATCACCGAGATGAAGGTCATCGCGTCGCCCGCGCCGACAAGCACCCGTCCCGCGATCGCCGGACCGATCGTCGGCGACACCGCGACGACTGCCTGCCCGACCACGAGCAGCACGGCACCGAGCAGCACGAGTCTGCGGGGTCCGACCCGGTCGAGTGCGATGCCCACCGGGATCTGCAGGCCCGCGTAGACGGCGATCTGCACCACCGCGAGCGTCGACAGGACGGCGGCCGAGACCGCGAAGCGGTCCTGTGCGTCGACACCCGAGACGCCCAGCGACGAGCGCTGGACGACCGCCAGGACGTACGCGAGCACCGCGATGCCCCAGACGAGGAAGGCACGCCGCGAGTTCACCCGACAAGGCTAGCGGGGACGGCCCCGCCGCCGGATCAGGCTGTGGAGAACGCGACGGGCGCGCACAGGCGGGTCGCGCCTCCAGGCTGTCGACCCGGACTGGAGGCGCGACTCGCGTCCGCCTCGTCCGCTGCGGTCAGTCCGTGCTCGCGTCACCGTCGGACCGGCGGTCCGCCAGGAACCGCTCGAGTTCCGCGGCGATCGAGTCCGCTGTCGGGACCTGCCCGTCCACGCCCGTCAGGGGCGAGGCGATCGGGTTGCCCTCCATGTAGGTGTCGTGCCGCTCCTCGAGCATCCCGACGAGCCGCTGCAGTTCCTCGTTGCCGGCGACCTGCTCGTCCACGCGCGTGCGGAACTCGCGCCCTTCCTCGCGGAGCGCGTCCGACGGGAAGATGAGGCCCGTGGCCGAGGAGATGCCCGAGAACGCCGCGACGGCGGCGTCCGGGAACTCCGTGTCGGACAGGTAGTGCGGGACGAGCAGGACGAGCCCGGTGACCTGCTTGCCGAGTTCCGACAGCCGGTGCTCGACGAGGTGCAGCACGTTCGCCGGAGCCTGCGTCTCGGGCTTCCAGACGCTCATCTGCTCGACGAGGTCGGCGCGTGTCCCGGACACGGTGAGGCTGATCGGACGCGTGTGCGGCACCGGCATCGGGATCGACTGCACCCACGTGGTGTCCACGACCCCGAGCTGCGCGGCGAGGTCCGTGACGGCGGCGACGAACCGGTTCCACTGGAAGTCCGGCTCGTAGCCGGACAGGAAGAGGAAGGGCTGCCCGAGCTCGTCGCGCACCAGGTGCAGCGCGAGCCGGGGCGGTTCGACGGCGGCGATGTGGTCGTGCTCGAACGTGATCACGGGACGGCGGGCACGCCAGTCGAGCAGCACGTCCGGGTCGAACTCCGCGACGAGCTCGCTGTCGAGGTCCTCGAGCACGGCCGACGTCACCTGCGCGACCGCCGATCCGGCGTCGGCGAATCCGGTCAGACCGGCGACCAGGTGCAGCCCCGTGGGTACGGCCGGCGCGTCCTCGGCGAAGGTGTAGAGCTCCTCGGGGTGGTTCACCGTCCCCATGCTAGGCGGGGCGCCACGATCCCCCGTGCGCGGTGACGACGCCGACAGCGAACACCTGCTGGATAGGGTTGGCGCATGGTCCGACCGACGCTCTCCACCGACTCCTCCGCCCCCTCCTCGATCGCTGCCGACGTCCTCGTGCTCGGTGTCCGGCCGGGCACGGACGGCGGGCCCGCGACCATCGCCACACCCGCCACGACACCGTTCTCCGCGCTCGACGACCTCGACCTCGCGTCGATCGGGGCGACCGGCGCGAAGGACCAGCTCGTGCGTCTGCCCGGCACGGGGGTCGCCGCGACCGGCATCGCGCTCATCGGCCTCGGCAGCGCCACCGGTGTCACCGCGATCCGCTCCGCCGCGGGCAGCGCCGTTCGCCAGCTGCCCAACGCGACCTCGATTGCCCTCGCGCTGCCGACCGACTCGACCGAACTCGTCGACGCCGCGCTCGAGGGCGCCGCACTCGGTGCCTACTCGTTCACCCGGCACAAGGGCACCGGCACCACCGGCCCGACCCGTGGCGACCAGGCCGTCTCGGTGATCGCGCCCGCCGACGTCGCCGCCGACGTGACCGTCCGCCCGGCGATCGTCGCCGACGCCGCCACCCTCGTGCGGGACCTCGTGAACACCGCAGCGGGCGACCTCGGCCCGGCCGACGTCGCAACCGTCGCGTCGTCGTTCGCCGACGACCTGCCGCTCACCGTCGAGGTCCTCGACGAGACCGCGCTCGAGGAGCAGGGCTTCGGGGGCATCCTCGGGGTCGGCCGCGGGTCCGAGCGTCCGCCGCGGCTCGTCGTCGTGCGCTACGCACCGGAGTCCGCGACGAAGCACCTCGCGCTCGTGGGCAAGGGCATCACGTTCGACTCGGGCGGCCTCTCGCTGAAGCCCGCCGGCTCGATGCTCGGCATGAAGACCGACATGACGGGCGCCGCCACGGTCCTCGCCGCGACGGTCGCCGCGGCACGGCTCGGCCTCGACGTCCGGGTGACCGCGTGGTTGTGCCTCGCCGAGAACATGCCGTCCGGTTCCGCCACGCGTCCCGGCGACGTGCTCACCCTGAAGAACGGCAAGACCGTCGAGGTCACCAACACCGACGCCGAGGGCCGGCTGGTGCTCGGCGACGGGATGGCCGCCGCCTCGCTCGAACAGCCCGACGCGATCGTCGACGTCGCCACGCTCACCGGAGCGCAGGTCGTCGCACTCGGCGACCGCACCACCGGCCTGATGGGGAGCGACGACCTCGTCGCACAGGTCCGCGCCGTCGCCGAGTCGGTCGCGGAGCCGATCTGGCCGATGCCCCTCCCCGAGGAGCTCGACGCCCGGCTCGCCAGCGAGATCGCCGACATGGTGAACGCCACGGTCGGCAACCCGGCGGGCGGCATGCTGCTGGCGGGCAAGTTCCTCGAGCGCTTCGTCGGCGAGGGCATCCCGTGGGCGCACCTCGACATCGCGGGCCCGTCCGAGAACAAGGGCGGCGGCTACGGCTGGCTCGGCAAGGGCGCCACCGGCGTCATGGTCCGGACGCTCATCTCGCTCGCAGAAGAGCTCCAGGCCAAGTAGTAGGTTTGGTACCGGTGGGGCAGCGCGCCATGCGTGCCCCCACCGGAACCAGCGGGACGGGACCGGAACCATGCGGTCCGACCGTCGGACGCCGCCGCTCGCGGTGTCCACAGGGGCCCGATCGGCCCCGACACGCACGAGGGAGTTGCACCAGGTGACGGAACAGACTTACGACGTCGTGGTCCTCGGTGGCGGCAGTGGTGGCTACGCCGCTGCGCTCCGGGCCGCCGAGCTCGGGATGAGCGTCGCGCTCATCGAGGGAGACAAGCTCGGGGGGACGTGCCTGCACCGCGGCTGCATCCCGACGAAGGCGCTCCTGCACGCGGCCGAGATCGCTGACGGCACCCGTGACGCCGAGAAGTACGGCGTCATCGCCGAGTTCGCCGGTGTCGACGTCCCGAAGGTCATCGAGTACCAGCAGGGCGTCATCAACTCCAAGTACAAGGGCCTGCAGGGGCTCATCAAGGCCCGCGGCATCACCGTCGTCCAGGGCTGGGGCCGCCTCACCTCGCCGAACACCGTGCAGGTGGGCGACCAGACCGTGACCGGCAAGAACGTCGTCCTCGCCACCGGTTCCTACTCGAAGTCCCTCCCCGGGCTCGAGATCGGTGGCCGCGTGATCACCTCCGAGACCGCCCTGCGCATGGACTACGTGCCGAACAAGGTCGTCATCCTCGGCGGCGGCGTCATCGGCGTCGAGTTCGCCAGCGTGTGGAAGTCCTTCGGTGCCGAGGTCACGATCGTCGAGGCGCTCCCCCACCTCGTCCCCGCCGAGGACGAGTCGATGTCGAAGCAGCTCGAGCGCGCGTTCCGCAAGCGCGGCATCGAGTTCTCGCTCGGTGTCCGGTTCCAGGGCGTCGAGCAGCACGAGAACGGCGTCGTCGTGACGCTCGAGGACGGCAAGACCTTCGACGGCGACATCCTCCTCGTCGCGGTCGGCCGCGGCCCCGTCACCCAGAACGTCGGCTTCGACGAGGTCGGCGTCGCGATGGACCGCGGGTTCGTCACCACGACCGAGCGCCTCGCCACGAACGTCCCGAACGTGTACGCCGTCGGCGACATCGTCCCCGGCCTGCAGCTCGCCCACCGCGGCTTCCAGCAGGGCATCTTCGTCGCCGAGGAGATCGCCGGCCTGAACCCGGTGGTCATCGAGGACAAGAACATCCCCAAGATCACGTACTCCGATCCCGAGGTCGCGTCCGTCGGGCTCTCCCAGTCCAAGGCCGAAGAGCAGTACGGCGCCGACAAGGTGGACTCGTACGAGTACAACCTCGCCGGCAACGGCAAGAGCCACATCATCGGCACCGCCGGTTCGGTCAAGGTCGTCCGCGTGGTCGACGGCCCCGTCGTCGGCGTCAGCATGATCGGCGCGCGTGTCGGCGAGCTCATCGGCGAAGCACAGCTCGCCGTGAACTGGGAGGCGTACCCGGAGGACATCGCTCCGCTCATCCACGCGCACCCGACGCAGAACGAGGCACTCGGCGAGGCCTTCCTGCACCTCGCCGGCAAGCCGCTGCACGCCCTGTGAACACCATGACCACCACCACGAACCACCCCTGCGAAGAGGAGTCCACCCGATGAGCGAATCCGTCAACCTCCCGGCGCTCGGCGAGAGCGTCACCGAGGGCACGGTGACCCGATGGCTGAAGAACGTCGGTGACCGGGTCGAGGTCGACGAGCCGCTGCTCGAGGTCTCGACCGACAAGGTCGACACCGAGATCCCGTCGCCGATCGCCGGTGTCGTGGAGGAGATCCTCGTGCAGGAGGACGAGACCGTCGAGGTCGGCACCGCCCTCGTGAAGATCGGTGACGGCTCGTCCGACGGCGGTTCGGCGGACTCGTCGGACTCGCAGTCGTCGGAGTCCTCGAACGAGGCCGCCGCCGACGCCGAGGAGCCCGAGGCCGCGCCGAGCACCGAGCAGGAGTCCGAGACCCCCGCGCCGGAGCCCACCGAGCCCGAGCCCGCCCCCGCCGGCCAGACCCAGCCCGCCGCGCCGCAGGCCCCTGCAGCACCGCCGGCCGCCGCTCCGGTCCCCCAGGCCGCACCGGTCCCGCCGCCCGCCGCAGCACCGCCGGCAGCCGTCCCGGCCCCCGCACCGGCTGCAGCACCGGCCGCAGCACCCGCCGCCGCCTCGGCACCGAGCGCAGCCGCTTCGGTACCGAACCCGACGCAGGACGCCTCGGCCTCCGGCTACGTCACCCCGCTCGTGCGCAAGCTCGCGAACGAGCAGGGCGTCGACCTGTCGACCGTCACCGGCTCCGGTGTCGGCGGACGCATCCGCAAGGAAGACGTCCTCGCCGCCGCCGAGGCAGCAGCGAAGGCCCCGGCCGCCGGTGGTTCCGCCCCCGCAGCAGCCCCGGCCGGACCGTTCGTCGCCGAGGTCTCGCCCCTCCGTGGCACCCGCGAGAAGATGACCCGCCTCCGCAAGGTCGTCGCCGAGCGGGCCGTGCAGTCGATGACCTCGACCGCGCAGCTCACCAGTGTCGTCGAGGTCGACGTGACGAAGGTCGCGCAGTTCCGTGACGCCCACAAGGCGGAGTTCCTCGAGAAGACCGGCGCGAAGCTCTCCTTCATGCCGTTCTTCGCCCTCGCGGCGTCCGAGGCGCTCAAGGCCCACCCGAAGATCAACTCGACGGTGGAGGGCGAGGAGATCGTCTACCCGGAGACCGAGAACGTCTCGATCGCGGTCGACACCGAGCGCGGCCTGCTCACCCCGGTGATCAAGGACGCGGCGTCGCTCGACCTGGCGCAGTTCTCGAAGTCCATCGCGGACCTCGCGGACCGCACCCGCAACAACCAGCTGAAGCCCGACGAGCTCGCGGGCGGCACGTTCACGCTGACCAACACCGGTTCGCGTGGCGCGCTGTTCGACACCCCCGTGGTGTTCCTGCCGCAGTCGGCGATCCTCGGCACGGGCATCGTGACGAAGCGTCCGGCGGTCGTGAAGGTCGACGGACAGGAAGCCATCGCGATCCGTTCGTTCGTCTACCTCGCGCTGTCGTACGACCACCGGATCATCGACGGTGCCGACGCGTCGCGCTACCTCGTCGCGGTGAAGAACCGCCTCGAGGAGGGCAACTTCGGCCCGAACCTCGGGTACTGATCGTCGTACCCGCTGCACGCTGAACGGCCCCGGTCCCCTGTGGACCGGGGCCGTTCGGCGTCCGGCGTCCGGCTCATGCGGCGTCGGGCGGCGTTCGGGTGTTCACTGCAACGCCAAGACCGCGGCGGCCGCGCACCCCGTCGCGACCACGGCGCCGACCAGGGCACGGCGGAGCGGGAGCCGTCGACCGCCGCCGAGCGGCACGCCGTGCTCGACGACGTCCTGCACCGTGTCGAGGAGGGTGTGCGTGCCGGACGCCGCCGGAGCGGGATCGCCGTAGAGCAGGTCGAGTGGCAGCGGCTCCCAGCGGACCGGCCGGGGCGCCGCGGCCGCGCGGATGCACGAGAGCGCGGTCCGGACGGCCTCGACGTCGCCGTCGATCGCTTCGGCGAGGGCGGCGTCGACCTCGGGACGTGCGGGGTCGCGCTCGTCCGTGCGTTCCCACACCACTCGCGCCGCGAGGAGCAGGACGCGGGATCCGTCCTGGTCGGAGCGTCGGTGCCCCGTCGGTGTCGTCGCTGCTGCTCCGTTGTGCAGCGCCGCCGCGGTTCCGTTCGGCAGCGCCGCCGCGGTTCCGTTGGGCAGTGCCGCCGATGTTCTGTTCGGCGGCGCTGCCGCGGTTCCGTTGGGCAGCGCCGCCGCGGTTCCGTTGGGCAGCGCCGCCGTGGTTCCGTTGGGCGGCGCCGCCGTCGCTCCGGGTGGCCGGTCGCAGAGCAGCACCGCGCCGGCGTCGTCGACGAGGACGTCGTCCAGCCCGGCTGTGCCGATGCGCACGGCACCGGATCGCTCGGCGGCCGCGAGCTCGAGGAGCGGCACGGTGAGCGTCACCGCCACACCGGTCGTCGGCGTGCCCATCGCGTCGAGGGCGACTGCCAGCGGGGTGCCCGACGGCCGGAGGACCTCGACCACGAGACGGCCGTCGGGGTGCCTGCCGACCGCCGCGATCGGCGCGAGGTGCCGACCGGCCGCGCTCGCGCGGTCGGCCGTCCACGCGAGGAGCGACCGTTCGTCGTCGGCCGCGCACCAGCGGATCCGTTCGGTCTCCATCTGCATGCCGGACAGCGTCTCGTGGGGTGGGGCGCGCCTCCAGGCCGGTGCAGTGGACTGTGGAGAACGCTGTTCGCCCACAGCCTGATCGGGGCGGGTTCGACGTCGTCGGCTCAGGCCGTATCCTGGGTGCATGGCACGCAGCAGTTCACAAGGTACGACGGCGAAGGAGCCGGGTCGTCTCAAGCAGATGTACCAGGTCTTCACCATGACCCGGCGCGCGGACCCGAGCTCCGTCTGGTGGTTCGCGTTGGCGTTCGTGGTCCCCGTGGCCCTCGGCGTGCTCCTCGCGCTGCTGCTCCCGGGGCAGAACTGGCTCGCGGTGATCCTCTGGATCGTCGCCGGTGTCCTGCTCGGCGTGCTGCTGTTCCTGATCGTCCTCGGGCGACTCGCTGAACGCGCCGCCTACTCACAGATCGAGGGCCAGCCCGGTGCCGTCGGCGCCGTGCTGTCGAACTCGCTCCGTCGTCAGTGGCGCTCGAGCGAGATGCCCGTCGCCGTCCACGGCCGTTCGCAGGCTGCTGTGTACCGTGCGGTCGGCACCCCTGGCGTCGTCCTCATCACCGAGGGGCAGCGTGGCAACCTCAACCGTCAGGTAGACGAAGAGCGCCGCAAGGTGCAGCGCATCGTCCCGAACGTGCCGGTGCACGTGGTGCACGTCGCCTCCGACAAGGACAGCGACGGCGTGACGCTCCACAAGCTCCCCCGTGCCATGAACAAGTTCAAGAAGGCGCTCAACCGCAACGAGGTCCTGGCGGTCGCGAACCGCCTCGACTCGCTGACGCAGAGCCCGGCCGCGTCAATCCCGAAGGGGATGGACCCGATGCGGGCGCGCGCGGGCCGTCCGCGCTGACGCCTCGACGCAGGATCTCGAACGCCCCCGACCGTGCCAGGTCGGGGGCGTTCTGCGTGCGGGGGGGGGGGGGGGGGCTGGCTCGCACCGTGCGAGGTTGCGTAGCTCCCGGGCGGGCGGGGTCGGCCGGGCTCGGGCCGGGCTCGCACCGTGCGAGGTTGCGTAGCTCCGGCGCGGGCGGGGGCGCATCGTGCGAGGTTCCGTATCCCGTGCGAGGCGGGGCGCGTGGCACGGAGTACGGAACCTCGCACCACGCGCGGCGCGACGCGACGCAGCGCGGCGCCGTGCCCTGCCGTGCCGCGCCCCGCACCACGCGCGGCGCGCCCGCCTCAGCGCCGGACGAGCACCGTTCCGGCGATCCGGTCGTGCGCCCCGCGGCTGTCCCGGTCGATGATGAGGGCCGGAACGATCAGGCACAGCAGGACCGTGCGGACCACCGGGCGCCAGATGCCGACGTAGCCACCCCGCATCGGCACGACACGGAGTCCGACGCAGATGTGCCCGAACGACCCGGACAGCAGGCAGATGAAGAGGATCTGCAGCGCAGCGAAGATCGCGATCTGGATCCACGAGTGGGCGATGTCCCCGGAACCGTTCACGGGCGACCACACCCCGGTGACGTAGGCCACGAGGTCCGCCAGCGCCCCATCGATGAGCAGCGCGACGATCCGGCGACCGATCCGTGCGACGCTGCGCGGTCCCTCCTCCGGGAGCCCGAGGTCCTTGCCGGGCCAGCCGTCCGGGTGGGCGGAGGACGCGGGGGACGGAGTGGTGCTGCGGGCCATGCACCAAGCGTAGGCGAGACCGGCGACGGTCCCACACGCCACCGGCGACCGTTCCACGCGAGACCGGCGACGGTCCCACACGCCACCGGCGACCGTTCCACGCGAGACCACTGACGGCACCGGCCAGGCCCGACGTAACACGCACGAAACAAAGCAGTCACGTCCGGGAAACCCGGTGTCAATAGCCTCGTCGGAGGGTGCACCCCGCGGCACCTCCACATCACCCAACCCCCAGGAGATCGACACACATGTTCAGCGATTCCTCCGAGGTCCTGGCCTTCATCAAGGACACGGACGTCAAGTTCCTCGACATCCGATTCACCGACCTGCCCGGTGTGCAGCAGCACTTCAACATCCCGGCATCCACGGTCGACGAGGACTTCTTCTCGGTCGGTCAGCTCTTCGACGGCTCCTCGATCCGCGGTTTCGCGTCGATCCACGAGTCGGACATGCAGCTCATCCCTGACGTGACGACGGCGTACATCGACCAGTTCCGCGCCGAGCGCACGCTGATCATGATCTTCGACATCTACAACCCGCGGAACGGCGAGATCTACGGCCGCGACCCGCGCCAGGTCGCCAAGAAGGCGGAGAAGTACCTCGCATCGACGGGCATCGCGGACACCGCGTTCTTCGCCCCCGAGGCCGAGTTCTACATCTTCGACGACGTCCGCTACTCGGTCACCCAGAACCAGTCGTTCTACTCGGTCGACTCCGAAGAGGGCGCCTGGAACACCGGCCGCGAGGAAGAGGGCGGCAACCTCGCCAACAAGACCCCGTACAAGGGCGGCTACTTCCCCGTGTCGCCGGTCGACAAGACGGCTGACCTCCGCGATGACATCACCCTCAAGCTGATCGAGGCCGGCTTCGAGCTCGAGCGCTCGCACCACGAGGTGGGCACCGGCGGCCAGCAGGAGATCAACTACAAGTTCGACACGATGGTCCACGCCGCGGACGACATCCTCAAGTTCAAGTACATCGTCAAGAACACGGCGGACCAGTGGGGCAAGGTCGCCACGTTCATGCCGAAGCCGCTCTTCGGTGACAACGGGTCGGGCATGCACACCCACCAGTCGCTCTGGTCGGACGGCAAGCCGCTCTTCTACGACGAGAACGGCTACGGCGGCCTGTCGGACCTCGCCCGCTGGTACATCGGCGGGATCCTCAAGCACGCGTCGGCGCTGCTCGCCTTCACGAACCCGTCGATCAACTCGTACCACCGCCTGGTGAAGGGCTTCGAGGCCCCGGTCAACCTGGTCTACTCGGCCGGCAACCGTTCGGCCGCGATCCGCATCCCGATCACGGGCACCAACCCCAAGGCCAAGCGCATCGAGTTCCGCGCGCCGGACGCCTCGGGGAACCCGTACCTCGCGTTCGCCGCGCAGCTGATGGCGGGCCTCGACGGCATCCAGAACCGCATCGAGCCGCACGAGCCGGTCGACAAGGACCTCTACGAGCTCCCCCCGGAGGAGGCCAAGGGCATCCCCCAGGTCCCGGGATCGCTCGACGAGGCGCTCGACGCGCTCGAGGCGGACCACGAGTTCCTCACGAAGGGCAACGTCTTCACCGAGGACCTCATCCAGACCTGGATCGACTACAAGCGCGAGAACGAGATTCTGCCGCTGGCCCAGCGCCCGCACCCGTTCGAGTACGAACTGTACTTCGGGGTCTGAGTCCGCTCGCTCCTCGAAGGGCCCCGCACCGGTTTCCGGTGCGGGGCCCTTCCGCGTGTGCGGTCGCGACCCGGCCTGCGAACGGCGGTCGACGGAGTGGACGTGACTGCCTGGAGGCGCGGTGCCGGTCCGACGGGGACGCGCCGCGCCTCCAGGCGGTCACCGCGCACGTTCCTGCCCATCGCGCCCGCAATGGAAGGCAGAATCGCGCGTGGGAGGCAGGAACTTCCTGCTCCCCATGCGCGATTCCGCTTCCGACGAGCGGAACGGCACCCTACGCGCGGAACGGCACGGTGCACGTGACTGCCTGGAGGCGCGGTGCCGGTCCGACGGGGACGCGCCGCGCCTCCAGGCGGTCACCGCGCACGTTCCTGCCCATCGCACCCGCAATGGAAGGCGGAATCGCGCGTAGGAGGCAGGAACTTCCTGCTCCCCATGCGCGATTCCGCTTCCGACGAGCGAAACGGCACCCTACGAGCGGAACGGCACCCTACGCGCGGAACGGCACGGCAGGCAGGGCAGGGCGGCGGGCGCGAGAAAGCGGGGTCCGCACCGCCCCCGGCACGGACCCCGCATCGCGGACGGCGACTACCGCGCGGTGGCCACCGCGTCGTTCGTCCCCGCGGCGACGCTCACGGGTGCACCCGTGACCGGAGTGGGCCGTCCCAGGGAACGGACGTTCCAACCCGACTTGACCCAGTTCTGCACCGGGAGGCAGTTGCGCGCGTCGATCACGACGCGCCGGCCGACGAGCTCGCCGAGCGCGGTGGGGTCGGCCTCGACGATGTCGTCCCACTCGGTGAGGACGAGCACCACGTCGGCACCCTCGATCGCGTTCTCCATCGACGACGCGTAGGTGAGCGTCGGGAAGGAGCGGCGGGCGGTCTCCATCGCCTCCGGGTCCCAGAGGGTGACCTGGGCGCCGCGGAGGTGCAGCGCGGCGGCGACGTTGAGCGCCGGGGAGTCGCGGACGTCGTCGGTGAGGGGCTTGAACGCCGCCCCGACCACGGCCACACGGCGGTTCAGCACGGAGCCGTCGAGCGCGTCGATCGTCATGTCGATGACGCGTTCGCGCTGCCCCATGTTGATCTCGTCGACCTGCTGCATGAGTCCGACGACGCGGCCGGCGCCGAGCTCGTTCGCACGGTGCATGAGCGCCCGGATGTCCTTCGGCAGGCAACCGCCGCCGAAGCCGAGACCGGCGTTGAGGAACTTCCGGCCGATGCGGGCGTCGTGCCCGAGGGCGTCCGCCAGGGTCGACACGTCGGCACCGGTGATGGCGCACATCTCGGAGATCGCGTTGATGAACGAGATCTTCGTCGCGAGGAACGCGTTCGCGCTGACCTTCACGAGCTCAGCGGTGGCGAGGTCGGTCGTGATGACCGGGGTGCCCTCGCTGATCGGTGCGGCGTAGACCTCGCGGATGACGGCATCGGCGGCAGCGGACGCTCCGCCCCAGACCAGGCGGTCCGGGTGCAGCGTGTCGTCGACGGCCTTGCCCTCGCGGAGGAACTCCGGGTTCCAGATGAGCTCGGCGTCGATCCCGGCCGGCGTGAACTCGCGGACGATGCCGCGGAGCCGTGCGGCGGTGCCGACCGGGACGGTCGACTTGCCGACGATGAGACCCGGATGGGTCAGGTTCTCGGCGACGCCGCGGGTGGCGCTCTCGACGTACGTCAGGTTCGCGGCGTGCGACCCGGCGCGCTGCGGGGTGCCGACGCAGACGAAGTGGACGTCGGCGGCGGCGACGGCCTCGGCGATGTCCGCGGTGAAGCGGAGCTTGCCGCTCGCCACGTGCTTCGTGATGAGCTCGGGCAGCCCGGGCTCGTAGAACGGGACCTCGCCGGCGGACAGCGCGGCGAGCTTCGCCGGGTCGACGTCCACGCCGATGGTCTCGAAGCCCATCTCGGCCATGGCGGCCGCGTGGGTGGCGCCGAGGTAGCCGGTGCCGATGACGCTGATGACGGGAGCGGGACGGGTGTCCGCGGTCTTCTTCTGAGCGGTCATTGCTTGACCTCCTGCAGGTCGTAGTCGATGTCGGTGCGCTGCATGCCGTCGACGAACGCCTGGAGGCTGTCCGCGCGGGAATCGAGGCGCCAGTCGTTGGTGGTGCGTGTGCCGTCGACGATCGTGGTCGCGGTCTCGCTGAAGTACGCGAAGCCGATGATGTCCGAGTTGGCGGGGTCCGCGAGGGCGTCGAACAGCGAGTTGATCCACTGCGACTTCTGCGGGTTCGAGACGCTGCCCCCGGTCTCGGTGGCCCCGATCTCGTTGAGGACGATGCCCTTGCCGGGTGCGACCTGCCGGATCTGCGCGAGCGTCGCGCCGAAGGTGTTCTCGAACGTCGGCGCCTCGGTGGCGTCACGGTAGTAGCCGCTCATGCCGACCCAGTCCACGTACTGCGAGCCCGGGTAGTAGTTCTGCATGTAGTCGAGCGTCTGGTACTTCGTGTTGCCGAGCTTGTCGATGCGCGACGGCGACCAGTCCCAGATGGCGTACTGGTTCGCGCCGTTGTCCTGGAAGACCTGCCAGACGTGCTTCCACATCGCCGTGTAGGAGCCCGCGGCGTTCTCCTGCTTCGAGGCTTCGGACCAGTTGTACCACTGGCCGTTCATCTCGTGGTCGAAGCGGATGACGAGCGGCATCCCGTTCGCCTTGAGCGCCTGGGCGTACTTCGTGAGGTATGCGTCGAACTTGCCGGAGATGACGTCCTGGTTCGTGTAGCCCTCGACGTACGGCTGGTCGTTCCCGGTCTGCGCGGGGACGGACTCCCACGTCATCATCGGCAGTCGGCCGTTCGCCCACGAGCGCTGGACGGCGTTCTGGTTGAAGTCCTGGTCGAAGCCCTGGAAGAAGCCGACCATGTTCGTGGCCTTGCCGACCTCCTGGGAGACCTGGTCGTACTCGGACCAGTTGAAGGGCGACTGCGCCGTGTAGAGCCCGTACCAGCGGGACTGCTGCGCGAGGATCTGCGCCTTCGTCGGGGTGCTGATCGGGTCGGTGCCGACGGGGTCCTTCGACGGGCCCGTGTTCGGGTTCGTCACCGAGCCGCCGGAGCCGCCGTTGCCGGACCCCGATCCCGAGCCCGAGCCGTTGCCGGACCCGTTGCCCGAACCGTTGCCCGAGCCGGACCCGTTGCCGGAACCGGAGCCCTTGGAGCCGGCCGCGTTCACACCGGAACCCGATCCGTCGGAGGAGGCCGCGCCTCCCGACCCGCCCGATGCTGCACCGAGCTGGGACTGGAGCGACGCGATCTGCGCCTTGAGCTGCGTGATCTGGTCGCCACGCGACCCGGCCTGGGCGGACGAGGAGTCGAGCTTGCCCTCGAGCGACCAGATCTCCTTCTGGGCGGCCGTGAGCTTCGCCTGGAGCTCGGCGGCCGAGATCTTCTTCTTCGGCGGGGTGACGCCGAGGGCCTGGTGGACCGCGGTCGACACGGACCCCGACGGGGAGACCCAGACGTTCCAGGTGATGAGCCCGAGGACGAGCACGATCGCGGTGGTGCCGATCGCGGTGAGTCGGGCGTGCCGGCTGGACTGGGCCCACCAGGCACCTGAGGAGCGGATGAGGTCAGACAATGAGGAAGGCCTCCAGGACGAAGATCGCGATGCCGATGCAGTACGGGATCGCTGCGTACGGGTTGTACCGGCGGACGCGGGCGGGGGCGGACGACTGCTGCGGGCCCGCCGACGCGGCGGTGACCGGCGCTGCCTGCGCCGCGGACCGGCGGGTCGCGAGCACCGTGGCGGTGGAGTTGGTGGTGGCGTCCGGGCCGAAGAGCTCGTCGAACGCGCGGTCGACGGAGCGCTGGTCACCGGACGCACCGACCGGAGCCGTGCCGACGTGACCCGTCGGCGCTGCGTCGATGGGGCCCGTCGGCGCTGCGTCGATGGGGCTCACCGGCGTCCGGGTGCCGAAGGCCGCCGGCTGGACGGCGTCGGACGGGTCCTCCTCCATCGGCCCGCCGGCGTAGGCACCGGCACGGGTCCCCCAGCCGGACGCGTGCGCCAGGCGGAAGAAGCCGAGGAGACGGATCGGCATGAGGAAGAACGTCGACACGATGATGAACATCGGCAACCGGAAGAAGTCGCTCGGCTTCTCGGCGAGGTGACGCATCTGACGGATCGCCATGCTGAGCACCGACGAGACCACCATGAGCGCGGCCACGTAGATGAAGCCGGTCGAGAAGCCGTACTGCTGCAGGATCCCCTCGTAGAGGTTCTCGCCCTGCCCGGTGAGGCCGCGGTAGATCCATCCCGCGATCACGCCGAAGAGCATGAACGGCAGGATGATGTCGGTGAGGAAGAACAGCGCCAGGATCGGCGCGTGGCCGATCATCCACGGGAGCATGCGGAGCGTGTTGTACTGCGATCCACGGGCCCAGCGGAGCTGCTGCTTGAAGAGCTTCTTCACCTGGAGCGGAGCGTCCGTGTAGACCAGCGACGTGTACTGGTAGACGGTGCGGTACCCCTCCTTGAGCGTGAGGTTCGTGAGCGTCCGGTCGTCGGACACCTCGAGGAACACGCCCATGAACTTCTCGTGCATGAAGCGGTCCATGACCCGCACGAGGATGTCGCGGCGGAAGGCGATCGTGCGCCCGGGCAGGCAGCCGATCTGACCGAGGACGCTCTGCGCGGGCATCGAGTAGAGCGCGCGGGAGTTCTCCAGCCAGTCCGCCCAGCGGGTGATCCAGCTGCGCTCGGGCTCGAGGATGCGCTGACGGGTGGTGACACCACCGACGGAGGCGTCGGCGAACGGCTTGAGGAGCTCCTCGAGCGCGCCGGGCGTCCACACCGTGTCGGAGTCGACGAGCACGGTGATGTCCCCGTTGGACATCTCGGTGCCGACCTTGACGGCGTTGCGCTTGCCCGGGATGGGCGTGTGGGTCCAGCGGACGAGGGGGGCGAACTCGTCACAGACCTTCTCGAGCGCGGCGTTCTTCGCGCCGTTGATGACGACGATGATCTCGCCGGGACCCTGCTCGACCATGCGGCCGATCACGTCGCGGAAGAGGTCGATCGGTTCGTCCACGACGGGGACGACGACGCTCGTGGTCCCGGTGTAGGTGCCGGTGTAGGGGCGGTAGCGGGCGGACAGGACGACCTTGAGCAACCAGAGCAACCAGATGACCGCGGAGTACACGGCGAAGAGGTAGAACTCGGGGTGCCCGTCGACCATCTGCCTGATCTGCAGAATGAAGGTGAACACTGATCCCTGCTTCAACGTTCGAGGTGGAGATTCCGCTTCATCGGGGAACCAGGGGCGTTCGGGTGAGGCCATTGAGACAGAAACGTGATGCCCCGCGCAACATGGCCCCCGTGCGGGGGCGTTACGGGCACGTTACGGGGTACATCGCGGTCCCCCTCTCGGGGCGGCCTGCTTGTCCGCACTGCTGCTGACAGCACTCCGGTGGACCGGATGGACCGCTCCGTCGCGCACGTGGAGGGTTCGGGAAGGCCTGGAGGCGCGGCTCGGCTCGACTCGAAAGCCCTGTTCAGGGCGCTGCCGTCGGGCGTGGCGCGGGTCCGCAGGGGCGCTCGGTCCGGTAGGGCGGACGCGGTCGGTCACGCTCCGGTAACGACCGTGTTCGCGACACTTGTCGGGGTACACCGGTTTCGGAACGGGGGACGGGATCCGTCACGGGGAATTCACCCGCGGGGACGTGTCCACGACGCGCGAGACACGTCGTCCCGGGCGTGTCGCGGGGCTGGCGGCGGCACCGATCGGGGGCCAGTCGGCGCGCCGGTCGGGCGCAGGTCCGCCCTGCTGCGGCGCCGGTCAGGCGCCGTAGAACTCGCGCTCGAACACTTGGCGGGCGCGGCGCGTGACGCCGAGGTAGTCGTCCTCGAGCTCCGACGCGGACCCCGGCGGGTACTCCATCAACCGTGCGATCCCTTCCAGCTGGACGCGGTCCACCGGGAGCACGTCGGTGGTCTTGCCCGACCACAGCACGAGCGCGCTCCGCGTCCGGGAGGCGAACCGCCACGCCGCCCCGAGCCGCTCGGCGTCCTCGGCGCCGACGAGGCCGGCCTCCGTCGCCGCGTCGAGCGCCTCGAGCGTCGAGGTCGTCCGGAGCCCCGGGATCGTCAGCGCGTGCTGGAGCTGCAGGAGCTGCACGAACCACTCCACGTCACTGAGGGACCCGCGGCCGAGCTTGAGGTGCCGCGCCGGATCGGCCCCGCGGGGCAGCCGCTCCGACTCGACCCGGGCCTTGATCCGTCGGACCTCGCGCACCTGCAGGTCGTCGATCTGCTCCGGGTACCTGGTGCGGTCGGCGAGGTGCTCGAAGTCACGGAGGAGCTGCTGGTCCCCCACGGCGCCACGGGCCCGGAGGAGCGCCTGGGCCTCCCACGTCAGCGACCAGCGCGCGTAGTACGCCCCGTACGAGTCGAGGGTGCGGACCACCGGGCCGTTCTTCCCCTCGGGCCGGAGGTCGATGTCGAGGTCGAGCGGGTGGATCGTGTCGTCGGTCAACCGGGTCAGTTCGCGCACGATGGTCTGTGCCGCTCGCGAGGCGTCCTCGGAGGGGATGTCGCCCCCGGCGCGGTAGACGTAGAGGACGTCGGCGTCGGAACCGAAACCGAGCTCGCGCCCGCCGTAACGTCCCATCGCGATGACGCCGAACTCCAGGCCGGCCGGGGCGTCCCGTCGTGCGAGGGCCAGCACGCCGGTGAGCGTCGCCTCGGTGACGTCGCTCAGCGCCGGGCCCAGCGCGTCGACGTCGAGGTTCCCGAGGACCGCGGCCATGCCGAGCCGGAGCGTCTCACGGCGCCGGGCGGACCGGACGAGCGCAGCCGCCCCGGCGACGTCGTCCCCGTGCCGACCGGTGACGGCCGTGACCTCGGCGAGCAGGGACTCGATCGGGCGTGGGCGGAGCAGGGTCTCGGGCTCGTCGAGCCACGCCACTGCCTCGGGGAAGCGCTCGAGCAGCCCGGACAGGAACGCCGACTCGGACAGCACCGTGGTGAGCGAGTGCGCCGCCCCCGACGAGTCGCGGAGCATCCGGAGGAACCAGCTCGACTCCCCCAGGGTGTCGCTCAGCCGGCGGAAGGCGAGGAGTGCGCGGTCCGGTGCGGGTCCCTCGGCCATCCAGCGCAGCAGCACCGGCAGCAGGTTCCGCTGGATCGCCGCACGACGACTCGTGCCCTGGGTCAGCGCGCGGATGTGGCTCAGCGCGCCGGCCGGGTCCGCGAAGCCGATGGCCCCGAGGCGGTCGACGGCCTGGTCGCTGGTGAGGACGATCTCGCCGTCGCTCGCGGCCACCGCGGACAGCAGCGGCCGGTAGAAGAGGCGCTCGTGCAGGCCCCGGACCTCGAGCTTCACGGCGCGCCAGCGGGTCTCCAGGGCCGCCGCCGACTTCGCGAGACCGCTCGAGCGCGCGAGCACCCGCAGCTCTTCCTCGTCGGAGGGCATGCGGTGCGTGCGCTGCAGCCGGCGGAGCTGGATACGGTGCTCCAACACCCGGAGGAGCGCGTAGTCGGGGCCGAAGCGTGCGGCCTCGGGTCGGCCGACGTACCCGGCGTCCGTCAGGGCGTCCATCGCCTCGAGCGTCGACCGCACCCGCACCGACTCGTCGTCGCGGCCGTGCACGAGCTGGAGCAGCTGGACGGTGAACTCGACGTCCCGCAGACCACCGGGGCCGAGCTTCAGCTGCCGGTCGACCTCGCCGTCGGGGATGTGCTCGGTCACCCGCTCGCGCATCCGCTGCACGGACTCGACGAACCCCGGACGCGTCGCCGAGTTCCAGACGAACGGAGCGACCGCGGCCGCGTAGCGCTCCCCCAGGTCGGCCGAGCCCGCGATCGGACGGGCCTTGAGGAGGGCCTGGAACTCCCACGCCTTCGCCCAGCGCTCGTAGTACGCGACGTGCGAGTCGAGCGTCCGGACGAGCGCACCGTCCTTGCCCTCCGGTCGGAGGGCCGCGTCGACCTCCCACAGCGCGGGTTCGGCGGCGAGGTCGGTGATGGCGTGCGTCGCCGCGATCGCCAGACGGGTCGAGATGAGCACGGCACGGTCGGTGCCGACGTCCGCCGTCGGTTCGGTCACGAAGATGACGTCGACGTCGCTGACGTAGTTGAGCTCCCGCGCGCCCGCCTTGCCCATCGCGATGACGGCGAGCGGTGTCGCGGCGACGTCGGCCGCCGGGAAGGGGACCTCGCGTCGGGCGACGTCGACGGCCGCCTCGAGCGCCGCCCCGGCGAGATCGGCGAGGCCGGCGGCGACGGCCGGGAAGGCCTCGGTCGGCGAGACGCCGAGCACGTCGAACAGGGCGATCTGCGCGAGGTGTCGCCGGTACCGGACCCGCAGTCGGAGCCGCGCGTCCTCGCCCGTGGCGCCGTCGATCGCGGCGAGCAGGGACTCGGTGTACCGGTCCTGCGACCACGGCTCGGTGACCGGTTCGAGGAGCAGCGCGATCTCGGCCGGCCGTCGGTGCAGGAACTCGCCCAACCCGACGGACGCGCCGAGCAGGCGCACCAGACGCTCGGTGGCGGCGCCGTCCGCGAGCACCGGACGGAGCTCGTCCGGCGCGCGCTCGAGCAGCCGCTCGAGCGCGCGGAGTGCGCCGTCGGGATCGGCCGTGGACTCCCACAAGGCCGGGAGATCGCTGACCGGCACCCGCAGGTCGGGGCCGAACCGCGCCTCCAGGTCGGCGATCCGTTGCAGGCTCTCCGACAGCTCCGCGAAGCCCAACCGGGCCAACTCGGAACGCGACGTCGTCGTCCTGCTCGTCATGCCGTGGTGCTCGCCGTGGGACCTACAGGGCGCCGAGGTTCGTGTCGAGCTCGAACGGCGTGACCTGGTCGCGGTACCGCTTCCACTCCTGGCGCTTGTTGAGCAGCACGAAGTTGAAGACCTGTTCGCCGAGCGTCTCCGCCACGAGCTCCGAGTCCTCCATCAGGCTCAGGGCGTGGTCGAGGCTCGCCGGCAGCTGGCTGTACCCCAGGGCGCGACGTTCGGCGTCCGTGAGGCTCCAGACGTTGTCCTCGGCCTCGGGCGGGAGCTCGTAGCCCTCCTCGATGCCCTTCAGCCCAGCGGCGAGGAGCAACGAGTACGCCAGGTACGGGTTCGCCGCCGAGTCGATGCCGCGGTACTCGATGCGCGAGGACTGGCCCTTGTTCGGCTTGTACAGCGGCACGCGGACGAGTGCCGAGCGGTTGTTGTGGCCCCACGTCACGAAGGACGGGGCCTCGTCGCCACCCCAGAGACGCTTGTACGAGTTCACGAACTGGTTCGTGACCGCCGTGATCTCCGGAGCGTGCTTGAGGACGCCCGCGATGAAGTGCTTCGCGGTGTCGGAGAGCTGGTACTGGCCGCCGGCCTCGTAGAAGGCGTTCTGGTCGCCCTCGAACAGCGACACGTGCGTGTGCATGCCGGAGCCCGGCTGGCCGGAGATCGGCTTCGGCATGAACGTCGCGTAGACGCCCTGCTCGATCGCGACTTCCTTCACGACCGTGCGGAAGGTCATGATGTTGTCCGCCATCGTCAGCGCGTCGGCGTAGCGGAGGTCGATCTCGTTCTGGCCGGGACCTGCCTCGTGGTGGCTGAACTCCACCGAGATGCCGAGGTCCTCGAGCATGCGGACCGACCGGCGACGGAAGTCGTGCGCGCTGCCGCCGGGGACGTTGTCGAAGTAGCCGGCACGGTCGACGGGCTGCGGGCCGCCGTCCTTCCAGTCACGGCTCTTCAGCAGGTAGAACTCGATCTCGGGGTGCGTGTAGAACGTGAAGCCGCGCTCGCTCGCCCGGGCCAGCGTGCGCTTCAGCACGTTCCGCGGGTCGGCGACGGCGGGCTGGCCGTCCGGGGTCGTGATGTCGCAGAACATCCGCGCGGTGGGGTCGATCTCCCCACGCCACGGCAGGATCTGGAACGTCGAGGGGTCCGGGTGCGCCAGGACGTCCGCCTCGTACGAGCGGGTGAGTCCCTCGATCGCGGAGCCGTCGAACCCGATGCCCTCGGCGAAGGCACCCTCGACCTCGGCCGGGGCGATCGCCACCGACTTCAGTGTCCCGATGACGTCCGTGAACCAGAGTCGGATGAACTTGATGCCCCGCTCCTCGATGGTGCGGAGCACGAAGTCCGTCTGCTTGTCCATGCACGCCCTTTCCGTGTGCTTCCGGCCGGTCGACGGCCGTCCGTACAGCCTATTGGTCCTCGCCGTCCCAACGCTCGTTGTTCGCCTTGATCCGGTCCAGGGCGTGTTGCGCGTCCTCGCGGGTGTCGAACGGGCCGATGCGGTCGCGCTGCGGGGACTGCGGGCCCTGCTCGACGGCCTGGGTCTTCTCGTTGAACCACCACTGGGACTCGATGCGTTCGTCGCTCATGCCGCCAAACGTACCCGTGGGGGCGGACGGGGTCCGGTGGCGTGCGGCGGGGTGGCCACCGCCGCGTCCGCTCGTGCCTGCTCTCCTGACTAGAGTGGTCCGCATGCCCCGGGACGAACACGGACACCTGACCGCCGGCCGCATCTCCCCGCAGCGCACCGTCCCGAAGGACATCGAGCGTCCGGAGTACGTCGGTCGGGCCGAGCCGGACGAACTCGGCCACGGCGACACGTACACCCCGGACGAGGTCGAGCGGATCCGGACGTCGGGCCGCATCGCCTCGCAGGCCATCGACGCCGTCGGCGAGGCCATCCGGCCGGGCGTCACCACCGACGAGCTCGACCGCATCGGCCACGAGTTCATCGTCTCGCACGGCGCCTACCCCTCGACGCTCGGCTACCGCGGCTACCCCAAGTCGCTCTGCTCCAGCCTCAACGAGGTCATCTGCCACGGCATCCCCGACGACACCGTCCTGCAGGCGGGCGACCTCGTCAACATCGACATCACCGCCTACAAGGACGGGATGCACGGGGACACGAACCGCACGTTCATCGTCGGCCAGGCGTCCCCCGAGGTCGCCGACCTGGTGACGCGGACCGAAGAAGCGCTGCGCCGCGGCATCCGCGCCGTCGCCCCCGGCCGCCAGGTGAACGTCATCGGCCGGGCCATCGAGGCGTACGCGAAGCGCTTCGGCTACGGGGTCGTCCGCGACTACACCGGGCACGGCGTCGGCCGCGCGTTCCACTCCGGGCTGATCATCCCGCACTACGACGCGCCACGCTTCGACGACGTCATCGAGCCCGGGATGGTGTTCACCATCGAGCCGATGCTGACCCTCGGTGGGATCGAGGCCGACATCTGGTCCGACGACTGGACCGTGTCCACCCGCGACAAGTCCTGGACCGCGCAGTTCGAACACACCCTCGTCGTCACCGAGCGCGGCGCGGAACTCCTCACCGTCTCCTGATCCCACCCCCGAAAGGCACACACATGACCTCCCTCGCAGTCGGCGTCGACATCGGCGGTACGGGCATCAAGGGCGCGATCGTCGACGTCACCACCGGTGAACTCACGACCGACCGGATCAAGAAGGCCACCCCGGAGGGCGGGAAGCCGCAGGACATCGTGGCCGTGACCGCGTCCATCCTCGAGGAGCTCGCCCCCGCGGCGGACGTCCCCGTCGGCGTGTGCTTCCCCGCCATCGTCCGTGACGGCAAGACCATGTCCGCGGCGAACGTGTCGAAGAAGTGGATCGGCTTCGAGGCCGAGGCGCTGTTCGAGAAGGAGCTCGGCCGCTCCATCCACTTCGTCAACGACGCCGACGCCGCCGGGTTCGCCGAGCAGCAGTTCGGCGCGGCGAAGGGCAAGGACGGGCTGGTCATCGTCACCACCCTGGGCACCGGGATCGGCACCGCGCTCATCAACGACGGTGTGCTCATCGTCAACTCCGAGCTCGGGCACCTCGAGATCGAGGGCCACGACGCCGAGTCCCGCGCCTCGTTCGCCGCGAAGGAGCGTGACGACCTGTCGTGGAAGCACTGGGCGAAGCGGCTGCAGAAGTACTACTCCACGCTCGAGGCGCTGCTCTCCCCCGAGCTCTTCGTCGTCGGCGGCGGCGTGTCGAAGCAGTACGAGGAGTTCCTTCCCCTGCTCGACCTCCAGGCGGGCATCATTCCGGCGACGCTCCGCAACAACGCGGGCATCATCGGCGCCGCGGTCTTGGCCGCGCGCAGCGCCTGACGCAGGTCGCCGGCGCCGACCGGCCCGGCCCGGCCCGGCCCGGTTTCCGCCGAGATCGCACTTCGGCGCGTTCCGCCGGCACGCTCGACCGCGCAAGTGCGATCTCGGCGGCGTCCTGGACCCATCGACGACGCGCACGACCCGCCCGCCGCGCACGACGCGCACGACCCGCCCGCCGCGCACACCGCTAGACTCGGGGACGCGAATGGGTCGGTGAGACGGTCGCGTCACTCCCCCGGGAGTGCCGAGGAACGTCCGGGCTCCACAGAGCAGGGCGGTGGGTAACACCCACCCGGAGCAATCCGCGAGACAGTGCCACAGAAAGCAGACCGCCGGCGGCAACGTCGGTAAGGGTGAAACGGTGGTGTAAGAGACCACCAGGGGTCCGGGTGACCGGATCCGCTCGGTAAACCTCGCCCGGAGCAAGGTCAGACAGAGGACGTCGAGGCTGCTCGCCGAGTCCTCGGGTAGACCGCTGGAGGCCGACGGCAACGTCGGTCCGAGAGAGATGGCCGTCACCGCCGCGCAAGTGGCGGGACAGAACCCGGCGTACGGCCGGCCCATTCGCACACACGCCCGACGCGGCGCCGCGCGTCCGGCACCCGCGTCGCCGCGTTCCCGTGCGAGGTTCCGTACTCGGTGCGGCGGCACGCACCTCGCACCGGACACGGAACCTCGCACCAGAGGGTCGCTCCGCCGGGTTGCGTCAGAGCGTCGCGCCGCCGAGTCGCGCCGCCGGGTCGCGCCCCGCGCGCAGGCGCGACCACAGACGGCCTGGAGGCGCGGTGCCAGCTGGCACCGCGCCTCCAGGCCGTGTGGTGGTGCGTCTAGAGCCCGGACTCCGCCGTGCGCACCAGGATCGCGTCGCTGTCGGGGCAGAGCACGACGTCGTCCGGCGCTGCGCGCCGGATGGTCTGCAGGTCCGAGTTGGTGAGGGTCACACCGGACGCGGTGGACACCCCGCCCTGCAGGAGCGACGCCCCGAAGCCGTACCGGGCACGCTGCCGGTCGTAGAGGTCGAGGAGGTCCGCGGGCACCTTCGCCGCGACGCTCGCTCGGCTCTGCACCGCCGACTCGCGGTCGGCCTCGAGGCGTGCGATCTCGGCGTCCCGCTCGGCGACTAGCCCGGAGCGGGCGGCTTCGACGTCGGCGAGCTGGGCCTCGATGTCGCCGACCCGTGCGCGGAAGACGTCGAGCTGCTCCATCACCTCGAGCTCGCCGGTCTCGAGGTCCCCGATGCGGCGCTGCAGCGACTCGAGCTCGCTCTGGAGGCCCGCCGCGTCCTTGGCGCTCGAGACGTGCTGGAGCATCGTGGTGTCCCGCTCGACGCGTGCCTGTGCGGTCGAGGTGTCGGATTCGAGCCGTGCGAGCTCGCGCTCGGCGTCCTCGACGTTGCCGGTCGCCGCCGCGAGCGAGGCGCGCAGTCCGGCGGCCTTCGTGCTCAGCTCGGTGAGCCGGTCGCCCTTCTGCAGGGACGTGATCCGGTGGGCAATCCGGGTGACGTCGTTGTCGAGTCGCTGGACGTCGAGGAGGATGACCTGGTCCTCGGGTGCTGCCTTCATGGTCAGGCTCCTTCAGTGGTGGTGGGGACGGCGTCGTCGGACGCGGCGTCGGGATCGGATTCGGCGGCGTCGGGTTCGGCCGCGTGGGGTTCGGCGTCGGGTTCTGCCGAGCGGGGTGCGGCGGAATGGGGTTCGGCTGCCGGCAGGACGGCGAAGTCCCACGGGTCGGTCCGGAGGTCGCTGACGGTCACGCGCACCCCGGTCGTCCGGCGCAACTGCTCGGCGGCGACGTCGAGCCAGAGCCACTCGGTCGCCCAGTGCGACGTGTCGATGAGGGCCGGGCCGCCGCCGAGGAGCGCCTGCTCGCGGAACTCCGACGCCGGGTGGTGGCGGAGGTCGCTCGTGACGTAGACGTCGGCGCTCAGGACGGCCGGGTGCCGGAGGTACGCGTCGCCGGCGCCGGCGCAGAGCGCGACGGTCCGGATCGGCTGGTCGAAGTCGCCCGACACGCGGACACCTGTGGCGGTGCCCGGCAGCAGGTCGACGAGTGCGCGGGCGAGGGCGCCGAGGGTCGTCGGCTCGGCGAGGGTGCCGACCCGCCCGATGCCGGTCGACGGGTCGGCGCCGGGCTCGATCGGCTGCTGGTCGGTGAGGCCGAGCCGGTCGGCGAGCACTGCCGAGGTGCCGGTCGTCACGACGTCGGCGTTGGTGTGCGCCGCGACGAGCGCGGTCCCGCCGCGGACGAGCGTGGTGAGCACGCTGCCCTTGTACGTCGACTCGGCGATGGTCGTGACGCCGCGGAGGAGCAGCGGGTGGTGCGTCAGGAGCAGGTCCGCGCCGAGGTCGACGGCTTCGCGGGCGGTCGAGGGGACGGCGTCGACGGCGAGGTGCATGTGCTCGACGGCCTGGTCGGGATCGCCGGCGACGAGCCCGACGGCGTCCCACGACTCGGCCCCGGCAGCGGGCCACAGGTCTTCGATCACGGCCTGGATTTCGCGGAGCGTCGGCATCCCGTCAGTCTACCGAGACCACTGCGGCCCGAGCGGCCCCTGTGGACGGAACCGCGCCGGACACGAGCCTGTGGAGAGCGATCAGCGACGACCGAACGCCTGCAGCATGCGGGCGATGAACCGCGACCACCAGCCGGCAGTGGGCTGCTCGGCGGGCTCGACCGGCTCGGTAGCGACGGTGCCGTCGTCCGTCCGGTCCGACGTGCTCGCAGCCGCGGGGACCGACACGGCCTCGGGCAGGACCACGGGGGTGCTCGCGGTGGCACCGTCGTGCGCGGTGAGCGCCGCGGCGAACGCGGCACGGTCGATGACCGTCGGTCCGGTGGCGGGCTGGATGAGCGGGGTGGGTCGCGTGTTCGCGGACACCGGTGAGACGACCGGGAGGGACAGCACCGGACGGACGGGCACGTCACGCTCCGGCGTGGTCGCCGTTCCGGGCGCGTCGCTCGCGTCGACGAGGTCGGTCACCTCGACCACGGTGGGCTCCACGAGGACCGGTGCGGCAGGCGTGGGCTGGACGACGGGGGTGGCAGCGGGGCGGACGATCGAGTCGGCAGCGGGCGGGAGGACGACGGCGACGCTCCCGGTGGCGGCACGGCGAGCAGCGGCCCGCTCGCGTCGATCGGCCTCGAGGGCGGCGTCGGCGAGCAGGTCGGCGAAGACGGTGTGGGCGAAACCGCGGGCGGCCTCGAGCTCGGGGTCGCTGATGCCGGCGACGGTGGCCTCCCACGCGGCGAGGCGTGCGAGGTCCTCGTCGCGGCGACGCACCTCGTCCTCGAGCAGCACGATGCGCTCGATGGTGGTGCGGCCGGTGGATGCTGAGACCTCGACGGCGAGGTCCTCGAGACGGAGGGCGATGCGCTCCGGCGGTTCCGGGAACGAGGGCGCGCAGACGGCGGCGTGCCGGGCGCGGTCGCGGGGTCGACGGAACGCTGACTCGTCGGACGGAGTGGAGGTGGGCGCGGTGACGGCGGCGACGACGCTCGGCTCGGCGACGGAGGGCTCGGCGACTGCCGTGGCGCTCTCGACTGCGGCGTCCGACGCTGCGGCGTCCGACGCTGCGTCCGGTCGCTGCACGGGGCCGGTGACCGGCGGGACCACGAGGTCCGCCAAGTACGGAGCGCGCGTCGCCGGGGCGTCCCGGAGCCACTCCTCGACCTCGCGACCGAACGGGTCGACGAGGGGTGTGCGTGCACCGGACTGCGTTTCCATGTCCGAAGGATAAATATCGCAACGCTCATCTCCGCGGACATCCGCGGTGTGTCGCAGCAGTCGCTGGTGTATCGCCCCGAACGTGAACGGCGTGTCGAGCCCGGTGCGCCCCGGTCAGAGCCCGCGCTCGAACTCCTCGAGCAGCGCCCGTCCCGCGGCCCACGCTCCGACGCCGCTGTCGACGTTGACGTGCCCGAGCGCACCGACGCGCAGGACGCTCGATCCGAGCGTCCGGGCGAACCCGATCGCGCGGTCCGCCGAGCAGTACGGGTCGTCGTCGCTGACGACCATCCGTGTGGGGAGGCTCGTGCGGGTGTCCGGTGCGGCGAAGCCCGCGGCAGCCGCCGGGAACCCGGGCCCGGCGGGGTCCGGTGGGGCGACGAGGAAGGCGCCGGCGGCCGACGGCCCAACGGTGGTTTCACCCTCGACTGACGGGTGCGCAGCCTCCCGGAGCCAGCTGGCGACCGCCAGGACCCCGAGGCTGTGCGCGACGAGCACCGGGGGTTCGTCGCAGGAGGCCACCGCGCGGGAGATCGCCGCGCTCCAGTCCGCGGGGTCCGGGTCGCTCCACGACGCCGGGCCGATCCGGACGACCTGGTCGGTGCCCGCGGTTTCCCGCTCGGCCTGCCAACGGGACTGCCAGTGGTCGGGGCCGGAGTTCCAGATCCCGGGGACGATCACCCACGGTCGAGGTCTGCGCACGATCGAAGCGTAGCGGGGCGCTTGCACGGTGCGCCGCGGCGTCAGCTGTCGCCGCGCACGCAACTTGTCTCCTTTTCGTCGAAATTGTCGCCGGCTATCACGAGCTTGGGGCGCGTCGGTCCGCCACTCAACGCGAACGTCGGTCAACTCGTGGGACGCGTCCGCATGACGTGCCCCGGATTCAATTGATCGACGCAACACCTTCCTCCGAGGTGTTCCGCGTGCACCTGTCCCTGTCGTCACCACAAGCTGTCCGGTTCCTCGCCCTGATCCGGGAGGGACGAGGTCTCAAACCCTCCGCCGAATCGCCGGTCTCAGTAAGGAGACCGGGTATCGGTTCCTGCGCGAGCGGTATCTGCAGCTCCGCCGTTCCGGTTCCGACCCTGCGGCGGCGCTGGAGATCATCGGTGTGAGCAGCAGTCGTGTGGCCTCCTGGGAAGCACGCCTGAACCTCACCAATCGACACCATCTGCGTGTCGAGCGGAGCGTCGAGGACCGGTTCTGGTCGGCGTTCCACGCGGGCGCATCCGTCGAAGGTGCCGCGGTGGAATCCGGGCTGGGCCGCGCGACCGGCTACCGGCTCCTGCGGCTTCGATTCGACGAGCTCCGGGAGGGAAGCTCCGTCGCGTCTGTCGCCGTCACGCGTCGGCTGAGCGTCAAGCGTGCTGACCTGCTCGAACGGGAACGGCAGAGCCGGATCCGCCCTGACCACAGCGCTGCCACGGCGGCGCTGCGGAAGGCGCTGGCAGCGTCGGCGCGGGTTGCTGACCTCGCCCTGACGACGACGCGGCGAGGCCGGAAGGTCCGTGACGTTGAGGACGAGTACTGGCAGCTGATGCGTCAGGGCATGAGCAATACCGACGCCTGCAAACTGCTTCGCAGGACCCGACGCTCCGGCACCCGGATACGACAACGAGCCGGCTACCGCATCCCATCGCTCACACCGACCGCAACGGCAGCGGTCGGACGCTACCTCGAGCTGCGGGAACGACTCCAGATCGCCGACCTCCACCGACTGGGACTCTCGATCCGCCAGATCAGCGTCCGTCTGGGCCGGCACCCGTCAACGATCAGCCGCGAGCTCCGACGGCACCGGACGGGAAGCGGGGACTACTTGCCGCATCTTGCTGACGACGACACCAAGCGCCAACGCGCCCGACGGCAGCGCGGGGCCAGCTGAGACGCCTTCCCCGAAGGAGGAGAACCAACTGGACGACGAAGACGACGACACCGACAGCAAAAGCGACGGGCAGGGCCGGAACCTCGCCGAACGGGTTGGGAGACATCCGTTGGAGCCTAGCGACGACGAGGAGCTCCCCAGGACCGGAAGCAACGCGAGATGCCTCGACAGCCGATCCGTTTTCGGACGGGCTGACCGCCTCTAGCGGTAGACCCCATGGCTCGGAGTCGCCGGTACCGCACGGGCTTGGTCAGCGGCCCATGCCGAGCGCGGACTCGATCCGGCTGATCGTCCGGCGCATCGCGTACTCGTCCTGCGCCGGCTGGTCGTCGGCCACCCACAGGTGGACCGCTCCGGGACCCAACGTCCTGGGTGCGAGGCGGACCACGATCCCCCATCGATATGCGACACCGCGCGGCGTGGGCTCCCTGAACACGTCGAAGCCGAGTACCTCTGAACGGAGGGCGATCGGTGTTCCCTGCCCGTCGTTGCGCGTCGACCAGCTCGTGATGCCCGTCCGGTCGAAGCCGAGGTCGCACGGGAACCAGACGCGCAGTCTGGGGCACCAGGCCGTGAGGTCGGCGGCCGTCGATTCTGTCGCGTGTGCGGTGACGAACACGGTGCCGGGATGGGTCTCGGCCTTCTGCTGTAAGCGCGCCCGCCGGCGGTGGTTGACCTCGGTGGTGACGCAGGCGACGCCGAACCCGAACGTGATGAGAATGCCGAGACGGAGCTCGGTGGACAGGGCCCGTCCCTCGTCGGTGCCGATCAAGACCGCGAGGACGATCGTCGCGGCGCCGAAGACGACTGTGATGGCGGCGAGGAGGATCGTCGACGGGCGCACGGCTCGACAATGCCAGAACCCGAGGTGCGGTGGAATGCTCGCACCGTCACAGTTCGCACTGCGTCAGCGGACTGCGAACCGTCCGGTAGCCGATCGTTTACCGGACGGGAGTAGCGGTTCTGCTCTGACCCGTGAGGCAGACTGATCGCATGAGGATGCAGGGTGTGACGGCGGGCTGGCGAGCATCGGATGGTAGGGCTGCCCGAACCGGGCTCCGAACTGCAGGGGGAGGGCACCGTGATTTACTCGCGCATAGTTGAAGCGAAGGTTCGGTCGGTCTTCGACCAAATCAACGCCGGCGACTATATGGAGATGGTAAACGGGCTGGGCGACCCTTTTATTTATCACTTCCACGGCGAGCACGCTCTCGGTGGACGGCGAACGTCTCGGGACGCGATGGTCCGGTGGTGGGAGAGGCTGGGTGATCTGCTTCCGGGAGCCCAGTTCACCATCCACGAGGTGATCGTGCATGGCGGCCCATGGCGCACGCGCATAGCGGTGCGCTCGGGCGTTCGCGGCCCACTCCCCGGCGGCGAGGTCTACAGCAATACGGTCTTCCAGTTCATGACACTGAAGTGGGGCAAGGTGACCGACGTTGAAACGATCGAGGATCTTCAGGTACTCACTCACGCACTCGACATCGTCGCTGCCAGTGGGAAGTTCGAGGCGTCGGCCGCCCCGATCACGGATTAGATGTGCTGGTTCGACGGTGTAGGCGCCGAGATCGCGCTCTCCCCCACCTCGCCTCGTCCCTCCGCGGCTGTCCGGTAGCCCATCCCTCAACGGGCGTGAGCGAGTTAGCTCGTGGTTATGAGCGACACGCAGCGACGAGCCGGACGAAGTACTCGCATCGCGCTGGTTGCTGCACTCGTCGCGGGCATCGCCTGCTTAGTCGTCGGGTTCGCCGAAATCCTGTCGCCGACCGGTTCGACTTGGCTTGCCGTTCTGATGTTCGTCCTGGCAGCTTCGGCTGGATGGCGCGTGACGATCTACTTGCGGCTGCTCAGGCGGTCTCAGTAGGGGATCGTCAAGCGAGACGGCGACGGGTTCCCTGACCGCGTCCGCCGGCCTCTTGTAAGGCGGTCGGTGACCGACCCCTCAGCGCATCGGCTTCGCTCCTCGAACGAGTCCCAGAACCGATCCGATCACCATCAACGCTCCGCCCAAGATCATGACAACGCCAACTATCACGAGGGCTAGTGTTTGGGTCACTAGGGCGACGAGACCTAGGGCAAGAGCCGCGATGCCGACGAACAACGCGCGTACTCGCCATCGCCGCTGGTCTGCTGATGGATCGGACATGGGCGGGACGATACTCGAGGAAGCCTTCTTCTGCGAGTGCTTGGTTGTCCCGGTAGCCGAGCCTTCACCGAGAGAGCTGCAGGATAGCGGCGCCCATCACCATTGCTAACACTGCGAGTCCGACGATGGTCAGGCGTTGATTAGGGCTCGGCGCGGGGCGGGTTCGGGCCCGCTTGACGACCGCGGGCACACATGCCAGCCCACCAACGACCATGACAAGGCCGAGGATGAGAGGGATGTCGGCTGCACGCACTCCTGCAGCCTAAGCCTGCTGAATGCTGTCACGGTCGTCCCAAGGTGTCCGGATGGCGCCCGCGGACCGTTCCCCACCCCTTGCCCCGGAGGGCTGCTGGGCTGATCTGGGCGCTGCAGCTCGAATCTTCCTGGATGCTCACCATTGCTCCGTCGACGAAACCCTGGATCCCCCAGCCAAGTGTCGCAGTAGCCGATCGGTGATCGGACGACTGCGCTGATCACGGCGCCTAGGCTCTGCCCGTGGAGCAAACGGAGACACCGGTCCTGCGCAGCCGCGTGACGTTGGCGTGGATCCTGCCGACCCTCGCTCTTGTCCTCCTGGCCGCACAGATGCTCGCGTGCGTCCTTACCTACGTCCACACCGCCCCGATTGATGGTGCGTACGACGTCGGCGCTGAGCGTGGCCGGGGCCTCCTCCACGCTCGTTCCGCCGACGTCACCGCAGCCGGGTTGAGTCTCGGCCTCACATGGATCGCCACGGTCCCCGTGGCGCTGGCAGCGACACTGCTGGCAGCATCAGCCATCGACCGCTTCCGTGCGGAGGGGAAAGTTCGCGTGTACGCGCAGTCGGTGACGCTGGTCGGGATCCTCGGGTGCATCGCCGGCGTCGTTCTCGCCGTACTTGGCGTCCTCGAGCTCCTGCGGGGCTGATGGCTGACATCTCCGGCACGAGCCGCCGTCGTTCGTTCCGGGGCGCTGCGTTGCCCGTTTGACGATCGGGAATCGAGACGCGCAGGACGGCTGGTCTGCAGAGCTCCACCGGCGACAGGCGGAAGCACGCACCCGGTCCGCAGACGGCACCGATCTGCAAAGCACGCAGAACAGCGCTGCGAGCCGGCTGGCGACGAAGGCCAGCTAGATCCGGTCCAGACCTGCCACCGCGACGACTGTTGGCCACTCCTCACCCTCGAACTGCACGAACCGCAGCCCTGGCGGGAGAGCTTGCCCGTCGTCAGACGCGACGACGACACCCTCCAGCCCGACGAGATACCCGGAACCGCGGCAGTAGTGCACACAATCGCCGACGATGGGCATGATGATGGTGTCTGCCGCCTGCTCCTCTGAGGCCGGTTCGGCAACGGTAGGCCGGGACGTCGTAAGCACCCAGGCGGCCTGCCTCTTGGACCCGCCGCGCTCGTCGAGCTCTGGGTCGCGGACGTCACGATTGCCCAACCTCACGGCCGTCATGGATTGCGGGCCGATCGTGCGCGCGACTTCGCAGCCGATCCGGACTCCCCAGCCAGCAAGGGACAGCACCATGCTCGCCATCCCGATCTTGACCAGGACTGGCTCAGCACCGACTTGCCCGGGTCCGCCGTTCACTATCGAGCCGCCAGCGACGTGCGCGCGCTTGGCACTCGCCTCCGCCGCGCCGTGGAGCTGTGCGATCGGGGTGCTGGTGCCAGACCGTCCCCGGCTCGATTCCGCCGACGTCGCTTCTTGCGCACCGAGGCACGCAGCGGCGGGAGCGTCGCGGTTCGGGCAGAACTCGGACAGCGGCGCTGCCTGGGTCGGCCTGGTCGGCCAGGAAGAAGCGCTGAACTGTTTCTTGAACGCGGAGTCGCGACGCCGTCGCTTGTCGTAGTTGTCCATGGAGTCACCTTCGGGTCGGCTTCTCGCAGCCTCGAGTCAGGCTGTTCCCGGACCGTACTGCCGGACAGTCACCGGACACGATGGTTCCTCAGTGACTTTGCGGTAATCAGCAACGCCGATTCCTTGTTCGCGCCGGCACTGCCGACGTCGGCTCGCGCCGAACGAACTCGCGCCCGGCCGGCGCCGCCAGTGTGGGTTGCGCGGTACCGCCTCTGCTCTGAGAAAGTCGATTTGATGCGCCCACTGGGTCGTACGCTCGACGCGTGAGCGACCCGAGAGAATCTCTCCTCCCCGAGGGGCAATCCAATGTGCATTGGGTCGCTGCCACGCAGCAGGCCAGGGTACTTGTAGAACGAGGGCCGATCGTTGTCCGTGCGTCAGTGCAGGCCGCACTGACCGGACTGACCCTCGTCTTCTTCGCGCTCGGCACGACCCTGGCCGCGCTCGAGCCGTCGCCGTGGAAGGCAATCGTCAGCGGTGCTGGGTTCACCGTCGCGCTGTTCGGGTGGCTGTGGGCACGTCGGCACGACGGCTTGGAGCCCTTCCTCGCTAGCGGCGAACAAACCCCCATCTCACTCCTCGATCGCGATCAACGGCGGGCCCTCCGGTCTCAAATGCGCGGGAAGACGCCGCCCACTCCATCCTCGGAGGAACTCGTCGACCTCCTCACACGTCGGCAGCAAGCATCGGCGCGGAACATCTGGCCGACGCTCATCGGGTTCGGAGTCGCCTTCGTCGGCGTGAACCTCACGTCAGGGATCCTTTTGCTCGGCTTCCTGGCGGTCAGCGTCTTCATCGCAGTCGCCAGCTGGATCGAACGGCGTCGGTGGCAGCGAGTGCGTGCACTCATCGCTGGCCATCAACGTCAGTAGTTGAGATCTTGATGTTCCTGGTCCACCCGAGGGATTGCGCCTACGACGAGCAACCTCGCGCCCTCACGACAACTGGCTGCAACCGACGCAACGGACTTCGACGCCGACGACGGGCGGTAGCCCATCGGCTCCCGAGACCGCCGTCGAGCCGTCGAAACCACGACAAGATGTTCGGTCAGATCGAGAGAAATGGGCGGTGTCGCCGAGACTCGTGAGCCGAGTTGGCGACAGGTAGTGAGTCCGTCGACATCAGCGCTGCAGCGTGTCCCGCGGGTACTCGCCGAACCGCATCGCGTACGCGCCCGAGAACCGCCCGAGGTGCGCGAAGCCCCAACGCACCGCCACCGCGGCGACGGTGAGCTGCCCCGGCGCCGCCCGCTGGAGTTCCTCGTGCACGCGGTCGAGCCGGATGCCACGCAGCATCGCGTTCGGAGCCGAACCGACCTGCCGCTGGAACGCCTGCTGGAGCCCCCGGATGCTCAACCCCACGCGCTCGGCGACGTCGGTGGTCGAGATCGCGGTGTGCGCGTAGGCGTGCATGTACTCGACGGCCTCACGGACCCGGCCCGTCGCCCCCTGCGGCAGCGTGACGTCCGGTCCGAGGACGGTGTGCGGGAACGTCCGGAGCAGCGCACGGGCGGTCTCCTGGGCGGCCTCAGCGAGCACGAGCGGTGACACCGGGGCGTTCCCGAGCACCGTCGTCGCGGCCCGCTGCACCTGGGCGTTCCACCGGCGGAGGTCGTCCGGCCGCGGCGCCTGCGTGTGGTCGAACACGAGGGGCGCGGGAGCGGAGCCGTGCTCTTCGGCCGCGATGCCCTCGAGGTACGTCCGTTCGAACTGCACCAGGCTCTGCCGCACGTCGTGCAGGTCGAAGGCGAAGGGGCGCCCGGTCGGGAACATCACGGGGGTGCCGGGGGCGATGGGGACCTCGTCCCGGCCGACGTCCACCGTCCCACCGCCGTCGGCGAGCCACATCACGACGTACTCGTCGCGGGTCTCGACCTCGCCCTCCATGCGGGCGTCGAAGCGCGTGGACCGGAAGGACATCGTGTCGTCGCCGACGACGCGGAACCGGTAGCTGAAGGGGCGTTCGGTCGCGCTCGCGCGGAACCCGGCGCCCTCGTAGGCGTCCTGGTACATGTGGATCGCCGCCTCGAGGTCGACCCCGGACGTCTCGAAGCGGATCCTGGGGTCGGGCTCGACGTTCATCGACTGGATCGTCACACGGTGGTACGGAAACCCCGGCCTCGCACCGGTTGCCTTGCGGGTAACGGCTCGGTCACTGCGGGATGCGGATGACCAGGACGACCCAGATGACCCGGATGACCCGGATGACCCGGACGACCGATGACCTGGACGACCGATGACCAGGACGACCCGGACGACGCCGATGACCCGGAGGACTACCGCCGTCCTCGCCGCACCGTCCACCGGTTGTGGTCGTCGACCCGCTCGTAGCGGAGGTCGTCCACGACCATCTGCACGAGCGCCAGCCCGCGCCCGCTCTCAGCGAGGGCGTCGGGCAGCCGTGCGGCCGAGGGGTCGACCGGCACCGGGACCCCGTCGTCCGTCAGGTGTGCCTCGACGGCGTCCTGCCCGACGTCGATCCGGAGCGAGCACGCGACCCCGGACGGACGCGCGGCGTGCTCGATGACGTTCGAGGCGAGTTCGACGAGCGCGAGTTCGAGCGCCATCCGGTCCTCGTCGGACAGGGACGGCTCGGTCGCCCACACGGACGCGAGGAACGTGTGCACCGCCGTGACGTCGTCCGGCGGACACGCCAGGTCGATGCTGTGCCCGCTCACCGCGGTGCTCATCCCCAGTCGGTGACCGCGGCGTCCCCGTCCGGGTACGTGCGGAGGATCTTGTCCATGTTGGAGAGCTTGAGCACCATCTCGACCTGGTCCGACGGTGCTGCGATGCGCAGGTCGCCGCCGGCCTGCCGGGCGGTCTTCAGGCAACCGACGAGTGCGCCGAGCCCGGACGAGTCCATGAACTCGACGCGCGAGAGCTCGACGACGACGCGGGGACGGCCACCGTTGACGATCTGGGCCACGGTCTCGCGGAAGGTGGGTGCGGAGACCATGTTGAGCCGGCCGCTGCACTCCAGCACCGCGGCGTCGGGGTCCGCCTCGTGTACGACGATGTCCATGTCGGTGCCTCCTGGGGTCGGTGCGGGTGCACCAAGCAACCTACCGGGTCCGGGTCAGGAGCGTGTCCCACCCCGCCGCGTCGCGACGAGCTGCACCACGACCGCGGCCGCCATGAGCACCGCCATCACCGACCCCATCGCCGTCGCCGTGCCACCGAGCGCACCCGCCAACGGGGTGCCCAGGCCGCCGAGCCCGAAGGTCAGACCGCCCTGCAGCGCCGCGGCCGTCCCCGGGTGCGCAGCGCCGACGTGCTGCGTCCGGGTCATGGCTGCCGGCAGCACGAAGCCCCACGCGGCGGTGACGACGGCGAGCGAGCACCAGACCGGCACGGCACCGAGTCCGAGGAGCGCGGAACCGAGCACCCCGACCGCGCCGAGGGTCCCGACGGTGAGGCCGAACGAGAGCAGCGCGTCCTCGGAGAACCGTCCGACCACCCGCCGGAACACGAGCGTCGTGACGATCATCATCGAGGCGTTCGTGGCGAACACGATCGTGTACATCCCCTCGGAGAACCCGAACTCGGACTGGAACACGAACGAGCTGGTGGCGATGTAGGCGAAGAACCCGATCGTCGAGAGCACGCCGGTGAGCACGTACGCGCGGAACCGCCCGATCGCCATGAGCTGCCGGATGCGGCCCCAGTTCGCCCCGAAGCCGACCCCGCCGCGGCGCTCCCGGGGCAGGGTCTCGTGGAACCGCACCACGACGGCCGCGAAGAACACGGCGCCGAGCACGGCGAGCACCACGAACATGAGACGCCACGTGCCGATCGTCAGCACCGCTCCCCCGGCCAGCGGCGCGACGACCGGTCCGATCGCGTTGATGGCGGCGAGCGTGCCGAACACCTTGGCCATCCGTGGGCCGGTGATCACGTCGGACACCATCGCGCGCCCGGCGACCGCCCCGGCGGCACCGGCGAGGCCCTGGAACACCCGGGCCACGATGAGCGTCACGACGTCCGGTGCGAGGGCGCACCCGACCGACGCCAGCGCGAACACGGCGGTGCCGACGAGCATGAGCGGCCGACGTCCGATGCCGTCGCTGACCGGGCCGGCCAGGAGCTGCCCGACGGCGAACGCGACGAGGAAGGCGGTCAACGACAGCTGGACGACGCTCGGTGCGGTGCCGAGGTCGCGGGCGATCGCCGGCAGCGCCGGGATGTACATGTCCGTCGCGAACGGGGAGACCCCGACGATGAGCGCGAGCGGCACGATCGGGGGCAGCATGCCCGCGGTCGTCGAGTTCCTGGTGCGCTCCGTCGTCACGTCCGCAACGCTACGCCCGCCCGAATCGATTCGACAAGGTCGCGAACGCGACCGCGGACGGACTGGAGGCGCGGTGCGGGCCCGCACCGCGCCTCCGGTCAGAGGGACCGTGGGCCGGTCGACGGCCCTGGACGGTCCCGATGGATCAGCCCGTGTTCTGCAGGCCGGCCGCGATCCCGTTGACGGTGAGGAGCAGCAGACGGTGGTCGCCGTCCGCCGGGTCCGTGCTGCCCGACGTGCGGATCGCGCGGAGCGCGCGCAGCTGCAGGTGCGACAACGCGTCGACGTACGGGCTGCGGAGACGGACCGCGCGGGCGAGGACCGGCCGGTCCTCGAGCACGTCGCTGCCGCCGGAGACCCGCAGGACCCAGTCGCGGGTGCGGAGCATCTCGTCGAGCACCTTCGCGGCGAGGTCGTCACGGTCGGCGAGCTCGAGGTAGCGACGGGCGATGTGCTCGTCGGTCTTCGCGAGCGACATCTCGACGTTCTTGATCATCGCGCCGAAGAGCGGCCACTCGGCGTACGCGGTGCGGAGGAGCTCCACGTCGCCCACGGCCTCGAGGGCCGAGCCGAGGCCGTACCAGCCGGCGAGGTTGATGCGCGCCTGGGTCCAGGAGAACACCCACGGGATCGCTCGGAGGTCCTCGAGGGACTCCACGGAGAGACCACGACGTGCCGGGCGGGAACCGAGCGGGAGGAGACCGATCTCCTCCATCGGGGTGACCCGGGCGAACCACGGCGCGAAGCCGTCGGCCTTCACGAGGTCGTAGAACGCCTGACGGGACTCGTCGTCGAGCTGCTGCGCGAGGTCGGCGAACCGGGCTGCGGCGACGGCCGTGCGCTCCTCGTTCGAGGGCGACGAGGCGAACAGCGTGGCCGAGGCCATCTGCTCGAGGTGGCGCGCGGCGATGTCCTTGTCGCCGTACTGGGCGAAGATGACCTCGCCCTGCTCGGTGAGCTTGAGGCGTCCGTCGATCGAGCCCCGGGGCTGCGCGAGGACGGCTTCGTTCGCCGGTCCCCCGCCACGGCCGAGCGAGCCGCCACGCCCGTGAAACAGGGTGAGCTCGACGTCGTGCGCCTTCGCCCAGTCGGCGATGCGCGCCTGCGCGTCGTACAGCGCGAGGTTCGCCGACACCGGGCCGACGTCCTTCGACGAGTCCGAGTAGCCGAGCATGACCTCGAGCCGACGGCCGGTCGCGGCGAGACGGCGCTGGAAGGGCTCGGTGCGGACGGCCTCGTCGAGGATGTCGACGCTGGCGTGCAGGTCGGCGAAGGTCTCGAACAGCGGGATGACGTCGAGCACCGGCGCGGCCTCGACGGATCCGAGGGCGGCGACGGCGAGCTCGTGGACGTTCGCCAGGTCGGCGGCGGACTGGGTGAACGAGACGATGTACCGGCTGGCCGAGCGCACGCCGTAGCGGGCCTGCAGCGCGGCGATGGTCCGGAAGACCGACAGGACCTCTTCCGTCATCTCGCTGCGGGCACCGCCGGCGCGGATCTCCGCGAGGGCGTTCCGGTGCACCTGCGAGTGCTGCCGGACCTCGAGCTCGGCGAGGTGGAACCCGAAGGTCTCGACCTGCCAGATGAGGTTCTGCAGCTCGCCGTTGGCGGGACGCGTGGCACCGGCCGCGACGAGCGAGGTCTGGATGGTGCGGAGGTCCGTCAGGAGTTCTTCGGGGTTGCCGTACGCGAGTGCGGACCGGCCATCCCTTGCGGTGTCGGCGCTTGCGGCGTCGGCGCTGGCGGTGCCGGCGCTGGCGGTGCCGGTGCTCGTGGCTCCGGTGCGGGTCGCGTCGATGCGGGCTGCGACGAACATCAGCGCACGTCGGTGCGTCTCGTTCGGCGCACGGACGCCGATGCGCTCGGCGATGCCGGCGTCGAGGGCCTCCTGCGTGGCGACGAGCGCGGTGAGGCCGGCGTCCGCCGGGGTCTCGCTCGCGTCGAGCGTCAGGGTGCTGCCGATCCGGGTCGCCGCGCGGGAGAGCCCGAGCAGGATGTGCTCCGCCGCGATCTCGGCGGCCTGCCGGGTGACGTCGGCGGTCACGTGCGGGTTGCCGTCGCGGTCGCCACCGATCCAGGTGCCGAAGCGCACGAACGCGGGGGCCGTGACCGAGGCGCGTCCGGCGTCGTCACCGAGCAGCCGGTCGTCGAGCAGGCGGTAGACCTGCGGCACGATCTCGAACAGCGTCTGGTCGAACACGCTCATCGCCGTGCGGACCTCGTCGAGCGGGGTCGGCCGGGTCGTACGGAGCGGCGAGGTGCGGAGGAGGGTGGTGATCTCCTCGAGCAGCCGGCGCTCGTTCTCGGCACGGGCGGTGGTGTTCGTCGTCCGGTCGCGCTCGTCGATGAGGTCGGTGATGCGACGCACCGCCGTGGTCACCGCGCGACGGCGGGCCTCGGTCGGGTGCGCGGTGAGGACCGGGTGGAACCGCAGCTCACGGAGTCGGGCGGCGGCTTCGTCCTCGCCGACCTGCTCGACGAGCGAGGCGTAGGTCGCCGGGAACGAGTCGCCCGCGACACCGCCGTCGTCGCCGCGGAACCGCAGCACGCGCACGCGGTGGTGCTCCTCGGCGAGGTTCGTCAGGTGGAAGTACGTCGTGAACGCCTGCGCGACGGCCTCGGCGCGCTCGGCCGACATTGCCGCCACGATCGCCTCGGCGCGGGCGGCGCCCTCGGCCTCGCCGCCCTCGAACGCGTCGATGACCGCGGCACGGAGGCTCTCCACGTCGTGCAGCAGGTCCTCGCCGCCGGTCTCTCGCAGCACCCGCCCGAGCAGGTTGCCGAGGTACCGGACGTCCGAGCGCAGGTCGCTGTCGACCGCTCCGCTGACGTCGTCCCGCGCGCGTCCGTGGCGCGTGTGACCGTCGATCGTCATGAGGTCCTTTCCGGGTCGTCCGGGAGGCTCGTCCCGGTCCCCAGCAGCGTATCGGCCCGCCGAGACGGGTGACGACAACCGTCCGGACGGACCGCCCTCCGGCGTCATCGCCCCCGGGTCACCGTCGCCCGGGTTCCCGTCCCACCCGGGTTCCCATCGCACCCGGGCGGACTTCGGTGCACGTTCGTACACTCCAGCCAGGGGTGCGCAGCGCCCGGGTGGAGGGACCGCATGAGCGAGACGGCTGAACCAGCTGTGCCCACGTCGAACCGCAGCGCGGCACCAGACCGGCAGCCGCCGGTGGAGCGCTGGGTGTTCTGGCCGGCGGCCGGCCTGGTCCTGGCGTTCGTGGCGGTCGCGCTCATCGCCCCGCGCGCCACAGAGGACGCCTTCGCCACCGTGCAGGGAGCGATCGTCCGCGACTTCGGCTGGTACTACGTCATCGTCGCCGCCGCCTTCGTCGTCTTCGCCGTGTGGATCGGGTTCAGCCGGTTCGGCGACATCGTGCTCGGGCAGGACGACGAACGGCCGGAGTTCTCGACGACGTCCTGGCTCGCGCTGCTGTTCGCGGCCGGCATGGGCATCGGGCTCGTCTTCTACGGTGTCGCCGAACCGCTCAGCCACTTCGCGTCACCGCGGCCCGGGGTCACCGGCGACGACGACGAGCTCGCGCAGCAGGCACTGACCCAGACGTTCCTGCACTGGGGCCTGCACGCCTGGGCGATCTACGTCGTGGTCGGGCTCGCGCTCGCCTACGCGATCCACCGGCGCTCCCGTCCGGTGTCGATCCGGTGGGCGCTCGAACCGCTCCTCGGCAAGCGGGTGGTCGGCGGGTGGGGCAACCTCATCGACGTCCTCGCCCTGATCGGCACGCTGTTCGGCGTCGCCACCTCGCTCGGGCTCGGCGTCCTGCAGATCGGGTCCGGCCTCGAGTACACCGGCATCGCGGACAACACCCGAGGCCTGCAGATCGGGCTCATCATCGTCGTCACCCTCATCGCGATCGGCTCGCTGCTGAGCGGCGTCGGCAAGGGCATGAAGATCCTGTCGAACATCAACCTCGCGCTCGCCGCGGTGCTGCTGGTGTTCGTGCTCTTCGTCGGGCCGACGCAGTTCCTGCTCGGCGAGTTCGTGCAGTCGATCGGGCAGTACGTGCAGGGCTTCGTCGGGCTCGCCTTCGACACGAGCGCGTTCGCCGGCCGGGCCGGGCAGGAGTGGCAGGGCGCGTGGACGACCTTCTACTGGGGCTGGTGGATGTCGTGGGCACCGTTCGTCGGCATCTTCATCGCACGGATCTCACGCGGACGCACCGTGCGGCAGTTCGTGCTCGGCGTCCTCTTCGTGCCGACGCTCCTCACCTTCCTCTGGTTCGCGATCATGGGCGGCACGGCGCTGTACGACCAGCTGCACGGTCACGGCGACCTCATCGGGGCGGACGGCGGCGTCGCGGTCGAACAGGTCCTCTTCCAGCTGCTCGGGGGCATGCCGGCCGGGTCGGTGCTCGTCGTCGGGGCGATCATCCTCATCGGGGTGTTCTTCGTGACCTCGGCGGACTCCGGCGCGCTGGTGATGGGCATGATCGCGACGGGCGGCCAGCTCGAGCCGAAGAACTGGATCCGGGTGTTCTTCGCCGGGGTCACGGCGCTCGTCGCGGTCGCACTGCTGCTCGCCGGCGGCCTGAACGCGCTGAAGACGGCGGCGATCACGACGGCGCTGCCGTTCAGCGTCGTGATGGTGCTGATGTGCTGGTCGACGGTCATCGCCTTCACGCGGGAGCGGCGGGCGTACGCACGGGCGGAGCGACGGGCGCTGATGGTGGACCTGGCGGAGGCCTACCAGCAAGAGGTCGTCGAGCCGGCCGAGCGGGCGCCGGGGACCGGCCCGATCAAGAGGCTCACCCGCCGGATGCGCCACTGACGGACGGCGCAACCGCGCTTCCCCAGGCGCGGGGCGCGCGGCACACCCGAGCGCGCTCGCGTCAGCTCCGGTCGGCCAGACGCGCCTGGGCAGCAGCGTGCGCCTCGACGATCCGCACGCGGTCCGACCGACGATCGGTCAGCGGCGCGGTCCACGGCACGATGACCTGCTCCTCGCCGCCGTCGTCGAGCTGGGCGATCCACACCCCGGCGATCGCGTCGATCTCGGTCATGGTCGCCGCCACCGCGGTCGCGGCACCGTTCGCCCGGACGATGACGAGGTTGTCGCCGCCGTGGTCGCCGTTCATGTGCCGGAGGACGGCACGTCGGGCCTCGTCGTCGAACGGCGTCGTCACGCGGTCACCGCCGACGTCCCGCTGCCGCCACGCCGGGCGTCGAGACCCTCGAGCAGGCCGCTGTTGAGCTCGTACGCGAGGTCCACCTCGGCGATGACCCGCTCCTGCTCCTCGGCCGACCACGGTGCGGCGTCGAGCTGCGCACGGTAGGTGTCGCGGAAGGCGCTCGGGTCGGCGACCTGGTCGAAGATGTAGAAGAGGATGCCGTTCGTCTCGAAACCGAACTGCTCACCGACCAGTCGGCCGATCGCCTGCCCGCCGGACAGGTCGCCGAGGTACCGCGTGTAGTGGTGCGCGACGAACCCGCCGGGCCACGTGGCGGCGACCTCGTTGAGGCGTCGCACGTACGCCGTCGTCGCCGGCAACGGGCAGACGAGCTCCGACCAGTCCGGCCCGACGAGGTACTCGAGGTCGGCGCGGATCGCCGGCATCCGGGTGAGCTGCGAGGTCACGAACGGGGCGGCGACGGGGTGGTCGGCCATCCGCTCGGCGGCGCGCTCGAGGGCGTCGTACACGAACGAGTACTGTCCGAGCAGGGCCGCGTAGTCGGCGACGTCGCACTCGCCGGCGAGCAGGTCGTGCATGAAGCCGGTCCCCGCCGAGGAGCCGTGCGAGCGCCGCGTCCGCTTCCGCAGCAGCTCGGAGAACGGGATGACCGTCGTGTCCATGAGGTAAGGCTAACCTTAGTGACCGATCCGTCAAGCACAGCGGGTCCAGAAGTCGAGAGAGGAAGCTCGCCCCCGATGAGCTCGAAACCCAAACGCCCCCAGCACGTCTTCGTCGTCCACCACACGGAGCACCTCTCCCCCCACATGGTCCGGGTGCACCTCGGCGGTCCCGCCTTCGACGACTTCGTCGCCGCAGCCGACCACGAGCGGCTGCAGGCCACGGACAAGTACGTGAAGCTCCTGCTCGCGAAGCCGTCGCTCGGCCTGACGCCCCCGTACGACCTCGAGGCACTCCGCGACACCCTGCCGAAGGACGACCGGCCCGCCCGACGCACGTACACGGTGCGCGCCGTCGACCACACCGCGAAGACCATCGCCGTCGACTTCGTCGTGCACGGCGACGAGGGCCTCGCCGGCCCGTGGGCATCCGCCGCGCAGCCCGGCGACCTCCTCGCGCTCTCCGGCCCCGGCGGCGGCTACACGCCGTCGACCGATCCCGCCGTCACGCACGTGCTGCTCGGCGACGACAGCGCCCTGCCCGCGATCTCCTCCGCCCTGGAGGCACTGCCCGACTCCGCCACGGGCGTCGCCCTGGTCGAGGTGGCCGGCGCCGCCGACGAACAGCCGATCGCCCACCCGGCGGGGGTCGACCTGCGGTGGCTGCACCGCGACGCCACCGGCGCCGAGCCGGGCACGCTCCTGCTGGAGACGACCCGGGCACTGGAGCGCGCCTCCCGGCCCGTCCAGGTCTTCGCGCACGGCGAGCGGACCGCGATGAAGGCGATCCGTCGGCTGCTGCAGGACGACTGGGGACTCGAGAAGTCCGAGATGTCACTGTCGGCCTACTGGGCGCTCGGGCGCGCCGAGGACCGCTTCCAGGAGGAGAAGCGCGAACCGATCGGCGTCATCTTCACCGAGTGAGCGCGGCTCGCGTGACCGGTCGGACGTGGCTCGCGTGATCGGCCGGACGCTGGGCGGGCCGGGAGGCGCGGTCCGCGTCGGTGGGTCGGGCTAGCGTTCCGGGCATGGTCGCCCTCTCGTGCTGCGTGCCCGGTTGCGACACCGCCTCCGTCGACGGGGCGCCGCTGCCGCTGTGCGCGGGGCACGTCGCGCTGGTCGCGGAGTTCGGCGCGGAACACGTCGGCGTCGAGGACGCGCTTCCGGGGCCGTGCCCGGTGTGTGGGTCGCGGATCGGTGTCCGGTACCCGTCCGCGGCCGTGTGCGCGACCTGCGAGTGGCGGTACGGCGAGGTCCCCGACGGCGACCTCGCTCCCCCGCGCGTCGACGTCGTCTACTACCTGCGGATGCGGGACGACTTCGGCGACCGGATCAAGATCGGGACGACGACGAACCCGCGGCAGCGACTCGCGGCGATCCCGCACCAGGACCTGCTCGGGTTCGAGCGCGGCGACCGGAGGCTCGAGCGGCGGCGGCACGCGCAGTTCGCGGCGACGCGCTACCCGGGGACGGAATGGTTCCGGGTGACGCCGGAGTTGCTCGAGCACGTCGCCGTCGTGGCTCGGGGCGTGAGCGACCCGTGGGAGTTGCACGCGCGGTGGACGAGCGAGGCGCTGGCGCTCCGCGGGTGACGCGGCGGCGGGCGCGGGCCGGCGGGCGCGTTGTCCGTTCGGTGCGAGGTTCCGTACTCGGTGCCACGTCGCGGGGGTCGCACGCAGAACGGAACCTCGCACGGGCCGGCGGCGACCTCGCACGGTGCGAGGTCTCGGTCAGCGAGCGTAGGCGTCGACGAACAGGGCGCCGCGGATCTCGCGCAGGGTGTCGGTCAGGCGCTCGATCGTCCGGCCGGAGATCCCGGAGACCTCGAGGTCGTACGGGCCGAGCGCCGGCAGCCGCCCGGTGCGGATGCGGACGACTTCCCACCCGACACCCCGCACGGCCCGGTCCTTCCGGCGGTCCGTCTCCTGCCGGGGCCCGACGTGCTCGAGCCCGTGCCGACCGGTGGAGTCGTACTCGATCGCGACGCGGAGCTCGGGCAGGATGATGTCAGGCCAGGCCTCGACGTGGTCGAAGAACGGCCGGTCGAGGCGGATCGCGGAGTGGTCGAACGTGAACTCGAACCGCTCGGACAGGGCGGCGCGGAGCTCGGCCTCGACCGCCGAGGCCGTCGCCGGGGCGCACACGCTCGTGAACGACTCACCCGAGGGCAGCCGCGGCGTCTTCGCGCAGATCGTCCGCGGCACGGGCTGCGTCGGACGTCGGGGCGCTCCGGCGTCGGGCCGTCGGGATCGCGCGCGCGATGACGCGACCGCTCCCGCCGGGACCCCACGGGCCGGCGCTGCGGGCAGGGTCTGCCGACCCGCGACCCGCACGACCCGCTGCGGGACCGGCACACCCTCGGGCCAGTCCTCGGGCAGGACGGGCCAGCGCTGTGGCTGCGCCTGCACCGCGCACTCGGGGCACCAGACCGATCGGCGACGCTCGCGGCCGGGGCGGGAGCGCTGCTCGGCCGGCGTCGCGACGAAGACGTGGCCGACGTCGCACTCCCACGTGAGGAGGACCTCGGCGACGGGCGGCACCTGGGTCAGCACGACCCCGTGGTTCCACTCCGGGTGGTACTGCCGGATGAGCACGGGGTACGAGGCCCAGTCGGCGCGGAACTCCCCCACGGCGTACGGCACCGCGACGCCGCGCGACCACTGCCGGCGGCGCCACCACGCATCGACGGGTTCAGCCACGATCTCACGCTAGGCACGACCACCGACAAGCCCGAGCAGGACCACCGACAAGCCCGAACAGGACCACCGACGACCCGGGCTGGCGTGCCCGCGTCAGTCCGCCGGCGGCGTGGCGAACGTGAAGCGCTCCGGCCCGGCGTCGGAGCCGTCGTCGAGCACCCGGATCCCGGACTCGCGGCACGCGGTCACACCGTCGCGGTGGACACGCTCGGGCCGCGGGCGCTTCGGCACCCCGGCCGCGCCGAACACCGCCCACGCGTTCGCCGCCGCGGCACTCGTGAACCGGGTGCTGTACCGGACCCCGGCGAACCCCGCGGCGTCGAAGGCACGTGCCCATGACTGCGGCACGCGGTAGTCGCCCATCGTCTGGAGCTCGGCGCCGACCCCGGACCGCACGGCTGCGGGGTGCGTGACGTCGGCGAACCGGCGCCCGCGGGAGGCCCGGGCCGCGACGACGACCATCTCCCGCGCGCGGGACGTGAACACCGTGTTCGTCGTGAGGACGTGCGCCGCCAGCCGCTCCCGCACGGCGACCTCGACCGCGTCGGCCCAGTAGCAGGTGCCCCGCGGGAGCGCGAGGTCGAACCGGCCGCCGTCCACACCGTCGGCGTCCGGCTCGGTGCTGGCGAACCACCACGCGCCGCGATCGTGCCGCTTCGCCCGGTAGAAGGTGGTGCCGCGGGATTCCTCGACGGGGAAGTCCGTGAGGTCGAGCTCGTCCCGTGGCGGACGCTGGGCGACCTCGTTCCGGCTGGGGGTCACGCGTCCGCTGCCCACGCGTGGGCGGCACGGCGTGCGGCGGCGAGGACCTGCTCGTCGCGGCCGTCCCGGAGGGCCTGGGCCGCGGTGGTGCCGCCGAACTCGTCCGCCTCGGTGTTGAGCCAGAGCGCGCTGCCCCACGGGTCGATGCGGTCGGGGTCGATGAGCGCGAGCACCTGGCGCAGGTTCGGGAGCGGCGTGCCGGAGACGCCGAACTGGAACGACGGGAACACCAGGCTGCCGTCGCCGATCTTCAGACCGATGAGGTCGCGCTTCGCGGTCGCTTTGCTGAGCGCCTGCCGGGTCACCCCGCGCCATGCCGCCAGGGTCGGGGTGTCGTAGAACGGACCGATGAGGGCGTCCGCCTCGTGCTTGACGGTGGGCAGCGCGGCCACCATGCGGTCGGCGAGCAGCTCGACGTCGGCGCCGTGTTCGAGCGCCCCGTCGGCACGCCCGCCGAGGATCCGCCCGCGCAGTGCCTCGAGCAGGGCCTGCTCGGTGCGACTGAGGTCGGTGCGGCTGAGGTCCGTGCGGCTGCGCGCCGTGCGGCCGTGGCCGGCGCCGCTCCGGTCCCCCGCGCCATGCTCGGCACGAACTCGCTCCGTCGTCGCCATGTTCGGCCTCCTGTCAACCGTGTCAACCCATTCTCGCGCAGGGGTGACAACCGTGTCAACCGATCAGGAAGCCAGGGCGTTCCGCACGTAGGCCACCAGTGCGTTCGCGTGGCCGTGCCCGAGACCGTGCTCGGACTTCAGCCAGCCGACGACCTCCATGTGCTGGTGGCCGTCCAGGCGCTCCGCAACGAGGTCGAGCCACTCCTGCACCGGGCGCCCGTACGTCTTCTCGATGCTCGGGAAGTACGAGGCCGGCCCCTTCGGCTTCGTGCCGTCGGCGGGCGGCTCCGGTGCGGTCACGCGATGAGCGGTCATGCGCGTCACGATAGCGCTCCGCGGGCGTCACGGAACGTCATCCCCGGCGGGCGCGTGACGTCGTGTTCCGCCCCGTGCAGGAGTGTTGCGCACGGCGTTGTCGGCAGCGCCGCCCCCTCCTACGGTCGCGACATGACCGAGATCACCGAGGCACGCGGACGCAGCGCGACCAGCGTCGGAACCCGAGCGGACGCGGACGACGCGCACCGCGCCTCCAGGCCGGAGGACGCGACCATCGACGCGGCCGGACGCGCCGCGCTCACCCGCCCCGTCGTCCCGCTGCGCCACCCGCTGCGGTGGATCGCCGCGGCGATCGTGCTGGTCGTCCTGCTGAACTTCGTCGAAACGCTCTTCACGAACGAGCAGTGGGGCTGGCCCGCCGTCGGGAAGTGGCTGTTCAGCCCGGCGATCCTCACCGGGCTGCAGCTGACGCTCGTCGCGACCGCGCTGAGCGCCGTGATCAGCTTCGCCGGCGGCATCGTCGTCGCGATCGCCCGGCTCTCGCGGAACCCCGTGCTGTCCGGACTCGCGTGGGGGTACGTGTGGCTGTTCCGCTCGGTGCCGCTCATCCTCGTGCTCGTCTTCCTCTACAACCTCGGGTCGCTGTACCCGACCATCGGCGTCGGCATCCCGTTCGGCCCGCAGGTGGAGGTGCCGACCGCGAACGTGCTCGGTGACCTGGCGATCGGCGTGATCGGGCTGAGCCTCAGCGAGATCGCCTACGCCTCCGAGATCGTCCGGGCCGGCGTCCTCGCCGTCGACCACGGGCAGCACGAGGCCGCGCAGGCGCTCGGTCTCCCCCGCCGCCGCCAGTTCCTGCGGGTGATCCTGCCGCAGGCGCTCCGGTCGATCGTGCCCGCGTTCGTCAACCAGATCGTCGGGCTGCTCAAGGCGTCCTCGCTGCTCTTCTACGTCTCGCTGCTCGACCTGTTCGGCGTGGTGCAGAACCTGTCCAGCACCTACCCGACGGACATCATCCCGCTGCTCGTCGTCGCGACGATCTGGTACCTCGCGCTCACCAGTGCGGTGTCCGTCGCCCAGTACTACGTGGAGCGGTGGACGGCGCGGGGCTCCGTGCGGTCACTTCCGCCGACGCCGTGGCAGCGGGTACGGGCCGCGGTGCGGCGGGGCGGGCCTGGAGGCGCGGGTCGTCTCCCCGGGGCAGGCTCGGCACCCCGGGCAGTCCCCTCGAAGGGAGACCTCCGATGAGCGCCGCAATCGGCATCCACGGCGCGGTGAAGGCGTTCGGAGCGAACACCGTCATCGACGGCATCGACCTGTCGCTCGCGGCCGGGAGCGTCACCGCGATCCTCGGCCCGTCCGGGTCCGGCAAGTCCACCCTGCTCCGAGCGATCAACCACCTCGAGCCCCTCGACCGCGGCGTCGTGACCGTCGGCGGCGAGACCATCGGCGTCCGTGTCCGCACCGGCCGCGACGGCGTCCCCCGCTACAAGGAACTGCCCGAGCGGCTCATCCTGCGGCAGCGCTCCCGGATCGGGTTCGTGTTCCAGCACTTCAACCTGTTCCCGCACCTCACCGCGCTGGAGAACGTCGCCGAGGGTCCCATCGCCGCCGGCGTCGACCGGGCCGCTGCGCGTGAGCGTGCCCGGGAGCTGCTCGACCGCGTCGGGCTCGGCGACCGCGCCGACACCCGACCCCGGCAGCTTTCCGGCGGCCAGCAGCAGCGCGTGGCGATCGCCCGGGCGCTGGCGCTCGAGCCGTCGGTGGTGCTGCTCGACGAGCCGACCTCGGCGCTCGACCCCGAACTCGTCGGCGAGGTGCTCGGGGTCATCCGGTCGCTCGCCGACTCCGGCACGACCCTCGTCATCGTCACCCACGAGGTGGCCTTCGCCCGCGAGGTCGCCGACCACGTCGTGTTCCTCGACCACGGCCGCGTCGTCGAGCAGGGCCCACCCGCGCAGCTCATCGACGACCCGCAGCACCCCCGCACGCGCGACTTCCTGTCCCGCGTCCGCTGATCTCCCCACCCCGCACAGCACCCGACCCCTGGAGAACCATGCCCACGACCACTTCCCCGCGCGCTCGTCGCCGCGCCGGAGCCCTCGTCCCCGCCGCCGGCATCGCCGTCGCCCTGAGCCTGGCCCTGGCCGGGTGCGCCACGTCGGCGACGGCCGGCTCCGGCTCCGGCTCCGGCTCGTCCGACGGCTCCGTCACGATCGGCGCGGCGTCGAACGGTGCCGCCACCGAGACGAAGGTCACCGTCAAGGAGGATTCGAAGCTCCACGACGAGCTCCCCGCCGACGTCAAGCAGTCCGGCAAGCTCGTCATCGGGATCGGCGCGCTGCCCTCCGGCTACCCGCCGCTGGCCTTCACCGGCGACGACCAGAAGACCCTCACCGGCTCGGAGCCCGACCTCGGCCGTCTCGTCGCCGCGAAGCTCGGCCTCGAGCCGCAGGTGAAGAACGCCACGTGGGACAACCTGTTCGTCGGCATCGACGGCGGCTCGACCGACGTCGGCCTTTCCAACATCACCGTGACCGAGCAGCGCAAGGAGAAGTACGACTTCGCCTCCTACCGCCAGGACAACCTCGCGCTGCAGGTGAAGAAGGGCAGCACGTTGCGGTTCGACGGCGACCCCTCGGTGCTCGCGGGCAAGACGATCGCGACCGACTCCGGCACGAACCAGGAGAAGATCCTGCTCGGCTGGAAGTCCGATCTCGAGAAGAAGGGGAAGACGATCACCGTGAAGTACTACCCGGATGCCAACTCGAAGCTCCTCGCCGTGCAGTCCGGGAAGGTCGACGGCTACCTCGGCCCGAACCCGACCATCGCGTACCAGAACAAGCAGAACGCGGGCACGGCCAAGGCGACCGAGACCGCCGGCACGTACTCCGGTGCGGGTGGGACGCTGCAGGGGCTCATCGCGGCCACGACGAAGAAGGGCAACGGGCTCGCCGAACCCGTGCAGGCCGCGATCAACGAGCTCATCGACGACGGCACCTACGCCACGTGGCTGAAGGCGTACAACCTGTCGAACGAGGCCGTGACGAAGTCGGAGCTCAACCCGGAGGGCCTGCCGCTCGACGCCAGCTGACGCCGGGCTCCCTGTCGACACCCCCGTGGCCGTTCCGGTCGCGGGGGTGTCGCGCGTGCGGGGGCGGGCGTTGTTTGCGCGCGCGGACTCTTGCCGACGCCCGGCAGCGACACCGCGACGTCGTACGACAACGGGCGTGTCGCACCTTGCACGCGCAACGAACGACACCGCACGAGTCGATCGACGGGTGGGACGTCGCAACATGCACACGCACCTGATGCGTGCGCAACGAACGACACCGCACCGGTCGATCGACGGGTGGGACGTCGCAACATGCACACGCAACCGATGCGTGCGCAACGAACGACACCGCACCAGTCGATCGACGGGTGGGACGTCGCAACATGCACACGCACCGGCCCGGTCCGGGACGACAACACCGATGTCGTACGACAACGGACAAGACGCATCCGCGCGCGGACTGTTGCGGACGCGCAGCAGCGACACCGTCGATGTCGCACGACAACGGGCACGTCGCACCTTGCGCGCGCAACGAACGACACCGCACCAGTCGATCGACGGGTGGGACGTCGCAACATGCACACACACCGGATGCGTGCGCAACGAGCGACACCGCACGAGTCGATCAACCGGTGGGACGTCGCAACATGCACACGCACCGAACCGACCTCGCACGACGACGCCCACGTCGTACGACAACGGGCTTGTCGCAGCGCGTCGGCACCAACGCGGGGACCGGCGACGACGAGAGGCACGGTGCGAGGGTCGCACCGTGCCTCCTGGCCGCAGCCGCAGCCGCAACCGCAACCGTCAGACGGCGGCGGCCACCTCCGCGACCGGCGATCCGGCGCGCGCCGCCCACTCCGCGGCGAGCAACTCGTAGGAACGCACCCGCGCCTCGTGGTCGTGCGTGATCGTGGTGACGAGCAGCTCGTCGGCACCGGTCACCCGCCGCAGGGTCTCGAGCCGGTCGGCCCCGTGCACGGCGTCCCCGACGAACCGTGTCGCGAGCCGGTCGGCGACCGCGGCGGCAGCGTCGTCGTCGAGCGGGTGTTCGCGCGCCCAGGCCGGCGTCGGGTACTCGATCGCGCCCGCTCCCGAGCGGATCGAGTGCACCCACTGCCCGTACCCGAGCGCGAGTTCGTCGGCCTCCGAGGCGCTGCGCCCGACGACCACGTCCGCGGAGACGATCACGTGCGGGGCGTCGAGGACTCCGGGGCGGAAGGCCTCGCGGTACGCCTGCACCGACGCCAGCACGGTGCCGGGCGACGTGTGGTAGTTCGCGCCGTAGGGCAGCCCGAGTGCTCCGGCGGCCCGGGCACTCGCGCCCCCGGTGGAGCCGTGGATCCACAGCTCGACGGACGCCCCGGCGGCGGGGGTCGCGTCGACGACGGATCCGTCCCGCGCCCAGGTGCCGGCGAAGAACGCGCGGATGAGTTCGAGATCGCCGTCGAAGCGCTCGACGTCGCCGGGCACCCGACCGAGGAGCTCCCCCTGCAGGGCGAACCGGCTGCCGGGTGCGACGCGGAAGTCGAACGGCGCCGGGACGAGCAGGCCGTCGACGACCTCGTCCTCACGCGGAGCGAGCGACGCCGCCTTCGGTGCACCAGGCGCGGGCGCCCCGGACCGGCCGAGCCCGAGGTCGATGCGCGGTCCGTACAGGGCGGCCAGCGTGCCGAAGGCCTCGGCGATCTGCAGCCCCCGGACGTTCCCGACGAGGGTCGCCGCGCTCCCGACCCGGATGGTCGAGGTGGCGGCGGCCACGGCACCGATCACGATGTTCGGCGCGCTGCCGGCGACGCCGGGATTGAGGTGGTGCTCGGCCAGCCAGTACCGGGCGTAGCCGGCACGCTCGACGCGCTGCGCGAGGTCGACGGTGTTGTGCAGCGCCTCCGCGGCGGTGGAGCCTGCCGAGACGGGCACGAGGTCGAGGACCGAGAGCGGAGCGATCGTCATGCCTTGTCCTTCCACGCGCCGGTGAGCTGGTCGAGCCGGGTGTCGGCACCGAACGCGATGCCGTGCACGTCCTTCGCGGCGGCGATGATGCTCGTCAGCTCGTGGACGGGGACGAAGTCGACCTGGGACGCGATGCGCTGCTGGATCGCGGCGAAGGTGGCCGAGCGCTCCGAGACGGACGACTGCGACAGCTCCTTCGTGAAGAGCCCGTCGAGGGTGCTGTCGGCGGCGCCGATGGACTGCGCGCCGTCGCTGGAGAACTTCGAGCGGAGGACGTCACCGTCGGCACGCGAGCTGTTGTCCCACGCCAGGTCCCAGTCGCCGCTGGTGGTGTTCGCGAGGTACTGCGGCACGGTCCCGCTCTCGAGGGTGAGGCCGACGCCGACCTTCTTGAGCTCCTGCTGGATGAGTTCGAGCGAGGTCTGGTTCGGTCCGAAGTTCGTGATCCAGATGAGCTTGAGCTGCAGCTCCTCGCCGTCCTTCGTGCGGATGCCGTCGGCGCCCTTCTTCCACCCGGCGTCCTGCAGCGCCGCAGCCGCGGCCGTCGGGTCGTACGAGATCGCGGAGGACGTGTCCGTGTACCCGGGCGTGGTCGAGCCGAGCACCGAGGTCCCGACCTTGAACAGGTCGTTCAGCGAGGTGTCCCGCACCGTCTTCGGGTCGACGGCCTGGGCGATCGCCTTCCGCACGACGAGGTCGGACACGAGCGGCCGCTTCTGGTTGAACGTCAGTCCGAACACCTGTCCGGGGTTGGCCCGGGTGACGAGGTCGTACTGCGCCTGCAGGGTGTCGACGTCGCTCGGCTGCACGCTGCTGATCGCGTCGAGCTGCCCGGACTGCAGGCTGCCGGTGCGGACGCTGGCCTCGGGCACCACCTGGAAGGTCACCTTCGACAGGTGCGCCGCGCCCGAGCCGCCCCGGGCTGCCGGTCCCCAGTCGTAGCCCTTCCGCTTCGTCAGGACGGTCGAGGTGTTCTTCGTGTACGAGGAGAGCGTGAAGGGTCCGGTGCCGATGACGGCCTTCCCGTCCGCGCGGTCCTCGAACGGTGTCTCGGTGGTCTTCGGCGCGAGGATGCCGAGCGCGACGGAGGCGGTGGCGTTCGGGAACGCGGCGTTCGGGGTGGTGAAGTCGACCTCGACGGTGTCCTCGTCGACGACCTTCGTCTCGCGGTAGCCGGAGAAGTACGCGGCGGCGGTGCTCGAGGCTCCGGCCTTCGCGATGTCGTCGAAGGTGTCCTTGACGGCGGTCGCGTCGAACTCCGTGCCGTCGGAGAACGTCACCCCGGAGCGCAGGTCGAACGTGAACGCGGTGGCGTCGGCGTTGGCGGTGTACTTCGTCGCGAGCCAGGGCTTGAGCGACCCGTCGGTGGGGTCCTGCCAGAGCAGCGAGTCGACGAGCTGGCGCGTGATCGCCAGGGTGTCGTTGCCCGCGCCGGTGCCCGTCGGGTTGAGGGTGATCGGGTCGTTCGCGATCGCGTAGGTCAGCGATCCGCCGTCGACGGGCTTCGAGGACGCCGACGACGACGCGGTGCTGCCCGACGAGCAGCCGGCCATCACCAGGGCAACCGCGGCGCCGGCCGCGATCGCGGCCACCAGACGGTACGGGGTGCGGTGGACGGTCATGATGCTCCTTCAGGGGCGATGAGGGGTGAAACGGCGGGTGAACCGACGGGTGAAACGGCGGGTGAACCGACGGGTGAACCGACGGGTGAGCCGAGCGGTACAGAAAGGGGTGCACGGGATGCAGGGGATGCAGCAGCGAGCCCGCCGCGCCGGGACCGCCCCGGGATCGCGTCGAGCAGCGCCCGCGTGTACTCGTGCTGCGGGTCGTGCAGGACCTGGGCGACGTCCCCGTGCTCCACGACGCGCCCGCCCCGGAGGACGGACACCTCGTGCGCGATGCGCCGCACCACGGCCAGGTCGTGCGAGATGAACAGGTAGGAGACCCCGAGCGTCGACTGCAGCGACGCGAGCAGGTCGAGGATCTGCGCCTGCACGGACACGTCGAGCGCCGACACCGGCTCGTCGAGCACGACGAACGACGGGTCGAGGGCGAGCGCCCGCGCGATCGCGACGCGCTGCCGCTGCCCGCCGGAGAGCTCCGCGGGACGACGTCCCAGTGCCGACGCGGGCAACGCGACGAGGTCGAGGAGCTCTGCGGCCCGGGCGGCCCGTGACCGCCGGGTGCCGATGCCGAACGCCGCGAGCGGGTCGGCGATGATCGACCCGACCGACAGCCGCGGGTGCAGCGCCGCGTACGGGTTCTGCTGCACGATCTGCGCGCGCCGCCGGTAGGCCCGCAGCGCCGCCCCGCGGGCACCCGCCACGTCGACACCGTCGAACCGCACGGCGCCCTCGTCGGGTCGCTCCAGTCCGAGGACGAGCCGAGCGGTCGTCGACTTCCCGGACCCGGACTCCCCCACGAGCGCGAGCGTGCGGCCGCGCGGGACGGTCACGTCGACCCCGTCGACGGCGGTCACGCGGTCGAAGGACTTGCGCAGTCCGGTCGCGACGACGAGGGGGTCACCGGTGACTGCCGGGAGGCGCGTGGCGGCTCCCACGGACCCGGTCACGTCGTCGAGACTGGGCGCCGCTCGGATGAGCGCGCGGGTGTACGGCTCACGGGGTGCGTCGAGCACCTCGGCGGGGGTGCCCTGCTCGACGATCCGACCCTCGGACATCACGACGATCCGGTCGGCCCGGTCCGCGGCGACGCCGAGGTCGTGCGTGATGAAGAGGACGCTCGTGCCCCGTTCGGCGACGAGCCGGTCGAGGTGGTCGAGGATCGTCCGCTGCACCGTGACGTCGAGCGCGCTGGTCGGTTCGTCCGCGACGAGGAGCTCCGGGTCACCGATGAGCGCGATGGCGATGAGGACCCGCTGGCGCATGCCGCCGGAGAGCTCGTGCGGGTACTGCCGCGCGCGGAGCTCGGGGCGGTCGATGCCGGCGCGTCGGAGTTCCTCGACGGCGCGGTCGTGCGCCTCGGGACCCGTCGCGAGTCCGTGGATCCGGAGCACCTCGGCCACCTGCGCCCCGATGCGGGTCACCGGGTTGAGCGAGACGGTGGGGTCCTGCGGCACGAAGCCGATCCGCAGCCCACGGACGGAACGCACCTCGGCGTCGGAGGCGGTGACCAGGTCGAGGTCTGCGGAACCGGCGGCGGTTCCGGAGAGCCGCACCGTGCCTCCAGTCAGGGCCGCCGCTGCGGGCAGGAGCCGGAGGACCGCGTGCGCCGTCGTGGACTTGCCCGAACCGGACTCGCCCACGATGGCGACGCGCTCCCCGCGACCGACGTCGAGGGAGACACCGTGCAGGGCGGTGCGCGCAGCGCGGCCGCGACCGTAGGCGACGGTGAGGTCGCGGATGCTGAGGAGGCTCATCGGACGGCCCGCCGTTCGGTGTCGAGGGCCCGGGCGACGCGGTTGCCGGCGAGGACCGTCACCGCGATGACGAGACCCGGGATGGTGGTGAGCCACCACGAGGTGGCGATGAAGTCGCGGCCGGTCGACACGAGCGAGCCCCACTCCGGCTGCGGCGGCTGGGCGCCGTAGCCGAGGAAGCTCAGGCTCGAGACGGCGAGGATCGCGGTGCCGAACTCGAGCGCGGCGAGGACGAGGACGGGGCCGGCGGCGTTCGGCAGGACGTGCACGAGCAGCACGCGCCACCAGCGGTTCCCGTTCGCGGCGGCCGCCTCGACGTACGCGGCGGTGCGGACGCGGACGACCTCGGAGCGCATGATCCGGGCGACGGTGGCGATGCTCGCGACGCCGACGGCCACCGCGACGTTCACGGTGCCGAAGCCGAGCACGGTGACGATCGTCAGGCTGAGCAGCAGGCTCGGGATGGCGAGGAGGACGTCGGCGACGCGCATGAGCACGGCGTCGACGGCGCCTCCGACGAAGCCGGCGACCAGGCCGACGAGCGATCCGCCGACGAGTCCGATGAGGATCGCGAGCACCGCGGCCTGCAGGGTGAGGGCGGTGCCGTGCACGACACGGGCGTACAGGTCGCGGCCGAGCTGGTCGGTGCCGAACCAGTGTGCGGCGTCCGGGGCGGTGAGCTTCGCGGCGGGGTCGGCGGCGAGCGGGTCGTGGTGGGTGAGGACTGCCGGCACGAGGGCGGCGACGAGCACCAGGGCGAGCCAGACCACGGCGACGGTGAGGGTGGGGCGGGCGACGAGGGCACGGAGTGCGGTGGTGGCGCCGCCGCGGCCGCCCGGGACGGCGTGCACGCCGTCGGCGCCGAGCGCTGTGGGGCGGCCGATGGCGAGCTGGGTCTCGGTCATGCGGGGACCACTTTCGAGTCGGTGCGGATGGTGTCCGACGCCGTGTCCGCGCCGTCCGGCGTGGCGCCGGGGCCCGCGCCGTCCTGCTCGCGGAGCTTGCGGCGGCTGCCGGCCAGGACGACGCGCGGGTCGAACAGCGGGTACACCAGGTCGACGACGAGGTTCGCGACGACGAAGACCACCGCGGCGACGAGCACGATGCCCTGCACGACGGGGATGTCCTGCCCCTGCACGGCCGTCGCGGTCACGCGGCCGAGGCCCGGGCGCGAGAACACGGTCTCGGTCACGACGGTGCCGGAGAAGAGCTGCCCGACGATGAGCCCCGTCACGGTGAGCGCCGGCAGTGCCGCGTTCCGCAGCGCGTGCCGCAGCTGCACGCGCCAGCGCCCGGCGCCCTTCGCGTACGCCGTGTCGATGTACGGCTCGCGGAGCGTCGCGACGAGCGACTTCGAGAGCAGCTGCGCGATCGTCGCACCGGTCGGCAGCGCGAGCGTGATCGCCGGCAGGACGACGGAGGCGGGACCCTCGCCGCCGAACGCCGGGAAGACGTGCAGACCGAACGAGAACCACTGCACCAGCAGCAACGCGAACCAGAAGCCCGGCACGGCGACGCCGACCGGGGGCAGCTGGAGCAGGAACTGGCCGAGCGCGCGGTTCCTGGTCCAGGTCGCGAGGACCGCCAGCCCGCCGCCGAAGACGATCGCGAGCAGCAGACCGGCCACAGCGATCTGCGCGGTCGGGCCGACGGCCTCGCCGATGACCTCGGTGACGGGTCGGCCGATGCCGATCGAGCGGCCGAGGTCCCCGCTGAGGAGGGCGCCGAGGTGCTGGACGTACTGCACGAGCACCGGCTGGTCGAGGCCGTACTGGTGGCGGAGCGCGTCGAGCTGCGCCTGGGTGACGTCGGTGGCGTCCGGGCCGAGCATGATCCGGGCGGGGTCGCTCGGCAGCACGTAGAGGACGAAGAACGAGATCGTCCACGCCGCCCAGAGCACGAGCACCGCCTGCCCGATGCGCGAGAGCACGTAGCGGGTCATGCTGCGACCACCGCCGGTGTCGCCGTCGTCGCGGGCGTGGCCGTCGTCGCGGGCGCGCCTGCTGTCCACCCGAGCGCCGGCGCGACCTTCGCCACCACGTCGGACACGATCTGCTCGTACTCGTCACCGGCGAACTCGTAGGGCAGCTCGACACGGAACTCGTCGACCTCGGCGAGCGTGGGGTCCTGCAGGAGCTGCTCGACGATCTGGTCAGCCGGACCGACGAGGTCCGCCGAGAACAGCGTGCGGCGCGGACCCTGCGGCGCGGTCTGGCGTGCGAGCCGCGACTCGTACCAGGCCCGGTACCGCTCGGTGGAGACCCGGTCGGCCGAGTCGGTCGGCACCAGGCAGCGGCCCCACGCGACGCGCGGCCGACGCCCCGAGGGCAGTGCGGCACGGTACGCGGCGAGCTGGTTCCGCTGCGCGGTGCCGTAGTCGTCGGTGCCCTCGCCCGAGGTGAGGTTGCCGATGAGCAGGTTGAGCCCGGCGGACCCGGCGAAGGCCGCCGAGCGGAGCGATCCCCCGCCGTACCAGACCCGGTCGACCAGACCGGGGGCGTACGGCTGCAGGCGCGGTCGCTGCACGTTGCCCGGGCTCTGGATCACGGTGTCCTCCGCGCCGAGGAAGTGACCGCGCAGGTTCTCGACGAACCGGGACACCCGGCCGTACCCGCGGTCGAACGAGCGCCAGTCGCCGTCGAACACCAGGTCGCCGAGGACGTCCTCGTGCGGGGAGCTCGTCGACAGCCCGACCTGGATGCGGCCGTGCGACAGGACGTCGGCGAGCGAGAAGTCCTCGGCGAGGCGGAACGGGCTCTCCCACCCGATCGGCACGACCGCGACGCCGAGCTCGATCGCGCTCGTCCGTTGCGAGGCCGCGGCGAGGAACACCGCGGCGGACCCGATGCCGTGCTCGAGGTGGCGGTGCCGGACCCAGGCGCCGTCGACGCCGAGGCGTTCGGCGGTCGCGAAGAGGTCGAGCGTCGCCTCGAGCCCGACGGCGGGTGCGTCGTCGTCGAAGTTCCCCGGCACGAGGATCGCCAGGCTGCTGATCGTCACGCGAGCACCCCGGCACGTGCGGCGGTGCGGATCGTCCCGGGCAGGTCGAGCGTCTCGCGGAGGGTCGCGCCCTCGACGTAGGACTCCCGGTAGACGCCGCGCTCCTGCAGCAGGGGCACGACCGTGTCGACGAACTCGTCGAGCCCGTACGGGTTGGTGTGCGGGACGACCACGAACCCGTCCGTCGCCCGCTCCTGCACGTACCGGTCGATCTCGGCGGCGATGTGCGACGGCGTGCCGACGAACCCGCCACGCGTCGAGACCTTGATCACGAGGTCGCGGATCGACAGGTGTTCGGCTGCGGCCAGGTCGCGCCAGGACTGCACGAGCGCCGGCACGTCCCGCGTGTGCCGGGCACGGCCACGGGTGATCGCGGCGCCGTCGAGGTCCGGTTCGATCGTGGGCAGCGGACCGTCCACGTCGTACCCGGACAGGTCGCGGTTCCACACCTGCTCGAGGAACGCGATCGCGGTCGCCGGGCTGACCTGGGCACGCTGGATCGCGCGGGCCTTCTCGGCGGCGTCGTCCGGGGTGTCGCCGAGCACGAAGGTCGACGCGGGCAGGATGTGCAGCTCGTCCTTCGACCGGCCGAACCGCTCGAGCCGAGCGGTGATGTCGTCGTAGTAGGCCTTGGCGTCCTCGAACTCGGTGTGCAGCGAGAAGATCACCTCGGCGTGCGCGGCGGCGAGGTCGCGGCCCTCGTCGGAGTCGCCGGCCTGCACCACGACCGGGTGGCCCTGCGGGCTCCTCGGGACCGGGAACGTGCCGGTGACGTCGAACTGCGGACCGTGGTGGTCGACGTCGTGGATGCGGGACCGGTCCGCGAAGACCCCGGACGCGACGACTGCGTCCTCCTCCCACGAGTCCCACAGCTCCCGCGCGAGCTCGATGAACTCGGCGGCGCGCGAGTACCGGTCGGCGTGCTCGAGGAAGCCCCCTCGCCGGAAGTTCGCGCCGTGGAACGCGTCCGAGCTCGTCACCACGTTCCACCCGGCGCGACCGTCGGTGAGGTGGTCGAGCGTGGCGAGCTGCTTCGCGAGCTCGACCGGTTCGTTGAAGGTCGTCTGCAGCGTGCCGACGAGCCCGATGTGGTCGGTGACACCGGCGAGTGCGGCGAGGATCGCGAGCGTGTTCGGACGACCCACGACGTCGAGGTCGTGCACCCGCCCCTTCTGCTCACGCAGCCGCAGCCCCTCGGCGAGGAAGAGGTAGTCGAACAGGCCGCGCTCGGCGTTCCGGGCGAAGTGCTCGAACGACGAGAACGCGATCTGGCTCTCGGCCCGGTCGTCGCTCCACACGGTGGTGTTGTTGACGCCGGGGAAGTGCGCGGCGAGGTGGACCTGACGCTTCGTGCTCATGCTGGGACTCCCTGGGTGGACGGTGCGTACCGGCTCACGGCCGGGGCGATGCCGAGCCGCGTGCGCAGGTCGGCGGTCGGGCGGGACGCCACGTCGGCCCGGAGCCCCGCCGTGACAAGCGCGGGGACGAGCTGCCGGGCGATGGCGGTCGAGTCGACCGGGATCCGCAGCGGTCGGAGCCGGACACCGGCGTACCCGAGGTCACGGAGCGCCGCGATCCGGTCGACGAGCTCCGGCACGGTCGTCGCGAGGACGGCCGTGTCCGAGCCGGAACCGACCGCGTACGGCGTGCCGGCGGCGGTGTCGAGCGCGGCGAGCTCGTCGGCGGCGGCAGCCGACGACGACCCGATGAGCACCGCGAGGTCCGCGAGGACCGGACGACGGACGTCAGACCCGGCCACCTCCTCGAGGTGACGGATCTCCGTCAGCAGGTCCCGTGCCTCCCGGCCCGCGTACCCGGGCGTGACGAGCACCACGTCGGCCGCGTCCACCGCGAACCGGGCCGCGTCGGACCGGTGCGCCAACGCGAAGACGGGTGGCCGGCCCTGCGGCGACCGCGGCACGATGGAGGCGCCGTGCACGGAGACGAAGCGGCCCTCGAAGGCGGCGTTGTGGATCCGGTCGCGGTCGATGAAGCGACCGCTCGCGACGTCGCGGATGATCGCGTCGTCGTCCCAGCTGTCCCAGAGACGCGAGACGACCTCGGCGACCTCGCGCGCCTCGTCGAAGAACGGCGCGGTGGCCGCGGCGTCCGGCACGCCGGTCCAGGCCGGCACCTCGCGGCGGCCGAAGAGGGCCGCCTCGCGGGCCGTCGGACTCACCTGGATCCGCCACCCGGCCCGCCCGAGCGAGACGTGGTCGAGGGTCTGGAGGCCCGTGGCCACGTGGAACGGTTCGGTGTGCGTGACCGAGACGGTCGGCACCAGACCGATCGCGCGGGTCGCGGGGGCGACCGCGTTCGCGACGAGGAGGGCGTCCAGGCGGCCGACGACGGTGCGGGTGTCGAGGTCACCGGTGGCGTCGACGGGGCCGGCGGTGAAGGAGTCCTCCAGGGTGACGGCGTCGACGCCGAGGCGGTCCTGCTCGACGACGACGTCGCGCCAGTGCCGGAGGCTCGTGAGGCGCGTGGCGGCCGGGCCGGCGGTACGCCAGGCGGCGGGGTGCCAGCCGGCGCCCTGCAGGGCGGTGACGAGGGTGATGCGGTCGGGCACGGGGCTCCTCCTAGTGCGTGTGCGCTGCAGGCGCGGCGGCGGGGGTGGGGGCGGTTGCTGCTGCGTCGGCGGCTGCGGGGGCGGCTGCTGCGGGCGCGGGGGGCGCGGCGTCGGCCGGCGCGGGTGCTGCGTCGGCGCCGAACTTGAAGCCGAGGCGTCCGTGGGCGAACCCACCGCCGGCGCGGATGGCCGTCGCGACCCAGGCGGCCTCCGCGAGCTCGGCCTCGTCCGCGCCGGCCTTGACCGCGCGCTGGCTGTGCCCGTCGATGCAGTAGACGCACTGCGTGGTGATGCCGACCGCGAGGGCGATGAGCTCCCGGTACTTCAGCGGGATCGCGCGGCCCTCGGCCTGGAACACCGACTCGTCGAACTGCACGAAGGCCTTGAGGATGTCCGGGGTCTGCTGCTTGTAGACCTTCGTGAAGGTCTTGTCGTGCTCGCGGTCGAGGTAGTCGGTCATGAGGGCGACGCTATGACCGGACGCCCCCTCCGGCGACGGGTGTTGCGGACCGTGAACCGCGGTTGCCTCGTGTGACGGCGGGTGCCGGCCGGCGCCGTCACACGGCGTCACGCGCACGGTGCGAGGGGGCGCCGCGCGCTCCCTCGCACCGTGCGAGGCGCGGGCCGTGGCGCGCGCGTGGTGCGAGGTTCCGTACTCGGTGGGAGCCCGCGCGACTCGCACCGGGACCGGAACGCCGCACCGTTCGGACGGGAGGCGTGTGGCGGGGCCGCGCCGTGCCTCCAGTCCGACCGTTCGTGCCGCGGAGGCCCCGCGCGGGCCACGCTGCGCGTGGTGCGAGGTTCCGTACTCGGTGGCAGCCCGCGCGACTCGCACCGGGACCGGAACGCCGCACCATTCGGGCCGCGGCTCGCACGGTGCGAGGCTCGCACGGTGCGAAGCTCGCACGGTGCGAGGGGGCGCGCCTACCCCGCGCGCCGCCGCGCGGCCAACCGCCCACGCAGCGTGACGTCCTCGTAGGAGCGGTGGAACACCCCGCGCCGCTGCAGCACCGGCACGAGCTCGTCGACCACCGTCTCGAGGCCCCGCGGGAACTCGTCGATCATGAGGTTGAAGCCGTCCGCCGCACCCGTCCGGTACCACTCCTCGATGGTGTCGGCGGCCTGCTCCGGCGTGCCGACGACGATCCGTGCCCCGTACCCGCCGAAGCCGCGGAGCACCTGCCGGAGCGAGGTGTTGTTCGCCCGCACCCATCGGACGACGGTCTCGTGGTAGCCGAGGGAGGGGCCGTAGGTGACGGGGTCGACCTCGCGGTCGAGGATCGCCGCCGGGATCGGTGCCGACGGGTCGAGCCCGGTCAGGTCGGCGTCGAGGTGGGTCCCGAGCGCCCGCAGCGAGTACCCGTCGGGCGCGAGGGACTCGAGCTCGTCGAAGCGTCGCTGCGCCTCCTCCTCGGTGCTGCCGAGCACGAGCGACAGCCCGGGGACGATCGCCACGTCGGCAGGGTCTCGGCCGTACGTCGCCGCGGCTTGTTTCACGGCGCGGTAGTGCTCGCGGGCGGGCTCCGGCGTGAGCTCGACGGCGAAGACGCCCTCGGCGACCCGTGCCGCGAGGTCACGGCCGTGCGGCGACCCGCCCGCCTGGAACACCACCGGGTGCCCCTGCGCCGACGGCGGCACCGCGATCGCGCCCTCGTACGAGACGAACTCGCCGTGGTGGACCACCGGCACGCCCGTCGCCGCGGAGCGCCACAGCGCCTGCACGAGGTCGACGAAGTCACCGGCTCGCGCGTACCGTTCCGGCCGGTCGGGGTTCGTCGCGACGCCGAAGTTCGCGGACACCGAGCGGTCGTAGGTCGTCACGGCGTTCCAGGCGAGCCGGCCGCCGGCCACCGTGTCGAGGGACAGCAGCCGTTCCGCGAGGTCGACCGGGTCGTTGTACGTCGTCGACGCCGTCCCGACCAGCCCGAGGTGCGACGTCGCGTCCGCGATCACCCCGAGGGCGACGAACGGTTCGAGCAGCCCGTTCGCCCGGTCGTTCGGGTCGCCGTACGCCGGGTGGTCGGCGAGGAACACCATGTCGAGCAGGCCTCGCTCCGCGGTCCGTCCGAGGTCGGCCCAGAAGCCCGCGGTGAGCAGGTCGGTCGGTTCGACGTCCTGCGTCCGCCACGCGGCCGGCCGCTGGCCGAAGCCCTGCAGGTTCACGCCGAGGATGAGTCCGGTATCGGGGTCGGCGCTGCTCGTCATGCGTGCACCGGCGCGGGGACGGGCAGACCGAGCAGGTCGCGCAGCGTCGGACGTCCGCCGGTGGTCCCGTCGGTCGGCCTGGAGGCGCGGCTCGGCTCCGGCACGTCGGCCGCGGCGGGCAGCGGGGCCAGCGGGTGCGCGTCACCGCCGAGCACGAGGTCGGTTGCGTCCGCCCAGGCGGCTGGGTCCGCGGCGCTGCGGCCGCCGGCTCTGCCGGGGTGGACCACGTCGTGCCAGACCGCGAGGACGGGTTCGCCCTGCCGACTCGACGGCGTGGTGAGCGGTCCGCGCACGCGGTACCCGTCCGGCCCGCCGTCGTGGTCGAGCGTCCGGATCCGGTCGGTGTCCGCGAACCGGCCGGTCTCGCGGTCGCCCACGATGCTGTCGAGCGGCCACGTCCGCCAGAGCCCGCGGACGACCTGGGCGAACTCGGCCGGGTCGTGCTGCTCCCCCGTCGCCGGGAGCCCGTGGTCGTGTGCGCCGACGACGAGGCCGACGCGGGCGTCGAGCACGTGGTCGAGCGAGAGCACCCGCCGGGCGACGTTGTACGGGTGTTCCCGTGTCGGGGCGGCGGCCACGAGCAGCCCGTGCGAGGGCAGTGCCCGCCCGAGCGCGAGCGCCGCGGTCGTCGGGTCGAGCCGGTGTCCCCGTCCGCGTTCCGGGTCGAAGCGGTCGGTGCCGATCGCGACGACGGTGGCGCCGGAGGCCACGATCCGTGCCGCGAGGCCGGCGATGCCCCTCGGTCGCGCGACGGCCTCGGCGAGTTCGGCGTCGGGCACGGCCACGATCGTCGAACGGGGTGTGCTGGTCACGGCGGTCCCTCCCGGAGCGCCTGCTCCGTACGTGCATGAGCGGCCCGCCACCATCGCCTCCCCTGCGTCCGTGGCGGGCCGTTGCGACGACCGTACGGGTCCTCGCGGCGCCGACGGGCTGAGGTGTCTCCGGGTTGCGCCTCGTGACGGCCGGTTACGCGCGGTGGAGCGGACTGGTGCCGTTCACGAGCAGGTCGCCGACCATGCGGCGCTTGTGCACGCGGGGGTTGTGCGACGACAGGGTCCGGGCGTTCCGCCAGTGCCGGTCGAGGCCGAGGGACCGGAACGTGCCGGAGGAACCGAGGGCGTCGAACACCAGGGTCGTCGCGTCGAGCACGCCGTCAGTGACGATCGTCTGCGCCTGCGCGACCGCGATCCAGCTCCGCTCGAGGGCGGCGTGGAGTGCGGCGTCCCCGGACGGATCGACGCCGGCAGCCCGGAGCTCGGCGTGCCGGTCCACGGCGGCGTCGACCAGTGCGAGGCTCGCCACGAACGCGGCATCGGCGGCGTGGACCCGTGCGGCGACCGTGCCGATCGTGCCGAGCAGCTCCGGGTCCCGCGTGGGATCCGCCGTCGTGCCGTTGTGGTGCCCACGGGCCCGTGCCCGGAGGGCCTCGACGCCTTCGCGGAGCGCCCCACGGCCGATGCCGACGAGGATCGCGTGCATCACGGACTGGTAGTACTGCTCCTGGTACGGGTACCGGGTGGCGTACGGCAGCACCCGCTCGTCGGGCACGGCCACGTCGGTGTACGTCACGCTCCCGCTGCCGGTCACCCGCTGTCCGAAGCCGTCCCAGTCGTCCCCGACCAGCACCCCGGGGTCGCGGGCGTCGACGAGCGCGACGAACCGGTCGCCGGTGTCGTCGAGCGCCAGCACCGTGATCCACCGCGCGTAGACGCTGCCCGTCGAGTAGAACTTCCGTCCGGTGACCCGCCACACTCCGTCCCGGTCGCGGGTGATCCGCGTCGTGATGTCCGCGCCGGAGACGTTCGGCGACTCGCTCCACCCGCCGCCGACGAACTCACCGTTGCCGAGTCGGCCGACGATCTCGCGGTCGAACGCGCTGCCCTCGGCGTGCACGCGGTCCTCGACGAACGAGAAGTGGTTCCGCCAGACGTGCGCCAGGTTCGGGTCGACCTCGGCGATCTCGGCGATCGCTCGGAGGACGTCCGACAGTCGGGCACCGACGCCGCCCCACGCGACCGGGGTCCGCCAGCGCGCGAAGCCGGCCTCGACGAGCCAGCCGAGCTGCTCGGTGGCGAGTCGCTCGTCGCGCTCACGCTCCCGGGCGTCGACGGCGATCCGCTCGATGACGGGGCGGAGCGGCGCGATCAGGTCGTCGTAGCGGTCGTCGGCCGGGATCTCGCTCGGGCACATGTCCGCACGCTACCGGCGCCGTCGGACCCCGGCGAGGGCGGACGCAACCCCGCGTCACACGCACCGTGCGAGGGGGCGCCGCGCGTGGTGCGTGGTGCACCTCGCACGGTGCGAGGGGGCCGCGCGTGGCGCACCTCGCACCGTGCGAGGGGGGCACGGTGCACCTCGCACGGTGCGAGGGGGGCGTGGTGCGAGGATGCGGACCCGGTGGCAGTCTGCGCGACCCGCACGGGGACCGGAACGCCGCACCGTTCAGGACGGGAGGCGCGTGGCGGGGTCGCACCGTGCCTCCAGGCCGGCCGTGCGCACCACGGGACGGAGCGCCACCGACGTCACCAGGCGATGCGCGCGAACTCCTCCCGCAGCCGCCTCGCCCGCCCCGGGTGCACCTGCTCGACCCAGCCGATCCGTCCGAGCAGGTGCGCCCGGAAGTCCGGGTGACCGGCGTGGTTCTGCGACGCCGGTCCGTGCTCGGCAGCGTTGTGCAGGACGGCGTGGAGCCGGTCGACCTCGCGTCTGCCGGATGCCGTGCGCTCGTTGACGACCACGCCCGTGACCGACTGCCGGACGCCGCGCCGGCGGACCCGCGTCTTGCCGGGGTTGAGCCGGTACCCCTGGTCGGCGACGATGCGGTCGACTCCGCGCAGGAAGGCCTCAGCCCGGCCCGCGAGCCGGTCGCCGCCGCTGAACGTCAGGTCGTCGGCGTAGCGCGTGTAGACCGCGTCGGCGGAGTCGGCCCACCCGGCGAGCCTCGCGTCGAGGTGCCGGAGCGCCGTGTTCGCCAGCGCCGGCGAGGTCGGCGCACCCTGCGGCAGGTGGGCGTCCGCCAGGGCTCGGCGGAGTGCCGCGCGTTCCTCGGGCCTCCCGCCGGCGGGCATCGCGGTGAGCACGTGCGGCGGGACCCGGTGCGTGCAGATCCCGGTGAGGACGTGGGCGAGCGGCTCGGCGAACCCGGCGGACCGGAACACGCCGTAGACCGTCGGCGCGGTGACGTTCGCGAAGAACGAGGTCAGGTCGGCGGACAGCACGACCTGCTGCCCGGTGTGCACGGCGGCACCGGTGACCACACTGCGGCCGGCGACGAACCCGTGCGCGGCATCGTGCACCGGCAGCACCGTCAGGAGCTCGTCGAGGATCGTCCGCTGCGTCCGCCGGAGCATGTCCATCGGCTTCTCGAGCAGCCGCGGCGTCCGACCGGGGCGGCGCACCCACTCGTGGCGGTGGTGGTGCAGCGGGCTCGACGGTCCGGGTCGGCGGTTCCACGCGCGGGTGTCCGCCAGCCAGAGCAGCCGACCGACCGTGAGGTCGAGTCCGCGGGCGAGCTCCGGCAGCGTGTCGACGAGGAGACGGCTCGCGGTCTCGGGGCGGGAACGGACGGCGGTGGCCCGGCGCGCGAGGACCCGGACCGGGCGACGGTCCTCGCGGGAACGGTGCAGTGCCACGAGCCGCGGCGCGGAGGCGAGGACCGCCGCGAGCTGTCGGGGCGCGTCGATCGGTGGCCTCGGGTACGTCTCGAGCGCGGTGGCGACGGCGAGTCCGACGTACGCCCGCTCGACCCCGAGCACCACGTACCCGGCCGCCGTCAGGTCGTCCGCCGACCAGTGCTCGGCCGTCAGGAACGCGTCGGCGAGGGCTCCCGCGACGACGGCGAGTGGCGTGGGGTTCCCGGAGGACCTGTCGGTGCCTCCGTGCGGCGTCGCGCGCGGAGCGCGCCGTCCCGCTCGGGGCGTGTCGTCCTGCTGGTACTGCGTGCCCCGGGGTGACCCCGGGGAGGTCGGCGCGTCTCGCGCGCCGTCCGCCTCCCCCGGGAACTCCACGGGCTCACCCTACGGTGGACCGCCGACCTCCGCCCCTCGGGCCCTCGGGCCGGCGGGCCGGCGGTCTGACAGGATCGCCAGATGGTCTCGTTCTTCCTGACCCACGCCGAGGTCGTCGTGGCGCCCACCGAACCGATCGAGTCGTGGGGCCTGTCGGTCGACGGCCGAGCCCGGGCAGCGCAGGCCGTCGACGTCGCCTGGCATCCGGGAGTCCGGCGGATCGTGTCGAGCACGGAGCGGAAGGCGATCGACACCGCCGAGGTCCTGGCGTCGGCGGTCGGCATCGCACCGGAGACCGACGAGGCCCTCGGGGAGATCGACCGCAGCGCGACGGGCTACCTGCCGCTCGACGAGTTCGAGGGGGTCGTCGACGCGTTCTTCGCCGCACCCGAGACGTCGGTGCGCGGGTGGGAGCGGGCCGTCGACGCGCGGGATCGCATCGTCCGTGCGGTGCGGCGGCTCACCGCGGGCGGCGACGTGACGATCGTGTCGCACGGGGCGGTCGGTGCGCTCCTGCTCGCTGACCTGCGCGGCGAGGCGGTCTCGCGGACGCTCGACCAGCCGGGCATGGGCAGCGTGTTCACCTTCGACGCGGTGGCGTGGTGCGCCACGAGCGGCTGGGTGCGGGTGCCCGCGCTCTGACCGGGCCGGTTGCGGCACGGCGAGGGCGTGCGACATCGGCGTTGTCGTTCCGAGTCGGTAGAGCCCCGCAGCCCGTTCCGAGTTGGAGGAGCCGGCGAGCCCCCACCCACCTCAGCCCGGCAGCCGCTCCCCCGCCTCGACCGCCACCTCGAGCCGGTTCTCCGCCGGCGGCAGCGGGCACGTCGCGTGCTCGGTGTACGCGCACGGCAGGTTCGTCGCCCGGTTGAAGTCGATCGTCGTCGCACCGGAGGCGTCCGGCGCCGCGATGTCGAGGCTCCGGTTCGCCGCGTACGTCGTCACCCCGCTCGTCCGGTCGGTGAACAGCACGTGCAGCCCGTCGCCGTGCCCGTTGAACGCCAGCAGCGACCGCGGCCCGTCGAGGTCGAAGGTCAGCACGCCCGGCGCCGCGTACACGTGCTGGAGCCCGTCGACGACGGAGCCCACGGTCACCTCGCGCGGGGTGTCGAACGGCTCGAAGTGGGCGTCGACGACGAACGCCGGGTCCGGCGCGTACGACGGCGTGCCGGTGTAGGACGTCCGCGTCGGGTTCGAGGGGTGCCGCGGCCGGATGACGTCGCTGCCGCCGCGTCGGGCGACCTCGACGACGACGGACTCGTCCCCGTCCTGCCACAGGACCGCGGTGCTCGACCGCTCCGGCAGCGGCCCGAAGCGGTGCGTACCGGTGACGCGCAGGCCGTCGACCTCGATCGACTCCCCCTCGTCGAGCTGCACGACGGGGCCGTCCTCGGAGGTCGACCACGCCCCGGGAACGTCGTCGAACCGCTCGGACGTGCCGGTCAACCACCGGATGCTCGTGATCGCGAGGAAGCCGTGCTCACTCGCCCGGGCCCGCTCGTGCGCGTCGTGCCACGCGGTCCAGTCGGCTTCGAAGGACGGTGCGGTCGGCGTCGTCGTGCTCATGTGACGACGGTACGTCGTCGGGCGGCGCCGCCGCGACGGTCACCGTCTCGGGACGTCACGCGACAGGGCGGACGCGACCGTGTCCCGTCGAGGCGCGTCCCGCGACACGGGCGGACGCGACCGGGTCCCGTCGCCGCGCGTCACGGGGTGGACCGGACCCCGGCCTGGAGGCGCGGTGCGGGTCGGACGCGCACCGCGCCTCCAGGCCGGTGTCGGACCACTGCGTCACTCACCACGGGTGGGCGATGCTGCGGGCACGCGGGCTGCGTCCCGCGACCGCGCGGACGGGTTCCGGGCGCGACGCCGGCGCCGCGTCGAGGGCGGACGCGAGGACGGCGCAGGCGGCCCCTCGGGCCACGGCGGCCTCGCCGTACGCCGTCCCGCTGACAGCGGTGCGCGACGGTCCCGGGAGCCGATCGGCGAGGCCGGCCCGGACCGCGTCGAGGAACACCGCGCCGCCGGCGATCGCCGAACTGCCGCCGACGACGACGTCCGTGACGTCGAGGAGTTCGACGACGTGGGCGAGCGCCGAACCGAGGGCGGTGCCGCCGGCCTCGACGAGCGGCGCTCCCTCGGGCATGGCGCAGAGGGCCTCGTAGGCCGTCCGGACGTCAGCGGGGCAACCGGTGGGGGTGGCGGCCGGCAGGACGCCCGCGGCGATCGCCCGCTCGACCTGCTGCAGGGGCTGGCACGCCTCCCACACGGCGGTCCAGCGGCCGTGCGCCTGCACCGGCATCCCGCCGAACTCGCCCGCGTTGCCGGTGGCACCGCGGACCACCCGCCCCTCGGCGATGACCGCCGCGCTGATGCCGTGTCCGAGCGTGACCGTGATGATGCCGGTCGTGTTCGTGGTCGTCCACGCCTCGCCGAGGCCGGCCGCGACGCCGTCCTTCTCGAGCACGACGGCGAGGCCCGTGCGTCGGCCGAGCTCGTCCGCGACGGGCATCCCCGCCCACCCCGGCAGCTGCACGGGGGCGGCGAGCACCGCGTGCGCGGGGTCGAGCGGCCCGGGGGCGGCGACCCCGATGCCGAGGAGCCGGTCGCGCACCTCCGCCGGACGCGCCGCGAGGAGCCGTTCGGTCATCGCGGCCATGGCATCGAGGACCTCGTCCGGACCCTGCAGTGCACCGGCGTCGAGCGACTCCGACGCGAGGACCGTCCCGGCCAGGTCGACGAGCACGGCGACGACGCGAGCGGGGTCGAGGTGGAGGCCCACCGCGTACCGCGCGTCCGGGGCGATGCCGAGGAGCCGTTGCGGTTCGTGCGCGGGTCCGCGGGCTTCGCGGAGCAGCCCCTCCTGCAGCAACCGCGCCGCGATGTTGGAGACCGTCTGCGCGGTGAGCCCGGTGGTGGTGGCGATGGTGGTCCGGGCGACCGGGCCGTGCCGTCGGACGACGTCGAGGACGAGCGCGCGGTTGAGCGTCCCGACCCGTGCGCTGTTCGTTCCGCGCTGCGGGCTGGCCGTTCCGCGGTGCAACACGGGGTGCGCTGGTGGTTGACGCGACTCGTCCATGCTCCTTAGCATCGCACCACCTCGGTTTTCATCAATCAATTTGATTGAATCGATCTCGGCCACATCGGGGTGGCCACGACCCGAAGGGACGCTCGTGACGACGACGACACGATCCGGAACCGCAGCAGCACCGACCGTCCACGAGCACGGAGCGACGCTCCCCGCACGGAGACGCCGCCCACGCGAGAAGCATCCGTGGACCATCGCCGAGAAGCGCCGGCTGCGGGTCGGCCTCGCGTTCATCTCGCCCTGGATCATCGGCGCGCTCGTCTTCATCGGGTACCCGCTCGTGTACTCGTTCGCGATCAGCCTCACCCGCTACTCCGGGATGAACGCGGCCACCTGGGTCGGCCTCGGCAACTACGTCGCCGCGTTCATCGACCCGCTCGTGCACACCGCGGTCGGCAACACGCTGTTCTTCGCGGCGATCGCCGTGCCGGTCGGGATCGTCGTCGCCATCGTCATCGCCATCGCGATGAACCAGGACGTCCGTGAGATCGGCTGGTACCGGACGGCGCTGTACATCCCGTCGCTCATCCCGACGTTCGCCCTCGCGTTCATCTTCGTGGTGCTCGTCAACCCCCAGACCGGCATCGTGAACCAGGTCATGAAGCTCGTCGGCATCCCGGCGACGAACCTGCTCGGCGACCCGACCACGGCGAAGCTCGTCATCGTCGCGCTGGCGCAGATGGGTGCGGGCAACGCGGCGCTGATCTTCCTCGCCGGACTGCGCGGGATCCCGAAGACCCTGTACGAAGCCGCCCGCGTCGACGGGGCCGGGCCGGTCCGGCAGTTCTTCGCCCTGACCCTCCCGCTGCTGTCCCCGGTGATCCTGTTCAACCTCATCACCGGCATCAGCAACGGCCTGCAGGTCTTCACCGAGGCGTACGTCATCTCGTCCGGCACCGGCGGCCTCGGCAGCCCGGACAACGGGACGTTGTTCTACATGCTCTACCTCTACAAGAACGCCTTCAGCTACGCCCAACTGGGGTTCGCGAGCGCGATGGCGGTGCTGCTGTTCCTCGCCGGCATGCTCCTCTCGGGGCTCGTGTACTGGCTGTCCAAGCGGTTCGTGAACTACGACGTGACCGGAGAGTGACCCGATGAGCCTGCACACGAAGTCCGCCCCCACCGTCACCGCCTCCGTCGAGACCGTCCGGCCGAGCCGTCGTCGCGACCGACGCGGCGAGCGCTCCCGCAACGCCGACGGGTCCATCCGTTCGCCGTGGTCGTCCGTGATCGCCCGCGTGGTGCTCATCGCGATGTGCCTGCTGTTCCTCGTGCCCATCTACTGGATGGTCATCTCGGCGCTGAAGGGCAACTCGGAGCTCGGCGCCTTCCCGCCCACGTGGTTCCCGCACTGGCTGGACTGGTCGAACTTCGGCCAGGCGGTGAACGCGATGCCGTTCTTCACGTTCTTCCGGAACACGCTGATCATCACCGTCTGCGTGACCGTGTTCTCGATGGTGTCGAACCTCGTCATCGCGTACGGGTTCGCGTGCCTCGAGTGGCGCGGGCGGGATCGCCTGTTCTACGTGGTCCTGGCGACGCTGTTCATCCCGTTCCCGGTGACCCTCATCCCGATGTTCGACCTGTACGCGCGCCTCGGGTGGATCAACACGTTCCTGCCCCTCATCGTCCCGAGCCTGTTCGGGTCGGCGTTCTACGTGTTCCTGTTGCGGCAGTTCCTGTTGCAGGTCCCGAAGGACCTGCTCAACGCGGCGCGGATGGACGGTGCGTCCGAGTGGGGGATCCTCTGGCGGATCGTGTTCCCGCAGGCGCGGGCGGCACTCGTCACGGTGGGGATCTTCGCGGCGGTGGGCGCGTGGAACGACTTCCTGGGGCCCCTCATCTACCTGCAGGACCAGAACGTGCAGACGCTGTCGATCGGTCTGCAGGTGTTCCGCCTCAGCAACTCGCAGGACTTCCAGTTCAACCAGCTGATGGCGGCGTCGGTGCTCATCATCCTGCCGCTGGTCGTCCTGTTCTTCGTGTTCCAGCGGACGTTCATCAAGGGCGTCCAGATCGGGAGCTTCAAATGAGCAGCGCATTCGACCGTCGCACGTTCCTCCGCGGTGCCGCGGCGACCGGTGGGGCGGGAGCGCTCGCGTTGCTCGCGGCCTCCTGCGCCTCGGGTTCCCGTGCCGGCGGCGGTGACCCGAACCAGGTCACGCTGTGGGGCGTCACGGGGACGTTCGTGCCCTTCCAGACGAAGGTGATCAAGCAGTTCACGGCGCTCCACCCGGACATCGACGTGAAGGTGAACGTGGTGCCGTCGCAGGGTACGGGCGACGCGACGAGCATCATCACGGCGGTGCGGGGTGGCACGGCTCCAGACCTCTGGCTCCTCGACCGGTTCAGTGCCGCCCAGTACGCGGCCATCGGGCTGATCGAGCCGATCGACGACCTCATCGAGGAGTTCGAGGACCAGTCGAAGGAGGAGTTCCTCGCGCAGTGGCTCGGCTTCACGATCGGTGAGGTCACCTACGAGGGGAAGACGTACGGGCTCCCCCACGACACCGACGCCCGCGGCATGTTCGTGAACCGGAAGATGCTGCAGGGTGCCGGGGTAGACCCGGACGAGTTCGACTGGGAGCACAACGGGCCGGCGACCTTCGACCGGGTGTGGGAGGTCAGCGAGCGCATCACGAAGAAGTCCGGCGGGGACTACACGCACATGGGGCTCCTGCCCTGGTACGGCGAGGGGTGGCCGTTCACCTGGGGCCTCGGGCTCGGGGCGTCGTACTTCGACCAGCAGGACTCCCGGATGACGATGGACTCGAAGAGCGTCCGCAGCGTCTTCGAGTTCTACGAGGACTGGGCGGGCCGGTACGGCTACAAGGCGGCGGACACGTTCATCGCGACGTACGAGCCGACGGGACACCCGCCGGGGCAGACCGCGTTCATGGCGGACCGGATGGCGTTCATGGTGAGCGTGCCGTCGACCATCCAGACGTTCGACAACTTCGGACCGAAGGACCTCGACTGGGGCACCGCGTACCTGCCGACGCAGCACGAGGGCGACGACAAGTACACGTGGTCGGGTGGCTTCGCGCTGTGCATGCCGAAGGGTTCGAAGAAGAACCGTGCGGTGTGGGAGGTCATGAAGTACTTCACGAGCAAGCGCGGCCAGGAGACCTACATGGTGCCGGCGACCAGCGTGCCGTCGAACATCTCCGCCCTGAAGGACCCGAAGGGGTCCGCGAAGTCGATCCGCTTCTTCGTCGAGTCAATGGCGGCGTCGACCTGCCGTCCGCCGCTGCCGGTCGGTGGCGCGTGGTGGGACTCCCTCGCCGATGCACGGTCCAGCGTGCTGCTCGGGACCGCGAGCCCGCAGGAGGCGGTCGAGCGGGCGCAGAACCGCGTCGACCCGATGATGCAGACGTACTCCCGTTCAAGCTGCCGAAGGACTACGACAAGGTCCAGATCTGACCGGCAGGCCTGCTGACCGGCAGGCCTGCTGACCAGCCGGCCTGCTGACCAGTCGGCCGTCGCCCGCCCACACTCCGTCCCCCACCAGGAAGGTCCCCATGTCCACCACCCCCCTCCGCGTCGCGGTCCTCGGCTTCTGGCACGTCCACGCCGGCGACTACGCGCAGCAGACCGTCGACCACCCGGGCACCGAGCTCGTGGCGGTCTGGGACGACGACGAGCAGCGCGGCCGCGAGGGCGCCGAGCGCTTCGGCGTCCCGTACACCGACGACCTCGACGCCCTGCTCGCCCGTGACGACGTCGACGCGGTGACGATCACCACCTCGACCGACGTGCACCGCGACGTCATCGTCCGTGCGGCGAAGGCCGGCAAGCACGTGTTCACCGAGAAGCTCCTCGCCCCCACGGTCGAGGAGTGCGACGAGGTCATCGCGGCCTGCGACGCAGCGGGTGTCGCGCTGATCGTCTCGCTCCCCCGGCTCTACCACGGGTACACCGCCGCGATCCGGCGCGAGCTCGACGCCGGACGGCTCGGCGACGTCACGTACTCCCGTGTCCGGCTGTCGCACGACGGCGCCGTCGCACCGTGGCTGCCGGAGCGGTTCTTCGACCCGGAGACCGCGATCGGCGGCGCACTCACCGACCTCGGTTGCCACCCCGTCTACCTGACCCAGTTGTTCCTCGGCGCCCACCCCGACACCGTCGGGGCCGTGTACCGCTCGCTCACCGGGCGCGCGGTCGAGGACCACGCGGTCGTCACCGTCGGCTACCCCTCGCAGGCCATCGGGGTCATCGAGGCCGGGTTCGTCGCGGGGACCCCCTTCACGATCGACATCGCCGGGACCGGCGGATGGCTCGCCTACTCCGACCTGGAGGCGCGGCTCACCGCCGGCGGACCGGCCTACGGCGACGAGACGGTCGAGCTGCAGGTCCCGGAGGACTCCCAGGACGCGTTCGGTCAGTGGGTGGACCACATCACCGCCGGCACGCGCGCCGACGACAACCTCGCCCGGGCCGTCGAGCTCACCCGACTCGTGGTCGCCGCGAACGACGCGGCACGCGAGCCCGTCCGGGCCTGAACACCACAGACACACGACCATCCGCAGGACCACACCAGCAGGAGTACGCACCATGCCCACTGACACCATCCGCGTCGGCCTCATCGGCGGCGGCGGGATCGCGACCGTCCACATCGCCGGCTACGCGCAGCACGCCGACCTCATCCGCATCAGCGCCGTGGCCGACGCCGTCCCGGCGACCGCCGAGGCCCGCGGCGCCGAGCTCGGCGTGCCGTCATTCACGGACTACCGCGAGCTGCTCGAGCGCGACGACGTCGACGCCGTCGACATCTGCCTACCGCACCACCTGCACCGGGACGCGATCGTCGCGGCGGCCCGCGCCGGCAAGCACGTCCTGTGCGAGAAGCCGCTCTGCCTGAGCCCGGACGAGGCCCGCGACGTCCAGGCCGCCGTCGCCGAGGCCGGCATCACCCTGATGTGCGCCCACAACCAGCTGTTCATGCCGGCGGTCGCGAAGGCGAAGGAGCTCATCGACTCCGGAGCGCTCGGCACCGTGTACGAGGTCCGCACGACGGACAGCTTCCGGAACGAGTTCGACCCGTCGAACATGGGGTGGCGCGCACACGCGTCGCAGAGCGGCGGCGGGGAGCTCATCGACACCGGCTACCACCCGAGCTACCTCCTCATGCACCTCGCCGGCGGGGTCCCGGTGCAGGCGACGGCGATGCTGTCCACCCACCGACTGCACTTCATGGAGGGCGAGGACTCGGCGCAGGCCCTCTTCCGGTTCGACAACGGTGCCGTGGGGCAGCTCGTCACCAGCTGGGCGTACGAGCCCGCGGCCGGGACGGAGCGGTTCAGCGCGGTCGGCGAGCTCGGTGCACTGACGAGCGACGGCACGACGCTCCGGTGGGACCTCCGGGACGGCACCAGCGAGACCGTCACCTTCGCCGAGGTGGACACGTTCGCCGCCGAGATCGAGGCGTTCGGCGTGTGCCTCCGCGACGGCACGCGCCCGATCCACACCGAGCGGGAGGGCATCGCCGTGCTCGGCATGATCCTGGCGGCGTACGAGGGTGCCCGCACGGGCACCATCGCCCCGGTGCTCCGGGTCGACGAGACGGTGTCGGCGGCGTAGACGGCTGCGGCTGCGCGCCGCTGCCGCTGACCCCGAACGACATCCCCGTCGTCGTCCGACGACGGGGATGTCGTTCTGCGTCGAGGATCCCCGCCCCGTGGCAGCATGGCGATGGTGGCGGTCCGCCCCGCCTCCCGACGGCCCCGAGGAAAGGCAGCCGCATGTCCTTCGAGAACACCGACCGCGTCCAGGCCACCACGGCCGGGTCGCTCCCCCGAACCCCCGAGCTCATCGCCGCGAACGCCGCGCGCCGCGTCGCCGCGGACGGCTTCACGCTCGAGACCACCGACGAGGTCCGTGCCCGCACGAGCACGGCGGTCGACGACGTCGTCGCCCGCCAGACCGCCCTCGGCATCACACAGCCCGGCGACGGCGAGTTCGGCAAGGCGATGTCGAACTCGGTCGACTACGGCGCGTGGTGGGGCTACTCGTTCCAGCGCGTCAGCGGCCTCAGCCTGACCGACGAGGACATCTTCTCGCAGGAGCCGGTCCGCTCGAGCCCCGGCAACGTGCAGCTCACGAGCTTCCCGGACCGCCGCGACTGGACCACCTTCCGCGACGCGTACACCGACCCGGAGTCCGGCATCGGCACCGGCAAGAACGCCACCGCCTTCCCGACCACCACCGGTCCGATCGTCTACACCGGCCACGACGCCGCCGTCACCGATGCCGCCAACCTCAAGCACGCGGTCGAGGCCGCCGGCGCCGACAACGGCTTCATCACGGCGCTCTCCCCCGGTTCCGCCGCCCGCATCGCGAACGAGTACTACGCGAGCGACGAGGAGCACATCTGGGCGTGGGCCGACGCCCTCCGTGAGGAGTACCGCACCATCCTCGACGCCGGCCTCGTGCTGCAGATCGACGACCCCTCGATCGCCGAGAACTGGGACCAGATCAACCCCGAGCCGAGCATCGAGGACTACCGAGCCTTCACGCGGATCCGTGTCGAGGCCCTGAACCACGCGCTCGAGGGCCTCGACACCAGCCGCGTCCGCTTCCACCTCTGCTGGGGATCGTGGCACGGTCCGCACACCACCGACATCGAGCTCCGCCACATCGTCGACCTCATGCTCGACATCGACGCCGGCGCGTACTCGTTCGAGGCCGCGAACGCCCGCCACGAGCACGAGTGGACGGTCTGGCAGGACGTCGCGCTCCCCGACGGCAAGGTCATCGTGCCCGGCGTCGTCGGCCACGCCACGAACGTGGTCGAGCACCCCGACCTCGTCGCCCAGCGCATCGAACGGTTCGCCTCGGTCGTCGGCCGGGAGCGCGTCATCGCCGGCACGGACTGCGGCCTCGGCGGGCGCATCCACCCGCACATCGCCGCGGCGAAGCTCGAGTCGCTCGGCGAGGGCGCGCGGCGAGCGAGCGCGAAGCTCTTCTGAGCCCGCTCAGCGGCGTCGGTTCAGGACGACGGCCGCGACCGCGGCGAGGGCACCGGCCCACACCAGGGGCCGCGTGACGCGCCGTCGCTTCGCGACCCAGCCGCCGTTCGTGGCGTTCGCAGCGTCCGCCGGAGCGTAGAGGTTCCCGTCGTTCGGCGCCTGCTTCCCCCGCAGGGCGAACGTCTCCACCATCGGCTTCGTGATCTTGTGGAACAGGCCGGGGAACACGTACTGCAGCGGCACGAGGGACGCCTGGATGCGTCCGACGAACCGGTAGCGCTTCGGGTGCAGCGCGGCCTGCACGACCGCTCGACCGGCACGCTCGACCGACACCGTCGGCGGCAGCGGGTGCGAGCCCTTGCCGGTGTAGTTGGCGCCGTTCTGGTAGATCGGGGTGTCGATCGTCGACGGCAGCAGGGCGGTGAAGCGGATGCCGGTGCCGGCGAACTCGTCGCCGAGGACGTCGACCAGGCCGAGGGCGGCGTGCTTGCTCGTCACGTACGCCGACTGGTACGGCGCCGAGAGCAGGGACTGGATCGAGCCGACGAGCACGTAGGTGCCCGTCCCGCGCTGCTTCCAGTGCGGCAGCAGGTGCGTGATCGCGTTGAGGTGCCCGTACAGGTTGGTGTCGACGACGCGCTTGAACGCCTCGGTGGGGGTCTGCTCGAACAACCCGTAGACGAAGAGGGCGGCGTTCCCGACGAAGACGTCGATGCGGCCGAAGCGGCTCGTCGTGGTGGCGATGAGGTCCTTCACCTGGTGCTCGTCGGAGACGTCCGTGGGGATCGCGATCGCCTCGGCGCCGAGCTTCCGGCACTCGGCGGCGGCGGCCTCGAGGCTGTCGTGACTGCGTGCGGCCAGCACGAGCGTCGCGCCCTGTCGGGCGAACTCGTGCGCGGCGGCCCTCCCGATGCCGCTCGATGCTCCGGTGACGACGACGATCTTCCCGCGGAACCGATGTGCCATGTCCTCATCGGTACGCGCTGCGCCTCCGTCGCCGTCCAGGTCGGCGTACCCCGCAGGACCTGTCCGCGCCGGGCTCCGCGTGGGAGCATGGGTGCATGCGCAAGGACGACCTCACCGTGGACGAGGCAACGGTCATCGCCGAGCACGCCCGGGCCGGGGTGCTCGAGCTCGACGACCCCGAGGTCCGGAAGGTCGTCGAGCAGGCGAACCGCGTGCTCGTGCGGGCGCAGATGTGGGGCGAGGAGCGGAGCCCGAAGCTCCGTCGCCGCCGGCGCATCATCGCGGCCGGGGCGCTCCTCATGGTGCTCGTCTGGGTGGCGGGACTGCTCGTGCCGCTCGCCGTCCGGTTCGCCGAGTAGCGACTTCCGCGCGACGACGCGCGACGACGCGCGACGACGCGCGATCACTCGCGATCACTCGCGACGACTCGCGACCCGGAGTTGCCCTGGCACCGCTGACCCGGTTGACTCAACCTGATGACGAGCGCCGCCGGCCAGACCACGAGGACCGCGTCCTGGACGGTGAGCGTCCGGGACGACACCGGACCCATCGTGCTCGCCCGGCTCCGGACCTCGTGGGCACCGCTCGCGAAGCAGTCGGTGGTGGCCGCGCTGGTCGTCGCGGCGGCACTGTGCAGCACCCTGCTCCCCTGGCTCGTCGTCAGCGACCCCGTCGCCATGTGGACCGGTGTCGGACTGGCCGTCGCCGGACTCCTCGTCGCCGCCGTGATGGCACGGTGGCCCGCGGTGGCCCGCGCCGAGCTGCTCGTCCCCGCGGTCGACTTCCTGGCCGTCGGTCTGCTCCGGTTCGGCACCGGCGACGAGCGCTCGGTCTTCCTGGCGATCGTCGTGCTGCCGGTCATCTGGATCGCCGCGTGGCCTGGGCGACGGCACATCGTGTACCCGCTCATCGGCACGTGCGCCACCCTGCTCCTCCCGTACGTCCTCGCGCCCACCGAGCCCCGTCCGACCGAACTGATCCGGCTGGCCTTCGCGGTGACCGTGTACGCCGCGACCGCCGCCGTCACCAACGAGCTCGCGCGACAGGCCGGACTCCGTCTCGACGACGCGCAACGACGGCGCCGGGTCGCCGAAGGTGAGATCGACCGTGCCGTCCTCGTGCAGCAGTCGCTCCTCCCGACGACCACCGCCGGGCTCCCCGACGAGCTCCGCGCGCTCGGCGTGTGCATCCCGGCACGTGCCGTCGGTGGCGACTTCTACGACTGGTTCCCGACTCCCGGCGGGGCGGCCTTCACCCTCGGCGACGTGATGGGCAAGGGCGTCGGCGCCGGGATGATCGCCGCGGCCGTCCGGTCCGTCATCCGCAGCACCGTGGACGAACCGGACCCCGCCGTCGCGATCCGACGTGCCGCGGCCGGGCTGGCGACCGGGTCGTCCGACCTCACGAGCGGCCAGTTCACGACGTGCTTCCACGTCCGGGTGGACGCCGACGGGCATGCCCGGTGGGTGGACGCCGGCCACGGCCTCACCCTCCTGCGGACCGCGGACGGATCGGTCCGTTCGCTGCGCTCCGGTCACCTGCCGATCGGGGTCGGGTCGAGCTGGACGAGCGAGACCACCGACCTGGCGCCCGGCGACGTCATCGTCAGTGTGAGCGACGGGGTGCTCGACCTGTTCGGTGGCGACCTCGACTCCCTCGACCGCTTCGAGGCGTGGGTCGCGGCCCGGACCGACCCACATCAGCTCGTCGACGGCATCGCCGAACTCGCCGGGCGGGGCGAGCACCCGGACGACGTGACGGTGCTCTGCATCGCGTACCGACCCTGACGACGCAGAAGCCGGTCGAGCGAGCGAGCCGCGACCGCGCGGCGGCCGGTCAGGACCTGCCGCGGCCGGTGCGGTTGACGAGCCAGAGGTAGGTGCTGTGCCCGACGAGCGCGAGCCCGAAGAACACGGCGGCGACGGCGTAGACGCGGTCGAGCTTGCCCTGCCCGATCACGAGCATCACGATGCAGAACCCGACGGCGACGGCGAGGACGCCCACCTGCACGGTGGACCAGATCCGTCGGAAGCGCGGCATGCCCGTTTCGTTCACGGACCCATTCTGCCCGACCCGGTCAGTGCTTCTCCGGGTCGTGCCCCCAGTTCATGAGGGACCACCGCCACGGGGTGTCGTGCACGTCCCCCTTCGGCCGCTGCTTCGAGTGCCGCGCGACGTACCCGACGACCTTCCGCATGTGCGCGTAGTCGGCGTCGGTGTGATCGCCCTGCTTCTCCTCGAGGATCCGGATGATGTGCCGGCCGCTCTCGTGTCCGGTCGACTCCCCGCCGCCGGACGGCTTCTGCCCGACCTCCTTCGACTCGTCCGTGTCGAGCCAGTGCCGGAGCTCCGAGGCGGTCATGTTCACCGCGTCGGCGAAGTCGTCGCGGGTCTGCTTCTCGTCGTCGCTCATGCCCACGAGCGAACTACCGGCACCTGGACGAGGGCGCAGGGCGCGTCGGCGGGACGCTGACGTCGTGATCCGCCGCGCCGTGTGGGAATGGAACGGGCCCGCTCGGTGTCGAACTGTGCACCGAATGCGAAGGAGCACACCATGAGCCTCGACCTCCACAAGAGCGCCGGCATCGACGACGACCGCACCTGCCTGCCGGCACCGGTCCTCACGAGCCTGCACGACGACGTCACACCGTCCTTCGGACGCTGGCTGGGCCAGATCAACAGTCACTAGTCGATCTGGACGTTCCCTTCTTCACTGCCTGGAGGCGCGGTGCCAGCTGGCACCGCGCCTCCAGGCATGCAGGGGGTCGCGTCACGCACTGCTAGCGTGCACGCGTGTCCTGGGGTCGGCTCTCCTTCGCGGTGCAGGCCCTCGGCGGAGCGGCCTGGTGGGTCGCGGTGTTCACGGTCCCGGGGGTGCGGACCGCGACCCTCGGGTCGCTGGACGCCGTCCTGGTCGCCGCGTTCGACGTGCCGCTGTTCGTGCTCGCGTCCGCCCTCGCCGCCGCCGGTCTGCGGAGCGCAGCCGTGGTGACGACGGTCTGGACCGCACTCGTCATGACGGGCCTGGCCGTCTGGGCGACCGTCACGACCGAAGCCGGCGCCGGGGTCCTCGTGATGATCGGCGCGGCCGTGGGGTCGTCACTCGCGCTGGCGCTCGTGCTGCTCGGAAGGCTGCCGACCGAGTGGGTGACGTCGGGTCCGCTGCGGTTCCGGACCGCCGATCCGTCCGCGACCCGACGACGGCACGTGCGCGCCACCGTCGTGCAGATCGTCGTCTTCTGGGGGCTGCTGCTCGGCGTGGTCCCGCTCGTCATCGCGTTCGCCGAACACCGGTGGGAGCTGCACCCGCCGTGGCCCAAGGCCGTCGTGCTCGCCGCCGTCATCGTCGGGGCGGTCGTCCTCGTCACGGCGAGCGCCCTCGGGATCGCGGCCGCGGCGACCATGTCGACACAGGGCGCCGGCACACCGCTGCCGTCGGCGATGACGAACCGGCTCGTCGTCGCCGGCCCCTACCGTTCCGTGCGGAACCCGATGGCCCTCGCCGGGATCGCGCAGGGCGTGGCGGTCGGACTCCTGTTCTCGTCGTGGATGGTGGTCGTCTACGCGCTCGCCGGTTCGATCGTCTGGAACTGCGTCGTGCGCCCACTCGAGGAGGCCGACCTGGAACACCGGTTCGGCGACGACTTCCGCCGGTACGCCGCCCGGGTCCGGTGCTGGGTGCCGCGGTGGCCCGTGCCGGCGAGTGCGCCGGTGGACGCGATCAGCCCGCCGCGCCGCTGACGTCGCCGGTGACGTTGCCACTGGCGTCGCCCGTGACGTCACCACTGGTGTCACCGGTGATGTTCACCAGCCAGGTGACGCCGAGCCGGTCGGTGAGCATGCCGAAGGTGTCGCCCCACGGCGCCTTCGTCAGGGGTTCGATGATCGATGCCCCCTCGGCGAGGCCGTTCCAGTAGCGGGTGAGCGCGTCCTCGTCGTCCCCGCTCAGGGAGATCGAGATGTTGCTCACCTCGGGCGACTCCATGCCGGTGGGGGCGTCCGACACCATCAGCAGCAGCCCGTTCTCGCCCTCGAGCTGACCGTGCATGACCTTCTCGGCGTCGACGGGGTCCTGCGCCATGCCGGCCTCACCGAAGGTGCTGAGGGTGACCTCGCCGTGGAAGACCGACTGGTAGAAGCCGAGGGCTTCGCGGGCCCGGTCACGGAAACCGATGTAGGGGTTGAGGCGGACGGACATGGTGGTCTCCTCGCGGTGGTGCACGGGCGCCGTCGTCCGTGTCGCGCCCATCGTCCCAGACCCGCGCGGTGACGGGAAGTGCTCGGTGCGTCGCGGTCGGACGAGCAGGATGGATGCATGGAACCCGAGGACGCGTTCGACGAGCACCTGACGGCGGAGATGCCGTGGACGGCGGTCCTGGCCACCCTCGAACGTCTGGGCTGGACGCCGTGCGGCACCGGCGACTGGGCCTCGGCGCTGCGCTCCCCCTCGGGCACCGTCGCGGCTCGGATCAGTCCGTTCGACCCTGCCGGCCCGTACTCGGCGACGCTCTACCGCGAGGCCGCGCACACACGCCAGGTCCCGGCACTCATCGACCACCGTGTGCTGGCGGGCGGGGCGGACCTCACGGTGATGGAGTTCCTCTCCCCCGTCTCCGAGGAGGAGGGCATCGCGTTCCAACGATCGATCCGCCGACGGGATCCGTCGGTCGCCGAACTCGCGGACCACATCGCGGTGGTGCACGCGCGCGGCGCCCGGGAACAACCGTGGTGGGGACCCCTCGACGACAACCCGGCGAACGTCATGCGGGGGTCCGACGGGCGGCTCGTCGTCGCCGATCTCTTCTACGCCGACGGGCCCGCGCTCTACGCCGCGGTGAAGAGCGATCCGGACCGGATCGTCCACGACTACCCGGAGCACCTCCGCCGGCACATGACCGAGTTGCCGCTCGCCAGTTCGGGAGGCTGGTCGGAGGGCGAGGCGGCACGGATGCGTGCGGGTCTCGCGGCGGCGGACGCGAGGCGAGCCGCGGGCTGATCTCCGTGATCGACCACCGGGGGTACCACAATTGTTCACCAACGCGTATTATTGTGGTACGCGGAAGGAACGAGAACACATGAGCGAGATGAGCACCGCCGAGTACGCCGCGAAACACGGCATCTCGCAGCGTCGCGTGCAAGCCGCAGCCGTGGCCGGATCGATCCCCGCACGACGCGTCGGTGGGCGTTGGCTCGTGATCGAGTCATCCGTCTCCCGACGTCGACCCGGCCGCCCGCTCTCCCCTCGTTCCGTCCGAGCGGTCGAATGCGTCCTCTCCGGCGCTCACGACTGGGACGCGGGACTCTCACGGAGTGAACGAGCACGGGCGCAGCGTCGGCTCGCCGAGCTCCGGGCCGACCCTGTCCCGTGGAGCACGGTGGCGTACTGGACCCGTGCGGAGTACCGAGAGCCCGTCTGCTACCGGGCAGCAGATGCCGATCTCGAAGACCTCCGAGACGATGGCCGACTCGTCCCGAGCGGTGTGAGCGATCATCGGTCGGGGCTGAGCGACGCCGGGTTCCTCGAAGGGCACGTGGCGGGCACCGACCTCGACGCGCTCGAAGCAGAGTTCCTGCTGGTGCGCACTGATGACCGCCCGAACGTGCTCCTCCACGTTGATGACGCGCGATCTGGCGGCCCCGTCCCGCTCGGACGCTTGATCATCGAACTCGCGCATCACGACGGCGCGCGGGAGCGAACTGCGGTCTCCGAGCTCGTTCGTCGAGCCGGCTGATGTTCGCCGCACCCCCGCTCAGGCCGGCGCAGGCCGACGCATGGCACGCACTGTTCGATCTGCACGAGCGATTGCCGGACGGATGGGCACTCGTCGGCGGTCAGATGGTGCAATCGCTCTGCTGGGAACGAGGAGCAACACCCAACCGCCCGACGACAGACGCTGACACCGCCCTCGACGTCCGCGCCCGTCCGAGGATGCTGCTGACCTTCACCAGGGCCCTCCGCGACATGGGCTTCCTTCCGGACGGTGAGAGCTTCGAAGGACATCAGCACCGTTGGATCCGAGGCGAAGCGCAGATCGACGTCCTCATTCCACGCTTCCTCGGCGAGCGTGCAGAACGCCGACGTGGCGCGACCGGCGGAACGACCATCGCGGCTCCGGGCACGCAAGGAGCACTCCGACGAGCCGAACCCGTAACGGTCGAGGTCAACGGTCGGAGGGGAACTGTCCTCCGCCCCACCCTCAAAGGTGCTCTGCTGTCGAAAGCTGCTGCGGTCGAGATCGTCGGGGCTGATCCGACACGGCACCTGATGGACATCGCAACACTCGCTGCACTCGTCACTCGGCGTGATCGGATCGCTGACGCCATCACACCGACCGAGCGTCGGCGCGTCATGGCGGCGACGGCGATGCTGGAACGCAGTCCTTCGATCGCCCGCGCCGCACGCGTCGATGAGACGGCCGTCAAGCGACTCAGGCTGGCGATGGCTGGAGCTCCCTCGGAAGCGGGCTCCGGGGTGAGGGCTCGCTAACCTGCACCCCATGGGCATCACACTGGAGAACGTCGGCATCGCCGTCCGAGACCTCGACGCGACGATCGCGTTCTTCACGGACCTCGGACTCACCCTCGTGGGGCGCGACACGGTCAGTGGCGAGTGGGCGGACACCGCAGTCGGCCTGGACGGCAACCACGCGAAGATCGCGATGCTCCAGACTCCGGACGGGCACGGGCGCCTCGAGCTGTTCGAGTACATCCACCCCGACGCGATCGAGACGGAACCGACCCTGCCGAACGAGATCGGGATGCACCGCGTCGCGTTCTCGGTGGACGACCTCGACGACGCCCTGGCGATCGCCGAGCGACACGGCTGCCGCCCGCTCCGTGGAGTGGCGACGTACGGGGACGTCTACCGACTGACCTACCTCCGCGGCCCGAGCGGCATCCTCGTGATGCTGGCCCAGGACCTCCGGAAGTCCCGGGCCGACAGCGCGCAGGCGGAAGCGTCCGGTCCCGCCTGACACTCGCGGCTCGTGAGAGTCAGCCCGTGAACTCCGGACGTGCCGTGCTCGCCGTGTCGACCGCCCTCGCGATCGTGGCCGGAGCGGGGGTCGCGGTCGTCTCGTGGCCGTCGGTGCCGCTCCGCTTGGTGGACCTCGCCGGTGGTGCTTGCGCCGGCTACCAGCCACCGGACCGGACGAAGTCGATGAGTGTCTCGCTGCCGGTCCGGAACGACTCCGGCGAGGACGTCACCGTCCTCGGCGCTCATCCGTTCGGCACCGTCCACGCCGAGCGGGTCCGCCTGCGCGTCCTCCCCGGACACGACGAGCACCCGAACTCGTTCGGGCCGTTCTCCTCGCTGGTGGACGGGCGACCGGTGGAACCGCTCATCGGAGCAGTGCTCCCGGCCCACCGGACGTCCACCGTGATCGTCACGATCACCCGGCAGGACGACGCGGCGTTCGCCGCCATCGACGGTGTCACGATCGCGCAGCGTGGCACCTTCGGCACGGTCCGGACGACGTCGTTGCCGGCATGGCTCGGCGTCGCAGCGGCCGGGCGCATCGACGAGTGCCGGGGCGACGCACCGGAGGAGAACCGGACCTGACAGCAGGCGCACTGGTCGCGACCACCACCGGACTGGAGGCGCGTGGCGGGCCCGCACCGTGCCTCCCGTCCGATGGTGCGGACGCGACGACCGTCGACTGGCAGTCGACCGACTGTCACTTTTCATCCGTTCGGAGGATGCGACCCGTCGACGGCAGGAGCATCGTGGTCTGCGTGCGGGGAGTCCGGTCGTTCGCGGCCGCGGTCGTGGGGGCCGCGGTCGCGACGAGCCGCCCTGAACCGGAGCGGCCCACCCGCCAGCGGTCGTGGCCACTTCGGCGGTGCCGCCGTCCATCGGCGCGAACACCGTCGCGCCTGCCTGCTGCCTCCAGGACGACGTGTCGTAGTCGATCGGCGGTGCTTCGACACCGAGGTGGTCGGCGTACCAACGCGACAACGCTCCCGGGTCACGGGCGGCGAAGAAGAACCCGCCGACACCGGTGACCCGCTCCATGACGGCATGGTGCCACGACGAGGCGCCCGGCAACAGGTGCGACGGAAACGTTCGGGCGGAGGCGCTCAGCCGCCCGGCCTAGCATCGTGAGGATGCCCTCCTCCGCGCAGCACTCGCCGACCACGACCACCACCGGCACCGAGCGCGACGGCTTCATCAGCGTCCGGGGTGCACGCGAGAACAACCTGCGCGGGGTCGACGTGGACGTCCCCCGCGACCGCATCGTCGCGTTCACCGGGGTCTCCGGGTCGGGCAAGACCTCGCTCGCGTTCGGCACCGTGTTCGCCGAGGCACAGCGCCGCTTCCTCGAGTCCGTCGCGCCGTACGCCCGACGGCTCATCGCGCAGGGCTCCACCCCGCACGTCGACTCGATCACGGGTCTGCCGCCCGCGGTCGCGCTCCAGCAACGACGCGGTGCGTCCAGCACCCGCTCGACCGTCGGCACGCTGACGACCCTGTCGAACTCGATGCGCATGCTGTTCTCCCGCGCCGGCACCTACCCGGATGGAGCCGACCGGCTGGAGTCCGACTCGTTCTCCCCGAACACCGCTGCCGGGGCGTGCCCCCGCTGCCACGGACTCGGCACGGCGCACGAAGTCACCGAAGCCTCCGCGGTGCACGACGACTCGCTGAGCATCCGGGACGGCGCGATCACCGCGTGGCCGGGCGCGTGGCAGGGGAAGAACCTCCGCGACGTGACGGCGGTGCTCGGGTACGACATCGAGCGCCCGTGGCGCGAGCTCTCCCGCGAGGACCGCGACTGGCTCCTCTTCACGGAGGAACAGCCGGTCGTCGAGGTGCACCCGAAACGCGACCGCGTGGCGAAGCCGTACAAGGGGCGGTTCTGGAGCGCGCGGCAGTTCGTGCTGCACACGCTCGCCGATTCCCAGAGCGAGACCCAGCGCACGAAGGCACTCCGCTTCGTCGAGTCCGGCCCCTGCGGACTCTGCGGTGGGACCGGGTTGACCCGGGCGGCGCTCGCCGTGACGGTCGGCGGGCACTCGATCGCCGCGCTGAACGGACTCGCGCTGACGGCGCTCGCCGACGTCCTCCGCCCGATCGCGACGATGACCGACGCCGGCCCCGCGACCTCGCGCGCATCGTCGGGCGAACACACCGAGGTCGCCGTCGCGATCTCCCGCGACCTGCTCACCCGCGTCGAGGTCCTCTCCGGCCTCGGGCTCGGGTACCTCTCCCTCGACCGGGCGACCCCGACGCTCTCCCCCGGCGAGACGCAACGGCTGCGCATCGCGACGCAGCTCCGTTCCGGGCTGTTCGGCGTCGTCTACGTCCTCGACGAACCGAGCGCCGGCCTGCACCCGGCGGACGCCGAGTCGCTGATGGAGGTCCTGCAGGACCTCCGCGCCGGCGGGAACAGCGTGTTCGTCGTCGAGCACGACATGCGCATCGTGCGTCGGGCGGACTGGATCGTCGACGTCGGCCCCGGAGCAGGCGCGGGTGGTGGCACCGTCCTCTACAGCGGTCCCGTCGACGGCCTCGCCGACGTCGAGGAGTCGGTCACCCGCCGGTTCCTCGACCCCGGCACACGTCCCGTCGAGGCACGCCGGGGTCGGGTGCCGGTCGGGACGCTGGAGCTCCGCGACGTGACCCGGCACAACCTCCGCGGACTCGACGTCGACGTGCCGCTCGGTGTCCTCACCGCGGTGACCGGGGTGAGCGGGTCGGGAAAGTCCTCCCTGGTCGGCGGTGTCCTGCCCGCCGTGGCGTCCGAGCACCCGCTCGTCGACCGCGTCGTGCAGGTCGACCAGAAGCCGATCGGTCGGACGCCCCGCTCGAACCTCGCCACGTACACCGGGCTCTTCGACGCCGTCCGGGCAGCGTTCGCGGCGACCGACGAGGCGAAGGCCCGAGGCTGGACGGCGGGACGGTTCTCGTTCAACGTCGCCGGCGGTCGGTGCGAGGTCTGCCAGGGCGAGGGGTCCGTCTCGGTCGAACTCCTGTTCCTGCCGGGGAGCTGGGCCGCGTGCCCGGAGTGCCACGGGACCCGCTACACGGCGGAGACGCTCGAGGTCCGCTGGAACGGCGCGACGATCGCCGACGTCCTCGGGATGACCGTCGACCAGGCGGCACCGTTCCTCGCCGCGGTCCCGTCAGCAGCCCGCGCGCTCGAGGTCCTGCGCCAGGTCGGCCTCGGGTACCTCCGGCTCGGTCAGCCCGCACCGGAGCTCTCCGGCGGCGAAGCACAGCGCATCAAGCTCGCGACCGAGCTGCAGCGGGCACGCTCCGGCCACACGCTCTACCTGCTCGACGAGCCGACGACCGGCCTGCACCCCGCCGACGTCGAGCTCCTCACCGAACAGCTCGCGCGCCTGACCGACGCCGGCAACACCGTCGTCGTCGTCGAGCACGCGATGGACGTCGTCGCGAAGGCCGACCACGTCATCGACATGGGTCCGGGCGGCGGCGATGCCGGCGGCCAGGTCGTCGCCGCCGGCACGCCCGACGACGTGGCTGCGTCGACGGCGAGCCGGACCGCGCCGTTCCTGCGCGACGAGTTGGGCCGGACCGCGCTCCAGCGCTGAACGGCACTCGCTGAGCGACGCCCACCTGAGCGGCGACGACCCGACCGCGACCAGCTGAGCGCAGACGCGACCACCTGCAGGAGGATGGCGACGGCGACGACGCACACCGCGCCTCCCGTCCGCTCGTGACCTGAAGGAACACCCATGCACTCCACGCCCCTGACCGGATCCGTCGCCCTGGTGACCGCTGCCTCCCGCGGCATCGGGCGGGCGATCGCCCTCGACCTGGCCGACCACGGCGCCGACATCGCGCTCGGGGTGCGCGACCCGGAGGGCGCATCGGCGCTCGCCGACGAGATCCGCGCACGAGGACGCCGGGTGACCGCGGTCCGGATGGACGCGACGGACCTGGCGGGCTGCCGGCAGGCGATCGACGCCGTCGTCGAGGAGCTCGGGACCATCGGCGTCCTCGTGAACAACGCCGGCGGCGGCATCGTCGAGGACGCGATCGACGTGACGGAGGAGCACTTCGACGCGGTCTGGGCGCTCAACACGAAGTCGACGTTCTTCATCTCGCAGCACGTCGCGAAGCACATGCGCACCGCGGGCGGCGGGTCGATCGTGAACATCGCGTCGCAGGCCGGTCTCGTCGCCCTGCCGGGCGAGTCGTCGTACTGCACGAGCAAGGCAGCCGTGATCCACCTCACCAAGTGCCTCGCGGTCGAGTGGGGGCAGTACGGGATCCGGGTGAACGCCGTCGCACCGACCTTCATCGAGACGGACGGCACCGAGCCGGCGCTCTCGGACGAGGCCTTCCGCGCCGACACGGTGGAGCGGATCGCGGCCCTGCACCGCATCGGGCAGCCGCAGGAGGTCGCCGCCGCCGTGACGTTCCTGGCTGGCGAGGGCGCCTCGCTCATCACGGGGACGGCACTGCCGATCGACGGCGGGTGGACGGCGCGCTGACGCCACGCGGCCCAGTCGACGTCGAGACTCCCAGGACGCACGCGGCCGTCCCCCTGTCGGGTCGCATCGCCGAACAGCGCCGGGACGTACGATCGAGGAGACCTCACTCGTCACTGGAGACGGAGACCGGCATGACCCGCACCACCCCCACCGCAGGCGACGAAGCCAGCGCTGCTCGCACGACCCGGGCCACCGCGTCCGTCGCCGCGATCCTGGCCGAGTCCGCTGCGCGGTACCCGGACGACGTCGCCGTCATCGTCGGCGACCAGCGCACCACCTACGCCGAACTCTGGGCCGAGACCCTCGCCTACGCCGGCGCACTCCGCGAGAAGGGCATCACCGTCGGGTCCCGCGTGGCGATGCTCGTGCCGAACGTCGCCGACTTCCCGCGCGTCTACTACGCCGTCCTCGCACTCGGCGGGGTCGCCGTCCCCGTGCACGCGCTCCTCAAACGGCGCGAGATCGAGTACGTCCTCCGGGACAGCGGCGCCGCGCTCCTCGTCTGCGCGGCCCCGCTCCTCGCCGAGGGTGCCGCCGGCGCGGCACTCGCCGACGTCGAGGCCGTGACCGTCCTCGCACCGCCGACGTCCGTCGACCACGACCGGCTCGAGGCGCTCGCCGAGTCGGCCGAACCCCTCGACACCTACGTGCCGCGTGATCCGTTCGACACCGCGACGATCCTCTACACGAGCGGCACCACGGGCCAGCCCAAGGGCGCCGAAGGGTCCCACTTCGCCCTGCTCGAACAGGCGAACACGAACCTCATGTCCACCTTCGACATGCGACGCGGGGACGTCCTGCTCGGCGCACTCCCCTTGTTCCACACCTTCGGGCAGACCTGCACGATGAACACCGGCTTCCGGGCCGGCGCGACCATCGTGATGCTGCCGAAGTTCGACGGCGACGCGGCCCTCGCCGCGATGGTCGAGCACGGCTGCGGGATCTTCATGGGCGTCCCCACGATGTACATGGGGCTCCTCGACGCCGCCACCCGCACCGACGTCCGCCCGACCCTGCGCTACGCGATCTCCGGCGGAGCCTCGTTGCCCCTGGCCGTGCTGGAGCGGTTCCAGACCGTGTTCGACGCTCCCATCCACGAGGGCTACGGCCTGACCGAGACCTCACCCGTGGCGACCTTCAACCACGTCGGACGGCCGCCGCACCCCGGCACGATCGGCACGCCGATCTGGGGCGTCGACGTCGAGATCGCCGACTCGTCGGTGCACGACTCGATCGAGCTGCTGCCGCACGGCGAGATCGGCGAGCTCGTGATCCGCGGCCACAACCTCATGAACGGGTACCTCGACCGACCCGAGGACACCGCGGCCGCGATCGTCGACGGGTGGTTCCGGACGGGCGACCTCGGCACGAAGGACGACGACGGCTACCTCACGATCGTCGACCGCACGAAGGACATGATCATCCGCAACGGCTACAACGTGTACCCGCGGCAGGTCGAAGAGGTCCTCGCGACCCATCCCGACGTGGCCATGGCCGCCGTCTTCGGGGTCCCCCACGAGGTGCACGGCCAGGAGATCGAGGCGGCGGTCGTCCTGCACGCCGGGGCCACCGTCACCGCGCAGGAGCTGGTCACGTACGTGTCGGACGAGATCGCCGCGTACAAGTACCCGCGGGTCGTGCACCTGCTCGACGCCCTGCCGCTGGGGCCGAGCGGCAAGGTGCTGAAGCGGGACCTCGTCGAGCGGTTCAGCGTGCCCGAGGTGCCCGCGGTGCCGGCTACTGCTTCGTGACGGGCGGTTGCTGCTGCACGCACCGCGGCGGCTCCTGATCGACGGGGCTGCGTTCGCCAGGCACACACGCCACGAGCGCAGCGCCGACGGTGATCGTCACGGCACCCACCACTCCCCACACGCCCGCGCCGCTCGACGTTCCGGCGGTGACGCTCGCGACGCCGACGATCCCGACCCCGGCGAAGGTCGCCGCGGCGAGCCGTGCAGGGAGGGGTGCCGTCAACCAGGTCCGCCCGGGGCGGATCGCCCTCGGCACGGACACGATGACGAGGAGGGCGACGACGAACCCGAGGCCCATCACGGGGCCGACGAGCGCCTCGATGGCCGGGAGCGCTGTCGACGCGGCCAGGACGGCGAACCCGGCGCAGCTGAGCAGGAGCCCCGCACGGGTGCGGGGTGCGTACCGGTTCTGTCGCGCACCGGGCATCGCCTTCCTCGTCGTCACGGGCGCCCACTCTGCACCTGGAATACCACACACTGCAAGCCCTGCGGCCCCTCGGGCGTGGCGAGATGCAACCCTCGGGTGCTCCTGATCTGAAAGAGCCTTGCAGGTCCGCCCCGAGCGCTCCTATGATCTGAAAACGCCTTTCAGATCCAGGAGCCCTCGTGCAGGAACGCCGCGTCACCCTCACCGACCCCGCCGTCGTCGATGCCCTCGCGCACCCGGTGCGTCTCGACGTCCTCGGGTACCTGATGTCGTCCGGCCCCGCCACCGCCTCGCAGTGCGCCCGCGCGGTCGGTGACACCCCGTCGAACTGCAGCTACCACCTGCGGGTCCTCGCCGCACTCGGCCTGGTCGAGCCCGACGACTCCGGCGACGGGCGCTCCCGGCCGTGGCGCGCGACGATCACCGGGTTCACGGTGGAGTCCGACGGCCCCGGCGAGGTCCCCGGCACCGCCGAGATGCTGGCGGCCTCGGTGGAACTCGACCACCACCTCGTCCGCGAGTACCTCCGCGGCCGCGAGTCGGTGCCCGACGAGTGGCGCCGAGCGGACATGCACGGCACGTACGGCCTCGCACTCTCCCCCGCCGAGCTCATCGAGGTCGAACGGCAGCTCGACGCCGTGCTGCGCCCCTACCTCCGCCCGACCCGCACGGACGCACCGGACGACGCGGAGTACGTGCACGTCTCGATCAACGCCTTCCCCCGCGCCGAGTTCTCGGGCCCGCGATGAGCACGCCGACGACGGCACCACCACGGGTCCCGGTGCGGAGCGCCCTGACCGTCCCGGCGTTCCGTCGGCTCTGGGTGGCCGGGATCGTCTCGGACGCCGGCGACTGGCTGATGTTCATCGCGCTGCCGCTCGTGGTGCTGCAGCTGTCCGGCTCCGCGCTCGGCACGTCGCTGGCGTTCCTGCTCGAGCTCATCCCACCCGTCGTGCTGTCACCCCTGATCGCCCGCGTCGTCGACCGGCTCCCGCGCAAGCACGTGATGGCCGTGGCGATGGCCGCCCAGGCGGTGGCGCTCCTGCCGCTGCTCGCCGTCCGCGACGGGTCGGACGTCCACCTCGTCTACGCGGTCATCGTCGCCCACGCGACGTGCGCGGCGTTCTTCGAGCCGGCGAAGAACTCGCTCCTCCCGACGCTCGTCGCGCCGGAGCAGGTGACGTCCGCGAACGCGCTGGTCGGTCTGAACAACGACCTCGGACGACTCATCGGCGGCCCGATCGGCGGCGTCCTGCTCGCCGTCAGCGGGATCGGCGTCGTCGCGCTCGTCGACATCGGGACCTACGTCGTCGCCGTCGCGCTCGTCCTGACGCTGCCCGCACCACCGAAGCGCCAGCACACACGCAGGAACCGTCGCGACACGCGGCACGCCACGCGACGCGGCATCGCGTCCGCCCTCGCCGACCCTGCGATCCGTGGCCCGGTCGTCGTGGTCCTCGCCGCCGCCGTCGCGCAGGGTCTCTTCGTCGTGCTGTTCGTCTTCTTCGTCACCGACGTCGTCCGCGGCAGCTCGACGGACGTCGGTCTCCTGCGCGGGGTCCAGGCGATCGGGGCGATCCTCGCCGGCACCGTGCTCGGCGTCCTCGGCGCTCGGCTCGACGTCCTGCGGTTGACCCTGGTCGGCGCCGTCACGTTCACCGTGCTCACCGCCGTGACCTGGAACCTCGCCTTCGTCACCCACGCGGTGCCGGTGTACGCGGTGCTCTTCGCGGCGATGGGAGCACCGGCCGTCCTCATGGGCGCCGGGCTCACGAGCCTGCTGCAGCGCGCCGCCCGCGACGACACCCGTGGCAGCGCCTTCGCGGCGCTCGGGTTGGCGCAGGCCGTCGGGCAGGCGATCGGCCTCGTCGCGGCCGGGCTGCTGCAGGACCACGTCGGGACACTGCCGCTCCTGGAGGTCCAGGCGGGCGCCTACGCGCTGGCGGCCGTGCTCGCCGTCGTCATCCTGCCGAGGTGGTCGCGCCCCGCTCTCCCGCGGTGAGCACCCCGAGCAACTGCATCAGCTCATCCCGCTGCCCCTCGTCCAGCGGCGCGAAGAGGTCCTGGAGGACCCGGGCCGCCACGTCCTGACCCTCCGCCAGCGCAGCACGGCCGGCGTCGGTCAGGGCGTGCTCGATCCGGCGCCCCCGGCCGGCGGACCGCTCGATGAGCCCGCGCTCGACGAGCCGCGTCGCGAGCGTCCCGAACGACTGGTCGCTCTGGAAGGTGGCCGTTGCGAGGTCGTGCCCCGAAGCCCCCGGCGTGCGGTCGATCGCGCGCAGGGCGTCCCACTGCACGAGGGTCACCCCGGCATCCCGCAGTGCGGCGTCCATCGTCCGGTGGTTCCGGTACTGCGCCCGCTTGATCGCCTGCCCCAGTGCTTCGAGATCCGTCGTCATGGTGCTACCGTATCAACACCCGTATATAAACATGTTGAGAAAGAGTGGCCATGAACTCCCTCCTCCCCCACGACCTCCCCGTCATCCAGGCCGGCGACCCCGGTACGCGACCGGCACTCGTCCTGCACGGCGGTGGCGGACCCCGCACCGTCGCGCCGATCGTCGGTCACCTCGCCCCCTCGATGTTCGCCACGGCACCGACCCACCCGGGCTGGGACGGCACGGACCGTCCGGAGTCGATCGCCTCCGTCGCCGACCTCGCGCACGCCTACCTCGAGGGCCTCGTCGAGCACGACGAGCGGGACGTGGTCGTCGTCGGCTCGTCGATCGGCGGCTGGATCGCGCTCGAGATGGCCGTCCAGGCCGCGGCCGACGACCGGTACGCGGCCCGGATCGGTGCCGTCGTCGTCGTCGACGGGGTCGGCGCCGTCGTCGAGGGTGAGCCGATCACGGACTTCTTCTCCCTCGACGCCCGCGGGCTCGCCGAGGCCGCCTGGCACGACCCGGAGCGCGGGTACCAGGACCCGGCCGGCTTCACCGACGAGCAGCGCGCCGTCCAGCAGTCGAACGGCCGGACCATGGCCGCCGTCGCCGGCACCATGAGCGACCCGACCCTCCTCGGTCGCCTCGGCACCGTCCAGGTCCCGACCCTCCTGGTCTGGGGTGCGAGCGACCACATCGTCACCCCCGCCTACGGGCGCGCCGTCGCCGCAGCCGTGCCCGGTGCGGAGTTCGCCGAGGTCGCCGCCGCCGGACACCTCCCGCACCTCGAAGCGCCCGACGCGACCTGGGCGGCGATCGACCCGTTCCTCGCGCGGCACTGAGCCGGAACGGCTGGGCACGGGGCCGAGCGCCGTAGGCTCACCGGATGGGAACCGCCGCATGGGTCTGCTCCGCCATCACCATCGTGAGCGCGCTCGTGAGCCTCGGCTTCAGCGTTGCCGGTCTGCGCGCAGCCGCGGCTGCGGGCCGCGTCGCGTCGGAGTACGCGCTCGCGAGGAGCATCGCCCTGGCCCTCGTCGCGGTCATCGCGCCGATCACCGGCGACACCGGCTTCATCGCCGCGGCCGCGGTGGCCATGATCGCCGTCCAGGGGCTCGACGCCGTCGTGGGCGCCAGGGTGGCCGACCGGGTCAGGACGTTCGGGCCCGTCGTCACGGCGGCGGTCAACGCCGTCGCGCTCGTCTGGCTCGTGAGCGCCGCGTAGGTCCCGCATCGGGACCGGCCCCGGCCCGACGCGCGCCGCCTTCCTGACCGGACGGACCGACGTGACCCCATGACGGACTGGAGGCGCGGTGCCAGCTGGCACCGCGCCTCCAGTCCGTCATGGTGTGCGGTTCAGAACTGTCCGGCCGCCACGTCCGCGCGGTGCGTGTACGCACCGGACTCGGGCCCGAAGCGCCAGGACTCGGCCAGGGAACCGGCGTCGACCGGGTCGAACCCGAGCGCGTGATCGACCGGAGGGATACCGCTGACCTCCTGGCGTGGTGACGGCCGGTACGGTCGTGGAACGAGCTTCCACGCATCGGTGGCGGCCAGGACGGACGGGAGCGGGAGCGCGATGGGTGCGGCGACGAAGGTGGGTGTCGTTGGTGTCGGGGCGATGGGCTCGGAAGTCGTCCGCGGCCTCACCGCCGCGGGCTTCGAGGTCACCTGTCACGACCGGGACCCGGGGCGGGCTGAGGTCGCGACCGCGGCAGGCGCGCGGTGGGCAGGCGAACTCGAGGACTGCATCGATGGGGCCGACGTCCTCGTGACCGTGCTGCCGAACGCGGCCGCGACCGCGTCGGTGTGCTCCGCCGCGCTGGAGCACATGCCGGCCGGGACGTGTTGGCTCGATCTCGGATCAGGGGATCCGCGGGTCACTGCCGACTTGGCTGCTTCGGCCGCCGAGCGCGGGATCGGATCAGTGGCGGCCCCGATGGGCGGGTCGGTCCCCGAAGCACACCAGCGGACGCTCCACTTCTTCGTGGGCGGAAGTGCGGCCGATGTCGAACGGGTGCTCCCCCTGCTCGCTGCCCTCGGAGAGCAGCGTGGCGTGCAGCATGCCGGCACTTCCCCCTCGGATGCGCAGGTGGCGAAGTTGCTCGCGAACGCGCTCTGGTTCGCGCATGCGGCTGCGGGCACCGAAGCGCTCCTCCTGGGTCAGGCCCTCGGCCTGGCCCCCGATGCGCTCCGCCAGCTCCTCAGCGACAGTGCCGGTGGGAGCTCGTTCATGGAACGGCACGTTGGCCGGCTGCTCGACGGCGACTACCTCGAGGAGTTCCCGATCGACCGCGTCGTCGAGGAGCTGCGAACGGTGCACTCGCTCGCCGCGGACGCTGGAACACCGACACCGGTCCTCAGCGCATCCGCGGACCTGCACGAGCAGTCCCTGGAGCGCTTCGGCCCGGCCATGGGCGAACTGCTCGGTGCCCGGTTGCTCGAGGAGCGCGCGGGGACGACACTCCGGCGGCGCGCCCAGCCCTCGGGTCCGCAGGACTGACAGTGAAGCGGTTCGTCGGTCGATTCGCCTGACCCATCTGAGGAGTGATTTCGCTAGCTAGGCTAGTGAATTCCGGAGGCCTCACATGGTGGAGAAGGGTCATGGCAATCGATCGCGACCGTCCTGCGCACCACGATCCCACCGGTCGCTGTACGAGCAGCCTCAGCATCTGGCGGTGTGAGCAGCCTCCACGCCACCCCGGATTGCACGAGTCGCGGACACGCGGCGGTGTCGCCAAGTGGAACGACGCCGGCGCATCGCTCGCGGCGCCAGGAGCGGGGTGCCGCACATCCGTCGCCGCACCGACCGCGGAAGTTGCATGAAGCGATCACACGGCGCCTCGCACTTCAGTCGGCGGGAGACGCCTCCACCGCAGCGAGTTCTGCGCGAAGGGCGTCGGCGAGACGGGATGCGAACACTCGCACCGCTGTGGCTTCTTCGGCGCTGAGCGCGTCGATGGTGGCGATCAACGGCGCACGAACGTGTCCGTAGGCCCGTGCGAGGTCCGCTTCCGCGGTCTGCGCTGGAAGCAGCACGATGCCGCGGCGGTCCTTCGGGTTCGGGTGCCGTTCCGCCCGGCCGTCACGCACGAGCCGGTCGACGAGCTTCGTGATGCCGGCGGTGGAGAGGCGAAGGGCTCGCGCGAGTTGCGTGGCGTTGACCGTTCGACCGTCTCGGTGCTCCTGCACGAGATGCCGGAGCGCGAGTGCGTCGATGGGGAGCATCCGCAACGCCCGCAAGGCCTGCTCGTCCGCGTCGTGGACGCTGTCGCTGAGCGCCTGCAGACTCGCGATCGCAGCAGCCCCCTCACCGGTTCGCGGCTGCTGTTCGACGAAGTCGGACGCGCCGGGAGGCATGTCTTCGGTGCTCATACGCCCGCTCCTGTCGCTTCCTGGACAAAACCATTGTCGTCGATGGCCCTGGGAAGTCCAACTGGGAAAGTAATCAGCCGAGCGAGACAAACGTCATCGTCAGGACGCCATCGAACTCCGGTGGCGGAGATCAGAAGGAGTGGCCATGTCGAACACGGCAGGAAGTCCCGCACGGCACGACTCAGTCGTCCGTCACACCTGGAACGAGACGAAGTCCGCGCTGAAGACCACGGAGTTCTACGTCTGGCTGGTGGTGTCGATCGCGATCCTCATCGCTGCCGCGGTGACGGATGACGGTGACGACGGACAGCGGTTCGGTGCGGACCACGCCTGGCTGTACGTGGCGATCGTGACCGGCGCCTACATCGTCAGTCGTGGCATCGCGAAGGCCGGCGTGCGCAAGCCCGAGCACGACGAGGACCACCGCGACGCCAACGGACGCTCGGTCTGACACCCGGTTTCGCCAGCACGGCAGTGGGCCGTTCCGTTCGCACGGAACGGCCCACTGCCGTTCCGTGGATCACCAGGGGACGGTGCCACCGCGGTCGTCGGGCGGTCGGTCACGTCCCGGGCACCGACACCCGCACCGCGCTGATCCGACCGTCATGGGTCCGGGCGGTGGTGGCCGGGTCGTAGCTGTCCGCAGTCGCGAGGTAGAGGGTCCGCCCGTCCGCGCCGCCGAGGGCACAGTCGATCGCGCAGCGGCCAGGAGCATCGATGCGGTCCGTCACCGTTCCGCCCTCGAGGACCCGGAGGAACTCGCCTGAGTCGACCGAGCACACCCAGATCGCGCCCTCGCTGTCGACGGTGCTGCCGTCCGGCGTCACGCCTTCCGGCAGCGCTGCCCATTCGCGCCGTCCGGTCAGCGAGCCGTCCGCTTCGATGTCGAACGCGGTCAACCGTCCGCCCCAGGTCTCGCTGACGACCAGGGTCCGCGTCCCGGGCAGCACGTTGGCGCTGTTCGGGAACACGAGGCCGTCGGCAGCGAGACGGAAGGAGCCGTCCGGCTCGATGACGTAGAGCGGCCCGGGCCGCAGCTCCTCGCCGCCGTACAGGTCGTACCCGAACGCGCCGACGTACGTCCGACCGGACACGGCGTCGACGACCAGGTCGTTGAGGAGCGACGACTCGACCGTCGACAGATCGGCGAAGACCCCTGACGTGCCGTCCGCATCGACCGACACGAGCGTGCGCGACTCCATCGCGCTGATGATCAGCCGACCGTCCTCCAGCCAGCCGAGTCCCGACGACTGCCCGGGGACCGTGGCCTCGAGACGGGGTGCGCCGTTCGAGTCCGGGTCGATCGAGAAGACCTCGCCCGTGTGCATGTCCGAGTACCAGAGTCGTCCGCCGTACCAGCGGTTGCCCTCGGGGAAGCGGATGCCGCTGACGACGTCGGTCGAGGAGTCCAGGGTTGTGTGCACGGACCCAGACTGCCAGCAGACCGGTCAAGGAGCCCCGAGGCGTCGATCAGAAGGCGAACTCCTCTTGGTGCAGGTGACGTTTCGGCAGCCCTGCGGCGAGGAGCCCGGCACGTACTGCCGCTGACAGGCCGGGAGCTGCGCAGACGTACACGTCGCGGAACCGGAGGTCGGGGACCAGACGGGTGAGGTTCTCGGCGGTCATCGCGTTCCGCGGATCCGATGACCGACCGACCATGTAGACGATGCGGGCGCGCCGGCTGGCGGCGATCGCCTCGAGTTCCTCTCGGAACAGCAGGTCGGCGGGCGTCGACGCCCGGTAGATCAGCGTCACCGCGACCTCGCCCTCTCCGAGTGTCTCGAAGAGGGTGCGCATCGGGGTGATCCCGACGCCGCCGGCGATCAACAGGACCCCGTGCCTGCTGCGCCGACGCTCGGTCATCGCACCGTACGGGCCTCCGGCGAGCACGACGGTCCCCGGGCGGAGCTGCTGCACCAGGCGGGTGCCGTCGCCGACCGCCTTCACCGTGAGCCGGAGGTGCTCGTCGGACGGCGGCGCGGAGAGCGAGAACGGGTGTGACGACCGCCACGTCGACCTGGCGACGAACCGCCAGCGGAAGAACTGGCCGGGGGCCGCCCGGAGCTCGTCGAGGTGCCGCCCGCGGACGATGACACTGACGGTGTCAGGTCCCTCGGGGAACACCCACTGCACCCGCAGACGGTGCCGGAAGGCCTGGAGGACCGGGGCGATGAGCCGGTAACGGACCACCAGGCCGATGACGACGGTGTAGAGGACGCTCCAGGTGACCTGGACCGCGGGGCGACCGGCGAGGTCCGGGCCGGCGAGTTCGTGGGAGAACGACAACGCGATCGCCAGGTAGGTCAGCAGGTGGATCGCATGCCAGGTCTCGTACCGGAGACGGCGTCGGGCAGCGCGAGCGGAGAGCGCCCCGATGGCGACGAACAAGACCGTTGCAACGGTCGCCGCGACGAGCCCGGGCATGTCGAGGACACCCTCGGTCGCGGCGATGACGGAGAGGCCCTGCGCCGCGGCCCAACTGAGGGTCGCGGCCACGCCGTGGACGACGATCAGGATGAGGGTGGCGCGGCCCACTCGTCCGTGCCACCGGGCCGTCCGGTCAGCACCGACGCCGCGTTCGAGCGCCGGCGCCCGTGACATCAAGAGCAGCAGGACGGTGACCGCGTACCCGGCCAGCAAGCCTGCCGCATGCGCGACGAGCGGGAGGTCCACCCGGATCGGTCGTGGAGCGTCGATGACGGCGAGTGTCGTGACTGCGACCGCCCCGGAGGCCACGAGCACGAGTGCGACCGACGCGGGAACAGCGGCACCGACGGGGGCGATCCATCGACGACGATCGTCAGCGCCCACGTCCGCCACCGTCTACGTCGTCCCGGCTCCGCTGGCCCGCCCCGAACTGCTCGTCCGTTCCCCGGCCCTGGCCGGTCCCGTCGGCAGCCGTTCCGTCGGTGGTCGCTGTCGTGTCGCTCCCGGCAGCTGGCGCCGGTTGCACGGGGGACGTCGCCGGACCGCTCGTGCCCATCTGGACACCGATGACCACGGCTGCTCCGAGGACCACCGCGGTGATCGAACCGGAAAGGAACCTCCAGCCGCGCCCTGATCGGGCTGGCGAGGCGGCAGAACGAGGTGGCGGTGTCCGCCGCGACGGAGGTGGGCCGGCGATGCCGGTGTCGGACGGTCGAGTCCGGTGGAGGGTGCTGGTCACGGTGTCGCTTTCGGATCGAGCGGGTGTGCGGGTCGACCAGCATCGATCGCGGAACGGGAAGCGGTCTGTCCGTGGCCGATGAGTTCGGTAAGGCACGAGCGCGAGCTCGTCAGGACGTGGCCGTGACCGGGCTCGCTTCGACGAGGTCGCCGGTGTCGGTGACGGCGATGACGTCCACCTGCCACCGGTCCACGGCCTGGTGCAGGACGTCGCGGCCACCGGCGAGGACGGCGGTGGCGAGCACGTCGGCGGTGATGATGTCGGTTCCGACCACGGTGACCTGCCGGTACTCGCCCGCAGTGTCGGTCCGCCAGACGTGTTCGCCACGTTGACTGGTTCCCGAAGTGGCAACGGCTCGACGATCACCGAGGAGCGCGACGGTGCTGAGGAGCCGTCCGGCGTCCTCCGGATGACTGATGCCGACGGTCCACGGTGTCCCCGGAGCGCCGCCACCGGTGAGGACGTCCCCGCCGGCGTTGCAGCACCACCGTGCGATGCCGGCTCCTTCCAGCGCGGAACCGGCAGCCTGGATCGCTGCGGCCTTGATGATCCCGGCGAGGTCCACCGTCCCGTCCCGGCGGTGCGGATCGAACGCGCCACCCGTCGCGTTGCGCCATCCGACCGCCTCGGCGTACCAGCGCTTGTGCTCGTCGGACGCGCCGGTCAGGGACAGCCTTCCGTCTGCGATGCGGGCTGCCGGGGAGTCGGGGCGGTACCGGCTGAACTCACGGTCGAACGCCGCGAACCGCGCCTCCACGTCCGCGAGCAGGCCGGCATCGACGCCGGGGTCGTCGATGCGCAGCGACACGACCGTGCCCATGGTGGAGAAGACGTGCTGCACGGCGTCACTGCGCCTGGTCGAGCGCGGACTGGAGCGATTGGATGTACCCCTCGGAGGTGTACGTCGCCCCGGAGACCGTGTCGATCGTGGCGGACTGCGCGGTCAACGCCTCCTGCTGGAGGAGCGGCGCGGCCTGCGCGCTGATCTGCACGGATCGGCCGTCCTGGTCGGTGAGTTGCAGTGCGGTGACGTCGGTGATCTTCCCGCCCGCGATGGTCACCTGCACCTGCACGTTCCCGAACCTGGTGACCGCCGTCGTCCCGGTGTAGGTGCCGTCCTTGAGGCTGGTGCTCGTCGAGCCTGAGCCCGTACCGGTCGAGGGCGTGGTCGCGGTTCCACCCGACGATGTCCCTGCGCTTCCTGAGGTTCCGGCGTCGGAGGTGCCAGCGTCGGACGTGCTCGTTCCGCCCGCGGCGGTGAGTGCCTGTTGTTGGACGATGGTGGACTCGACACCGGCGCTGAGGATGCCGATCGAGACCAGTACGCCGCCGATGATGATGCGTGTCCTCACCAGTCGAACCTCTCTCGGTGGAGCTGTGCCACGGGGAGTCCGGCCCGGAGCGCGTCCTGTTCGACCAGGTCGCTCCATCGGCCGGGTCCGCAGATGTAGAAGTCGGAACGGGACAGGTCGGGGAACACCGACGCCGCCGACGCCCCGCGGGCAGTGTCCGCGACGGAGAGCCAGCCGCTGACGCCGTTCCCCCGGGATCCGATGCTCGTGAACACGCGGTGCCCGTGCTGGTGCGCCCAGTCGATCACCTCCTGCCACAGGAACGCGTCGCGCGGCGACCGTCCGCGCAGCAGGATGGTGACCGCGCCGGCGGGAGCATCGAGCCGCTCGAGGAATGCCCGGACCGGAGTGATCCCGATCCCGGAAGCGGCCACGGCGACACGGGTCGAGGTCCTGGCCTGGTCGGTGAACACCCCGTAGGGACCGGCGAACGACACCGGCGTCCCCGGGCGCAGCGACCCGAGCTGGGCGGTGCCGCGACCGAGAGCGCGGACCGTGATCCGCATGCCCTCGTCGGTCGGTACGGCCGAGAGCGAGATGGGGTGCGCATGCCACCAGGTCGTGCGCGTCCAGAACCGCCACATGAAGAACTGACCGCCTCGTGCGTTCAGACGCGTCAGGGCACGGCCGCGCAGGTGCACCGACACCACGTCCGCAGCGATCTGCTCGACGCGGTCAACGACGACGCGGTGCCGGAGCGACCGGACCATCGGCACCGCGAACCGGAACACGGCGATCGATCCGAGGGCCACGACGTACAGCGCCACCCAGTACACGCGCTCCCAGCTCCCCTGTGCGAGGACCTGTCCCTCGGAGAGTTGATGCGGGATCGCGATGCCCACCGCGACGTAGGAGAGCAGGTGGATGCCGTGCCAGACCTCGTACGGGAGCACCTTCCGGACGGCGACGATCGATGTCCACACGACGGCGACGAGGGCGAACAGGCCGAGGAACGACAGCAGCACGTCCGCCGTGTTCCACAGTGCGACGGTCTCAGCGATGAGGTTCGCGTTCGATTCGGCTGCGTACCCGCCGATGAGCAGGGCGGCGTGGGCGAGGAGCAGGTACAGGGCCGGCTTGCCGAGCTTGCCGTGCTGCACCATCGCGGCGTCGTGTCCGACCAGGTGGTCGATGAACGGGATCCGCGCGGCCAGGACGAGCATGACGAGGATCAGGTCGGTCCCGATCATCCCCGCGACGATGCCCGCAGCGACGAGGACCTGCCCGAACCCGGAGAGGTCGACCGGTCCGGAGCACAGCCAGAGCGTGACCGCCGCCGCTGCGGACGCCCAGGCCACCACGCCGAGCAGGTCGACGGCACCGCGCCGACGCCGTGCTCGGCCGCGGAGGTCGGAGTCGGTGCGTCGCCGCTCCGGCGGACGGGCTGTCGGCGCGCCGGGCGGAGCGACCACCGGGTGTCTGTTCGTCGTCATGCTCATCGGTCAGTCCTGAAGGAGTGCGGCGGGGCCGGCCGTCGGGTCACACACGTCCTGTGACGCTCCTATTGACCGGCCTGGATCTATGCGCCGACTGTGGTTTACCGATGCGCTGGCCGTTCTCGTACTGAACCCTCAGCTGGGTCGTCAAGTCACGCCGGAGCCGGTCGTCTGTTGCGATCGCGTGCAAAGGTGAGGCATGCCCTCCCCCCAATCCCTGAGCGAGAACGACCGCCGTGTCGTCGCCGCCTGGGCAGCCGACTGCACGGAACGCGTTCTCGCCCTGTTCGAGGCAGAAGCGCCCGGCGACGATCGCGTGCGGGACGCGGTCGAGCGCGCCCGCTCCTTCGCCCGCGGAGAACTCGACGCCGCGGGCCAGATCCGTCTCCGCTTCGTTGCCGGTCGCGCCGCTCAGGCCGCCACCTCCCGCGCCGGGAGAGCGGCGGCACGATCAGCCGCCCAGGCGGCAGCCGTCGCGCACATGGGTGCGCACGCCCTGGGTGCCGCTGCCTACGCGACGCAGGCCGCCGAGTCGGCTGATCCTGGCCGTGGAGGTGGAGCCGAGCTCGCGTGGCAGGTGGCGAGCATGAGCGAGCCGGTGAAGACCGCGCTCCGGCGGTTGCCGATGCTCGGGGAGGATCCGTCAGGACCACTCGGCGCGGGGCTCCTCGCCTCGGGTGCTCTCGGAGCGAACATCCGAGCCCTTCAGTCAGCACTCGACGCGACTGCTGATGTGCCGAGCGGTCGGTCCGACACCCGATCGTCTACCGATCCGCCCTGAGCAGCCGCTCGCTCACGTCCCAGAGGCGTCGTGCATCGTCGGGGTCGGTCATGCCGGAGTTGGCGTCCGAGGGAAGACTGTCAGCAGTCATGGGGCGTTCCTCATCGTCGAGTACTGCGACGTCGCTGTCCTTGAGGTAGACGCCCCCGACGCCGTCGAGGAGGGGGCTGGCCGCCCCGAAGACGATCGTGGCGGCACCCTGTTCGACGGTCTTCTTCCCTGCCGCCGGATCGATCACCGTGGCACCGGTTGCGTCGACGAGACCCTGTGCTCGGTACGACGGAAGCCGCCCGGGAGCAAACGGGCCAGGACCGATGACGACGCCGGGATGGGCCGCGGTCGCCCTGATGCCCTCGGCGCCGTAGCGCCGGTCCAGCTCGGCCGTGAAGAGGGTGTTGGCTCGCTTGGACTGCGCGTACGCGGCGGCCGACTGGTACCCGGTCCCGAACGCCAAGTCGTCCCAACGGATGTGGCCGAAGCGGGCTGCTCCTGATGTGACGTTGACCACCCTTGCACCGTTCGCGGCCCGGAGCGCCGGGATGAGCGCGAGCGTGAGTTGGAAGTGGCCGAGGTGCGACGTCGAGAATGCGAGTTCGTTCCCTCGGGCATCGAGTCGCAGCTCCGGCCCGAACAAGACCGCGGCGTTGTTGACGAGCATGTCCAGGGACTTCCCGGTGGCGATCCACCTCTCGGCGAAGGCGTCGACGGAATCCGGGTCCGTGAGGTCCAGCTGCTCGACCCGGATCCCGGGGATGCCGTCGACGGTCGCCCTGGCGCGGGCGACGTCCCGAGAAGCAACGGTGACCGTCGCTCCCGCTTCGGCGAGGGCCCGGGACACCTCTCGACCGAGCCGGCTGTGACCACCGGTGACGACTGCCGCCTTCCCCCTGAGATCAACACCCTCGAGGACGTCTGAAGCCGTGGAAGCAGGTGTGAACGGCGTGCCCAGTGGACCTTGTTCTGAAGTCATGCGTCCAGCGTGGTCCGGATGCGACGTACTCGGAATCACCATCCGTCCGTTTTTCATGTGCCAGAGTACGGACATGTCTGAACCTGTTCGAGGCGACGCCTTGTCCGACGTGTTCGAGCAGGTCGAGGTCCAGGGCCTCATGACGGGCGGATTCGCCGTTCGCGGACCGTGGGTCTCGAGCGCTGCCGTTTCCCGGCCGTTCAAACTGGTGGCGTTGGTCGCCGGCGCGACCACGCTCACCGTGGACGGGCCTGGTGGGCAGGAAGGACCGTTCGAGCTGAGCCCGGGCGACGTCGTGCTGCTCAACCACCGGACGCACCTGGATGCCCGAGGTCGGCACCCTCAACAACCTCCGCGAGAACTCATGCCGGACACCAGTTTCGACTCGATAGCGCTGTCCGCGGCCGATCTGGCAATCGATGACGTGCTCGTCGGCGGGTGGATCCAGGCGAGTCCGGCCGGAGCAGCACTCCTCAGAGCAGCGCTCCCGGGCGTCGTGCACGTCAGAGCAGCGTCCCCGTCAGCATCACGTCTGGCACGTCTGGTCACGCAGCTGTTCGAGGAGGCATCCGGCGGGAGGCTCGGGTCGGCATTCGCCATCCGCCAGACAGGTCAGCTGATCCTCCTCGAAGTGCTGCGCGCCTACCTGGAGCAGGAACGACCGCCCGTCGGATGGCTTCGGCTCCTCGCAGACGAGCAACTTGCGCCGGCACTCCGGCTTCTCCACGACGAACCGGGCAGGACGTGGCAGCTCGTCGAACTCGCCCGAGCAGCCGGGATGTCACGCACGACCTTCGCCGAGCGGTTCCGGGCGGTCGCCGGCACCTCGCCGCTCGCGTACCTGTCGCGCTGGCGAATGCTGCTGGCACAACACGCCCTCCGGGACCCGGAGGTCCGCGTCGGCAGTCTTGCCGCTGAACTCGGCTACAGCTCGGAGAGTGCCTTCAGTACCGCCTTCAAGCGTGAGGTCGGCGAAGCCCCCCTGCACTACCGGCTCCGGCTCCGCGAAGCGATGGACGGATAGGCGTCCCGAGCGGGCGTCCACCCGCCGACCGGAGCATCTCGAGCACCCCTTCGGGGAACACCGGAACGAGAGTGTCCAGAGGAGCCCACCGCACCGGGCTCCCCTCGTCCAGCACGACGAGCTCGGCGTCGAGCGGAACGTCGTCCAGTTCGTCCGAGTGCACCGCGAAGACGTGCGCGTACTCGTGACCGGGCTGCCCCTCGAACTCGAAGATGTTCTCGATCACGCCGAGGAGCTCGACGTGGTCGAGTGCGACGTCCAGTTCCTCTCGGAACTCCCGTCGCAGCGCTTCGTCGGCGCGCTCGCCGAACTCGATGCCCCCACCGACCGCCCGGTAGAAGTCCAGATCCCGCTGACGGTCGGACGATGCGGACACCAGGACGTGACCGTCCTTGACGGGCAGCCCGATCGCGATGTTCCTGATGCTCGGCATCGCTCCACCCTGCCACCACCTGGCGGGGCGTCGCGGTGCAGCGGCTGCTGGGAACCCCGACACAGGCCGTCGCTTACCGTGACGGCATGCGAGGCGACGTGGAGACCTACCACCAGGACGGTTCCTGGCACAACAAGATCGAGGGCACTGACGAGGTCTTCGGCGAGGCCGCGACGAAGGCGGAAGCACAGTCGCTCGGCCGGGCGCGTGCGGTGGCCGACAAGGTCGAGCACTTCATCCGCAACGAGAACGGTCGGATCTCGGAGCGCAGCACCTACGGTCACGACCCGCGCAACATCCGCGGCTGACGGGACGCAACCGTCCCTGACCGCAGACGCGGGCGACGCAGCCGTTGCGCGCAGCTCCTGCACGTGCCCGGAGGTGCCGGTCCGCACCCTGGAGACATGTCGGGTCACGCTGCCGTTCGTCGCGTCACCTGGGAGAACGCGCGGGCGGCCCTGTGGTTCTGGCCCAGCGTGTGGGCGTCGACCGCGCTCGTCGTGACCGCGCTGCTGCTGGCCGTTCATCCCGGATCCGGCGGGTGGCGGTGGCCGGGTGGGGCCACGTCTGCGGCCGTGCTGTTGCAGGTGGTGGCGTCCAGCGTGATGGCCGCAGCGACGGTGACGTTCTCGTTGACCGTCGTCGCGTTGCAGCTCTCGTCGCAGCAGTTCTCCCCGCGGTTGCTCCGCGAGTTCGCGCGCGACCGGGTCACCCAGGCCGTGCTCGCGGTCCTGCTGGCCACTTTCGTGTCGGCTGTGACCTGCGTCCTCGGGATCGGTGACACGCCGCTCCCGCTGTTCGCCCTCGCCCTGGTCTTCGCCCTCGGGCTCGCGTCGGCGGGGGCGATCATCGCGTTCGTGGGGCACATCGTCCGATCCCTGCGGGTCGACTCGCTCATGCGGTCCGTCCACACCGAGACCGTGGCGATGATCGGCTCCATCTACGGGACTGCGCCAGCCGTGGACGAGCCGCTCGACGACGACGCCCGATCGCTGATGCTGCCGGATCGGCCACCGGACATCGACGTCCGGGCGACGCGGAGCGGCTTCGTCCGCCGGGTCCACATCGACGCGTTCGTCCGACATGCCCAGCGCCACGACGTCGTCGTCGAACTCCGGGTGATGCCCGGCGACCACGTCACGATGGGCACGCCGATCGCCCGGGCCTGGACCGGAGGGCGCACAGCAGGCCCGCCAGACCTGGTCGAGCGGGCGATCGAGGTCGGTTACGAGCGCACCATGGAGCAGGACATCGCGTACGGGTTCCGTCAGCTCACCGACATCGCCGTGAAGGCCGTGTCCCCGGCCATCAACGACCCGGTCACCGCCGTGCACGCGATCGGGTACTGCGGGGACCTCCTCGTGCGGTTGGAACAGGTCGACGTACGGCCGTGTGGAGTGCGCGACCGGACCGGTGCCGTGCGCGTCGTGGTCCCGGACCGGGATCTCCGCTACTGGCTCGACCTGGTCTGCGGTCCGGTCCGGCGGTACGGGGCATCGGAACCGATCGTCCTGGGCGGGCTCCTCCGCATGCTGCGGGACTGCGCAGCAGCGCCGGTGTCACCCCATCAAGGTGCGGAGCTCCTCCGACAGGCCGACCTCGTGCTCGAACAGGCGACGCTGGGGAGTGTCGATCTCGAGGAGGTGCGGGATCGGCACGCGCGGGTCGGCGCCGCGGTGCGGGGCGATCTGGACGCCGCGTTCGACGACCGGGCCGGCGAGACGAGATCGGTGTGAGCAACACAAGCTGAGCGCAGTCCCGGGTCATCGCGACGAGCGTTGAGCTGCACACCGACCCGGGAGGTCCCCATGGACACTGGACAGTTCGTCGATCTCGTCGCACAACGCGCGGACATCACGCACGTGCGGACCCGCGCACGTCCGATCACGGACGCGACGCTCCGCACGCTGGCCGAGCGTCTCAGCGGCGGCGAGGCCCAGGCCGTCGCCGCGGAGCTGCCGGATGACCTGCGCACTTCCCTGACGGAGACGCGCGAGGAACCGGAGTCGTTCGCCGCCGACGAGTTCGTCCGACGGGTCGCCGAGCGTGCCGACGTCGACGAGCCCACCGCCCGCGAAGGGGCACGCGCCGTGTTCGCGGTGGTACACGAAGCCGTGCCGAAGGGGACGTGGGAGAACCTGACGACGCAGCTGCCGAACGACCACCTGACGACGTTCGGCCTCCCGACCTGAGAGGCCCGAGCTGAGGGACCCGACCTGAGGGGCCCGACCTGAGTGAGACACACGAAGGCGCGGTCGCAGGCGACGACAGCACGCCCGCGACCTCCCGGCCGAGGGTCGCTGGCCGGGTGCGTCGGATCGGGCGATTCCGCTTGTCAGTAGGACGGGCGGAGCCAATCCGTGAGCGGCTCGAACGTCGCTCGGGCCAAGACCTCGTCCACCGCCACAGGTCGCGCCCGAGTCACGAATGTCACCTCGCCGAGCTCCATTCGACGTCGCGCGATTCCGTCGTACTCGTCCACCACGAGTGTCGTGCGGAACGCCGGGTCCTCTCGGTGCTCGAACGTCACGAGGATCGAGCGCGCTCCGACATGCTGCACGAGCACGGGGGAAAGGCTCTCCGAGCCGCGGCCCCACCAGAGCAGTTGGGTCGGTGACGCCATGCGAACGACTCCGCCAGCCGCCGTGCTGTGTTCGAACGACTCGTCGAAGTCGCCGTCTCCGTCGTGCAGCACACCGTCGCTGTACGAGCTGACCGACCCGTCCGAGAGTTCGAGCGTCCAGGCTTGCCGAACGTCGTCGATGTCAAGGCGAAATTGCCAGTGTTCGCGCACCGACACCTGGTGCACTCCATCGAGCACGTAACGGCCAGGAGTGCGGAACGAGGCGAGTTCCTCGGCGATCGCTGGGCCGTCGGACCGGGAGAGAACCTCGTCGAAGCGCATCCCACCATCCTGCACGGCGAAGTGGCCCGTGAACGTCCCGAAGCCGGTCCTCGAGCGAGACGGGCCGCGTGGTTCCACTCGGCTCAGCCCGGTAGCAGGTCGATCACCGGACGATCGTCGTCGGCTTCCCAGCGAGACATTCCCCTACCGGCCCAGGACATCAGCGTCGGTTGCAAGAACGTCGAGGGAGGCACCCGGTCGCTGAGGCTGCGCCAACCGGCCGAGCCAGCGGTCAGAACAGGTGGCCGCTGGAAGCGACGTGCGTCACGAACTCGGCTGCGACGAACGCCCCCAGGACGCTGCCGAGCGTGGCCAGGCCGACGAACCACGTTGGTCGATGTCTCCGGCGACGGACGGCAGACCAGCACGTCCCGATGACGGCGACGGTGGCCGTGACGATCGGATGCCCGATGACGACCACAGTGCCCACGTCGAAGCTGCAACGCACGATCCGGCCAGAGCAGCCGTCGAAGGCCATCTGGCTGAGCACGACCCAGAACCAGGCAACGGGAGCGGCGACGTAGGCCGCAGCCAACGAGACGCTCGTGACCACGAGGTCGACCACGCCCGGCGTCCTCGACCTGCGCGATCCCCGAGGCTGCACCCTCGCCGGGTACGGTTCCGCGTCGTCACCAGGACCACGCCACCAGTCGAGCTGCTCCCCCACGCGATCACGATAGAGGATCACCGAGGATCGTCGTCCACCCGGCAACGACGGCTTTCCACCCGAGCCGGGGAGCAGCACGTTCAGACCTCAGCGCGGTGCCGTCGCCGGCGTGGTCAGCGAGGAGCGGTACCGATCCCGTCGAGGTCTCGCAGGTCGCGCTCGTCGAGCACGACCGCAGCCCCTGCCAGGTTCTCGCGCAGGTGGTCCACCGATGACGTCCCTGCGATCACCAGCACGTTCGGCGATCGGTGGAGCAGCCAGGCCAACGCCACTGCGGTGGCGCCGACCCCGAGCCGGGTCGCGACCGACGTGACCGTCTGGGACTGCGCGGCGTTGAAACCGCCGAGCGGGAAGAACGGCACGTACGCGATCCCGTCGGCGGCAAGGCTGTCGATGAGCGCGTCATCAGAGCGGTGCGCCAGGTTGTACCCGTTCTGCACGCAGACGATCGGGGCGATCGTCCGCGCCGCAGCGATCTGGTCGGCCGTCGCGTTGCTGACGCCGAGGTGGCGGATGAGCCCCTGCTGCTGGAGGTCGGCGAGCGTCTGGAACGCATCGTCGATCCGCTCGGGCGCCGGACCGAACGCGTTGCCGAGACGGAGGTTGACCAGGTCGAGCGTGTCGACTCCGAGCGTGCGGAGGTTCTCGTCGACCTGCCGCCGGAGCTGGTCAGGAGTCCGGGCAGGGGGCCACCCGCCCTCGGGGGTGCGTTCCGCGCCGACCTTCGTCGCCACGTGCACGGCGGACGGGAACGGCGACAGGGTGTCGCGGATGAGTTCGTTCACCAGCTCGGGGCCGTAGGTCAGCGCCGTGTCGATGTGGGTGATGCCCGACGCGATCGCTTCGTGGAGCACCGCGACCGCGGCGGTCGGGTCGACGGGAGGACCCATCACGCCCGGCCCCGCGAGCTGCATCGCGCCGTAGCCGAAGCGCGAGACGGTGAGGTCGCCGAGCTGCCAGGTGCCGCCGGGGAGTGTGGGTGCAGGAGTGTTCACGAGGAGCCTTTCGAGGAGATCGCCGCTTGTGCGGATGGCTTCCACGATGGACGATGGGACTACCCGGGCGGAAGGAGTTACCCACGAGTGCGTAGGTACCCGTCAGGTGGTGCGGAGGACGACGACTGATGGCCACGATGACCGCTGCGGCGAAGCGTGCGGCCGAGAAGGTGCGCTACGACGCGTTCCTGGCGGTGTGCCCGAGTCAACGACTGCTCGACCGGATCGCTGACAAGTGGGTGACCCTGGTCCTGACCGCACTCGGCAGCGGTCCGGACTGCCACGGCGAACCTCGGGCGATGCGGTACAGCGAACTCGCGCGGGTCCTCGCCGGGGTGAGTCCGAAGATGCTCTCGCAGACACTCCGCGCGCTCGAACGCGACGGCCTGCTCACGCGGACCGCCATGGCGACCGTTCCCGTGACCGTCTCCTACGAGCTCACGCCGCTCGGGTTGTCGCTGCAGCAGACAGTGCGACACCTCAAGCTCTGGGCGGAAGCGCACATGGACGAGGTGTCCGAGCACCGTGAGCGGTACGACGACGTTGCCGAGGACCGTGCGGCGGGAGTCACCTCAGGCTGACCGCGGCCGGGCCGGCGCCCCTAGGCTCGACTGATGCTCGAGAATCGTCGCCTCCCGCTGTGGGCGGGGCGCACGGCCGCGCTGCTGGGCATCCTGCTCGTGGCGTTCACCCTCCGACAGGCGGTCGCGGCGATCTCGCCGATCATCGATGCCGTCCGGATCGACATCCCCGTCTCGGACCTCGACGTCGGGCTCCTCGGAACGTTGCCCCCACTGCTGTTCGCGGTGTCCGGGTTCACGGCGCCGCGCGTCGCACGACACCTCGGGATCGAGGGCGGGATCGTCCTCGCGCTGGTCCTGATGACGGCCGGGCACCTCGTCCGTGCCGTCGCTCCGGGCATCACGGTGCTGCTCGTGGGCAGCGTCCTCGCGTTCGCGGGCACCGGGATCGGCAACGTCTTGCTGCCCTCCGTCGTTCGGCGGTACTTCCCGGACAGGGTCGCCCTGCTGACCGCGGTGTACGCCTGCATCGTCGGGGTGAGCACCGCGGTGCCCGCCGCCCTCGCCGCGCCGATCGCGGAGCACTCCGGGTGGCGTGCCTCGCTCGCCGTCTGGGCCGTGACCTCGGCGGCAGCGCTCGTTCCGTGGCTGATCGTCCTCGCGCAGCATCGCCGGTCCCGGCTCTCGGGTCCCGAGCCCGTCGAACCGCAGCCAGCCGCCACCGCCACGAAGCTGTGGCGATCAGGGGTTGCGCTGTCGGTCACCGCGCTCTTCTCGTCGAGTGCGATCTGCACCTACGCGGCCTTCGCCTGGCTGCCGGAGATCCTGCAGGACGTCGCCGGCGCGACGCCGACCGAAGCGGGGGCGCTCCTCGCGGTCACCGGGCTGGTCAGCGTGCCCGGGTCACTCCTCGCGCCCTTGCTCGTGCCTCGGCTGCGCAACGTCGGCTGGCTCATCGCCGCCGGTGTCGTGGCCTTCGCAGTCGGGTACCTCGGCCTGCTGCTCGCACCGGCGGGACTGACCCTGGTGTGGGTGCTCCTGATCGGTTGCGGATCGATCCTGTTCCCGGTGTGTCTCGTGCTCATCAACGTCCGCACGCGGACAGCCGGCGGGACGGTCGCGCTGAGCGGCTTCGCGCAGGGCACCGCGTACGCCCTGGGTGCGCTCGGTCCCCTGCTGGTCGGGCTGCTCCACGACGTGAGTGGCGGCTGGACCCTGCCGCTGCTCTTCCTCCTCGGGGTCGCGCTCTCGGCAGCGATCCCGGCTCTCACGCTCGGACGGCCGACGTTCGTCGAGGACGAACTCGAACGCTAGCGGGCCACCGGGCTCCCACGTGGGCCCTGCCGGGATCGAACCGACGACATCCACGGTGTAAACGTGGCGCTCTACCAGCTGAGCTAAAGGCCCTCTGCCGCGATCCTACGGGGTCCGAACGCCCTGGACCGGACCGACACCGGACTGGAGGCGCGTGGCGGCCCCGCACCGCGCCTCCAGTCCGACGTCCACGCACCACCCACCCCACGCGGGTAGCGTCCTGCAGGTGAACGGTCCGCGAGCGTGAACGGTGTCGGCGTCATCGACGAGGCCGGTCGGCTGCGCCTCCTCGGCAACGGCGCGGCCGGCGCCGCCTTCGGCGTCGTCCTCGTGGTGCTCGTGGCCTCGTCGTGGACGGAGGCGACCCCGGCCGTCCTGGTGACGGCGGGCGTCCCGTCCGCTGCCGTGGGGGCCGCGATCGCCGTCGTGCTGCAGCTCCGGTCGTGGCGGACCGAGGGCGGCTACGCGGAGTCGGTGGTCGTCCGCGACTGGATCGTGGACGGGCAGGTCCCGCCGGAGGTCCCCGCCGAACGGTGGATCCCGCTCGTGCAGGCGCAGGCCGAGCGCGAGGGGGCGGGCTGGGGGAAGATCGTCCTCAGCACGCTCTGGATCGCGATGACCTGGTCGATGCGGGACCAGCACGGGCCGGTCATCACGACGATGCTCATCCTGCTGTGGCTCGGGCTCGGGCTGTGGAGCGCCTGCTGGGTGATCCCCCGGGCGCGGGCGGCGCGTGCGGTCCTCCGGCGCGGGGTGTCGACGCCGGGCTGAGGACGGAACGCAGCGCGCGATGGGTACGCTCGCCACATGCAGAGTCGCACCCTCGGCCGTACCGGCCGCCCCGTGTCCGTCGTCGGTCTCGGTACCTGGCAGTTCGGCGGTGACTGGGGTCCCGTCTCCGAAGCCGACGCGAACGCCGTCATGGACGCCTCGGTCGAGTCCGGCGTCACCCTCTTCGACACCGCCGACGTGTACGGCGACGGCCGCAGCGAGCAGCTCATCGGCTCCTGGCGCGCCGCGAACCCCGACGTCCCCCTGACGATCACCACGAAGATGGGTCGCCGCGCCGAGCAGGTCCCGTCGAGCTACGTCGCCGCGAACTTCCGCGAGTGGGTCGACCGGTCGCGCCGCAACCTCGGCCAGGACACCCTCGACCTGGTGCAGCTGCACTGCCCGCCGACCCCGGTCTACGAGGACGACGCGGTCTACGACGCCCTCGACGCGCTGGTCGCCGACGGCTCCGTCGCCGCCTACGGCGTCAGCGTCGAGACCACCGACCAGGCGCTCACCGCGATCGCCCGGCCCGGCGTCGCGACCGTCCAGATCATCCTCAACGCGTTCCGCCTCAAACCGCTCGACCGCGTGCTGCCGGCGGCCCTGGAGGCAGAGGTCGGCATCCTCGCGCGCGTCCCGTTGGCATCGGGGTTGCTGTCCGGCAAGTACCGTCCGGACACCGTGTTCGCGCCGGAGGACCACCGCAGCTACAACCGGCACGGCGAGGCCTTCGACCAGGGCGAGACGTTCAGCGGCGTCGACTTCGAGGACGGCGTCCAGGCGGCGCAGACGTTCGCCGCGTCCCTGCCGGACGCGGTCTCGGTCCCGCAGGCGGCGATCGCCTGGATCGTCGCGCAGGAGGGTGTGACCGCGGCGATCCCGGGCGCCCGCAACCCCGAGCAGGCGCGGTCGAACGCCGGCGCCGGCGACCTGCCGGAGGTGCCGGGCCTCGACGAGACGGTCCGCGAGCTCTACGACGAGTGGTTCCGGGCGAGCGTGCACGACAAGTGGTGAGGTCGTCCGTCGTCGGGCTGGCGTTGGCGGTGCTGACCGTCCTGGCGCTCCTCGTCGGCGGTACGGCTCCGGCCGAAGGCAGGACGGCAGCCGCGGGCAGCACGGCAGGGATCGGCGCGCCGGCGGACGGCCGCTCGGCGCGGTCCGCGGTGTCCTGGCCCGCCCCGACCGCACTGTCCGAGCGAGCCGACGCGGCCGCGCTCCGGAACGTCTGGGGCGAACGCCTCGCGGAGCACGTGCACACCCACCTGACGGTCCTCGACGGCGCGACACCGGTGACGGTGCCGGCGAACGTCGGCCACTCGGACCGACTGCGGTTCGCCGCGCAGCTCCACACGCACGACACCTCCGGGATCCTGCACGTCGAGTCACCGACGCGCAGGGCCTTCACGCTCGGGCAGTTCTTCGACGAGTGGGGTGTGCCGCTCAGCGCCTGGCGGGTGGGCGGGCTGCGCGGCGAGTTGACGGTCTGGGTCGACGGGCACCGGTTCATCGGGAACCCGCGGACGATCGAGCTGACGAACCGTCGGGAGATCGTGCTCGCGGTGACGTCGATCGGCGAGGTCCCGCGCCTGCCCCCGGCGTTCGACTGGCCGCCGCAGTACCGCTGAGCGCACGGCGCACGCCGCTGACCGTCCCGCGCGGCGCGGACCCGCCGTAGCCTGCTCCCATGACCACCATCCGGACCGGCACCGACCTCGCCGCCGTCGAGGACGTCATCGCCGGCATCGACACCCACGGCGACCGGTACCTGACCCGGGTGTTCACCGCGCAGGAGCGTGCTGACACCGGTGACGACCCGGAGCGTCTGGCCGCCCGGTTCGCCGGGAAGGAAGCGGTGGTGAAGCTCCTCCGCCCCGAGCGGTCGGACGCGATCCCGCTGACCGACGTCGCGATCCTGCTCGACGCGGCCGGTGCCCCGATCGTCGAGCTGCACGGCCGGGCCGCGGCACTCGCGGAGTCGATCGGGTGCGACGCGATCGCCGTCTCGCTGTCCCATGAGCGCGGTCTGGCGGTCGCGACCGCGGTGGCGTTGACCGCGCGCTGACCCGCTCCGGGGCCGTGTCGGCACCGTCGAGGCCAGTCCCCGTCCGGGTCCTGCGAGCGTTGCTGCGGGGCCGCTCAGCAACTGCGAACCGTGTGCGGTTTCGCGCACCCGCACGGCGGTTTTCCGGGCCGCCGTGCTCCTTATCGTTGCGGGCATGGACCAGGACCCGACCACAGCAGCGACCTCCGTCGCACTCGCAACCCCGACGGCGGAACTCGCCGTCCGACGGGCACTCGCCGACCACGGGCGCCTCAGCGTCGACGCCATGGACGTGGCGTCGATCGCCGATCTCTACGCGCTCGGTCTCACCTCGCACGCGACCGTGAACGTCATGCTCGCCGTGGAGAACGAACTCGACGTGGAGTTCCCCGACGCCGTGCTCAACCGCTCGACCTTCGCCACCATCGAGTCGATCACCGCTGCGGCGGAGCTGAGCTCGTGATCTCGCCGGTCCTCGACCGGGCGACACAGGACACCACGCACGAGACCGCGTCCGAGGCCCAGGCCCAGGCCGAGGCCCAGGCTCCGGCTCCGGCAGCGTCGCCGGACCGTTTCGCCGCCCGGACCGCCCTCGTCGCCGACATCGCCGCGCACTTCGCCGACGAGGTCGACCGCGACGCCCGGCCCCCGCGTGAGGCGATCGCCGCGATGAAGGAACACGGGCTCCTCGCCGCAGCGGTGCCGGTGGCCCTCGGCGGTGAGGGCGCGACCCTCGCCGAACTCTCCGTGATCGCGACCGAGCTCGGCCGGGCCTGCGGTGCCACGGCGATGGTCTTCGCGATGCACCAGGGCCAGGCGATGGCGCTCTGGCGGCACGGCGGCCGGTCCGCCGGTGTGGCGACGATGATCCGTGCGGTCGCCTCCGGCGCGCTGCTGGCGTCCTCGACGACGGAGAAGGGCATCGGCGGCGACACCCGTCGGAGCACCTGCGCGATCGAGGTCGACGCCGCGGGACGGATCCGGCTCCGCAAGGACGCCCCGGTGATCTCCTACGCGACCGAGGCGGACGCGATCCTCGTCACCGCCCGCCGCGACCTCGACGCCGCGGCCTCCGATCAGCGCCTCGTCGTCTGCCTGCCGTCCGAGACGACCCTGACGCAGACCTCGACGTGGGACACGCTCGGACTCCGCGGCACCTGCAGCAACGGCTGGGTGCTCGACACCGAGACCCACGAGGACCGCGTCCTCCGCGACGACTACGCCACGATCTCGGCCCGCACGGTCCTGCCGGTGTCGCACGTCCTCTGGGCATCGGTGTGGCTGGGCTTCGCCGCCGAGGCCGCCGACCGTGCCCGTCGAGCCGTCCGCGGGCGGGCCCGTGCCACCGTGGGGCAGACCCCGCCCGGGGCGCTCCGGCTCGCCGAGGTCCTCGTCGACCTACAGGCGCTCGCGGACACGGTCCGGCACGCAGCCGACCGCTTCGACGCCGTCGAGGGCGACCCGGCCGTACTCGAGTCGACGGCGTACGTCCTCGCCGCGAACGCGCTGAAGGTCAACGCGTCCGAGCGGGTGACCGAGATCGTCACCCGGGCCATGCGCATCGTCGGCATCGCCGGCTTCGCCGCCACCGGGCCGCTCAGCACGGCCCGACTCCTCCGAGACGCCCACGGTGCCGCCGTCATGGTGAGCAACGACCGTCTCCTCCAGAACGACGCCAGCCTGGCACTCATGAGCGGAGCAATCCTGTGACCACGACAGCACCCACCCCCATCACCACCACCGCACCGACCAGCACAGCAACGACCAGCACCGCCGCCGCTGCGGCGCGCGCGACGCACCCGGCCGACATCGACGTCGCCCGTGCCGAGCTCCGCGCGCGCCTCCTGGACGACGGCGTCCTCATCGACCTCGGCTCCCCCGGACTGTACGGCCGCTCCGGCGTCTTCGAGCGGGTCTACCAGGCCGTCGACGCCGCCGTGGTGCGGAACCAGGCGGACCTGGACGCCGACGTCCTCCGCTTCCCGCCCGTCGAGCCGCTCGCCGCGTTCGAGCGCACCGACTACATCGCGTCGTTCCCGGACCTCGCCGCGTCCGTCTCGGCCTTCACCGGCGACGACCGCACCCACCGCGCCCTGCTCGCGGCCCGGGAGCGCGGCGAACGCTGGGAGTCCTTCCTCGAGCCCGCCGACCTCATGCTCACACCCGCCGTGTGCCACCCGGTCTACGGCCTCGTCTCGGGGACGCTGCCGGAGCGCGGCCGGATGTTCGACATCGTGGGCGACTCGTTCCGCCGTGAGCCGTCGCTCGACCCGATGCGGCTGCAGGCGTTCCACATGCACGAGTTCGTGCACATCGGCACCCCGGAGACCGCGAAGGAACACCGCGACGGGCGGATCGCGGTGATGCGCACCCTGCTCGAGTCGTTCGGCCTCGAGATCGACGTCGTCCCCGCGAACGACCCGTTCTTCGGCCGGGTCGGGCAGATGCTCGCCCGGAACCAGGTGGAGCAGTCGCTCAAGTTCGAGTTCGTCACCCCGGTGTACGGCCAGGACCACCCCTGGACGGCGATCAGCTCGGCGAACCTGCACGAGGACCACTTCGGCACCTCGTTCGACATCCGCACCGCCGACGGCGAGGTCGCGCACAGCGCCTGCATCGCCTTCGGTCTCGAACGCATCACCATCGCCCTGTTCGCCGCCCACGGCACGGACCCCGAGACCTGGCCGGCGGAGGTCCGCACGGCCCTCGCGCTGTGAGCACCCACCACGGCTGGTCGGGTCACCCCGCGCTCCGGGTGGCCCTCCAGCTGCCACCGGCGGCGCGCGCCGGCGTCGTGATCTGCCCGCCGCTCGGGCAGGAGGGCGTCATCGCGTACCGCACGCTCCGTCTGCTGGCCGACGGCCTGGAGGCGCGTGGCGTGGCCTCGGTGCGCTACGACCCGTCCGGACGTGGCGACGCCGCGCCCGACGGTGCTCCGGACGCACAGGTCAGGTCCGCCCGGCACGCCGCAGCGCTGCTGCGGTCCAGCGGTGTGGACCAGATCACCTTCGTCGGGCTCGCGTCGGCAGCGCTCGTCGCCGCCGCGGCCGCCGACGACAGCGACGGCCTGGTCGTCTGGGACGCCCCCGCCTCGGGTCGTGCCTGGCTGCGCGGGCAGCGTGCCCTCGCCGCGATCACGATCGGTGCCGACCGGGTCGTCGACGGCGTGGAGAGCCTCGTCGGGATCGACGTCGAACCGGCCGAGGCCGCGGTCCTCGCCGCGCTGACCTTCGTTCCCCGGTCGGGCCCGACCCACGCACTCGTCCGACCCGGGACCACCGCGCCCCGGGGCCTCGGAACCGTCCCGACGACCGAGGTCGCCGGGAGCGCCGAACTCCTCGACGGCACGAGCATCGTCGCGGTGATCCCGGGCTCCGCGGTCGACGCCGTCGTCGACCGGGTGGACTCGTGGGCTCCCGAGGCATCGGTGCCGACGGTGCTCCCGGCCCTCACCGAGGTGCTCGACGTCGACGCCCGGGTGTCGGAACGCATCCTCGCGCTCGGTCCCGAGGGGCTGTTCGCCATCGAGACCGTGGCGTCCGGGCAGTCCGAGCACGCGCCCGTCGTGGTGCTGCACAGCGGCGGCGCAGAGCACCGCGTCGGCGCGTCCGACTACCAGGTCACCCTCGCCCGTTCCCTCGCCAGGGACGGCGCCCGTGTGGTGCGGGTCGACCGGCGTGGGACCGGTGAGAGCACCCCGGTCCGCGGCGACGAGCGCTCGTTCTTCTACACGCAGGAGTGGCTCGACGACCAGGCCGCCGTCCTGGCGTCCCTCGCGGTGCCGTCCGAACGGCTCGTCCTCGTCGGCATGTGCGCCGGCGCGTGGCTCGCCGGCCGTGCGACCGAGGAGTCCCCGCGCCTCGTCGTGGAGATCAGCCCGAACGACTACCGGCGGCACCTGACCACCGCCGGTGCCTTCGCGGACGCCGCGCGGACCGTCGCCCAGCCGTCGCCCGCACGGCTCCGGATCCGGGGCTGGTGGAACGCCGTGGTGCCGAAGGCCGTCCGCGACCGCGTGGCTCGCCGCGACCGGATGGGCGGTGTCGCCGGGCACGTGCGCCCCCTCGTGGAGCACGGCACCGAGGTCCTCCTCATCACCGCCCCCGAGGACGCCGAGCTGTTCGACCGGCTCGGCGGACAGCGGGCGGAGCGACGGTGGCCCGGACGGCTGGAGGTCGTCCGGGTGACCGGCGGCGACCACGCGCTGTTCTCCCCGGTCATGCGCGAGGCCGTCCTCACCGAGGTCCGCACACACGTCGCCGCGGCGTTCCCCGTGCACACCTGAGCGATCAGGCGAGGCCGAGCACCCGGGCGACGGCGTCCGGGTGCTCGACGTGTGCGAAGTGCCCGCAGTCGTCGAGCAGCACGGTGCGCACCCGGGGCAGGAGCGCACCGAGGGCGTCGAGGTCCGAGACACGTGCGAACACGTCGTCGCGCCCCGCGATCGCGGTGACCGGGCAGGTGACGGCGCCCCAGCCGTCGAGGTCGTAGCGCGCCGCCGACCGCGCGGCGCCGGTGAAGCCGGTCGGCCGGAGCTCGTCGACGAAGGCGTCGAGGACGCTCGGGTGGAGCCGTCGCACGTGCGTGAAGACCGGCGACGCCACCAGTGGCAGGAGTCCGACCCGGGCGATCCCCCGCAGCACCGGGCGTGCGGCCTCGCCCACGATCGCGAGCCCGGCGCGCAGCAGCGTGAACGCCGGCAGCGTCCGGAGGCCGCGCAGCGGGTGCCGAGCGGCGTCCGCGGTGGCGACGGTGGTGCCGGAGACGAGGGCGACGGAGCGCACCCGGGCCGGCTCCGTCACGGCCAGGTGCATCGCGACGAAGGCGCCCATCGAGTGCCCCACCACGTCGACGGAGACGATCCCGAGACCGTCGAGGACGGCGGTGAGCACGCGTGCCGAGGCGTCGACGTCGAGCGGTGCGGGCGGCGCAGCGGACGATCCCCACCCGGGCAGGTCGACGAGCACCAGTCCGCGGTCGGCGACGCCGTCGGCGGCGCGCAGCAGCGGCGTCCAGGTCGTCCACGACCCGGCGACACCGTGCAGCAGCAGGAGCGGGTCGGGGCCCGGGCGGTGGTGCACGACCGCGGCACCGTCCGAGGTCGACACGACGGCGTGCGTGAGGCCCCACGCGCCGGGGTCGGCGGTCACCGGGAACGGCGCGTACGGATCGGCGTGCGCAGCGGGGTTCGAGCCGACCACCTGCTCACGGGGAGCCGAGTCGATGGCGTGCACCCTCCTCCTTCGCAAGCTCAGTCGGCGCGCCCCGCGCAACGCTTCGCGTTGCCGCTGAGCGATGCGCGCCAATCCGACGCGACAGCGTCTTCCTGGGGATTCGGAACGCTAGCCGACGGCGACGGGTGTGCTGCAGGCGGCGAGGCGGTCGAGGGCCGCCTTGTACTCCGTGACGTCGCGGGCGACGCCGGGCTCGGAGATGATCGAGGCCTTGATGCGGCCCTGCACGTCGATCACGAAGGTCGCGCGGTTCGCGAAGCCCTTCTGCTCGAGGAAGACGCCGTACTCCTTCGAGACGGCACCGTGCGGCCAGAAGTCCGCGAGGAGTTCGAAGTCGTAGCCGTTCGACTCGGCGAACGAGCGGAGCGTGGCCTTCGAGTCGACCGAGATGCCGACGAGCTCGACACGCTGGTCCTGGAACATCGCGATGTTGTCCTGCAGGGCGCAGAGCTCGTTCGTGCACGTGGACGAGAACGCGAGCGGGAAGAAGACGAGTGCGACCGGGCGGACACCGCGGAAGTCGCTGAGGCGGACGTGCTCCCCGAACTGGTTGGGGAGTTCGAAGTCCGGCGCGAGTGAGCCGATCTCCAGAGCCATCAGTGCGTTGCTTCTTCCTCGGGCGTGGGGTGTGCCCGGTGTCGTCGTGCACGCAGGATCGCGGGTGCACGATCGGCAATCGTACGCCGACCGCACCCGAATGCAAGCACCTGTCCACGTGCACGTCACCATCAGGCTGCGCGTCGGCGGTGGGGCCTAGAGTGGACGAGGCCCCACCGCCGGTCGCGACCCGATCGATCGGTGGACCACCTATGTCCACCACCACGAGAACGAACGAGGTCAAGGGTGACGGTGAACGACCAGGACCCGTACAGCCACGGCAGCAGCGACCAGGACCCGGAGGAGACCGCCGAGTGGCGTGAGTCCCTCGACGGGCTGGTGCAGACCCACGGCCACCAGCGTGGCCGCGAGATCATGCTGAGCCTGCTCAAGCGGTCCAAGGAACTGCACCTCGGTGTGCCGATGGTCCCGACCACGGACTACGTGAACACCATCGCGCCGGAGAACGAACCGGAGTTCCCGGGCGACGAGGAGCTCGAGCGCCGGTACCGCCGGTGGATCCGGTGGAACGCCGCGATCACCGTGCACCGTGCGCAGCGCCCCGGCATCGCCGTCGGCGGCCACATCTCGACCTACGCGTCGAGCGCCGCCATGTACGAGGTCGGCTACAACCACTTCTTCCGTGCGCAGGACCACCCGTCCGGCGGCGACCAGGTCTTCTTCCAGGGCCACGCCTCCCCCGGCATGTACGCCCGCGCGTACATGGAAGGGCGTCTCGGCGAGGACCAGCTCGACGGCTTCCGCCAAGAGAAGTCGCACGCCGGTGGCGGTCTCTCGTCGTACCCGCACCCGCGCCTCATGCCGCACTTCTGGCAGTTCCCGACCGTGTCGATGGGCATCGGCCCGATCAACGCGATCTACCAGGCGCAGCAGGCCAAGTACCTCACCAACCGCGGCATCAAGGACGCCTCCGACCAGCAGGTCTGGGCGTTCCTCGGCGACGGCGAGATGGACGAGGTCGAGTCGCGCGGTCAGCTGCAGGTCGCCGCGAACGACGGCCTCGACAACCTGAACTTCGTGATCAACTGCAACCTGCAGCGGCTCGACGGTCCGGTGCGCGGCAACGGCAAGATCATCCAGGAGCTCGAGGCGTTCTTCCGCGGTGCGGGCTGGAACGTCATCAAGGTCGTCTGGGGCCGCGAGTGGGACGACCTGCTCGCCCGCGACACCGAGGGCGCGCTCCTCAACCTGATGAACCAGACGCCCGACGGCGACTACCAGACGTACAAGGCCGAGAACGGCGCGTACGTCCGCGAGAACTTCTTCGGGCGCGACCCGAAGGCGCTCGAGCTGGTCAAGGACTACACCGACGACCAGATCTGGAACCTCAAGCGCGGTGGCCACGACTACCGCAAGGTCTACGCCGCGTTCAAGGCCGCGACCGAGCACAAGGGCCAGCCGACCGTCATCCTCGCGAAGACGGTCAAGGGCTACGGCCTCGGCCCCAGCTTCGAGGGCCGCAACGCGACCCACCAGATGAAGAAGCTCACGCTCGACAACCTCAAGCAGTTCCGCGACGAGATGCGCATCCCGATCTCCGACGCGCAGCTCGAGGAGAACCCGTACACGCCGCCGTACTACCACCCCGGTCACGACGACGAGGCGATCCAGTACATGCACGAGCGTCGGCGCGAGCTCGGCGGGTACGTGCCGGAGCGTCGGACGAAGTACACGTCGATCACCCTCCCCGAGGACGCGAAGTACCAGGTCGTGAAGAAGGGCTCCGGCAAGCAGGAGATCGCCACCACCATGGCCTTCGCCCGTCTGCTGAAGGACCTGCTCCGCTCCCCCGACTTCGGCGACCGCGTGGTGCCGATCATCCCGGACGAGGCACGCACGTTCGGCATGGACGCGTACTTCCCGACGGCGAAGATCTACAACCCGAACGGCCAGCACTACACGTCGGTCGACCGTGAGCTCCTCCTGGCCTACAAGGAGAGCCCGCAGGGCCAGATCATCCACGTCGGCATCAACGAGGCGGGCGCCCTCGCGGCGTTCACCGCGGTCGGCACCTCGTACTCGACGCAGGGCGAGCCGCTCATCCCGGTCTACGTCTTCTACTCGATGTTCGGGTTCCAGCGCACCGGCGACGCCATCTGGGCCGCCGGCGACCAGATGACCCGTGGCTTCATGATCGGCGCAACGGCCGGTCGCACCACGCTGACCGGCGAAGGCCTGCAGCACGCCGACGGTCACTCGCCGCTCCTCGCGACGACGAACCCGGCCGTGGTGGCCTACGACCCCGCCTACGGGTACGAGATCGGTCACATCGTCCAGGCCGGCCTCGACCGGATGTACGGCACGAACGAGGACGGCTCGCCGAAGCACGCCGACCCGAACGTCATGTTCTACCTGACGGTCTACAACGAGCCGATCGTCCAGCCGGCCGAGCCCGAGGGCATCGACGTCGAGGGCATCGTCAAGGGCATGTACCTGCTCAAGCCGAGCGAGCATGACGGTCCGAAGGCCCAGCTGCTCGCGTCCGGTGTCGCCGTGCCGTGGATCCTCGAGGCGCAGCAGCTCCTCGCCGAGGACTGGGGCGTCGCCGCCGACGTCTGGAGCGTCACGAGCTGGGGTGAGCTGTACCGCGACGGTCTCGACGCGGAGCAGCACGCGTTCCTCAACCCGAACGAGGCCCCGCGCACGCCGTACGTCACCGAGCGCCTGCTCGGCACCGAGGGGCCCGTCGTCGCCGTGAGCGACTTCATGCACCAGGTGCAGGAGCAGATCCGCCCGTTCGTCCCGACCGACTACGCCACGCTCGGCGCCGACGGCTTCGGCTTCTCGGACACCCGTCCGGCCGCGCGCCGCTTCTTCCACATCGACGGCCCCTCGGTCGTCGTGCGGACGCTGCAGCAGCTCGCGCGCCAGGGCAAGGTGGACGGCGCGCTGGTCCAGCAGGCGATCGACAAGTACCGCCTGCACGACGTGACCGCCGGCACCACCGGCAGCGCGGGTGGCGAGAGCTGATCAGCGAGTGACGACGGTCCGACCGGACTCCGAGAGCCAGGAGAGCGCGCGCGAGCGGGCGCTCTCCTGGCTCCGTCAGGTGTCCGGGGAACTCTCCACCGCCACCATCAAGCGCCTCGAGGACACGCTCCCCTGGTACAGCGAGATGCCCCCGGGCCGACGCTCCGCCGTGGGGCTCGTGGCGCAGGCCGGCATCACGTCGTTCATCAGCTGGCTCGAGGGCACCGCGTCGACGCCGTGGATCGCCGCGGCCGACGTCTTCGGTTCCGCACCCCGCGAGCTCCTCCGCTCGGTGAGCCTGCAGCAGACGCTCCAGCTCATCCGGGTGGTCGTCACCGTGGTCGAGGAACGCGCCAAGGACGACGAGATGCTGCAGGAGGCGATCCTCAAGTACTCGCGGGACATCGCCTTCGCGGCGGCCGACGTCTACGCCCGTGCGGCCGAGGCCCGCGGGCTCTGGGACGCCCGGCTCGAAGCACTCGTGGTCGACTCGATCCTCTCCGGCGAGTACGACGACGAACTCCCCTCCCGCATCGCCGCGCTCGGCTGGCACGGCCACGGCGAGGTCTCCGTGCTCGTGGGCAACGCCCCGAAGCAGCTCGAGGTCGACCAGATCCGCCGCACGGCCCGGCACATGGACGCGGACGTGCTCATCGGGGTGCAGGGGTCCCGGCTCGTCGTGGTGATCGGCCGCGCCACCCCGCGCGACGACGTCCCCGAGGGCGAAGAGCCGGTGTCCTTCACGGCCATCGCGCAGGCCCTCGAACCGTCCTTCGGCGAAGGACACCTGGTGCTCGGCAACGAGGTCCTCGGAGTCGTCGACGCGTCGACCAGCGCGAAGGGCGCCCTCGCGGGGTTCGCCGTCGCACGGGCATGGCGCGGCGCTCCCCGTCCGGCCCTCGCCGACGACCTGCTGCCCGAGCGCGCACTGGCGGGCGATCCCCTCGCCCGTTCGGCCCTCGTGCAGCGCATCTACGTGCCGCTGAAGGACCAGTCCACCGAACTCCTGCAGACGCTCTGGTGCTACCTCGACACCGGCCGGTCGCTCGAGGCCACGGCGCGCGAGCTCTTCGTGCACCCGAACACCGTCCGCTACCGGCTCCGACGCGTCGCGGACATCATCGGGTGGGACGCCACGCACGCCCGCGACGCCCTCATCGTGCAGTCGGCACTCATCCTCGGGGCGATGTCGGAGTCGACCGTCGGGCGCCGCCGTCTCCCCCGTCGTCGGTGAACGCGGCCGTGCGCGCCACTCCCGGCGCTAGGACATACACAATGTTCTGTCGCGTTTCGTGTGGGAAGCCCACACGGGGCGCGTTGGTCCCGACGTGCAGGATTGACCGGTGATCGTCGTCGTCGCGCCCGGACAGGGCTCCCAGACCCCCGGCTTCCTCGCCCCCTGGCTCGAGGACGCCGCCGTCCGTGACCGTGTCGGGGCGTGGTCCGAGGCCATCGGCGTCGACCTGGCCGTGCACGGCACCGAGTCGGACGCGGACACGATCAAGGACACCGCGCTCGCGCAGCCGCTCATCGTCGCCGCCGGCCTCATCACGGCCGACGCGCTCCTCGCCGACGGCCGCCGTGCCCTCGTCGGCGGCGTCGCCGGACACTCCGTCGGTGAGTTCACCGCTGCCGGCGTCGCGGGGATCCTCGAGCCGACGGACGCCGTCGCCCTCGTCGCCGAGCGCGGCCGGGCCATGGCCGACGCCGCCGCCCTCGAGCCGACCTCGATGGCCGCCGTCCTCGGTGGCGACGCCGACGAGGTCGCCGCAGCACTCGCAGCCCACGGACTCGTCCCCGCGAACCACAACGGGGGCGGCCAGACGGTCGTCGCCGGTGCCGCCGACGCCATCGCGGCGCTCGTCGCCGAGCCGCCGGCGAAGGCGCGGGTCATCCCGCTCGCCGTGGCCGGTGCGTTCCACACGCGGTACATGGCCCCGGCCGTCGAGCGCGTCGCGCCGGTGGCCGCCGCCGCCGCGGTGCAGGACCCCACGCTCCCGATCTGGACGAACGCCGACGGCTCCCGCGTCGACGACGGCCGCCACTTCGTCGACCTCATGGTGCAGCAGATCGCGAGCCCCGTGCACTGGGACGCCGTGATGGAGTCCTTCGCTGGCGCCGGGGTCACGGGCATCATCGAGCTCGCACCCGCCGGTGCCCTCGTCGGTCTGGCGAAGCGCGGCCTCCGCGGCACGCCGACCGTCGCGATCAAGACCCCCGACGACCTGCCCGCAGCGATCGACCTGCTGCAGAGCGCGGGCCAGGAAGCAGACGCAACCGCATGACCGGCAACGACACGACCGCGCGCCCCATCCTCGCGCAGCGACGCGGCCACGAGTTCACCCGCATCCTCGCCTTCGGCGCCGCCCGTGGTGAGCACGTCGTGCCGAACGACGACCTGGTCGGTCCGATCGACTCGTCCGACGAGTGGATCCGCCAGCGCACCGGGATCATCACCCGCAAGCGCGCCGGCAAGGACGTCGAAGCCGTCGACCTCGCCGAGGCCGCAGCGCGCGAAGCGATCGCCAAGGCCGGGATCGAGCCCTCGCAGATCGGTGTCGTCCTCGTCAGCACCGTCACGCACACCGTCGCCACACCGTCGATGGCCTCGCTGCTCGCCGAGCGGATCGGTGCGACCCCGGCCGCCGCGTACGACATCAGCGCCGCCTGCGCCGGGTACGCCTACGGCATCGCCCAGGCCGACTCGTTCATCAAGTCCGGCCTCGCCGACCACGTGCTCGTCGTCGGAGCCGAGAAGCTCAGCGACGTCGTCGACCCGACGGACCGTTCGATCTCGTTCCTGCTCGGTGACGGCGCCGGCGCTGCCGTCGTCGGCCCGAGCGACTTCCCCGGCATCGCCCCGACCATCTGGGGCTCGGACGGGTCGAAGTGGGACGCCATCGGCATGACCGCGACCTACAACGAGTGGGCCGACGGCGCGCCGCGTCCGACCATGCGGCAGGCCGGTCAGACCGTGTTCCGCTGGGCCGTCTGGGAGATGGTCAAGGTCGCCCGCGAAGCGCTCGAGACCGCCGGCGTCGCCCCGTCGGACCTGGCCGCGTTCGTCCCGCACCAGGCGAACATCCGCATCATCGACGAGTTCGCCAAGCAGCTCGGCCTCCCCGAGTCCGTGGTGATCGCCCGCGACATCACCACCACCGGCAACACCTCCGCCGCGAGCATCCCGCTCGCCACGCACCGCCTGCTCGACGAGCACCCCGAACTGTCGGGCGGCCTCGCCCTGCAGATCGGGTTCGGCGCCGGACTCGTGTTCGGCGCGCAGGTGGTCGTCCTCCCCTAGCCCATCCCGATCGCGCTCCGGCACGATCACCCGACGAGCCTCCGGGCACGCGCACCGCTCGTGCCCTAGGCTGGTCCACGGTCAAACGACACCCCCCTCAAGGAGAATCCCCATGGCCCTGTCCAACGAAGAAGTCCTCGCCGGCCTGGCCGAGCTGATCAACGACGAGACCGGCATCGCGACCGACACCGTCGCCGCCGACAAGTCGTTCACCGACGACCTCGACATCGACTCCATCTCGATGATGACGATCGTCGTGAACGCCGAAGAGAAGTTCGACGTCAAGATCCCCGACGAAGAGGTCAAGAACCTCAAGACCGTGGGCGACGCCGTCGACTACATCGTCAAGGCGCAGGCCTGACGCGAGCTTTCCTGAGCGCCGCGGCCCCGGCGAATCGCGGGCCGCGGCGCTCTTCTCGTTCCACCCACACGAAAGAACACGTCGTTCCATGACCAACAAGACCGTCGTCGTCACCGGGATCGGTGCCATCACGCCCCTCGCCGCGACCGCCCCGGAGACGTGGGAGGCGCTGCTCGCCGGCAAGTCCGGCATCACCCGCATCGAGGACCCGCGCTACGCCGAGCTGGAGCTCCCCGTCGAGTTCGCCGGCCAGGCGCGCCGGTTCCTCACCGACCAGCTCACCCGCCCGGAGACGAAGCGCCTCGACCCGTCGTCGCAGCTGTCGCTCGTCGCGGCGCGCGAGGCCTGGGCCGACGCCGGCATCGACGCCGAGTCCGTCGTCCCCGAGCGCCTCATCGTCGACTGGGCGACCGGCATCGGCGGCGTCAACACGCTGCTCGACGCCTGGGACACCCTGCGCGAGAAGGGTCCCCGTCGCGTCATGCCGATGACGGTCCCGATGCTCATGGCGAACGGCCCGGCCGCCGCCATCGAGATGGAGTTCGGTGCCCGCGGCGGTGCCCGCACCTACCTGTCGGCGTGCGCGTCCTCCACCGAGTCCCTCGCCGAGGCCTACCGGCACGTCGCGACCGGCGAGGCGGACATCGTCATCACCGGTGGTGCCGAGGCCGCCCTGCACCCGCTGCCCCTCGCGGCCTTCGCGGCGATGCAGGCGCTCTCCCGCCGGAACGACTCCCCCGAGACCGCCTCGCGTCCGTACGACGTCACGCGCGACGGCTTCGTGCTCGGTGACGGCGCCGCGGCGCTCATCCTCGAGACCAAGGAGCACGCCGAGGCCCGCGGCGCGCGGATCTACGCCGAGGTGGCCGGTGCCGGCATCACCTCGGACGCCTTCCACATCACCGCTCCGGACCCCGAGGGCAGCGCCGCCGCCCGCGCGGTCCTGCAGGCGCTCGAGCACGCTGGCGCTTCGCGTGAGGACGTCGTCCACGTCAACGCGCACGCCACCTCGACGCCGGTGGGCGACATCGCCGAGTACCACGCCATGCGCCGGGTCTTCGGCGACCACCTCGACTCCATCGTGGTCTCCGCCACCAAGGCGTCGACCGGGCACCTCCTCGGTGGTGCCGGTGCGATCGAGGCCGCCTTCACGGCTCTCGCGCTGCACAACCGGGTCGCGCCGCCGACGATCAACCTCACGCAGCAGGACCCGGAGATCGTGATGGACGTCGCGACGGCGCCGCGCGAGCTGCCGCAGGGCGACCTGCTCGCGGTGAGCAACTCGTTCGGCTTCGGCGGCCACAACGCGGTCGTCGCCTTCCGCAGCGTCTGACCCGCGTCGGCGCGTTCCCCGAGACTCGGCCCCGCGGACAGAACTCGGGTCGCGGGAGCGCGAAAGTGTCCGCCCAGCCGAGTCTCGGGTGCCGGGACGGGGACGGGCGCCGCGGCGCGGCTCAGCCGACGCGGTGCAGCCAGACCACGGGGTTGCCCTCGGCGGCGTGCCGGAAGGGCTCGAGCTCGTCGTCCCAGGCCTGCCCGAGCGCGAGACGGAGTTCGCGGTGGAGCTCGAGGGCGTTACTGCCCGCGACCTCCATCGCGTAGCGCACCCGGTCCTCGGGCACGACCATGTTGCCCGTGACGTCGGTCTGCGCGTAGAAGACGCCGAGGTCCGGCGTGTGCATCCAGCGGCCGCCGTCCGAGGCGTCGGTGGGCCCTTCGGTGACCTCGTAGCGGAGGTGCTCCCAGCCACGCAGGGCAGAGGCGATCGCTGCACCGGTGCCGACCGCGCCGGTCCAGGTGAACTCGGTCCGTCGTGCGCCGTCCTGCGCCGGCTGGTCGAGCCACGAGAAGTTCACGGCACGGCTCATGGCGCGACCGGCTGCCCACTCGATGTGCGGGCAGAGCGCGCGTGGCGCGGAGTGCACGTAGAGCACCCCGGTGGTCGTTCCGTTCACGGTTCCTCCGATTCGTCAGGTGCGACTTCCCCATCGACCTGAACTGGAGGCTCTCGTTCGGAACCATCGATATGCGATTGTGATGTCCTCGCGGACACGCCCATTATGCAGGCTGCAGCCCGGGAATGCCACACACCGCGGCGATCGGGCCGCGAACCGGTTCCGCGCACGGGCTCCGCACACGCCTTCCGGTCAGTGCAGGACGGCACCCGTGGTGTCGACGGGGTGGCGCTCCCCCGCGGTGATCGGCACCGGGATGCGGTTGTCCTCCGGTGGGATCGGGCAGGCGAACTGGTACGAGAACGCGCACGGCGGCAGGACCGCCAGGTTCCAGTCGAGCTCGACGTCGGCGGCTTCGCCGGGGTCGTCGAGGTACAGGAACCGGCCCATCGAGTACGTGCTGCCGGGATCGTCCTCAGGCAGGGCGGCCGTGGCGTCCTGGACGATGAGCTGCAGCCGCGCCGAACCCCGGAACACCGCGGACCGCACGGCGACGAGCCGCACCGTCGTGCTGCCGAAGGCCGTCTCGATGTGCCCGGCGACCTCGAGCGGATCGCCGGCGGCGTCGACGACGTCCGCACGCGCCTCCAGGCCCGCGACGGGTGTGTACCTGCCGGACGTGACCCAGGCGTCGGACCGGTCGAAGCGCGCGATCCGGGCGAAGCGGGCGATCGGCTCGGACGCCGGGTCCCACACCCGCAGGGTGCCGCGGGAGACCGTGCCGGCGAACCCGTCCGGGAAGGCGACGGTCGAGGGAACCACGGCGTCGTCGCCGGCGACGAGCACCGTCCCGTCGACCGGGACGCCGTCGACGACGACGCCGTCGTCGGCCGCGGCGGTGACCGTGAGGCCGCCGACGGCCGGGGCCCAGCGCCCGGGAACCGGCCACACCGGCTGCTCGTGGTCGACGCGCTGCGCGTTCACGAGCGCCAGCGGACCACGGGGACTCGTCGCCCAGCGGTCACGGTCGGCGACGTGGTCCTGGTGGCCGGTCATGCCTGCTCTTGCCGCGGGTAGATGACCTTCTGGACGATGATGATCACCGACGCGGCGACCGGCAGCGCGACCAGGGCGCCGAGGACCCCGCCGATCGTGCCACCCGCGACGGCCGCGATGACGACGAGGGCGCCGGGCACCGAGACCGCCCGCGACATGATGCGCGGCGAGATGACGTAGGCCTCGACCTGCATGTACACGAGGTAGTAGACCGCGGCCGCGAGGGCGGTCGCCGGCGAGGCGAAGAGGCACAGCAGCGAGATGACGATCGCGGCTGCCAGGGTGCCGACGAGCGGGATGAGCGACCCGAGGAAGGCGAACGACGCCAGCAGCACCGGCAGGGGCGCGCCGATGATGAGCAGGAACACCAGGCTGAGGATGCCGTTGATGAGCGCCTGCGAGATCTGCCCCACCACGTAGCGCCCCACCGCCTGGGTGATCTGCTCACTCACGTCGATGAAGTTCTGCCGCCGCGACGCCGGGACGAAGCGGTAGGTCATCGACTTCATGCCGCGCATCGAGGCGAGGAAGTACAGCATCAGGATGATGACGATGACGGCGCCGGTGAGCCCGGACAGGATCCCGCTGCCCACCGCCAGGATGCCGCCGCCGAGGCTCAGCAGGTTGCCGGGGTTCTCGACGAAGGTCTGCAGCGACTGCAGCGCGTGGTCGATGTCGAACGAGCCGTTGAACTGCTTCGACAGGTCCTGCACCCACTGCTGCCCCGAGATGTCCTGCACGACGTCCGGGAAGTTCTGGATGAGGTTCGTCGCCTGTTGCACGAGGATCGGGACGACCGCGAACACCACGCCCGCGAACGCCGCGAGCACGCCGACGACGACGACCGTGATCGCCACCCACCGCGGCACGAGCCGCTCGAGGAACGACACGAGCGGGTCGACGCCGAGCGCGAGGAACAGGGCGACTCCGATGTAGACGAGGACGGTGCTCAGCTGCTGGATGATCGACCCGGCGACCAGCGCGACGAGCACCCCGATCGCGCCCATGAACCCGATGCGGAACGCGTTGACGCGCACGCCCGTGCCGCCCCTGGTCACCTCGAACGTCACGTTCGGTGTGGGGCTGTGGTCTTCCTGCTGCGGGTCGCGCTTCTTGGGCAAGTGCACGTAGGGCGGGCGGGACTTGAACCCGCGAATCGTTCGGTTATGAGCCGACTGCCTTGACCAGCTTGGCTACCGCCCCTCGCCGGGGACCGTCAGGCCACCGGCTCCCCACGATACAGCGCCTCGAACGTCGCGAGCGTGCGGTTGATGTCGTGTGCCTCGATCATGGTCAGACTGCGTTCCCGCATGGCCACGTAGTCGTCGTCGGACGCCGTGAGCACCGCCGTGAGCTTCGCCGCCAGGTCGTCCACGTCGCCCGGCACGAACAGGTACCCGTTGCCGTCGATCAGGTGCGGGAGCGCCATCGAGTCGGCCGCGACGACCGGCAGCCCGGAGGCCATCCCCTCGAGCGACGAGATGCTCTGCAGCTCGGCCGTCGACGGCATCGCGAACACCGTGGCGTTCGTGAGCGCCTGCTGCTTGACCTCGTCGGACACGAACCCGAGGAAGCGGACACGGTCCTCGAGCCCGAGTTCCTTCGCCTCCGCCTGCAGCTTCGGGATCATCTCGCCGTCGCCGACGATGGTCAGCGTCGCGTTCAGCTCGGCGGGCAGGATCGCCAGCGCCCGCACGAGGACGTCGAGGTTCTTCTCCGGCGCGACCCGGCCGACGAACACGATGTCGTTGTTCGCGGGACGGCCCGCACGGGCGACGTACCGCGAGGCGTCGATGCCGCACGAGATCGCCAGGACGCGCTGCCCCGCGATCGCGCGACGGAGGTAGTCCGCGGCCAGGTTCGTCGGCGTCGTGATCGCGTCGGCGAGCCGGTAGGTCTTCGCGGCGTCGTTCCACGCGATCTTCAGCGCGATGGGCAGCGTCCACTTGCCGAACGGGGTGTACTCGAGGAGGTTCTCCGGCATGAAGTGGTTCGTCGCGATCACCCGGATGCCGCGGGCGTTCGCCTCGTGCACGATGCCCCGGCCGATCACCACGTGCGACTGGATGTGCAGGACGTCGGGCTTGACCGCGTCGAGGATCGGGGCGGTCCACTTGCGGACGCTCCACGGCCACACGAAGCGCAGCCACGGGTGCAGCGGCCACTTGTACGACTTGAGGCGGTGCACGACGAGCGTGACGCCGTGCAGTTCCTCGTCGAAGGTGCCGTAGTGGCGGCTCGACGCGGGGGCGACGACGTGGACCTCGTGTCCACGCTCGGTGAGTCCGACGGCGAGCTGCTCGGCGAAGGTGGCGGCCCCGTTGACGTCGGGGGCGAAGGTGTCCGCGGCGATCAGCACGCGCAGCGGTCGGTGACCGGCCGTCGCACCCGTCGGCTCGGCGGTGGCGGTGGTGGCGTCCTCTGACACGGCTGGCGTCGTCCTCTCGTGGGCGAATGCGGGTCGGTCTGCGACGCTACCGCACCGGCCGCGGGGTGCGCCTCCGCCTCGCGGCGGACCCTGTCATACCCCGGTGTGACACGGGGCACGGGACGGCACGGGAGGGCACGGATCCGCTCGGCGTCAGCTCCGCGTCGGCTCCGCGTCCGCTCCCCGTCAGCTCCGCGTCTGCGGGTGGTACTTGGCCAACATGAACACACCGGTGATCGCGATCCCCGCGGCCACCACGAACCCGGCGACCGCGATCCAGGGAGCGCCCGACGCCTCGCCGAGGACGATCACGCCGATGCCGACGGCCACGATCGGGTCGATCACGGTCAGGCCGGCGATGACGAGGTCGGCCGAACCGCTCGAGTACGCGTTCTGCACGAAGTACCCGCCGAGCGACGCGGCGACGACGACCCCGATGATCGCGAGGACGGTCAGCCAGTCGAAGGTGTGGTTGACGAAGCGGTTGAGCGTCACCTTCGCGAGCGTCGCCACGAAGCCGTAGAGGATGCCCGCGCCGACGATGTAGTAGAGCGCGCTCTTGTGCTTCGCCACGAGGCGGAACGAGATGAGCACGAGCACGAGGACGACCGCCAGGATCACGAGCACGGTGACGAGCTGCTGGCGGGTGATGGCGCTCTCGTGCCCGACGAACGCCGCGATCCCGACGAAGATGCCGACGCCGACGATGCACGTCCACACCGCCCGACGCGCACGGCGGCCGAGGGGCACACCGGACGACCGCGACGAGAACCACGTCGTGATGACCAGCGCCACGGCGCCGAGCGGCTGCACCACGATGAGCGGCGCGAAGGTGATGCTGATGAGCTGCAGGACGACGGCGATGCCGAGCATGAGCGTGCCGAGCACCCAGTAGCCGCTCGAGACCAGGCCGACGACGTGCCGGACACTGAGTCCCGTCGACTGCCGACCGAGCCGTGCCTCGACCCGCTGGACGCCCCGGCTCTGGAACTGCGCGCCGAGCGACAGGAAGACCGCACCGACGAGCGCGACGGGGATCATCAGCGCCTGGAACGGCGTGAGGTTGCTCACCGCATCCGGCAGCTGCAGGTCCGTCGTCACGCGTCGAGGCTATCGGTCTCCGCCGGATAACCTGGGTGAATGGCCGTTCTCCCGATCCGCATCACCGGCGAACCCGTCCTGCACGAGCGTGCAGCCGAGGTCACCGAGTTCGATGACGACCTCCGTTCGCTCGTCGCCGACATGTTCGAGACCATGGACCTGGCGCCCGGGGTCGGTCTCGCCGGCCCCCAGGTGGGTGTCGGCAAGCGGCTCTTCGTGTTCTCGTTCACCGATGATGACGGACTCGTGCACCGCGGCGCGGCCGTGAACCCCGTCCTGTGGACCACTCCCCCGGTACCCGAGGCTGTGGAGGAACTCGACGACGACGAGGAGTCCGAGGGCTGCCTCTCGGTGCCGGGCGAACGCTTCCCGCTCCGTCGCTCCGAGGCCGCGCTGCTCCGCGCCCAGGACGAACACGGCGAACCGTTCGAGGTCGAGGCGCACGGCTGGCTCGCCCGGATCTTCCAGCACGAGTACGACCACCTCGACGGCCTCCTCTACGCCGACCGTCTCGGGCACCCCTACGGCAAGCAGGTCGCGAAGGCGATCCGCAAGAACAGCTGGGGCGGCCCCGGCAAGTCCTGGCTGCCCGGTCGCGACCACCCCGAGGGCTGACGACGGGTCGCGTTCCGGCGGCCTGGAGGCGCGGCTCAGCTCCGCCAGGCAGCGACCGCGTCGCGCAGGTGGTCGGTCTCCGGGTGTCCGGGGCAGTACTCGAGGAGCCCTGCGGCCACGTGCGCCTCGGTCACCGAGCCGACGGCGCGGGTCCACGGCCCGGTCCGGCGGACGGCACACCCCGCGGCGAGTTCCTCGAGCGTCGCGTCACCCGCGGCCGCCTGCACTGCGGCGCGCTGCTGTGAGGACATCTCGGTGCCGGTGATCCGCTGCGCCTGGCAGTCGGTGCGCTCGTCCTCCCACACCGCCGAGTAGGTGGTGTACGTCTCGGTGTCGTCCGAGGAGCCGACGGCGCAGACGAACGCGAACACGATCGGCGCGGTGCCGGAGGCCGAGACGCCCGCCGTGGCCGAGGTGTCGATCGAGTCCTCGGGATCGGACTCCGCCTCGGCCGTGCAGCCCACGAGACCGATCGCCACGGCGACGAGGGCGCCCGCGGCGAGGGCTCGGCGCACGGTGTTCACCTGTGAACTCTAACAGCTTCCGCCCATGCGCCGACTGCGAGCGCACACCACGGGCCGTTTCGCGCTCACCGACAGATTTCGCGCCTGCGAGTCCGTGAGGTGTCGCTCAGCGCGAAACGCCGCACACCGGAACCCGCACCCAGCGCGAACCGCCGCGCACGCAAAAGGCCCCCACCCGAAGGTGAGGGCCGTCCGCTCCCCGAGTTGGACTCGAACCAACAACCTGCCGGTTAACAGCCGGCTGCTCTGCCAATTGAGCTATCGAGGATCACTGTCCGCTGGCGAATGACGTGCGAACAACGGGTAACAGCATAGCAGCACCCTGGAGCGACCCCGCGCATCGGCGTCGCATCCCGGGCGCGCCGCGCTCAGTACCCCGCGACCGGGTCGACGACGCCGACGAACCCGTCCCCGGAACCACCGAGGAACGCCGTGGTGTTCAGCCGCACGCGCTCGGCGAGGAGCGGCGCCACCATCTCCGGCGTGTCCGCCTGGTGCGGCGTGATGACGGCTCCGGGCTCGTCCCACAGCGGGTGCCCGTCGGGCAGCGGCTCGGGGTCGGTGACGTCGAGCCCCGCGGCCGCGATCGCACCGGACCGCAGGGCGTCCACGAGGGCGTCGGTGTCGACGAGGCCGCCGCGGGCGATGTTCACGAGCCGCGCCGAGGGCTTCATGAGGCCGAACTGACGCGCGCCGAACAGCTTCGCGGTGCCGGAGGTCATCGCCGCGGCGATCATCACCACGTCCGCGTCCGGCAGGACCTCGTCGAGCTGGTCCGTCGTCACGGTGCGGTCGGCGCCGTCCACGGGCGACGACGAGCGGCGCACCACGGTGACGGAGACCTCGAACGGGGCGAGCAACCGGATGTACTCGAGCGCGATGCCGCCGGCGCCGATGACGACCACGTTCCGGCCGTACAGCGAGACACCCTCGGGCTCGGTCGCCCACGAACGGGCACGCGCCCGCTTCTGCAGCACGCGCAACGTGCCGAGCGTCAGCGCGAGCGCGTGCTCGGCGACGGGCTCGGCGTAGGCGCCCTTCGCAGAGGTGAACAGCACGCGGTCACCGTGCTCGGCGATGAGGTGCGAGAACGCGTCGACACCGGCGAACGGCAGCTGCACCCAGCCCACGCCGGGAGCGGCGTCGAGCGCCGTGGCCAGGCCCTCCGGGTCGCGCGGGTCGAGCCAGACGAGCCCGCGGGTGTCGCCGTCGAGCGCGGCGACGGTGCCACCGGCCTCGGTGACCGCGGCCACGTGCAGGTCGGTCGGCTTCGGCAGGATCGCGACCGGTCCGGCCGCCGGCGGGGCGATCGGCAGCGCCGCCCCCGCATCGGTCACGACCGCGCGGTGCCCACGCACGCCCGACGAGGTCGGCCCGGCACCAGCGCCAGCAGGAGACGATGAAGAGGACAGAGCAGAGGTGGTCACGCGTTCTCCTGGCGTTCCGATCGGGGGCCGGTCCCGGCGGACACCGGGCGGCGGGGCGCCGACGAGCGGCGCGGAGCGGCGGCGGTCGCCGGGCGGCGCTTCACCGGACGTGCCGCGGTCGCGGCGAGCGTCTTCACGTAGGGGTCGACGGGGTTGTCGAGGACCTCGTCGAAGGTGCCGAGACCGACGAGGCGGCTCTCGGCCATGATCGCCACGCGGTCGGCCAGGGCCCGGGCCTCGCGCAGGTCGCTCGACACGACGACGGCGGAGAACTGGCGGTTCCGCTGCAGGGTCGCGAGCGCCTCGAGCACCGACTGGCGGACGAGCACGTCGACGCCGCGCGCCGGTTCGTCGGCGACGAGCAGCTGCGGCTCGAGCACGAGTGCACGAGCGAGGGCGACCCGCTGCCGCTGGCCGCTGGAGAGTTCCCACGTGTTGAGCCGCATCACCCCGAGCGGCAGGTGCACCGCGTCGACCAGGCGCGCGACGATGAGGCCCGCTTCCTTCCGGTCGAACCGGCGGTCACGCATGTAGATCGGTTCGGCGATGGCCTCGCCGACGGTGAGGTCGGGACTGAGCCGGTCGGCACCGTCCTGCGGCAGGTACCCGATCCGCCCGCTGAGGCGCTCGGCCTTCCGCGACGTCGTGCGCAGCCCGCGGGTCTTCTGTCCGAGCACGGTGAGCTCGCCGCCGACGATGTGCCGTCGGTGGGCGCCCTCGCCCTCGCCGGTCGCGCCGAGCTGTCCCGCGATGGCGGCGGCGAAGGTCGACTTGCCGGACCCGGACTCGCCGAGCACGGCGAGGATCTCCCCCTGGCGGACCGTCAGGCTCACGCCGTCGACGGCGCGGATCGCGTCCGTCCCCCGTCCGCTCCGGTACTCGATCGACACGTCGTCTGCGACGACCGCCGGTCCGTTCACCGCGATCATGGGTCCCCTTCCACGCCGCCCCCTGGCGGCGGTTCGCGACGGGCCGGAGCGCACCGGCCGTCGTGCGTGGTGCGGTGGAGGCGACACCCTGGAGGCGCGGCGTGCGTCGACGACGCCAGCCGCGCCTCCAGGGTGGTCACGTCGGGTCAGGACCCGGCGTTCTCCAGTGCCACAAGCGTACGCCGTCGCTCCGCCTGTTCCGCCGGGTCCGGGACCGGGAGGGACGCGAGGAGACGCTGCGTGTAGGGGTGCTGCGGTGCGCCGAGGACCTCGGCGGTCGTGCCCGTCTCCACCAGGTCACCGCGGTAGAGCACGGCGATCCGGTCGGACAGCGCACCCACCACGGCGAGGTCGTGGCTGATGAACAGCGCCGCGAACCCGAGGTCCTGCTGCAGCTCGAGGAACAGCTCGAGCACCCGCGCCTGCACGGAGACGTCGAGCGCGCTCGTCGGCTCGTCCGCGATGAGGAGCTTCGGCCGGAGCGCGAGCGACCGCGCCAGCGAGGCGCGCTGGCGCTGCCCGCCGGAGAGCTCGTGCGGGTACCGGTCGCCGTACGCGGCCGGCAGCTGCACGGCTTCGAGGAGCTCGGCGACCTGCTTCCGCGCGGCCCGCGGACTCGAGGCCGCACCGTGCACGACGAGGGGCTCGGCGACGCACTCGGCGATGGTGAGCAGCGGGTTGAACGAGGTCGCCGGGTCCTGGAAGACGAACCCGATGTCCTTGCGGTGCCGCTTGAAGTCACGCTCCCGGTAGCCGAGCATCTCGGTGCCGAGCACGTTGAGCGATCCCCCGGTGATCTTCGTCAGCCCGGCGATCGCGCGGCCGATGGTGGTCTTGCCGGAGCCGGACTCCCCCACCAGGCCGAGGACCTCGCCCGGACGGATCGCCAGGTCGACGCCCTTCACGGCCTTGAACGCGTGCGATCCGAGGCGACCGGGGTACTCGATCTCGAGCCCCTTCGCCTCGACGAGGGGCGCGACGTCCTCGGTGATCGCGGCGCGCCGGGCGACGCCCGTGGAGGCCTCGAGCCGGGGCACCGCGGCGAGCAGGCGCTTCGTGTAGTCGGCCTGCGGCGACGCGAAGAGCTGGTCGACCGGGGCTTCTTCGACGACCTCGCCCTGGTACATCACGGCGACGCGGTCGGCCAGGTCGGCGACGACGCCCATGTTGTGCGTGATGATCACGATCGCGGTGCCGAACTCGTCGCGGCACCGACGGAGCAGGTCGAGGATCTCCGCCTGCACCGTCACGTCGAGCGCGGTCGTCGGCTCGTCGGCGATGATGACGCTCGGTTCGAGCGACAGCGCACTCGCGATGACGACGCGCTGCTTCTGCCCGCCCGAGAACTGGTGCGGGTAGTGGTCGACGCGGGTCTCGGGGTCGGGGATGCCGACACGGCGGAGGTAGTCGATGGCCTTCGCCCTCGCCTCCTTCTTGGAGACCCCGCCGTGCGCCCGCAGGCCCTCGGCGATCTGCCACCCGACCGTGAAGACCGGGTTGAGGGCCGTCGACGGCTCCTGGAAGACCATCGCGCCCGCCGTCCCGCGGAGCCCGCGGAGCTTCTGCGCGCCGACGCTCACCACGTCGGTGCCGTCGAGGTACACGGCGCCGCCGAGCGTCGCCGTCTCCGGCATCAGCCGGAGGATGCTCCGCGCGGTCACGGACTTGCCGGAACCGGACTCGCCGACGAGGGCGAGGACCTCACCCGGCCGGACGTCGAGACTGACGCCCTTCACGGCGTCGACGGCGCCGCCGTCGGTCGCGAAGGTGACGGTCAGGTCGTCGACGACGACGACGGGTTCCGTGGTGGTGTCGCCTGCCTGGAGGCGCGTGGTGGCGCCCGGCTGGCCGGTTGCGTCCGTCATGCGGTCGCCCCTTCCGTGCTGCTGGCCTGCTTGCGGGACACCAGCTGCTTGAGCCGTCGGCGCGCACGCAGACGAGGATCGGAGATGTCGTTGAGGCTCTCGCCGATGAACGTGACGCCGAGGACGAGCACCACGATCGCGACACCCGGGAAGACACCGGTCCACCAGACGCCCGACGCCACGTCGGACAGCGCACGGCTGAGGTCGTAGCCCCACTCCGCGCCGCTCGTCGGGCCGATGCCGAACCCGAGGAAGCCGAGGCCCGCCAGGGTCAGGATCGCGTCGCTCGCGTTGAGCGTCAGGATCAGCGGCAGGGAGCGCGTCGAGTTCCGGAGCACGTGCCGCGTCATGATGCGCCACGGGTTCGTGCCGAGCACCCGCGCGGACTCGACGAACGCCTCGTTCTTCAGGCGCACCGCCTCGGCGCGGACGACCCGGAAGTACTGCGGGACGTACACGACGGTGATCGAGATGGCCGCGGCGATGATGCCACCCGAGTAGCTCGAGTTGCCGCCCGAGACGACGATCGAGACGACGATCGCGAGCAGCAGCGACGGGAAGGCGTAGATCGCGTCCGCGACCACGACGAGGACCCGGTCGAGCCAGCCGCCGAGGTACCCGGAGACCATGCCGAGCAGGACGCCGATGATGATCGACACGACGACGGCCACGACGACCACGAGGACCGCGGTACGCGCGCCGTAGACGACACGGCTGAACACGTCGAACCCACCGACGGTCGTGCCCCAGATGTGCGTGGCGCTCGGCTCGCCGGTGCGCGGGAAACTGACGCCGTCCGCACCCTGCAGCTGGCCGAAGCCGTACGGGGCGATGAGCGGCGCGGCGACTGCGACGATGATGTACAGGGCGCAGATGACCACGCCCGTGATGAGCATGGCGCGCTGCCAGCCGGTGCTCCGGCGGAGTTGGACCACCACGGGGAGACGCTTCCAGAGCGGCTCGTGGCGGTCGACGAGGGAGGTGTCAGCCATCTCTAGAACCTCACTCTCGGGTCGATGAGCGCGGCGACGACGTCGACGACGAAGTTCGTCACCGCGACGATGACCGCGAGGATCGCGACGATGCCCTGGACCGCGACGAAGTCGCGGGCCGACAGGTACTGGTTGAGTTCGAAACCGAGCCCGCGCCACCCGAAGGTGGTCTCGGTGAGCACCGACCCACCCAGCAGCATGGCGATCTGCAGGCCCATCACGGTGATGATCGGGACCAGCGCCGGACGGAACGCGTGCGTCCGGACGAGCCGCGCCTCCCGGACGCCGCGCGAGCGTGCCGCGTCGACGTACTCGGAACCGAGCGAACCGATCATGTTGGCGCGCACCAGCCGCAGGAAGATGCCGGCGGTGAGCAGACCGAGCGTCAGCGCGGGCAGGACCGCGTGCGACAGCACGTCGCCGATGATCTGCGCGTTGCCGGTCCGGAGCGCGTCGATGATGTAGATCCCGGTCGGGTTCTCGATCCGGTCGAGGATCAGCTGGGCGCGCGTCGAGGCCCGGTCGCCGAGCGGGAGCCACCCGAGCCAGACCGAGAAGACGAGCTTGAGCAGCAGACCGCCGAAGAACACCGGGGTGGCGTACGTCAGGATCGCGAGCGCACGGAGCAGGACGTCCGGCCACTTGTCGCGCATGTACGCGGCGAGCATGCCGAGCGGGATGCCGAGCACCAGGGCCACGACGAGCGCGTAGAACACGAGCTCCGCGGTGGCGCCGCCGTACTGCAGGATGATCTCGGTCACCGGACGGTTGTCGGTCACCGACGATCCGAAGTCACCGCGGACGATCTGTCCGAGGTACTCGATGTACTGCACGATGACGGGACGGTCGTAGCCCGCCGCGTGCAGGCGTTCCTGCAGCTGGGACGGGGTGAGACGACCGCCGACCGAGGCGGTGATCGGGTTCCCGATGACGCGCATCAGGAAGAACACGAGCGTCACCAGGATGAAGATCGTCGGGAAGATGAGGAGGAAGCGGACGAGGACGTACCGACCGAGTCCGCCGCCGCCGCTGGCACGTCGCTGTGCCTGCGGCTTCGTGGGCTCCGTGTCGATCGCCTCGGGGTTCGTGAGGGTCACGGGGTGGGGTGCCTTTCGCGTGACGCGGACAAGGGGCGCCCCTCGTGGGAGCGCCCCCTGTCGTGCGACTGGTTACTTGCTGATCGTCCCGTAGCGGAACTTGAACGAAGCGTCGAGCTCGACGCCCTTGACGTCCTTGCCGGCCACCGCGACCGACTTGCCCTGCAGGAGCGGCAGGGTCGAGATCTGCTCGGCCTGACGCTGCTGGGCCTGCTCGATGAGGTCGGCGCGCTTGGACTCGTCGGACTCTTCCTGCTCGTCGGCGATCAGACCCTGCAGGGTCGGGTCGTCGTAGTGGTTCTGCACGAAGTTGTCCTTCGTGAAGAACGGCGAGAGGTAGTTGTCGGCGTCCGAGAAGTCCGGGAACCAGCCGAGCTGGTACTCCGGGTACGCGTCCTTCGTGCGGTCCACGGCGTAGGTCGTGTAGACCGTCGACTGGATGTTGACGGTGAACAGGCCCGACGACTCGAGCTGCGACTTCAGCAGTGCGTACTCGTCGTCCGAGGCCGAACCGTAGTGGTCCGGCGAGTACTGGATGTTCAGCTCGATCTTGCCGCTGACTCCCGCGTCCGACAGGGTCTTCTTCGCCTTGTCGAGGTCCGGGGCACCCTGGCCGTCGCCGTAGAGCGACTTGAACGGCGTCGCCGCACCGGTCAGTCCGTCCGGCACCATCGAGTAGACCGGCGTGTAGGTGTCGTTGTAGACCTCCTTCGCCAGGGCGGCACGGTCGACGACGTCGGCCACCGCCTTGCGGACCGCGAGGGCCTTCGACGCGTCGGCGCCGCTCTGGCCGGTGCCGAAGGGCTGGGTCTTGAAGTTGAAGACCACGTAGCGGATCTCGCCGCCGGGGCCGTCGATGACCTGGAGGTCCTTGTCCTTGCGGAGCGAGGTGATGTCCGTCGGCGTCAGGGAGCGGTACGCCACGTCGACGTCGCCCTTCTGGACGGCGAGCTTGAGGTCGGTTTCCTTGGTGAAGTACTGGGCGGTGACGTCCTTGGTCTTCGCCTTGTCGAGCACGCCGTCGTACTTGGGGTTCGCCTCGTACGCGATGAGGTCGTTCTCCTTGTAGGACTTGATCGTGTACTGGCCCGCGAACGCGTTGCCCTTCACGATGTCCGCGGCGCTCGTCAGCTTGGTCGCCGAGAAGACGTCCTCGTCGACGATCGGGCCGGCGGGGCTCGAGAGCACCTGCGGCCAGGTCTGGTCGGCGTGGTCGAGGTGGAAGACGACGGTGGTGGCGTCCGGGGTGTCGATGCTCTTGAGGTTCGCGAGCAGCGACCACGGGCCGTTGTCGTTCTTGATCTTCAGGTCGCGGTCGAACGAGAACTTCACGTCGCTCGAGGTGAGCTTGTTGCCGTTCGCGAACTCGAGACCCTTCTTGAGGGTGACCGTGTACGTCGTCGGGTCGGTGAACTCCGCCTTCGTGGCGATGTCCGGCTTGACGTCCGGGCTGCCCGTCGGGGTGTTCAGCAGGAAGGGGAAGACCTGGTTCTGCACGGCGAAGGAGCCGTTGTCGTAGGAGCCCGCCGGGTCGAGCGACGTGATCTTGTCGGTCGTGCCGATGATCAGGCCGTTCAGGTCGTCGGAGCCGCCGCTGCCGCCGCCCGCGCAGCCGGTCAGCACCAGCGCCGTTGCTGCTGCGCCGGCGCCGAGCGCGATGGTGCGCTTGCCCCACTTGGCTGTGCGCTTCTTGAACACGGATGCCATGTCCGATGCCTCTCTTGGTGATGAATGCAAGGGCCCCGGCCGGCGGGTGGTACGTCTGTGTGCCCGGCCAGGAACGCTCATTGCTATCACCCTGTCACGGAATGCAACGAACTCAGAGCGATTTGTTTACACCGCTGTAATGCAGGAGTGCGTCGCGTGGCGCACAATCCGTGCGGTGGTGAGCGGCGCGTCGCGCACGAATGTTGCGTCGTGCAACCTGTGCGTTCGGTGGCGCGAGATCGCACTTTCGCGCGCACGGCCGGTGCCGAGATCGCACTTTCGCGCGCATCGACGTCGGCCGAGGCCGCCGAAGTGCGATCTCGGCGGAACGGGCGCGGGCGCAGGCGCGGGCACGTCGTGCGGCCTCGTCGCAATCGACCAGCGCGGCACGGCCGGTGCCGAGATCGCACTTTCGCGGGCATCGACTTCGGCCGAGGCCGCCGAAGTGCGATCTCAGCGGCGCTTGCGCGGGCGCGGGCGGGTGCGAGGGCACGTGCACGCGGCCGCGGGCGGGTGCGCGGGAGCGCGCACGTGGGCACGGAACGGGCTAGGAGGCCTCGGTGTCGGCGCGCAGCCGCATCCGCTGGGCGTCGATCTCGACGAGCTGCCGTTGGATCTCGGCCCGCCGGTCGGCCTGGTCGTTCGGGTCCGCGCGCTGCAACTGCCCGAGGAGCGACGCCTTCCGCGCGAGCAGGTCCCGCTCCACCAGCGCGACGACGATGCTCCGCGCGTAGAGCGCGAGGGCTTCGTCGGTGCGGGCCGGGATCGGTGCGAGTGCGAGTTCCTGCACGAGGCCGCGGAACGGAGCCGGCACGTCCTGCAGCAGCCGGTCGAGCCAGTCCACCGAACCGACGGCATCGACGTTCGCCACGACGGCGTCCCGCACGACCGAGAGCATCGGCGCCGAGAACGTCGCCGATGCGGCGAGTCCGAGCAACGGCGCTCCGACGTGCCCGGGCTGCTGCACCATCGCCATCACGGCGTCGCGTTCCATCCGCGTGATGGGGTCGTTCGGCAGGAGACGGAGTCCGGCGATCGGTTCGTCCGGCAGAGCCGCCGTGTCGCCGCCGGAGCCGGAGCCGGAGCCGGACGCGGCGTGCGCGGTCCGGTGGTCGTCCTGCCGTGGCCCGGCGGCGCCCGCGCGCTGCCGGGCGTTCTCGACGGCACGACGGACCTCGGGGATGTCCATGCCGAGCCACTTCGCGGTCTCTCGCGTGTACGCCGTCGCCAGCGTGCGGTCACGGATCCCGGCGACGACGGGAGCAGCATCGCGGAGCCCGGCGACGCGTCCCTCGGCCGTCTCGATGTCGTGCGTGGCCAACCGGCGCCGGATCATGAACTCGAACATCGGGCGCTTCGTCTCGATCAGACGCGTGACGGCGGAGTCACCGCGGGCCAGCCGGAGGTCGCACGGGTCGAGTCCCTCGGGTGCGACGGCGACGTAGGTCTGGGACGCGAACCGGCTCTCCTCGGCGAAGGCGCGGGAGGCGGCGCGCTGTCCGGCCTCGTCCGGGTCGAACGTGAAGACGATGTTCCCGAGCTGCGAGAGGTGGGCGCCGGCCGAGTCGCCGAGCATCGGGCGCAGCACCTTGATGTGGTCGACGCCGAACGACGTGCCGCACGTGGCCACGGCGGTGGTGATGCCGGCGAGGTGGCACGCCATCACGTCGGTGTAGCCCTCGACGATCACGACCTGCTTCTGCTTCGAGATGTCGCGTCGGGCGAGGTCGAGCCCGTAGAGCACCTGGCTCTTGTGGTAGATCGGGGTCTCCGGCGTGTTGAGGTACTTCGGGCCCTTGTCGTCGTCGAGCAGCCGGCGCGCGCCGAACCCGATCGTCGCCCCGGTCACGTCGCGGATCGGCCACATCAGGCGGCCGCGGAACCGGTCGTACGGCGAGCGGTCGCCCTGGCTGACGAGGCCGGCCGAGATGATCTCCTCGATCGTGAAGCCGCGCCCCCGCAGGTGGTCCTTCAGCGCGTCGTACGACTTCGGGGCGAACCCGACGCCGAAGTGCTGCGCCGCCGAGGGGTCGAAGCCGCGCTCCCCCAGGAAGTGGCGGGCCGGCTCGGCTGCGGCCGTGGTGAGCTGCGCGACGTAGAACTGCTGCGCCGCCTCGTTCGCGGCGATGAGACGCGCACGCGTGTTGTAGTCGGTGCGGGGACCGTCGCCCTCGTCGTAGTGGAGCGTGAAGCCGATCTTGGCGGCCATCCGCTCGACGGCTTCCTGGAAGGTGGTGTGGTCCTGCTTGATGACGAACTCGAAGACGTCGCCGTCCTCGCCGCAGCCGAAGCAGTGGTACCGACCGACCTGTGGACGCACGTGGAACGACGGTGATCGCTCGTCGTGGAAGGGGCAGAGGCCCTTGAGCGAACCGACCCCGGCGGACTTCAGGGTGACGTAGTCGCCGACGACGTCAGCGATGTTGACGCGCGCGCGGACCTCGTCGATGTCGTTCCGCGCGATCCTGCCAGCCACGTCTCGATCCTAGTTCGTGCGAGTGACACCCCCCGACCGAGCGGCGTGGGTGCGCCCGGTCAGACGGGGATGTGGACGGCCTCGTGCTCGCCGACGACGAGCCGCTTGTGCCAGGCGAGCGCCCCCTGGTCGGTGAGGCTCGCGACCTGGTCCACCACGGCACGCAGCCGACCGTCGTCATCGCTCGCGGCACGCCAGTCAGCGGCGAACCCCGGCTCGAGGTCGGCGCTGCCGCTCGCCGCGAGTGCGTCGAGCAGTTCGGTCAGGATCCGACGTTGTTCCTCGTACACGGGCTGCCGGTCGCCGTGCGTCATGACGAACGCCGCGACGATCCCCTTGAGCACGGCGATCTCCCCGATGATCTCCGGCGGCGTCACGACCGAGGCCGCGAACCGGACGAGGGACCCGGACGCGTAAGACTCGCGCGTCGCGGTGGTCGCCGTGCGCGCGAAGCGCCCGATGAGCTGCGAGGTGAGGTTCTTCAGCCGTGCCGCGTCCTGCCGGGAGCCGTCGTAGGACGTCATCCACAGCGGCAGCGACCGCAGCCGGTCGAACGCCTCGAGCAGTTCGTCACGACTGAGGTCCGACCCGACCCAGGCGTGCATCGCCGACACGATGTCGTTCTCGCCGACACGATCACCCAGCGCCGCGACGTCGATGAAGCCCGCGACGACGGCGTCCTCGAAGTCGTGCACGGAGTACGCGATGTCGTCGGAGAGGTCCATCACCTGCGCTTCGATGCAGCGCTGGCGACGGGGAGCACCCGCGCGCAGCCACTCGAAGGCGTCGTGGTCGTCGTCGTAGAAGCCGAACTTGGTGCGGCCGGACGATGCCTCGGACACGCCCTGCGCGGCCGGCCACGGGTACTTGCAGCTGGCGTCCAACGATGCTCGGGTCAGGTTGAGCCCGTACGGACGGTCGCCGGTCGCGCCGGAGCGCGGCCCGTAGACCTTCGGCTCGAGCCGGGTGAGGAGCCGGAGCGTCTGCGCGTTCCCCTCGAACCCGCCGATGCCCGTGGCCCAGGCGTTCACGGCCGTCTCGCCGTTGTGCCCGAACGGCGGGTGCCCGATGTCGTGCGCGAGGCAGGCGGTGTCCACCACGTCGGGGTCGAGCCCGAGCTGGTCGGCGAGCTCACGGCCGACCTGCGCGACCTCGAGCGAGTGCGTCAGACGGTTCCGCGCGAAGTCGAGCCCCGTCGTCGGGCTGAGGACCTGGGTCTTCGCGGCGAGGCGTCGGAGTGCGCTGGAGTGCAGCAGCCGGGCGCGGTCGCGCGCGAAGTCGGACCGGCGGTTGCCGTGCGTCTCGGGCAGCCAGCGCTCGGCGTCGGCGGGCCCGTACGAGGACGTGGCGCTCATCCGCCGCTGTGGTGCAGCTCGGCGGCGGCGAGGACCTGGCGGAAGGCAGCGTCGACGTCGCGCGACTCGAGCCAGCGGTCGGGCAGGGCGGTGCGCTTCGGGTGACCGGCACGACCGCGCGGCCCCTCGGCGTCGGCGCCCGGGTACGGTGCGTCGTGGTCGAGCTGCGCGAGCAGGTCGTCGATCTCCTGCAGGCTCGACACCATCGCGAGCCCGGACCGGACGTCGCTGCCGATCGGGTACCCCTTGAAGTACCAGGCCACGTGCTTCCGGATGTCGCGGCAGCCGTGCTCTTCCGAACCGAAGAACTCGACGAGCAGTTCGGCGTGCCGGCGGAACCCGTCGGCCACTTCGCCGAGGGACGGCATGTACCGGAGGCCCTCGCCGCGGAACGCCGCCGCGAGGTCGCCGAACAGCCACGGCCGGCCGAGGCACCCGCGCCCGACGACGACGCCGTCGGCTCCGGTCTCGTCGACCATGCGGAGGGCGTCGGCCGCGGACCAGATGTCGCCGTTGCCGAGGATCGGGATGTCGGTGACGGTCTCCTTGAGGGTGGCGATCGCCGACCAGTCGGCGTGCCCGGAGTAGTGCTCGTTCGCGGTGCGGGCGTGCAGCGAGACGGCCGCGACGCCGGCGTCACGCGCGATGCGGGCGGCGTCGAGGTAGGTCAGGTGGTCGCTGTCGATGCCCTTGCGCATCTTCACCGTGACGGGGACGTCCCCGGCGGCGCGCACGGTCTTCGTGACGAGTTCGCGGAAGAGCTCGAGCTTCCACGGCAGTGCCGCTCCGCCGCCCTTCCGCGTGACCTTCGGCACCGGGCACCCGAAGTTGAGGTCGATGTGGTCCGCGCGGTCCTCGCCGACCAGGATCGACGCTGCCTCGGCGACGGTGTTCGGCTCGACCCCGTACAGCTGGATCGACCGCGGGGTCTCGGACTCGTGGTGCTGGATGAGCTGCATCGACACGGGGGTCCGCTCGACGAGCGCACGCGAGGTGATCATCTCGCACACGTACAGCCCGGCGCCGTACTCGCGGCAGAGCCGGCGGTACGCCATGTTCGTGATGCCCGCCATCGGCGCGAGCACGACCGGCACGTCGACCTCGATGGGGCCGATGCGCAAGGGCTTCCGGGGGGCTTGTGTGATCGTCATACCTGTCCCATTCTCCCACGTCGGTGCTCGCCGGTAGCGTTCTCCCCATGACGACCGACGCCACCACCAGGTTCGACGCCGACGCGACCGCCCGCGGCCTCCGGGTCGAGGTCACCGAGCGGCCCGCGGCGGACTCCCTGCACGAGGCCGCTGCCCTGCTCGGGATCGAACCGGGCGACATCGTCAAGACCCTGGTCGTCAAGCGCCACGACGGCGGCTTCCTGCTCGCCCTGGTGCCCGGCGGTCGCGCCATCGCGTGGAAGAAGCTCCGCACCGTCGTCGGCGTGAACAAGCTGTCGATGCCCGACGCCGCCACGGCGCTCGAGGCCTCCGGCTACGAGCGCGGCACGATCACGCCGATCGGCGCGACGGGCGACCTGCCGGTCTACGCCGACGAGCGCATCACCGGTCGCCGTGTCGCGCTCGGTGCCGGTCGACACGGCGCGAGCGCCTTCGTCGACGCCGATGACCTCATCACGGCGTACGGCGCGACGGTCGCCGACATCACCGACGAAGAACCGCAGCGCGCCTGATCGGCGGGTCAGTCCGGCACCTCGGCCCAGGCGCCCTCGGCGCCGGGGACGAAGCACGAGTCGCCTTCACAGACCGGCGCACCGCCGGACGTGACGAGTGTGAGCAAGGCGGGGCGCGCCTCCAGGCCGGTTCCTGCGTTCTGGCCCGACAGTGCGTCCTGGCCCGACAGCGCGTCCTGGCCCGACAGCGCGTTCTGGCCCGACAGCGTGTCCAGACCGGTCAGGGCGTCCGGTACCGACGGGACCCACGAGACGGACTGGAGGCGCGCAGCACCCTGGTCGGAGATCGTCAGGTCCGTCATCGGGTCGTCTCCCGCAACGCGACCACCTGGGTGAGCACCTGCTCGAACGCGGACGGGTCCTGCGCGCCGGAGACGCCGTACTTGCCGTCGATGACGAAGAACGGGACGCCGTTGATGCCGAACGCCTGCGCCTGCTCCTGGTCGGCGCGCACCGCCGCGAGCTGCGAGTCGTCGCGGAGGGTGGCGAGGACCTCGTCGGGGTCGAGTCCGACCTCGGCGGCGAGGGACGCGAGCGACGCGTCGTGCCCGACGTGCTCACCGCGCTCGAAGTAGGCGGCGAAGAGCCGCTCGACCATCTCGAGCTGCTTGCCCTGCTGCTTGGCGAGGTGGATGACCTGGTGCGCCTTCACCGTGTTGGTGTGGTGCATCGCCTCGAAGTCGTAGGCGAGGCCGACCGAGGCGGCGATGCCCGTGACCTGGTCGAGCATCTGCTGCGCCTGGTCGACGGGCATGCCCTTGTGGCGGGAGAGGAACTCGGCCTCGGTGCCCTCGAAGTCGAGGGGGGTGTCGGGGCTCAGCTCGAAGGAGTGGTACTCGACCTCGACGGGACGGGCATCGGGCGAGGACGCGAAGGCGGCGACGCCGGCCTCGAACTTCCGCTTGCCGATGTAGCACCAGGGGCAGGCGATGTCGGACCAGACATCGACCTTCACGGAGTCGTTCACGCTCGAGTCGTTCATGCTGGTTCCAACGCGGGGGTGCCGGGGCCATTCCCGGCGGGGGTACCGGGGCCGTTCCCGGCGCAACCGGGGTCGGTCCCGGCGCACAACCAAGGACGTCCCCGCGCCTACGCGCCGAGCAGTCGTGCCGCCAGGTACCCCTGCAGCTGGTCGAGCGCCACACGCTCCTGCGACATCGTGTCGCGCTCGCGCACCGTGACGGCCTTGTCCTCGAGCGTGTCGAAGTCGACCGTGATGCAGAACGGCGTGCCGATCTCGTCGTGGCGACGGTAGCGGCGACCGATCGCACCGGCGTCGTCGAAGTCGACGTTCCAGTACTTGCGGAGGTCGTCGGCGAGGCCGCGGGCGACCGGCGAGAGCTGCTCGTTCCGGGACAGCGGCAGGACCGCGGCCTTGACCGGCGCCAGACGCGGGTCGAGCCGGAGGACCGTGCGCTTGTCGACGCCGCCCTTCGCGTTCGGGGCCTCGTCCTCGTGGTAGGCGTCGAGCAGGAACGCCATGAGCGCACGCGTGAGACCGAACGACGGCTCGATGACGTACGGCACGTACTTCTCGTTGGCGGCCTGGTCGAAGTAGCGGAGGTCCTTGCCGGACGACTCGATGTGGTTGTTGAGGTCGAAGTCGGTGCGGTTCGCGACCCCCATGAGCTCGCCCCACTCGGTGCCCGCGAAGCCGAAGCGGTACTCGATGTCGGCCGTGGCGTCGGAGTAGTGCGCGCGCTCCCCGTCCGGCACGTCGAAGCGACGGAGGTTCTCCGGGTCGATGCCGAGGTCGGTGAAGAACACGACCGAGTCGGCGATCCACTGCTCGTAGTGCTCCTCGGCGGAAGCCGGCGGCACGAAGTACTCGATCTCCATCTGCTCGAACTCGCGCGTCCGGAAGATGAAGTTCCCCGGTGTGATCTCGTTCCGGAACGCCTTGCCGACCTGGCCGATGCCGAACGGGGGCTTCATGCGGCTGGTCGTGACGACCTGCGCGAAGTCGACGAAGATGCCCTGCGCGGTCTCGGGGCGGAGGAAGTTCAGGCCCTCCTCGGACTCCACCGGGCCGAGGTAGGTCTTGAGCATGCCGGAGAACTCACGCGGCTCGGTCCACTGGCCGCGGGTCCCGCAGTTCGGGCACGCGATCTCGGCCATGCCGCCCTCGGGAGCGCGGTTCTTCTTCGCCTCGAACGCCTCGATGAGGTGGTCCTCGCGGAAGCGGTGGTGGCAGTGCAGGCACTCGACGAGCGGGTCGGTGAACGTCGCGACGTGCCCGGAGGCCTCCCACACCTTGCGGGGCAGGATGACGGCCGAGTCGAGGCCGACCATGTCGCCGCGACCGCGGACGAACCGCTGCCACCACTGGCGCTTGATGTTCTCCTTCAGCTCGACGCCGAGGGGCCCGTAGTCCCATGCGGAGCGCGATCCGCCGTAGATCTCCCCCGACTGGAAGACGAACCCTCGGCCTTTCGCGAGGGCGATGACCGAGTCGAGACGGGAGGGCTGAGCCAAGGAGAACTCCATCAGTGTCGCCGAGCTGGGTGCCCGGTGCGGAAACGTACCCGGCAAGACTAACGGGCCTCGGCCTGGAGGCGCGGCTCGGCTCCGCCCGTCGGCCCGCCTCAGGCGGTGGGCGTGTCGACCGCGCCACCGAAGCGCCGGTCGCGCCGCGCGTACTGCTCCACCGCGCCCCAGAGGTCGCTCCGCCGGAAGTCCGGCCAGAGCCGGTCGAGGAACACCATCTCGGCGTAGGCGGACTGCCACAACAGGAAGTTGCTCGTGCGCTGCTCCCCCGAACTCCGGAGGAAGAGGTCGACGTCGGGCATCTCCGGCACGTACAGCCGCTTCGCGAGGGCCTTCTCGGTGACCTGACTCGGCTTGAGCCGCCCCGCAGCGACGTCCTCGGCCAGGGACCGCACGGCGTCGGCGATCTCGTTCCGGCCGCCGTAGTTGACGCACATCGTCAGCGTCAGCACGTCGTTGCCCGCCGTCATCTGCTCCGCGGTCTCGAGCTCGTCGATCACGCTCCGCCAGAGTCGCGGACGCCGTCCGGCCCACCGCACCCGCACGCCCCACTCGTTCAGCTGGTCGCGGCGACGGCGGATCACATCGCGGTTGAAGCCCATCAGGAAGCGGACCTCCTCCGGGGAGCGCTTCCAGTTCTCGGTCGAGAACGCGTACGCCGAGATGTGCTTGACGCCGATCTGGATCCCGCCGGCGACGACGTCGAGGAGCGAGGCCTCGCCCGCCTTGTGCCCCTCGATCCGGGTGAGCCCGCGGCCGTTCGCCCAGCGGCCGTTGCCGTCCATCACGATCGCCACGTGCCGGGGGACGAACCGCTGCGGGATCGCGGGCGGGGTCTCCCCGGTCCAGTCGATCGGCCGGAAGGGTTCGGCGGCGTCGGATCGGCGGGGGCTCATGCGGTGGGGGTTCCTTCGGTGGCGTGTCGGTGGTCGGCAGCAGCGAGGTGTCCGTCGTCCGCCGGGTCGTCGGGGTGGGGCACGGCCGGAGCCGGGGTCGCCGCGACCGCCTTGGCCGTCGCCGCGACGCTGTCGTGCGCGGGTCCGTCGTGGGCCGGGACCTGGGCGGGGTGCTCGCTGCGGTCCACGTGCGGCAGGGACTTGAGGGATCGTTCCAGGTGCCACTGGGCGTAGGCGGCGACCACGCCGGAGGCCCGTGACCTCGACCGTTCGTCGGCGTCGTCGACGGTCCTCCAGTCGCCGGCGAGCAGGGAACCGAGGAGCGACAGGGTCGTCGGGTCGAGTCGCGGCGATCCGGGAGGCGCCGCACCGTCCGCCACGACACCGCCGAGCTGGACGACGAAGGCCGAGTGCGGACCGGGGGCTCCGGTGACGGCGCAGTCCGAGAACGAGGGCGCCCACCCCGCGATGCTCATCGCCCGGAGCAGGTACGAGTCCAGCGTGGCGCTGGCCACGTGCTCACCGCGGGAGAGCGAACGCAGTGCACCGACGAGCAGCAGGTACTGCTGGAGTCCGGCGTCCGCTTCGCTGAGGCGGTCGGCGGTCTCGACCATGGCGCTCGCAGCGGTGTACGCGCCGTAGTCGGCCACGATCTGCGCCCCGTAGGACCCGAGCGACTCGGCCTGCGTGACGATGTCGAGCGAACGGCCCTCGTAGAACTGGGCGTCCACGACCATGAACGGCTCGAGCCGGCTGCCGAACTTCGATGCGGTCCGCCGGACGCCCTTCGCGACGGCACGGATCTTGCCGTGCTGCCGGCTGAGCATGGTGACGATGCGGTCCGCCTCGCCGAGCTTGTGGGTGCGGAGCACGACGCACTCGTCCCGGTACAGCGGCATGCCCCCAGTATCCCCCGCTCCCCCGACACCGCGCACCGCGCGCGCCGGGCCTGCCGGCCGCGTACGGAGGGGTCCCCCTCCGGCCAGCGCCGAGATCGCACTTCGTGCGGCCCGTACGGCACGGAACCGGCGCGGATCGCGACCTCACGGGGTGGGAACGCGACCACGGCACCGCTCGCCACCCGGGGCCGGCAACCGCGTCGCACCCCGGGACGAACATCGCGCCCCGCAGTGGCGGGGCGCGATGTTCGCAGGAGGGTGCGATCCGAGCCGCGCAGGAGGGTGCGATCCGAGGCGCGCGGGACGCCGCGCGGGACGCCGCGGGACGACCCCCGGCACGAGCCCTACGCGGAGACGAGCTCCGCCGCACCGGACGCGGCGCCGGCACGGACCGCGCGGTTCACCGCGGACACGATCGCCTTGAGCGACGCGGTCGAGATGTCCGCGTCGATCCCGACGCCCCAGAGACGCACCCCGTCGACGTCGAGCTCGACGTAGGACGCCGCCTTCGCGTCACCCGAGGCGCTCATCGTGTGCTCCGAGTAGTCGTACAGCGTGACGTCGACGCCCTGGTCGCGCATCACCGACAGGAACGCGTCGATCGGCCCGGTGCCCACGGCGTCCGAGCTCACCGAGCCCTCGTCGACGCGCATCGCGACCGACAGCTTGGTCGTGCCGTCGAAGTCGCTCGACGTCGCCGTCTTCGTGATCTCGTAGCGGCCCCACTTGTCCTCGTCGACGGGCGCCGGCAGGTACTCGTCGCGGAACAGGTCCCAGATCTTGTCGGAGCTGAACTCGCCGCCCTCGGTGTCGGTGCGCTGCTGCACGACGCCGGAGAACTCGATCTGCAGCTTGCGGGGCAGGTCGATGGCGTGGTCGGTCTTGAGCAGGTACGCGACGCCGCCCTTGCCGGACTGCGAGTTGACGCGGATGACGGCCTCGTACGAGCGGCCGATGTCCTTCGGGTCGACGGGCAGGTACGGCACGGCCCACTCGACCTCGTCGATGGTCTTGCCCGCAGCCTCGGCCTTGGCCTTCATCGCGTCGAAGCCCTTGTTGATGGCGTCCTGGTGCGAACCGCTGAACGCCGTGTAGACGAGGTCACCGGCCCACGGCTGGCGCTCCGGGACGGGCAGCTGGTTGCAGTACTCGACGGTGCGCTTGATCTGGTCGATGTCGGCGAAGCTGATCTCGGGGTCGATGCCCTGGGTGAACAGGTTCATGCCGAGGGCGACGAGGTCGACGTTGCCGGTGCGCTCCCCGTTGCCGAACAGGCAGCCCTCGATGCGGTCGGCGCCGGCCATGTACCCGAGCTCGGCGGCCGCGACGGCGGTGCCGCGGTCGTTGTGCGGGTGCAGCGACAGGATGACGTCCTCACGGTGGGCGAGGTTGCGGGACATCCACTCGATCGAGTCGGCGTAGACGTTCGGCGTCGCCATCTCGACCGTGGCGGGCAGGTTGATGATGACCTTGCGGTCCGGGGTCGGCTCGAAGACCTCGAGCACGGCGTTGCAGATCTCGAGCGCGACCTCGAGCTCGGTGCCCGTGTAGGACTCCGGCGAGTACTCGTAGTAGACCGTCGTGTCGTGCTGCAGCGTTGCCTCGGCGGCCTTGCAGAGCTTCGCGCCGGAGACCGCGATGTCGACGACGCCCTGCACGTCGGTGCGGAAGACGACCTCGCGCTGGACGATCGACGTGGAGTTGTACAGGTGCACGATGGCCTGCTTGGCGCCGTCGATCGCCTCGTAGGTGCGCTGGATGAGGTGCTCGCGCGCCTGCGTCAGCACCTGGATGGTGACGTCGTCGGGGATGGCGCCCTCGTCGATGAGGCTGCGGACGAAGTCGAAGTCGGTCTGCGAGGCGCTCGGGAACCCGACCTCGATCTCCTTGTAGCCCATCCGGACGAGGAGGTCGAACATGGCGCGCTTGCGCTCGGCGTCCATCGGGTCGATGAGCGCCTGGTTGCCGTCACGCAGGTCGACGGCGCACCAGCGCGGGGCCTTGTCGATGCGCTTCGTCGGCCAGGTGCGGTCGGGCAGCTCGACGGTGATCTGCTCGTGGAAGGGGACGTACTTGTGGATCGGCATCCCGGAGGGGCGCTGCGTGTTCTGCATGGTGTCGCACTTTCGTCGTGTGGTGGAGTGTGCGGCCACGACGGACTCCGCGACGAGGTGGGCCGTTGTGTCAGGCCTCGTCGCGGCAGCGAAGGAGGAGGAGCGCCGAGTACATCGCTGCCCACGGTAGCACTGGCCGGGTCGCATGTGACGACCCGACCGCGCACACCGGCGTCAGTCGACGGCCAGCGCCTCCGTCGGCGGGACCCGCATCGCTCGTCGTACCGGGGCGACGGTCGCGGTGACCGCCAGCACGAGCGCCCCGACCACCACGATCGCGATCGTCATCGTCGGCAGCACCGGTGCCCCGGGCGAGCCGAGCGACCCGAGGAGCGTCTGCCCGCCGACCCACCCGTAGAAGGTCCCGAGCACGAGCCCGGTGAGGACCGCGGCCACGACCATCTGCACGGCCTCGGTGACGATCATCCGGCGGACCTGCGCGCCGGTGAGGCCGAGCACCCGCAGGAGCCCGAGCTCGCGACGGCGCTGCAGCACCCCGAGGGCCAACGCGTTGACGACCCCCACGGCGGCGATCACGGCGGAGAACCCGACGATGACGCTGACGACGGCGTTGACCTGCACGAAGAAGTCCTGCATCCCCTGCAGCTGTTCGGGGCTGCCGCCCTGGAGCTGCCCACGGAGCTGCGCTTCGAGCACGCGCTGCATCATCCCGAGCGCCACCGCGAAGGTGACCAGCAGGGTGACCCCGATGACGAGCCCGATCGTGGCCCGCGAGGACCGCCCCGGCGCCCGCATCGCGTTCCGCCCGGCGAGCAGCACGACCGGGTCCTTCGCCCCGATCCGCCCGATCAGCGACAGCACCGGGGGCATCACGATCGTGGCGCCGACGGCGATCCCGGCGAAGGACACGAAGCCGCCGAGGGCCGCCGGCAGGACCGCCACGGGTGACACGGCGCTGCCGAGCAGCCCGACGACCATGAGCACCGCCCCACCGCCGATGAGCACGATCGCCCAGACCCTGCGGGCCGTGCCGGAACGGACGTCGTCGTGGCTCGGCTCGATGCTCGACGACAGTGCCTCGAGCGGCGTGACCGTGAGGACCCGGCGTGACCCGACACCGAACGCACCCCAGGTGGCGAGGACGACGGCGACGACCGGCAGGACGAGCTGCCACGGGACGAGCGTGTACGTGGTGTCGGGCAGGAAGCCGTTGCCACGGAGGACGACGACGAACAGCGCCGAGAGGGCCGTCCCCGCGACCGCGCCGACGAGTCCGCCGAGCAGGCCGACGACCAGGCCGGTCCGGGTGATGCGGGCGCGGAGCGTCGCCCCGGTGGCCCCGACGAGCCGCTGGAGCGCGATGATCCGCGTCTGACCGGCGATGAGCGTCGCGCAGGTGTTCGCCGTGACGATGGCGCCGACGTACAGCGCGATGCCGAGGAACAGCCACCCGACGACGTCGAGGATGGCCTTCACCGGGGCGAGGTCGGCGAAGCCCGCGGCCCCGAGCGCCTCGGTCACGATGCCGGGAGCGATCACGAGCGCGGACCCGAAGGTGGTGCCGAGCGCCGCGACGAGGACGGTGGGCGAGAAGTCGCGGACGCCGTTCACGCTGCCGCCTCCATCCCGAGCATCGTGGTGGAGATCGCAGCGGCGTCCATCGCGGGACGGTCCCCCACGACGCGGCCGTCGGCGAGGAACAGGATCCGGTCGGCGTTCGCGGCGGCGACCGGGTCGTGCGTCACCATGACGACGCTCTGGCCCCACTCGGTCACGGCCCCGCGCAGGATCTGCAGCACGTCGCGCCCGGTCCGCGAGTCGAGCGCCCCGGTCGGCTCGTCCGCCACGACGACGGCCGGCCGCGAGGCGAGCGCGCGGGCGATGGCGACCCGCTGCTGCTGTCCGCCGGAGAGCTGGTGCGGCCGGTGGGTCAGGCGGTTCCCCAGCCCGAGCATCTCGACGAGTCGGTCGATCCACGCGGATTCCTCGCGCGAGGGCTTGTGGCCGCCGAGCAGGAACGGCAGCCGGATGTTCTCGCTGACGTCCAGCGTCGGCACGAGGTTGAACGACTGGAACACGAAGCCGAGGCGACGACGACGCAGCTCCGTCAGGTCCTTGTCACCGAGCCCGGTGATGTCGACGCCGTCGATCTGGATCCGGCCGGCCGACACGGCGTCCAGCCCGGCGGCGACGTGCATGAGCGTCGACTTGCCCGAGCCGGACGGCCCCATCACCGCGGTGAACTCCCCCGCGCCGATGTCGACGCTGACGTCGTCGAGCGCCGTCACCCGCCGTGCGGCGTCCCCGTAGTGCTTGGACACGTGGTCGAGTCGGATGATCGGAGCGTGGCTGGTGGTCATGTACCCACCTTGACCGCCTGGAGGCACGCCCCGCGTCGGTCCGTCGGCTCCTGTGGATGGTCCGCTCGGTTGGCATCCCTGTGGGGAAGTCATCCGAGCGGATGAGGGTCAGTCTGCCTTCGTGACGAGGCCGTGCTGGTGGGCGAACACGACGAGCCGCACCCGGTCGCGCAGTTCGAGCTTCGTGAGCACACGGGAGATGTGGGTCTTCACGGTCGCTTCGCTGACGTACTCGTGCTGCGCGATCTCGCTGTTGCTGAACCCGCGCGCGGCGAGGTCGAAGATCTCGCGCTCCCGCGGGGTGAGGTCCGCGAAGGCCGCCGGCACGTTCGCCGCCTGCACGCTGGCGTCCTCGTAGCGCCGGAGGAGCTCCCGCGTGGCCGAGGCCGCGAACACCGCGGTGCCGGCGTGCACGGTCCGGATCGCGGCGAGCAGGAACTCCGGGTCCGCGTCCTTGAGGACGAAGCCGCTCGCCCCGGCCCGGATGGCCTTCGCCGCGGCCTCGTCGAAGTCGAACGTGGTGAGGACGAGCACCTTCGCGCCGTCCGTCCCGCTGTCCTCGACGATGCGCTCCGTCGCGGTGATGCCGTCCATCACCGGCATCCGGACGTCCATGAGCACGACGTCGGGGCGACCGCGACGGACGAGCTCCACCCCTTCGGCCCCGTTGCCGGCCTCGCCCACGAACTGCAGGTCGGCCTGGGAGTCGATGAGCATCCGGATGCCGGTACGGAAGAGTGCCTGGTCGTCGACGAGCGCGACGCGGATCGGGGTGTCGTTCATCGGCCGGTGCGCTCCTGGGAGGTCGAGGTGGGGTTCGTGACGGGCGTCGAGCGGCTGCCCCCGGCGGGGGCCGTCGTGGTTGGGCCCGTCGTGGCGGGGCCCGTCGTGGCGGGGCCCGTCGTGGCGGGGCCCGTCGTGGCTGGGCCCGTCGTGGCTGGGTTCGTCGTGGTGGACAGCAACCCGCGGGGCATCTGGCCGCTGGCGGGCACGGCGGGCATCCGGACGGCGACCGCGAAGTCGTCGCCGCGCACGCCGGCCGTCATCGTCCCGCCGGTCATCGCCGCACGCTCACGCATCCCGACCAGGCCGTGTCCGGTACCGGGACCCCGTGTGCCGTCGTCGGCGCGGCGGTTCACCACGCTGATCTCGACGGTGTCCGGCCGGTAGGTGACGACGGCGTGCACGGGCGTTCCGGGCTCGCCGTGCTTCCACGCGTTCGTCAGGCTCTCCTGCACGATCCGGTAGACCGCGAGCTGCGTCGTCGTCGGGAGTCCGTCCGGGTCGCCGTCCCGCTCGACGCGCACGTCGAGGCCGACCTCGCGCATCTCGTGCACGAGCCGGTCGATGTCGTCGATCTCCGGCGTCGGCGCGGAGCCCTGCTCGTGGCGGAGGGCGCCGAGGAGTTCCCGGACGTCGCCGAGGGCACGGCGTGCGGTGGTCGAGATGGTGCCGAGCGCCTCGTCCGCGATGGCCGGGTCAGCCTTCAGCGCGTACCGGGCGCCGTCGGCCTGGGCGATCACGACCGCGAGCGAGTGCGCGACGATGTCGTGCATGTCGCGGGCGATCCGCACGCGTTCCTGTTCAACCGCGACGGCGCGGTCGGCCCGGGCGGCGTCGCGTTCGGCGAGGAGCTGGGCCTCCCGGCTCATGCTCGCCGAGCGCCGGGTGCGGGCGACCAGCCCGGCGAGCCACGGCAGGAGGAGGAGGAGCAACACCATCGCGAAGTACGCGATCGCGACCTTCAGCGACTCCTGCGCCGGCGTGGTCGCGGTGACGATGCCCTCACGCTGCCGGAGGTCGTCGAACCCGAGGTAGAGGGCCGCGGTGACGGGACCGACGATCGCCGACACGAGCCCGGCGATCCGGACCCGTCGGCTGCCGTACCGGCTGGTCGTGTAGACGACGCCGGCGATGAAGAGGTTCGACAGGTCCGGCACCTGGCTGGTGACCATCTCGAAGACGGCGACCACCCACGCGGTGGCGAGTGCGAGACCCGGCGAGAGCCGACGGAGCGCCAGGGCCGCGGTCATCCCCACCACGGTCACGTAGGAGAGCGGCGAGTCGATCCCCCGGGCGGTCGCGACGAGCACGAGTCCACCGAGCACGACGGCGATGACGACGTCGGTGATGACCTGCGCGCGCAGCATGGGACGGAACACCACACCACGGTACGGCGCAGAGCCGGTGCGCGCGTCCGTCCCGCGGATGACCCGCGTCAGGAGCGGCCGGCCCGGATCAGGACCAGCCGGCCCTGCTCAGAAGCCCAGACGCCCGAGCTGCTTCGGGTCGCGCTGCCACTCCTTCGCGACCTTCACCCGGATGTTGAGGAACACGTGCCGCCCACCCAGCAGCGACTCGATCTCGACGCGGGACCGCGATCCGACGTCCTTGAGGCGTTCACCGCCGCGGCCGATGACGATCGCCTTCTGGCTGTCGCGCTCGACGAACAGGTTCGCGAAGATCCGCAGGGGACCGTCGGGGTCGTCCTCGTCGTCGGGCTCGACGATGTCCTCGATGACGACCGCGAGCGAGTGCGGGAGTTCGTCGCGCACGCCCTCGAGCGCGGCTTCGCGGATGAGTTCCCCGATGCGCTCCTCGTCCGTCTCCTCGGTGACCGTCGAGGAGTCGTACAGCTGCGGCGACTCGGGCAGGAGCTTGGTGATCTCCTCGAGCAGGACCTCGAGCTGGAGCCCCTTCGTGCCCGACGTCGGGATGATCGAGTCCCACTCGCGGAGCCGCGAGACCGCCAGGAGCTGCTCGCCGACGGCGTCCTTCGCGGTGCGGTCGATCTTCGTCACGATCGCGATCTTCTTCGCGCGCGGGTACTGGTCGAGCGTGTCGTTGATGTACTTGTCGCCCGGCCCGATCGGTTCGTTCGCGGGCACGCAGAAGCCGATGACGTCGACGTCGCCGAGCGTCGACTGCACGAGGTCGTTGAGCCGTTCGCCGAGCAGCGTCCGCGGCCGGTGCACACCGGGGGTGTCGACGATGATGACCTGACCGTTCGGCCGGTGCACGATGCCGCGGATGGCCCGCCGCGTGGTCTGCGGCTTCGACGAGGTGATGGCGACCTTCTCACCGACGAGGGCGTTCGTCAGCGTGGACTTCCCGACGTTCGGACGGCCGACGAAGGAGACGAACCCGGCGCGGTACGGCTCGCCGGAGGTGGGGGTGGTGTCGGTCATGGGTGCGTGGTTCCCGTCGTGGTGGGTGTCGCGTCGTCGAAGGCGTCCTCGACGCCGGCGAGTTCCGGGGTGCGCTCGGCGAGCACGGTGATGAGGTGGCGTCGCTTGCCCTCGACGCGGTCGGCGGTGAGCACGAGCCCGGAGACGGTGACGGTGTCGCCGCTGATGGCGAGGTGGCCGAGCTCCTTGGTGAGGAGGCCCCCGGCGGTGTCCACGTCGTCGTCGTCGAGCTCGATGCCGAACAGGTCGCCGAGCTCGTCGATCGGCAGTCGGGCCGAGATCCGCCAGGTGCCGGGTTCGATCTCGACCCGGTCGACCACGGCGCGGTCGTACTCGTCGGAGATGTCGCCAACGAGCTCCTCGATGAGGTCCTCCATCGTGACCAGCCCGGCGACGCCGCCGTACTCGTCGACGACGAGCACGAGGTGGTTCTTGGCGACCTGCATGTGCCGGAGGGTGTCGTCGGCGGCCTTCGACTCCGGCACGAACTCGGCCGGACGGAGGATCGTCGTGACGCGCTGCGAACCGGACCCGGGCCGCTCGTAGAGGGCACGGGAGACGTCGCGGAGGTACAGGACGCCGAGCACGTCGTCGCTGTCCTTCCCCGTGACCGGCATGCGCGAGACGCCGGAAGCGAGGAACTGCTCCATACCGGCGGCGAGGGTGTCCGAGCCGTCCACGGTGAGCATGTCGGTGCGCGGGACCATCACCTCGCGGATCAGGGTGTCGCTGAACTCGAACACCGAGTGGATGAGTTCACGGTCGTCCTGTTCGAGGACGTTGCTCTCGGTCGCCTCGTCGACGAGCGAGAGCAGCTGTTCCTCGCTCGACACCGTCGAGGCACTCCGACCGCGGCCCGGTGTGACGCGGTCGCCGATCGTCACGAGGAGCCCGGCGAGCGGCCCGAGCACGATGCGGATGCCGTGCACGATGCCACCCGTCGACCCGATCAGCCGCTCGGCGTGCGCTCGCCCGACGCTGCGGGGACTGGACCCGACCAGCACGAACGAGACCGCGGTCATGATCGCCGCGGCCACGATCAGCGCGACCCACCAGGTGTCGAACACCATGACGAGCGCGATGGTGACGAGCACGGCGGCAGCGGTCTCCGCCAGCACCCGGAAGAAGTTGAGGGCGTTGACGTGGGCGCCGACGTCGTCGCCGATCGCCTCGATCGCGCGCCGGTGCCCGCTCCCCCGAGCGATGTCGTCGAGGTCGGCGCGGGACACCACGGAGAGAGCGGCGTCGGAGGCGGCGAGCAGGCCGCCGAGGACGACGAGCGCGAGCGCCACCGCGAGCAGGCCGGTGACGAGCAGCATCAGGTCACCGTCCTCGGCGCTGCGCGGCGAAGGCGGTGAGGATCTCGCCCTGCAGCCCGAACATCTCGGCCTTCTCGTCCGGCTCGGCGTGGTCGAACCCGAGCAGGTGCAGGATGCCGTGGCAGGTGAGGAGGAGCATCTCGTCGGTGCTGGAGTGGCCGGCGGTCTTCGCCTGCTCCTCGGCCACCTGCGGGCAGAGCACGATGTCGCCGAGCAGGCCGGCGGGCGTGGGGTCGTCCTCGGTGCCCGGACGGAGTTCGTCCATCGGGAAGCTCAGCACGTCGGTGGGGCCGGGCTCGTCCATCCACCGGACGTGCAGCTGCTCCATCGCCCCTTCGTCCACGAGCACGATCGCGAGCTCCGCGTCGGCGTGGACGTGCAGCGCGTCGAGTGCGAAGGCGGCGAGGCGCTGGATGGCTGCCTCGTCGACCTCGACGCCGGACTCGTTGTTGAGCTCGATGCTCACCGGTTGCCTCCTCGGGCATCGTTCTGGGGGGACGGGGACCCCTGGCGGTGCCCGGACTGCTCGGCGAGGCGTTCCTCGTCGTAGACGGTGTAGGCGTCGACGATCCGGCCGACGAGCGTGTGCCGCACGACGTCCTCGCTGCCGAGGCGCGAGAAGTGGATGTCGTCGACCTGGTCGAGGATCCGGGTGACGAGGCGGAGGCCGGAGAGGTTGCCGGGCAGGTCGACCTGGGTGATGTCGCCCGTGACGACCATCTTCGAGCCGAATCCGAGTCGGGTCAGGAACATCTTCATCTGCTCGGGCGTGGTGTTCTGCGCCTCGTCGAGGATGACGAACGAGTCGTTGAGCGTCCGGCCGCGCATGTACGCGAGCGGTGCCACCTCGACCGTGCCGGCGGCCAGGAGCTTCGGGACCAGCTCGGGGTCCATCATCTCGTTGAGCGCGTCGTACAGCGGGCGCAGGTACGGGTCGATCTTGTCGGTCAGCGTGCCGGGCAGGAACCCGAGGCGCTCACCGGCCTCGACCGCGGGGCGGGTGAGGATGATGCGGCTGACCTCGCGACGCTGCAGCGCCTGCACGGCCTTCGCCATCGCCAGGTACGTCTTGCCGGTACCGGCCGGGCCGATGCCGAACGTGATGGTGTGCTCGTCGATCGCGTCGACGTACGCGCGCTGCCCGTCCGTCTTCGGACGGACCGACTTGCCGCGGCTCGACACGATCGGCGTGCCGAAGGTGTCGGACGGCTTGCGGTCCTCGTCGAGGAGCCGTGCGGAGACCGGGATGTCCGACGCGCCGATGTCCTGGCCGCGCTTCACCATGCCGACGAGTTCGTCGACGAGCGCCTGGGCACGGGTGACGTCCCGCTCGGGCCCGGTCAGCGAGACCTCGTTGCCACGGACGAGCACCCGCACGCCGGGGTACTGCCGTTCGACGGTCTTGAGCAGTCGGTCCTGGGGACCGAGCAGCTGGACCATCGCGATGCCGTCGACCTGGATCGAGACGGAGACGTCCGACGGGTCGGTCGGGGAGGATGCTGGTTCGTTAGCCGGCAAGGGTGCCTTCCTGCAGTTCACCTGCGAGTACGTGCGCGTGCACGTGGAACACGGTCTGACCGGCGGCTTCGCCGGTGTTGAAGACGAGACGGAACTGGCCGCCGGCGCGCTCGTCGGCGATGCGCTGCGCGGTGGCGACCACGTGGGCGAGGAGGTCCGGGTCGCCGGTGGCGAGCTCGGAGACGTTCGCGTACTCCTCGGTCTTGGGGATGACGAGCACGTGGACGGGGGCCTTCGGGGCGATGTCCTCGATCGCGATCACACGGTCGTCCTCGGCGACGACGGTGGCCGGGATCTCGCGCGCGATGATCTTCGAGAAGACGCTGGGCGTGCTGCTGCTCATGACTCCATCGTAGAACGCAGGGCTGACGCCCCGCCTTCCCGATCCGGCTACCAGCGTCCGAGCCGCGTCTGGAGGACTGCGAGTGCAGCGGGCCCGGCGGTGGACGTCCGGAGCACGGTGTCGCCGAGTCGCACCCGGACGGCCCCGGCAGCGACCAGCCGGTCGAACTCGGATCCGTCGATCCCGCCCTCCGGCCCGACGACGAGCACGATGTCCTCGACGTCCGCCGGCCGCTCCCACGCGGACAGCGGCACGTCCCCGACCGGGTCCAGCACGAGCACCGCGCGGAGACCTCCGACGAGCGCCGCCAGCTGCGCTGTGGTGACCGGAGCGTCGACCTCCGGCACCCGCGGGCGGATCGCCTGCTTCGACGCCTCGTGCACGATGGCAGCCCAGCGCGCACGGCCCTTCTCGACCTTCGCGCCCTCCCACCGGGAGACGCTGCGCGCCGCCGACCACGGCACGATCCGGTCGACGCCGATCTCGGTCGCCGCCTGCACCGCCATCTCGTCGCGCCCGCCCTTCGCGAGGGCCTGCACGAGCGTCAACGACGGAACGGGGGCCGGCGAGACGGCGCGGTCCGACACGGACAGCTCGAGCGCGTCGCGGCCGACGGACGTCACGGATCCGGTCACCACGGTGCCGCGGCCGTCACCGATCCGCAGGGTCTCCCCCACCCGGACCCGCGCCACCGAGACCGCGTGTCGTCCCTCTGCCCCGTCGAGCGGGACCGTGCCGCCCACGGCGACGCCGTCGAGCGACTCGACGAGGTAGAGCGACGCCATCAGAAGTTGAAGAAGCGGTCGCGGAGCTTGCCGAACATGCCCTGCTGGAACCGGGCGAGTTGCGGCTGCGCGGCCTTGTGCGACTTCGCGAGCTGCTCGACGAGCTGCCGCTCCTTGTGCGAGAGCTTCGTCGGGGTCACGACCTGCACGCCGACCCGCAGGTCGCCGCGCCCGTTGCCGCGGAGCTTCGTGATGCCGCGGTCCTTGATGACGAGCACGTCGGCGCTCTGCACGCCGGGGCGGACCTCGAGCTGGACGGGGCCGTCGAGGCCGTCGATCGTCGTCGTGGTGCCGAGGATCGCGTCGGTCATCTGGACCTCGAGCGTGGCGAGGAGGTCGTCGCCGTCGCGGCTGAAGACGTCGTGGTGCCGCACCCGGATCTCGAGGTAGAGGTCGCCGGAGGGACCGCCGGCCGGACCGACCTCGCCCTGGCCGGGCATCTGCAGCCGCAGGCCGGAGTCGACGCCCGCGGGGACGTCGACCGGCACGGTGCGACGGGCGCGGACGCGGCCCTGGCCCTGGCACGTGGGGCACGGGTTCGGGATGACGGTGCCGTAGCCGCGGCAGGTGCCGCAGGGAGCGCTCGTCACGACGTTGCCGAGGAGCGAGCGGACCTGGCGCTGGATGTGGCCGGTGCCGCCGCAGATGTCGCAGGTCTGCGGGTGCGTGCCGGGAGCCGCGCACGAACCGCCGCAGGTCTCGCAGAGCACGGCCGTGTCGACCTCGACGTCCTTGTGGGTGCCGAAGACGACCTCGTCGAGGTCGACCTCGATGCGCAGCAGGGCGTCCTGCCCGCGCTCGGCGCGGCTGCGCGGTCCGTTGCCCCGGCCGCCACCGCCACCGCCGCCGAAGAACGCGTCGAAGATGTCGCTGAACCCGCCGGCGCCGCCGCCGAAGGGGCTGTCGGCCTGTGGCCCGGCGTCGTAGCGGCGCCGCTGCTCCGGGTCGCTCAGCACGTCGTACGCGTGCGTCACGTCCTTGAAGCGCTCGGATGCTTCCGGGCTCGGGTTCACGTCCGGGTGCAGTTCGCGCGCCAGTCGGCGGTACGCCTTCTTGATGTCGGCATCGGAGGCGTCCGGCTGGACGCCGAGGACGTCGTAGTGGTCTGCCACGTATCCCTCAGTCGGTTCGGTTCGGTGCGGCGGTCGCCGCTGGTCTGGTGGGCACTGCGCTGGTGGGCGCTGGTCTGGTGGACGCTGGTTCGGTTGACGCCGGTGGGCCTGGAGGCGCGGATCGCCTCGACCGGTCGGCCCGGGTCAGTCGCGTGCGGGCCTGGTCAATGTTCGCCCAGGAGTTTGGACAGGTACCGTGCGACGGCGCGGACCGCGGACATGTTCGTGCCGTAGTCCATCCGGGTGGGTCCGAGCACGCCGAGCCGGGCGACCTCGCCGCGGGCCAGGTACCCGCCGGCGACGATGCTCGTCGCGTCGAGCCCGTACTCGGCGTTCTCCACGCCGATCCGGGCCGCGACGGCGACGTCGTCGATCCGCATCTCGCCGAACAGCCGGAGCAGGGTGACCTGTTCCTCGATCGCCTCGAGCACGGGGAAGAGGCCGCCGGAGAAGTCCTGTTCGCTCTTGGCGAGGTTCGCCGCGCCGGCCATCACCAGACGGTCCTGCCGGTTCGCGGCGACCTGTTCGATGAGGGTGGCGACGACGACGCCCGCGAGCGGCTGGGCATCCGGCCGGATCTGCTGCGGGACCGCGCGGAGCGCCGTCGCGACGTCCTGCAGCAGGAGCCCGACGGTGGCGCCGTTCACGACCGCGCGGAGTTCGGTGAGCCCGGTCTCGTCGAGCATGACGTCCGTCTCCACGACGCGCTGCTCGACCCGGGCAGTGTCGGTGATGAGGACGACCATGAGCCTGTCGTCGCCGAGGCGGACGAGCTCGATGTGCTGCACCCGCGCGCGCACCATCGACGGGTACTGCACGAGGGCGACCTGGTTGGTGAGCTGACTGAGGAGCCGGACGGTGCGGCCGAGGACCTCGTCGAGGTCGTTCGGCGCCCCGAGGAAGGTCTCGATCGCGTGGCGCTGCGCACTCGACAGCGGACGGGCACCGGCGAGGTGGTCGACGAACACCCGGTAGCCCTTGTCGGTGGGGACACGGCCGGAGGAGGTGTGCGGTGCGGCGATGAGCTGCTCGTCCTCGAGCTGGGCCATGTCGTTCCGGATCGTGGCGGCGCTGACCCCGAAGGCGTGCCGCTCGACGATCGTCTTCGAGCCGACCGGCTCACGGGATGCCACGTAGTCCCGCACGATGGCCTTGAGGACCTCGAGACTGCGTTCGCTGACCACCCGGACCCCTTTCCACTCGTTCTGGCACTCGGAGGTGTCGACTGCTGATCCTACGCCCGACCACCGACGGATCGGGACTTCTCCACAGCCTGCCGATACGCTTCCGGCATGAGCTACGGACAGCAGCCCGGCGGCCCCTCCGGCCAGCAACCAGGCGGACCCTACGGACAGCAGCCCGGCCAGCCCGGCGGACCCGGGTGGAACGGCCCGCAGGGTCCCGGCGGCCCGCAGGGTCCCGGCGGCCCGCAGTACCCGGGCGGCTACACGCCCCCGCAGCCGATGTCACCGGAGGACCAGCGCCTCTGGGCGACCCTCACCCACATCGGCGGCATCTTCTTCAACTTCATCGCGCCGCTCATCGCCTACCTCGTGCTGCGCGACCGCGGCGGGTTCATCCGCGAGCACACCCGCGTCGCGCTGAACTTCCACATCACGATGGCGATCGCCTACGTCGCCGGGACGATCCTGTCGATCATCGTGATCGGCGCGTTCGTGATCATGGCAGCGGCGATCGTGTCGATCATCTTCGGCATCATGGCCGCCGTCGCCGCGAACCGTGGCGAGTACTACCGCTACCCGCTCTCGATCGAGTTCATCAAGCAGTAGCAGGACCCCGCCCCGCTCAGTCGAGCAGCTCGCGGACCACCGCGTCCGCGAGCAGGCGACCCCGCAGGGTCAGGTCGATGCGTCCCCGCACCGCGGCCGACCCGTCCACGAGACCACGTGCGATGAGTCCCGCGACCCGGCCACGGGCCTCCTGGCCCAGTTCCGACGTCGCGAGCTCACCGCGGACCCGCGCCGCGAGCAGGACGCGCTCGACGTACCGGGTCTCGTCGTCGAGGGTCTCGCGCCCGGCGGCGGGCGACTCCCCCGACAGCACCCGGTTCGCGTACGCGGCCGGGTGCTTCACGTTCCACCAGCGCGTGCCGGCGACCGCGGAGTGCGCGCCCGGCCCGACGCCCCACCAGTCGTGACCCTTCCAGTAGGACAGGTTGTGCCGACTGGCGTGCTGCTCGGTGCCACCCTGTGCGTCGGTGCGGGCCCAGTTCGAGACCTCGTACCAGGAGTAGCCGGCGTCGCCGAGCACCTGGTCGGCCAGCTCGTACATGTCCGCCGCGAGGTCGTCGTCGGGCGCCGGGAGCTCCCCGCGCGCGACCATCCGCCCCATCGCGGTGCCGTCCTCGACGATGAGCGAGTACGCCGACACGTGGTCCGGCTCGCACGCCAGGGCGGCGTCGAGGGAGGTGCGCCAGTCGTCGAGGGACTCCCCCGGCGTCGAGTAGATGAGGTCGAGCGAGACGTCGAGTCCCTGCTGCTTCGCGAGGTCCACGACGATCGGCACCCGCAGCGGGTCGTGCGTCCGGTCCAGCGTCGCCAGCACCTGCGGCACCGCCGACTGCATGCCGTAGCTGATGCGGTTGAACCCGCCGGCGCGCAGCACCGCGAGCGACTCGGCGTCGACGGAGTCCGGGTTCGCCTCGGTCGTGACCTCGGCACCGGGGAGGATCCCCCAGGTGTCGTCGATCGCGCGGAGGATCATCGCCAGGTCGGACGCCGGCAGCATCGTCGGGGTACCGCCGCCGAAGAACACCGTCGACACCGAACGCCGCGGCACGCCCGACCGGTCGAGCACCTGCGCGGCCCACTCGATCTCGCGGACGGCGTGGCCGGCGTAGTCGTCACGACGGACCCCGCGCAGCTCGGACGCCGTGTAGGTGTTGAAGTCGCAGTAGCCGCAGCGCACCCGGCAGAACGGCACGTGCACGTACACGCCGAAGGGGACGTCACCGGCTCCGGACGCCGGGGTGATCAAGCCGTCCGCGGGGGCGGGGTCGGCGATCGGGAGAGCACTCGGCATGGACTCCATTGTCCGTCATGATGGAGGCATGGAGCACCACCCCGTCCCCACCACGGTGCTGTGGGACATCGACGGCACCCTCGTGTTGAACGCCTCGTCGCCGGGCAACCTCTACCACCTCGCGCTCGAGCGGGCGGTGGGCCGCGACCTCGTCCTCCGCGTCGGACACCAGCACGGCCGGACCGACGCGGGCCTCATCGCCGAGCACGTCCGCGCGCACGACCTCGACGACGACCTCATCCCCACCGTCAGCGGGCACCTGCACGACCTCACCGAGGAGCGGCACCGCTCCGGCGACCACCGCAACCCGGCACCCGGTGCCCGCGCCCTGGTGGCACGGTTCGCCGAGCTCGGCTGGCGGAACGGGCTGCTCACCGGCAACTCCGCCTACCGAGCCCGCGTCAAGCTCGAGGGCGCCGGGTTCGACGTCGACGCCTTCGACTGGGAGCACTCGTACTTCGGGGACGCCGAGGTCGAGCGCAGCGGGGTCACCGCACGGGCCGCCGAGGCCCTGGCCGGCACCCGGGCCGTGATCGTCGGGGACACCCCGCGGGACGGCGAAGCGGCGGACGCCGTCGGCATCCCGTTCCTCGCGGTGGCGACCGGGGTCTTCGACGTCGAGGCCCTCCGCGCGACCGGCGCCGTGACCATCGCGCGGAACTGCGTGGACGACGCCCAGCTCATCGAGGACGCCATCGCCGCGCTGCCACCGCTGCGCCCGGTCGGCTAGTCGCCGCTGTCGGCCAGGCCCTGCTGTCGGCTAGTCGCCGCGGAGCGCCGCCAGGTACTTCTCCGCCATCACCTTCTGCTGACGACGCAGGAACGGCGCGACGAACTGCCACTTCGCGCTCGACGGCTGCGAGAACTGGCGGATCTGCAGCCACACCGAACCATCGGGCGTGCGCTCGACGACGAACGACTCCTCGCCCGACAGCGGATGCCCCTCGAGGGTGCCGTACGCGAAGCCCTTCCGGTCGTGCTCGTCGATGATCGACACGACCCGCACCGGCGCCTGCACGGTCCGTCCGAACGCGTGCATCGTCAGCGTGGCGCTCGTCCCCGCCGTCACGAGCGGCGTGCCGTCCGGCGCGAACTTCTCGACCCGAGGCGTCCCGATCGAGGCCGGCGCGATCGGCACGCCGTCGTCGTCGAACGTCACCGGGTTGTAGCGGACCTCGTCGTCGTCGGGCTGTTCCTCGACGTGCACGCGGATGCCGCTGCGCTCCTGGACCTGCCACGTCAGCGCCTGGATCACCGCGGTCTCGAACCGCTGGTCGCCGTGGCCGATCCGCGCGCGGGACTCGGAGGGGGTGAACCCGTCCGGCGGGTACGTCATGAGGTCCGGGGCCTGGGTCGCGCCCACGGCTCCGTACGTCAGGGCGGTCCGGTAGCTCCCGCGGGTACTCATGCCGACAATCGTACCGGGGCGGTGCAGCGCGAGACGAACCAGCTCTCGCGGGTACTCATGGCGACGAACGTACCGGGGCGGTGCAGCGCGAGACGAACCACAGACGGAGCGTGCGGCGTTCGGATACGCGACGCGCCGTCCGCTTTCCGCTCGCCCCGAACTGGAGGCCCGTCACCCGCCCGCCACGCCCCTATCGTTGGTCCGTGCCCCGCTCCACCCCCGCCCGCCTCCGGTCCGTCGACCGCACGACGGCCTCGTTCGCCGTCCTGACGCTCGCGGCGTTCGGACTCGCCACGACGGCCCGGGCAGCGGTCGAGTGGGCGACGGCGGGACTCGGGTCCCCGGCCCGCTACGTGTCCGCGCCGCCGAGCGACTGGGGCGCCCCCGACGCCGCGAACGCCATCGCCGCGTTCGGCGCGTGCAGTGCCGGAGCGGGCGTGATCCTGTTCGGGGTGACCCTCGTGCTCGCGGTGCGCCGGCACGACGCACGACGGCTGCCGTACGTGCTGGGGTTCTGCACGCTGGCGATGGTGATCGGCGCCGTGGTCGCCGGGTTCGCCGCGGCGGAGCAGACGGACTACGGCGCGGCTGTCGGACTGGTCATCCTGCGGACCGCACTGGCGGGACTGGCCGCCGCGAGCCTCCCGGCGCTCGTCCTGGCCGCCCTGCGGACCCACGCCCGCCCCGCGCTCTGACGCCGGCCTACTTCTTCTTCTCCTCCACGTCGCCCGACAGCGCGGCGATGAAGGCTTCCTGCGGCACCTCGACGCGACCCACCATCTTCATGCGCTTCTTGCCCTCCTTCTGCTTCTCGAGGAGCTTGCGCTTGCGGGTGATGTCACCGCCGTAGCACTTCGCGAGGACGTCCTTGCGCATCGCCCGGATGCTCTCACGGGCGATGATGCGGGCGCCGATGGCGGCCTGGATCGGCACCTCGAACTGCTGGCGCGGGATGAGCTTCCGGAGCCGCTCGGTCATCAGCGTGCCGTACGCGTACGCCTTGTCGCGGTGCACGATCGCACTGAACGCGTCGACCTGCTCGCCCTGCAGCAGGATGTCGACCTTCACGAGGTCCGCCGCCTGGTCGCCGGTGGGCTCGTAGTCGAGCGAGGCGTAGCCCTGCGTCTTGCTCTTCAGCTGGTCGAAGAAGTCGAAGACGATCTCGCCGAGGGGCATCTCGTACCGGATCTCGACGCGGTCCTCGCCGAGGTACTCCATGCCGAGCAGCGAGCCGCGCCGCGACTGGCAGAGCTCCATGATCGCGCCGACGTAGTCCTTCGGCGCGAGGATCGCTGCGCGCACCATGGGTTCGCGGACCTCGACGATACGGCCGCCCGGGAACTCGGAGGGATTCGTGACCTCGGTGACGGTGTTGTCCTCGTTCGTGACCTCGTAGATCACGCTCGGAGCGGTGGTGATGAGGTCGAGGCCGAACTCGCGGCTGAGGCGCTCGGTGATGATCTCGAGGTGCAGCAGGCCGAGGAAGCCGCAGCGGAAGCCGAAGCCGAGCGCGACGGAGGTCTCCGGCTCGTACACCAGTGCGGCGTCCGAGAGCTTGAGCTTGTCGAGTGCCTCGCGCAGGTCCGGGTAGTCCGAGCCGTCGATCGGGTACAGGCCCGAGAACACCATCGGCTTCGGGTCCGTGTAGCCGGCAAGCGCCTGGGTCGCCGGCTTCGCCGCCGTCGTGACGGTGTCGCCGACCTTGGACTGGCGGACGTCCTTGACGCCCGTGATGAGGTAGCCGACCTCACCGACCGACAGCCCCTTCGTGGGCGTCGGCTCCGGCGACGACACACCGATCTCGAGGATCTCGTGCGTCGACTTGGTCGACATCATCTGGACCTTCTCGCGCGGGTGGATCGTGCCGTCGATCATGCGCACGTACGTCACCACACCGCGGTAGCTGTCGTAGACCGAGTCGAAGATCATCGCGCGGGGTGACGCGTCGACGTCACCGACCGGGCTCGGCACGGTGCGGACGACGCGGTCCAGGAGCTCGGCCACGCCGACGCCGGTCTTGCCGGAGACGCGGAGGACGTCCTCCGGCTTGCCACCGATGAGCTGCGCGAGCTCGGCGGCGTACTTGTCCGGCTCGGCCGCCGGCAGGTCGATCTTGTTGAGCACCGGGATGATCTCGAGGTCGTTCTCGAGCGCCAGGTAGAGGTTCGCGAGGGTCTGCGCCTCGATGCCCTGCGCCGCGTCGACGAGCAGGATCGCGCCCTCGCACGCGGCGAGCGAGCGGGACACCTCGTACGAGAAGTCGACGTGCCCGGGCGTGTCGATCATGTTGAGCGCGAAGGTCTGCCCGTCGAGCTCCCACGGCATGCGGACCGCCTGCGACTTGATCGTGATGCCGCGCTCGCGCTCGATGTCCATGCGGTCGAGGTACTGCGCACGCATCGCGCGGTCCTCGACGATGCCGGTGATCGACAGCATGCGGTCGGCCAGCGTCGACTTGCCGTGGTCGATGTGCGCGATGATGCAGAAGTTGCGGATCGCTTCGGCCGGAGTCGCTGCGGGCTCGAGCGGAGTGGCTGCTTGTGGGCTCACGGTTCCTCGGGGTGGGTCGGACGGTCGGACGATTCTCCCACGCTTGTGGGCCGGCCGCGCGCAGCGCAGGTCGCACGGTGCGAGGTGCTCTCGCGCGGTGCTCTCGCGCGGTGCTCTCGCGCGGTGCGGGGTTCCGTACTCCGTGCGATGGGTGCGGCCTCGCACCGAATGCGGAACATCGCACCATGCCCGGGTGCACGCGCCGGCCGCCCTCGCACGGTGCGGGGCGGGACGGAGCCGCACCGCGCCTCCAGGCCGGGTGCGACGCGACCTTCTCCTCAGACGACGGCGTGGGCGGGGGCCGGCAGCGCACCCAGACCGCGGCGGAGGTCCGCCGGGGTCGCCGCGAGGCAGACCCGGATCCAGCCCTCGCCGGTGCGGCCGAAGGCGCTCCCCGGCGCCACCGCGACCCGCTCGCGCTGCAGGAACGCGAGCGCCCACTCGGCCACGTCGCCCTGGGACACATGCGAGACGTCGATCCAGAGGTAGAACGCACCACGCGGATCCAGGTACCGGATGCCCGCGGCGTCGAGGACCTCCTTCGCGACCGCGAGGTTGGCGCGGTAGTGCTCACGGGCGTCCTGCACGGCGGAGTGGTCCCCCACGATCGCCGCCAGGGCCGCCCACTGGTCCGGTTCGGCGACGCAGCTGATCATGGCCTCCTGGACGGTGCGCATCGTCGGCCCGAGGCCCTTCGGCGTCACCAGGTAGCCGACACGCACCCCGGTCATCGCGTACGTCTTGCTCAACGAGAAAGCGGTGAAGACGCGGTCGTCCTCGTCGAGGCTCGCCAGGCTGACGTGGCGGGTGCCGTACGTGAAGTACTCGTAGACCTCGTCGCTGATCACCCACAGGTCGTGCCGCTTCGCGAGGGCGAGCAGGCCGCGGAGGGTCTCCTCGCCGAACACCGAGCCGAGCGGGTTCGACGGCGAGTTCACGATGAGGGCTCGGGTCCGCTCGGTGATGCTCGCCTCGAGCGCCTCGAGATCGGGCTCGAAACCGTGCTGCGGTTCCAGCCGGTACGGCACCGGGGTCGCCCCGAGGATGTGCGCGTTCATCGTGAACGTCGTGTACCCGGGGTCCGGCACGAGGACCTCGTCGCCCGGGGAGAGCACGAGCGTCATCGCCTGGAACAGTGCCTGCGTCGCGCCGATCGTCAGCCAGACCTGCTCGACGTCGACCTCCATGCGGTTCTCGCGGCGGAGCTTCTCGCGGATCGCTTCCCGCAGCGGGGCGATGCCGCCGTTCGGGGTGTAGTCCGTGCGGTCCTCGGACCAGGCGCGCCGGGCGGCCTCGCCGATGTGCGGGGCGACGGGGACGTCGGGTTCGCCGATGACGAGCATGGCGACGTCGGGGTTGCCCGCGCTCGCGGCCGTCTCACGGAGCAGCGCTGCCTGCTCGAAGACCCGACGGATGCCGGAAGCGGGCACGGTTTCGATCCGCGGTGCGAGGGATGGCATGCTCGTCACGGTAGCGAACCCGTGTTGCGGTGCGGTTTCGGCGTTTCGGTGCGTTGGCATCGGGGGTTCGTCCTGGTAACGTAGATGGCTGGACTTCCGCGTTCCGTCGCCCACGGGTGGAACGCGATGCGACCAAGGGCCCCTCTACCCAGCGGTCGCGACCACCCGTCAGAGACAACAGGAGCAACACATGGCGAACATCAAGTCGCAGATGAAGCGCATCAAGACCAACCTCAAGGCCCAGGAGCGCAACAAGGCGTACCGGTCCGAGCTCAAGACGGTCATCCGTCACACGAACGAGGCCGTCCTCTCGGGCGACAAGGACAAGGCCGCTGCGGCCCTGACCCTCGCCTCGAAGAAGCTCGACAAGGCCGTGAGCAAGGGCGTCATCCACAAGAACCAGGCCGCGAACCGCAAGTCGGCCATCGCGAAGAAGGTCTCGGCGCTCTGACGCACTGACCTCCGCTCGAAGGCTCCGCACCGTTGGTGCGGGGCCTTCGTCGTTGTGTGGGGGCGACGCGGCGAGGGGCGGCGGCGGGTTCGCCGCCGAGATCGCACTTCGTGCCGTATGGGTCCGGCGCGAGATGCACGAAGTGCGATCTCGGCGGACGGGCGCGGCGCGTCGTGCGACCTCGGGCGCGCCCGGCGCGGGCGGGCGTGCGAGCCGGGTCGGGTCGGGTCGGGTCCCGAGATCGCACTTCGTGCCGCACACGTCCCACGCGAGATGCACCAAGTGCGATCTCGGCGGACCGGACCGGCGCGTCGTGCGACGTCGGGCGCGCCCGGCGCGGGCGGGCGTGCGAGCCGGGTCGGGTCGGGTCGGGTCCCGAGATCGCACTTCGTGCCGTATAGGTCCGACGTGAGATGCACGAAGTGCGATCTCGGCGAACGTGAGCGGCGCGTCGTGCGACCTCGGGCTGGCCCGACGTGAGCGGGCGCGAGTGAGCGGCGCGTCGTGCGACCTCGGGCTGGCCCGACGTGAGCGGGCGCGAGTGAGCGGCGCGTCGTGCGACCTCGAGCGGGGGGGGGGGGGGGGCGGGCCCGACAGGAGCGACGAGCGCGTCGCGGGCGCGGGCGCGCAGGTCGGCCCGGCACGCGGGCGCGACGGGAGGCTCGGGTCAGCTCAGCGGGACTCGCCGCGTCGGGCGATGGTGCGGACCATGACCTCGAGCGCGTAGTGCGCGTCGCGGGAGCCACCCTTCACGGCGGTGTCGGCTTCGGCGATGCTGATGATCGCGTTGGCGAGCCCGACCTCTGTCCACGAGGCCACGTCGCGCTGCGCCCGTTGCACCTGCCACGGCGCCATGCCGAGCGCCGACGCCGCCTGCCCGCTCGGGCCGCGGAACGCGCTCACCTTCGCCATCGTGCGGATCTTGCTCGCGAACGCCGCGACGATCGGCACCGGGGCCTCGCCCGTGGAGAGGGCGTGCCGCAGTTCGACGATCGCCGGGGCGGAGCGGCCGGCCAGCGCGATGTCGGCGACCTTGAAGGCGTTCGTCTCGACGCGTCCGCCGTAGTACTTGTCGACGACCTTGTCGGTGATCTCCTGTGCCTCGTCGGCGAGGAGCTGCCGGCACGCCGCGGCGAGCTCGGCCAGGTCGTCCGCGAACGCCGCGACGAGGGTCCGGACCGCCGACGGCGCGATCTTCCGGCGCGCGGCTCGGAACTCGGCCTGGACGAAGTCGATCCGGTCGGTCTCGCGCTTGAGCTCGTCGCACTGCACCTCGATCCCACCGCCGACACCGCTGCGGATCGTGTCGAGCAGCTTCTTGCCGCGCACACCGCCGCCGTGCCGGAGCACGAGCGTGACGTCGTCCGCCGGGGCACCGAGGTACGAGATCGTCTCGGTGATGAATGCGTCGGTGCACTTCTCGACGTTGGTGACCCGGACCAGCCGGGGCTCGCCGAACAGGGACGGGCTCGCGAGGGTCGCGAGGAGACCCGGCGCGTACTGGTCGGCTTCGAGGTCGTGGACCTCGAGCGCGGGGTCCTCGCCGACGAGCAGGTCGCGGAGGACGCTGCTGGCACGCTCGGCCAGGAACGTCTCGGGGCCGGTGACGAGCACCACGGGCGCCGGACGGATCCCCGACCACGGCACCTGGTCGATCTTCGCCGCGGCGCGGACGGGCTTCTTGGCGGCCATGCCTCGATCCTACGGGCGACCACCGACCCCGAATGCTCCGTCCACACCCGGAGCCGGTCGGGTCCGTCGCGGCCGACGACGACCGTGCCGTGCAGGTCGGTTCGGGAGGCCGTGGTCCCCGCGGCCTCGAGCATCGACAGTGCCGACCGGGTCGGGTGCCCGTACGTGTTGTCCGCGCCGACGCCGATCAGCCCCACCACCGCGGCCGTCTGCCGGTACACGAGCGGGTCCTGGTCCGCGGAGCCGTGGTGCGCGACCTTCACGACCTCGGCCGGGTCGATCCCCCCGGCACGGAGTCGTCGCTGCGCGGTCTCCCCCAGGTCGCCGAGGAACAGCCCCGAGACGCACGTCGAGCACCCCGGGCCCGGGTCGGTCCGGAGCACGAGGCTCGCGTCGTTGCCCGCGTCCCGTGAACCGGCCCGCGGCCACAGCACCCGCCACCCGAGTGCGCCGAGCGTGCCCGCCGTGGTGTCGTCGGCCTGGAGCACCGCGACCCCGGCGCGCTGCAGGGACCGCACGACCCGCTCGTCGGCGGGCCGTCCGACCGGTCCGACGAGGGCGGTCGTCACACGGTCCGCCACGGCGTCGACGGCTCCGACGTGGTCGCGGTCGAAGTGGGTCAGGACGAGCAGGTCGATCCGGTCGATGCCGAGCAGGTCGAGACACGCCTCGAGCCGACCGGCATCGTCGCCCGTGTCCACCAACGCGACTCCGGGCGCAGCAGAGGAGCCGTCGGTGGCGCCGCCACGGACGAGGACAGCGTCCCCCTGGCCCACGTCGCACGCCGCCGTCGACCAGTCCGGCGGCAGGCCCGCCCGCACGACGAGCCGAGGCACGGCGACGGCCGTCATCCCGATGACCACGACCACCCCGGCGAGCAGGAGCAGGCGGAACCGCACGGCCCGCGGGACGAGGACGGCGACCGCGACACTCGCACTCACGACGCCCGCGGCGACGACCCCACCGATCCCGCCCGGCCACGGCGCCGACGCGTGCGGGAGTGCCGCAGCGCCGTGTGCGATGCCCCCGATGGCACTCGCCGGCGTCCAGGCGACCGCGGCGAGGACCGACCCGCCCGACGGCCACACCGCGGCCGCCAGACAGGCGGCGAGCCCCACCACGGTGACGATCGGCGCGAGCGGTTCGGCGAGGAGGTTCGCCGGTACGGCGTACGTGGGGAACGCCGCGGAGAGCGGGATCGTCACCGGCCAGCACGCGAGCTGCGCGGCCACCGGGACAGCCGTGGCGGCGGCGACGGGAGTCCAGATCCGCCGGGCGAGGAGGACGGTCAGCGGCGGTCCCAGCACGACGATCCCGGTGGTGGCGAGCACCGAGAGGGTGAAGGCGAACGACCGCGCGTACCAGGGGTCGGCGACGAGCGTGCCGATCACGGCGAGGGCGATGAGCGGCACGCCGCGCACCGGTCGTCCCGTCAGGTGGACCACGAGCACGACGATCGCCATCACCGTCGCCCGCACGATCGACGGATCCGGCCGGACGAGCACGACGAACGCCAGCAGGACCGCGACCGCCACCGCCGCTCGAGCGTGCCGCGGCAGGCCGACCACGCGGCCGAGGACCACCACCAGCCCGACGAGCACGGCGCAGTTCGCTCCCGAGACGGCGGTGAGGTGGGTCAGCGCCGACGTCTCCATCGCCGCCTCGGTCGCAGGGTCGAGACCGCTCCGATCGCCGATCGCGAGTCCGCGGAGGAGCGCGCCGCCCGGTTCGGGCAGCGGTTCCGTGACGGCGACGAACGCCTGGCGCGCCCGGTCGGTTGCCGCGAGGAGACCGGTCGGTGGATCGGCCTCCGCCGGACCCCTGAGGAACGCGACGAACGACGTCGTGCCGCCCGGTCCGTCGGCTTCGAGGGTGGCCGCCACCCGGAGGCGGGTGCCGGCGGCGAGCGGTCCGGTCTCCACGAGGTCGTCGTCGCGCGACGGGACCACCCGCACGGGGACCCGCAGCCCCTCGTGGTCGTCGACCCGCTCGAGCGTGGCGACGACGGACCGTGCGCCCATCGCGAGGTCGCGGTCCAGGACGACCTCGATCTCGGCGCCCCTCGAACCGACGTCATCGAGGGTCGACGGACTCCGGCGTCCGTCACCGACCAGCACGGCCACGGCGAGGAGCGCGGAGAGCAGTGCCGTCGTCAGCGACATGGCGACCACGACCGAGGTCCGACGGGCGAGGAGGAGCCCCACGCACACCCCGGCAGCCACGGCACCGCCGAGCAGCACCCAGCCCGCGGCCCCCGGCACACCGACGAGCAGCGCGGCCCCGATCCACACGACCACGACCGGTCCCGCGACCCGCAGGTCGGCCACCCGAGGCGTGAGGTCCACGGCCACGGTGATCAGACCCGGACGCGGTCGCGCAGGTCGGCGAACCGGCCGTCCCCGATGCCGCTGACGTCGAGCAGGTCCTCGACGGCCGTGAACCGTCCGTGCTCGTCACGCCAGGCGAGGATGCGCGCCGCGAGCCCGGGCCCGATGCCGGGCAGCGTCTCGAGCGCGGCCTGGTCTGCTGCGTTGAGGTCGATGACCGCGTCGCCCGCGGCACCGGGAGCACCCGTCGGGACACCCGGACCACCGGACGACCCGTCCAGCGTCTCGGGGATGTCCGTCTCCCCCACCCGCGGCACGTACAGCCGCTCCCCGTCGTCCAGCACCCGTGCGAGGTTCAGCCGTGCGAGGTCCGCCTCGCCGGTCGCTCCGCCGGCCCGTTCGATCGCGACGGACACCCGGCTCCCGGCGCCGAGCGACACGACCCCCGGACGTTCCACCGCCCCCACCACGTGCACGACCACGACCCCCACCGACGGCGAGACGGACGGCCCAGCGTGCCCAGGAGCAGCGGCACCACCAGCACCAGCACCAGCACCAGCACCACCACTACCACCACCAGCAGACGGCGCACCCGTCACCGTCAACGCCCCGCCACCCCGGTCCGCGTCCGCGCCGGACACCCCCGATCGGGACCCGAGCAGCACCACCACCACGGCAGCCACGACGACCACCGCCGCCAGGACCACCGCCGCCCGCGGCGACAAGGCCCAGCCCGCCCAACGACCAGCCGCCCAACGACCGCTCGCCCCACGGCCACCGGCCCGACCACCACCCGGAGAAGACATGCCCGAACGCTACGGAGCCCGGCCACCCGGCCGGGCTTCGTACGTCGCTGCGGTGGACAACCACCACGACAGCCGTCCTGTGGAGGAAGCGCTACCCCTTGATCGCGATGTTCACGAGCTTCGGCGCCCGCACGATGACCTTCACGATCTCGCGGTCCCCGATGTACCGCTGGACCGACTTCGACGCTCGTGCCATGGCCTCGAGCTCCGCCGGGTCGATCGACTTCGACACCTCGAAGGAGTCCCGCACCTTCCCGTTGACCTGCACGACCGCGGTCAGGGTCTCCTGCACGAGCAGCGTCGGGTCGGCCTTCCGCCAGCCGTACGTGGCGACGGTGGCCTGGTAGCCCAGCTTCTCCCACATCTCCTCGCCGGTGTACGGCGCGAAGACGCTCAGCCCGAGGGTGATGGTCTCGACGGCCTCGCGCACGGCGGGGTCGGCTGCGCCGGGCCCGCTGTCGATCGCCTTGCGGGTGACGTTGACGAGGTCCATGAGCCGCGCGATCACGACGTTGAACTTGAACGACTCCATCATCCCCGGCGCGTCGGCGAGGAACCGGTGGGTGACCTGCCGGAGCGCACGGTCGCCGTCGGCCCACGCCACTTCCGGGGCGGAGGTGACGTCGAGCGCCAGGCGGTACGCCCGGGCCAGGAACCGGGCGGAGGCGGACGGCGAGACGTCCTCCCAGTTGATGTCGTCTTCCGGGGGGCCGGCGAAGCCCATCACGAGGCGGATCGCGTCGACGCCGTTCGCGTCGAGTTCGTCGCCGAGCGAGACGCCGCCCTTCGACTTCGACATCTTCGAGCCGCCGGACAGCACCATGCCCTGGTTGAGCAGGGCCGAGAACGGCTCGGTGAAGTCGAGGTAGCCGAGGTCGAAGAGCACCTTGGTGACGAAGCGGGCGTACAGCAGGTGCAGGATCGCGTGCTCGATGCCGCCGATGTACTGGTCGACGGGAGCCCACTTGCGGGCCGTGGCCGGGTCGAACGCTTGGGTGTCGTCGGTCGCGGACAGGAACCGCAGGAAGTACCACGACGAGTCGACGAAGGTGTCCATCGTGTCGGTGTCGCGGAGCGCGGGGGTGCCGTCGACCGGGTTGGGGACGTTCACCCAGTCGGTCGCGCCGCCGAGGGGCGAGGTGCCCTTCGGCTTGAGGTCGAGGCCCTCGGTGTCCGGCAGGCGCACGGGGAGCTGGTCGAGCGGCACGGGGTGCTCGGTGCCGTCGGCGCCGTGGATGATCGGGATCGGGGTGCCCCAGAACCGCTGGCGGGAGATGAGCCAGTCGCGCAGTCGGTAGGTCTTGGCGGCGCGTCCGGTGCCGCGTTCCTCGAGGAGCTTGATCGCGGCGGTGATGGCGTGCTGCTTCGACATGCCGTCGAGCGGCCCGGAGTTGATCATCCGGCCCTGGCCGGTCAGCGCCTCACCGGTGGCGACCGGATCGAGGGTGGGGACGTCGAAGTCCTCGAGCGTCGCGCCGGCCGGGATCACGGGGATCGCCCCGGTCACGGTCGCGTTGGTGTCGACGACGACCTTCACCGGCAGCTTGAACGTCCGGGCGAAGTCGAGGTCGCGCTGGTCGTGGGCGGGCACGGCCATGACGGCGCCGTGGCCGTAGTCGGCGAGGACGTAGTCGGCGGCCCAGATCGGCAGGCGTTCCCCGGTCAGCGGGTGGATCGCGAAGCGGCCGAGCGGCACACCGGTCTTCGGCCGGTCGGCGTTCTGCCGGTCGATCTCGGAGGTCTTCTGGGTGGCCGTCAGGTAGTCGGTGAACGCCGCGCGCACGTCGGACGGGACCGAGTCGGCAGCGACGAGCGAAGCCGCCAGGTCGGAGTCCGGTGCCACGACGAGGAACGTCACCCCGTGGATCGTGTCCGGACGCGTGGTGAAGACCGTGACGGGCTCGTCGCGGCCCTCGATCACGAAGTCGACGTCGGCACCGACCGAGCGTCCGATCCAGTTGCGCTGCTGCGCGATGACCTTCGCCGGCCAGCGCCCCTCGAGCTGGTTGAGGTCGTCGAGCAGCCGGTCCGCGTACTCGGTGATCTTGAAGTACCACTGCGTGAGCTTCTTCTTGACGACGACGGCGCCGGAGCGGTCCGAGGTGCCGTCGGGCAGGACCTGCTCGTTGGCGAGCACGGTCTGGTCCACCGGGTCCCAGTTGACCCAGCTGTCCTTCCGGTACGCCAGTCCCTTCTCGTACATCTTGAGGAACAGCCACTGGTTCCACTTGTAGTACTCGGGGTCCGAGGTGTGGATCTCGGTGGTCCAGTCGAACGACGGCGCGTAGCGCTTGAAGGACGCCTTCTGCTGCTCGATGTTCGCGTAGGTCCACTCCTTCGGGTCCACCCCGCGCTTGATCGCCGCGTTCTCGGCGGGCAGGCCGAAGGAGTCCCAGCCGATCGGGTGCAGCACGTTGAACCCCTGCTGCCGCCAGTACCGCGCCACGAAGTCGCCGAGCGCCCAGTTCTCGGCGTGCCCCATGTGCAGGTCGCCGGACGGGTACGGGAACATCTCGAGGATGTACTTCCGCGGACGCGTGTCGTCGAGGTCGGTGGTGAAGAGACCGAGCTCCTCCCAGCGGGGCTGCCACTTCTCCTGCAGACGACGGAAGTCGTAGGCGTTCGGGTCCTCGGGGTGCTGCTCGGTGGTCACGGAACTCTCAATCGGTGTGGGAGGCACGGATCACGCCCGTCGGACGTGCTCCGGTCATCAAGGATATAAGGCCTGGAGGCGCGGATCACCGCATCGGGACGGCCCGCCTCCGCAGGGTGGCCGGGTACGCGGACGACGGACACGGCCCCGAGACCGGCCCGGGCCGTTCAGACCCCCAGGAGTCGCCCGTCGCGCATCCGCAGGGTCCGGTCGACGAGGTCTGCGGCGACCGGGACGTGCGAGACGATGACGACCGTGCGGCCGGCGGCCCGCGCCGCGCCGACGAGGTCCCGCAGCACCGCGTCGCCGAGGTCCGGGTCGATGTCGGCGGTGGGTTCGTCGAGCACGAGCACCGGGAAGGCGTGCAGGAGCGCCCGTGCGAGGGCGAGCCGGTGCGCCTGCCCGCCGGAGACGAGTGCGCCGCGCTCCCCCACGCCCGCGTCGAGTCCGCCGCGACGCGCGACCCACGATGCCAGCCCGACCCGGTCGAGCACGGCGAGCAGGTCATCGTCGGTCGCGGTGTCGCGGGCGAACAGCAGGTTCTGCCGGACCGACTGGTCGAACACGAACGGGTCCTGCTCGATGAGGCCGACGCGGGCACGGACGGCGTCGGGGTGCATGTCCTTCGCCTCGACACCGTCGAGCGTGTACGAGCCGCGGTGGTCCACGAACCGGACGAGGGCGTCCACGAGGGTCGACTTGCCCGCGCCGCTCGGACCCTCGAGCACGACGACCTCGCCGGGGCGGAGGTCGAGCGACACCCGGTCCACCGCGTCGGTCTCGGCTCCGGGCCACCGGACGGACAGGTCGCGGAGGGACACGGCGACGGGACCGTCGACGACGAGCGACGCCGGGTCGGCCTCGGTGTCCGGCTCGGGCACGATGCCGGCGGGGACCTCGGCGGGCACGACCTGCTCGACGCGGTCGGCGGCGGCCCGCACCCGTCGGAGCGTCAGGACGGCGAGCGGGAACCCGCCGACGACCTCGAACAGGGCGAGGGGCACGAACACCGCCAGCGCCCACAGCGGCCCGTCGAGCGCTCCGGCGACGACCGCGGGCGCACCGACCGCCAGGATCCCGATGACCGCGCCGCCACCGACGAGGCCGACGAGGGCGCCGACGAGCGACTCCACGGTGCCGCGACGCCGGACGGCCGCGGTCACCCGGGCGTCGAGGCGGGCGATGTGGGCGAGCCGTTCGTCGAGGGTGCCGTAGGCCGTGAACACGTCGAGCGTCCGCACCGTGTCGAGCACGAGGTCGGCCACCCGTCCGCGCTCGGCCGCGGTCTGCTCGTCGGAGCGCCGGGCGATCGAGCGCGTGACGACCGACCCGAGCAGCGCGGCCACGGCGAGGGCGACGAGCAGCACGAGCGCCGCGGGCACCGACACCAGCGCGACCGCGACGAGCGACAGGACGGCCACGGTGCCGGCGGACACGAGCGGCCCGACGACCCGGATCGGCAGGTCCTGCAGTCGGTCGGTGTCGGTGACGAGCCGGGTCAGCAGGTCGCCGCGTCCGGTGGAGCCGAGCCCCGCCGGCGCGACGGAGGACAGCCGCCGGTACATCTCCGTCCGCACGACCGCGAGCTGTCGGAACGACGCGTCGTGCCCGGCGAGCCGGTCGACGTACCGCAGCGCCGCACGTCCGAGCGCGAACGCCCGCACGCCGACCATCACGAGCGTGAGGTACAGGATCGGCGGGTGCTCCGCGGCACGCGTGATGAGGTAGCCGCTCGCGGCGAGGAGCGCGACGGCGCAGACCGCACTGAGCGCACCGGCCGTCACCGCCTTCGCCCAACCCGACCCGTGCGGCATGGCGAGCCGCAGGACGGAGCCGCCACGGGCCTCCAGACGGCTCATGCCCGCACCCCGTCCACCCGGGTGACGTCGACGGATCCGCCGGCGCCGACGTCGACGCGGACGTCGGCGGCGGCGATCACGACCGGTCGGTGACTCGCGACGACGACCACGGCGCCGTCGGCGGCGAGCCGGTGGACCGCGTCGACGACGTGTGCCTCGGCCTCGGCGTCGAGGGCCGAGGTCGGCTCGTCGAGCAGCACGAGCGGTGTCGCGACGCGACGTGCTCGGTACAGGGCGCGCGCGACGGCGACGCGCTGCGCCTGTCCGCCGGAGAGACCGGCTCCGCCGGAACCGACCTGGAGGCCCGGGTCGAGTCCCAGGCCCGCCTCGCCCAGGGCGGTCCGCACGGCGCTGTCGTCGGGGGTCGCGCTGAGCGCGACGTTCTCGGCGATCGTGCCGCGGACGAGTCGCGGGCGCTGGTCGGCCCACGTGGTGCGCTCGGTGCGCGTGGCACCGGCGGCACCGGGCAGCGCGACGGTGCCGTCGTGCGGCAGGACGCCACGGATCGCGGCGATGAGGCTCGACTTGCCGGAGCCGCTGGGGCCGGCGAGCACGACGACGGTGCCCGCGGGCGCGCGGAGGTGCACCGGTCCGATCACGACGTCGGGCCGACGGACGGTCAGGCCGTCGAGCACCAGCTCGCGCGCGGCCGGCGTGTCAGCGGATCGGTCGGCGGCGGGTCGGGCGGGCGGCGCGGTGTCGTCGTCGAGGACGTCGAGCACGGCGGCCGATGCCTCGACGCCGTCCTGCGCGGCGTGGAAGTCCGCGCCGACCTGCCGGATCGGGGCGAAGGCCTCGGGTGCGAGGACGAGCACGAACATCGCGGCGCCGAGGCCGAGCGACCCGTCGACGAGCCGCACGCCGATGGACACGGCGACGAGGGCCACCGACAGGCTCGCGGCGAGCTCGAGGGCGAAGCCGCTGACGAACGACAGGCGGAGCACGCCGAGGGTCCCCCGGCGGTACTCGTCGGTCACCGTGCCGATGCGCCCGACCTGGCGTCGGGCACGACCGAAGACCTTGAGCGTCGCGAGGCCCTCGACCGCCTCGGTGAACGCGCTGCCGAGCCGGGCGAGCGCGTCGGACTGCGCCCGCTGCAGCGCCTGGGTCGCGAGCCCGATGAGGATCATGAAGACCGGGATCACCGGGAGCGCGCAGAGGACGATGAGCCCGCTGGTGAGGTCGCCGAGCCCGATCGCGACGAGCAGCATCGGCGTCGCGATCGCCGTGAGCGCCAGCTGCGGCAGGTACCGGCCGAAGTAGGCGTCGAGCGCGTCGAGCCCCGGACCGAGCGTGGTGGCGAACCCGGCGCTCGAGCGCTCGGCGAGCCACGACGGCCCGCGCTCGGCCGCACGGGCGAGCACGGTCGCGCGCAGCTCGCTCTTCACCGTCGCGGCCGCGCGGGCGGCGAGGTCGTCGGTCGCCCACGCCGCGACGGCACGGAGGACGAACGCCCCGCCGAGGAGTGCGAGCGTCGGCACCCACGCCGACGGGACGACGCCCTTCCCGACGGCGTCCACCCCGAGCGTGACGGCGGCGGCGATCCCCCACGCGATCGCGATGGTCGCGAGCGTGCGGAGGGCACCCGTCCCGGCGGCGGCCACGATGAAGCCGCGCGCCGTACGGGACAGGCGGAGGAGTCGCGGATCGAGCGGCTTCATCGTCGGCGCCTAGTGCGCGGCCTGCAGGACCTGGGCCCGCGAGACACGCTTGCGGAACACCCAGTAGGTCCAGGCCTGGTACGCGAACACGAGGGGCACGAAGACCAGCGCGACCCAGCTCATCACCGTCAGCGTGTACGAACCGCTCGAGGCGTTGTACACGGTGAGGCTGTTGGCCGGGTTCACCGAGTCGGGCATCACGTTCGGGAAGATCGCCGTGAACATCGCCAGGACGATCGCGGCGATCGTCACGGCCATGAGCGTGAACGCACGGCCTTCCCTGCCCCAGGCGTTGCAGAGCACCGCGAGGACGAGCGCCAGCGCGGCCACGACCGAGAGCACGAGCGACGCCGGGGTCGCCCGGACGAACGCCATCGACACCAGGAACGCCGCCCCGACGACGATCGTCAGGATGCCGGCCCGGGTCGCCAGGCGCTTCGCCCGCTCGCGGATCTCGCCCTCGGTCTTCAGCGCCACGAACACGACGCCGTGGGTGAAGAACACGAGCAGGGTCGCGGCGCCGGCGAGCAGGGCGAACGGGTTGAGCAGGTCGAACAGCGTGCCGGTGAAGTTGTGGCCGGCGTCCATCGGGATCCCGCGGACGACGTTGCCGAACGCGACGCCCCAGAGGAACGACGGCACCGCGCTGCCCACGATGATCATGAGGTCGAAGCGGCGCTTCCACGAGGCGTGCTTGTTCTGGTGCCGGTACTCGAACGAGACACCGCGCAGGATGAGCGCCGCGAGGATGAGCAGCAGCGCCAGGTAGAACCCGGAGAACATCGTGGCGTACCACTCCGGGAACGCCGCGAACAGGCAGGCGCCGGCGACGATGACCCACGTCTCGTTGAGGTCCCAGACGGGGCCGATCGTGTTGATCAGGACACGGCGGTCGGTGTCGTCCTTGCCGAGGAAGGGCAGGGACATGCCGACGCCGAAGTCGAACCCGTCGAGGACGAAGTAGCCGACGAAGAAGACGCCGACGATCGCGAACCAGAGAACCGGGAGATCCATCGCTAGACCGTTTCCATTGCTAGTAGACCGTCACTTCGTGCTTGACCTCGCCGGTCGCCTCGTCGACCTCCGCCGGATCGGCGGGGCCCTCCTGCGCGACCTTCTTGATGAGTCGGAACTCGACCACCGCCAGCGAGCCGTAGATGAGCGTGAACACGACCAGGGAGATGAGGACCTCGAGCCCGGTCACGTTCGGGGAGACCCCGTCGGCGGTCTTCAGCAACCCGAACACGAGCCACGGCTGGCGGCCCATCTCGGTGAAGATCCAGCCCATGATCATCGCGGCCATCGGCAACGGGGCGGCCCAGGTCGCGATCCGCCACACCCAGCGCTGCTGCGGGAACCGTCCCTTGCGGGTCAGCCAGAGGCCGACCAGGGACACGGCCACCGCGCCGACGCCGAGCGCGATCATCCAGCGGAACGACCAGTAGGTCACCCAGATGATCGGCTTGTAGTCGCCCGCACCGTAGACCTGCGAGTACTGGGCCTGCAGGTCGTTGATGCCCTCGACCGTGCCGTTGAAGGTGTGGGTCGACAGGAACGAGAGCAGGTACGGCACCCGGATCGAGAACAGCTCGTGCACGCCGTCCGGTGTGCCGAGCGTGAAGATCGAGAACGACGCGTCCTTGCCGGTGGCGGTGTTGTACAACGCCTCGGCCGCGGCCATCTTCATCGGCTGCGTGTCCACCATGGTGAGGCCGAGCTGGTCACCGGTGAGCACCGTGAGGGCGCCGGCGGCGAGCATCGTCCACATGCCGAACTTCAGCGCCGGCATCATCGTCTCGAGGTTCTGGTTGCGCGCCAGGTGGTACGCCGCGACCGAGATGATGATCGCCGCGGCGACCATGAAGCACGCGAACAGGGTGTGCGGGAACGCGGCCAGGGCGACCTTGTTCGTCAGGACGGCCCAGATGTCCGTGAGCTCCGCGCGGCCCTTCGCCTCGTTGATCGTGTAGCCGACCGGGTGCTGCATGAACGCGTTCGCGGCGAGGATGAAGTACGCCGACATGATCGTGCCCGCGCTGACGCACCAGATCGTGGCGAGGTGGACCCCCTTGGGCAGGCGGTCCCAGCCGAAGATCCACAACCCGATGAACGCCGCCTCGAAGAAGAACGCGAGGATGCCCTCGAGCGCGAGCGGCGCGCCGAACACGTCGCCGACGAAGCGGGAGTAGTTCGACCAGTTCATGCCGAACTGGAACTCCTGCACGATCCCGGTCACGACGCCCATCGCGAAGTTGATGAGGAAGATGCGCCCGAAGAACCGGGTCAGCTGGAGGTAGTGCGCCCGCCCCGTCCGGTACCAGGCCGTCTGGAACACGGCCACGACGACGGCCATGCCGATCGTCAGCGGGACGAAGAGGAAGTGGTAGATCGTCGTCAGACCGAACTGCCACCGCGACAGGATGAGCGGATCGAGGATGTCGTTCATGCGGCGCGTCCTTGCCGGGTCGCCGCGCGCTGTTGGTGCACGTCAGTTGCTTCCTGTGGAAGGGGGAACTTCTGGTGTCACAGCCGTTGGGACACCCCAACGCTACCGCGCGGACACCTTCTTCGACAAGTTGTAGAACTCTCGACTGCACGAACGTGCAGGAGCAGTGCACGGCACAACCGTGCGGAACGGACGTGCTGGACGCCCGCTTCACGAACGACGACAGGTGCCGGGCAATTGCCCGACACCTGTCGTTTTACTGCGGTTGATCGCGGCAGTGCGCCGCCGTGCTCGCTACAGCAGGTCGTTGTCCTGCAGGAACGACTTGGCGACCGAGGCCGCCGACTTCTCGTCGACCGAGTTCTGACGGTTGAGCTCGATGAGCACGTCGGTCGTGAGGAGCTTGTTCACCTTCTCGATGGCGTCCGCCGCCTTCGAGTCGAGGCCCTTCGACACGATCGGCGTGACGTTGTTCGCCGGCACCAGGTGCTCCGGGTCCTCGAGGGTGACGAGCTTGTCGGTCTTGATCGAGGCGCTGGCCGAGTAGATGTCCGCGACCTGCGAGTCACCGTCCTGGATGGCCTTGATCGTCAGCGGACCGCCCGAGTCGTTCTGCTGGTTGACCTCGCCGGTGATGCCGTACTTCTCCTTGAGGCCCTTGGGACCGTAGGCGGCCGTCGCGAACTCCGGGTTGGCGGCGATCGAGATCGTGCCACCGATCTTCGACAGGTCGGCGATCGACTTGAGGTCGTACTTGTCGGCCGTGGCCTGGGTCACCGTGTAGGTGTCGGCGTCGGACGCGTCCGCCGAGGGGAGCGCCTTGACGCCGGACGGCAGGGTGTCCTTGAGGGCGGAGTTGATGCCCGCCGTCGTGGTCTCCGTGGTGGTGTCCTTGCCGTCCGCCTGGAGCAGGTAGTTGAGCAGGTTGCCGTTGTACTCGGGGAAGACGTTGATGCTCCCCTTCGAGACCTCGGGCCAGTAGGCCTTGCGCTGGCCGATGTTGAGCTGCTTCTTGACGGTGAAGCCCGCGTGCTGGAGTTCCTGGGCGTAGAGCTCGGCGATGATCTCGTTCGACGGGTACGCCTGCGAACCCACCACGATGGTCTTCGAGTCACCGCTGCCGGAGCCGGAGGAGAGCGGGTCGCTCGAGGAGCAGCCCGCCAGGGCGATGGCGGCAGCGGACGCGACGGCGATCGTCGCGGCGAGGCGCCGGGTGGTTGCTGTGATCACGAGTGGGTTCCTTCCACAGGGGTTGATGCTCGGGGTGCTGAGCTGCTGGTGCTCCGTCGCGACTGGCGCGCCGAGCCGGCGGAGACACCCGCGGGGACGGCGAGCCGCTGCAGTGCGGCGAAGACGATCTCGAACGCGATGGCGAGGGCGATCACCACGATGGAACCGCCGAGCACCTCCGCGTAGTCCTGATTGGCGATGCCGGAGAAGGCGTAGCCGCCGAGCCCTCCGGCGTTGATGTAGGCGACGAGGGTCGCGGTGGCCACGACCTGCAGGACCGCGGCACGGATGCCACCGACGATGAGCGGCAGGGCGAGCGGGATCTCGACCTTGACGAGGATCTGCCACGGCGTCATGCCCTGCGCCTTCGCGGCGTCGATGATCACCCGGTCGATGGCCTCGACGCCGGAGTACGCCCCGGCGAGGACCGAGGGGATCGCGAGGACGACGAGCGCGATGAGCGGTGCGCCGAGCCCGAGGCCGAGCGCCAGCGCGAGCAGGGTCAGCACGCCGAGTGTCGGCAGGGCGCGGATCCCGCCGGAGACGCCGACCGCGATCGACCGCCCCTTGCCGGTGTGCCCGATGAGGAGCCCCAGCGGCACCGCGATGACCACCGCGATCGCGACGGCGAGGAGCGTGATCCAGACGTGCTCCCACAGCCGGACGCCGATGGCGTTGCTGCCGACGTTGTTCGCGGGGTCGAAGATCCAGGCGATGCCCTGTGCGAAGAGGTTCATGCGGACACCTCCGCGGTGCGGACGTCGTCGGCTGCGGACCGCCGGAAGCGACGAGCGGTGCGCCCGCTCCCCCGGGTCCAGGGCATCACGAGGCGGCCGATGGCGACCAGGAGCAGGTCGAACACGAGCGCGAGCACGATCGTCAGGACGATGCCGGTGAGGATCTCGGCGCTGATGCCGCGCTTGAGGCCGTCGGTCAGCAGGAAGCCGAGGTTCGGGATGCCGATGAGGGCCCCCACCGTGACGAGGCTGACCGTCGACACCGACACGACCCGGATGCCGGCGAGCAGCACCGGGCCGGCGAGCGGGAACTCCACGCGGGCGAACCGCTGCGCCGGCGAGTAGCCGAGAGCCTCGGACGCGCTCACGACGTCGGCGTCCACCGCGTCGATGGCGTCCGCGGACGAGCGCGCCATCAGCGCGACACCGAAGATCGTCATGGCGATGACGACGTTCACCGGGTCGAGGTAGCTGGTGCCGAGGATCGCGGGCAGGACGAGGAAGAGGGGCAGCGCCGGGACCGTGTACAGCAGGCTCGCGACCACGACGATCGTCGAACCCGTCGCCCGCGCGGCCCCGCGACGCTTCCGGAGGCGGGACACGAGCAGGCCGATCGGGACGGAGAGCACGAAGCTGATCACGATCGGCGGGATCGACAGCCAGACGTGCGCGATCAGGTTCGAGGTGATCGTGTCGAGGTTCCCGAGGACCCAGTTCACGCGTTGCCCACCTGCTGCTGCGGCACGGCCTCGGCCGCGTCGACCACCTGGACGGGCCCGGTGAGCACCCCGGCGGCGCGGCCCTCGCCGTCGACGACGATCGGACCGGTGGGGGTCTGCTCGACCCGGAGGGCGCGACGACCACGGCCGGCGCCGATGAAGTTCGCGACGAAGTCGTCGGCGGGCTCGGCGAGGATCTCCGCCGGCGTGCCGAGCTGGGCGATCTCGCCGCCCTTCTTGAGGATGACGACCTGGTCGCCGAGCTTGAAGGCCTCGTCGATGTCGTGCGTCACGAAGACGACCGTCTTGCCGAGCTCGCGCTGGAGCCGGATGAGCTCGTCCTGCAGGTCGTTGCGCACGAGCGGGTCGACGGCGCCGAACGGCTCGTCCATGAGGAGGATGTTCGGGTCCACCGCGAGACCGCGGGCGACACCGACACGCTGCTGCTGGCCGCCGGAGAGCTGCGAGGGGTACCGGTCCGCGAAGGCACGGTCGAGGCCCACGGTGTCCATCAGCTCGAGCGCGCGCACACGGGCCTCGGACTTGGAGACCCCGGTCAGCAGCGGCACGGTCGCGATGTTGTCGGCGACCTTGCGGTGCGGGAGCAACCCGGCGTTCTGCATCACGTAGCCGATCCTGCGGCGGAGCTGCACCGGGTCGACGCCGGAGACGTCTTCGCCGTCGATCTCGACGGCGCCCGCGCTCGGGTCGACCATCCGGTTGATCATGCGGAGCAACGTGGTCTTGCCGCAGCCGCTCGACCCGACGAAGACCGTCGTGGTCCGCGACGGGATGACGAGACTGAAGTCGTCGACCGCGTTGGTGCCGTCCGGGTAGGTCTTGCGTACCGAGCGGAACTCGATCATGGGTGCCCTTCTGTTCGGAGGTAGCCCGACTCCGAGTGAGAGTACCCGTCGGGTGCGACATCGGTGGGACATCGGTCGGGCCGTGACGATCCGTGACGTGTCCCGGGATGCCGTTCGGGGCAGTGGAGCCGCCACGCGCCGGCCGCGGCGCGCACGGACGACGACGCCCGCGCCTCCAGTTCGGAGGGCGGGCGTCGACGGATTGGTCCTGCTGCTGCGGCAGCGGGTCAGGAGGCGGCGATCACCGCTTCGAGGTGGGTCCGGCTCATCGTCCGGTACTCCTCGACCAGGGCGGTGTCCGGATGCGACGGGTCGCGGTGGGCGCGGGCGAGGACGGCGTGCGCGGACTCGGCGAGGACGACCCAGGTCCGGGCCATCCGCTCACCGGCCGGCAGGCCGAACCGTTCGTGCAGGATCTGCGCGACCGTGCCCCCGAGCGCGGCCATGCGGTCCTCGGAGTCGCCGGTGCCGGTGTCCGCCGCGTCGCCGAAGCGGATCGCGCGGAAGCCCGGCTCGGTGCGGTACATCTCCGCGGTGACGTCGATCAGCGCGTCGCAGGCGTCCTGCCAGGTCGCCGCGTCGCTCTCCGCCAGGGTGCTGACGAACCGCTCGGCGAGACGCTGGGTGCTGCGGATCGCGAGTGCTTCGACGACGGCGATGCGGTCCGGGAAGTAGCGGTAGACGGTGCCGATGGAGGCCACGGCCCGCTCGGCGACCATCGCGGTGGTCAGGCGCTCGAACCCGATCTCGTCGATCACCGCGGCGGCGGCGTCCAGGAGGCCCGAGAGGCGCGCCGAACTACGGGCTTGGACCGGCTCGTTCCTGAGCAGTGATGATCCCCCCGGTAGTGCGTTCGGTACCTCGGTGACGAGCACGTGTTCTCCTCTTGCGCCGTCGGCGCGGTCTCGTGGGTGGGCGACGGACCAACTGTCGCAGAGACCGGCTGGAATATCGCTGCGACTCTCCCAACGCACCTGCGAGGTCGTAGGTGTCCCGGGGCCGACCGTGGAATGATGAGCAGATGCCCGACCCGACGCCCCATGAACCGTCGTTGGCCGAGCCGATCCTCCACCGTGCCGCACGCATCGAGGACGCCGTCCAGGAGTTCCGTGAACAGCGGGCCCGACGCCGCGGACTCGTGCCGACCGTGATCCCGTACACCGGGTACGGCGCTCCCGGGTGGATCCGCGTCCTCTGCCGCGTCCTGCTCACCCGGCGCGGCCTGGCGTCGGACGCCTCGTTCTACGGCGTGCGCGGGTGGAAGAGCTTCACGAGCGTCGCCGTCGACGACGCCGAGGTCACGATCACGGCCGGCGGCACCACCCACGTGGTGCAGTCCGACCGGGGCGGCGTGGTCGACACCATCGTCCCGATCGACCTCGAGCCCGGCTGGCAGACCATCAAGCTCTCCGCCGGGGGCATGCGCGACGTCGAGGCGGACGTCTTCATCGTGCACCCGGACACCCGCTTCGGCCTGCTGTCCGACATCGACGACACCGTGATGGTGACCTCGCTCCCCCGCCCGATGCTCGCCGCGTGGAACTCGTTCGTCCTCACCGAGCACGGCCGTCGTCCCGTCCCCGGCATGTCGGTGCTCTACGAACGCGTGCTCGCCCAGCACCCCGGCGCGCCGACGGTGTACCTCTCCACCGGCGCCTGGAACGTCGCACCGACCCTGCAGCGCTTCCTCAGCCGGAACCTCTACCCGTCCGGCACCCTGCTCCTCACCGACTGGGGTCCCACGCACGACCGGTTCTTCCGCAGCGGGCAGCTCCACAAACAGGAGAACCTCGAGCGGCTCGCGAAGGACTTCCCGGACGTGCAGTGGCTGCTCGTCGGCGACGACGGGCAGCACGACGAGTCGCTGTACGGCGACTTCGCGCGGGCGCACCCCGAGAACGTCGCCGGCGTCGCCATCCGGCAGCTCTCCACGAGCGAGGCCGTCCTGGCCGGTGGCCGCTCGCGCGCGCAGGAACGCTCCCGCGAGTCGTCCGCGCCGTGGGTCTACGCCCCGGACGGTGCCGGCATCTGGTCCGAGCTCACCCGCGTCGGGCTGGCCCAGGCCGACCCCGCCGACCCGCACTGAGCCGTCCGTCCCGCTCGCGGCGACTCCCTGCCGGCACTGAGCCGTCCCTCAGACTCGCGCCGCCGACGCCGACGGACGCGCGGGTGACGGTGGTTGGATCAGCCCATGAGCGAGGCCACCGCACCGACCAACCGCATCGAGGACCACGCGCTGATCGGTGACACCTACACCGCAGCGCTCGTCGGGCGGGACGGCACCATCGACTGGGCGTGCCTCCCCCGGTTCGACAGCCCCTCGACCTTCGCGTCGATCCTCGGCACCGAGGACCACGGCCACTGGACGCTCCGGCCCACCGACCCCGACGCGACGGCCACCCGCCGGTACGACCACGACACGCTCGTGCTCTCCACGGTGTGGACGACGAGCACCGGCATCGTCGAGGTCACCGAGTTCATGCCGATCGGCGCGCACCGGGCGACGATCGTCCGGCGCGTCCGGGGGCTCCGCGGCTCCGTCGAGCTCCGGCAGGTCCTGCGCATCCGGTTCGACTACGCGCTCGCCCTGCCGTGGGTCCGGCAGATCGGCGGCGACGAGGACCCGGCGCTCCTCGCCACCGCGGGCCCGGCGTCGGTCATCGTCCGCGGCGTCCAGTTCCGTGCCGACGACCACCGGCACGTCGCGACGAGCACGATCCGCGACGGTGACGTCCTCGACACCGTCCTCACCTGGTACCCGTCGCACCGTGAACCGCCGGTGCCGCTCGACGTCGACGCCGCTCTCGACCGGACCCTCGCCTGGTGGCGGAAGTGGATGGCGCCAATCCGCACCGAGGGCCGCTACACCGAAGCCACGCGCCAGTCGCTGATGTTCCTCCGCGCGATGACGCACGCCGAGACCGGCGGTGTCGTCGCCGCCGCGACCACGAGCCTGCCCGAGGACCCGGGCGGGGAGCGCAACTGGGACTACCGCTACGTCTGGCTCCGCGACGCCTCGCTCGCCCTCGCCTCCCTCATCGCGCACGGGTACCGCGACGAGGCGGCGCACTGGCGCGGTTGGCTGCTCCGCGCCATCGCCGGCGACCCCGCCGACGTGCAGATCATGTACGGCATCGCCGGTGAGCGGGAACTCCCCGAACGCGAGCTGCCGAACCTGCCCGGGTACGCCGGGTCCACCCCGGTCCGGATCGGCAACGGCGCCTACACGCAGTACCAGGGCGACGTGTTCGGCGAGGTCCTCGCCGCGCTCCACGACGCCCGGGAGCTCGGCGTCGAGGAGAACGCCGACTCGTGGGCACTGCAGCGCGCCCTGCTCGGCTACGTCGAGGAGCACTGGCAGGAGCCGGACAACGGCATCTGGGAGATGCGCGGTCCGCGTCGGCACTTCACGCACTCGCGGGCGATGATCTGGGCGGCGTTCGACCGCGGGGTCGCCGCCGTCGAGGAGTTCGGACTCGAGGGCCCCGTCGACCGCTGGCGGACCCTGCGCGCCGCCGTCCGCACCGAGATCGAGGAGCACGGCTGGAACGCCGAGCGGGGCAGCTACCGACAGCACTACGACACCGACGAGGTCGACGCGAGCCTGCTCGTCCTGCCGCAGATCGGGTACCTCAAGCCCGACGACCACCGCATGACCGGGACCGTCGCCGCGATCGAGGAGGACCTCCGCACCGGCTCGGACGGGCTCGTCCTGCGCTACCGGACCTCGTCCGGCTTCGACGGGCTCTCCGGCACCGAGCACCCGTTCCTGGCGTGCTCGTTCTGGCTCGTCGAGCAGTACGCCGCCTCGGGGCGGGTCGACGACGCCGAGCGGCTCATGGACGTGCTCACCGGCTACGCCAACGAGGTCGGCATGCTCTCCGAGGAGATCGACGTCGCGACAGGGCACCACATCGGCAACACGCCGCAGGCGCTCTCGCACCTCACGCTCGTGTCGGCCGCCGACGCCATCGCACGTGCACGCGGCGCCGCCGCCGGGCACCGCACCCGCCTGCCCGTGCACGACGGCGGCACCCGCTCGTGGACCGGCGAGGGCGAGCGGGCCGGCACCCCCGCCTGACGGCCCGCGCGCGTGATGCGTCGTTCCGCGCGTGGTGCGTCGTTCCGCGCGTAGGAAGAAGAATCGCGCGTAGGAGGTCGTTCTTTCCGACCCCCTATGCGCGATTCGGCTTCCTAGGTCGGGTGCGATGGGTCAGAACGCACCCACAGACGGACGGGAGGCGCGGTGCCAGCTGGCACCGCGCCTCCAGTCCGTCACCTGGTGACGTGACGTGCGTCAGGAATTCAGGACGAGGACTCCCAGTCCGCCGGACCGCGTGAACCGGCGCGGTACTCCTCGAGCGGGACCTCGTCGGCCTTCCAGGCCTTGACGACCGGCTCGACGATCTCCCAGCAACGCTCGGCCACGTCGCCGCGGATCGAGAGCAGCGGGTCGTCGTGGAAGATGCCGTTGAGGACCTCGCCGTAGGGCGTGAGCTCACCGTCGGCGAACGAGGACGACAGGGTGACCTGCCCCATCTCGAACGGGTTGCCGCCGCCGTTGGCCGACACGGTCAGCTCGATCTCGTCCGGGTTGAGGACGATCCGCAGCGTGTCCGTCTTCGGACGACCGGTCAGGCCGGAGGGCAGACGCGTCACCGGCTTGAAGGTGATGAGGACCTCTTTCCGGCTCGCGCCGAGGGCCTTGCCCGAACGGAGCGTGAAGGGCACGCCCTTCCAGCGGGCGGTGTCCACCTCGACCGAGATCTCGGCGAGCGTCTCCGTCTTGCGCGACGGGTCGACGCCGTCCTCCTCCTGGTAGGAGGGGAGGTCCTTGCCGTCGATCGCGCCGGCCGTGTAGACCGCACGACGCGAGGCGACCGTGGCGTCGTCGCCCTTGAGGCGGGTCGACCGGAGCACCCGGGCGAGGGACGAGCGGAACTCGACCGCGTCGATCGCCGACGGGGCGTCCATCGTGACCAGGCCGAGGATCTGCAGCAGGTGCGACTGGATCATGTCGACCATCGCGCCGGCCTCGTCGTAGTACTGCGCGCGGTTCTCGAGACCGAGGGTCTCGTCGTAGAAGACATCGACCTTCTCGATGTTGTCCGCGTTCCAGATCGGCTCGAACAGACGGTTCGCGAAGCGCAGACCGATGATGTTGAGGACCGTGGTGCGACCGAGGAAGTGGTCGGTGCGGTGCACGCGCTCCTCGGGGACCAGCTTGAGGACGGTCTCGTTGAGGGCCTCGGCGCTGGCGACGTCGGTGCCGAACGGCTTCTCGAACGCGAGCGTCGTGCCGGCGGGGAGCTCGACCTGCTGCAGCGCCTCGCAGATGTCGGAGGCGATCTGCGGCGGCAGCGCGAAGTACAGCACCGGCTCGGCGTCGGCCGCGGCCAGCAGCGCCTTGAGGTGCTCGGGGTCGGTCGGGTCACCCTGGATGAACTCGGTCGACGCGATGGTGCCGTCGACCTCCGGGCCCTTCACGTCCTGCGACGCGAAGGACTTCGTGACGATGTCCTTCCACTGCTCCTCGCTGCGGGCGCTGCGGCCCGTGCCGATCAGCTGGACGGGAACCGCTCGACCGCTCTGCAGGAACGTGCCGAGGCCCGGCAGCAGCAGGCGGGAGGCGAGGTCGCCCGTCGCGCCGAAGATGATGAGAGTGCGCTTGTCGGTCACCGGAGGTGACTCCTTTCGCTGGTGGTGGGAGTCCGCTTGCGACGGCGGGCCGGTCGGGCCTGGTGGTCCGTATGTGGCCAAGTCGCTCGTGGGCCGGATGATTCCCGGTTCGGGCCGGGGTGCTCTGGGGTGGATCGGTTGCTGCAGGTCGTTGGTGGTCTGGCCTGCGGGTCGTTCGTGGTCTGGCCTGCGGGTCGTTCGTGGGCTGGCCCGCAGGCGTTCGTGGTCTGGCCTGCAGGTCGTTCCTACTGCCCGTCGCCTGGACGCACTTCGGGCGGCACCGAGTTGGTGCCGCCCGAATGTGTCAGGTGCGCTGCAGCGTCAGGTCAGTGACCGAAGTTGCCGCGGTAGTACTCGTAGACCCAGCCGACGAGCGTGATCGCCACGAGGGCGAGTCCGATCGGCACGATCCAGAGGCCGGCAGCGACGCCGAGGAAGACGACCGCGACGGCACCCGCCATGAGGATGGGCCACCACGACCACGGGCTGAAGTGCCCGAGCTCGGCGTCGCCGTCCTCGATGTTGGCGTCCGGACGGTCCTCGGGCAGCACGCCGCCCTGCGAGGACATGACCTTGCCGAGGTAGAACGCAATGAACGCGGACATGATCCCGGTGAGGCCGATGGCCACGGTGCCGACCCACTCCGGCTCGCCGTAGTAGATCAGCGACCAGATGGTGTACGCGGCGTCCGCGAGGATGAAGAACCCGAAGAGGATCCAGAACAGGTTGGTGTTGGCGCGCATCGCCTACTTCACCTCGCCCTTCGCGGCGTCGTAGGTCGGAGCGTCGGGAGCGTCCTTCGCAGGACCGACGCCGATCGGCACACCCGCTTCCGGGTGGTTCAGGTCGAACGCCGGCGACTCCGAACGGATACGCGGGATCGACGTGAAGTTGTGGCGCGGCGGCGGGCAGCTGGTCGCCCACTCGAGCGAACGGCCGTAGCCCCACGGGTCGTTCACGGCGACCTTCGGTGCGTTCCGGGCAGTCACGTAGACGTTGAAGATGAACGGCAGGAACGAGACCGCGAGGATCATCGAGCCGATCGTCGACAGCTGGTTCATCCAGGTGAAGCCGTCGTTCGGCAGGTACGTCGCGTACCGACGCGGCATGCCGATGACGCCCAGCCAGTGCTGGATGAGGAACGTCGTGTGGAAGCCGATGAACAGGAGCCAGAAGTGGATCTTGCCGAGACGCTCGTTGAGCATCTTGCCGGTCCACTTCGGCCACCAGAAGTAGAACCCGGAGAACATCGCGAAGACGACGGTGCCGAAGACCACGTAGTGGAAGTGCGCGACGACGAAGTACGAGTCGGACACGTGGAAGTCGAGCGGCGGCGACGCCAGGATCACACCGGTGAGACCACCGAACGTGAACGTGATGAGGAAGCCGACGGCCCAGAGGATCGGGGTCTCGAAGGTGACCGAACCGCGCCACATCGTGCCGACCCAGTTGAAGATCTTCACGCCGGTCGGGACCGCGATGAGCATCGTCATGAGCGAGAACCACGGCAGCAGGACACCGCCGGTGACGTACATGTGGTGCGCCCACACCGTGACCGAGAGGGCCGCGATGGAGATGGTCGCGTAGACGAGGGTCTTGTACCCGAAGATCGGCTTGCGGCTGAAGACCGGGAAGACCTCGGAGACGATGCCGAAGAACGGCAGCGCGATGATGTACACCTCGGGGTGCCCGAAGAACCAGAACAGGTGCTGCCAGAGCAGGGCACCGCCGTTGGCCGGGTTGAAGATCTGCGCGTCGAACACGCGGTCGAGCCCGAGCCCGAACAGCGCCGCGGCGAGGACCGGGAAGGCCATCAGCACGAGGAGCGCCGTCACGAGGGTGTTCCACGTGAAGATCGACATGCGGAACATCGTCATGCCCGGTGCGCGCATCGTGATGATCGTCGTGATGAAGTTCACCGCACCGAGGATCGTCGAGAAGCCGGTCATGCCGAGTCCGAAGACCCAGAGTGTGCCGCCCAACCCTGGTGTGAACGTCGTGTCACTCAGTGGCGCGTAGGCGAACCACCCGAACGACGCGGCGCCCTGCGGGGTGAGGAAGCCACCGACGGCGATGAGCGAGCCGAACAGGTAGAGCCAGAAGGCGAACCCGTTCAGACGCGGGAACGCGACGTCCGGCGCACCGATCTGCAGCGGCATGATCGCGTTCGCGAAGCCCGAGAACAGCGGCGTCGCGAACATCAGCAGCATGATCGTGCCGTGCATCGTGAAGAGCTGGTTGTACTGCTCCTTCGTCGCGACCACGTGCAGGCCCGGTTCGAAGAGCTGGGCACGGATCACGAGCGCCATCACACCTGCGAGCAGGAAGAAGATGAACGACGCGATCAGGTACATGTACCCGATGGTCTTGTGGTCCGTGGAGGTGATCCACCGGACGATGATGTTGCCCTTCCGACCGACCTTCGACGCCTGGAAGTCCGGCGTCGAGGGCCTGGTCGGCTGGCCGACGAGTGACGTTGTCATCTGACGAGCCCCTACTTGTTCTCGCTGGACGCCGTGACGGGCGCCTTGTCGTTCGGTTCGTTCGTGTTGGTGTTGTACTCGTTGCCGAGCAGACCGACCTTGCCCTGGTCCTTGAGGTCGTCGAGGTAGTTCTGGTACTGGGTCGGCGTGACGACCTTCACCTGGAAGAGCATGAGCGAGTGGTACTCACCGCAGAGCTCGGCGCACTTGCCCTGGTACGTGCCGAGCTTCTCCGGGATGAAGTACTCGTAGTTCGTCTTCCCGGGGAGCATGTCCTTCTTGTACAGGAAGTCGATGACCCAGAAGGAGTGGTCGACGTCGCGCGAGGAGAGCTCGATCTTGACCTTCTTGCCCTGCGGCAGGTAGAGGGTCGGCAGCTGCGACTCGTCGATGGCCCCGTCGCCGTTCTCTTCTTCCTGGGCCTGGATGCCCTGGTAGTAGACGCTCTCGTCGGGGTTCTTCTGGTCGATGTAGTTGAAGTCCCACGCCCAGCGCTTGCCGTACACGTGCACCGTGGCGTCCGGGCTGGTGAACGGCTTCTCGATCGCGGCCTGGTCCTTCGCGGTGAAGGCGAAGAAGCCGAGCACGAGGATGAGCGGCACGATCGTGTAGAAGATCTCGAGCGGCATGTTGTACCGCATCTGCACCGGCAGGCCGGTCTGGCCCTTGCGGCGGCGGTAGACGATCGCGGCCCAGATGATGAGGCCCCAGACGATCAGACCGACCGCGAGCAGGACGACCCAGCTGGTGGTCCACAGGCCGACGATGCGGCTCGTGTGGTTGGTGACGTCCTTCGTCTCCTCCGTGCCGGGGAGCCATCCGTTCAGCTGCTGCTGCGTGCAGCCAGCCAGTGCGATGACCAGACCGACGGCCACCGGGACGGCCGCCCAACGTATACGGCGATTCGAACGCACTGTTACCTCTCGGAAGACGTGAAAGCGGAACAGCCTGCGACGCGAAGGTCGCTCATGGCTGACTTCCAGCTTGGTTGGAACACTCCTAGCTTACTCGCAGCTCGACCCCGCTCGCGCACAAGCGACACGCCTCGAGCCACGATCCGCACCCCTCCGCGCCGCGTTTTCCCTGGTCGTGGCGGGAGCTGCGCCGGGGCACGCCCGGAGAACACACGAGCGGGGAGCGACCGTGTCGGTCGCTCCCCGCTCGTGTATCGGATCAGCCTCGCTCAGTGGAAGCTGTCACCGCACGCGCAGCTGCCCTGCGCGTTCGGGTTGTCGATGGTGAACCCCTGCTTCTGGATGGTGTCCTCGAAGTCGATCGAGGCGCCGTCCAGGTACGGGACGCTCATCTTGTCGACGACGACCTCGACGCCGTCGCCGAACGCGACGGCAGCGTCACCGTCGAGCAGGCGCTCGTCGAAGTAGAGCTGGTAGATCAGGCCCGAGCAGCCGCCGGGCTGCACGGCGAGACGCAGGCGGAGGTCGTCGCGGCCCTCCTGCTCGAGGAGGCTCGCCACCTTCGCCGCGGCCGCGTCGCTGAGCAGGACGCCGTGCGACGGCGCCTCGGTCGTCGGTGCGTTGTCGGTGATGGTGTCGCTCATCCGCGCGTCTCCCTCCGGGCGGTGTGGTTCACCGCGCCTGCGTCGATTGTAAGCACCGTCAGCCGCGAGTCGCGAGACGCGCCAGCAGGATCGCCTCGGATGCGATCGCGCGGTGCAGGACACCGAGGTGCTGGGACTCGTTCGGGCTGTGCGCGCGGGTGTCCGGGTCCTCGACGCCGGTCACGAGGATCTGCGCCTCGGGGAACTCGGCGGCCAGGTCGGAGACGAACGGGATCGACCCGCCGATGCCCTGCTCGACGGCTTCGTTGCCCCAGCCCTCGCGCATCGCGGTGCGGGCCTCCTGCACGGCCCAACCGGCGGTGTCGACGAGGAACCCGTCGCCGGCGTCGGGCTCGGAGATCTCGAGCCGCGCGCCGAACGGCACGTGGGCGCGGAGGTGACGCTCGACCGCAGCGGCGGCCTCGGTCGCGGGCTGCCCGGGGGCGACCCGGACGGAGACGCGCGCGGACACCGTCGGCAGGAGCGTGTTCGACGCGTTCGCGACACTCGGCACGTCCATGCCCGTCACGGTGATGGACGGCTGGAACCACATCCGGGACAGCACGGGGCCGGTGCCGACCGGCTGCACGCCCTCGAGCAGTGCTGCGTCCTTCGCCAGCTCGGCGTCGGTGCGGTCCGGGACGTCGGCCTCGTACGAGGTCAGTCCCTCGACCGCGACGGAGCCACGGTCGTCGTGCAGCGACGACAGCAGCTTCACCATCGGGATCATCGCGTCGGGGGCCGCTCCCCCGAACATCCCGCTGTGGCTCGCGTGCTCGAGGGTCGTCAGGGTGAGCTTGAAGGTCACGTTGCCGCGGAGGGACACCGTGATCGACGGCACCTCGGCGGACCAATTGTCACTGTCGGCCACCACGATGACGTCCGCCGCGAGGTGTTCCTTCTGCTCGCGCAGGAAGGTGCGGAACGACCGGGAGCCGAACTCCTCCTCGCCCTCGACGAACAGCACGATGCCGAGGTCGAGGTCGTCGCCGAACTGCGCGTGGACCGCCCGGAGCGAGGCGATGTGCGTCATCACGCCGGCCTTGTCGTCCGAGGCACCGCGGCCGTACAGCCGGTCACCGCGGAGCGTCGGCTCGAACGGCGGCGTCTCCCACAGCGCGTCGTCGCCCTGCGGCTGGACGTCGTGGTGGGCGTACAGCATCACGGTCGGCTTGCCGTTGCGGGCCGGTCGGACGGCGAGCACCGCCGGCTGGCCGAGCTGCGTGGCCGCGTCCGCGTCGCTGACGTCGGCGGTCGCGCCCTCGATCGCGGACCGCACGATCCGCACGTCGTCGGCGCCGAACACGCCGGTCGAGCGCGCGAGGTCCGCCACGGCCTCGGCGCTGGCACGCACGTTCGCCGGGTCGAAGGCCGACCAGGACACCGACGGCAGCCGCACCAGCGCGGACAGATCGGCGATCGTCGTGGGCAGTGCACCCTGCACGTGTTCGCGCAGGGCGTCGAGGAGCGCGGGGTCGGTCTCGGGGCTGTGCTGTTCGGTGTCGGTCATGCCCGGTAATCTAGAGGACGATCCAGCACGCACACCGCCGTTAGGAACGCACCGTGGCGAAGGCAGCCCCCAAGACCAACACGACCGTGAACCCCACCGAGGAAGAACTCCTCGAGCAGGGCAAGGGCCGTCCGACGCCGACCCGTCGGGAGCGAGAGGCCGCCAACCGCCGTCCGATCGTCGGTGGCTCGGCCGAGGACAAGAAGGCCGCCCGCTCGCGCCTCACGAACGAGCGCGAGAAGGCCCGCGTGGGCATGGCCAACGGCGAGGAGCGCTACCTCCCCGCGAAGGACAAGGGCGAGCAGCGCAAGTTCGTCCGCGACTGGATCGACGCCCGCTGGAACGTCGGCGAGATCATGATGCCGGTGCTGGTGCTGTTCCTGATCGTCGGGTTCGCCGCCTCGCAGACCGTCATCGCCTCGTACGCGCTCCTGCTCGTCTGGGCGTTCGTGGCCCTCTTCGTGCTCGACTGCATCGTGCTCTGGCTGTCGTTCCGCAAGAAGCTCACCGCCAAGTTCGGCTCGATGCAGCGCGGTACGTTCTTCTACATCCTCACGCGCGCCTGGCAGCTGCGCTTCCTGCGCCTGCCGAAGCCGCAGGTCAAGCGCGGTCAGTACCCGACCCGCTGACCCACTCCGAAGCGCCGTCCGGCTTGCCGGGCGGCGCTTCGTCGCGTCCGGAGGCGCGTGGCCGGGGCCGGCGCGGGCGGGCGCGCGGGCGGGTGCCGGCGGGCCGGCGGGCCGGCGGGCGTGAGATCGCACAATGTGCCGCTTTTTGCCTGCGTGGGCGGCACGAAGTGCGATCTCGGCAACCGCGGCGCGACCCACCGACGGCCGGGAGGCACGGTGCGAGGCCGCCACGCACCTCCAGTCCGTCGCCGGTCACCACGCGCCGGGGGCGACCCCACCGGCTCACGAGATCGCACAATGTGCCGCTCCGCGGCACCCCAGACCCACGAAAGTGCGATCTCGGCAACCGCCACCCGGCACGAAGTGCGATCTCGGCGACCGCGCGACCGCCGCGCGACCAGGACGGCCGGGAGGCACGGTGCGAGGCCGCCACGCGCCTCCAGTCCGTCACCGGTCACCACGCGCCGCCGGCGACCCCACCCGCTCACGAGATCGCACAATGTGCCGCTCCGCGGCACCCCAGACCCCCGAAAGTGCGATCTCGGCAACCGCCACCCGGCACCAAGTGCGATCTCGGCGACCGCGGCGCGACCCACCGACGGCCGGGAGGCACGGTGCGAGGCCGCCACGCGCCTCCACTCCGTCGCCGGTCACCACGCGCCGGGGGCGACCCCACCCGCTCACGAGATCGCACAAGGTGCCGCTCCGCGGCACCCCAGACCCGCGAAAGTGCGATCTCGTCAACCGCCACCCGGCACGAAGTGCGATCTCGGCACCGCGCGACCGCGCAACCGCGCGGCGCGAGCGCGCGGCGCTAGCGCGCGGCGCGCCGCAACCGCCGCCGCCGCAGCCGGTTGATGCGCGTCGCCCAGGTCGGCCCCTCGTAGAGGAACGCCGTGTACCCCTGCACGAGCGTGGCACCGGCGTCGATCCGGTCCTGCACGTCCTGCTCGCTCGTGACTCCCCCGACCGCGATGACGCAGAAGTCCGCGGGGACAGCGGCCCGGACGCGACGGAGCACCTCGAGTGAGCGCGCGGCGAGCGGCGCGCCGGAGAGTCCACCGGCGCCCATCGCCGACACGTCGGCCTCCGGCACCGTCAGCCCCGCGCGCGAGATCGTGGTGTTGTTCGCGATGACGCCGTCGAGTCCGAGCTCCACGGCGAGTCCGGCGATGGCGTCGATCTGTTCGTCGTCGAGGTCGGGCGCGATCTTCACGAGCACGGGCGCACGGCCGGCGGCATCACGCACGGCGGTCAGCAGCGGGCGGAGCTGGTCGAGCTCCTGCAGTCCGCGGAGCCCGGGCGTGTTCGGCGAGCTGACGTTGACCGCGAGGTAGTCGGCGAAGGGTGCGAGCCGGCGGGTGGACTCGAGGTAGTCGTCGATGGCGTCGGCGACGTCGACCACGCGGCTCTTGCCGATGTTCACGCCGATGACGGGGCGGCCGGGGTTCCTCCTGGCGCGTTCGAGCTTCCGGGCGGCGGCGGCGGCTCCGTGGTTGTTGAAGCCCATCCGGTTGATGAGAGCGCGGTCCGGGATGAGCCGGAAGAGGCGGGGTCGCTCGTTGCCGGGCTGCGCCTTCGCGGTGATGGTGCCGACCTCGACGTGGCCGAAGCCGAGGACGCCGAGGCCGGCGATCCCGCGGGCGTCCTTGTCGAACCCGGCGGCGAGGCCGAACCGGGACGGGAAGTGGATGCCCATCGTGGTCACGCCGTCGAGGGCGGACGGCCGCGAGTACCGCTCGACCAACCCGCGCACGATCGGCACGTGCGGCAGGACCTTGATGACGGCGAACGCGATGTGGTGGGCGCGCTCGGGGTCCATGTTGGCGAACACGGAGCGGAAGACGACGGCGTAGCCGCCGCGGACGAGTCGTTCGGCGATGCCGCTCATGCGCCCGCACCGGCGGACGCCGAGGCGCCCGCGGCACCGGCCGGACCGGCACCCGCACCGTGGCCGACCCCATGGTGGTCGATCCGGAGCTGGGTGATGGCGTCCTCGAAGTCGTCGAGCGAGTCGAACGCCTGGTAGACGCTGGCGAACCGGAGGTAGGCGACCTCGTCGAGCTCACGGAGGGGCTCGAGGATCGCGAGTCCGATGTCGTTCGCGTCGATCTGGCTGGAGCCCGACGCACGCACGGTCTCCTCGACGCGCTGCGCGAGGACGGCGAGGTCCCCGTCGGTCACCGGTCGACCCTGGCACGCCTTGCGCACGCCGGACACGATCTTGTCGCGGCTGAACGCCTCGGTCACCCCGTTGCGCTTCACCACGTTGAGCGAGGCGGTCTCGGTGGTCGAGAAGCGGCGCCCGCAGTTGGGGCACTGGCGACGGCGACGGATGGAGGTTCCGTCGTCGCTCGTCCGGGAGTCGACGACGCGGGAGTCCGGGTGGCGGCAGAAGGGGCAGAACATGGGGTCCCCAGGCTATCGGTTCGTGCGTTCCGTCACGGCGGCGCCGTGCGCGGGGAGCTGTTCCTCGGTGGCGAGGGCGACGATGTGCGATCCGACCTCGGCGAGGGCGTCCGCGGTGTAGCGGATCACCTGCTGCGGGCGGAGGAACGTCGACGCGGACAGTCCTGAGCCGAAGCGCGCCTGCCCGCCGGTCGGCAGGACGTGGTTCGACCCGGCGAGGTAGTCGCCGAGGCTGACGGGGGTGCTCGGTCCGACGAACACCGCGCCGGCGGCGTCGATGTCGGCGAGCACGGCGTCGTCGTCGGCGGTCTGGATCTCGAGGTGCTCCGGCCCGTACGCGTTGCTGACGGTCGCGGCGTCGGCGAGCGAGTCCACCAGGACGACGGCGGACTGCGGTCCGTCCAGGGCGGTCTGGAGGCGCGCAGCCGTCCCCAGGGACGCCACCCGTGACGGGATGGCGGCTTCCACCGCATCGGCGAACGCCGCCGACGTCGTCACGAGCACACTGCCGGCCTGCTCGTCGTGTTCGGCCTGGCTGATGAGGTCGGCGGCCACGTACCCGGGGTCCGCCGTGTCGTCGGCGATCACGAGGATCTCGGTGGCACCGGCCTCGGCGTCGATGCCGACGACCCCGCGCACGAGGCGCTTCGCGGCCGCGACGTAGTTGTTGCCCGGCCCGGTGACGAGGTCGACGGGTTCGAGGCCGATCGACGGCACGCCGTACGCGAGCGCGCCGATCGCGCCGGCGCCGCCGATCGCGTAGACCTCGTCGATGCCGAGGAGTCCGGCGGCGGCGAGGATCGTCGGGTGCACCGCTCCCCCGTGATCGCGCTGCGGCGGCGACACGAGGGCGATCGACCGGACGCCGGCGACCTGGGCGGGGACGACGTTCATGACGACGCTGGAGGGGTAGACGGCCTTGCCACCGGGGACGTAGAGCCCGACGCGGCGCATCGGCTGCCAGCGCTGGTGCACCTCGGCACCGTCGGCCAGGGTCGTCACGGACCCGGCGGGCACCTGGGCGGCGCTCGCTGCCCGGACGCGGCGGATGGCTTCGTCGAGGGCCTCGCGGAGCGCCGGCGTCAGACCGGCGACCGCTGCGGCGATCTCGGCGGCGGGGACCCGGACGTGCGCGGGGGCTCCGCCGTCGAACCGTTCGGCCTGCTCGTGCAGCGCGTCCGCCCCGTGCTGCCGGACCGCCTCCACCAGCTCGCGTGCTGCGTCGACGGCGTGCGAGACGTCGCCCGCGGCGCGCGGCATGAGTCGGAGGAGTTCGGCGCGGGCGGGCAGGCCGCCACGGAGGTCGATTCGCTGCATCATCAGGGCGCCAAGCCTACCGACCGGACGCGCGCGGCCCAGTAACGTGAGTGTCGATGAACTTCGAGAAGGCACGGCGCCTCGTGGGCGACCTGGTGCGCGTGAACGAGCGGTACGCGCGCGACGGCCACTACCGGAACGACGTCCGCGAACGACTCGGGCGGACGGTGTCGCGCGTCGACGTCGGGGTCGCCCGGCGTGAGCGCGACCGGGCACCGCTGACCGCACGGCCCTTCGAGGGGCTGGTCGAGACGAGCCTGGCGATCGCCGGCATCCGGACCGTCGACCGTGCGCCCGAAGTGGTGCTGGTCGTCGACGAGCTCCGCGAGGGTGCCGCGTTCGCCGGGGTGCAGACCGCCCTCGCCGTCGCGCTGGCACTCGGCGAACGGCTCGGCCGCCGGGTGCGCGTCGTGATGGTGCGCTGGACGACGCCGGGCAACAGCGCCGCGGCCGCCGAGGCCCTCGTCGCCGACCGCTTCCCGGAGTCCCGTGTGAATGGTCGCCCCGGTGTCCGGGTCGTCCGGCGCGAGGACGTGCTCGGCACCGAGTTCGGCCGCGACGACGTGTGGATCGCCACGCACTGGAAGACCGCGCACCCGATCGACGTCGCCGTCACCGCCGGCGTGATCCCCCGCGACCGGGTCGTGTACCTCGTGCAGGACTACGAGCCCGGCTTCAGCCCGTGGTCGACGGAGTACGCCGTCGCCGCCTCCACCTACCGCGCCGGCTTCCGGATGCTCGTGAACTCGGAGCCGCTCCGGAAGTACCTGTCCGACGTCGAAGGGCTCGACGTGCCCACGGAGCGGACCTTCGCGCCGCACCTCGACCTCGAGCTGCTCGAACGCGTCGCCGGCGCCCGGACCCACGAGACGAGCGTGCGGGTCCTCTTCTACGGCCGGCCGAGCAAGCACCGGAACCTGTTCCGGCTCGGCGTCGCAGCCCTCCGCGTGGCGGTGCAGGAGCTCGCGGCGGACGGCATCCGGGTCGAGTTCCACTCTGCCGGCGAGCAGCACGGCGACGTCGAGCTCGACGGCGGCCGGGGCGACGTCAAGCTCGTGAGCCACGGCACGATGCCGTGGGACGACTACTTCCGGTTCATCACGTCGACGAACGTCGTGCTGTCGCTGCAGCACAGCCCGCACCCGAGCCACCCGCCGTTCGACGGCGCGATCTCCGGCGCCCGCGTGGTGACGAACGAGTTCCGCGACACCCGGGGGCACCTGCACCCGAACCTCGCGGCGGTCCCGGCAGACGCCCGCTCGCTCGGGCTGGCCGTCGCCGACGCCGTCCGGCAGGCCGCCGCCCAGGGGCCGACCGGCTACGTCCCGCTCGCCGACGGTGCGCTCGGCGGACCGCTCGACACCGCCATCGACGCGGTCGCCACGGCGCTCGAAGCCAGCGCGAGCACCAGCACCGACACCGGTCAGACAGAGGAGTCCACCCGATGACCCGCTCCACCCTCGTCGTCGTGCCGGTGTACGGCGACCTCGAGTCCCTGCTGCGCTGCGCCGACGGGCTCCTCGAGCACCTCGACACCGACCGGCACCGGGCACTCTTCGTGAACGACTGCGGCCCGGAGGCCGACACGATCGAGCGCGCGCTGCTCGACCGCATCGGCGACCGTCCCGGCTTCCGGTACGAGCGCAACGACCACAACCTCGGCTTCGTCGGCACGTGCAACCGCGCGGTGACCGAGCTCGACCGTGGCACGGGCAGCGACGACGCCGAGGCCGTCCTGCTCCTCAACAGCGACGCCGTGCCGACCGCGGGGTTCCTCGACGCCATGCTCGAGGTCCTCGACGAGGAGCGCACCGGCGTCGTGACGGCCCGCAGCGACAACGCCACGATCGCGAGCATCCCGTACCGCCTGACGAACCGGGGTGCCGCCCGCACCGAGGCCCGCACGCGCGCGGTCTGGGGTGCGATCGCACCGCTCCTGCCCGTCTCGCAGGTCCTGCCGGTCGCGATGGGCTTCTGCTTCCTCACCCGCCGCGAGCTCATCACCGAGCACGGCCTGTTCGACGACGCGTTCGCGCCCGGCTACGGCGAGGAGAACGACTACTGCCTCCGCATCGCCAGGCACGGCTGGCTCGCGAAGATCGCGAACCGCGCGCTGGTCCTGCACGCCGGCGGCAAGAGCTTCTCCGGCAACCGGAACGCCCTGCGCGCCGCGCACCAGCGCGAGCTGGAGCGCCGCTACCCGTTCCTCCCCGACGCCGTGGCCGCGTACCAGCGGCACGGCACGACGGCGACGGAACGCTTCGCCGACGCGCTGGTCCCCGCCGGTCCGGCACCGCGGCTCGCCGTCGACCTGCGGCACGCCCAGGACGCAGACGCGCTGGTCCGCGAGATCGACGCGGCCTTCGGGGACGGGTTCGGCCTGGAGGCGCGGCTCCCCGCCGGCACGACGGCCCCGGCCCGGTGGACGGTCGCCTCCGACACCCCGAACCCGGACGACCTCGTCACGGTCGCTGTGCTCGTGGACCCGACGCCCGCCGAGGTCGTCACGGCGAACCGACGGGCGCTGCAGCTCGTGGTCGTCCGCTCCGCTCCCCCGTCGGTCCCGTGGTCGTCGCGGACGCACCGGACCGGTGCCGACACCGTCGCGGGCATCGTGGACCGATTCGCCGAGGTCGTCGCCCCCGGCACGCTCGCCTCAGCACGTGCGCGCATCGACGCCTCGCTGGCGGCTCCGCTCGAGGACCGGGCGCAGGCGCTCGAGGCACGGTGGGCCGCGGTCCTCCCGCTCGACCTCACCGCGGCCGAGGTCGCCTCCGCGAACGCCGCCGACGAGGTCACCCGCCTGCGCCGCGAGCTCGACGACCTGCGCGCCAGCCGGTCGTTCCGCACCGGTCAGGCCATCGCCAAGGTCGCCTCGCGTCTGCCGGGGCGCCGCTGATGGCCGACCGTGGGGGCATCGGTCGGGTCGCACGCCGGCTCGCCCGCCCGTTCCGTGGCAACGAGAAGCCGCTGACCGTCACCGACCGCCTCGACCGCTGGGCCCGGCGCATCGCCGAGTTCGGTGTGCTCGACCGCGCGTACCTCGAGGCCCAGACCGGCCGGACGTTCGACACGGACGACGAGGCGATCGCCTTCTACGTGCACAACGACGGGCAGCGTGGCCTGTCGCTCAGCCCGCTCGTGGAGCACGAGTGGATGCGCGAGCACCAGCCCGTGCCAGCGATGTCCTGGTACGACGCACTCCACCAGGAAGGGCCCGAGCTCTTCCAGACCGGCCCGCTCTTCGACGCCGGCGTGTACGCGGCCTCGTTGCCGGCGGCCGACCGTCCGGCGTCCACGCTCGATGCGCTCCGTCACTTCCTGCGGAACGCGACGGACGCGACCGCGCTCCCCGCGCCTCCAGGCCGTCGTGGGCACGCACCCACGTGGGGCGCCGCGCGTGCGGCGGCCCTGCTGACGGCTCGCGCCTTCGCCGACGCGCAGCACCGGACCCGGCGTCGCTACCGGGCCGCGTGGGACGGCCCGGAGACGGCCGAGGCGCTCGCCCGGTACCCGCGCGGAGCCGCGCGCCGCGACACCGAACAGCCGCTCGTCTCCGTCGTGATGCCGGTGTACCGGCGCGCCGACGTGGTCGGTGCCGCGATCGCGTCGGTGCGCGCGCAGCAGCACGCGAACTGGGAGCTCGTCGTCGTCGATGACGGATCCGGCGACGACACCGTCGACGTCGTGCGGCGCATCGCCGCCGACGAGCCGCGCATCCGCCTGATCGAGCGGGAGAACGGTGGTGCGGGCGCCGCCCGGAACACCGGGCTCACGGCGGTCCGGGGTGACTTCGTCGCGTTCCTCGACGCCGACAACACCTGGCGGCCCGAACACCTGTCCGCCGCCCTCGCGGCGCTGCTCGAGACCGACGGCGCCGGCGTGCACACCGGCGTCCGGATGATCGGCGCGAACAACGCGGACGACTCCACCGCGCCGGTGGAGACGTACCGCGGCGAGGACGGCTCGCTCGAGGACCTGCTCGCCGGCAACTTCATCGACCTCAACGCGCTCGTCGTCCGGCGGGACGTCGCCGCCGGCGTCGGTCCGTTCGACGAGACCCTCCGCCGCTGGATCGACTGGGAGTGGCTGCTCCGCATCGGGGAGCGGTTCGGGGTGCCCGCGTACGTGCCGGTCATCGGCGTCGACTACGACAACGTGCGCGACCCGCGACGGGTGTCGTCGGCCCAGCCGGCCTCGTGGCAAGAGGTCGCCCTCGCCCGGCACCGCATCGACTGGGACGCCCTGGCGGCCGCCGCGCCGACCCGCGACGCGGCGCTCGTGTCGGTCGTCGTGCCCGTCTACCGCGACTGGACGATGACCCGCCGTGCCGTGGACGCCGTGCTCGGCGCCGCGGACCACGACGGCGACCGCGTCGAGGTCGTCCTCGTCGACAACGGGTCGCCGCGCTCCGTCTCCGCGATCCTCGGCGCCTGGTTCCGTGACGAGCCGCGCGTGCTGCTGCAGCGCGAGGACCGGAACCGGAACTTCGCGCTCGGCAGCGACCTCGGGCTCGCCCGTTCCAGCGGCGGGACCGTCGTCATGCTCAACAACGACACCGAGGTGACCACCGGCTGGCTCCGGCCCCTGGTCGCGGCGCTGCGCGACCGTGCCGTCCTCGGCGCGCAGCCGCTCCTCGTCTACCCGGACGGTGTCGTGCAGGCCGCCGGCACCGTGTTCGGCGGGGACAAGGTGCTGCCCTGGCACTTCCTCGGCGACCACCCGCGGCACGATGCCGAGCGGGCCTTCGGGGGCGTCGGGTCCGGGTCCGGCTCCTCTCGGCCCGGCTCCGCTGGGTCCGGTTCCGGATCTGGGCCCGGCTCCGCTCCGGCTCGGTTCTCCGCGATCACGGCTGCTGCTGCCGCATTCCGGGCCGCCGACCTCATCCGCTGGCACGGGTTCGACCCCGTGTACGCGAACGGCCTGGAGGACGTCGACCTGTGCCTCCGCGCGCTCGGGTCGTCACCGGTCGGCTCGACGTTCGTCGTCGTGCCGTCGTCCGTCGTCGTGCACCACGAGAGCCGGACACCCGGCCGTGACGACGCCCGCGTCGACAACCGGCGCATCTTCGACGAGCGGTGGCGTGGGCGCTACCCGTCAGCCGACGCGGTCGACCGCTACGACGCCGCCGGCCTGCGGTACCTCGGCGTCGAGCCGGGGCTGCCGAAGGGGCACGCCGTGATGGTTCGGTCCTCGCGGCCCGTCGTCGTCCGGGAAGAGGGCGCCGTGGGGTTCCGCGTCGCGGTGAAGCACGACGGCACCAGGGTCGCGGACGTGACCGCGCTCGTCGCCGCGCTCGAAGGTGCTGGGCACGTGGTGCAGGTCGACATGCCGACGTCCTGGTACCGGGGGTCGAGCGGGCTCGACGAGGTGACGGTGCTGGTCGTCAGCGCGGGTGCGTCGCCGTTCGTACCGCAGCCAGGGGCGCGGAACATCGTGTGGGCCGTGGAGGGGCAGCGTGTGGTGGACGGGGACTTCGCGGTGGTGGTGCCGGCGGTCGACGGCGTCGAGGGGGTCGTGCGGGCGCTGTGAGGCCCGCGGGCGGCCGTATCCGCCCTCCGTCAGGGTAGAGCCCGAAGCGAGCGTTCGTCGTCTCTGAGGCCGATTCTTCGGGCACGTTCACCGTCCTCAGAGCCAAACGCGGCTCGCCGTTAACCTTGGCGGAGCAGGATCTCTCGTATGTCGCTCCTCTCTGATGCAATGCGGTCGACCTTCACGACCAAGTGCGCAGTGTGCGGCGCAGTCATCCGGAAGCGGGATGCACTCGACCACGAAGGCCTGGCGTTCTGTTCAGTCCTGCACGAGGCCGAGTACATCGTGTCCACGCTCGACTGACGTCGCACCGTAGGATCGGGCGGTGCCCGATCGCTCCCTCGCGGTGTTCCCCGCCTACCGGGACAACCCGTACCTGAACCTGATGCTGCTCGCCCCTCGTGCCCGAGGGTGGAACGTCCTCGAGAGCCTCCGTCTCGAGCAGCTCGAGCAACACCTCGGGCACCTCGGCACCGGTGACGTGTTCCACATGCACTGGACTGCCCCGATCGTGCAGCGCGCCGACGACGACCTCTCCGAGGCACGTGCTCGACTCGACCGCTTCCGCGCGGCCGTCGACGCAGCCCGAACACGAGGCACCCGCCTCGTGTGGACGATCCACAACGTCCTGCCACACGACGCCCGGCACCTCGAGCTCGAACTCGAGCTGAACCGGTACCTGGCGGCGACCGCCGACGCCGTGCACGTGATGAACGTGGACACCACCGCGGCCGTCGCGCCCTACTACGAGCTCGACCCCGACCGCGTCGTGCACATCCCCCACTTCAGCTACCAGGGCGTGTACCCGGCCACGATCACGCGCGCGGAAGCCCGGGGGTCGTTCGGCCTCGGCGACGCGGATCACGCCGTCCTGGCGTTCGGGCAGATGCGTCCGTACAAGGGACTCGACGTCCTCGTCGAAGCGGTGCGGCGTCTCGAGCCCGCGGCGCGGCCGGTGCTGTTGCTCGCCGGCCGGACGTCGGACCACGACCGCGTCGAGATCGATCGGCTCCTCGGCGACGACCTCCGAGCCGTCCGCGAGCACGTGCACGTCGACGACGTCGACGTGCAGCGGTGGTTCCGGGCGGCGGACACCGCGGTGTTCCCCTACCGGCGGGTGCTCAACTCCGGCAGCCTGCACCTGGCGGCGTCGTTCGGGGTGCCGTCCGTCCTGCCCGACGAGGCACACCTGCGGGCGGAGTTCGGGGACGAACGGTGGATCCGGTGGTTCGACACGAGCGACGCTGCGAGTTCGCTCGCGGCACTGCTGCGCGGGCCCGACGGCGGCGCCGAGTCGGCGGAGGAGTTCAGCCGGCGGCTGGCGCCGTTCGCGCGGTCGAGGCGGTACGCGGAGTTGCTGGACGAGGTCCGTCGCTAGAAGAGGATCCGCTTCGCTGGTGTCAGGCGCAGAACCAGCGCCACCAGGAGCGGCGCGAAGTAGGCGATGAGGAAGGTCCACTTCGACGACGGGTAGCCGAGCCGCTCAGTGATGGCCAGCGAGAGCGTGTGCAGGAGGATCATCGGGATCGCGCACGCAGCGACCGTGAAGATCACCGATCGGCCCCAACGCGGGATGAAGTGTTCCAGGCTCTCGGCGACAAGCAGCATCCCGCAGGAGATCGCGCATGCCATCAGCACACTCAACAACGGCGTGCCGAGGTTGCCACCTTTCACGTTCAACGTCTCGAGAGCCCCCGACCAGCCGAGCCACCACGCCGGTACCAGGAGCACTAGACCGACTGCGAGCGGGCGGTCGATGGTGTCGCGAGCCCGCCGGAGCATCATGCCCGCCAACAGGAATGCCAGGGCGGGCATCGCGGTGCCAGCCGATTCCGGAATGTGCGAGATCGGGTAGCGGTCGACGATGCACCAGGCGATCCCCACGCCCGCGACGAACCAGGGCATGAACGGGTGCAGCCGCTCGAGCCAGCGCATGAGCACAGCAGCGACGAAGAGGCAGGTGACGAACCAGAAGGCCGAGTACGGGCGCGAGATCCAGTCGCCACCGAGCGGGAGGAGCGCGAGCGTCCGTGTGTCGAGATCGTCGCCCATCAGCGCGCGGAACGTGGTCCAGACCAGCGTCACGAGGACGAGCCAGCTCAGGTACGGCACGAGCAACGTACGCGAACGGCGTCCCAGCTCATCTCGGGTAGAGCGGCCTGCCTTCCAGAGGTATCCCGTGAGGACGAAGAACACCGGGACGTGCCACGTGTACAGGCCCGCCTGTGCGAAGTGCCGCTGGTCCCAGGTGTGACCGGCGACGATCGCGACGACACCGATGACGCGCACCAGGTCGACTGCAACTGAACGGTCCACCCGACGACTGCGCGTCTCGAGCTGATCCGGGACGGTCGACGTCGAGAGCATGCCTCATGGTATCGATTCCGAAAGGACTGCCCGATCGTCGGGCCTGGCCCTCACGCCGTCGTGGCCGACCCCACTGCGAGGATGATGTTGTGGAAGGCCTCACCGAGGCGACGGTACTCGGCGGCGTCGGCCGGGTGAGTACCGTCCGTCGTCACGCCAGGAGCCCAAGAAGAACCGGACCGCGCGAAAACCCAGGGATCTGCCCAGCGCCAGCCTTGATCGTTCACGAACCGCTGCAGCGCCCGACCGTACTCCTGGGCGGCGAACGGCTTCCACCGGTAGGGCGGGAGGTCGGAGACGATGACCTCGCGGGCGCCGACTGTAGTCACGATCTTCTCGTAGGCCGCGCGCTCCTCTTCGAACGTCTCGCCGGTGCGCACCGCGTTCGTGCCGGCGAGGATCACGAGCACGTCAACGTCACGGATCGGCGTCACCGCCGCGGCCATCTCATCGGGTGTTGCCCCTGCGCGGGCCCACCCACCAGCAAAGTCGATGCCGTCGCCCTTCGCGTACGTCATCCAGCTCTCGTCGTCGAGGCCGTTGCCGAGGAAGCCGGATCGACCCGCGCTGAGCGAGTCGCCGACCACGGCAACGCGCAGATCATGCTCGGGCTCGATTCCGGCGGCCTGCGGCGCAGTGGGTTCCACTGCGAAGACCGGCACGGCGAACGCAGTGACGACCACGGCAAGACTGACGACGAGGAAACGGGGACGACGCACAAGAGCTATTCTCACTCACGAATCGTTCCGCCAGCGTCCGTCAGTGGACGACGCTCAGGGGTTTCGTGTGCGCAAGAGCAGTTGCCAGCCACGGGCCGAGGGACGCGCTGTACGTGTTCGACAGGTGAGAGCCGTCGAAGTACACCGACACACCTCCGATCGCGGAGTAGCACCGCCCGTCATGACAGAACTGCGACTCCACCGGGACCCATCGAACCGTGTCGCCGTACCCCTTGTCGACCAGGAGTCGCTGCGGCAGGGACGTCGACGAGGGGAGCGCGTGGGCGACGTCGTTCGTGCACGCCCGTCCGGTTGCGAGACACGACGGGCCGATCACCTTGTCTTCGAGTGTCTGACCCGTGAGTGGCACGTGCTGCAGCATCGTGACGGTCTTGTCAGCGCTCCGGACCCGGTCCACGAGGGAGGCGTAGCCGTCCGCTTGAGCCGACGCGGCGCCGGCGAACCGGTAGTTCGCCCAGAGGTCCGCGAGGACGACCCGATCCGCGTGCGGGACGAGTGTGGACATGACCCAGTCGTTGCGGGCGTCGCACCACGCGCGCTGCTGGGTCGGGATCACGTCGCCGTAGGTGGTCCCGACCGGAGCGTCCATGCTCGAGGGGCACCGATTCCGCGCAGCCACGATGACCTTCACATGGTCCAGCTTGCCCGCGACATCAAAGGCGCTCGACCACGCGCCGGCATGCGAATCACCCCAAAGCAGGAGGGTGTCGGATGCGGCGGCGTCGCCGTAGGTGCAGTACTTCTCGGTGTTCTCGGTGATGTCGTCGATGCAGTCGTCTTTCCAGACGAGCGGCTTGTCCGACAACGGGGCTGGCACGTCCGCCTTGTCGATCTGACCCCAGGGGTCGGCACAGGACGCATCATCGACCGCTGCCGCACCGAAGCACGCCTTCCCCCCGGCGACCTGGGCAAGCAGGCGGTCGTCGGCGGCCTGCATCTTCGCATTCGCGACGCTGACGGTCCCGAAGCACCCAGCGACGAGGACCGCGAGGGTCGCTGCACCGGCGATGAAACTCCGCCGACGGCGCTTGGTGAGGATCGGGCTCGTGCGGACGGGGGTCTCGACCCAGCGGTAGGACGCCGACGCGAGGACGACCGTCGCAGCCAGGACGACGACCTTCAGCCGGAGGTCGAGTTCCACGCCGAGCGCCTGGGGTAGCAGGATGATCAACGGCCAGTGCCAGAGGTACGCCGAGTACGAGACGTCGCCGAGCCACCGGACCGGCCCGAACGACGCGAGGAACCCGAACGACCAAGGCGCTTCGGCCGGGGCCCGACCAGCGATCATCGCCGCCGCGCCCAGGGTCGGCAACAGCGCCGCGACCCCGGGGAACGGGGTCGACTCGGTGAAGGCCACGGCGGCGACCGCGATGGCTCCGAGCCCCACCCACGGCAACCACAGGCGTGCGGCGCGACCGAGCCCGGGGATGAACGCGACGAGGGCCCCGACCGCGAACTGCCACGCCCTCGCACTCGTGTCGAAGAAGGCAACGTCCGGATTGGTGTGGGTGTGCACGACACCCCAGGCGAAGCTCAGCACGCCGACGGCTGCGATGACGGCGATCAACCACGTGCCGCGCCGTCGAGCGATCACGGCGATCGCCGCGAGGAGGATCAACGGCCAGACGATGTAGAACTGCTCCTCGACCGACAGGGACCAGAAGTGCTGGAGCGCCGACGGCGTGGCGCTCGCGTCGAGGTAGCTGACCGACTGCGCGGCGAGGTACCAGTTTTCGGAGAACAACGACGCGGCGAGGACGTTGGATCCGGTCGCCCCCCAGGACGAGGCCGGCAGCAGCAGCAGCGTGAACGCCAGGACGAACGCGAGCACGACCACCGCGGCCGGGGCGAGGCGACGGATGCGACGAGCGTAGAACCCGATGAGCATCGGAACGGGTCGTTCCCGTTCCGCGGCCTTGAGGATGTGTCCCGTGATGAGGAACCCGGAGATCACGAAGAAGACGTCCACGCCGACGTAGCCTCCGGACAGGCGACTGGGCCAGAGGTGGTACAGGATCACCAGCGCGATCGCGACGGCACGCAGTCCCTGGATGTCGGCACGGAAGCCCCGCTGGGGCCGTTCCGTCCCTCTCCTTGGTCGATGCACCCGCCGATGCTACCGGAGCGGCACTCAGCTCCGGGGGCGGCGGATTCGACCAACGATGGATCGCGCGCGTTCCAGCGCTCCTCGCCTCGCTCGCCGATCGATGAGGAACCGCCACCCGTTGCGTCGATCGCTGAGCGGCTGGAGCAGGAACTCGTCCCTCAGCGGCGGTAGGGGCATCCGCGCCGTCACGACCGGGACGGTGACGTCGACCGTGGAGAGTCGGAAGGTCGCGCTGACCGACCATCGACCGGGGTCGAGTCCCTCTGCCGTGATCGAGCCGCTCCACCGGCCGCTCGATGTCGTCGCGACGGTCGTCGAAGAAGAGGAACCATCGTTCAGGGTCAGGCGCATGCTCCCTGCCAGGGACTCACCGAGCGCCGGGCCGTGAACGACGAGCGAATCTACATCGGGGACCACATCGTCGACGACGACCGGTGCGTGCGCGCGGAGCTCGGAGACGAGATGGACCGCGTCGGCATCCGCGGAGACGAGCGCTCGGTACATCGCTTCGAGGAGCTCGGAGCGGTGTGGCATCGCGCCCGTCGAGGACTCGACGACCCTGACAGCGTCGCCGACCAAGGGCTCGAGCGCGTCGGGACCGATCCGTTCCGCCTGCTGGAGGAACGCGGTCACCACCCCCTCCTGGACGAGCGCCGCCGGATCCAACTCCGGCAGGGCCGACGACTCAACCAGCACCTGGACGGCTCCGAGCCAACCGCCGAGGAAGGCCGCAGGATCGGCTTCGCGGTTCCGCACAGCGGCGGCGAAGGTCGCCGCGGCGACGTAGTCGCCGGTCCACAACAGGGCGAAGAGGCAGCGACGCGCGGCGGCGACGTCGTTGATCGTCGTCGGGTCGAGCTCCCGCAGCAGCGCGGACACCGCGCTCCGGACGGTCTCCGGCACGACGGCCCCGTTCGGGAGCTGCGCGAAGTACCGGTCGACATGCACCCACCCGTCGGCGTCGAGGACCAGCAACGCCTGCTGACGGGCGAGTTCCGGCGTCGTCGCACCCACCAAGCGCGCGCATGCGAGTTCTTCGCGGAGGTAGTCGAGGAGTGCTGCCTCGTCCGTCCGGTTCGACATCGAGTCAGCGGCCCCTCCGAGGCGCTCGCGGTACAGGTAAACGCACTGCGGAACGACGTCGATGGCGGAAGCCCGGACGACAGCTCGCGTCATGGGCATGATGTCGTCGGCGTGTCCGACCTCCGGGAAGTGGATCTCCTCGCCCACCCAGAACGATCGACGGAACACACGGTTCCAGCAGGCCCGACCGGTGAGGAGCGCGGGCGTCTCACGGAGGGTCGTGCCGTGCAGGGCGGCTTCGAACGAGTACCAGCGCTTCGTCGGGCTCCACGTCCGGTTCGGCGAGAACTTCAGGTGATCGCCGATTGCCAGGTCGGACCCTGATCGGACGAGCGACTCGACCATGGCTCGGTACGCCCCGCTCGGGACCACGTCGTCAGCGTCCGCGAAGACCAGGTACTCCCCACGCGCGACGGCAACGCCGGTGTTCCGGGCCGCCGCGCCCCCAGGCGCTCGCGACGGGACCCGCCGGACCCGCTCGTCAGCGGCTGCGACGGCGTCTACGAGGGGACCCGTACGGTCCGCAGACCGGTCATCGACGACGATGACCTCCATCGCTTCGACGTCCTGCTCGAGAACGCTCTCGAGCAGCTCACCGATCCACGGTTCCGCGTCGTGCGCCGGGATCACGACCGAGAGCAGGGGCGTTCTCACGTTCTCGAGCTCCTCGTCATCCGTCCCCCATTCGGCGGCTACCGACAGGAGCCGAGACAGTCTAGCGTCGAGGGAAGATCAGATCAGGGGGTCGACATGTCACGTCGTTGGATCACTCGTGTCGCTGTCATCGGCGCACTCGCCATCGCATCAGCCACGGTGGCCGTACCAGCCGTCGCCGCAACCAAACCGGCGCAGGTGACCGGTGTGAGCAAGGCGACACAGGACTGGGCCGGGAAGAGCGTCAAGGTGAAGTGGAACGCCGTTTCGAACGCCACGAGCTACGTCCTCAAGTGGTCGACCCGGTCAGACCTCGGCAGCCCGACGTACCGGGATTCCTCCGTCGTCGGCGCGTGGATGACGAAGCTGCAGCCGGGCGCGACCTACTACGTGACGGTCGCAGCGAAGAACGGCACGACAGCGGGTGCATGGGCGAAGACCGTCACGACGAAGCTGCAGCCCAATGCCGTCGAGACCTTCGGCACGATCACGGCGAAGCCCGCTTCCAATGGTGTGACAGTCTCGATCCCTGAGGTCGCGAACGCGAGCGACTACCAGATCCGGTGGTCCGCGGGACCGAACGAGAACCGGACTCCTGATCGGTGGACTGCGCATTACACGCCGTGGTCGTCAGCGTTCGATCCGGCAACGAGGACGTGGACCCTTCCGGGTTCGGGCAGCGATCTCACCTCCGTCGCGTACGGGAACCCGATCTACGTCCGAGCGATGGCACGCAACACCTACTTCAACCCGACCTACGTCAGGAAGTCGGCGCAGGTGAGCGCGTGGCCGACGCCGACGAAGCCGGTCGCCTCGGACCTCGCCGTGCACGTCGCGAGCTATAACGTCCTCTGCTCCGGATGCGAGACGAACGGTGCCCCGGGCTGGTCCACCCGGGCGCCGGCGATCGCGAGCACGATCAACGCCAAGGACCCAGACGTCCTCACGGTCCTCGAGGCAAGCGGCCTGTCCAACGGCAGCGGTTCGACGCAGGCCTACCTCGACCTCGACCGACGTCTGCCGAACCTGCAGCTCGTCGATTCGTCGCCCATGACGGTCAGCAAGTCCCACCAGGGGAACCGAATCCTCTACAACCCGGCCAAGTACTCGGTGCTCGACCACGGCGTTCTCGCCGGCATCAAGGACTACGAGGTCTATCCGGCGTCGGCTGCCCCGGACACGAACACCCCTTGGGCGAAGCTCCAGGCCAAGGACGGCAGTGGAACCACGTTCTACGTCGTCGCCGCGCACTACGGAATCCCCTCGAGCTCCTACAGTCAGCCCCGCAAGACGCTGCTCGGTCAGAACTCGACGCAGCTCCTCGCCGCGCTCAATCGGATCAACACCCCGAACGCGTCCGGCAAGCGTCTCCCGGTCGTTCTCGGTGGCGACCTCAACGACAGCCGCTACCCGGAGGACGCGATCGACGGAGCACAGCCAACGCTCATCCGCGGTGGCTTCTACGACGCCTCGGCATCACAGCACCGGTACGGCACCGCCAAGACGACCTACAACAACTACCAGCCACCCTCGAAACAGGCCGATGACCCGAACAAGGACGGCCAGCGCATCGACTACATCCTGACGCAGGGCATCCAGGGCAGCGACGAGTTCGTCAACAACTGGAACCCGGGCACGTCAGTGATTCCGTCGGACCACAACATGCTCGAGGCGCGTCTCCACCTCCCGGACGTCAACTGAGTCGCGGCGCAGCTGTCGTCTTCGGTTCGTCCTTCTCCATCGAGAGCCGTGGCGCGCCGTCGATCGCGAGCATCGCCTTGAACACGCGCTCGCAGTTGCGCTCGTCACGAGTCACGAAGGCTTCCTTCGTTCGTCCGAGGTAGACAGGAGCCGACTGCCAGCCCCCCGCAGCGACCTGCACAACAGCTTCCTCCACCGACTCGACGTCGAGCGCAACCGGCCCGAATCCGTCGCGTTCGTAGTCGAAGTACCCACGCCGGCCCACATGGGTTCCGTCGAAGAAGGACGCAGCATCGAACTGGAAGTACACGAGCGGCACGTCCAGGAAGGCTGCTTCGAACCCCAGGGAGGAGTAGTCGGTCACGACCAGAGCTGCGCGCGCGATGACGTCCTGCACGTTCCGGGTTTCGAAGTCCCACACTTCGACCCACGCCGGGATCTCAAAGTCGGAGAGGTACGGCTGCATGTTCGGATGCGGCATGAAAACCACCCGCTTCCCCGAGCGCCGCGCCTCTTCGCGAAGGCGCGGTGAACCGATGAGGCTGTTGAACGCGCGCGCGTAGACGCTGTTCATGAAGTCGGGGTTCTTGACGCGCTCATTGCTACCGGCAACCTGCTTCCCGGCGAGCTTCTTGCGCCAAGTGGGCATGATCAGCAGGAGGTCGCGCTCGACATCGGGAACGGCGTCTCGTTTCCTGAGGAGTTCATCGTGGCGCGGGAAACCAGTGAGCACGACCTCCCGATCGCTGAAGAAGTACGGGCCTGTTCCAGCGATGGCCTCGCGTTCTTGCGGCGTTACCGTGACGAACACCTCGACGGGCTTCGGGTTGACCCATCGAGAGATGTCGTAGTTCGTGACTCCGTGCTGGAGCCAGGTGAAGCGGAATGGCAGCCTTCCGTAGCGCCGCTGGTCGAGCGGGTCGACGACGTACTGGTCGATGTGGGAGGACGCCAGATGGATCGCGTGGAGCAGGAGCGCCTTCCATCGAGGGCTGCCGTACGCGACCAAACGGAAGCCTTCACGTTCCAGCCTCGCCCAATCGCGAGATTCTCTCCGGAGAACGAACCAAGCGTTGATCTCCGGATGGTTGCCATTCACCCAGCGGTACAGGTGCTCGGCGTTGTCGTTAGCATTCGTGTCTCGGTCCATGAACACCCACGCGTTCGAGAACTCCGAGCGATACCGTCTCGACCGCGCGCGGAGACCGATCATTGTGTCAGCGGCCCGCCGTCCTACCGCACCTGATCGCGCTTCTCGGAGCGCGTTGCCCACTACCCGACGGGCCTTGCGCGTGAACGAGACGTCGAGATCATTCCATCTTGGTGCTGACGCTTCTCGTTGCTTCATGATCAGCGGATGCAATTGGTGTCGGTTCAGCGTCGTTTCCAGCCCGAGGGTCTCCTCGGTCGCGATCGGCATGGTTGTTCCGTCGAGCGCCGCGGTGGTGAGCTTTCCGCGCCGGAGCCAGACGTGGCGCTGCTTCATCACGGCACGACCGTAGAAAACGTACTCCTGCACCGTGTCGAACACCGGTGTGGCCTTCTCTCCGTCGACCCGGAACTCTTCGGCCGGAAGGTTCCCGCTGAACCAGTAGCTCAGCTTGACGTGCTGCGGTCCCTCATCGACGCGAGCCAATCGCACGTAGTTCGGTCGGTGGGAGGAAATCCCGTACCCGTCGAGCAGCGTCTTCCTGACTGCGAACTCCACACCCATGATGTCGAACGCGATGATGGCGTCGGCACTCAGTCGGGAGCGGACCTTCGCCACCAGGGAATGGAAGGTGTCAAAGACTTCGCTGGGCGCGAGCGCCGACGGGGAGTTGAGCGCCCGCTCGTTCTTGAAATACCAGAACAGGTCGTAGAGGACCATGTACTCGAGCCATCTCGGGACGGCTCCTCGGGCGTGCTGAGCGCGCCCGAGAAGGTCGAGCATCCCGTATTCCAGGACGCTGGTGTACTTGGTCGGCTTGTCGAAGTGCGACTCCATCAACGAGGTTCCGTCACCGCGGACTCGGTAGTGGTACTTCGCAGATGCCAGGATCCCGACCCGCGCGGTCTCGAGCGTGAGCAGGTACTGACCGATGAAGTGGGCGTCCTCGAACACCGGACGAACGCGGTCGTCGAAAGCGACTCCGGCCGATGCGATCTGGTCTACTCGGAAGAACGCCGAGTTGACAGCGAGCTGGATGATCGGGTCATCCGCGAGGTCGACGATGCGCGAGCCGCGCGAGAACTTGGTGCGCAGTGGGTGCGTGTTCGCGAGTTCGCGTTGCTCATTCAGGCGCATCTGGTGCGTTACGAGCATGCCGACAGAGTCGTCACCGTGGAGCTCAATGAACTTCTCGACCTCCGCGAAGTAGTTGACGTCGAAAACGTCGTCCGGGTCGGCGAAAGTCACCCACTGCGCTCGAAGGTGTCGGATGCCGGCGTTACGTGCGGCTGCAACCCACTGGTTGTCCTGGTCCACGACGGTGACATGCGACGCGCGGTCACGTGCCCAGTACTCGAGGACTTCCAGGCTCTCATCCGTGGAGCCGTCGTTGACGAAGATCACTTGGACCTGCTCGACTGGAAGGGTCTGCGCTTCGAGAGAAGCGAGGAACTCGGGCAGGTACCTCGCGACGTTGTAGACCGCGATCACGGCCGCCATCTTGAAGTCGTAGCGTTCAGCGTTGACCGCGGTTGTCACGATGAATCCGTCCTCTCGAGTCACCTGCACGCCCGTTTCCCCGGCGATGAGCAGCTGTCAGTCGCTCCGGGAGCCTAGCGGACCGCAGTCTCGACCTAGACTCATCTGTTGGGGCACTCGCTGATCCGAGCGCGCTACCGAGACCAGCAGCCAGCGACCGAGAAAGTTCCATGCACGAGAAGACGTTGTCGAACGAAGCGCCCACGATCTCTGCAGTGATCCCGACGTACAACGTCGAGCGGTGGCTGCCGGACTTCCTGAGTTCGCTCGAGCTCCAGAACGCTCCAGCCGCGGATGTCGAGTACATCTTCGTCGATGACGGCGCGACAGACGCAAGCGCGTCGCTCATCGAGAGATGGATTTCCGCCCATCCGGGCCACCACGCACGACTCATCCGCCAGGAGAACGGTGGCGCTGCTGCTGCGCGCAACACGGGGCTGGTGCACGCTCGAGGACAGTGGTTGACCTTCCCTGACCCTGATGATGTGCTGCATCCCGACTACTTCGCCCAAGCGTTGAAGTTCATCCGACTTCACGGGTCGAAGGACATCGCGCTGCTCTCGGCTCATCTCATCTACCTCGACAATGAGGGCACCGAGTTGAACGACCAGCATCCGTTGCGGGGCAAGTTCGCTCAGGGGACGCGCATTGCACACCTGACGGCCGAGCCGATGATCCAGCTCAGTGCAGCCTCTGCCTTCCTCCGAACCGAGCGAGTGATCGAAGCAGGGCTGACGTTCGACGAACGCGTCAAGCCGAACTTCGAGGACGCCCACTTCATCGCGCGGTATCTCCTGCTCCAGACCCATCCCAAAGTGGGCCTGCTCGCGTCGGCGAAGTACCACTACCGGAGGCGAGGCGACCAGTCCTCTTTGATCCAGACGAGTTACTCGATGCGCGAGAAGTACGACGACGTCATCGAGTTCGGCTACCTCGACATCCTCCGCATCGCGCAGGAGCAGGGTGCAGTACCGCGGTGGCTCGAGAACACTGTCCTCTACGACCTCTTCTGGTACTTCAAGAACGAACGCGCCATGCACTCGCCGAGCGCTGGCGCTCCGGTCGAGGCGTTCCCCCGCTTCCATGGGCTCGTCGGTGACATGCTCGCGGGTCTGAGCAAGGACTCGATCAAGTCCTTCGATGTGATGGGCGTGGAGTTCGCAGTCCGATTCGCTCTCCTGGTCGGGTACGAGGCGTCCGTGTACCGTCCGGTCGAAGCGCGTCTGATCGAAGTCGACGAGCGTGCGCAGTTGAGCCACCTCAGCTTCTGGTTCACCGGAAACCTTCCCGATACACACATCGTCGTCGACGGCGTGGAGGTCGCTCCGGCTCACGCGACGACTGAGGTCCTCAGTTTCTACGGCCGCGAACTCCTCAAGCGTCGCCATCTGTGGGTCCCGAACGGGCATCGCATCGAGGTTCATGTCGAAGGCCGTCGCCTCTTGGCTTCGACCCGCGAAGTCTCGCTTGTCTCCGAGAGTTTCTCTCGCGCGCAGCTCGAACCCACCATCGTTCGACAGCGTCGCGCCGTCTACCGTCGCTTCACTCAGGACGGCCAGAAGTCCGCGCAGTGGATCGCCGGGGACGTTCGGAATGAACTCCGACAACTTCGCTCGAGATTCTCTCGGACTTCCCTTGCGGAACGCAGGATGTCTGCCCAGCTCCGGTCGGAGCGGGTTCGGCGGCGTTTCGCCGATGCCTGGGTGTTCATGGACAAGATCCACGCGGCGAACGACAACGCGGAACACCTCTACCGCTACGTTCGCGAGAATCACCCACGAGTCAACTCCTGGTTCGTGCTGCATCCGGGGTCCGGGGACTGGAACCGTCTGCAGGCCGAGGGGTTCCGCCTCGTGGCGCACGGTTCCAGAGACTGGGAACTCTTGATGATGTCGGCAGTCCACTACGCGTCGTCCCACGCGGACCAGCCGGTTGTGCAGCCCCTGCCCACCCGACGGTTCGGCAGACAGCGCTACCACTTCACCTTCCTCCAACACGGCGTGATCAACTACGACCTGTCGCGATGGCTGAACAACAAGCCGTTCAGGTTGTTCGTCACGACCACAGTCGACGAGCAAGCATCGATCGCTGGCGATGGCCATTACACGTTCACAGATCGCGAGGTGGTACTCACGGGCATGCCTCGCCATGACAAGCTGCTTGCGAAACGGCTGGCGGTCCCCATCGCTGATCGGAATCTGATCGTCATCATGCCGACCTGGCGGCACTACCTTCTCGGCGCGGTGGATCCGACAACCGGCCTACGGTCCCGGTCGGAGTCGTTCTCCTCGAGCGACTACGCCCGCGAATACAGCGATCTGCTCTCCTCGAGTGAACTCGTCGCCGCGGCGGAAGAGCAGGGATGCGAGGTCGTGTTCATGCCGCACCCGAACATGAAGCCCTATCTCTCTGACTTCGCCATGCACCCTGGTGTGCGTGTCACCGATTTCGAGAGCGAAAACATCCAAGACGTGCTGGCACGCGCTCGAACCGTTGTGACCGATTACTCTTCTCTGGGCTTCGAGGCGGCCCTACTCGACATCCCGTTGGTGTACTTGCACTTCGACATCGATCGGTTCTTCGGCGGAAGCCACATCGGCAGGCGCGGGTACTTTGATTACCATCGCGACGGATTCGGTCCGGTGACCACGTCAGCGTCTGATGCGGTGATTGAACTCCTTCGGCTGGCCGAGAACAGCTTCACGCAACCAGACGAGTTTGCGAAGCGCACCCGCTCTGCCTTCCCTCTTCGGGATGGGAAGAGCAGCGAGCGGGTGTTCCGCGCGATGCAGGCCTTCACGCCCGGGAGCTGAGGGGTCCGCCAGACCGCCGCAAGGCGTCTCCGGCAGGAAGCGCGCCGGCATCGGTTGACCACTTCCGCTGACCGCTGACTTCTCGTCCTTGAGCCGTCCGCGGATTCAAGGCGATGAGCGCGTCCCTGCACAACTTTTGCCCGAACCGGCAGCCATCGTCCGGCGTTCCGTCCGTTTGCCCCTGATGAAAGCACCAACGGGACCACGAGCGAGGTTGCGAGAACTACCTACGCGTCGACAACTCACGGAGGGACTTCTCGACGACCGTTCTCACACGCGGCGCGAAAGGCCTCTCCACGAAGAAGTAGACGAGCGCAGCGAACGCTCCAACGAACGCGAAAGTGATGGCGAGCACCAAGGAATTCGGCAGTTTCCCCGAGAGGAGGTGGATCATCCACCAACCCCACCACTCGTGCACGAGGTACAGGGGGTAGGTCAGGAGGCCGAGCCCAGTCAACCATCCGATGTGGACGCGAGCGAGCGGGGTCAGGGTGACGACTGCAACGGCGCCGAAGCAGCACAGGATGACCAACGCGGTGGTGTGACCGGAAAAGGACACCCCTGTGGAACTGGCGAGGGTGGCTTGGCTTTCCTGGCCGGGCACTGCGACGGCCAGCAACGCGGACATCGCGAGCACCAGCCAGGCGGCGACGTCGCGGTGGTGACGCGTCAGCAAGTAGATCGCCATGCCTCCGGCAAACAGAGCGGCATAATCGGCGTTCAGGGCCTCAGCGAGCCACTGTTGGTTGGTGGTGCGAGCTAGGGCGGCGGCAACCGGCCAGACCGCGGCAAATGCGAGGACCCTCTGCCTGGTGATGCCGACGAGCATGAAGAGCGCAATCAGCACATAGAAGCGCAGCTCAACCCAGAGGGTCCAGTAGACGCCGTCGATGTGATCCACGCCGAATGCGCCCTGCATCATGGTCAGGTTCACCGCGACCTGATAGATGGTGATGTGCTTCTGCTCGAGCCAGATCACCCCCAGCAAGACCGCGGCCGTCGGGACAGCGACGAGATACGCGGGGTACAGGCGGCTGATCCTCGATGCGACGAAGGAGGGAATGTCTTTTCCCCAAGCAGTCATGAGGATGACGAACCCGGAGATGACAAAGAACAAGTGCACGCCGTAGTACCCCAGTGACGTGAAAGTGTGCAAGTGCGGGAAGACCTCGGGGACTGGTCTCCCCCATGCCTGGTGCTGCTTCGCGGTGAAGTGGAAGAACGCAACCCCGAGCGCAGCAGCGAAGCGGAGTCCATCGAGCATGGAGAACCGTAGTCGCTGCTTCCGCGGGAGCGTGCGGACGTCTTGCGTCAGGGGTGCGGAAGTCACTTGAGCATCTTAGTAGCGAGGCAGACCGCGCCAGTGAATCGAAGTCGCGTCCGGACTCGAAACGCCACGGCCGGCCCCCAGGGCGTTCCGGTTCAGACTACTGCGGTCCGGCAGCACAAGATCAAAAACGGCGCCTGGCCCCCGATGCGCGAGAGTCGCAATGGTGGATGAGTCCCGTAAATCGATCGTCAAGGGGTCGTCTTGCTGCGGACAAACCACTTCGAGCGAGACGGTCGTTATCGCTCTCAAACAGTTTCGTTGTACGCCTTGACGACGTCGTTCGTCTTGCCGATCATCTTCAATTCGCCCTCGTTGAGCCAAGCGACGTCGTCGCACATGTCCTTGACCGTGCTCATGGAGTGCGAGACGAGGATGACCGTGCGGCCCTCCTCCTTCATCTCCTTGAACTTGGTGCGGCAGCGCTTCTGGAAGGTCGCGTCACCCACGGCGAGGACCTCGTCGACGACGAGCACATCGGGGGTCACGGCGACGGCGACGGAGAACCCGAGGCGCACGTACATACCCGACGAGTAGTTCTTCACGGGCTGGTCGATGAAGTGCCCGACGCCGGAGAAGGACACGATCTCGTCGAACTTCCGGGTGACCTCCTTGCGGCTCATCCCGAGGATGGACCCGTTGAGGAAGACGTTCTCACGACCGGACAGCTCGGGGTGGAACCCGGAGCCGACCTCGAGCAGCGAGGCCTGCTTGCCGCGAGCGGTGATCGAGCCCTCTTCCGGCCAGAGGATCTTGGCGAGGCACTTCAGCAGTGTCGACTTGCCGGATCCGTTCTTGCCGATCAGGCCGAACGTGGTGCCCTGCGGCACCTCGAAGGAGACGTCCTTGAGCGCCCAGAAGTCCTCGTGCACGGACTTCTTCCCACGCATGACCATGCTCTTCAGCGAGTCGTTCCGCTCCTTGTACATGCGGAATCGCTTCGAGACGTGGTCGACGGTCACGGCGGCATCGGTCACAGCAGTTCAGCCAGCTTCTTCTCGTTGCGGGAGAACACGAAGTAGCCGAGTGCGAGCGAAGCGAATCCTGCGATGGCGCACGCGACCAGGTCGGTCCAGTTCGGGAGTCGGTTGTCGTACATGAGGTTCCGGAAGACCTCGGAGAACCGCTCGATGGGGTTGAGCTTGTAGACGTGGATGATCCACGGGTGCCCGGCCTTGTTCGCGGCGTCCTCGACGAGCGACAGCGGGTAGATGATCGGCGACAGGTACATCCACATCTGCAGGCCGATGCCCACCAGGTGCTGCATGTCGCGGAAGTGCACGTTGATGATGGAGAGCATCAGCCCGAGGCCGGCGGCGAACATGGCGAGGAACACCATGGTCAGCGCGATGACGGGCAGGTAGAGGTACCACTTCGATCCGGCGATGGCGAGGACGATGAGCAGAACGCCCATCTCGACCAGCCAGGTGAACCCGAACGAACCGACCGCGGCGAGCGGCAGCGTCATGCGCGGGAAGTAGACCTTCTTGATGAGCGACCCGTTGGCGACGATCGACGTCATGCCCGAGTTGATGACGTTGCGGGCGAAGATCCACGGCAGCAGACCGCACATCAGCCAGAGCGGGTAGATGTTCAGCCCGCTGGGATTGCCGACCTCGAGTCGCGCCCGGAAGATGAACGAGTACACGATCGTGTAGATCAGCATCGTCGCGAGCGGGTTGATGAGGGACCACAACTGCCCGAAGACCGTGCGGCGGTACTTGCCCTTGACTTCTCGCGCTGTGAGGTTCGCCAGCAACTCGCGCGACGACATGAGCTCGTTCAGGTACGTCATGCTTCGGGTGCTGGCTCCTCCGGGGCGCAACGTGGCGCTCCTCACAGGGATTCGGGGACGAGACATTCTCGCACACACGTTGCAACATGCACGTCCGACGCGGTGACACTCACACCAGAAGGTGCCGAGATGACGAACACTCGTCGAAACCTTTGTAGGGTTACAAGGTGATCGTCAGTTTCGCCAACCACTCCACCGCGCCGGTGAACCTCGGCGGGGCTGAGCGGTCTCTCCTCCGCTTCGTGGAGGACTGGCAGGAACAGGACCCGACGATGACGCCGACCTTCATCACGAAGGCGCCTCGGGGCAAGTTCATCGAGGCACTCGACGAGCGCGGTTGGGCGTACGACGCCCTGCGTTTCCGCGGGTGGGCGCTGCCGAGTCCGCAACCCGCACCGGCTTCCGAGCGCGCAGCCTTCGCCACGGTCGACTACGCCGCGGTGAACGCGATCATCCGGAAGTACGAGCGTGAACGCCCGGACCTCGTCGTGACGAACACCCTCGTCGCTCCGTGGGCCTCATTCGCGGCCGCCGTCCTCGGCATCCCGCAGGCCTGGTTCGTCCGTGAGTACGGCGACCTCGACCACGGCTTGCAGTTCCAGACCGGCCGCGCCGGCGTCCTCGGCGACATCGGCCTGATGTCGGGTGCCGTGGTCACGAACTCCGAGGCGATGCGCGAGCACCTCGCGCAGTACATCCCCGCCGACAAGGTGTCGGTCGCCTACCCGACGGTCGACACCGCGCGGCTCCTCGCCACCAAGGACGAGGCCCCTGCCGTCACGCCCTTCCCCCAGACCGATCCCGGCCTCCGGATCACGGTCCTCGGCCGGGTCGAGGAGTCGAAGGGTCAACACCGCGTCGTCGACGCCCTCGGGGCGCTCCGCGAGCGCGGCATCACCGCGAGCGTCTGCTTCGTCGGCAGCTGGAAGCACCCGGGCGAGGACCAGCGCCTCACCGACCGGGCCCGTGCCCTCGGCGTCGCCGAGCACGTCGTCTTCGCCGGCGAGCAGCACACGCCCGCTCCCTTCATCGAGGCGGCGGACGTCTGCATCACCCCGTCCACGATCGAGGCGTTCGGCCGCACCACGGCCGAGTACATGACGCTGGGCAAGGCCGTCGTCGCGACCCGTCAGGGCGGCAGCGCCGAACTCATCGAGCCCGGGGTCACGGGTGCGCTGGTGGACGCCGACGACACGTCGGCCCTCGCCGACGCCCTCGCCGCCTACGCGGCTGACCCGGACACGGCCAGGAGGCACGGGTCGGCTGCTCCGGACCGGCTCGCCGCCGTGATGGGTGCCGGCCACGACAACGCCGCGGCCATCGCACGTCTGGTCGCGTTGGTCGGCACGGAGGGCTACCGGCTCCCCCAGGCGGCGCGGTACTGGTTCGAGCTGCCCGGGGCGTACGCATCGCTCGGCGCCACGAGCGCCCGTGCGGCCGTCGGCCTGCTGGCGAACCGGGTCCGCTCGCGCTCCGGCGCCGTCGGCCGGCTCCTCGCCCGCCCCGGGGTCGTGGTCCGGAAGATGGCCCGCCGGTGACCCGCGACCGCCGTCCGGTCACGATCGTCGTGCCCATCTACGACGACCTCCCCGGGCTCGAACGGTGCATCGAGGCGCTGCTCGAGACGGTCGACTTCTCCGTCGACCGGGTCCTGCTGGCGAACGACGTCGGCCCGCGCGTCGACGTCATCGAGGCACGCGTGCTCGAACTCGTGGGCGACCACGAGGGCTTCGAGTACACCCGCAACCGGAAGAACCTCGGCTTCGTCGGCAACTGCAACCGTGCCGTCCTCGAGCTCGACCGCACCGGCAACGACGTCCTGCTGCTCAACAGCGACACCGTGCCGATGCCCGGCTTCCTCGACGAGATGACCGCGGTCCTCGCTTCCGACGACTCGATCGGCGTGGTCTGCGCACGGAGCGACAACGCCACGATCGCGTCCTTCCCCTACGCCCGGCGGAACCCGCGGGCGACCCTCGCACCCCGTCGCACCCGCGAGCTGCACGGCCGGACGAAGTACCTGCTCCCCCGGCACACCGTCTCGCCGGTCGCAATGGGCTTCTGCTTCCTCATCCGCCGCGAGATGGTCGACCGCTTCGGCCTCTTCGACGACGTCTTCTCCCCCGGGTACGGCGAGGAGAACGACTTCTGCCTGCGGATCAACGAGCAGGGATTCACCTCGGTGCTCGCGAACCGTGCACTCGTCCTGCACACCGGGTCGACGAGCTTCAGCGGTGACCGCGGCCCGTCCCTCCGTCTCGAGCACGAGCGCATCCTGCTCGAGCGGTACCCGTTCTACGGCGGAGCGATCGCGCTCTTCCTCGCCCGCTACCGTGACGCCGTGGACGTCTTCGCCGACGCCTTCCTGCCCGACGACGACGTGGTCCGTGTGGCCCTGCACGTCCCGGCGGAGCTGACGAACGAGGTCGTCGAACGCGTCCGGAGCACCCTGGCCGCCGCGCCCGAGGACGTCGTCGTCACGGTGATCGTCGCGAAGTCGCAGATCCGCGCTGCGCGCGTGGCCTTCCCGGGCGCCGCCATCGCGGTGGGCGGTCGCCCCCGACAGATCTTCGACGTGGCCGTGGCCCTCGGCGCACTGACGACGTTCGCACAGCTCTCCGCCCTCAACGCCAACGCTCCCCGCTGGATCCTCGTCGATCCGGTCTCGCACGACGTCCGCTGGTCGCACGCCGTCGCCAACCACCGTGCCTCGGCGATCGACCGGATCCTCCGCCGCTTCGAGAACCAGAGCACCTCCTGGCACGACGGCGCGGACCTCGTCCGTCTCGTCCGGATGGCCGCGGACACGGCGATCGACCCGGCTTCCCTGCGCGCTCGCTGGCACGCCGTGTCGGACATCGCCGAGGCCACCGGCCTGCTCGTGCACCGCGCCACGGTGTCGGTGCGCCGCCTCACGGCCCTCACCTTCGGCGCACGCAACCCACGGATCGTCGCGCGCATCCGCGCGATCACCGGCCGCGGCGCCTGAGACCGGACCCACTGACGGCCTGGAGGCACGTGGCGACCCCGCCCCGCGCCTCCAGGCCGTCGGTCGGTTGCGTTCAGACCAGCGCGTCGATGACGGGACGGTGCAGCTCCGCTGCAGCCGCATCCCACACGCCCAGCTGGTGCAGCGTCGCGACGCGGAACGCGAGCGCCCGCACCAGGAGCTGACGCCACTCGGCGACGCCGTCGCCGAGGCCCTCGAGCCGGACGAGCGGCACGGCGTGCCAGCAGACCGCATCGACCGCGGCGATCGCCGCGCCGAGCCCGGCTGGTCGCCAGTACGGCGGCCAGTCGATGACGGCGGGTGGCCGCCCGTCGGCGAAGAGCACGTTGCCGAGCAGGTCACCGTGGACGAGTTGCGACGGTGCCTGCACCGGGCGGAACGCGGCGACGAGCCGGTCGAGCGACGGATCGCGCGGCATCGGCCGTTCGCCCCAGGCCATCCGGTCGGCACGGCTCCAGGCGTTGCCGTCGCGGTCACCGGTTCTGTCGCTGTCGTCGCTCGTGCCGGGACCGCCGAGGAAGCCGGGCCGCGCGAGCCCGGCGACCGCGCGGTGGAAGGCGTCACCGGCACGGATGACGTCCTCGACGCGCGTCTCGTCGGCGTGGGCGCCGGGCAGCCACTCCCACGCCTCCCAGCGGTCGGCGCGCCACGAGCCCTCGCGCGTGGCGACCGGCCGCGGCGTGCGGAACTCCCTGGTGTGCGCGAGCGCGGTGAGGACACCGGAACGCCAGTCCGTCTCCGCTGCGCCGTCGTGCGGGCGCAGGACGACCGCACCGGCCCGCCAGGTCAGGCCCCGCCCGCCGGGGAGCGGTTCCGGCGTGGACTCCCCCACGCCGAAGGCGCGCAGCACCTCGGGCGACGGAGCAGCCCGGTCGGCGTCGATCACGCGGTGCGGAGGACCTTCTCCATCGGACGGCCCTTCGCGACCTCGTCGACGAGCTTGTCGAGGTACCGGATCTGCCGCATGAGCGGGTCGTCGAGCTCCTCGATCCGGACACCGCAGATCGTGCCCCTGATGAGGGGCGCGTTCGGGTGGAGGTGCGCGGCGGCGAAGAAGTCCTCGAAGGAGGTCTCGTCGGTCAGGTGCTGCGCGAGCGCCCGGTCGTCGAAGCCCGTCAGCCACTCGATGACGGTGTCGAGCTCCGCCTTCGTGTGGCCCTTCCGCTCCACCTTCGCGAGGTAGTGCGGGTAGACCGCCGCGACGGGCGTCCCGAAGATCCGGTGTCCGGTCATGTGTCCTGTCCTACACCAGGCAGCGCGGGCCAAGCAGGCTCTTCAGCTCGCCGAACAGGTCCGGGGTGAGGTTCACCGGGAACGGCAGCTCGAACGTTCTGGCGACGTCGTCCTTGAGCAGGCGGAGCCGCACCTCGGTCGCGCCGCTGTGCCGACTGAGCACCGCGGCCAGTTCCGTCACCGTCGTCGTCGTCGCCTGCCGCTCGGGCACGCTCAGCGTCAGCGGGCCGGAGCCCATCGCGTCGCCGACGTTCGGCTGGAACATGCTCACCGCGTGCAGCGCCTTGCCGTCGTCGCGGACGTTGACCCGGCCGCGCAGCACCACGATCGAGTCCGCCACCAGCGACGGTCCGAACTCCTGGTAGGTCTTGCCGAGGAACATGACGCCGATCTCGCCGCCGAAGTCCTCGATCTGCACGATGCCGTACGGGTTGCCGCTCGTCTTCGCGACCCGGTGCTGGACGCTCGTCAGCAGGCCGGCGACCGTGACGGTCTCGCCCTCGATCGAGTCGTCGGCGGTGAGCAGGTCGGCGATGGTGATCGACTGGTGCTTCGCGAGTTCGATCTCGAGTCCGGCGAGCGGGTGGTCGGACACGTAGAGGCCGAGCATGTCCCGCTCGAACGCCAGCTTGTCGCGCTTCGACCACTCCGGCCGGTCCGGCACCTGCGAGACGACCGCCATCGAGGGTTCTTCCTCGGCGACCTCGGCGAAGAGCGAGTCGAAGTCGAACCCGACGTTGCCGTGGACCTCGTCACGCTTGACCTTCACCGCACCTTCGACCGCACCCTCGTGGATCTCGACGAGGGCCCGGCGGCTGTCGCCGAACTCGTCGAAGGCGCCGGCCTTGATGAGCGACTCCACCGTGCGCTTGTTCGCCGACGAGATCGGGATCTTCCGGAGGAAGTCGTGGAACGACTCGAACGCGCCCTTCTCGGTGCGGGCCTGCACGATGTCGTCGACGACGTTGAAGCCGACGTTGCGGATCGCGCCCATGCCGAAGCGGATGTCGTCGCCGACGGCCGCGAAGAACCCGATCGACTCGTTCACGTCCGGCGGCATCACCTTGATGCCCATGCGGCGGCACTCGTTGAGGTACAGCGCGAGCTTGTCGCGGGCATCGCCGACGGAGGTCAGCAGCGCGGCCATGTACTCGGCCGGGTAGTGGGCCTTGAGGTAGGCGGTCCAGAACGACACCACGCCGTACGCGGCGGAGTGCGCCTTGTTGAACGCGTAGTCGGAGAACGGCAGCAGGATGTCCCACAGCATCTTGATCGCCGCGGCCGAGTAGCCGTTGTCCTGCATGCCCTTCTCGAAGCCGGCGTACTGCTTGTCCAGCTCCGACTTCTTCTTCTTGCCCATCGCGCGGCGGAGGATGTCCGCTTGGCCGAGGGAGAACCCGGCGACCTTCTGCGCGATGGCCATGACCTGCTCTTGGTAGATGATCAGGCCGTACGTGCCGCCGAGGATCTCCGCCAGGGGTTCTTCGAGCTCGGGGTGGATCGGCGTGATCGCCTGCTCGCCGTTCTTGCGGAGCGCGTAGTTCGTGTGCGAGTTCGCACCCATGGGCCCCGGACGGTACAGGGCGATGAGCGCGGAGATGTCCTCGAAGTTGTCCGGCTTCATCAGGCGGAGCAGCCCGCGCATCGGGCCACCGTCGAGCTGGAAGACGCCCAGGGTGTCGCCGCGCTGCAGGAGCGCGTACGCCTCGGGGTCCTCGAGCCCCATCGTCTCGAGGTCGAGGTCGGTCCCCCGGTTCGTCTTGATGTTGTCGAGGGCGTCACTGATGATCGTGAGGTTCCGGAGCCCCAGGAAGTCCATCTTGATCAGGCCGAGCGACTCCGCTGCCGGGTAGTCGAACTGCGTGACGATCTGGCCGTCCTGCTCCCGCTTCATGATCGGGATGATGTCGATCAGTGGATCGCTCGACATGATGACGCCGGCCGCGTGCACGCCCCACTGGCGCTTCAGCCCCTCGAGCCCGAGCGCGGTGTCGAACACCGTCTTCGCCTCGGGGTCGGTCTCGACGACGGTGCGGACGTCGACGGCTTCCTTGTAGCGGGGGTGGTCCTTGTCGAAGATCCCGGTGAGCGGGATGTCCTTGCCCATCACGGGCGGCGGCATCGCCTTGGTGAGCTTCTCGCCCATGCCGAACGGGAAGCCGAGAACCCGCGAGGAGTCCTTGAGCGCCTGCTTCGCCTTGATCGTGCCGTACGTGACGATCTGCGCCACGCGTTCGGACCCGTACTTCTCGGTGACGTACTTGATCGCCTCACCGCGGCGCCGGTCGTCGAAGTCGACGTCGAAGTCGGGCATGGAGACGCGGTCCGGGTTGAGGAACCGCTCGAAGATCAGGCCGTGCCGGATCGGGTCGAGGTCGGTGATGCGCATCGCGTACGCCACCATCGAGCCGGCTCCGGAACCACGGCCCGGGCCGACGCGGATGCCGTTGTCCTTCGACCAGTTGATGAAGTCCGCGACCACGAGGAAGTACCCCGGGAAGTTCATCTGGTTGATGATGCCGACCTCGTAGTCGGCGCGCTCCTGGACCTCTTGCGTGATGCCGCCCGGGTACCGGTACTGCAGGCCCTTCGCCACCTCTTTCTCGAACCAGGTGTGCTCGGTCTCGCCCTCGGGCACCGGGAACTTCGGCATGTAGTTCGCCGAGGTGTCGAACTCGACGTCGCACCGCTCGGCGATCAGGAGCGTGTTGTCGCAGGCTTCGAGGTTGTCGCGGAAGATGTGCCGCATCTGCGACGGGGTCTTCAGGTAGAACTCGTCGGCGTCGAACTTGAACCGGTTCGGGTCGTTCAGCGTCGAGCCGGACTGCACGCAGAGGAGCGCCGCGTGCGACTTGGCGTCGTGCGCGTGCGTGTAGTGCAGGTCGTTCGTGCCGACCAGCGGGATGTCGAGGTCCTTCGCCAGCCGGATCAGGTCGGTCATGATCCGGCGCTCGATCTCGAGCCCGTGGTCCATGATCTCGGCGAAGTAGTTCTCCTTGCCGAAGATGTCGCGGTAGTCCGCCGCGGCCTGCACGGCTTCGTCGTACTGCCCGAGGCGCAGGCGCGTCTGGATCTCACCCGAGGGGCAGCCCGTCGTGGCGATGATGCCCTCGTGGTACTCCTGCAGGAGCTCGATGTCCATGCGGGGCTTGAAGTAGTAGCCCTCGAGCGAGGCCTTCGACGACAGCCGGAACAGGTTGTGCATGCCCGTCGTGTTCTCGGCGAACATCGTCATGTGCGTGTACGAACCGGCGCCGGACACGTCGTCTCCGCCGCCGTCGCCCCAGCGGACACGGGTCTTGTCGGAGCGGTGGGTGCGCGGCGTGATGTACGCCTCGGTCCCGATGATCGGTTTCACGCCGCCGGCCTTGGCGGCCTTCCAGAACTCGAACGCGCCGAACATGTTGCCGTGGTCGGTCACCGCCACGGCGGGCATGCCCTGGGCGGCGGTCTCCGCCACGAGGTCTGAGAGCCTGGCGGCACCGTCGAGCATCGAGTACTCGCTGTGCACGTGCAGGTGGACGAAGGAGTCGGAATCCGACACGGAACCTCCGGTTCGAAGGAGCTGCTGCGGGGCGTGAACAGCCTAACCGTGACCGCGGACAACCCCGGGCGTGTCAGGCGAGTCGGTCGGCGCACATGAGCGCCTACGCGGCGCGGATGCGGTCGAGCGCGAGCTGCAGGTCCTCGGGGTACGAGGCCTCGTACTGCACCCACTGCCCCGTCCGCGGGTGCTCGAACCCGAGCCGGACGGCGTCGAGCCACTGGCGTGTCAGCCCGAGCTCGTTCGCCAGTACCGGGTCGGCGCCGTACATCGTGTCGCCGACGAGCGGGTGCCGCGTCGCCGCCATGTGCACCCGGATCTGGTGCGTCCGGCCGGTCTCGAGGTGGACCTCGAGCAGCGTCGCGGACCGGAACGCCTCGAGCGTGGCGTAGTGCGTGACGCTCGGCTTGCCGTCCGCGGTGACCGCGAACTTCCAGTCACTCGACGGGTGTCGGCCGATCGGGGCGTCGACCGTGCCCGAGGTCGGGTCGGGGTGCCCCTGCGCGAGTGCGTGGTAGACCTTCTCGACCGTGCGCTCCTTGAAGGCGCGCTTGAGGTGTGTGTACGCGAGCTCGGTCTTCGCGACGACCATCAGGCCCGAGGTGCCGACGTCGAGGCGGTGCACGATGCCCGCGCGCTCGGCGGCACCAGAGGTCGCGATGGTGAACCCGGCAGCGGCCAGCCCGCCGGGCACGGTGGGGCCGTCCCAGCCGGGCGAGGGGTGTGCTGCGACGCCGATCGGCTTGTCGACCACGATGATGTCGTCGTCGTCGTGCACGACCGTCATGCCGGGCACCTCGACCGGGATGATCCGCGGGGCTTCCTTCGGGGTCCACTCGACCTCGAGCCACGAGTCGACGTGCAGCCGGTCGGACTTGTCGACGACGGCACCGTCGACGCGGACGCCACCGGCAGCGACGACGTCGGAGGCGAAGGAGCGGCTGAACCCGAGGAGCTTGGCGATGGCGGCGTCGACACGCTCGCCGGCGAGCCCGTCGGGGACGGGCAGACTGCGCTGCTCGCTCACGTCGCGTCGTGTCCGAGCGCGTCGCGCGAGTCGCGCGGTTCGTCGGCGGGCCTGGAGGCGCGGGGTTCGTCCGCCACGGACGCCGCGGCCCGGCCGTCGGTCGCCGCCTCGTCCTCGCCGCGGAAGGACGCGACGCCCCCGGTGCGGTCCGCAGCCGCCGCGTCGGCAGCGCGCTGCTGCTTCGCGGACAGGGCGCGGGAACCGTCGAGGTTCACGCCGAGGATGACGAGCAGCACGAAGATCACCATGCTGATGCAGATGAACGAGTCGGCGATGTTGTAGATCGCCGGCATCATCCACGGCGTCGAGATGAAGTCCACGACGTGGCCGCGGCCGAAGCCGGGCTCACGGAAGAGCCGGTCGAGCAGGTTGCCGAGCGCGCCGCCGAGGAGCATGCCCAGCACGAGGGCCCACCACATCGAGCGGATGCGCCGGGCGAACACGACGATCGCGACGACGACTGCCGTCGAGACGATCGAGAAGATCCACGTCATGTTGACCGCGAACGAGAACGCGGCGCCCGGGTTCCGGACGTAGAGGAACTGCAGTGCGTTCCCGAGGACGGGGACGACGGTGCCGTACGGCAGGTTGGCGACGACGAGCGCCTTCACGCCCTGGTCGAGCGCCACCACGACGACAGCGGCGAAGGCCAGTGCCGCGATTGCGCGGACACTGACCTTCGCTCGTGATGCTGGTCGCGACAACGTCAGTTGCCGAAGCCCTGCGCCGATGCCGGCGCGGGGGTGAGACCGGACTGCTCGGGGCCCGAGCCGTCCAGCTCCGCGAGCTGCCCCTGGATGTAGCTCTTGAGCTGCGCACGGTAGTCGCGCTCGAAGGTGCGGAGCTCGTCGATCTTGCCCTCGAGCTGACGCTGCTCCTGCTCGAGCACCGCGACACGCTGACGGTTGGTGTTCTCGGTGTCGGCGATGATCTGGCGCTGCTTGGCCTCGGCCTCGGAGACGAGGCGGGCGGCCTGTGCGGTGCCCTCGGCGATGAGCGCGTCGCGCTTCTCGACGCCTTCACGCACGTGCTCCTCGTGGAGACGACGAGCGAGCGTGAGGAGGTTCGTGGTGCCCTCGGTGTCCTCGTCGGCGCTGACCGTCGAGACCGGCGCTGCGGCGGCGACCGGAGCGGGCTCCGGCGCGGCGGCCACGGGGGCGGGCTCCGGCTCGGGCTCGGGGGTCGGAGCCGACTGCTCGTCCTGCGCCGGCTTCGGAGCCGATTCGGCTGCCTGCAGGCGCTGACGGAGCTCGTCGTTCTCGGCCGTCAGGCGGCGCAGCTCGACCACGACCTCGTCGAGGAAGTCATCGACCTCGTCCTGGTCGTAGCCCTCGCGGAACTTCGTCGGCTGGAACCGCTTGTTGACTACGTCTTCCGGCGTCAAAGCCATTGCCGTCACCTCAATAGAACTGCTGAACGTGTGGAACCGCTACGGGTGCGACCGAATGTACCAGTCGCATCCTGCGGTGCGGATGCTTCGCCGGAGCGAGCATCGATCCCGACCACCGTACACCGACGGTGCCCGTGAACCGTGCCCATGTCCTGGCGTGGCGCGTGTCGCGGCCCGTCCCGCTCAGATGAGCGCGCGGGCGATCGTCATCGCGATGATGACGACGAGCATGACGATCGTCCACCCGAAGTCGAGCGCCACCGGTCCCATCCGCAGCGGCGGGAGCGCCTTGCGAACGGTGCGGATCGGCGGATCGGTCAGGGTGTAGACGACCTCGGAGAGCACGAGGAGTCCCCCGCGGGGACGCCAGGAGCGGTTGTACGCCTGCACGATGTCGAGCGCGAACCGTCCCCACATCACGAAGAAGTAGAGCAGGAGGAGGAAGTACAGGATCGTGAAGATCGCGGACACGATGGGGCTCGCTCGGCTCGGGTGGGCGTCGTCACGTGACGTCGCTCACGGGGCGGGTGGGCCTGATGGGCTCTGGCCTGAGGAGACTCAGGCCCGAGGGGCTCAGGACTGGGCGAAGAAGGACGCCTCGATGTCGGACTCTACCTCAGGCGCCTCGCCACTCACTGCGACGTGGGCGGGCGAGAGGAGGAAGACCTTGTTCGTGACGCGCTCGATCTTGCCGTAGAGGCCGAGCGACAGGCCGGAGGCGAAGTCGATCATGCGGCGCGCGTCGGACTCGGTCATCTGCGAGAGGTTGATGATGACGGGGATGCCGTCGCGGAAGCTCTCGGCGATGGACTGGGCGTCCTTGTACTCGCGCGGGTGGACGGTGAGGATCTCGTTCATTTCCTGGACCGGTGCTGCCTTCTGTGCGGTCGCGTGCGAGCGACGGAGCGGGGTGACCTGGGCGCCGCGCTGGTGGGTGTGCGCCTTGGCCTCGGGAGCGACGGGCGCCACCGGGGCCGCGGCGGGTGCTGGGGCCTCCTGCGCGACCGGAGCGGCCGCGGGGGCCTGCGCCGGTGCGGCCTGCTGACGGGTCGACTGCTGGCGCGCAGGTTCCTGCGGCTGCTCGTCCTCGTACTCGAGTTCCTCGTCGGCGAGGCCGAGGTAGACCATCGTCTTCTTCAGCGGGTTGGCCATGGTTCCTCCGGAGTTCGTGCTCGTGGATGCCCTTGGGACGAGGCTAGGGCGCGACCGGCCGGTTTCCCGTGATTGCGGTCCCGATCCGCAGGTGTGTCGCGCCCTCGAGCACGGCGTCGGCGTAGTCGCCGCTCATGCCCGCCGAGATGTCCGTCGCGTCCGGCGCGAGGGAGACCACGAGCGCCGAGATCGACCGCAGCCGGGCGAACGCGGCGCGGGGTTCCTCGTCGAGCGGCGCGACGGCCATCACACCCCGCAGGCGGATCGTCCCCGTGGCCAGGGCGCGTTCGGCCATGGCCTCGACGGCGTCGGGCTGCACGCCCCCGCGACCGGGGTCGTCGGTGAGGTTGACCTGCACGAAGCCGTCGATCACCGGCGGCTCCGGCTCGGCCTCCGTCGGCGCGAACGCATCGACGACGGACTCGCGGTCGAGCGACTGCACGACGTGCGCGTACCGGCGCACCTGCCGGGCCTTCTTCGACTGCAGCTGCCCGACGAAGTGCCACGTCAGCGCCAGGTCGGCGAGTTCCGCGGCCTTCGCCTGCGCCTCCTGGTGACGGTTCTCCCCCACGTCGGTGACGCCGAGCGCGGCGAGTTCCCGCACCAGCGCGGCCGGGTGGTACTTCGTCACGACGACGAGCGTCAGCTCGTCGACCGACCGCCCTGCGGCTCGCGCCGCGTCGGAGATGCCGGACCTGACGGACGCGAGACGCGCCTCCAGTCCGCCGTCTGGTGACGGATCGGACGGGAGGCGCGGATCACCTGCCACAGGAACGGTTACTTCAGGAAGTCGGGGACGTCGAGCTCGTCGTCATCGTCGTCGAAGGCCGGGTCGGCGGCGCGCTGCGCCGGCGCCGCGTGCTCCTGCGACGCCCACGACGGGGCGGACGAGGAGGAGTCCTCGATCGCGCCCGTGCCGCCGGCGCTCGAGACCGGGACGGTCGCCCCGGCGTCGGGGTCGACGTAGCTCGAGCGACGCTCCTTCTGCTGCTGCTGCGGCTCGCCGCCGTCGAACCCGGCGGCGATGACGGTCACGCGGACCTCGTCGCCGAGGGTGTCGTCGATGACCGCACCGAAGATGATGTTCGCCTCGGGGTGGACGGCTTCCTGCACGAGCCGGGCGGCGTCGTTGATCTCGAAGATGCCGAGGTTCGACCCACCCTGGATCGAGAGCAGCACGCCGTGCGCACCGTCGATCGAGGCCTCGAGCAGCGGGGACGCGACGGCGAGCTCGGCCGCCTTGATCGCGCGGTCGGCACCCCGCGAGGAGCCGATGCCCATGAGCGCCGAACCGGCGCCCTGCATGACCGACTTGACGTCGGCGAAGTCGAGGTTGATGAGACCCGGGGTCGTGATGAGGTCGGTGATGCCCTGCACGCCGGCGAGGAGGACCTGGTCGGCGGTCGCGAAGGCCTCGACCATGGAGATGCCGCGGTCGCTGATCTCGAGGAGGCGGTCGTTCGGCACGACGATGAGCGTGTCGACCTCGTCCTTGAGCCCGGCGACGCCGTTCTCGGCCTGGGACTGGCGGCGCTTGCCCTCGAAGCTGAACGGCTTCGTGACGACGCCGATGGTGAGCGCACCGATCGACTTCGCGATCCGGGCGACCACGGGAGCACCACCCGTACCGGTCCCACCGCCCTCACCCGCGGTGACGAAGACCATGTCGGCGCCCGCGAGCGCTTCCTCGATCTCCTCCGCGTGGTCCTCGGCGGCACGACGGCCGACCTCGGGGTCCGCGCCGGCGCCGAGACCACGGGTGATCTCACGGCCCACGTCGAGCTTGACGTCGGCGTCGCTCAGCAGCAGTGCCTGTGCGTCGGTGTTGATGGCGATGAACTCGACGCCGCGGAGGCCGAGCTCGATCATGCGGTTCACGGCGTTCACGCCGCCGCCGCCGACACCGACGACCTTGATGACGGCGAGGTAGTTGTGGTTCGTGGTCACGTCAGTCGGGCCTCCGGTCGAACCCTCAACCTCTACTTGAAGTTCAGGGGTAATGCTGGTAAGTGTGGTGCTCGCATCGACGCTACGGGTGCCGTCCGTGCACTGTCGCCCCGCCACGCCGCGTGTCGCGCGATTCCCCCGTCACGCGGGGACGACGTCACTTCGTGGCGCGGATGATGCCGTTGTCGGGAGCGCTGACGTCGTACTCGACGACGACGCCCGGGTTCCGGGCCGAGTGGTCCTTCACGAGGGCCGCCAGGAGCGCCGCCTTCGCGTCCGAGTCGTCCGGGTTCCCCCACACGACCGTGGACTTGTCCTTCAGGGTGAGCGTGACGTCGTCCGCGGTGGACGCCTTCACGCTCGTCACCTGCGCCCGCACGGTCGACGGCAGCGCGAGCACGACCTCGGTCATGGTGCGGAACACCGGCGACCCGAGCTGCGCGCTGCCGATGTCGGCGACCGGCATGTTCGCGGGCTGCGTCGGCGACGACTGAACGACGATGCCGGCCGGGTCGACGAGGTCGAACGACTTGCCCGACCGCACCGCCACCACCGGGGTCCGCTCGGTCACGGTCACGACGAGGGTGTGCGGCGGCGCCTCTTCCGTCACGTAGCTCTCGATGAGCGGGAAGCCGGCGATGTCCTGCTTGATCTCCTCGAAGTCGAGGCGTGCCAACGGCGTGCCGATCTGCTCCGAGAGCGCCTGCCGGAGCTGGGCCTCGTCGACGCGGTTCGTGCCCTTGACCTCGATCGTCTGCAGCGCCATCAGCGGCGAGAACACCGCGACGAGGATCGAGACGCCGAACACCAGCACGATGGTCGCCGCGGTGATCCACGCCGCGCGGCGGTGCCGGCTGCGACGGGTGAAGCGGCGCACCTCGGCGCGCTCGAGCAGTCGACGGCGGCGCTTCGCCACCCGGGCGTCGCGGGCCGTCTCGGCAGCGCGGACACCGGCTCCGATCGGCGTGGCGTGCTCGTCGTCGCCACCGGGGTGCAGGTCGGTCAGCGCGGCGAGCCGTTCGGCGTCCTGCCGTTCGGTCTCGCGGCGGGCGGCTTCACGGCGCTCGGCCTCGGGGTCGTGGTGGTCCTCGTCCGGCGTGTACTCGCGCAGCCGTCCGGCCACGGTCGACAGCCCGGCGCCGAGCCGGCGGCCGGCGGCGCCGGCGAAGGCCCCCGCGCGGTCGCGAGCGGTCCCGACGGACGCGTCCGCGGTGGTGGAGGTCTCCGTCTCGTCGACGGGGTCCGGCGTGGCGGGGTCGGGCTGTGCCTCCAGGCTGTCCGGCGACGACGCACGCGACGGTCGCCGCGGGAACGACGGGGCACGGCGCTGCCGGGGCGCCGGGGCCCCCTCGGCGGACCCGTCCGGCTTCGCCGGCCGGTCGTCGAACCCCTCGGGACGCTTCACCGGGACAGCACCCCGTCGTCGTGGCGGGCGCTGTCGTCCTGGAGCGCGCTGAGCACCTGCGGGATGATGCGGTACACGTCGCCGCAGCTCAGGGTCATGATGATGTCGCCGTCGCGCGCCTCGGCGGCGGCGCGGGCGGAGGCCTCGTCCCAGTCGGGCAGGAACTCGACGCGCGACTGGTCCGCGAACCGCTCCTGCACCAGCGCGCCGGTGACACCGGGCTCCGGGTCCTCGCGGGCGCCGTACACGTCGAGGACGACGGTGTGGTCGGCGAGTTCCTCGTAGACCTTCGCGAAGTCGCCGGCCATCAGGCGGGTGCGGGAGTACAGGTGCGGCTGGTGGATCGCGATGATCCGGCCGTCGCCGACGACGTTCCGCGCGGCCCGGAGCGCCGCGGCGACCTCGGTCGGGTGGTGGGCGTAGTCGTCGTACACGGACACGCCGCGCTCGACGCCGTGCAGTTCGAAGCGGCGCTGGGTGCCGCCGAACGCCTCGATGCCGCGGATGGCGTCCGCCGGGGCGACACCGAGACCGGTGAGGACCGCGAAGGCCCCGACGGCGTTGATCGCGTTGTGCCGGCCGGGCACGCGGAGGGTCAGGTGGTACGCCTCGCCGCCTGCGCGGAAGTCGACCTCGACGCCGGCGGACTCGATGACGCCCTCGATCCGGACGTCCGCGTCGACGGCCTCGCCGAAGGTGACGATCTCGGGAGCGTCCGGGCGCTGCCGGAGGCCGGCCGTGACCGCCTTCGCGCCGGCGTCGTCGCTCGAGATCACGACGCGCTCGGAGGCCTTCGCGGCGAACTCGACGAAGGCCTCGGTGAAGGCCTCCTCGCTGCCGTAGTGGTCCAGGTGGTCGGCGTCGACGTTCGTGACGAGCGCCACCGCGACGTCGTACAGCAGGAACGAGCCGTCGGACTCGTCGGCCTCGACCACGAACAGGTCGCTCGTCCCCGGTGCCGAACTCGTGCCGAGCGACTGGATCACACCGCCGTTGACGAAGCTCGGGTCGAGACCGAGCTCGACCATCGCGGTGACGATCATGCCGGTCGACGTGGTCTTGCCGTGCGCACCGGCGACCGCGACCAGGCGGTGCTCGGCGATGAGGGCGGCGAGGGCCTGCGACCGGTGCAGCACCGGCAGGCCGCGGCGCTCGGCCTCGACGAGTTCGGGGTTGTCCGGCCAGAGGGCGCTCGTCACGACGATGGTGTCGGCGTCGCCGACGTTCGCGGCGTCGTGGCCGATGTGCACCTCGGCGCCGAGCTCGCGCATCGTGCCGGTCGTCGCGGTCTCGCGGGAGTCGCTGCCCGTGACGCTGTGGCCGGCGGCGAGGAAGAGCCGGGCGATGCCGCTCATGCCGGAGCCGCCGATGCCGACGAAGTGCACCGTGCCGAGGTCGTCCGGGATCGGCTTGGTGAGGTCCGGCTTGATGGTCATGGTTCCTCCGTGGTGCTGTTCCCCGTGCTGTTCGCTGTGCTGTTCTTCGCGGCGTCGAGCACGAGGTCCGTCATCCGGTCGGCACCGTCGCGGTGCCCGACGCTGCCGGCGCGGACCGTCATGTCGGCGATGCGCGCGCGGTCCTGCAGGATGCTCAGGAGTTGGAACGTCACCCAGTCCTGGTCGAATTCCTCGTCCGCGACGAGGACCGCTCCCCCGGCACCGACGACGTCCTTCGCGTTGTGCCGCTGCTCGCCGTTGCCGACAGGGTACGGCACCAGGACGCTCGGCAACCCGACCGCCGTGAGCTCGCAGACCATGCCCGCGCCGGCACGCGAGACCACGAAGTCGCTCGCCGCGTAGGCGAGGTCCATCCGGTCGCAGTACGGCAGCACGTGGTACCCGTCGAGGTCGCTCGGGCCGATGTCCGACTTCGCGCCGACGACGTGCAGGACCTGCCAGCCGGCGCCGACGATCGTCGCGGCCGACTTGTTCACGGTCCGGTTGATGCTCCGCGCGCCGGAGGACCCGCCCGTGACGAGCAGCACCGGACGGCTCGGGTCGAGACCGAACTCGGCCAGTCCCTCGGCGCGGCTCGCGCGGCGGTCGAGCGACTCGATCTCGCGGCGGAGCGGCATGCCGACGACGCGGCCGTGGCGCAGGCGCGTGTTCGAGAACGTGACGCCGACGTGGTCGGTGAGGAACGCGGCGAGGCGGTTCGCGAGCCCGGGCTTGGCGTTCTGCTCGTGCACGACGATCGGCGTCCGGGTGCGACGGGCGGCGATGTACGCCGGGGCGGCCGCGTAGCCGCCGACGCCGAGGACCACCTCGATGTCGTGCTCGCGGATGAGCTCCTCGGTGCGCTTGACGGCACGCCAGAACGCGCCGGGGAAGCGCAGGGCGGCCGCGTTCGGCTTCCGCGGGAACGGCAGGCGCGGGATCGTGAGCAGCTCGTAGCCGCGCATCGGGACGAGACGAGACTCGAGGCCCTCCGCGGTGCCGAGCACGAGGACCCGGGCGTCCGGCTCGCGCTCGGTCAGCCGGTCGGCGACCGCGAGCAGCGGGTTGACGTGTCCGGCGGTGCCGCCGCCGGCGAAGAGGTACTTGCTCACCGGAGGGATCCGTTCGTGGAGGTCGCCCTGGGCAGCGGGGCGGTCGTGGGGGCGTTCTTGCCGGGGAGTTCGCGTGCGAAGGACAGCACGACGCCGATCGCGACGAGCGTCATGATGAGCGCCGACCCACCGGCCGAGATGAGTGGGAGGGGGACGCCGAGGACCGGCAGCAGACCGAGGACCACGGCGATGTTGACGAGCGCCTGACCGATGATCCACGCCAGGACACCGCCGGTGACGGTCTTCACGAAGGGGTCGTTCGACTGCCGGATGATCTTGATCATGCCGATCGCCAGCACCACGAAGAGGGCCAGCACGACGACGGCGCCGACCAGGCCGAGCTCCTCGCCGATGATCGCGAAGATGTAGTCGTTGTCCGCCTCGGGCAGCCAGGACCACTTCGCCTTGGAGTTGCCGAGCCCGACGCCGAACACGCCACCGGACGCCAGCGCCCACATGCCGTGGACCGGCTGCCAGCAGAGGTCCTGGTACTGGCTCGTGTCGGTGCAGCCGGAGAGCCAGGCGCTGATGCGGCTCTGCCGGGAGCTCGACGCCATCGTGACGAACGGCAGCATCACCGCCAGGAAGGCCACCCCGACGAGCAGGTGCCGCGCACGGGCGCCGCCGACGTAGAGCGCGCCGAACACCAGGATGAGCATGATCATCGCGGTGCCCTGGTCACCGCCGAGGAGCACGAGGCCGATCGACCCGAGGCTCGCGATCCCGATCGGGATGAAGACCTCTTTCCAGTCGTCGAGCTTGTCCCGCTTGACGTACATGATCGCGCCGATGCCGAGCACCAGGGCGAGCTTGAGGATCTCGGACGGCTGCGCGGTGAACGAGCCGAGCTTGATCCAGTTCCGGTTGCCCTGGATCGAGTAGCCGAGCGGGGTCAGGACGACGAGCGCCTGCACCACGAGGCCGATGCCGACGATCCACATCGCCCACTTCCGCCAGAACCGGGCGGGCAGGCGGCTCGCGATGAGCATGAGCGGCACACCGAGGACGGCGTAGAGACCCTGGCGGGACGCGGCGCCGAAGAAGTCGTGCGTCGCGGCGTACTGCTCGACGCTCGACGACGAGAGCACCATGACGACGCCGAAGACGACGAGGAAGAGCGTGACGCCGAGGATCGTGTAGAAGGTGCTCGACTCGGCGACGAAGACGTTCTTGACGGCGACGACGGCGCCGTTCGTGCGGCGGGTGCCGGGCCGCTGCTCGTGCGACGCGGTCGGTGTCGCCGGCCCGGGGCGCGTCGTTTCCGACCCGCTACGACCGTTCGGAAGATCCGTCGTCGCCATCGGCGTTTCCTCCCAGGTGCTCGTGGACCGCCGCCGCGAATCGACGCCCCCGGTCCGCGTAGGAGCCGAACTGGTCGAACGACGCTGCAGCCGGGGCGAGGAGGACCGTGTCGCCGGGTCTCGCGACCGAAGCGGCATGCCGGACCGCCTCGGGCATGACCTGATCAGTGTCCGCTGCTTCGACCTGCAGGACGGGCACCGCGGGCGCGTGTCGCGCGAATGCCTCGAGCACGGGGCCGCGGTCGGTGCCGATCACGACGACGCCGCGGACGTCCGGGCCGAAGCGCTCGACGAGCCCGTCGACGTCGACGCCCTTGAACAGGCCCCCGACGATCCAGACGACCTTGTCGAACGACCCGAGCGACGCGGTCGCCGCGTGCGGGTTCGTCGCCTTCGAGTCGTCGACCCAGGTGATGCCGTCGGCGGCCGCGACGAGCTCGGTGCGGTGGTGGTCGGCGCGGAAGCCCTGCACCGCGGAGCGGATCGCGCCGGGCTCGACCCCGGCGGCACGGGCGAGGGCCGCGGCGGCGAGGACGTTCATCGTCATGTGCGGGCTGGCGAGCCCGGCGGACTCGAGGTCGGCGACGGTCGCGAGCTCGAGCGCGCTGCTCTGCCGGTTCTCGGCGAACGCGCGGTCGCACAGCACGTCCTCGACGATCCCGACGTCCCCGGGCGCGGGGATGCCCGGCCCGAAGCCGACGGCACGGCAGCCCTCGACGACGTCGGCCTCCTCGACCATGTGCCGGGTGGCGTCGTCGGTCGTGTTGTAGACGCACGCCATCACGGTGCGCTCGTAGACCTTGGCCTTCGCGGCGCGGTAGGCCTCTGCGGAACCGTGCCACTCGAGGTGGTCGTCGGCGATGTTGAGGCAGGTGCTCGCGAGCGGCACCACGGCGCCGTCGCCCACCGTGGGCATGTAGTGGAGCTGGTGACTGGACAGCTCGACCACGAGGACGTCGAAGCCGTCCGGGTCGCGGACGACGTCGAGCACGGGCACGCCGATGTTGCCGCACGCGACCGCTCGCAGGCCGGCGGCCTCGAACATCGCGGTCGTCAGCTGCGTGGTGGTGGTCTTGCCGTTGGTGCCGGTGATGGTCACCCAGGGCGCGGCAACCGGGCCGCGCACGACCTTGTCGCGCACCCGCCAGGCGAGCTCGATGTCGCCCCAGACGGTGCTGTTGGCGACGGACCAGGCGACGGTGGCGTTGTGCGGCGGCAGGCCGGGCGACACGATGACGACGTCCGGCGCCTGCTCCACGAGGGCGGCGGGCACCGCGTCGAGCGGCGTCTGCACGAACCGCGCCCCGATCACGTCGAGGAGCTCGACGCTGTCGGCGGGCGCGTCGGTCGAGTACACCGTGACGGCGCTGCCGAGTTCGACCAGGGTGTCGGCGACCGAGAACCCGGTCGCGCCGAGACCGAGGACGGCGACGTTCAGCCCCTTCCACGCCTCGGCGTACCAGCTGTCGAGGGCGGCGAGACGGTCAACCGACACGTGCGATCCACTCCAGGTAGAAGAGCCCGACGCCGGCCGCGACGCAGAGTCCCGCGATGATCCAGAACCGGACGACGACGGTCACCTCGGCCCACCCCTTCAGTTCGAAGTGGTGGTGCAGCGGACTCATCCGGAAGATGCGCTTGCCGTGCGTGATCTTGAAGTACGCCCGCTGCAGGATGACCGAGCCGGTGACGATGAAGAACAGGCCGCCGATGAGGACGAGCAGGAGCTCCGTGCGGCTGAGGATCGCGAGGCCGGCCAGGGCACCGCCGAGGCCGAGCGACCCGGTGTCGCCGAGGAAGATCTGCGCCGGCGACGTGTTGTACCAGAGGAAACCGATCAGGCCACCGCAGACCGCGGCCGCGACGACCGCGAGGTCGAGCGGGTTCGTCACGGTGTAGCAGGCGTGCGCGGTGCTCGCGTCGAGCCGGGCTCCGCCGCAGATCTGGTTCGACTGCCAGAAGCCGATGATGACGTACGAACCGATCGCCAGGATGCTCGACCCCGTGGCCAGGCCGTCGAGGCCGTCCGCCACGTTCACGCCGTTCGACGTGGAGACCGTCAGCAGGACGATCCACGCGAGGAACAGGACGGTGCCGATCACGGTGCCGAGCGCCATGAAGTCGAGCCACGGGATGTCCCGGATCGCCGACACCATGGTGGACGCCGGCGGCTTGCCGTTCGCGGTCGGGACGACGAGGGCGATCGTCGCGAAGACGACACCGACGATGACCTGGCCGAGCACCTTGGCCCAGCCGCCGAGCCCGAGGCTCCGCTGTCGCCGCACCTTGAGGAAGTCGTCGATGAAGCCGACGAACCCGAGTCCCACCATGAGGAACAGCACGAGCAGCCCGGACAGCGTGATCGAGTCACGGCCGACCAGGTGTCCGACGAAGTAGCCGAGCACCGCGCCGATGATGAGGACGATGCCGCCCATCGTCGCCGTGCCGCGCTTGGTGTGGTGCGACTGCGGGCCGTCGTCGCGGATGAACTGTCCCCAGCCGAGGCGGTGGAACAGCTTGATGAAGAACGGCGTGAGCAGCAGTGTGAACACCAGCGACACGGCGCCGGCGATCAGGAGGGCGATCATTCGGTGACACCTCCGAGGCGGTCGCCGAGGAATCGCAGTTCGGCGGACTTCGAGGACTTGACGAGGACGACGTCGCCGGGGCGGAGCATCTCCTGCAGTGAGTGGACGGCGTCGTCGACGTCCTCGATGAACACGGACTCGCCGTCCCACGATCCCTCGAGGGTGGCGGCCTGGTGGATCGGCATCGCGGCGCGGCCGACGACCACGAGCTGTCCGATGCCGAGACGGACGACGAGCCGGCCGATGCGGTCGTGCTCCTCCGTCGAGAACTCCCCGAGCTCGGCCATCTCGCCGAGCACGGCGACGGTCCGCTCCCCCGGACGCACGATCTGCGCCAGGGTCCGCAGCGCCGCCGCGGTGGAGTCGGGGGACGCGTTGTACGCGTCGTTGATGACGGTGACGCCCTCCGGACCCCCCGGGAGGAGCTCCATGCGCCAGCGCTCGGCGCGCGTCATCGACGCGAGCGCCTCGGCGCCGATGGCGAGCGGGACACCCCACAGGTGGGCCACCGTGAGCGCGGCGGCCGCGTTCATGGCGTGGTGCTCACCCAGGATCGCGAGGCGGACGTCGGCGGTCTCGGGGAGGCGATCCGTTCCTCCAGGCTGTCCTGGAGGCGCGGCGAGCGTGAAGCGGGTGCCGTTGCGGTCCGTCTCGATGCCGGTGATGCGGTAGTCGGCATCCGCCGACGTGCCGAAGCCGACGACGCGCGCGGCGGTCAGGTCGCGCATCGACGCGACCCGGTCGTCGTCGACGTTGAGGAGGGCCGTCGCGGTGGCGGGGAGGTCGGTGACCATCTCCGACTTCGCGCGCTGCGTCGCCTCGATCCCGCCGAACTCGCCGGCGTGCGCGAGGCCCACCTTGAGGACGACACCGACGTCGGGTTCGGCGATGGAGACGAGCTTCGCGATGTGGCCGACGCCGCTCGCGCCCATCTCGACGACGAGGTAGCGGGTGTCGTCCGTGACGCGGAGCATCGAGATCGGCGCGCCGACGTGGTTGTTGAACGAGCCCTCCGGCGCGACGGTCTCGCCGTGCGCGGACAGGATCGTGCGGAGCATGTTCTTGGTGCTCGTCTTGCCGTTCGAGCCGGTGATGCCGACCACCCGGAGGGGTGCCGGGCGACCGTCGGCGTCGACGCGGTCGGCGGTGCTCATCCGGACGCGCGTGACGACCTCGTGCGCGAGCGCGGCGAGGGCCTCGTAGCCGTCGGCCACGACGATCTGCGGCGCCGCGGTGTCCACGCGCTCGGGCGTGATGACCAGGGCGGCACCGGCGTCGACCGCGGCGGGCACGAACCGGCGGCCGTCGGTGACCTCGCCGGGGAGCGCGAAGAACACGCTGCCCGGACGCACCAGTCGCGAGTCCGTCTCGACCGATCCCTCGACGACGAGGTCGCCGGGTGCCATCACGTCCGTCGCCTGGGCACCGGCGACGAGCTCGCCGCCGACCGCGGTGGCGATCTCGGCGAGGGTCAGGGCGATCATCGGCGTTCCTCGGCGGGACCGGAGTTCGGTTCCCACCCGGCCTCACGGAGGGCCTGTCGGGCTTCGTCACGTGCCGAGTACGGGGTGCGGACGCCCGCGATGTCGCGGTAGTCCTGGTGGCCGGGGCCGGCCCAGAGGATCGAGTCGCCCTCGCCGAGCAGGCTCACGGCCTTGCGGATCGCGGCCTCGGGCGGGCTGATCTCGTAGAGCTCGTGGTCCGGGTAGGCGGCACGAGCGGCGTCGACGAGGGTCTTCCGGATCGAGGCGGCGTCCTCGAAGCGGGGGTGGTGGTCGGTCACCACGAGGATGTCCGAGCCCGCTGCGGCCACGCGGGCCATGTCGCCGCGCTTCGTCGTGTCGCGGTCACCGTCGGCGCCGAACAGCATGAGGACCCGGCCCGGGGTGAACTGGCGCACCGCGGCGAGGGTGTTCTCGAAGGCGTCGGCGCTGTGGCCGAAGTCGACGTAGACGCTCGGGCCGTGGTCGCCGGAGACGCGCTCGGTGCGGCCCGGCAGGTAGCACTCGATGGCGCTCGTCGGGGTGTCGCGCTCGTCTTCGTCGGCGTAGCGGCGGTGGTTGCTCTGGAGCGCGTGCGCGATCGCGCCGAGCTCGAAGCCGCCCTCCACCAGCATCACGATCGCCAGCGCGGCGTTCGCGGCCATGTGCCAGCCGATGAGCGGCACACGGGTGGTGAGCTCGCGGTCCTCGGGGCCGGTCAGGCGGAACTCGGTGTACGCGGCGTGCGACGCGACGATGTCGACGTGCCACTCGGCCTCGACGTCCGGGTGCACCGTGATCGTGGTCACCGGGATGCGGGAGTCCTGCACGACGCGGTGGCCCCAGTCGGTGTCGAGCGAGACCACACCACGGCGGGCGTGCTCGGGCTCGAACAGCGGGAGCTTCGCGCGGTAGTACTCCTCCATGTCGGCGTAGTCGTCGAGGTGGTCGTGGGACAGGTTCGTGAACGCCGCGACGTCGAAGACGATGCCGTCGACCCGGTGGCGGCTGAGGGCCTGCGCGCTCACCTCGACGGCGACCGCACGGACCTCGCTCTCGCGCATCCGGGCGAGGAGCGCGTGCATCTCGCTGGCCTCGGGCGTGGTGAGCCGGCTCGTGACGCTGAGCGAGCCGATGTGGCGCTCCGCGGTCGAGCTGAGGCCCGTGACGAGCCCGAGCTGCTTGAGGATCCCCTCGAGGATGTACGACGTGCTCGTCTTGCCGTTCGTGCCGGTGACGGCGAACAGCTGCGGCAGGTCGGTGGCCTCGTCCGGGTGGGTGCGGTAGACCCACGCCGAGACGTCGCCCAGCGCGGCACGGGGGTCGTCGACCACGAGCACCGGCAGACCGGACGGCTCGGCGAGGGCGACCCCGTCGGCGTCGGTCAGCACCGCGACGGCACCGCGCTCGGCGGCCTCGGTCGCGAACTGCGCGCCGTGCCGGTTCGCACCGTGCACACCGACGAAGAGGTCACCCGGCTGCACCTCGGCGGCGCTCAGCGTGACGCCGGTCGTCTCGACACCGTCGAGCGACCCGACGACACGCAGACCGAACGCGTTCGCGAGTTCGGCCGCGGCCCTCGGGGTCGGGTGTTCTGGTCGGAGGACCGGGGGGATCCGTGCGGACAAGTGCTCCTTCTTCCTCACCACGTGGACGGGTTGGCCTACCAGGTGGACGGGTAGGTCCGTGCCTGCGTCGTGGAGGGGGCTACTCGGTACTTCTCGAGCACCTGGGACATGAGAGTGCGGAACGCCGGAGCCGCTCCACTCGACCACTTGTTGGTCTGCGGCTTCGTGAACGTCACCGTGACAACATACTGGGGGTCCTCGGCGGGTGCCATTCCGGCCACCGAGGTGATGCGCTGCGAGCCGTAGCCCTTCGACCCCTCGGCCACCTCGGCCGTACCCGTCTTCGCGGCGATGTTGTAGCCGGAGATGGGCTTCATGCCCACCAGCGTGCCGCCCGTGACCACGCTCTGCAGCATGTCGGTGACCTGGGTCGCGGCGTTCGCGGACACGACGCGCGTCCCCTGCACGTCGGGCGCGTCGATCGTCTTGCCGTCAGCGGTCTCGCAGCCCTTCACGAAGTGCAGCGGGATCCGGACACCGTCGTTGGCCAGGGTCTGGAACACGCTCGCGACCTGGATCGCGGTCGTCGAGATGCCCTGTCCGAACATCGAGTTGATGTTCGTCTGCTGGTCCCAGTTCGGGCTCGTGCCGTAGTCCATCGACGGCTGGCCCGGGTAGTCGATCGCCGACTCCGGCTGGAACAGCCCGAACTTCTGCATGTAGTCGTACCGCTGCTGCGCGGTCAGGCGGGAGCCGAGCTCCGTGATGCCGACGTTCGACGAGTCACGCAGGATGCCCGTCAGCGTCAGGTTCTCGGTGGGGTGGAACTCCGAGTCGTGGATCGTGCCGCCCCAGGGGAACGAGCGCGAGTACGGCACGACGGCCTGGTCGGTCGGGCTCGACTTGCCCTGGTCGATCAGGGCGGCGGCGATCGCGGCCTTGATGGTCGACCCCGGCTCGTAGGACGCCGTCAGCGCCCGTGAACCGTACGCACCCTTGTCGGTGGTCGCGTCGACGTCGTTCGGGTCCACCGTGGGGTAGTCCGCCACGGCGAGGAGCTCACCCGTCTTGACGTTCGTCACCGTCGCGGTCGCCGACTCGGCCTGCAGGTCCTTCGCCGCGGACGCGATCGTCTGCTCCGCCATGTACTGCAGGTCACTGTCGATCGTGGTCTCGAGCGTGCCGCCGTCCTTGGCCTTCTTCGTGGTCACCGTGCTGCCCGGGAGCTGCACGCCGTCCTCGCCGCGCTCGTAGGTCTCGGAGCCGTTCGACCCCGCCAGGCACTTGTCGTACGCGAGCTCGAGGCCGGCCTGGGCGCCGTCGGTCCCCATGAAGCCGGTGAGGTTGCCCGTCGTCGCCGCCGTCGGGTACACCCGCGAGGCCTGCTGCTCCTTGTAGACCCACGGGATCCCGAGCGCCGTCACCGCCTCGTAGTGCTTCACGTCGAGGCCCTTGACCAAGTACGCGAAGTCGGACTTCGGGTTCGCGGCGATGTTCTTCCGCATCGTCGGGACGTCGCCGCCGGAGGCCTCGGCCAGCGCCTTGAGCGCCGTGTCGACGGTGACCTCCTTCACACGGGTGCCGCCGAGCTTGCCCTCGAACTCCTTCACCAGGCGCGGAGCCGTCGTGATGTTGTACCGGGTCACGCTGTCGGCGAGCTCGGTGCCGTTGCGGTCCACGATCGAGCCGCGGGTCCCGTAGATCGTGACCGGGATGCTCCGCTTCGCCTTCGACTGCTCGTTGAGGTCGGCTGCCTGCACGACCTGGATGTCGACCAGTCGGATCACGAAGACCGCCACGAGGGCGATCACGGCGATGATCACGACGCTGTAGCGGAGTCGTCGGCTGCGGATCGTCTTCGTCACGCGGTGCGGTCCTTCCGGGCGGTGCGGTGGTGCGGCGAGGGAGCCCTCGGTCAGGGCTTCCCGGGAGACCCTCGGTCAGGGCTGCCCGCGCCCGCAGGTCACCGGGTGGAGGGTGCCTGGAGCTGGTTCGGGTCGGACTCTACGTCGGCCGTCGAGGATGCCCCGCCCGACGCGCTGGCGCCTGCGGTCTTCTCAGCGTCGGTCGTCGCGGCCCCGTCGGTCGCCGCGGCCTTGTCGGTCGTCGCGGCCTTGTCGGTCGTCGCCGACGTGCTGTCGCTGCCGGTCGTCGCCGTCGTGCTGTCGCTGCCGGTCGTCGAGCCGCTCTCCTTGCTCGTCGACGTGTCGCCCTGCTGCGCGGCGAGGGGCACGTCCTTCAGGAGCGAGTTCGGCACCTGGTTCGAGGTCGCTGCGGTGGCCTGGTCGGCGACGGCCGGGGTCGGCGTGCCGTAGACACGACCGGTCCGCGGGTCGAGGTACACCGGCGTGGAGTTCGCGATCATCCCGAGCGCCTGGGCGTTCCGCGCCAGGTTCTGCGGGGAGTCGAGGACGCGGAGTTCCTCGGACAGCGACTGCTGCGTGCGGGACAGGTTCGTCTGCTCCGTGCTCAGCGAGTTGAGCGTGTACGCGCCCTGGCTGAGCACCATGCTGATGCCGAGCTGCGCCAGGAGCAGGATGCCGAGCGCCGCCACCGCCACCACCGCGTAGGCGATCCGGGGACGAGCGCGGCGCTGGGCCCTGGTCGGCGTGACCTCGACGAGCTCCGGTCGGTCGTGCCGCGTGGGCCGCGGGGCGCGGGACGGGACGACGGCGGGGTCGACGAGTGCGAGGTTCGTGCTCATGTCACTTCCGGATCCGCTCGGCCGCGCGCAGGCGCACGGGTGTTGCTCGTGGGTTGGCGGCGCGTTCGGCCTCGTCGGCCAGCTCGGCGCCCTTGACGACCAGGGAGTAGGTGGGCGCGTGCTCGGGGAGCTCCACCGGCAGGTCGGCCGGGGCGCTCGACTTCGTCCGGGCGATGAGGGCCCGCTTGACGATGCGGTCCTCGAGCGACTGGTACGACTCGACGACGATCCGGCCGCCGACCGCGATCGCGTCGAGCGCCGCCGGGATGGCTCGCTCGAGGACGCTCAGTTCGGCGTTGACCTCGATGCGGAGCGCCTGGAAGACGCGCTTGGCGGGGTGACCCTGGCGCTGGATCGCCACCGGGGTCGCGTCGTGCAGCACCTGCACGAGATCGCCGGACATCTCGAACGGCGTGTTCGCCCGCCGTTCGACGATCGCTCGGGCGTAGCGGCCGGCGAGCTTCTCCTCGCCGTAGCGCTGGAAGATCCGGCGCAGTTCGCCCTCGTCGTAGGTGGCCAGGACGTCGGCGGCGGTCTGCCCCTCGGTCCGGTCCATCCGCATGTCGAGCGGGGCGTCCTGGCTGTACGCGAAGCCGCGTTCGGCCCGGTCGAGCTGCAGTGACGAGACGCCGAGGTCGAACAGGACCCCGTCGACCTCGGTGAAGCCCTCGTCCTCGATCGCCTCGGCGATGCCGTCGTAGACCGTGTGCACGAGGCGGACGCGGTCGCCGAACCGGGCGAGGCGCTCCCCCGCGATGCCGAGCGCGTCGGTGTCGCGGTCGAGGCCGATGAGCGTCAGCTCCGGGAACCGCTCGAGCAGCCCCTCGGAGTGTCCGCCCATGCCGAGCGTGGCGTCGACGACGACCTTGCCCGGCCCGTCGAGGGTCGGCGTGAAGAGGTCGACGATGCGCTCGAGCATCACCGGCGTGTGCGGGAACCGCGGTGCGCCTGCAGGTTCGTCGTGTTCTGCCATGTGCAGCCCCTCGTCTCCTGGGCCGCGGGTCCGGATCCCCATCCATGCGACCTGACACCGGGGAAGGGGTGTCAGGGCGGACGGCTGGGAGTCCCGATCCACGGATCAGAAGATCCCCGGGATCACCTCCTCGTCGTTGTCGGCGAAGCCCTCTTCGACCTCGGCGTAGTAGGCCTCCCACGCGGTGGTCGACCAGATCTCGGCACGGTCACCGCTGCCGATGACCGTCAGGTCCCGCTCGAGCCCCGCGTACTCACGGAGGTTCTGCGGGATGGTGACGCGGTTCTGCTTGTCGGGCGTCTCTGCGCTCGCCCCCGAGAGGAAGAGGCGCATGTAGTCCCTGGTGCGCTTCGAGGTCATCGGAGCGGTGCGGATGCGCTCGTGCAGTTGCTCGAACGTGTCCGCGCCGAAGACGACGACGCAGCGTTCCTGGCCACGGGTCATCACGAGCCCACCGGACAGTTCGTCCCGGAACTTGGCGGGGAGGATCACGCGACCCTTCTCGTCGAGCTTCGGGGCATGGGTACCGAGCAGCACGCCGGGCCTCCCCTCCGCTCCACCGGACCGTTGTGTGCACCACTTTACTCCACTCCCCTCCCCAAGCCCAGGAAATCGCTCCCCGAATCGCCTTCGTGCCCCGTTCTGGGGCGGTCCGGGAGTTCGTACGGCGTCGCCGAGGCCCGGACTCTCGCGGATCCGCGGTCAGGTGGAGCGGAGTGGAGCGCGTGGAGGGAAGTGGAGGACTTTCGCAGCCCCGAGGCCGCTCCGACGGCGCGGCGTCGGCCTGAGCCCGCGCCGGGTCCCGCCGAGATCGCACTTCCGCGGCCACGCCGGGGGCCGGAAGCGCACGAAGTGCGATCTCACGCCAAACCCCACCGGCGCCGGGCGCGCGAAAACGGGGCCGGTCCCGAAGGACCGACCCCGTGGAGGAGTGTGGAGAGCCGGCGGCCTGCCTAGCTCTGGTCGTTCCGCTTGTCCCAGCGGTCGTTCATGCGGTCCATGAAAGACCCGCCGTTGCTGCCGCCGGCAGTCGGACGCGATGCACCGCCGGACGAGGGGGCACCGGCTCGAGGCGCCTTCGCCTTCGGAGCACGCATGCCGGGTCGCAGTGCGAAGAGGACGCCGGCGAGCATCACGACGAAGCCGAGGATGCCGATGAGCGGCTGGCGGAGGACCAACCCGACGATGACGATCGCGACACCCGCGAGGGCACCGAGCACCCCGAGCGTGATCGACGTGTAGGTCGGACGACCCTGGCGGCGTGTGACGCGCGCCACGAAGTCGGAGTCATTCTGGTAGAGGCTCCGCTCCATCTCTTCGAGGAGTCGCTGCTCTTGCTCCGAGAGTGGCATCTGTGTTCCCTCTGTTCCTGGGATCGACGCGTGGTTGAGGTGGGTCGAGTCTACGACTCGACCACTCCACTAGGGTAGGGAGTGTGGCTGAGAGTACGCGATTAGTGGACCTCGTGTCGGCGCGCATCGATCGGGCGCTGGACGACCAACGTGAACGACTCGCCGCCATCAGTCCGGACCTCGCTCCGTTCGACGAGTACGCGCGGGATCTGCTGTCCGGGGGCAAGCGCTTCCGGGCACTGTTCTGCTACTGGGGATGGCAGTCCGTCGCGGGCCGATCGGGCTCGTTCGACCCCCTCGCCGAGGGCTCCCGGCAGACCACGGCCGAGGCGATCGTCACGGTCGCGGCCGCGCTCGAGATCTTCCACGCCGCGGCCCTCGTCCACGACGACATCATGGACCGCTCGGACACCCGTCGCGGGCGTCCGGCAGCGCACCGCCGGTTCGAGTCCCTGCACGAGCAGTCGGGCTGGGTCGGCGACCGCGGTCTGTACGGCACGAACTCGGCACTGCTGCTCGGGGACCTCCTGCTGTCACTGAGCGACGCGGTGTTCGACGAGGGGCTCGCGCTCCTCGACCCGGCGCGCGGCCGCATCGTCCGCCAGGAGTTCCACACCATGCGGCTCGACGTCACCGCCGGGCAGTACCTCGACGTGCACGAGGAGACGGCCTGGCCGACCATCGACGAGGCCGAGCACCTCGTCCGCGCCCAGCGCGTCATCGTCTTCAAGTCGGCGAAGTACTCGGTCGAGGCACCCCTCGTGATCGGGGCCCTCGTCGCGGGCGCCACGGATGCGCAGCTCGAGGGGCTCCGCGCGTTCGGACTCCCCCTCGGCGTCGCCTACCAGCTCCGCGACGACCTGCTCGGCGTGTTCGGTGACCCGAGCGTCACCGGCAAGCCCGCCGGCGACGACCTGCGGGAGGGCAAGCGCACCGTCCTCATCGCCTCGGCGCGGAAGACCCTCGCGAACGGCCCCCGGCAGCTCCTCGACGAGCTCCTCGGCGACCCGGACCTCGACGAGGGGCAGGTGCAGATGCTCCGCGCGACCCTCACCGAGTCCGGCGCCGTGGCAGCGGTCGAGCGGTCGATCGACCGCCACGTGCAGCGCGCGAAGGCAGCGATCGAGGCGGCTCCACTGACGCCGTCGGCGCGGGAGCAGCTCGTCTCGCTGGCCGACACGGTCAGCCGCCGCGTCGCGTAGACGCACCCGTCAGGCCGACTGGAGGCGCGGTGCCAGCTGGCACCGCGCCTCCAGTCCGTCCGGGGGTCGCGTCTCGGGCGGCGACCGCTCGAGCAGTGGACGTGTCGTCTAGAGCAGCGACTGCGCCACGCGACGCACCTCGGCCTTGCGGCCGGCGCGCAGCGCGGCGATCGGCGAGGTGCCGAGCACGTCGTCGGTGGAGAGCATCCACCGGACGGCCTCGTCGTCGGTGAACCCGTTGTCGCTGAGCACCGTGAGGGTGCCGCGCAGCTCGGGCATGGGCTCACGCTCCTCGAGGAACTCGATCGGCACCCGGAGCACACCGCCGACGCGAGCGGCGAGCAGGGTCTTCTCCTCGAACAGACGGTGGATCCGGCCGGGGCTGGTGCTGAACAGGTCCACCAGCTCGGGGACGGTCAGCCATCGCTCGGAAAGGGTCGTGTCATCGACGGGTGCTGCGCTCACAGTCCCCATGGTGCCAGAGTGCCGGGCGAGGTCGCACCGTCTCGTTCGTCACACTCGTCACACACGCAACATCTGACTCTCTGGTTGACTTGGGAATCGCGCCATGCCAGCGTTGCAGCACCTGTGAGTGCGCATGCGCGCGCACGGCTCACCGCAAGGGAACAGGAGACACCCGTGGACCACGCTGCAGACGAAGACGCCCGGCGCGCACGATCCGCCCGGTTCGCCACCATGCCCATCGTCCTCGCGGGGACGATCGCGGTGACCGCGGGCCTCACCGGACCGGTCGCCCACGCCGAGACGCACCACGAGGACGACAGCAAGCACAAGCGGCACGTCGACCAGGACCGCAACGTCGGGGACCGTCCCGTGTTCGGCACCGCCGTCGCCCGTCCGTCGCAGACCACGGTGACCACCGTCGTCGCGACCTCGAAGGCCCCCACCACGTACACCGTGCGCCAGGGCGACACCGTGTCGGGCATCGCCGCCCGCTTCGGACTGTCCGCGCAGGAGGTCCTGGTCCGCAACGGCCTCGGCTGGAACACGATCATCCACCCCGGCCAGACGCTCCACCTCGCGTCGACGCCGGCCGTCCGCACCGCGTCGACGGCCTCGACGTCGAGCACGGGCAGCTACCACGTGAAGCAGGGCGACACCGTGTCGGGCATCGCGTCTCGTGTCGGCGTGTCGACGACGGCGCTCCTCAGCGCGAACACGCTCTCGTCCCGCTCGGTGATCTACCCCGGGCAGACCCTGCGCGTGCCGACGGCGGGGTCGTCCGCCGCGGCCGCGCCGGTGGCCGGGTCGTCGGCGGGTGCGTCGTCGTCGGGTGCGTCGTCAACGGCCCGCGCCGCCAGCGTGAAGATCGGCACCGGTGACACCATCGCCTCCATCGCGGCGGCGCACGGCGTCTCGGTGTCGTCGCTCCTGTCGGCGAACGGCCTCAGCTACACGAGCACGATCTACGCGGGCAAGACGCTCGTGATGCCCTCGGCAGGCGGGTCCGGCTCCGGGTCCGGGGCCTCGTCCGGGACCTCGCTCTCCGCCGAGCAGCGGGGCAACGCCGCCACGATCATCTCCGTCGGACGATCCCTCGGGGTGCCCGACCGCGGCATCGTCATCGCGCTGGCCGCGGCGATGCAGGAGTCGAGCCTCCGGAACCTCCCGCACGGCGACCGCGACTCGGTCGGGCTCTTCCAGCAGCGCCCGAGCCAGGGGTGGGGTTCCGCGGCGGCGCTGCAGGACCCGGCGACCGCGACGAAGCTGTTCTTCACGGGCAACGCGGGCACGACCCGCGGCCTGCTCGACGTCCCCGGGTGGTCGTCGATGAGCGTCACCGCCGCGGCCCAGGCCGTGCAGGTGTCCGCGTACCCGAAGGCGTACGCCCAGTGGGAGTCGACGGCGAAGCGCCTGCTGACGTCGCTCTGAGCCTGGCCGCCCGACGAAGCCGAGTCATCCGCAAGATCGAGATTCGGTCACGACCGGAGCGTCAGTGCCGGTCCGTGCAGTCCCGATTCGTAGAATGCCGCCGATGACCACCAACGCCGCCACGGACCCGATGATCGGTCGCATGATCGATCACCGGTACCGCGTACGCTCCCGCATCGCCCGCGGGGGCATGGCGACGGTGTACCTCGCGACCGACGTCCGGCTCGAGCGACGGGTCGCGATCAAGATCATGCACGGGCACCTGGCGGACGACCAGGCGTTCCGGGAGCGCTTCATCCAGGAGGCCCGCTCCGCCGCCCGGCTCTCCCACCCGAACCTCGTCGGCGTGTACGACCAGGGCGCTGAGGACGACACCGCGTACATCGTCATGGAGTACATCCCGGGCATCACGCTCCGGGACCTCCTGCAGGAGCACCACGCCCTGACGCCCGAGCAGGCGACGGACATCCTCCGCGCCGTCCTCGCGGGGCTCGCCTCCGCGCACCGCGCCGGCATCGTGCACCGCGACCTCAAGCCCGAGAACGTCCTGCTCGCCGACGACGGCCGCATCAAGCTCGGCGACTTCGGGTTGGCACGGGCCACGACCGCGAACACCGCCACGGGGGCGGCCCTGCTCGGCACGATCGCGTACCTCTCCCCCGAGCTCGTCACGCGTGGCGCCGCCGATTCCCGCAGCGACATCTACGCGCTCGGCATCATGCTCTACGAGATGCTCACCGGCGAGCAGCCGTACAAGGGCGAGCAGCCGATGCAGATCGCCTACCAGCACGCGAACGACTCCGTCCCGGCCCCGAGTGCCGCGGTGTCCGGCGTGCCGTCCGAGCTCGACGACCTCGTCGCCTGGGCCACCGCACGGAACCCCGACGACCGACCCAGCGACGCCCGCGAGATGCTCGACCACATGGCGGGCAACCAGCAGCGCGCCACGGGGCAGTACCGCACCGCCGTGCTGCGGCCGGAGAACGCGACCGCGGTCCTCCCGGCGAGCGGCGGACTCGGCGACGGCCGCGGTGGCCGCGCCGGCCCCGGCGGCGGCACCGGCGGCGGCGCGACCTCGGACTCCGGGGACGCGACCACGATCCTCGAACCGGCCGCGCAGCCCTCGCCTGCCCGGACGAACCGCAACGCCCCGGGGCCCCGACGGACGGGTTCGCAGCCCGGGGTGCTCTCCCCCGCCGGACAGCGCCTCGCCGACAAGTCCGCGAAGCGCCGGAAGCGCGGGTGGATCGTCCTGGCGATCGTCGTGTTCCTCGCGATCGTCGGCGGCACCCTCGGGTGGGCGCTCGGCCCCGGCCCGTGGGGCAACGTCCGCATCCCCGAGGTCGCCGGCAAGTCGGTCTCGCAGGCACGCCAGCTCCTCGAGGCGCAGGGACTGCAGACCGCGAAGGCCACCGGTGCCCGCTTCGACGCCGTCGTCGCGAAGGGCCAGGTCTCGACCACGAAGCCGGCCGCGAAGCGCGAGGTCCGGAAGGGCACCTCGATACAGATCGTCGTGTCGAACGGGCCGAAGATGATCGCCCTGCCCGCGATCGTCGGGCAGCCGATCTCCACCGTCACCGCCGCCCTCGACGACGACTTCCAGCTGCAGGAGGACCAGTACCGGTTCTCCCCCGACGCCGCGAAGGACACCGTCATCGCGGCGACCGGGCTCGGGACCGGCGGCGAGACCGTCGACCTCAGCAAGGTCACCGAGTACGGCGAACGCGGCCCGGTGACGCTCACGGTGTCGCTCGGTCCCGTCCCCGACGTCGTCGGCAAGACCGTCGACGAGGCCACGAAGGCCTTCGACGCCGTCGGCCTGACGATCGGCGCGCAGGACGGGCAGTTCAGCGAGGACGCTCCCGAGGGGCAGATCCTCTCCGCGAAGCCGCAGGACGACCCCGCGGTCAAGGGCACAGCGATCGACCTCGTCGTGTCGAAGGGTCCCGCGCCGATCTCGCTGCCGGACGTGCACGGCAAGACGATCAACGAGGCGACCTCGACCCTCGAGAACCTCGGCCTGAAGGTCGACGTGCCGGACTGCACGAACATCCTGTGCGGCTTCTACGACTGGAAGTCGTCCCTGCCGGTGTCCTCGACGGACCCGGTGGCGGGCACCACGGTGCACCGCGGCGACACGATCACGCTGGCCTACGAGCAGTAGGCGCTGCGCAGGAGGCGCGCGCCGACCGTGACCGTGACCACGTGACGGACTGGAGGCGCGGTGCCAGCCGGCACCGCGCCTCCAGTCCGGTGGTGCGCAGCCACGTTCCGGGCCCGGCGACACCTCACGCACGTCTGCTCGCGTGAGGTGTCGCTGCGCGGGATGCGCCGAGGCGCGCGGCCGCGCGAGCGCGGCCTACGCGCGCACGTACGGGTGCGCGCCGAGCTCCTCGGCGACGAGGAACGCCAGCTCGAGCGACTGCATGTGGTTGAGGCGCGGGTCGCACAGGGACTCGTAGCGGGTCGCGAGGGTGGCCTCGTCGATCTGCTCCGAACCGCCCAGGCACTCCGTGACGTCGTCGCCGGTGAGCTCGACGTGCATGCCGCCCGGGTACGTGCCGACCTCGCGGTGGGCCTCGAAGAAGCCGAGGACCTCGTCCACGACGTCGTCGAAGCGGCGCGTCTTGTAGCCGGTCGGGGTGGTCAGGCCGTTGCCGTGCATCGGGTCCGTCACCCACAGCGGGTTGGCGTCCATGCCCTTGATCGCCTCGAGCAGCTTGGGCAGCTCGCCGCGGATCTTGCCCGCACCCATGCGGGTGATGAACGTCAGGCGGCCGGGCTCGCGGTTCGGGTCGAGCTTGTCGACCAGGGCCTTCATGTCGTCGACGCTGGTGGTCGGGCCGAGCTTCACGCCGATCGGGTTCCGCACGCGGGACAGGAAGTCCACGTGGGCGCCGTCGAGGTCGCGGGTGCGCTCACCGATCCAGATGAAGTGCCCCGACGTGTCGTACGCCTGGCCGGAGCGGGAGTCGATGCGGGTCATCGGCCGCTCGTAGTCCATGAGCAGCCCCTCGTGGGAGGCGTAGAACTCGACGTGCTTCAGCTCGTCGAAGTCGGCACCGCAGGCGTCCATGAAGCGGATCGCGCGGTCGATCTCCTGCGCGAGGTGCTCGTACCGGGCGTTCGCCGGGTTCGACGCGAAGCCCTTGTTCCACGAGTGCACCTGGCGGAGGTCGGCGAAGCCGCCCTGCGTGAAGGCACGGACGAGGTTGAGGGTCGACGCGGCCGTGTGGTAGCCCTGCACGAGGCGACGGGGGTCGGCCTGGCGGGACTCCGGCGTGAAGTCGTAGCCGTTCACGATGTCGCCACGGTAGGCGGGCAGCGTGACGTCGCCGCGGGTCTCGAAGTCGCTCGAGCGCGGCTTCGCGAACTGCCCCGCCATGCGGCCCATCTTGATGACGGGCATCGACGCGCCGTACGTCAGCACGACGGCCATCTGCAGGATCGTCTTCACGCGGTCGCGGATCGAGTCGGCGGTGGCACCGGCGAAGGTCTCGGCGCAGTCACCGCCCTGCAGCAGGAAGGCCTTGCCCTGCGCGGCGGCGGCGAGCCGGTCGCGGAGCTTGTCGACCTCGCCCGCGAACACGAGCGGCGGCAGCGTGGCGATCTCGGCCGAGGCGGCCTCGGCCGCGGCCGCGTCCGGCCACGTGGGCTGCTGCTTGATCGGGAGCGTCCGCCAGTAGTCGAGGCCCTCGATGACGTCCGGATCCTGCAGGGCGACGAAGTCTGTCGACTCGAACAAGGGCGTTACCTCGGTGTTCTGGTGGAGAGGGCCACGAGGGCCGTGCCGGCGGATGCCGGGACCTTCGAATCCTAACGTGCGGACGTGCCGCGCCCATTCCTCGTGACCTTGCCCCGCATGACCTGCTCGCGCGCGGTGCTCGCCCGCTCCTTGACGCTCGTCGCGTAGACGTCCAGGTACTCCTGGCGGCTCAGTCCGGCGAGGGCGTGCATGACCTCGTCCGTGACGCTCCGGAGGATGAAGCGGTCCGTCTCGAAGCCCTCGAAGCGGGAGAAGTCGAGCGGCTTGCCGAACACGACGCCGACGCGCTTGAACTTCGGGATGCGCTGCCCGATCTGCTGGACCTCGCGGGTGCCGACCATCGCGACCGGGATCACGGTGACGCGGCCCTCGAGGATCATCCGGGCGATGCCGGTCCGGCCGCGGTAGAGCTTGCCGTCCGGGCTGCGCGTGCCCTCGGGGTAGATGCCGAGCTGCTCACCGCGGGCCAGGACCTGCAGGCCCGCACGGAGCGACGCCTCGGATGCCTTGCCGCCGGAGCGGTCGATCGGCAACTGGCCGATGGCGTTGAAGAAGGTCTTCGTCAGCCAGCCCTTGAGCCCCCGGCCGGTGAAGTAGTCGCTCTTCGCCAGGAAGGACACGCGGCGGTCGAGCACCGCGGGCAGGACCACCGAGTCGATGAACGAGATGTGGTTGGACGCGAAGATCACCGGCCCCTTGGCGGGGACGTACTCGCGGCCGACCACCCACGGCCGGAACAGGGTGAGGATGAGCGGACCGAGCAGGAAGTTCTTCAGCAGCCAGTAGGTCATCGACGACTCCTCGACGGTGGGTGACGTTGACGGTGGTGACGGTGGGCGTCGTCGACGGTGGGTGTCGGTGACGGTGGGTGTCGGACGCTACGCCGTGCGGGCGTGGATGCGGGCGAGGTCGGCCGCGCCGACCACCCCGGCGTCGTTCACGAGTTCGGCGATCACGAAGTCCGGCTCGGGGTGGTACCCGCGGGCCGGCAGGTTGCTGAGGTACGCCTGCTTGATCGGGTCGAGCAGCCGGTCCCCCGCGCTCGCGACACCGCCGCCGAAGACGAACAGCTGCGGGTCGAGCACGGCGGAGAGCGAGGCGCAGGCCTCGCCGAGGTGCCGGCCGAGGCGACGGAGCGCCGCGAGGGCACCCGGGTCGTCGGCGAGGATGAGGTCGCCGACGATGTGTCCGTCGAGCTCACCGCCGTTCGCCGCGCGGGCATCCGCGAGCGCCTGGCCGATGCCGCCGGCGTCCGCGACGTCGTTCGCCATCCGCTGCAGGGCCCGGCCGGAGCCGTACTGCTCGATGCAGCCACGGGCGCCGCAGCCGCAGGGCAGGCCGTTCGGGACGATCCGGAGGTGGCCGATCTCGCCGCCGGTGCCGAAGCCACCACGGAAGAGGCGGTCCTCGGTGACGATCGCGCCGCCGACCCCGGTGCCGATCGTGAGCATGGTCATGTCGGACACGAGCCGTCCGGCACCGAAGCGGAACTCCGCCCAGCCCGCCGCGTTGGCGTCGTTGTCGACCGTGATGTGCAGGTCGCCGATGCGCTGCTGGAGCTTCTGGCGCAGCGGCTCGTTCCGCCACCGGATGTTCGGCGTGTAGTAGACGATCGACTGCGAGGCGTCGATGAAGCCGGGCGCGGCCACCCCGACCGCACTCACGTCGTGAGCGGCGCGCAGTCGCGAAACCATCGCGACCACGTCGTCCAGCATGGCGTCCGGGTCCGCAGCGTTGGTGGCCACCCGGTCCTCGGCGAGGATCTCGCCCAGTTCCGTGACGACCGCCCCAGCGATCTTGGTGCCCCCGATGTCGATTCCGATGGCGTGCACGAAGAAGGAGCCTACCGGTTGTCCTCGCGCTCACGGAACGCACGGTGATGCGCCCTATGCTGGCGGTGTCGCCTCGACGATGAGGCGTCCTCGAATCGAACCGGCCGACAAGGGAGTCACCGTGAACGATCAGCGGCACCCAACACCGATCACCGCCCCCGACCACGGCTCAGCCGCGCGACTGCTCTCGGAGCGGGCCCGGCAGACACCGGACCGGCCGATCCTGGCTGAGCGTCACGGCGACACCTGGACCACGATCAGCGCCGCCGACGTCGAGCGCCGTGTCCGCGGCATCGCGAAGGGCTTCGTCGCCGCCGGCCTCGAGCCCGGTGCGCACGTCGCGATCCTGTCCCGCACCCGCCTGGAGTGGACGCTCGTCGACTTCGCCGTGTGGACCGCCGGCCTCGTGTCCATCCCCGTGTACGAGACGAGCTCCCCGGACCAGGTGCGCTGGATCCTGTCCGACTCCGAGGCCGTCGCGATCGTCGTCGAACAAGAGGAGCACGCGCGCCGTGTCGCCTCGATCGCGCCGGACCTGCCCCACCTCGGCCAGCACTGGACGATCGACGGCGGTGGTCTCGACGACCTCACCCGCCTCGGCGAGGACGTCACCGACGCCGAGCTCGACGCCCGCACCGCCGACGTGCACGGGCACGACGACGCGACGATCATCTACACGTCGGGCACCACCGGCCGGCCGAAGGGGTGCGTGCTCCGGCACGACAACTTCACCGCGACGGTCGAGGGTGCGTCCGAGGCGATGCCCGAGGTGGTCGCCGACGGCGCCTCCACGCTCCTGTTCATCCCGATGGCCCACGTGTTCGCCCGCTTCATCGCGGCGATGAGCGTCTCCGCCGGGGTCCTCGTCGGCCACGAGCCTGACACGAAGGACCTCATGCGGGCGGTGTCGACGTTCAAGCCGTCCTTCCTGTTGGCCGTCCCGCGCGTGTTCGAGAAGATCTACAACTCCGCCGAGCAGAAGGCGGACCTCGGCGGCAAGGGCCGGATCTTCCGCGCCGCCGCCGCCACCGCCGTCGCGCACTCCGAGGCACTCGCGGCGGGCAGGGTGCCGCTGGGGCTCGCGCTCCGCTTCCGGCTCTTCGACAAGCTCGTGTACGCGAAGCTCCGCGACGCGCTCGGCGGGAGCGTCCGGTACGCGATCAGCGGTTCCGCACCGCTCTCCCCCCGCCTGTCGCACTTCTTCCGCTCGATCGGCGTCCTCATCCTCGAGGGCTACGGGCTCACCGAGACGACCGCCCCCGCGACCGTGAACCGCGCGGGCGAGCTCCGGATCGGCAGCGTCGGCCGGGCACTCCCGGGCATCGAGATCCGGATCGCCGACGACGGCGAGATCCTCATCCGCGGCGTCGACGTCTTCGACCGGTACTGGCGGAACGACGAGGCGACCGCGAAGGCCCTCGTCGACGGGTGGTTCCGCACCGGCGACCTCGGGCGGCTCGACGACGACGGGATCCTCACCGTCACCGGCCGCGCGAAGGAGCTCATCGTCACCGCGAGCGGCAAGAACGTCGCCCCGGCACCGCTCGAGGACGGCATCCGCGAGCACCCGGTCATCGGCCAGGTGGTCGTCGTCGGCGAGGGCAAGCCGTTCATCGCCGCGCTCGTCACCCTCGACCGCGACATGCTCCCCGGCTGGTGCGAGGCACGCGGCATCACGCCGGCGCTGTCCGCGCACGAGGCCGCCTACGACGAGCGTGTGCACCACGCCGTCCAGGAGGCCATCGACGCCGCCAACCAGCGTGTCTCCCGCGCGGAGTCGGTGCGGTCGTTCACGATCCTCGACACCGAGCTCACCGAGGCGTCCGGGCACCTCACGCCGAAGCTGACGATCAAGCGGCCGGTGATCATGAAGGACTTCGCGGCCGACATCGAGCACATCTTCTCGGGCTCGAAGGTGCAGACCACCGCGACCCCCGTGGTCGAGACCCGGCGGCGCAACCGCGCGTAGGGGGCCGTTCCGCGCGTGGTGGGCCGTTCCGCGCGTAGGGAGTCGTTCCGCTCGTAGGGAGTCGTTTCGCGCGTAGGAGGCAGGTTTTTCCGACCCCCTATGCGCGATCCTGCCTCCGATTGCGCGCGCGATGGGTCAGAACGCAACCGCCTGGAGGCCCGGACCACGTCCCTGGGACGTGATCCGGGCCTCCAGGCGGTCGTGTCTGCGCGCGGGGCGCGACCCGCTGTCGGGTCAGCACCGCGGCGTCCGCAGCGCGGGTCCGCACCGCGGCGTCAGCAGCGTGGAGTCAGCAGCGCAGCGTCCGCGGCGCGCTCAGCGCTCGGCCGACGCCTCCGCAGCGGGGGCGTCGAGGACGGCGATCGAGGCGGTCGTGACCGGGGTCTCGGCGGGGCGACGGTTGGTGCGTGTGCGGTGCGAGCTGAGCTCGTCGTTCTGACTGGTCATGCGGATGTCCTGGGGGGGGTGGGAAGCGGTGTCGGTGGGAGGCCGACAGCAGCACGGTACCTCCTGGTCAGGACAAAGCGACAATCCCACGAAGGGGTGTCACGGGAAGTTCACGAATCGCGAACGACGTTGACGCGGAGGGGGGTTCCGTGGCCTCGCCGCCGTGGTGCGCGCCGACCTCGTCGCCGCGCCGCGTTCTAGTGGAACCAGTCCTGCTCGCGGATGTCGCGGAGGGCCCGTCGACGGACCTCCGGCTCGAGCGTCATGACGTACACGGTGCCGTCGAGGTGGTCGACCTCGTGCTGCAGTGCCTCGGCCATCAGGCCGGTGCCCTCGACCACCACCTCGGCGCCGTCCACGTCCACGCCGCGGACCTTCGCGTACGGGTGCCGGCGGGTCGGGTACGCGAGCCCGGGGACGGAGAGGCAGCCCTCGTCCATGAGCTCCGGCTCCCCCGAGACCTCGACGACCTCGGGGTTGAGGACGTAGCCGACCTCGCCGTCGACGTTGTACGAGAACGCGCGGAGGCCGACGCCGATCTGGGGCGCGGCCACGCCGGCGCGGCCGGGCTCCTTGACGGTGTCGACGAGGTCCTGCACGAGGTCGCGGACACCGCTCGACCCGAGTGCTCCGGGTGCGATCGGGTCGGCCGGCGAGCGGAGGACGGGGTCGCCGAAGAGGCGGATGGGACGGACGGTCACGTTACTGCAGCACCACCAGGAGGTCGCCGGCGTCCACCTGCTGGGTCACCGGGATCGCGAGACGGCCGACGGTGCCCGCCACGGGCGCCGTGATGGCCGCTTCCATCTTCATCGCCTCGATGCTCGCCACGGCCTGCCCGGTCGAGACGACGTCACCGACGGCGACCTTGAGCGTCACGACACCGGAGAACGGTGCCGGGACGTGCTTCGGGTCGGACTTGTCCGCCTTCTCGGCGGCCTTCGACTCGACCTCGACCGAACGGTCACGGACGGAGACCGGACGGAGCTGCCCGTTCATCGTCGCCATGACGGTGCGGATGCCCTTCTCGTCGACCTCACCGATGGCCTCGAGCCCGACGAACAGGTTGACACCCTTGCCGAGCGGCACGGTGTGCTCCTGGCCGGGGCGGAGGCCGTAGAGGTAGTCGACGGTCGGGACCACGGAGAGGTCGCCGTACTGCTCGCGGACGGCCTCGAACTGCTGCGTCGGCTGCGGGAACAGCAGACGGTTGAGGGCTCGTCGCCGTTCCGGACCCGGCGTGCCCAGGTGCTCGCGCTCGGCGTCGGGCACCGGCGTGATCTCGAGCCGGACGTCGCGCCCCTCGAGGACCTTCGACCGGAACGGCTCCGGCCACCCCCCGGGCAGGTCGCCGAGCTCGCCGGCCATGAAGCCGACGACGGAGTCCGGGATGTCGTACTTCTGCGGGTTCTGCTCGAAGTCCACCGGGTCGGCGTCGACCGCGGCGAGCTGCAGCGCGAGGTCGCCGACGACCTTCGACGACGGCGTGACCTTCGTCGGGCGCCCGAGGATCCGGTTCGCCGCGGCGTACCAGTCCTCGACCTGCTCGAAGCGGTCGCCGAGGCCGAGCGAGATCGCCTGCTGCCGGAGGTTCGACAGCTGACCGCCCGGGATCTCGTGCTTGTACACGCGGCCGGTCGGGCCGGGCAGACCGGACTCGAACGGTGCGTACGCGCGACGGACGGCCTCCCAGTACGGCTCGAGGTCGCCGACGGCGTCGAGGGAGAGACCGGTGTCGCGCTCGGTGTGGGCCAGGGCCGCGACGAGCGCGGACATGCTCGGCTGGCTCGTCGTGCCGGCCATCGGCGCGGAGGCGACGTCCACCGCGTCGGCACCGGCACGGGCCGCGGCCAGGAGCGTCGCGAGCTGCCCACCGGCGGTGTCGTGCGTGTGCACGTGCACGGGCTGGTCGAAGCGCTCGCGCAGCGCGGTGACGAGTTTCTCGGCCGCACCGGCGCGGAGGAGCCCGGCCATGTCCTTGATGCCGATGACGTGCGCGCCGGCCTCGACCATCTGCTCCGCCAGGCGGAGGTAGTAGTCGAGCGTGTAGAGCTTCTCTGCCGGGTCGAGCAGGTCCGCGGTGTAGCAGAGCGCCGCCTCGGCGACGGCGGTGTCGGTGGCGAGCACGGCCTCGAGCGCCGGGCGCAGCTGGCTGACGTCGTTGAGGGCGTCGAACACGCGGAACACGTCGACACCGGTCGCGGCGGCCTCGGCGACGAAGGCATCCGTCACCTCGGTCGGGTACGGGGTGTATCCGACGGTGTTCCGGCCGCGCAGGAGCATCTGGATCGGGATGTTCGGCATCGCCTCGCGCAGGGACGCCAGGCGCTCCCACGGGTCCTCGCCGAGGAAGCGGAGCGCGACGTCGTACGTGGCGCCGCCCCAGGCCTCCATGCTGAGGAGCTGCGGGGTGAGCCGGGCCACGTGTGGGGCGACCGCGACGAGGTCCTTCGTGCGGACCCGGGTGGCGAGGAGCGACTGGTGTGCGTCGCGCATCGTCGTCTCGGTGACGGCCAGCGCGGTCTGCGCACGGAGGGCCTTCGCCCACTCGGCCGGACCGACCTCGCGCAGCAGGTCGCGCTGCCCGGCCGGCACCGGAGCGCTCAGGTCGAGGGACGGCAGCTTCTCGCTCGGCTCCACCGTCTGCGGACGACGCTCGCCGTTCGGCTTGTTCACCGTCACGTCGGCCAGCCAGTTGAGCACCTTGGTGCCGCGGTCCTTCGAGACGTGTCCGCTGAACAGCTGCGGACGCTCCTCGATGAACTTCGTCGAGATGTCGCCGCGGCCGAAGTCAGGGTCCTCGAGCACGGCCTGCAGGAACGGGATGTTCGTCGACACGCCCCGGATGCGGAACTCGGCGAGGGCGCGCTTCGCACGGGCCACCGCGGCCGGGAAGTCCCGCCCACGACAGGTCATCTTCGCGAGCATCGAGTCGAAGTGCGGGCTGATCTGCGCGCCGGTGGCGACCGTGCCACCGTCGAGGCGGACGCCCGCGCCGCCGGGACTGCGGTACGTCGTGATGCGACCGGTGTCCGGACGGAAGCCCTGCGTCGGGTCCTCGGTCGTGATGCGGGTCTGCAGCGCGGCGCCGTGCACCTGCACGGAGTCCTGCGTCAGGCCGAGGTCGGCGAGCGTCTGCCCGGCGGCGATGCGCATCTGCGACTGCACGAGGTCGACGTCCGTCACTTCTTCGGTGACGGTGTGCTCGACTTGGATGCGCGGGTTCATCTCGATGAAGACGTGCTGGCCGCTCTTCTCGCCCTCCGTGTCGAGCAGGAACTCGACCGTGCCGGCGTTGACGTAGCCGATGGAGCGGGCGAAGGCGACGGCGTCGCGGTGCAACGCCCGGGCGACGGCTGGATCGAGGTTCGGAGCCGGCGCGATCTCGACGACCTTCTGGTTGCGCCGCTGCACGGAGCAGTCCCGCTCGAAGAGGTGGATCGTGCCCGCCTCGGTACCGGTCGCGTCGGCGAGGATCTGCACCTCGATGTGGCGCGGGCGGATCACGGCCTGCTCGAGGAACATCGTCGGGTCGCCGAACGCACTGTCGGCCTCGCGCATCGCCTCTTCCAACGCGGCGCGCAGCTCGGGCTTCGTCTCCACCCGGCGCATGCCACGCCCGCCACCGCCGGCGACGGCCTTCGCGAAGACGGGGAACCCGATCGCGTCCGCGCCGGCGATGAGCTCGTCGATGTCGCGGCTCGCCGGGGTGCTCGCGAGGACCGGCACGCCGGCCGCGATCGCGTGCTCCTTCGCGGTGACCTTGTTGCCCGCCATCTCGAGGACGTGCTCGCCCGGGCCGATGAAGGTGATGCCGGCCGCAGCCGCAGCAGCGGCGAGCTCCGGGTTCTCGGACAGGAAGCCGTACCCCGGGTAGATCGCGTCGGCACCCGACTCCTGCGCCACGCGGACGATCTCGGAGACGTCCAGGTACGCCCGCACGGGGTGCCCCCGCTCCCCGATCAGGTACGCCTCGTCCGCCTTGAGGCGGTGCAGCGAGTTGCGGTCCTCGTACGGGTAGACGGCGACGGTCCGCGCCCCCAGCTCGTACGCGGCACGGAATGCACGGATGGCGATCTCGCCACGATTGGCGACCAGGATCTTGCTGAACACGAGGTGCCTTTCAGCCCGGGTTGAGGTGAGACAACCCTAGTGGCGGTAACGTTGCTGACCGTGCATGTACTCAGCGTGAGCTCCCTCAAGGGTGGTGTCGGCAAGACGACGGTGACGCTCGGCCTGACTTCGGCCGCGTTCGCCAAGGGACTGCGCACGCTGGTGGTGGATCTCGACCCGCAGTCGGACGTCTCGACCGGGCTCGACATCAACATCTCCGGACACCTCAACGTCGCCGACGTCCTCGAGAACCCGAAGGAGAAGATCGTCCGCCAGGCGATCGCCCCCTCCGGCTGGACGAAGGGCTCCCAGGGCAAGATCGACGTCATGGTCGGGTCCCCCTCGGCCATCAACTTCGACGGACCCCACCCGTCGATCCGCGACATCTGGAAGCTCGAAGAGGCCCTCGCCAACGTCGAGCAGGACTACGAGCTCGTCCTCATCGACTGCGCGCCGTCGCTCAACGCCCTCACCCGTACCGCCTGGGCCGCGTCCGACCGCGTGACCGTCGTGACCGAGCCGGGGCTGTTCTCCGTGGCTGCCGCCGACCGTGCCCTCCGCGCGATCGAGGAGATCCGCCGCGGCCTCTCCCCCCGCCTGCAGCCGCTCGGCATCATCGTGAACCGTGCCCGCGTGCAGTCGCTCGAGCACCAGTTCCGCATCAAGGAGCTCCGGGACATGTTCGGCCCGCTCGTGCTCTCCCCGCAGTTGCCCGAGCGCACGTCGCTGCAGCAGGCGCAGGGTGCGGCGAAGCCCCTGCACGTGTGGCCCGGCGAGTCCGCGCAGGAGATGGCGCGGAACTTCGACCAGCTGCTCGAGCGCATCATGCGGACGGGCAAGATCGGCCCGTACGCCGACGGCAGCGCCGCGTAGGGCGCGCCGGCCGGGCGCCGGGTCGCGCCGCGCGCTGCCGCACGGTGCCGCTCGCTTGCGCTCGCTCGTTCGCTGAGATCGCATTTCCGCGGGCTCGCTGAGGCGGCCGACGCGCCGAAGTGCGATCTCGCGGGGCCCGCCCGCTGCCGGCGGTCGCTCAACACGCCGCCCGCGTTCGCCGAGATCGCGTTTTCGCGCGCGGGCTCAGGCCGCTGACGCGCGGACGTGCGATCTCACGGCCGCCGTGTGTCGACTGCCCGAGCCACGGCCTGGAGGCGCGGTGCACCCCCGCCCCGCCGGCCCCGCTGGCACCACGGGTCGCGACACCCCGCTCACGTAGCGGACCGGTCACCGGCAGTCGCGTGGATCGGCCGAGTCCGACCGCTCCTCACCGCGCACGGACGGCACGCGGACGGACGGCCCGGCTGGCTGGCTGGCTGGCGCCGAGATCGCACTTTCGCGGGGACGCTCATGTGGGAGGCGCGCGGAAGTGCGATCTCGCGGACCGGGAACGCGCGGGAGGCGCGCGGAAGTGCGATCTCGCGCGGCGCGCGGCGCGCGGGACGCGGGCGAGAACGCGCGCGGGACTAGGACGCGCGAGTGGCGCGGCGCGCGGCGAGCTCGTCGTCGGGGTCCGCCGCCGGGGTGGCGTCGAGCTCGACGAGGGACGACTCGACCTCACGCAGGACCTTGCCCACCGCGATGCCGAACACGCCCTGGCCGCGCGACACGAGGTCGATGACCTCGTCGTCGGAGGTGCACAGGTAGACCGAGGCACCGTCGGACATCAGCGTCGTCTGGGCGAGGTCGGACACGCCCGACTCGCGCAGCTGGTTCACGGCGGTACGGATCTGCTGCAGCGAGATGCCGGTGTCGAGCAGACGCTTCACGAGCTTGAGCACGAGGATGTCGCGGAAGCCGTAGAGGCGCTGCGACCCGGAGCCGGCGGCCCCGCGGATCGTCGGCTCGACGAGTTCGGTGCGTGCCCAGTAGTCGAGCTGGCGGTAGGAGATCCCTGCGGCCTTGGCGGCGACGGTGCCGCGGTAGCCGTTCTGCTCGTCGTGCTCGGGCAGACCGTCGGTGAAGAGCAACCCGAGGTCGTACCGCGTCATGTCTGACGGGGTACCGGGGGTTTCGTTCCCACTCATTGGACTGCCTTCCAGGACGATCGAGCCCTCACCCGAAGCTTCAACGACGGGTTGAGAGTTGTGCCGAGGTCCACGGTAGCGACTTCGACGCCCCCGACGCGGGACATCCGACTCGGCGCGTCCGGCGTGTCGAGGATACGCCCGAGGACCGACAGCCCACCAGCCCGCAGGAGGACGGAGATCATGCGTCGAGGCGCCCGATCGCCGTCCGGATGAGGTTTGACCGGATCACCTCGAGGTGGCCCGAGATCTCACGCGCGAGCTCCGTCGCCTTCGCCCGCGAGGTGGCGTCGCCGCGGCGAGAGACCGGCATGAGCGCCGACTCGATGAGCCCGACCTCACGCTCGGCGACGCTCCGCATCGTGCGGAGGTGCCGCGGCTCGATGCCGGTGCGCTGCAGCTCGACGAGGGCCTTGAGCACCCCGACACCATCGTCGCCGTAGGTGTCGGCGGCGGGCAGCAGCGATGCGGACACCGCATCGGCGAGGAGCATCGGCGTGGCGCCGGCAGCCCGGACGGTCTCGTCGCGGGTGTACCGCCGCTCACGCCCGAGGATCGACGGCTTCGGGGCGTCCCCACCGCCGGGCAGGACAGGATCGCGTCCGGCGTCGAGGTCGGCGAGGTAGTCCTTGATGACCTTGAGCGGCAGGTAGTGGTCGCGCTGCAACCCGAGGATCACGCGCAACCGATCGAGGTCGGCTGCCGAGAACTTCCGGTAGCCGCTGGCCGTGCGGATCGGGGTGACGAGCTCGCGCTCCTCGAGGAAACGCAGCTTCGAGCCCGACAGGTCCGGGAACTCGGGTTTCAGGCGAGCGAGGACCTGCCCGATCGTGAGCAGGTCCGGGACCGCGGACCCCGCCCGGGCCGCGGCGGACCGTGCGGCCACTACGCGTTCGCCAGGCGCGCCAGGTCGACCCGGGAGGCGTAGAAGGTCAGGCGGAACTTGCCGACCTGCACCTCTGACCCGTCCGTGAGCAGTGCTTCGTCGATGCGGACACCGTCGAAGTACGTGCCGTTGAGCGACCCGTTGTCCTTCACGGTGAAGCTCGTGCCGTGGCGGAGGAACTGCGCGTGCTTGCGCGACACCGTGACGTCGTCGAGGAAGATGTCGGCGTCGGGGTGACGCCCCGCTGTCGTGACGTCCGAGTCGAGCAGGAAACGAGCACCGACGTTCGGGCCACGACGGACCACGAGCAACGCGGAACCGGAGGGCAGGGCGTTGACCGCCTCGCGCTCTTCCGCGGAGACACCGGACTCGGCGGTGAGCGCCGCCCCCATGTCCATGCTGAAGGTCAGTGTGGTGTCGACCAGCCGCTGCTCAGGGGTCTTCTGACCGTCCGGCTGCGGAACCAATGGTTCTGGCATCGTGGACCTCCTCCTCTTGGCGCACCAGCGTATCGGAAACGAGCGACTCCGCGGGAGCCCAGAACGGGGCTGGGGACAACTCGGGGGCACGCGCACAGCGAACGTACCGGGAACACGTGGCTCACGGACGGGAGGCGCGGTGCCAGCTGGCACCGCGCCTCCAGTCAGGAACACCCGCAGGTCAGGACGACGGAGTCGCGTCAGCCGTCGGTGCGGACCCGCCGGAGGCGAGGTCCTCGAGGATCTGCTTGATCGCGGAGTCCTTGAGCTTCACCCAGGGCGAGCCGTCCGGATCGCTCGTGGAGGCCTCCGGGCTGTCGCCCGTGTTCCACCACTTCGACTGGTACGGGACGCCGTCGAAGAGGACCCGGTCGCCCGTGTCGTACTGCTTCGTGCCGGACCAGGCGTCGTACGTGCCGCTCGGCAGGGTGACCTGCTCGACCGGCTTCTCGCCCTTCAGGACCGGGCCGACCAGCTGCCACGGCGTCTCGTACGCGCTGAGCACCGGGTCGTCGGGCAGGTCGCCGGACGTCCACCACTTCGACTCGTAGACGTTCTGGTGCCAGACGACCTTCGTGCCCTCGAGGTACGACGCGTCCGCGTTCCACACCGGGTACGGGCTGGTGGAGGGGTCGTCCGTCGGCTGCACGGTGGCGGAGGGTTCCGCCGTCGTGACGTCCGACGCGGCGGCGACGATCCCGCCGGTGAAGCCCTTGCCGAGGACTTCCGCGAACAGCACGCCGTCCTGGTCGACGCCCGAGCAGGAGTTCGACACCGTCGACAGGTTGACGTAGTTCGACCCGCACGTGGTGTCGCGGTTGAGGGACCACATCGACATCCGGCCGAGTCCGCGCTCCCGTGCCCAGGCGTTCAGCTTCTTCGCGTCGGCGAGGGTGAAGACCTCGTCCTGGATGTCGTTCTGGCCGATCATCGGGGTCGCCCCGACCTTGTGCCACAGCGACGCGTCACCGAGCGGGGTACCGGCCCGCTTGTACAGGACGCCGAGCTGGCGGTGGACCTCCTGCAGGGTCTGGACCGAGGCCGAGTACATGCTCTGGCTCGCACCCTTGCCCTGCCCGTAGTCCATCGTCATCGCGTTCACACCGGCGAGGTCCACCCCGGCCTTGAGGAACTGCGCCACCGCGGTGGTGCCGTCGCTCGTCAGCCCGGACGGTGCGGCCGGCAGCGTCAGCCACACGGCGAGCGGGTGCCCGGCGGCACGACGCTCCTCCTGGAGCTTCGCGACGGCCTTCGCGCGGCGCTCCCCCGCGGCGTGGTTCGTGAGGTCGTCACCCTCGACGTCGAAGTCGACGGTGGAGACGTCGTAGCGTTTCACGACCGTGTCGTACGCGCTCACCAGATCTGAGGCGTTCGTGCACGTCGTGGCGAGCTCGTCGTTCGCGAGGCCGCCGAACGAGACGCCGACCTCGCCCTTCTGCTGCTGCAGGCGGGCGATGCGACGGTCGAGGTCGAGCTGGTCCGACGCACCCTGCAGCGAGTAGAACGAGCCCCACGTCGGGGTGCAGGCGTCGTCGTGGTCCGCGACGACGAAGGACAGCATGACGTCGCGGCCCTTGGCGGACTTGACGTCCTCGAACGCGAACGTCGGGGTGGCGGTCACGTCGGTGTACGCGGCGAACCAGGACTTCTGGGTCTCGGCAGCCTGTGCCGACTGCCAGCGGTCGAAGCCGGCGTACGCGGCGACGGCGACGGCGGCGGTCAGCACGACGGCGATGCCGACGCGGATCGGGGACAGGCGTCTGGTGGTGGACATCAGGCGGCGCTCCGCTCGTCGGTCGTGGTCGTGGTCGTGGTGCCGGCCATGCCGGCCGTGTCGGCGGCCACGGCTGTGCCGCTGGTCACCGGCGCTGCCGTCACCGACACCGCTCCGACCACGTCGGCGTGGTGCCGCACCGGCATCGTCTTCCCGCGGTGCCCGAAGTAGAGGACGGCCTTCCAGTCCTCGGTCACGAGCTCCGGCTCGGGCAGCAGGCCCTTCCGCGCACGCCCCCGATCGGCACGTGCCGCACGGCGGTCGTCACGGTTGGCAGCGCGGGCCGCCGGGCTGTAGTACATCCACTTGGTGGCCCAGAGCCACACGTCGACGACCGAGTTCCAGATGCCGATGTAGGCGACGATGGCGTACATCGCGAGCACGGCGTTGAAGGCCGCGAACACCGCGTTGCCCCAGTTCTGCGCCTGGTAGTCACGGGCGAAGGTGAACACCGAGAAGACGACCATGGCGTACGGCGCGAGGACGTAGAGCGCCGGCGAGGCGGTGCGGTCCCGGACCTTCGGCGTGCGGGCGAACGGGATCTTCTTCGCCGTGAGCGCCTGCTGGATGCTCTTCAGGACACCGGCGACGTTCACCGGCATGAGGATGAGGTTGAAGCCGTAGATGCGGAACACGTCGGTGCGCTTGTAGCCGCAGTACTTCAAGTCGCTGCTGAGGAGCCAGAAGTACGGCAGTGCGGCGAGGAGCACCATCGGGCTGAGGAGGCGCGAGTCGTACGGGTACGCCAGCAGGAAGATGAGGCCGAACGACGCCCACGCGATGGACGCCATGTAGTTGACGCGGAGGGACATCTCGACGATGCCGACCCGCTCTCCACGGGCACGACGCTCGCGCACCTGGCGGATGTACTTCGGCAGGATGAGCAGCCCGCCGTTCGCCCAGCGGCGACGCTGCACGATGAGCGAGCCGAAGTCCGGCGGGGTGGCGCTGTAGGACAGGCGCTCCGGGTAGTTCACGAGGGTCCAGCCGTGCATGCCGAGGTCGACGCTCGACTCGGTGTCCTCGATGACCGTGCGGTCCTGCACGTAGCGCTTCACCTCGAAGCCGCCGACGGTCTCGACCTCCTCGATGTCGCGGAGCGCACGGGTGCGGATGACGGCGTTCGCGCCGACCCAGAACGTCGCGTTGTGACGGGACATGCCCTGGTGGAGGATGTGCTGGATGTCCGTGGTGGCACCGGCGAGCCGCTCGATGCGGGTGGCCGCGCCGCGGAAGGACGAGTACGGCGTCTGCGTGACGGCGACGCGGGCGTTCTCCGGCTGCTCGAGGAAGTAGACCAGGCGCAGGCAGTAGTCGCGGAGGAGCACCGAGTCGGCGTCGAGCGTGAGGATGTAGTCCGACGCGGGGACGACCAGGTCGGCCAGGGTCGGGTCGGCGACGGTCCGGAGGATGGTCCCCGAGGCGGTCTCCTCGAACGCGTACGAGCCGCCGAGCAGCCCGATGTACGCGTTGAGGTTCATCGCCTTGTTCGCCTCGTCGGAGAGGTTCGCGTATCGCTTCCGCTCGAAGGTCGTGATCTCGGCCGTGAACGTCCACGCCAGGCGGCGCTGCAGCTCGAGGGCGCGGGCGGAGGTGATCTCGCTGAAGGAGTGACCGGCGTCGACCGCGTCGACGATGGCGGCTTCGAGCGCCTCGGAGGTCAGGCGGAACTCGTCGGCGAGCCCGATCAGGACCTGGTCGTGGAAGAAGTGGTCGACGTGGTCGAGGACCTCGTGCTCGCGAGCGTGACGGCGGAGCCACGCGTCGGCCCAGCGGTGGTGCTCGACGAGGTTCCGGAGTCCGTCGACGCTCGCGAACGGAGCGGCTTCGGCCTCGACCTCGGCGGAGAGCAGCGCCTCCTGGAACCGCTGCGAGGGCGCCGCGAGCTGGTTCTGGATCGTCGCCGCGACGGCACGGGTGCGCTCGAGCTTGTCGAGGGTCTCCGGGTCGGTCGGGAACGGGGCGTCGTCGACGAGCAGCACGATGCGGAGGGACGGGTACTCCTGCAGCGCGGCGGACCACAGCGTGGTGGCGACGACGTCGGGCTCCTCGGCGTAGCTCGGCACGAGGACGGTCATCGGCGACTCGTGGCCCTCGGCGAAGTGCCGGTCGAGCTCGGCGCGCGGGACGCGGACGTGGGTGGCGAAGCGCTCCATCGCACCCTGGCGGGCGACCAGGTGCATGAGGGCGGAGAAGGTGAGGAAGGTGACGACCACCAGGTACGAGATCGCCTCGGTGGTGAAGCGGAAGCTCTCGGCGCCGGAGTCCAGGAACTGGCGGATCACGGTGTAGACGACGTACGACAGCCAGAAGGCGATCGTCAGGATGATCGCGACCCGGCCGGAGACGAGCTTCCGGTCGGAGGGGCGTTCGTGCAGGGTGTCGAGCGGGTGGGTACGCCGCTCGGAACCCCACTGGCGACGGCGCGCGGGAGCGCCGTCATGCAGATCGGGCATGACAGTCCTTCGTTCCGCTGGACCAGCGCACCATCGGGTCGGGCGCTGTCGGGGAGTCCGTGCGGTCGACACTGAACGTATGGGGACAGACCGAACGGTGCAGACACCCGGAAGGGGGGTTTTGGGGGTGCCGTGCGGGAAACCGCACGATGTTGCGTGGTGCACCTTTCGTGCGTGTCGCTGCCGGTCGCGCGGGTGCGCTGGAGACACGCCGCTCAGGTTGCCGGGAACGGCGTGCGCTGGTCACGTCTCCTCGGCCTGGAGGCACGGGTCGCCCCCGCCCCGCGGGCGCCGAGATCGCATTCTGGCGCGGTCCGGCGGCGGCCTGCCGGCGGTCTGGCGGCGGCCTGCCGCGGTGTCGGCGGGCTGCCGGCGGTCTGTCGCCGCCGAGATCGCAGTTCGGCGCGGACGAGCGGCGGAGTAGGCCGCCGAAGTGCGATCTCAGCGAGGGGGTGTCGGCGGTCTGCCGGCGCCGAGATCGCAGTTCGGCGCGGACGAGTGGCGAGGTAGGGCGCGGAAGTGCGATCTCGGCGAGGGGGGTAGGGCGCGGAAGTGCGGGCGGGGCGCGGGGTCAGCGGCCGCGGGCGAGGAGCCAGAGCAGGTACGGGGCGCCGATGACCCCCGTCACGACACCGACGGGCAGCGCGTTGCCCGGGATCGCGAACTGGGCGATGAGGTCGCTCGCGAGCGTGATCGCCGCCCCGACGGCCGCGGTCGGACCGAGGGCGACGCGGCCTCCCCCGACGAGCCGGCGTGCGATCGGCGCCGCCATGAGCGCCACGAACGACACCGGCCCCGCCGTCGCCACGGCCGCCGCGGTCAGACCCACCGCCGTCAGGAGCAGCAGGACCTTCGCCCGGTTCGGCCGGAGCCCGAGCGCCGAGGCCACCTCGTCGCCGAGCGTCAGCACGGTCAGGCGCGGGGACTGCACGAGCGCGAGCGCCATGAGCACGACGAACGCGATCGCGAGCACCCCGACGAGGTTCCGGTCGACGGCGTTGAGACTGCCGGACAGCCAGAGCAGGGCGGTGCCGGCCTGCTGCACGCTCCCGCTCGTGAGCATCCACCCGGTGATGCTCAGGCAGATCGCCGCGACGCCGATGCCGACGAGGACGACCCGGTTGCCGGTGATCCCGCGGCGCCACGCGAGCCCGGCGATGAGCAGCGACACCACGACCGCGCCGACGAGCACGACGGAGAACAGGGTCCCGCCGCTCGCGCCGAACAGGACGATCGCGGTGAGGCCGGAGGCGCTCGCCCCCGAGGTGATGCCGATGACGTCCGGGCTGGCGATCGGGTTCCGGACGACGCTCTGCACGATGCCCCCGGCGACACCGAGCGACGCTCCGACGAGGATCGCGCCGGCCACCCGGGGACCGCGCAGCTGCCCGATCACGAAGTCCGAGACGGTGTCGCCGTGCCCGACGAGCGCGCCGGCGACCTGCACGGGCGACAGCGGGATCTCGCCGACGCCGAGTCCGACGAGCACGAGCGCGACCAGGAGCACGACGACGATGCCGAGGACGACGAACTCGCGGCGGGCGGGCGCGCCGCGCGTGCGAGCCCCGGGCGTGCGAGCCCCGGGCACGCGGGCCCCGCGCACCTCGGTCACAGGCCCGCCACCGCTCGCGAGCGCACGAGCCAGATGAACACGGGGGCGCCGATCAGCGCCGTGACGATGCCGACCTGCATCTCCCCCGGGTACGCGACGACGCGGCCGATGACGTCGGCGACGAGCAGCAGCGCCGGAGCGACGATCGCGGAGAGCAGGATCGTCCACCGGTGGTCCGGTCCGCTCAGGCGGCGGACGGCGTGCGGGACGGCGAGGCCGATGAACGCGATGGGACCGGCCGCGGCGACGGCCGACCCGGCGAGCAGCACGGTGACGAGGCCCCCGACCGCGCGGACCAGCACGACCCGCTGTCCGAGCGAGGCGGCGAGCTCGTCGCCGAGCGCCAGGGTGTTGAGGGACCGGCCGAGGCCGAACGCGATGACGAGGCCGACGAGCACCGGCACGGTGATGACCCCGGCGGTCCCGAGGTCCTTCCCGGCGAGCGCCCCGACCTGCCAGAAGCGCAGCTGGTCGAGCAGGCTCTGGCTCGTGACGAGGACCGCGGTGGTGATCGACGACAGTGCGGCGGCGACGACGGCCCCGGCGAGCGCGAGCCCCACTGGTGAGAGTCCACGCCGGGCGACGGCGGCGATGCCGTACACGAGGAGCGCGGCGAGCGCGGCGCCGAGGAACGCGAAGGGCAGGTAGGCGGCGGTCCCGCTGACGCCGAACAGCGCGATCCCGGCGACGACCGCGAGCGCTGCCCCGGAGTTGATGCCGAGGACGCTCGGGTCGGCGAGGGGGTTCCGCGTGACCCCCTGCATGACGGCGCCGGCGACGCCGAGGGCCGATCCGGCGAGCAGCCCGACGATCGTGCGGGGTACCCGGTTGCCGAGGACGATGAGCCCGACCTCGTCGTTCCGTCCCGGGTGCAGGACGGTGTCGAGCACGGTGCCGAGCGGGATCGGGCGGGAGCCGAAGGCCACGGAGAGTGCGACCGCCACGGCGAGGACGACCACCGCGAGCACGGTCGCCCCGACGAGCCGGGAGACGGAGCTGCGCGCGGGTGCGACGTGCTGCGACGGCACGTGGACCGGGGGCGTTGGCGTGGACGACGGGGAAGGCATGGGAAGTAAGGCAACCCTAACGCTTCGCCTCGTTCGGTGATCCCCGAGCAAGCCGTGAGCGGGCGCAGGGTCCGTTCATAGCTCCGTCATGGGAACCGGGCTTGTACTCGTACCCATCGACGCCCGACCGGGTCGTCGAGGACGACCGGAGAGCACCGATGAACGAGACCCCGAACCCCGCGGCCGGAGCCGGACACGCAGCCGAGCACGGCGCCGCCCACGTCGACCCCTCGACGCTGCGCTCCGCGTACGCGTTCGACGGCAGCGGCCCCTACCTCTACGGCCCGGACGGCTCCGGTCCCTACGCGTACTCCCCCGACGGGCGCGGCCCGTTCCGCATCGGCAGCCCGGAGCTCCCGGGCGTCCAGGCAGCGAACGCCCCGCAGTACGGCTGGGCGCACAGCGCGGCGACGGCGGACCACGGACGGAAGCGTCCGCGTCGCCTCGGGCTGATGATCGGCTCCGGCATCGCCGCCCTCGCGATCGTCGGCGCCGCCGGCGGCACCGCGCTCGGGCTCTCCTCGCAGAGCACCACGACGACCTCGAGCCAGTCGCAGGGCACCACCACCCTGCCGGACACCGGTTCGGGCACGGACGGCAGCGGCACCAACGGCTTCACCGTTCCCGGTGACGGCACCGGGAGCAGCGACGGCAGCAGCGGCACGAGCACGGAGTCCGCGGCCACCGCGGCGACGACCGCCCAGAAGAAGGGCGTCGTGACGATCAACACCGTGCTCAACTACGACGAGTCGTCGCAGGCGGCCGGCACCGGCATGATCCTCACGTCCGACGGCACGATCCTCACGAACAACCACGTCATCCAGGGCGCGACGAGCATCACCGTCACCGACGAGACCACCGGCAAGGAGTACAAGGCCGAGGTGGTCGGCTCGGACGCCACGAACGACGTCGCCGTGCTGAAGCTCGAGGGCGCGTCCGGTCTGTCCACCGTGACGCTCGACGACGACGGCGAGCCGAGCACCGGTGACACCGTCACCGACGTCGGCAACGCGGAGGGCACCGGCAACCTCGTCGCCGCGAAGGGCTCGGTCACCGCGACCGACCAGGACATCCAGGTGCAGAGCGAGTCCGGCACCGGCACCGAGTCGCTGACCGGCCTCATCGAGATCGCCGCGAACGTCGTGTCGGGCGACTCCGGCGGTCCGGTCCTCGACAGCGAGGGCGAGGTCGTCGGCATGGCGACCGCAGCGTCCTCCGGTTCCGCGGACGTCACCGGGTACGCGATCCCGATCACGACGGCGAAGAGCATCGCGGAGAAGATCCTCGCGGGTGAGACCTCGTCGACGATCACCCTCGGCCTGCCGGCGTTCCTCGGGGTCGAGGTGAGCGGGACGGCGACGACGGGCGGCGTCGCGGTCGCCGGAACGGTCGAGGGTTCTGGTGCCGCGAGCGCCGGTCTCGCCGCGGGCGACACGATCACGAGCATCGACGGCACGGCCGTGGCGAGCTCGGACGCGCTGACCTCGGCGATCCAGTCGCACTCGGTCGGCGACAAGGTGACGGTCGGCTACACCGACAGCACCGGTGCGGCGAAGACGGTCACGGTGACGCTGACCGCCGGCCCCGCCTCCTAGCGAGGAGCGCAGCGGCGTGGCCGTGCAACAGCGTGGCCACGCAGCCACGCAGCCTGACCGTCAGGCCAGGAGCGCCCGCACCAACGACCGGTAGACATTGGCCGGGGAGTCCGTCGAGAAGGCGGTCTCCCCGGCCTCCGTGCGTCCGACCCGGGCGAAGCCCTGGCCCTCGGCATGCACGATCACGATCGGGGCCGGCTTGCCGGGCCGCTGCAGCGTCGACACCGTCCACGGGGCAGCCCAGAACCGGGCGAGCCGCGGGTCGGCCTCCGCGAGCGCGGCCGGCAGGTCCGGTGCGCTGTCCCCTCCGCCGGTCCTCCGCCCGAGCAGGTCTGCCCGGAGCGACCGTGTGCGGAACGGGAAGGTCCATGCCGGACCGATGCCGAGCCTCCCGGCCATCACCGCGACCACGCGCTCGGCCGACAGCCCGGTGACCACCGCGCCCGTCTCGTCCGTCCCGTCAGGACCGTCGACGACGGTCTCCGACCAGGCCTGGAGGCGCGTGGTGCGCCCGTCGGGCAGCCGCTGCTCCAGCGTGATCGGCTGGGCATCGCCCTCCCAGGGGCCGAGGAGGGTCTGGGTGGACTCGGGCAGCGTGCCGAGGCGGCCGACGAGGCCGACGTCGATGAGCTCACGGCCGGCGGCGGTGCGGAGCAGGGTCGGGTTCCAGCGGCGGCCGGCGAGGCTGCGGAGGGTGCCGAGCGCCTCGGTGCCGATGCGGTGGCCGTCGACCTCGGGGGCGGGTGCCGGGTCCGGCAGGGCCTCGAGGTCCCGCTGCACCCGCGACGGTGCCGGCTCGGTGGCGCGGACGGTGTCCAGGACGGCGAACACGAGTTCGTCGGTCGCGAGCATGTCCGCGAGGGGCCGCTCGATGGTGAGGTCGACGCGGTGGCGGCCGGTGACGAACAGCAGGTGCGCTCCCGCGACGTCGCCGCCCTCGTCCGGTCGGACGTACTCGACCAAGCGTGCCGGCGCTCCGGTGGCCGTCCAGGGGTCGGACCCGATGAGCCGGAGTCCGTCCACCGAGCCGGGCAGCCGTTCGAGCAGGCTCGTGTGCTCCTCGGCGATCGTCCGGTCACTCGGACGGGAGCGGACGGTGAGCACGACGTCGTCGCCGGTGACGCGCAGGTCCGCCTGTGCCGAGTCCTCGCGACGCCAGGCGTCGGGGCGGCGGAGGGTGAGGCGGGCGGTGCGGTCCTCGGTGCCGAGCGGAGCGGGGACGGCCATGGCACGAGGCTACGACGGGCCTCGCGTGGGAGCGGTTGCGGCTCGCCGGGTGGGCGTGGGTTCGGCTCCCTCGCACGGTGCGAGGTCCGCGGGCGGTGCGTGCCGTGGGGTCCGTCCCGTGCGAGGTTCCGGCCCGTGCCGACCTCGCACGGTGCGAGGTCCACGGGAGGTCCGTGCCGTGGGGTCCGTCCCGTGCGAGGTTGCGTACTCCGTGGCACCCGGCGCCACTCGCACCGAGTACGGAACCTCGCACCAGCCGCGGGTGAGGTCGCACGGTGCGAGGTACGAGGTGCGCGGTGCGAGGCGTCAGGGGCGCCGGGAGCGCGGAGCGGGCGGCGGCGGGACCGGCTTCGCGGCGACGACGTCGGCGAGGCGCACCTCGACGGGACCCCGGCGGGTGTCGATCGTCACGGCCCCGGCGGAGCGGGCGACGAGGACCCCGAGCGCGTCCCGGGCTCCGTCCCCGTGGTGCGCCCGGACGACGAGGCGGTCCCCGATCGCGGCGTCCCGCAGCACCCCGAGGGCGTGCGCCCGGGCGATCGCGTCCTGCCCGCTGTCCGTCACGGCTCCAGCGTAGGAGCACGGCTCCCCACGTGGCGGCACGCCTAGAGTGAGGGGATGGCGAAGGCACGCGTGGACAGCTGGATCTGGGCGGTGCGGATCACGAAGACCCGCTCCGCTGCGACCGCCGCGTGCAAGGCCGGGCACGTCCGGGTGAACGGCGAGCGTGCGAAGCCCGCCCAGCCGATCGGCCCCGGGGACGAAGTGCGCGTCCGGCAGAACGGCTTCGACCGGATCGTCGTCGTGACCGGGATCATCCTCAAGCGGACGAGCGCCCCCGAGGCGGCGAAGCACTTCGAGGAACGGACGCCGCCACGCTTGCCCAAGGAAGAGGCCGGCTTCGTCCCGATGCGGGAGCGGGGCGCCGGACGTCCGAGCAAGCGGGAGCGCCGCGACCTCGAGAAGCTCCGCGGCTACTGAACCGCAGGGCGCCCGACGAGCGCGGGCATCAGACGAAGCGGACGGTCTGCTGCAGGCGGTCGCGGACCTCGAACACGTCGACCGACCCTTCGGGCGACCACACACCGCCCAGCACCTGACCGAGCGCGCTCCGCCGCACCACGAGCGCCGTGGGCTTCCGGGGCGAGCCGATGAGCTGCACGTCCTCGTCGACGGCGGAGTCCGGCACCACCAGCAGCCGACCGGTGAACCGCACGCGGGTCTGCTTCTGGACCGCACGGGCGGCGCGGACGAGTTCCTTCACGGGGCGCTCCCCCGGTGCGAGGGTCTCCCCGACGATCTCGCCGTGCTCCACGCGGACCGCGGCTCCCCAGTCGATCGACTCGACCGCCCACAGCCCGCTCGGGGTGAGGACGGCGTGGTCGAGCTTGCCCTCGGCTCCGGCGTCGAGGTCGTGCCAGACGGTGACGCCGATGCCCATCTCGGAGACGATCGACGCCGTCGCTTCCTCGGCGAGGGCCTCCGCCAGCAGCCGTCGGATGTGCCGCGGCGCCGAGCGGATGAGCGTGGGGTCGTAGGGGTCGTCGATCGGGTCGCCCAGGCCGACCCACTCGCGTTCCGCCTGCAGGAAGACCTCGCGCGACCGACCGCCGGGATGTCCGTGGGACCGGGCCCGGGGCCGTGCATCGCGACGCGCCGCCGGAGGTGCGTAGGCGTCGCGACCGGAGTCGGGCCTCCAGGCAGAGCCGCCGGACGGACCGGACGCGCCCTGCCCGGACGAGCCGCGGGATCCCGCGTCGTAGGCGCGGCGCGCGGCCGGCGTACCGACGCGCTCCCACGCGATCTGCACGAGGCGGAAGCGGCGGGCGTCGCCGCCGAGGTCCGGGTGGGACTCGCGGGCGGCCCGGCGGTACGCGCGGCGGAGCTCGTCGTCGTCAGCGGTCGCGGGGACGCCGAGGACTTCGTACGGGGTGGCGTCGGCCGGGCTGTCGGTCATGGCCCTGCGACATTACCCGAGGGAGCGTCGGAGTCCGCCGCGTGGTGGCTGGGTGCTGCCTGGAGGCGCGGGGCGGCTCGGGTGGGCCGGCTCACGAACGCGAGACACCGCGTCACGACCGAGACGCCGCGGTTTCCGGCGGTGCCTCGGTGCGGAGACGGTGTCTCGGCGCACGCGCCGGCGCGCGCCGGCGCGCGCGTGGCGGCGCCGGGTCAGTGCAGCTCGAAGGCGACGGGCGACCCCAGGAACGCGCCGAAGCGGGCTGCGGCGGCCTCGAGCGCCCGGACGGCCGCGGGGTCGAGCGGTTCGAACGGCGTCACCGTCACGCGGACGTCCCGCGAGCGCTCCGAGCGGGTCCAGGTGCCGACGACCCGCCCGCGGACCACGGCCATCGGCAGGAACATCCCGTTGCTGCCCGGCACCACGCGGTCGGCGTACCGGGGCTCGAGCTGCGCCGAACGGTCGGCGTACCCGAGCAGGTACTCGTCGAACCCGGGCAGGAGGTGCCCCGTCGGCACGCCACCGGTCGGCGGCCGGTCCGCGAGGGCGAGGAGCCCGTCACCGAGGTCCTCCACCGCGTCGCCGGCAGCCGCCCGCGCACGACGGAGGTCGCCGAGCGGCAGCTTCGTCCACGATGCGGCGTCGGCCTCGGTCGCAGGGCCCCGACCGCGGAGGTACCCGACGAGCACCCGGCGCAGCGCCTCGTCGCGATCCGGCACCGGCGACACGGCCGGCGCCCACTCGTCGAGCAGGACGAGCCCCTGCCCGACGCGTGCCGTGGGACCCCACGCCACCAGGGACTCCTGCGAGAGCCGCAGCAGCAGGTGGTACCCGCGGCCTGCTGCGGGGTCGATGCCGGCGGCGCGGAACACGTCGAAGAGTTCGTCGCGGACGAGGGACCGCCCGCCCGACAGCGCGGCGATCGTCGTGTCCCGCGCACGCCCGAGCAGGACGTCGTCGATGCCGAGCTCGGCCTCGCGCCGGGCGAGCGCCCGGACGGTCCGCTCGGCCGTGAGGGACAGCATGAGCCGGAGGTCGTCGGGTCGCATGGCGTGCAGGGTCCCGCGCATCGGCCACGAGCGGACGAGCTCGCCGCGGTCGAACGCGGCGCGGACGTCGTCGCGCGTGGCACCGGGAACGCGGACCCCGATCGCCCAGAGCACCTGCCCGATGTCCTGCCCCTGCACGGCGGTCATCCGCTCCACCGCCGCAGCCGGGTCGAGCCCGGGCACGGCGATGCCCTGCGCGCCGAGGCGCATCGTGCGGAGCTGCGCCGGGGTGGTCATGACCCCAGCATGCCGGGCACCACCGTCAGGCGACCGCGGCCGTGATCTCCTCGGCGTGCTCCTCGATGTACGCCACGTCGGCTCGGTACAGGTCGGCGTGCCCGTGTTCGAGGTCGCTGACGAACTTCGGGTTGCCCGCGGAGGCCTCGGTCTCGATCGTGGTCACGAGCGCCACGAGCGACCCGGTGATCGTCTCGGCGAGGACCGCGCGCGACCTGGCGTCGAGCTCGTACGCGCGGCAGAACTCCGCCGCGCGGTCGAGCCGTTCGTCGAGCGACGGGGCGGTCGAGCCCTCGACGACCCCGGTCGTGAACGGCGCGAACCGGTACACGGCGCTCGCGACGTCCCACACCCGCGGCCCGGGGTGGGCGGTGTCGAAGTCGATGAGTCCGACCGCGGCGATGCCGTCGTAGACGCAGTTGTACGGCGCGAAGTCCCCGTGCACGATCGTCTCGACGGGCAACCGGTCGGCCTGCGACCACACGTCACGCGAGCCGTCCCGCGGGAACGTGGCGGCGGCGTCGTGGTAGTGCCGGAGCAGTCGGGCGGTGGTGACGAGCGCGGCCTCGCTCGCGACGTCGGCGGTCCACGGGTACTCCCCCGCGGTGCCCGGCACGAACGACACGGTCTCGAGGGTGTCCCCGTGCTCGATCGGTTCCGGAGCCGCGACGAACCCCCGTTCGTGCAGGTGCGCGAGGAGCCGGTGCACGGTCGGTGTCCACGGCCCTGCGGGGCGGTGCACACGATCGTCGGCCCTGGTGATCCGCTCCATCGGAACCTCCTGTCGTCACGTCTCCGTTGACGTGGTGGCCCAGCGTATCGGTGGCCTCCTGCCGATGTCGCGACTTCCACGGGTTGCGCTCAGCAACAGCGCGTTCTGCATCCGCATGCACCGTTGCATGCAAGGCGTAGGATCGGTGTCCGTGAGCACTCCCATCACCAGTCAGGCCGCGTCCGACCGGGCGTACGAGCACGTCAAGCGAGCGATCATCCGCGGCGACCTGCCGGGCGGCACCGCGATCAGCGAGAACGCCCTGAGCCAGGAGATCGGCGTTTCCCGGACACCCGTGCACGAGGCGTTCCTCCGTCTGGCCGCCGAGGACCTGCTCACCCTCGAGTCCCGGAAGGGCGCCGTCGTCCGGCCGATGTCCCCGAACGAGGCGACCGACGTGCTCGAGATGCGGGAGGCCATCGAGTCGACCGCGGCGACCCGCGTCGTGACCGACGGCCGCGTGGCAGACGTCACCCCGAGCCTCCAGGCCATGCTCGTGGAGCAGGAACAGGCGGTCGCGACCGGTGACGTCGACCGGTTCATCGAGGTGGACGCCGAGTTCCACGGGGCGGTCATCGGGGCGTCGCGGAACGCGATCGCCGTGATGTTCGCGCGCACCCTGCGGGACCGGCAGCAGCGACTCCGACACCACCTCATGCGCCTGCAGCCGTCACAGCTCGAGGCGTCGCTGCAGGACCACCGCGCCCTCGCCGCCGCACTCGAGGCCGGCGACGCCGCGCGCTACGCCGAGGTGCTCAGCGCGCACGTCGCCTCGCACCGGGGCACGCTGTGAGCGCGAGCACGGGGAGCATCCCCACCACCGGGTCGCTGGCCGTCCCGACCGCACGGGTCATGCCGTGGGTCGCGGTGTGGGGAGCGGTGTTCGTCTGCTCGTGGGGCGGCAACCAGTTCTCGCCGCTGCTCCTCATGTACGAGGAGCGCGCGCACTAGTCGTCGCTGCTCGTCAACGTCTTCCTCGGCGTCTACGTGCTCGGCCTCGCGCCGGCGCTCCTCGTCGCCGGCTCCCTGTCCGACCGGCACGGACGCCGGCCGGTCATGCTCGTCGGCATCGCCTCGGCCGTCGTCGGCAGCGGACTGCTCGCGTTCGGGCCGCTCGGTGCCGGGTTCCTGATGGCCGGACGGCTGTTCTCCGGCATCACCGTCGGCATCGCGATGGCGGTCGGCAACAGCTGGGTGAAGGAGCTCTCGCAGGGCCGCTTCGACCCGTCCGCCGACGTCGGGTCCGGTGCACGCCGGGCCTCGCTCGCGTTCACCCTCGGGTCGGCGTCCGGAGCCCTCGTCGCCGGGCTCATCGCGCAGTGGGGGCCGATCCCCGAGGTGCTGCCGTTCCTCGTGCACATCGGCGTCGCGATCCCCTTCGCCGTGGTCGTCTGGCGCACCCCCGAGACGAACCGGACCGGTGGGCTGCCCGGACCGTGGTGGAAGCAGCTCGCCGTGCCGAGCGCCGGGCACCGTCGCTTCACCCGCGTGGTGCTCGTCGCGGCGCCGTGGATCTTCGGCTCGGCCGCGATCGGGTACGGGTACCTGCCGACGAAGCTCGCCGGGGCGACCGGCACGTGGGGGCTCGTCTTCGCCACCGCTGCGACGGTCGTCGCCCTCGGGGTGTCGAGCGCCGTGCAGCCGCTCGCCGCGCGCATCACGTCCCTGGTGTCGGCCCGCGGACTCCTCACCGCGGTGGCGCTCATGACCGTCGGCATCGCCGTGGTCGTCGTCGCGATCGAGCTGCAGTCCGTGGCGATCGGGCTCGTCGCGAACGTGGTGATCGGCCTCGGCATCGGGCTCGCGCTCGTGTCGTCGCTGCTCGAGGTGCAGCGGATCGCCGGGGCGCGCGACCTGGCCGGGCTGACCGGGGTGTTCTACGCCACGGCGTACGCCGGGTTCCTGGCGCCGGCCGTGATCGCGGCGGTCGCGAACGTCGTCGCGGTGCCGATCATCCTGTGGGTCGTCGTCGGGCTCGGGGTGCTGTCGTGGGTGGCGATCCTAATGTCGTCGCGGAAGCACATCCCGGCGTAGGGGGGCCTCGCACGGTGCGAGGGGTGGGGCGCGTCGCACCGTGCGAGGGGTCGGGTGGTGCGCGGTGTGGTGCGAGGTTGCGTACTCGGTGCGAGAGGCACGACGGCGCACCGGGTACGGAACCTCGCACCGGGCGAACGCCCTCGCACCGTGCGAGGGTGCCGGGGCGTCAGCGGCCTCGCACCGTGCGAGGGTGCCGCGACGCGAACGCCCTCGCACCGTGCGAGGGTGCCGGCGCGAACGGCCTCGCACCGTGCGAGGGGTCCGGCGTCAGGGGCGCAGCGCCGAGAGCTGGTCGCGCAACCAGCTCGGGCCGCGCACCGCAGCGCCGAACGCCTCGACCCGTGCACGGAGCTCGCGATCGGCCGTCACGACGACGACCGGCCCGTCCCCGGCGTCGACCGCGGCGCGTGCGGCATCGACGATCGCGTCGTCGCCCGACCCCGGCGCCCGCACGACCTCGACCCGTCCGGACAAAGCAGCAGCAGCAGAAGCAGCAGCAGCAGACGGCGCCGCCGGCGAAGCCCCGCGCGCATCCCCCTCGAGCACCACGGTCCACCGCGGCCACCACCGGTCGAACGGCAGCTCCAGCTCGTCGGCGAGCACCCCCACCCCGGCGAGCGCCGACACCTCGGCGAGCAGCCGTGCGGCCGCGCCCTCCCGGTCCTTCCACCATCCGTCGGGCACGCTGCCGACGACGTTCGCGGCGTCCACCACGACGTGCGGCGTGACCTCGATCTGCGCACGCAGGGCCGGCCAGGACGCCCCGAACCCGGGGTGCAGCGGCAGGTCGTCGACCTCGTCGACGGGCACCCAGGCGAGTTCGAGGCTCTCGCGGTCCGCGATCACCGGTTCGAACGGCCTGGAGGCGCGCCCCACCACCGTCGTGTACGTCCAGAACCCGAGGTCGAGCACGGCAGTGTGGCGCAGGTCGATGCCGTCGTCCGGCACGCCCGCTTCTTCTTCGGACTCGCGGAGCGCGCCCGTCACGGCGTCCTCGCCCTGGTGTCGGGCTCCGCCCGGGATGCCCCAGGTGCCGCCGTGGTGGCTCCACTCGACGCGGTGCTGCAGGAGCACGCGGCCGGTGCCGTCGTCGACGAGGAGTCCGGCTGCGCCGAAGCGTCCCCACGCCTTGGTGCCGTCGGGACCGACCGCCCAGGCGTCGCCGGGGTCGCGGGGGCCCGCTGGCGGCCCGGGAGGCGTGGTGTCTGGCACACCGCAAGCTTTCCACACGGCGCTCGGGATGTGACCGGAGACGTCGCAGCGGCTCGTGTACGGTGTCGATCGAGACACGGGGTGCCGCAACCGGCGGCTGAGATCACACCCGTCGAACCTGCTCGAGCTCGTACTCGCGAAGGGATCGTCCATGCGCACTGCTGCGCCCGTACCCACTGCACCCGCCGGAGCACCGGACCCTGCACCCGGCCCGAGGCCCGACCCTGACTGGGCGGACCGCACGGCCACGCTCCTCGAGGCCGTCCGCACCCGGGGTCCCCTGGTGCACTGCATCACGAACACCGTGGTGCAGAACGTCACCGCGAACGTGCTGCTCGCCCTCGGTGCCTCGGCCGCGATGGTCGACGTCGTCACCGAGGCGGGACCGTTCGCCCGCGTCGCCGATGCCCTGCTGGTGAACACCGGCACACCGCACGCCGAACCCCGTGCCGCGTCGCTCGAAGCCGCCGAGGCCGCGGTGGACGCGGGCACGCCGTGGGTCGTCGACCCGGTGGCGGTCGGTTCGCTGCCGGTCCGGACGGCGCTCGCCCGGGACCTGCTCTCGCTCCGGCCGACGGTCCTGCGCGGCAACGCCTCCGAGGTGCTCGCCGTGCTCGGCGCGTCCGCCGGTGGTCGCGGGGTCGACAGCACCGCGGGCACCGAGGACGCCCGGGAGGCTGCGGTCGCCGCCGTGTCCGGTTCCGACCCGGCCGGGAGGCGCGTGGCCGCGGTGGCCGTGTCGGGTCCCGTCGACCTGCTGGTCGCCCCCGGCATCGGGACGGTGCGGGTCGCGAACGGCACCGAACTGCTGACCCGGATCACCGGGGGCGGCTGCGCGCTCGGCGCGGTCGTCGCCGCGTTCACGGCGGTGTCGCCGGAGGACGCGGGGGCCGCTGCCGTCGCCGCGACGGCCGTGCACACGATCGCCGCGGAGCTCGCCGCCCGCGAGGCCGGCGGCCCGGGCACGTTCCAGCCGCTGTTCCTCGACCGGCTCGCGTCGCTCACCCCCGAGGACGTCGTCCGCGAGGCCCGCATCTCCGTCGAGCACGCCCCGCAGGCGGCCGGGACGAGCGCCGGGGTGACCGCATGACCGCGCCGACCGACTCCGGCGTGTACCTCGTCACCGACGGCGCGCTCTGCGACCGGCACGGCATCGGCGTCCTGGGCGTCGTCCGTGCCGCGGTGCACGCCGGGGTCCGCATCGTGCAGGTGCGCGACAAGGAGGCCTCGGCGCGGGACCTGCTGGCGCTGACCGCCGCGGTCGCCGACGCCGTGGGCGACCGGGCACTCGTCGTGGTCGACGACCGGCTCGACGTCGCCCTCGCCGCACGGCACGCCGGGCACCGGGTCGCCGGGGTCCACCTCGGGCAGTCGGACGTGCCGGTCGGGGCCGCGCGGGCACTGCTCGGACCGGACGCGCACGTGGGGCTCACCGCGAACACGCCGGAGCACCTCGCGGCCGTCGCCCGGCTCCCCCGCGGCACGGTCGACCTGCTCGGTGTCGGGGTCGTGCACCCCACCACGACGAAGGCCGACCACCCGCCGGCGCTCGGTCACGACGGCTTCGCCCGGCTCGCGCGCGACACCACGGTGCCGTGCGTGGCGATCGGCGGGGTGGGTCTCGACGACGTCGTCCCGCTCCGCGCCGCGGGAGCCGCGGGCGTCGCCGTGGTCTCCGGCATCTGCGCCGCCGCCGACCCCGGTTCCGCGGCCGCGGCGTACGTCGCCGCGTGGACCGGTGGCCGCGCATGACCGGGGCGCAGATCCCCCGCGTCCTGAGCATCGCCGGCACCGACCCGACGGGCGGCGCCGGACTGCAAGCGGACCTCAAGGCCATCGCCGCGCAGGACGGGTACGGGATGGGCGTCGTGACGGCCCTCGTCGCGCAGAACACCCGCGGCGTGCGGTCGGTGCACGTGCCCGACGTGGCGTTCCTGCGGGAGCAGCTCGACGCGGTGTCGGACGACGTGACGATCGACGCGGTGAAGGTCGGGATGCTCGGCACCGCCGAGGTCGTCCGGACCGTCACCGCGTGGCTCCGGGAGCACCGGCCGCCCGTGGTGGTCGTCGACCCCGTGATGGTGGCGACGAGCGGGGACCGGTTGCTCGACGAGGACGCCTCGGCGGCGATGGCGGAGCTGTTCGGGCTCGCCGACCTCGTGACGCCGAACCGCGCTGAGCTGGTGGTGCTCGCCGGGCTGGCAGGACCGGCCGCAGACGCAGGCAGAGGCTCAGACACCGGCACCGGCACCGGCCCGGCGACCGCCCATGCCGACACCGTCGCCGCTGCCACCCTCGTCGCCCGCACCTGGGACGTCCTCGTGCTGGCCAAGGGCGGGCACGACGACGGGGACACCTCGGACGACGTGCTCGTGTCCCCCGCCGGGCACGTCCGGACCTTCTCGGCGCGGCGGGTCGCGACGACGAACACCCACGGCACCGGCTGCTCGTTGTCGAGTGCGATCGCGACGCGCATGGCGCGCGACGGCGACTGGGAGCTCGCGGTCGGCGGGGCGAAGGCGTGGCTGACCCGCGCGCTCGAGGGTGCCGACGCCCTCGGGGTGGGCGGCGGCAACGGACCGATCGACCACGGAGCCGTCACCCGTGACGCGCTGCCCGCGTCCTCGTGGACGGACCGGTGGTGGGACGACGTCGCCGAGGTGCTGCAGGAGACGATCGACTGCACCTTCCTGGTCGGCCTTCGCGACGGCACGCTCGACACCGCGGTGTTCGAGTCCTACCTCGCGCAGGACGTGCACTACCTCCGCGCGTACGAGCGGCACCTGTCGACCCTCGCCTCGTGGTCCACCGGTGACGCCGCCGCGTTCTGGGCAGCATCGGCGGCGGGCTGCGCGGACGAGGCGCGCGACCTGCACCACCGCCGCCTGGCCGGCGCGCACGCCGACGACCCGGTGCACCCGACGTGCGCCGGGTACCTCGCGCACCTGCAGGAGGCGGCGGACTCCGGTTCGGCGGCGGTCCTCGCGGCGGCGGTGCTGCCCTGCTTCCGGGTCTACGCCTGGGTCGGGACGCAGCTCGGGGTCACGCCGCCGGGACACCCCTTCGCCGACTGGATCGGCGCGTACGGGGACCCCGGCTTCGCGGCGGCCTCGGCGACCGCGACGACCCGGGTCGACCGGCTCGCGGCCGCGGCGACGCCCGCGGAGCGCGGCCGGATGGCGCGGGCGTTCCGCCGCTCGGCGGCGTGGGAACTGGCGTTCTTCCGGATGCCGACGGAGGCCGGCTGACGCCCGGAAGGCGAGCGATGACGGACTGGAGGCGCGGTGCGGGCCGGCACCGCGCCTCCAGGCCGGTGGGTGGGCGCGTCAGCGATCATCTCCCCCCCCCTCGCGTCAGCCATCCCCCCTCCCGTCAGCGGGACGGCGGGGACAGGCGGACCAGTTCGACGGACAGCGAGGTGCCGTCGACTGCGCCGCGCATCCACGTGTGATCCGGCTGGCGGCGGCGATCGGTCGGCGAACCGGGGTTGAGCAGCCGCAGCCCCGACGGTGTCACGGTGTCCCAGGGGATGTGCGAGTGGCCGAAGACGAGCACGTCGGTGTCCGGGTACTCCGCGGTCGTGCGACGTTCCCGGCCGGTCGCGGCCCCGGTCTCGTGCACGAGCGCGAAGCGGAGGCCCTCGACGGTGAAGCGTGCGACGAGGCGCAACCGGTCGTCGAACTCGGGGCCGTCGTTGTTGCCGCGGACCCCCTCGAAGCGGCGCGCTCGGGCCTCGATCGCGTCGAGCGTGGCGAGGTCCACCCAGTCGCCGGCGTGCACCACGAGGTCGGCGGCGTCGATGTCCTCCCACAGGGCCGCGGGAAGGTCCTTCGCCCGCTTCGGCAGGTGGGTGTCGGACAGCAGGACGAACGAGGTGGTCACGGTTCGGTGCGGCCGGGGACCGGGAGGCCCGCCTCGTCCGCGGCGCCGAGGCGTTCCAGGAGCCCGGCGAGCAGCGCGATGTCGTCGTCCGACCAGCTGGCGAGCCGCTCGTCGAGGGCGTCACGGTGCAGCTGCACGGACCGGTCCAGCGCGGCACGGCCGTCGTCGGTGGCCTCGAGCGGCTTCGCGTTGCCGGAGCCACCGTCGGTCGTCCGGATGAGCCCGGCGGCGAGCAGTCCGGACAGCTGCCGCGAGATCGTGGAGCGGTTGAGCCGCAGGTACCGGGCGATGTCGATGGCCATGCAGCCCCGGTGCTGCACGACGAAGTCGACGAGGGACTGGTCGACGACGCTCAGGATCGACTCCGAACCACGCGCCCGGATGCTCGCACGTCGGGTGATGCGGGCCAGTTCCGTGTACGCACGCCCGATGTCGCTGTTGCGGACATCGAGCCTCGGCTCGCTCATCGGGTGACTCCAGCCTGTCTGTGCCGGCACCGGCCGGCGGTGATCGGTCCGGCAACCATACCGGCGGGTAGGGTTCGGGCCGGTTCAGCGACCCGCCGCTGCGGCCTGCAGCGCGGGGATGTCGAGCTTGGTCATCTGCATCATGGCCTGGAAGACGCGGGCGTTCGCCTCGGGGTCGCCGGAGCCGGTCATCAGCTCGCCCATCATCGACGGGGTCACCTGCCACGCCACGCCCCAGCGGTCGAACAGCCACCCGCACATGCTCTCCCGGCCGCCGTCGGCGAGGAGGGCGTCCCAGATGCGGTCGAGTTCCTCCTGCGTGTCGACGTCGACCTGGAACGACACCGCGTCGGTGTGCTCGTGGCCCGGGCCGCCGTTCATCGCACGGTAGGGCTGACCCAGGAGCGTGAACTCCACGACGAGGGCCTTCCCGTCCGGCGTCTTCGCCACGCTGTCGATCCGGCTGTCGGGGAACAGCGCGACGTAGAACTCGGCGGCCGTCTCGGCCTGGTCGTCGTACCAGAGGAACGGGGTGATCGACGGCATGGGTGGGGCCTTCCGGTCGGGCTCAGTCCGCAGCGCCGCGGCTGAGCAGGTCTGCCTTGTCAGGGTGTTCATCGAACCACTTGCCGACGAACCAGCACATCGGGACGACGCGCTTCGTGGAGTTCGCCTCCACGTCGGCGACCGCGAAGTCGACGAGCTCGGCCGCGTAGCCGTGCCCGCGGTGCTTCGGGACCGTGTACGTGTGCGGGAACGCGATCGCGTCGCCGTTCTCGCGGTAGTCGAGGACGCTGACGAGTTCTCCGCCGACGTACATCGCGTAGCGGTCCTGCTCTGCCTCGTCGCGGAACTCGTGGTCCATGCGGCCATCATGCACCGCGCGGACGCCGAGCGCCGCTCGGGAATGCGTTCTGCACCATCGCGTTGCAGCCGAGCATGACGACCATCGGCATCATCGGCGCAGGCAACATCGGATCCCAGCTCGCACGGCTCGCAGTGCGGCACGGTCACCACGTGGTGATCGCGAACTCACGCGGGCCGGAGACCCTGACCGCGTTGGCGGAGGAGCTCAACGGTCTCGGCGCTGCCGACGGCTCTGCTGGCGGCTCGGCTCGTGCGGCAACGCGGGACGAGGCGGCGGCCGCCGGGGAGATCGTCGTCGTGACGACCCCGCTCGCCGCGATCGAGACGATCCCCGTCGAACCCCTCGTCGGCAAGGTCGTCATCGACACGAACAACTACTACCCCCAGCGCGACGGCCACATCGCCGCGCTCGACGACGAGACCACCACGACGGCCGAGCTGCTGCAGGACCACCTGCCCGGAGCCCGGGTCGTCAAGGCGTTCAACCACATCGGGGCAGCCGACCTCACCGGCCACGCGACCCCGGCCGGTACCCCCGGTCGTCGCGCGCTCGTCGTGGCGGGCGACGACGCCGAGGCGAAGCAGGTCGCCACGGACCTCATCGACCAGTTCGGGTTCGACGTCGTCGACGCCGGGCCCCTCGCGGAGGGCTGGCGCATCCAGCGGGACACCCCCGGCTACGGGCCGCGCCTGACGGCCGACGAGCTGCGCGCCGCCCTCGCCGAGGCCGAGCGCGTCCGCGCGTAGCCGCAGGGGCGGCCGGCGCTGCCGCGGCCCCGCCGAGATTTCGCACTCAGCGACAGTTCACGCGCGCCAGACGCCGTGAACTGTCGCTGAACGAGAAACAACGCCGCGCGGCCGCCCCCGCGCACGCGCTCACGCGCCGTCGAAGATCACCGTCATCTCGGCGATGTCGTCCTCGGACGGCGCCCAGGCCGTGCCCGCCTCGGCGTTCTGCACGATCTGCTCCGGCTTCGTCGCCCCGGCGATGACGCTCGAGAGCCCCGGCTGCGCGAGCAACCACGCGAAGGTGGCCTGCAGCATCGTGACCTCGCGCTCGTCGCAGAAGCGCTGGAACTCCTCGACGACGGCCCACGGCGCGTCCGCGAGGACCTGCGGCTTCGCCTTCGTGAGGCGGCCGTCGGCGGGCCCGCCGGACTTCGTGTACTTGCCGGTGAGCAGGCCGTTGTAGAGCGGGAAGTACGGCAGGAACCCGAGGGCGTAGGCGCGCACGGCGGGCAGGACCTCGTCCTCGACGCCGCGTGCGAGCGGGCTGTACTCGTTCTGCGCGGACACGAACGCGGTGGTGCCGGCGATCGAGGCGGTGAGCTCCGCCTCGGCGATCTGCCACCCGGCGAAGTTCGAGTGCCCGATGTAGCGGATCTTGCCCTCGCGGACGAGGTCGTCGAGCACGGAGAGGGTCTCCTCGATCGAGGTCACGTCGTCCGGCGCGTGCATCTGGTAGAGGTCGATCCAGTCGGTCCCGAGGCGCTTCAGCGACGACTCGACGGCGAGCCGCACGTACCGCCGGGAGCCACGAACGCCCCAGTCCGGCCCGTTCGCGCCCCGCATGTCCATGCCGAACTTCGTCGCCAGGACGATCTCGTCACGGCGGCCGGCGATGGACTTGCCGAGCATCTCCTCGGACAGGCCGGGTGTGCCGCCGTAGACGTCGGCGGTGTCGAAGAGGGTGACGCCGGCGTCGAGGGCAGCGTTGACGACGGCGTCCGTCCCCTCCTGCGACTCGGTCAGCGTGCCGGGTCGGCCGAAGTTGTTGCAGCCGATGCCGACGGTGGAGACGACGAGCCCCGAGGGGCCGAGCGGGCGGTGTTCGATTCCGGTCATGCTCCGACCGTACCGGCGACCCCGGAACTGGGGCTGCGCCATCGGCACCGGTTGCCGTTAGAACTGACGATGGATCAGCCTACGGAGGGAGTGCCGGAGTGGCATCGCATCGCCTACCTGACGAGGAACGACCGCGTCGCGCGGTCCCCGCCTGGGTCACGGCTCCCCCTGAGGGTGCGTCCGGCGCGCCTGCTGCGGACCGCGTGTCGGACCCCGGCCTGGAGGCGCGCCCCACCTCCGCCACGTCGGCCCCCGTCTCCGGCGCGGTCGGCTCCGAGCGCACGTTCCCGGCTCCGCAGTCCGCGCCCGCACTCCTCGCGGAGGACGTCGTCGTCCCGGACTACCCGCCGCAGGAGGACCTCCTGCCGCCGGCTCCGACCTCGCCGGCCGTCCACACGGTGCCGTTCGACCGGGCACTGGCCGCTCCGGCGCCGGTCTCGCCGATCGACGCCGCGCCCCGGGCACCGCTCACGCCCGCGGTCCCCGTCGTCGGACAGCCCCGCTTCTCCGTGCCCGGCCTCGAGCACGTCGTCGTCGAGGGCACCGAACCCGAACCCGTCGGGCCGATCGGCTACCGCACCCCCGCCCGCTTCGCGCACCAGCGCCCCGCCGCGGGCACGCTCGCATCGAGTGCGCCCGTCTCCGGTGCGCCGGTGTCCAGTGCGCCGGCCCCGACCTCGGTGCCGACCCGCTCGTTCGACGCGGTGATCGCGCCGCCGGCCCCTGCGACGACCGCCGCACCGACCTCAGCACCGACCTCGGCACCCGCTCCCGGGCACGTGACCAACCCGGCGACGACACAGAACACCGCCGGCCGGGCCACGGCGACCGTGACCGCACCGCCCACCGGGGCGAGCGGACCCGCCGGGGCCGAGCCGCGCCTCCAGGCCGGACCGGACACGACCGACACCGCTGCACCGGACGCGACCGACGGACCCGCGCGTCGGCCGGCCGTCGGCGCGACCCCCGGCGCTCTGCTCGGCGCGGTCGCCGGACTGGCCACGCTCGGACTCGCGGCGTGGTGGTTCACCGCTCCCGCGACCGTGCACGGCGTCGGCCTGGCGCTCGGCGTGATCGCGCTCCTGCTCTCGATCGTGACGCTGCGGAACGCCGCGACCACCTGGCAGCGGCCGATCGCGCTGCTCGGTGCGGTGCTCGGCGGTGTCGGCATGCTCGGGCTCCTCTGGGCGGTCGCCGCGGCGCTGCTGCCGATGGCGGGCGTGACGCTCCCCGACCTCACGGGCACGGGCACGACGCCGACGCTCGCCCCGTAGCGCGCGGCCCCGCGGCCCCGCGGCCCCGCGGACCCGCGCGCCTGCGCGTCGAGCGCTCAGACCGCGCGGACGACCCCGCGCGACAGGATCGCGTTCGTCAGGGCGTCGATCGGTTCCCGCTGCACCGTCGGGTTCGCGATGAGGACGTAGTCGACGGCGGGCAGGTCCGGCAGCGCGAGCCGCTGCGACACCTTCACGAGGTCGGCCGGGATGAGCGAGTGCGGGAACACCGCGACGCCGATCCCGGCCCGCACGGCGGCGAGCACCCCGTTGACGTCCCGCGTGTTGCAGGTGATCCGCCACGTGCGGCCGGCGGCCTCGAGCGCGTCGATCGCCATCTGCCGACTGATGCTCGGCGCCTGGTACGCGATGAGCGGCACGGGTTCGCCGGGCTCGAGCGCGATGCCGTCCTGCGCCATCCACACCATCTGGTCGGTGGCGACGCGGGTGCCCTCGGCGGACACCCCCGCGGTCTGCTTGATGAACACGAGGTCGAGCTGCCCGGCGTGCACGCGGCGGAGGAGCGGCGACGACTGGTTCACCGTGAGCTCGAGGTTCACCTGCGGGTGGAGGCGCCGGAAGTCCCGGAGGATCCGCGGCAACTGGGTGATCGCGAGGTCGTCCGCCGCCCCGAAGCGCAGCCGGCCGCGGGTCGCGGCGCCCGAGAAGTAGGCGTCGGCGGTGGCGTGCGCCGCGAGGATCGTCCGCGCGAACCCGGCCATCGCGTCCCCGTTGTCGGTGAGTGCCACACCGCGGGTGTCCCGCGCGACGAGGGTGCGCGACACCGCGGTCTCGAGCCGCCGCACGTGCTGGGACACCGTCGGCTGGCTGATCCCGAGGCGCGCCCCGGCCTGGGTGAAGCTGCCGGTCTCGGCGACCGCGAGGAAGGTCTGCAGCAGGACGGGGTCGAGCACGGTGCGCTCCGCTCGTTCGGGCCGGGCGGTGGTTCGTTCCGGCCTTGTCATTCGACTTCGCAATGGACTGATAGCCACCATAGGGGTATCGAATGACCCGCCGTCACGTAGTTTCGATGGGGTACCACTTTCCGCAGCCGACGTCCGGAGATCCCCCACCGTGAGCGCGTCATCGACGACCCTCCCCCCGCCCACCGAACCGCTCCCGATCCAGGCCACCCGACCGCCGTGGCGCCACACCCTCATCGCGCTGTCGGTGCCGAACTTCCGGCTCTTCACCGCCACCAACCTCGTCGCGATGACCGCCGGCTGGATGCAGCGCATCGCGCAGGACTGGCTCGTCCTGCAGCTCACCGGGTCCGTCGCACAGGTCGGCATCACGGTCGCGTGCCAGTTCGCGCCGATGCTGCTGTTCGGGCTCTTCGGCGGCGTGATCGTCGACCGGTTCTCCAAGCGCGCGCTGATGATGATCACGCAGGGGTCGTTCGCGATCCTCTCGGCGCTCCTCGCCGTGCTCACCCTGGCCGGGGTGGTGCAGGCGTGGCACATCTGGGCGATCGCCTTCGTGGTCGGCATGGTCACCGTCATCGACAACCCCGCGCGACAGGTGTTCGTCACCGAGATCGTCGGCCACGAGCACCTCCGGAACGCGATCAGCGTCAACTCGTCGGTGTTCCAGCTCGGCGGCATGATCGGCCCGGCACTGTCCGGGGCCCTGCTCGTCGCCGTCGGGGCCGGGTGGTCGTTCGGGGTGAACGCGATCGCCTGCGTCGCCGTCGTCGTCACACTCGGGTTCCTGAAGGTCTCGGAGCTGCACCGCACACCACCGGCCCCGCGTGGCAAGGGGCAGCTCGTCGAGGGCCTCCGCTACGCCGTGGGGAAACCGACCATCATCGTGCCGGTCATCCTCGTCGCGTTCTTCTCGGTGTTCGCGCTGACGATGCCCGTGCTCCTCTCGGCCTTCGCGTCCCAGGTCTACGACGTCGGCGCGGGCGGCTACGGCGTGTTCAACTCCGCCGTCGCCATCGGCGCCCTGGTCGGCGCGCTGCTCTCCACCCGCCGTGCCACGGTGCGGCTCCGCACGATCGTCGGCGGGGTGTTCTGGACGGGGATCCTGCTCGTCGTCTCCGGCTCGATCCCGGTCATCGCACCGTTCACCGTCGCGCTCGTCGCCGTCGGGATGTCGCAGCTGCTGTTCCAGACCGCGTCGAACTCACTCGTGCAGCTGTCGTCGAACGTCGCGATCCGCGGCCGGGTGATGTCGCTCTACGTGCTGGTGCTCCTCGGCGGCCAGGCCATCGGCGGACCGCTCATGGGCCAGATCGTGGACCACTTCGGTGCCCACGTCGGCATGGTCGTCGCGGGCGGCGTGCCGGCCGCGGCCGCGGCCGTCGTCGGCCTGGTGCTCGCCCGCCGGGGCGGACTGCACCTCGCGGTGCGGATGCGGTACCACGTGCCGGTGCCGTCCATCGTCGGTCACCACTGACGGCGCCGGCGCGCGTGGCGCGGGTTGGACGCGCGTGGCGCGGGGTGGACGCGCGTGGCGCGGGCCTGGAGGCGCGTGGCGGGCCCGCACCGCGCCTCCAGTCCGGTCGTCGGTCGCGTCGGACGCGCGCCGCACAACCGAAGTCACCCGGAACCGCGCCGTTGCGCAGTTCCGGGTGACTTGTGTTGTGCGGCGGTCGCGGCCGGTGGCTCAGTACGCGACGCCGAAGCGCGCCTGGTGGTGCGCCGGGGTGACGATCTCGTCGACGAAGGCGAGGGCGAAGTCCTCGCCGGAGATGTCCGAGTTGCCGTCGGCGTCGGTGAGGAGGACCTCGTCCGTGGTGCGGTAGGTGCCACGACGCTCGCCGGGGTTGTAGCTGCCGAAGGCCGCGGCCGGGCTCACGTAGAACCAGTCGACCTCGGTGCCGCTGACGAGGAGCGCGTCGAGGATCTGCGCGTGGCTCTTCGCCTCGCCCTTGAACGCGTCCGGGAAGCCCTCGGAGTCGAACAGGCGCGGGCCGCCCTCGGCGACGAGCAGCGATCCCGCCCCGCCGACGATGCCGAGCCGTGCGCCGGCCGCGGCTGCCGCGTCGACGAAGTGCTGGAAGCGGTCCTTGAGCTCGCTGCCGTCGGCCTGCACCGCGTGCAGGGCCACGACGATGACGTCGGCGCCCTTCGTGACCTCGGCGACGAAGTCGGTGTCGAAGGCGTCGCCCTGCGCGAGGGTGAGCCCCTCGGCGGCGTCGACCTTCGACGTGTCGCGAGCGACGGCGGTGACGGCGATGCCGCGGGACAGGGCCTCGCGGGTGATGGCGGAGCCGGCGTAGCCGGTGCCACCGAAGACGACGATGCTGGTCATGGGTGTTCCTCTCGTTGGCGGGGCGACGCAGGGACGTCGCGGGCGTTGACACTCACCGTACAAGCGTTACTCTCTTTCAGTAAGTAGGCACCTCACGGTGCGTGAGGGAGGACCCCATGTCAGCGCTCGAGTACAGCCCCTACGCCGCCGAGTGCCCCTCGCGTCAGCTGCTCGACCGCATCGGCGACCGGTGGAGCGTCCTGACGATCGGCACGCTCGCCGCCGGTCCGGCGCGGTACTCGGTGATCGCGACGCGGGTGCAGGGCGTGTCGCAGAAGATGCTCACGCAGACCCTCCGGGCGCTCGAGCGCGACGGACTCGTGACGCGCACGGTCTTCCCCGAGATCCCGCCGCACGTCGAGTACGAGCTCACCGATCGTGGTCGGTCACTCCGGGCGGTGCTCGAGCCGCTCGAGGACTGGGCGACGTCGCACATGGACGAGGTCGCGGTGTCGCGCGGCGAGTACGACGCGCGCTGAGCGGGCGGGCGGGCGGGCGGGCGCGGGCGCGCGCTTCGTGCCGCGCGCCGCGCCGCGCGGGCTTCGTGCCGCGCGCCGCGCGCCGCGCTTGGTGAGCAGAAATCGTCGGGTCACCCACCCGCACTCGACCGTTGCTGCTCACCATCGCGCACCGAGGCGTCGCGTGGTTGCCTGGAGCCATGCGATCAGTCGTCTACACAACGCCCGGTGACTCGTCCGTCCTCGAACTCGTCGACCGCGAGGTGCCAGAGCCCGCCCCGGGCGAAGTCCGTGTCCGCGTTGTCGTCTCCGGTGTGAACCCCACCGACTGGAAGGCCCGGGCGGGCGGCACGTACGGCGACGCACTGCCGTTCCCGGAGATCACGCCGAACCAGGACGGCGCCGGGGTGCTCGACGCCGTCGGCGAAGGCGTCGAAGGACTGTCGGTCGGCGACCGCGTCTGGCTCTACATGTCCGCCGCCGGCCGCCCCACCGGCACCGCTCAGGAGTACACCGTCGTGCCGGCCGAGCGGGTCGTGCCGCTCCAGGTCGGCACCTCGTTCGACGTCGGCGCCTCGCTCGGGGTCCCGGCGATCACCGCGCACCGAGCGCTCACGACGCACGAGCACGGCCCCGCCCGGCTGTCCCCCGGCACCCTCGACGGCAAGCACGTCCTGGTCGCGGGCGGCGCCGGAGCCGTCGGGCACGCGGCGATCCAGCTGGCACGCTGGGCGGGAGCCACCGTCATCACGACGATCAGCTCCGACGGGAAGGCCGCCCTCGCCACGGCGGCGGGCGCGCACCACACGGTGAACTACCGGTCGGAGGACGCAGCGGCGCGGATCCGCGAGATCGCCCCGGACGGCGTGGACATCGTCGTCGAGGTGTCGATCCCGCACAACGCCGGGCTGGTCGCGGAGGTCCTGGCGAACCACGGCGTCGTGTCGATCTACGCGAACAACGGCGGCGACGAGGCGACGCTGCCGATCCGACCGAACATGAGCGTCAACGCCCGCTACCAGTTCCTGCTGCTCTACACGATCGGCGACGAGGCGCTCTCCGCCGCCGCGGAGGACATCACCGCCGCACTGCGCGACGGCGTCCTGGCGGTCGGCGAGGACGCTGGCCTGCCGCTCGTGCGGTTCAGCCTGGAGGACACCGCGGCCGCCCAGGACGCGGTCGAGGGTGACACCGTCGGCAAGGTCCTCATCGACGTCGCTCCCGCCGAGCAGCGCGAGCACCACTGACAGCGGCGCCGCTGGCCGAGGCCCGGTCAGCGACGCTGCCGGGCCGCGATCCGTTCGGCCACGCGCACCCGGGCCTCAACGAGTTCTCGCTCGAGGTTGGCGGCGATGACATCGAGGTCTTCGTAGTCGGCGTCGGTGGTGTCGACGTTCCAGTTCGGCGAGGTCAGCCGGGCACGCCCGAACGCCTTCGGAGCAGGGTTCACGGTCGTCATGGGGGAAGCGTACGTCGAGCATCCGACAGAACGAGTCAGCATCACGGGCCTTTCCGAGATCGTCGGTCCCGCTCGGGGAACGAGTAGGTGAGGGAGAACGCGACCGCCAGGAACGAGGCCATCATCGCGACGTTCTTCGTGTCGAGTTCGGTGAAGGCGTCCGGGGCGGGCGAGTCCACGGTGAGCATGCCGAACGAGTACTCGTCCGACCGGATGACGACGGACACGTACGAGGTGTACCGGGGCTCGAAGTCGGGCAGGTCCTGGTCGGCGTCGACGTCGGCGGTGCGGTCCCCGACGACCCGCGGGGCACCGCCGATGAGCACCCACTCGAGGTTCCGGTCGCCGTACGGGGTGCCGGCACGGAACACCCCGGCGGTGTCCCCCGCTCCCCCGTGCCCGATCGGCTCGAGCGCCGCGAGGTCCGACGACAGCTGGTACACGTTCGCGCGCACGTCGGGGACGCCGGGCAGCAGGTAGAACGCGAGCGCCACGGCGACCCGGTCCGCGAAGCCCGGGAGCTCCGACCGCCGGTCCCGATGCGGCAGCTCGGTGAAGCGGACGAGCCGTGAGGCGATCTGGGTGAAGGCGTACCGGACCGCCGTCGACTGTTCCCGCTCGACGTGCGCCGCGGATTCCTCGGCGGCCAGCCGGCCCGCTTCGCTCCGCCGAGCGCGCACGACCTGCACGAGCACCGCCGCCACGAGGACGACGAGCCCGAAGACCACGAGCGCGATCCGCACGGCCGTCGTGGCGAAGAGGTTCGGCAGTTGGAACGCAGCGGTGGGCGCAGCTGCCACGACGATCGGCCACGCCACCGCGCCGACCCGTCCGGCGCGCGTCCCGCGCCGCTCCTGCTGTTGCCCCATGACCTCGACGCTAGGCGACACCACCGACGAGAACGGAGTTGTCCACAGGCCGACTTCCGGGTGACGGTGTTGTCCTCAGCAACGCCGACTTGACCCCCGAACGGGGCACGCGGAGCATCATGGCATGCAGCAGCGAACGAAGCTCAAGGCCCTCGCGTTCAGCGCGACAGCGGCCCTCGCCCTCCTCGGCGGATCGCTCGGCGCCACCGCCGCGAACGCCACCACCGCCACATCCGCCTCGCCGCAGGTCATCGGCGGCGAGCAGTCACCGAGCACCCCGTGGGAGGTGCAGCTCGTCTTCCAGCAGGGCGGCACCGGCACCTACGGGTGCACCGGCGAACAGCTCAACGCGTCGTGGGTGCTCACCGCCGAACACTGCGTCGACGGCACCACCGCGATGAACGTCTACCACTCGAACAGCACGACGAACCGGGGCGCGGCGACCGCGGCCGATCGGCTCTACTCCGCGCCGGCGGGTGACATCGCGCTCGTGCACCTCCGCACCCCGAAGACCCTGACCTCGTACGCGCAACTGGACCTCGGCTACAGCCCGCGGAGCACCGGAACCGGCACGATCATGGGGTACGGCAACCGTGCGAACGGCGTCCCGACGACCGGCCTGTACCAGGCGAGCGTGAACCTCACGGGCCGCTCGACCGACGCCTACGGGGGCGTCGCCCAGCACGTCACGGGGGTGTCCGGCGCCTCGAACCACGGCGACTCCGGCGGCCCCCTGCTGGTCGGCGGCAAGGTGGTCGGAGTCTGCTCGACCGGCGACGTCGCGGACCCGGGTGCGAACACGCACGCCGGCTCGAACTACGCCGTCCTCACCCAGAGCGCGAGCTGGATCCGCTCCACCGCCGGCGTCTGACCCGGCCCTCCCGCGTGACGCCGTTCCGCGCGGAGGAAGCCGTTCCGCTCGTAGGAAGCCGTTCCGCTCGTAGGAGGCAGGAAATCCCGACCTCCTACGAGCGATTCGGCATCCCATTTCGGGCGGTGTGGGACGTTCCGACCATCGGACTGGAGGCGCGTGGCGGCGCCGCCCCGCGCCTCCAGTCCGTCACCGGTCGCCACCACGGCGTCACCGCAGCCTGGTAAGCAGGACCCATGACCGACGTCTCGACGCCCGCGCCCGGAACCAGAGCACTCGTCCTCGGAGGCGGCGGCATCGCCGGCATCGCGTGGGAACTCGGAGTGCTGTCCGCGCTCCAGGAGGCAGGGGTCGACCTCGACGCCGCCGACCTCGTGGTCGGCACCAGCGCCGGCAGTGTCGTCGGCACGTTCGTCCGCCACGGCGGCGTGCAGCAGGCGTTCGAGCAGCAGCACGCACCGGTCCCGACGACGTACGAGGAGCCCATCGCCATCGACGGCGAGGACTTCCAGCAGCGCATCGGTGCGGTGCTCGAGGGCGCGACGTCGGAGCAGGACGCACGCGCACGCCTGGGACGCCTCGCGCAGCAGACCACCTCCGGGCAGACCGACGACGAGCGCGTCGCGACCTTCACCGAGACGCTGCCGTCGTCGGAGTGGCCGACGAAGCCGCTCGCGTTGACCACGATCGACGCGACCGACGGGACGTTCCGGCTCCTCACCGCCGCGGACGGCATCCCGCTCGCCCGCGCCGTGGCCGCGAGCTGCTCGGTGCCGCTCGTGTGGTCGCCCGTCGGGCTCGAGGGACGTCCGTACTACGACGGTGGCCTCCGGTCGGGCACGAACTCCGACGTCGCTGCCGGGTACGAGCGCGTCCTCGTCATCGCCTGCGGTCCGGAGGGGCCGTCGCCGCTCGGGCCGTGGCTCGACGTCGCGGTCGAGGGGCTCCGCGCCGGCGGTAGCTCGGTCGAGGTCGTCGTGGCGGACAGCGCGGCGCAGCAGGCGTTCGGCGCGAACTCGCTGTCACTCGCCACGCAGGCGCCGGCCGCCGAGGCAGGGTACGTGCAGGGCAGTGCCGTCGCGGAGGGGATCGCGGCGTTCTGGGCGTGAGTGCCCGTGCTCCAGCAGGCGCTCCGGCGTCCGCTCCTGTGGACGCTGCGCACGGCGTGGGAGTTCTCCACAGGTCCTGACGAGACCCCTGTGCGGTCCGTGGGCGCCGATAGCGTGGGGGCATGACGACGCCGTTCTCCGATCTGGACCAGTTCACCGCCCTCCCCCGAGTCGACGGCATCGCCGTGAGCCCCGACGGCTCGCGCGTCGCCCTGACCGTCAGCGTCCTCGACGCCGACGGCACCGGGTACCGCCGGTCGATCTGGGCCGTGCCCGGTTCGGACCCCGGTACTGCCGTTGCGGACGGGGCGGCAGCCGCGCCCGTCCGTCTCACCCGCTCGGTCAAGGGCGAGGGCGGGGTGTCCTTCACGCGCACCGGCGACCTGCTCTTCGTGTCCGGTCGCCCGGACGGCGAGGGCGACACGGACAGCGACGCCCCGCAGCTCTGGGTCCTGCCGGCGGCCGGCGGCGAAGCCCGCCCCCTCACCCGGTTCGCGGGCGGCATCGGCGGCGTGCTCGGCTCTGCCTCCGCAGCGGACACCGTCGCCGTCACGGCCGGCCTCCTGCCCGGTGCCGGCAGCGACCGCACCGGTGTGGTCACCGCCGATGCGGAGCTCCGCGGCCGCCGGAAGGACCGGAAGGTGCAGGCGATCCTGCACGAGACCTACCCCGTCCGCTTCTGGGACCACGACCTCGGCCCCGACGAGACGCACGTCCTGACGCTCGACCTCGGCACCTTGCGCGAGGCCGACACCACCCCCGCCCTGTCCGACGACGGTCCGGACGGCGACATGAAGCCCGCCTACCCGGCGCACCTCCCGGCCCCCGTCGACCTCACGCCCGCGCCGGCACGCTCCCTCGAACACGTCTCCGGGGTGGTCACCCCGGACGGGTCGGTGGTCGTCGCCACCGTCGCCGTCCAGGAATCGCGTGGTTCGCGTTCGACGCTCGTCGCCTTCGACGTCGCGAGCGGCCGGAGCACCGTGCTGTTCGACGAGGACACCGTCGACCACGAGACGCCCACCATCAGCCACGACGGGCGGACGCTCGCCTGGGTGCGGACGCCCCGCTTCACACCGCAGGGTGCCACGCAGCAGGAGATCTGGGTGGCCGACCTCGACGGCTCCGCGGTGTCCGGGGCCCGACGCATCGCAACCGACTGGGACCGCTGGCCGAACGAGCTCGTCTTCGCGCACGGCGACGGTGCGCTCCTGGCGACGGCGGACCAGGACGGCCGCGCGCCGGTCTTCAGCATCCCCGTCGACGGCGGCGCCGTCGAGCAGGTGACCCACGACGACTGGGCGTACTCGAGCCTGCGCGTGGCGGAGGAGACGGGCGTCGTCGTGGCGCTCCGTGCCTCCTGGCAGGCCCCGCTGCACCCCGTGCGGATCGCAGCCGACGGCACGGTGACCCCGCTGGCGACGCCGGCCGCGCTGCCGGAAGTCCCCGGTCGCCTGGAAGAGGTGTCGACGACGGCGCCGGACGGTTCGCGCGTGCGCGGTTGGTTGGTGCTCCCGCCCGCGTCGGCGGGCGACGGGCCGCACCCGCTGCTCCTTTGGATCCACGGCGGACCGCTCAACTCGTGGAACCAGTGGTCGTGGCGGTGGAACCCGCAGCTCGCCGCTGCACGGGGCTACGCGGTACTGCTGCCGGATCCCGCGCTCTCCACCGGGTACGGGCTCGACTTCATCAACCGCGGGTGGAACGCGTGGGGGCAGGCGCCGTACACCGACCTCATGGCGATCACCGACGAGGCCATCGCACGCGAGGACATCGACGAGACCCGGACGGCCGCGATGGGCGGGTCGTTCGGCGGCTACATGTCGAACTGGGTGGCCGGGCACACCGACCGCTTCCGGGCGATCGTCACGCACGCCAGCCTCTGGGCGCTCGACCAGTTCAACGGCACGACGGACATGTCGCAGTACTGGCAGTCGATCTTCGACGAGGCCGGGCTGCACGAGAACGACCCGCACCGGTTCGTCGCCGACATCACGTCACCGATGCTCGTCATCCACGGCGACAAGGACTACCGGGTGCCGATCGGCGAAGGGCTGCGGCTCTGGTCCGAGCTGGCCGAACACCACGCGGCGGCCGACGGGTCTATGCCGCACCGGTTCCTCTACTTCCCGGACGAGAACCACTGGATTCTCAAGCCGCAGCACGCGGTGGTCTGGTACGAGACGGTGTTCGCGTTCCTCGGGCAGCACGTGCTCGGCGAGGACTGGAAGCGGCCCGAGTTGCTCGGCTGAGCGGGGCGGGGCGCGGGGGCGCGGCTGCTGGCTGCTGGGCTGCTGGGCTGCTGGGCTGCTGGGCTGCTGGGCTGGCGGCATATCCGACCCGGAACGACGATGTCGATGTCGTACGACATCGGTGTCGTCGTTCCGGGTCGGCCTTCCGTCGCCTGCCCGCCCGCTCGCCGGTTGTCGCGCCGGCCCGGCGCTCAGACGAAGGCGGCCTGGCCGGTGATCGCCCGCCCGACGATGAGCGTGTTCACCTCGCGCGTGCCCTCGTACGAGTAGATCGCCTCGGCGTCCGCGAAGAACCGCGCGACGCCCTTGTCGAGGACGATGCCGTTGCCGCCCTGCACCTCACGGCACCACGCCACCGTCTCCCGCATCTTCGCCGTCGCGAACGCCTTCGCCATCGCGGAGTGCTCGTCGCCACCGGTGCCGGCGTCCTGCATCGCCGAAGCCTGCGTGCACAGGGCGATCGACGCGGTGATGTTCGCGAGCGACTGCACGAGCCGGTCCTGCACGAGCTGGTGCGCCGCGATCGGCTTGCCGAACTGCACCCGGTTGCGGGCGTAGTCGAGCGCCGCCTCGTAGGCGCCGACCGCGATGCCGATCGCCTGCCACGCCACCTCGGTGCGGGTGAGGCGCAGCACCTCGGCCGTCGAACGGAACGAGGAAGCGTTCTGCAGTCGACGCGACTCGGGCACCCGGACGCCCTGCATGACGATGTCGGCGTTCTGCACGCCGCGGAGGGCGATCTTGTCCTCGATCTTGGTCGCCGTGAAGCCCGGAGTGTCCGTCGTGACGAGGAACCCCTTCACCTGGTCATCGGCGACGTCCTTCGCCCAGATGACGACCACGTCGGCGAAGGTCGCGTTCCCGATCCAGCGCTTCTCGCCGTCGAGCACCCACTCCCCGCCCTCACGCCGGGCGGTGGTTCGCAGTCCCCGGGCCGAGTCGCTGCCGGAGAGCGGTTCAGTGAGCCCGAACGCTCCGATGAGCTCGCCGCTCGCCATCCTGGGCAGCCACTCCTGCTGCTGCTCCTCGCTGCCCGCCACCGCGATGGAGTTCATGGCGAGGCCGGACTGCACGCCGATGAAGGTCGCGACGCTCGCGTCGACCCGTCCGAGTTCGAGGGCCGCCCATCCGCGGTAGACGGCCGAGTTCTCGAACTGTCGCACGAGCGGGACGCCGGGCCCGTACATGCCGAGCTCGGCGAGCGGCTTGATGACCTGCATCGGGAACTCGGCTCGCGCCCAGTACTCGTCCGCGATCGGGCGCACCTCGGACTCGAGGTACGTGCGCAGCCGTCCGAGTGACTCTCGCTCCTGCTCGGTCAGGCCTTCTTGGAACCGGTAGAAGTCGGACTCGAGCAGCGGGGTCGTGGACGTCGTCGTTGACATGAGGTCCACGATGCATCATTCTCGGAAACGTTGCAAGGGAGGGTCGCGTGTACACATCGGATTCTGCGTTGCGCGCGTTCCGGGAGGCACGCCACACCTTCATCGCCGGGTCCAGGATCGACATGGGCGGCTTGGCCACCTCGCTCGGCGTGGACCGCACATCGCTCTTCCGGTGGGTGGGCAACCGTGACCGGTTGCTGTCCGAGATCCTGTGGTCCCTCGCCGTGCCGACCCTCGACCGGGCTTCCCGCGCTGCCGACGACACCGGGTCGACCGGGGCCGCACGCATCGTCGACGTCCTCGACCGCTTCACCGCAGACCTCATCGAAGCGCCCTACTTCCGGGCGTTCCTCACCCGGGAACCCGCGCGGGCGCTGCGTCTCCTGACCACGACCGAGAGCGACGTGCAGAGCCGGTTCGTCGGGCGGGTGACCACGCTCATCGAGCACGAACAGTCCTCCGGTACGTTCGATCCCGGCCCGTTGTCAGCAGAGGAGCTCGCGCGGCTGCTCGTCCGGATCTCGGAGTCGTTCACCTACGCCGAGTTCATCTCGGGTGAGACGCCGAACCCCGACCGGGCCCGCGCCGCGTTCGAGTACGTCCTGCGGCCCGACGCGGCGCACGCTGATCCGACACGAACCTCCACCACCCCCTCCCCCTCACCGATCGGAGACCGATGACCATCGACGAGTACCCGTTCCGCCGGACCTACCCCACCAGGTGGAACGACAACGACATGTTCGGGCACGTCAACAACACGATCTACTACAGCGCGATGGACAACGCGTCGACGTACTGGTTCCGCGAGGAGTCCGGTCTCGACCCGTTCACGTCGGAGTGGATCGCCGTGTTGGTGTCGTCGAGCTGCCGGTTCGTCGAGTCCGCCGTGTGGCCGGACGTCATCGAGGTCGGGATGCGTTCGAAGCACCTCGGGAACACGAGTCTGTCGTGGGAGTTCGGCCTGTTCCGGCAGTCCGACGGGGCGCTCCTCGCGACGGGCGAGTTCGTGCACGTCATCATCGACCGCGAGGGTTCCCGCCGCCCCGTGCCGCTGCCGGAGTCCCTGCGTGAACTCGTGACGTCGACGATGACCGCGCCGGCCTCGGTCTCGGCCGGCTTGGCCGACTGACCCGCGCGCCGCGCTGGCGCCCCGCACAACGAAAGTCACCCCGAGCCGCGTCTTCCCGCGATTCGGGGTGACTTTCGTTGTGCGCCGACACCTCGCACCGTGCGAGGTGGGTCGACCGCACCGCCCGTACCTCGCACCGTGCGAGGCCGGCCGGCCCGGAACCTCGCACCGTGCGAGGCCGACCGGCCCCGGCGCCCGCGACCGCCGGCGCCCGCGCCTGGCGCGCCGGTCGCACCCCCGCACGAACGTCGCGCCCCGCAATGACGGGGCGCGACGTTCGTGAAGGGGTGCGATCCACGCAAGCAAGCAAGCACGCACGCACGCACGCACGCACGCGACCAAGCACGCACGCACGCACGCGACCACGCACGCACGCACGCACCACCGCACGCACCAGCCACCCGGCCACACGCGTCAGGGGCGGTAGTCCTCGCGCCGAGGGTTGTTCAGCCGGACCGCGGCGTCGTCACCCGCGGGCTTCGCGCCGTTCCAGGTTCCGATGACCTTGGCGACGACGGTCAGCACGAAGCCGATCCCCCGGCCGAACACACTGATGACCCGCATGCGCCGACCCTACCGAGCGTGCGCGGACGTGCCTAGATCAGGTCGTCGGTGAGGTGGTTCGGCGTCCCGAAGCGATGCGCCGTGATCGACACCGCCTGCTCGCGGAGGAACGGCAGCAGCTCGATCCGGCCAGCCTCGGTGACGGGCTCCCCGTACACGGCGACATCCGGACGCCCACCCATCGCGGTGTACAGCGCGGACAGGTCCCCGCAGATGAGCCGCACGCGGGTCGACGGACCAGAAGCGATCGAAGTGGCGAACGCGTCGTCCGACTGCGAGGAACGCAGCGACCGCACGTTCGGCAGCGCCTGCACGGCGGACGCGACCGAGGCCGGCAGCGACGACGCGGTCGAGACGTCGACAGGAGTACCCGCCCGGACCGATGCTGCGACGACCCGAACGAGATCGGCAATCGACTCGTCGACAACCGACACGGCCGACCCCAGCCGCACGTGCACCCCCGGGTACGGCAGGTACCGCGCGATGTTCCGTTCAGCGCTCAGCGCCGACACGTCGGTGGCGGTGCCGAACAGGGTCGACCACGCGTGCTCATCGGACGCGAGGGCCCGGTCGAGCTCCGCCGAGGCAACACCGGTGGCACGGACGAACGACTGCACGGGGGCGGACACCGCGGACCCGACGGAAGCGGTGTCCGGCGACCACGAGCCGAGCCCGAGCAGGTAGTTCAGCCCACCGGCCTTGGTGCCGGCGCCGACGGCCGACTTCTTCCACCCACCGAACGGCTGACGGCGGACGATCGCGCCGGTGATGCCACGGTTGACGTAGAGGTTGCCCGCCTCGATCGTCGAGAGCCACGTGCCGATCTCGGCGGGGTCGAGCGAGTGCAGGCCCGAGGTCAGGCCGTAGTCGACCTCGTTCACGATGGCGATCGCCTCGTCGAGGGTTGCCGCGGTCATGATGCCGAGGATCGGGCCGAAGTACTCGGTGCGGTGGAAGGCCGAGCCGCGCCGGACACCGTCGCGGACACCCGGGCTCCAGAGCTTGCCGGAGTCGTCGAGCTTCGCCGGCTTCACCGCCCAGGTCTCCCCCGTGCCGAGCTTCGTCAGCCCCTCGAGGAGCTTGCCGGATGCGGGCTCGATCACGGGCCCCATCTGCGTGGTGGGGTCGGTCGGGTACCCGACGGTCAGCGACGACACCGCGTCGATGAGCTGCGACCGGAAGCGCCGCGACGTGGCGACGGACCCGACGAGCACGACGAGCGACGCTGCGGAGCACTTCTGTCCGGCGTGCCCGAACGCCGAGGCGACGACGTCCTTCACGGCGAGGTCGAGGTCGGCGGACGGGGTCACGATGACGGCGTTCTTGCCGGAGGTCTCGGCGAGCAGCGGCAGGTCGGGCCGGAACGAGCGGAACAGCTCGGCGGTCTCGTACGCACCGGTGAGGATCACACGGTCGACCATCGGCGACGCGATGAGCTGCTGCCCGAGGTCGTTCTCGGAGACCTGCACGAAGGCGAGGACGTCCGCGGGGACACCGTGCGCGTCGAGGGCCGTCTCGATGATCGACGCCAGGACGGCACCGGAGCGCTCCGCGGGCGGTGCCGGCTTGAGGACGACGGCGGACCCGGCAGCCAGCGCGGCGAGCGTCGACCCGGCGGGGATCGCGACCGGGAAGTTCCACGGCGGCGCGACGAGGGTCAGCGCGGCGGGCGTGAACGTGGCACCGTCGACGTCGTCGAGCGAGGCCGCGAGCGACCCGTAGAAGTGGGCGAAGTCGATCGCCTCGGACACCTCGGGGTCGGCCTGGTCGATGGTCTTGCCGGTCTCGGACGCCATGACCTCGACGAGGGCTGCGCGGTTCGCCTCGAGCGCGTCACCGACGGCGTGCAGCACTGTGGCGCGAGCCGATCCCGGCCAGGCGCCCCATGCGGCGCCCGCGGCGCGGACCCGGCCGAGGACGGTGTCGAGCTGCGTGGCGGAGGTGAGTCGTGCCTCCTGGACGGCCTTCGTGCCCAGCGTCGACGACGCGATCCGGCCGGTGATGGCGTCGCCCCAGGAACGGAACGCCGCGACCGACGGGTCGGTGTCCGGGGTGTTCTCGAAGTGCCCGATGCCGGGGCGCTCGACGGCCGCGTACCGGTCGGCGACCCGGTGGGACGCCGGAGCAGCGAGACCCTCCGGTGTTGCGAGCGGTGCCAACGACGAACGGAACCGCTCTTCCTCGCGCGCGAACAGCGTCGGCGAGGAGACGAGGGAGAAGACCGCGGACATGAAGTTCTCCTGCGACGCGCCTTCTTCGAGGCGGCGGATCAGGTACGCGATCGCGACGTCGAACTCACCGGGGTGCACGACCGGCGTGTAGAGGAGCAGCGAACCGACGGTCTTCCGGACCGCTTCGGCCTGCCCCTGCGCCATGCCGAGGAGCATCTCGAACTCGATGCCGTCCCGGACGCCGCGCTCACCGGCCAGGAGCCATGCGTGTGCGACGTCGAACAGGTTGTGTCCGGCGACGCCGACGCGCACGTTCTCGATGCGGGACGGCGTGAGCGCCCAGTCGAGCACGCGCTTGTAGTTGGTGTCCGAGTCCTGCTTCGTGTGCCAGGTGGCGAGCGGCCAGCCGTGCACGGAGGCCTCGACCTGCTCCATGGGCAGGTTCGCGCCCTTCACCAGGCGCACCTTGATGCCGGCGCCACCGCGGGCCCGGCGGGCGGCGGACCAGTCCTGCAGCTGCTCCATCGCGGCGAGCGCGTCGGGCAGGTACGCCTGGAGCACGATGCCGGCCTCGAGATGCAGGAACTCGGGCTCGTCGAGGAGCTTCGTGAAGACCGCGATGGTGAGGTCGAGGTCCTTGTACTCCTCCATGTCGAGGTTGATGAACTTCGCCGGGGTGGCCGCGGCGGCGCGACGGAAGAGCGGTCGGAGCTTCTCGATGATGTCCTCGACCGCGTGGTCGAAGGCCCACGGGGAGTGCGGGTGGACCGTCGAGGAGACCTTGATCGAGACGTAGTCGACGTCGTCGCGGGCGAGGAGCTTGTGGGTGCCCTCGAGCCGGCGTGCGGCTTCGCCCTCGCCGAGCACGGCCTCGCCGAGCAGGTTGACGTTGAGCCGGACCCCGTCGCGCTTGATCTTCGCTATGGCCGGACCGAGCTTGGCGTCGGTCGCGTCGACGATGAGGTGACCGACCATGGTGCGGAGCACGCGCCGTGCGATGGGCACGACGACGCCGGGCAGGGCCGGGGCCATCCCCCCGCCGAGCCGGACGAGCCCGCGGAGCGCCGCAGGCAGGAACCCGGGCGCGTCCGGAGCGATCTGTCGGAGCTTGCGTGCTGCGACGCCGAGGTCTTCCGGGCGGACGACGCCGTCCACGAAGCCGACCGCGAAGTCCAGCCCGGCAGGGTCGGCGAGCACCCCGGCCAGCTGTTTCGCCGAGCCGTCGACCGGGTAGGTCTCGGCATCGGTCAGCCACTGCCGGACGAGTGCCACGGACTGGTCCGCCAGGGAACGAGGGCCCGTCGCGTCGGCATCGGTGGCGGAGTGCTCGTGCAGCGTCGTCATGGGTTCAGTGTGGAGCGCCCGATGCTTCAGCGGAAGCAACTCTTCGTGACGGATACCATTCAGTTCACCTGATGAATCGAGGAACCCGACATGCTCGACGTCCGCCGCCTGGTCCTGCTCCGTGAGCTGTCGATCCGCGGCACGATCGCGGCCGTCGCCGAGGCGATGAACTTCACCCCGTCGGCCGTCTCGCAGCAGCTCTCCGCCCTCGAACGCGAGGCCGGCGTGCCCCTCCTCCGCAAGGCCGGCCGGCGCCTGCAGCTCACCCCGCAGGCCGAGGTGCTGGTGCAGGCGGCGGGGCACGTCCTCGACGTCCTCGACCAGGCGCAGGCCCAGGTCGAGTCGACGATGCCGACGGTGCAGGGCCGCGTGCGTGTGGCGGTGTTCCAGTCCGCCGCCCTCGCGCTCATGCCGAGCGCGCTGCACGCCATGGCGACCCAGCATCCCGACGTCCGCATCGAGATGGTGCAGCGGGAGCCCGAGACCGCGCTCCACGAGACCTGGGCCCGCGACTTCGACATGGTCATCGCGGAGCAGTACCCCGCGCACGCGGCGGCGCACCTGCCCGGGCTCGACCGAGCTGACCTCACGACCGACGCCGTCCGGCTCGCGCTCCCCCCGATCGACACCGCGCTCGCGCCGGTCTCCTCCATCGAGGACGCCGAGGCCCTGCCCTGGGTGATGGAGCCCCGCGGCACCGCGTCCCGGCACTTCGCCGAGCAGGTCTGCCGACGCTGGGGCTTCGAGCCGGACGTCCGGTACGAGACCGCCGACCTGCAGACCCAGATCCGCCTCGTCGAGTCCGGCAACGCCGTCAGTCTCATGCCCGACCTCATGTGGACGGGACGGACCACGACGTGCCGGCTCGTCGACCTGCCGGAGCGTCCGCGCCGGACGATCTTCACGGTGGTCCGCGCGGCCGCGTCGTCCTCACCCGCGGTCCGCGCACTCCGCGACGCCCTCGAACGCGCAGCGGCCACCGTCGGTGACTGACCCCACGATCCGGCCTGGAGGCGCGGCGCGGCCCCGCCACACGGCTCGCCTCGGCCTCGGCGCGGGTCGGGCGGGTCGGCGCGGGTCGGGCCGTGTCGGTGCGGGTCCGAGTCGTGACCGATCCGTGACCTCCTGTCCCGTCAGGAACCGTCCCCCCGGGACATTGCCAGTTGAGGGCGCCGATCGGCTGCCCACGGCATCCGAGGGGGATCCCATGAAGCAGTCCTGCACATCCACGTTCCGGCGCAGCGCCGCGGTCGGCGCAGCGGTCGCCATCGTCACGGCATCGTCGGCGTTCGGCCTCGGAGCCACCGCGGCAGTCGCCGACACACCCACCAGTGCCACGACCGAAGCGACGTCGCAGCCCTCCACGGCGCCCGACTCCGACGCACCGGGTGCGGCCGCCGGCTCGACGGCGCCGGATGCCCAACCGGCTCCGGCACCGGCACCGGCACCGGGCTCGGACTCGAACTCGAACTCAGAACCGGATGCCGCGGGGACGACGGACCCGACCCCCTCGGTGACACCCACCCCGGACCCGAGCCCCGCCGCCGTGCCCGCGGACACCGCGACGACGCCGACGCCGGGCGGAGTGGCATCCGTCGACGCGGCGTCCGTCCCGGTGACGTGGTCCGAAGCATCGAGCCCGGAGGACCGGATCGTCCTGCAGGCGACCGCCGGTGAACCGTTCTCACACACGTTCGTCGCGAACGGCGGCGACGGCCCGCTCGAGTACCTGTTCAACCCGCACACCGCGCCGGACGGCCTGCACTGGGACGAGAAGACGGGTGTCCTGAGCGGGACGCTCAACGCGCCCGACTGGATCGACGTCGACGTCGCCGCCACCGACCAGCACCAGAGCGCGACGCAGTGGGTCCGGGTCGAGGTCCAGCCCGGCGCCGCCACGCACATCGGCGCCCAGGTGTACTCGAACGCCGAGGGCCACGACCCCGCATGGTCGGTCGCCGGCGGTCCCGACGGCGGCATCGCCCCGATCGGCGGCGGCGGACTCATCGACGCGGTCCCGGTCGAACCCGGCGGGTCGCTCTGGCTCAGCGCGGTGGTCACCGACCGGCTCGGCAACCCGCTGAACGGCCCGGAGATGCCGACGGAGTCGACCCTGACGAGCAGCGACTCCGGCGACGTCCTCACCTGGAACGCCGAGACGAACACGTGGAAGGTGACGTTCGGCGACGCGGCGTCGAGGAGCCTCACCATGAACTCCGAGGGCCTCGCGCTGACGATCCCGGTCGCCGTCGCCGACCGGCCCCTCGCCTTCACCGGCTCGGGTGCGACCCAGACCTTCCGCACGACCGCGGGCGAGTCCTTCTCCCAGACCTTCACGGCGACCGGCAGCACCAAGCCGGTCCGGTACGTCCTGCAGTACGACGACGACGAGTACGTGGACCCGGAGCACTCCGACGCCCGCATCCCCGACCACCTGCCGATCGACCGCGACACCGGCGTGCTGAGCGGCACCCCGACGGTCGCCGGCGAGTACCGGTTCCGGGTCGTCGCGACAGACGGCTCGGAGATCGCCCGTCAGGAGGTCCAGTTCACCGTCGCCCCGGGGGTGACGAAGAACATCCTGACGTTCATCTCGACCGGCGAGGACGGGAAGGGCACCGTGTGGGGCTCCGGACCGGGGAAGCAGCTCACCCGGATCGACGGCCTCGGGGAAGCGGCGACGTACACCCCCGTCGACACGATCCCCGTCGACCAGGGCAAAGCGCTCTTCGTCAAGTCGACGCCGGTCGACGCGTGGGGCAACACCTCCGTCCCGCTGGAAGCGCAGAACGGAGACCCGCACCCCGTGGTCACGAGCAGTGTCGCGACGGACCGCATCGACTTCTCGCAGCGGACGTGGAGCAACCGCGTGACGTTCACGCACGCGTCCCTGCACCGGATCTCGGTGACGTTCGACGGCGTGTCGGACTCCTTCGACGTCGCGGTCTCCCCGGCAGCCGGGGGCGCGGGTACTGGCGGCACCCTCGCCTACACCGGCGCCGACGAGACCGGCCCCCTCGCCTGGGCACTCGGTCTGCTGGCCGCCGGCGGCGGCCTGCTGGTCCACCGTCTGCGTCGCCGTCGCAGCTGACGCGAGGTCGCGCGTCCGGAGGCAGCAGGGTAGGCGGGGTCGGCGGCGCCGCCGCGCCACATCGTGAGCAGAAATGGTCGGGTCCGATACGGGAACCCGACCATTTCTGCTCACCGAGTACGGCGTCGAGGCCCGGCCTCGCGCCCACCCCCAACCCGGGTCACATTCCGCCGTGCGGCCTCGGATGCGCGCGCGTGTACCCGTACGATCCGAGCACGACCGAGAACTCTCGGCGGATTCTTACGATCCGGCACCCGTCCGGACCTGAACACCTGGGGGAAGACGTGCGCCGCAGCACCTCGACCGCCCGACGCGCCTGCGCCGTCGGCACGACCATCGCACTCATCGGTCTGACCACCGGTCTCGGCATCATGACGGCGACCTCCGCGTCCGCCCTCGAGCCCGACCCGACGGTCTCCACCTCGACGACATCGACGCCCGAGGCAGCACCTGTCGAGCCGACCTCGGCCCCCTCGACGGATCCGGCCGCACCGCAGACTCCGGCCCAGGAGCCGATCGTCTCCGCCCCGTCCGCCCCGTCCGCCTCCGAGCCGCCGGTCGAGCCGCCCGTGCCGACCTCGAACGAGCCCGCATCGCCGTCGACGACCGCGCCGTCGACGCCCCGCACGCCCAGCCGCATGGCCGCCGCGACCGGAACCGTCAGCATCGACGGCAACGCTTCGGTGGGGTCGACCCTCACGGCGGAGCCCACCGGCTTCACGGCACCGACGTCGTTGTCCTTCGAGTGGTCCGTCGGCGGGGTCGCCGTCAGCCAGGCGCAGACCTACGTCGTGAAGGCCGCCGACGGCGGCAAGGTCGTCTCGGTCACGGTCACGAACACGCAGGGCGGCCTGGCCGTCGAGTCGGAGTCCGCAGAGACCGCCGCGATCACGCAGGCGCCGGCCTTCGTCGACGAGAACGGCAAGCCGATCACCGCCGGCACGACCGACGACGGTGACGACCTCGTCATCGACGCGACCGCCGGCGATGCGTTCTCGTACACGTTCCGGACGGTCGGGTACCCGAAGCCGACCCTCGCACTCGCGTTCTACTACACCGACGACGAGGACGACAACGAGGGCGCGACCCCCGCTGACTACCTGCCCGAGGGTGTCTCCTTCGACCCGTCGACGGGCGTGCTGAGCGGATCGACCGAGGAGGCGTCGGACTACTTCTTCGCCGTGACGGCCACGAGCGGCACCACGACCATCACGCAGACGGTCGACCTGACGGTGGGCGCGACGGCTCCGGTGGGCATCGAGGCCATGGCGGTCGACCGACAGCAGTTCATCGACTTCGCGAAGAGCGGGTTCCCCGTCGGCTGGTTCGGTGACGACGCGAAGCACTCCGGGGCCTTCACCGACTGGATCATCAAGGCGGACGGCTCGATCGTCACGGAGAAGCACCAGTACGACTCCGACGCGGACGGCGGCACGGACTTCTCCGAGCAGACCGACGGCGGCACCCCGACCGTGCCCCAGGGCGGTACCCTCCTGCTCTCCGGGAACCTCGTCGACCAGTTCGGCAACTACGTCGACAACGACGATCCCGAGGACTGGACGACGGACATCGACGTGCGCTCGAACGTCGCGTCCGACGTGGTCGCCTCCGACTCGGTTCTCGGGTCCGCGGGCTTCGTCGGGGTCACCTTCCCGCACGCCTCGGTGCACCGCCTCACCGTCAGCGCCGAGGACTTCAGCACGTCGTTCGACGTCCAGGTGACGCCGGCCGTCCTCCCGACCGTGCCGAGCACCGATCCCGCGATCGGCGTCGTCCAGCACGGGACGATCCCTGTCGCGCAGACGACCCACGGCCGCCTCGCCTACACCGGCACCGACTCGACGAGCGCCCTCCCCTGGGCCCTCGGTCTCGTCCTCGCCGGCATCGGCCTCATCGGCGCACGCACGCTGCGCCGCCGTCGCGCCCAGCGCTGACCCCCTGACGCCTCCCGTTCGTCGCGTACCCGCGTGACGGACGGGAGGCCCACCTCGGCCCCGCCTCGCCCCGCACCGGATCACCGGTCACGGCGCGGCGGGGCCGTTCCCGTCCTCCGGCAGCCCGGGATCGGTAGCGTTGGGTGCATGCCCACCCTGCTGCACATCGACTCCTCGGCCGACCTCGCACACTCCCGCTCCCGCGCCCTCACCGCGGCCTTCGCCGACGCATGGCGCGCTCGCGGCCCGGAGTACACGGTGGTGCGGCGCGACCTGCACGTCGACCAGCTCCCGCACCTCGAGACGTCGGCGCTGCACTGGGCCGCGGCGGACCGCACGGACGACGAAGCCGTCGCACCCGAGGCGGAGGCGCTCCGGCAGGAGGTCATCGACGAGCTCCTCGCCGCGGACGTCGTCGTGGTCGGTGCGCCGCTCTACAACTACACGGTGCCGTCCACACTGAAGGCCTGGATCGACCGCATCCACGTCCCCGGCATCCTGACCGGCGGCGTGCAGCCCCTCGCCGGACGTCCGGTGGTCACGGTCGTCAGCCGCGGCGCCACGTACGACGCGGGCACCCCGACGGAGGACTGGGACCACGGCTCGCCGGTCCTGCACCTCATCCTCGGCACGGCGCTCGGCATGAAGCTCTACCCGATCACGGTGAGCGCGACCCTCGCCGACCGCCTGCCGGACCTCGCGCCGCTCGCCGAGCACGCCCACGCCGAGTTCGCCGATGCGAAGACCACGCTGGAGCGCCTCGCGGCCACCCTCGGCTGACACCCGGGCCGACTCGCGTCAGGACGCCTTCGTGAGCTGGTGGATGCGCTGCGCGGAGAGCCCGAGCACCGAAGCCACCTCGGCGTAGGTGTACCCGTCCGCCCGCATCCGTGCCACCACGTTCCGTGCGAGCCGAGCTGCCTCGGCCGCGTCCTGGCGGGCATGCTCCGCGAGCTGGCGTGATGTCTCCCACTCGGCCCTCGCATCGTCGGGGAGCGCGAACTCGACGTCGATCAACACGTCGGTTTCCGGAACGTCGAGCGTCAGCGCGACGCACTCGCGCGCCATCCACTCGATGTCCGCGACCCGTCGAGCCTGCGTGACCGCGTCGGCATCAGGGATCTCGATCGACCACCAGCGGCCCTCACGGTGCGCCGTCGCCCGGTACCTCGTGGTCATCGTTCCTCCGTTCATCGCCAACCGTCCGGAGCGTCCGGGAACACCCGGAGCAGTTGTCGCACGACACCGGGGCTGACTTCTCGGTGCCGCGGGAGGACCAGCCTGCCGCCATCTGGCCCGCGCCAGACCTCGTGACTGCCCCGCACCCGGTCGAGCCACCATCCTCGGTGATGGAGGAAGGCGATCACGGTTCGGTGGGGAACGGCTCGCACCATCGTATCAAGCCCTCCTTGTCGGCTCCATCAAGGGTCGCTTGAGTTCGCGCCCTCAGAACGATGATGACAAGGAGCGACCGGCTCGGAGAGCGACGAGCCCTACCTGTGCATCGACGACTCCGGGTCGGCGCCTGTGGAGGAACGGTCAGGCGGGACGGACCTCGTCGGAACGCCCGAGCAGCGCCACGTGGTACGCCGTCTGCGTCAGGGCACTCGCGAGCAGGAACCCCGTCATCGTCTCGATCCCGCCGCTGAACGGCACGCGCGCCGCGACCTCGAACAGCGTCGGCTCGTGCAGGCTGTCGAGCGCCTCGGCGACGTGCCGCGACCGTTCCTCGCGGTGCCGCGCCAGGGCCCGCGCACGCCCGACCACGCCCCGGAAGCGGTACTCGTGCCCGGGGCAGACCTCGAGGTCGTCGTACCGGTCGAGCCGCCCGAGCGACGCCAGGTAGTCGCCGAGCGGGTTCGTCGGGGTTCGCCCGCCGAGCCCGATGCCGGAGTTGATCCGCGGCAGCACGTGGTCGCCGGTGAAGAGCAGCCCGTCGGGCTCGTCGACGAAGCAGACGTGCCCGGTGGTGTGCCCCGGGGTCCAGAGCGCCCGGATCGACCGCCCGGCGACGGGCAGCTCGTCACCGTCCTCGAGCAACAGGTCAGCGGCGGGACGACCGACCCGACCGAGGCCGATGCGCCGGCCGCTCCCCCAGGCCTCGACCACGCCGGCACGCAGGTCCTCCGGGACGCCCCACGTCGCGATGTCGGCGTCGTTCGCCACGGCGTCGTCCCGCTCGCGGTCGAGCGCCTCGACCTCCAGCCGGTGCATCGCGATCCGGGCACCCGTGGCGCTCCGGACGGCAGCAGCAGCCCCGAGGTGGTCGGCGTGCAGGTGCGTCACGGCCACGAGCGACACGTCCTCGAGCCGTCGGCCGATCGACGTCAGCCCGTCGCGGAGTTCGTCGAGCGAGCCGTCGGCACTCCAGCCGGGATCGATCAGGGCGAGTGCACCGTCAGACCCCTCGAGGACGTACACGAGGGTCGCGTCGGGCACCCCGAAACGGAAGGGCACGGCGAGGGTCCAGACACCGGGCCGGACCTGCTCGACGGGCGGCAGGACGCCGTCGCGGAGCGCAGCGGCCTGCACGGGACTGATCGGTTCCGGTGCCGGCGCTGCCGGCGGGGGCACGGTCGTCACGCGTTCCACCCTAGTGACGGGACCCGTCCCGGGCAGGCGAGCCGCGCCTCCAGGCCGACCCATCGGGACACGCGCGGACGCGACCGACAGCGCGGGCCACGGACGCGACCCACAGGGTCGGCCGACCGCCCGAGTAGACAGGTCGCATGGAGATCGCACCGATGCTCGCCAAGGCCGTGCCCGACGTCCCGGACCCCGACAGCGTCACCGGCGGCCTGCGGTACGAACCGAAGTGGGACGGCTTCCGCGGCATCGTGACCATCGACGGCGACGACGTCGAGATCGGCAGCCGGGGCGCGAAGCCGCTCACCCGCTACTTCCCCGAGCTGGTCGACGCGTTCCGGGCGCAGTTCGGCGGACGCGACCACCCGGTGGTGCTCGACGGCGAGGTGATCCTCCGTTCCGGCGAACCCGGTGCGGAACGGCTCGACTGGGAGGCGTTGTCGCAGCGGATCCACCCGGCGGCCTCGCGGATCGCGAAGCTCAGCGCCGAGACGCCCGCACAGTTCGTCGCGTTCGACCTGCTCGAGATCGACGGCTCCGAACTCGTGGACGTGCCGTTCGACGAGCGCCGAGCACGGTTGGAGGAGCTCGCCGCCGAGATGGCCGATCCCTTGTTCGTGACCCGCACGACGCTCGACGTCGACCTCGCCCGCGAGTGGCTCACCACCTTCGAGGGCGCCGGTCTCGACGGGGTCGTCGCGAAGCGCCGCGCGAAGCCGTACGAGCCGGGCAAGCGCTCGATGCTCAAGATCAAGCACCACCGGACGGCCGATGTCGTCGCGATCGGCTACCGCATCCACAAGAGCGGCACCGGGGTCGGCTCGCTGCTGGTCGGGTTGTACGGCGACGACGGCGAGCTGCGGCAGGTGGGCGGCGTGTCCGCCTTCTCCGACAAGCGACGGGTGGCGTTGGTCGAGGAGCTCGAGCTGTTGGTCCTCCGGGATGCGGACGGGAGGCCCGTCACCGGTGACGGGGAACGCTCGCGTTTCTCGTCGGGTCGCGACACGTCGTTCGTCCGGCTGGCGCCGGAACGCGTGCTCGAGGTGCGGTACGACCAGATGGAGGGCGACCGCTTCCGGCACACGGTGCAGTTCGAGCGGTGGCGTCCGGACCGTGAGGCACGCTCGTGCGGCTTCGACCAGCTCGAGGTCCCGACCGCCTACGATCTGCGAGATGTCCTCGACTGAGCACTTGTCCTGTCCGATCAGCGCTCAGTAGGATGAAAGTAGTTAGGCGAACTAGTAACTTCGTCCTCGCGGCCCGGGGCGGCCGCCAGGGGTGAGAACGGAGCGGAACATGATCATCGACGGCATCAGCGACGCACACCGCGGGACCTGGTCGCGACTGACGAGGCTGCACACGGCGAGCGTGACGCTGCCGACGCAGACCACGCGGGTCGTGCAGCCCAAGTTGGTCGGCGACGAGACCAGCGCCGCGTAGCGGTCCGGCCGTTCGGCGGCGTCTTCTTCGCTCAGGCCTTCTTGGCTCGGGACGGTTGCACGCGGGGCGGTTCGCCCGGCATCTTCGGGAAGTCCGGCGGGAACGGCAGCTCCCCTTCGCCGTTCGCCAGGTCGCGGTCCCACCACTCCAGCAGCGGTGCGATCGACCCCGGCTCCTCCCCCATCGACTCCCACGGGTCGCCCGTGCTCGCGAGCCGATCCGGCACCGTGCGGATCGTGAAGGCCTTCGGGTCGGCGGTGTCGAGCTCCTCCCACGCGATCGGGGTCGACACCGCGGCGTGCGGCAGTGCGCGCGGGCTGTAGGCACCCGCCATCGTGCGGTCGCGGTTCGCCTGGTTGAAGTCCACGAAGACGCGCTGCCCGCGCTCCTCCTTCCACCACGCCGTCGTCACCCGGTCCGGCATCCGCCGCTCGAGCTCCCGCGCCGCCGCGATCACCGCGTGCCGGACGTCGAGGAACTCGTGCTCCGGACGGATCGGCGCGAACACGTGCAGGCCGCGATTGCCGCTCGTCTTGATCCACGCCGTCAAGCCCGCCGCCGCCAGGACCTTCCGGAGCTCGTGCGCGATCGGCACCGTGTCGTGGAAGTCGGTGCCCGGCTGCGGATCGAGGTCGATGCGGAGCTGGTCCGGGTGGTCGGAGTCCTCGGCCCGTGACGCCCACGGATGGAACACCACCGTGTTCATCTGCGCCGCCCACACCGCCACCGCCGGCTCGTCGATCACCAGCTGTGGGTGGCTCCGGGCGCTCGGGTAGGTGACCGTCACGGCGCGGACGTACTCGGGCGCACCCTTCGGTGGGTTCTTCGAGAAGAACTGCTCGCCGTCGACGCCGCCCGGGAAGCGCTGCAGGGAGATCGGGCGGTCCCCGTTCGCGCGGAGGAAGGCGTCACCCACGGTGACGAGGTACTCGGCGAGGTCGAGCTTCGTGATCCCGGGCTCCGGCCAGAGCACGCGGGACGGGCTGCTGATCCGGACCTCGCGGTCGCCGTCGGGGCCGGGCACCGTCAGCACCGTCGCTTCGCTCGCCATGCTGGGGAAGCTACACGGGGACGAACACCGGTGTTCCGCGGCGGTCGCGTGCACGATGGGAGCGTGACGGCGTACATCGGAGTAGACCTTGCGTGGGGCCTCGGGTCCGACCGGAAGCCGGCGAACGAGACCGGCCTCGTGGCGATGTCAGCCAACGGGACGATCACCGACGCCGGCTGGGCACGCGGAGTCGACGCCGTGACGGACTGGATCACCGCCCACGTCGGACCGCGCTCCCTCATCGCCGTGGACGCCTCGCTCGTCGTGACGAACCCCACCGGCATCCGCGAGGCCGAACGGCAGGTCGGGCAGCGCTACGGCCGGTGGAAGGTCGCCGCGAACCCGACGAACCTCGCCTCGGCGGCGAGCGCCGGCGCCCGGCTGCTCGAACGCCTGAGCGCGCACGGCATCGGGTACGTTTCGGACACCGGGGCGATGCACGCTCGGACCGGGCCCGTGGCGTTCGAGTGCTACCCCTACACGACGCTCGTCGGCGTCGAGGAGCTCGGCTACGACGTCGAGCGGCCGCGCTACAAGCGGCTCGACCTGCGGGTCCCGGCAGCGGTCGCCCGGGCACGGCGGGCCGAGGCGTTCGACGAACTCGTCCGGCGGCTGCGGCAGACGCCGCTCGACCCACCGCTGCTGCTCGACTCGCACCCGCTGACCGCCGGGCTCGCCGATCCCTCCGGGATCCACGGTCCGACGCACAAGCACCGGGAGGACCTGCTCGACGGCGCCCTCTGCGCCTGGACCGCTGCGCTCTGGGACCGGCACGGCGACGAACGGGTGCAGATCCTGGGAGGTGATCCGTTCCTCCCGGCAGACCCGTTGGACGAGGCGGGGCGGAAGCCCGTCGTGGTGGCGCCTGCGCGCCCGTCGCAGCGGAGGCCGGCAGGCCAGCTTCCTGCCGGACGGCATCCGAGACGATGAGCCTGGGGCGTGTCAGTGGCTGACGGGCGGGTCGTCCGACTCGATCACCTTCGCCAGCAACGCACGCAACGGTCGGAGATTCCCGAGCATCGAACGGCGCGCGGCGTCGTGGTTCTCGGCCGTCGTGGCCTTCTGCCAGTCCAGTGAGATGCCGTACTGAGCGGCGTACTCGCGCCAGAACTCCCGCTGCGTGCGACCGTTGCCCTCCATGAACGGGTGGATGTGGTTGAGAACCGCGAACTGCTGGGTGAGGAAGTCCAGCGGCTGCGTGAGCATGTCGGTATCGTCGCCGACCTCGTCATCAAACCTGGACATTCGGACCGAGATGAGCTCAGGAGCGAGGAACGGCTCCTCGGGGTTCTTCGCAATCCCGTCGAGGCGGTACTCACCAGCCCACTCGTAGACGTCCTGGAACAGGTGAGCGTGGATGCGACAGACTCTCTGCGAGGGAGCGAGGCTCTCGAGTCCCTCGACATCGCCCAAGAGCAGGTCCAGTTCGCGGTCCTGAACTTCGGGCACTTCCAGCGCGGCGAGCTCGTCGCGACTGGTGGCACCGAACTTGTTCCGCAGAACGTAGTTCTCGTCGTGGTAGCCGCCCTCGGGGCGAGCACTCACCGGCGGTGGGCGACGGCCCGGAGTTCCTCGCGGCTGATCTCGCCCTTGGCGAAGCGGTCCATCTGCCGGATCCACTCCGGGTTGTCCTTGAAGCCCTCGAGCCGACCAGAGTGGATGACCGCGGCCACGGCGCGGGATCGCTTCACACGCTCCGCCCCGGTGACGGTTCGAACAACTCGCTTGGCCATGTCCCAATCGTACGCGGCGACGCCCTCCTCCTCCAGAGGACGCGGAAGGTGCGTTTTCCCCCGTTGGCCCGATCCGATGCCAGCGGAGGCCGCGCGGCTAGTCTTGACCGGTGAGCACCACCACCGAACCCCTGCGCATCGGGTTGGTGTCGCTGCACACCTCTCCCGGCGACGAACCCGGCTCCGGCGAGGTCGGCGGCATGAACGTCGTCGTCCGCCACCAGGCCGAAGCCCTGGCCGACCGCGGCCACCACGTCGACATCATCACCCGCCGCTCGGCGCCGACCCAGCCGGACTCGGTGTCGCTCGTGCCCGGCGTCTGCCTGCGGTTCCTGTCCGCCGGACCCGCCGAGCCGGTGCCGAAGGGCGAGCACGACGCCTTCATCGAACCGTTCCGGCACGGGCTCGAGCAGCTCGGACCCTTCGACGTGCTGCACTCGCACCACTGGTTCTCCGGTGCAGCGGCACTGCCCGTCGCCCGCGAGCGCGGCATCCCGCACGTGCAGTCCTTCCACTCGATCGCCGCCGACAGCGACACCCCGCTGTCCGAGGGCGAGCGGCCCGAATCCGCCGGCCGGATGACCGGGGAGCGGATGCTCGCCCGCGAGTCGGACGCCGTCGTGGTCGTCTCCGAGGCCGAGGCCGCAACGGTCCGCGAGCGCCTCGACGGCGACGACGCCCGCATCTGGATCGTGCCGCCGGGCGTCGACGGCTCCGTCTTCCGCCCCGCCGCGAGCGGCGCGCGCAGGCCCGACGTCCCCTACGTCGTCGCCGCGGCACGCGTCCAGCCGTTGAAGGGCCTGGACCTCGCGATCGAGGCGGTCGCCGGCATCAGCCTGGAGGCACGCCCCACCCTCGTCATCGCCGGAGACGCCTCGAGCGAGGCGGGCGACTACGTGGACGAACTGCGTCGGCTCGCCTCCGCGCACGGCATCGCCGACCGCGTGACGTTCATCGGTCCGCAGTCACGGGCCGACCTGGCGTTCCTGTTCCGCGGCGCGGCAGCCGTTCTGGTGCCGTCGCACTCGGAGACGTACGGGCTCGTGGCGCTCGAGGGCTCCGCTTCCGGCGTGCCCGTCGTCGCCGCCGCTGCCGGAGGCCTGCGTGAGGCCGTGGTCGACGGCGAGACCGGGGTCGTGCTCGAGTCGAGGGACCCCACGGTGTGGGCAGCGGAGATCGAACGGATCCTGACGGACTCGGGCTACGCCGCGGGGCTCGCCGCGGCCGGTCGGGAGCACGCGGAGCGGCTCAGCTGGGAGCGGTCGGCGGGCGGGCTCGAGGACGTGTACCGCCGGGTGCTCGGGCGCGCGTGAGTGGGGTGGGCGCCGCGGGCGCTCGGTGCGAGGAAACGTTCTCGGTGCGAGGCCGCGCGGGTCGCACCGAGTACGGAACCCGTCACCACAGTGGCGCCGGGAGCGACACCTCGCACGGTGCGAGGGTGTCGTGATCGACCTCGCCGGGTTCTGGGCAGCGCTCGACGCGGTGCCGGTCGCGGACGACGCCGAGGCGCTGTACGGCGTGTCCACCGAGGACGGCCGGCTGCGGCGCGAGAACCTCACGCGCTACTTGTCGCTCGTCGGTGACCAGGCGGACATGCTGCTCGTCGCGGAGGCCCCGGGCTGGCGCGGCATGACGAACACCGGCGTCCCGTTCACGAGCATGCGGGAGCTCGGGTCCGCGTACCTCGTCCCGCCGGAGCCCACCGCGCCGTGGGAGGCGTCCTCGCGAGTGGTCCAGGCTGCCCTCGCCGACTGGAACGGTCCGCTCCCCGTGGCATGGGCGATCTTCCCGCACCACCCGTTCGCGGCTCCCGACCGGCTGACGAACCGGACGCCACGGCCGTCCGAGGTCCGGGACGGGGCACCGGTCGCGCTCGCGCTGCTCGAGGCTCTCGGCGCTTCGGACGTGCGGGTGGTCGCGGTGGGGCGGAAGGCGCAGGGAGCGCTCGCGCTGGCGGGCATCGACGCGATCGCGGTGCGGCATCCGGCACAGGGCGGCGCGAAGCAGTTCACCGAGCAGCTGCTGGCACTGAACGCCTGACGACCGAGCAGCCGGACGGGCGGGTGCTCAGGCGGAACGGACCTCGACGCCCTTCGCGCTGAGCCGCTCGATCACGTGCGCCGGCAGCGGTGCCGCGGCGTACACCGTGGTGAGTGCCGGCAGGTCGAGCACGTCGTCCCAGTTCTGCGGGTCGTACCGGTCGTCGGAGCCGTCCCACCCGGGGTGCACGTCCTGCAGGACCTCGAGGTCGGTGTCGACCGTCAGCTCCGTCACGAGCGACAGGTGCGACGGCAGCAGGTCGAGGTCGTCGTAGTACTGGCGCGCCCGGTCGTCCTGCCCCTCGACGTCGAGGTCCTCGTCGCGCTGGTCCTCGTCGTCCTCGCCGTCGTACGGTTCGAGCACGTCGAGGTCGTAGCAGAGCACGTCGAGCACGAGGAGCTTCGCGTTGAAGTCGGCGAACTCGATGGGCTCTTCGGTGGTGTTCGACTCGTCGTACATGGCTCGGAGCGTAGCGGCCGGACCCCGTGGGCGTCCGGTGCGGGCGTGTCCCCCAGGACACAGGCGTGTTGCGATCAGCGGGGAGCTTCCTGTGAAGGCGGACAGAATGGTGTCCCCCGGAAGAGGCTGGCGCATGGCCACCACCAACACAGATCGCCCGAAGCAGGAGCAGACAGAGCTCCGGCGGGTCATCGGTCCCAAACTCCTCCTCCTGTTCATCGTCGGGGACATCCTCGGCACGGGCGTCTACGCGCTCACGGGTCAGGTCGCGGCGGAGGTCGGCGGAGCAGCGTGGCTCCCCTTCCTCATCGCCTTCGCCGTGGCCCTGTTGACGGCGTTCTCGTACCTCGAACTCGTCACGAAGTACCCGCAGACCGCCGGTGCCGCGTTGTACGTGCACAAGGCGTTCGGCATCCACTTCGTCACGTTCATCGTCACCTTCATCGTCATGTGTTCGGGGATCACCTCGGCGTCGACGGCGTCGCGTGCCTTCGCGGCGAACCTCGGTGCGGGCTTCGGGATCGAGCTGCCGAACGGGGTCGTGATGCTCATCGCGATGGCCTTCATGCTCATGGTGATGGCGATCAACTTCCGCGGCGTGAGCGAGAGCGTGAAGACGAACGTGGTGCTCACGCTCGTCGAGCTGAGCGGTCTCGTGATGGTCATCCTCATCGGCTTCTGGGCGATCGCGGGCGGCAACGCGGACTTCTCGCGCGTGGTGATGTTCGACACGCCGGAGGACAAGTCGCTCCTGCTCTCGGTGTCGACCGCGACGTCGCTGGCGTTCTTCGCCATGGTCGGGTTCGAGGACTCGGTGAACATGGCCGAGGAGACGAAGGACCCCTCCCGCATCTTCCCGAAGGTCATGCTCACGGGGCTCGGCATCACCGCCGTGATCTACGTGCTCGTGTCCATCTGCGCCGTCGCCGTCGTGCCGATCGGTGAGCTGGCCGGCAACGAGACGCCGCTCGTCACCGTCGTGCAGACGGCCGCACCGGACTTCCCGATCGCCGACCTGCTGCCGTTCATCTCGATGTTCGCCGTGGCAAACACCGCCCTGATCAACATGATGATGGCGTCGCGACTGCTGTACGGCATGAGCAAGCAGGGCGTTCTGCCCGGGTTCCTCGCACGGGTCTCGCCGACCCGCCGCACCCCGTCCACCGCGATCGTCTTCACGACCCTCATCTCCCTGCTGCTCATCGGCTGGGTCTCGCTCGACCCCGACTCCCCCATCGTCGTGGTCCTCGGTGGGACGACGTCGCTGCTGCTGCTCTCGGTGTTCGCCGTCGTGAACCTGTCCGTCCTGGTGCTCCGCCGCGACAAGGTCGACCACAAGCACTTCCGTGCCGGTGTCGTCGTGCCGATCATCGGCGTGGTGACCTGCCTCTGGCTCGTCCTGCCGTTCTCGTCCGGACGTGACCCGCAGCAGTACGAGATCGCCGGCGCCCTGCTCGCGCTCGGCATCCTGCTCTGGATCGTGACGTGGTTCACCCACGGCCGGAAGCAGACCGAGAAGGCGCCCACGGGTCTCGTCACCGAACCGACCAAGGTCCAGCGCTCGTCGCACGACCACGAGCACGAGCACCGGGACGTCTGACCGGCAGAGCGAGCCCTCCGCCACCCCCGATCGGGCGGGTGCGGTTCCCAGGCGGCGCACGTAGCCTCTTCGTGCTCCGCCTGCCCCGCCCCGCCCGAGAGGACCCGCCATGCGCCGCGTCGGCATCACCCTCGCCTCGGTGTTCGGCGCGGGGGTCGTCGCGATCGGCATCGGCGTGATCGTGGTCATCGTCATCGCGGTGAACTCGCTGTCGGGCGCCGCCAAGTCCGCCACCGCCGACGCCACGCCCACCTGTCCGGACGTCGCCACGAAGACGATCGGCGGGATCGTCGTGCCGGCCGGACCGGTCGCCGGCTTCTGTCAGGACCGCCTCGTGAACGCTGCGTCCGTCATCCAGGCCGCCCAGGCGCTCGGCATCGGACCCCACACGCAGGCCGTCGGCGTGATGACGGCGATCGGCGAGTCGAGCCTGGTGAACCTCGACCACGGGGACGCCGCCGGGCCGGACAGCCGCGGGCTGTTCCAGCAGCGGGACAACGGCGCCTGGGGCACGTACGAGCAGCGGATGGACCCGTACACGGCGGCGTCGATGTTCTACGCCAAGCTGGTCAAGGTGCCGGGCTGGAAGACGATGACGCCGACGCAGGTGGCGCACGCCGTGCAGATCAACTCGGACCCGGACCACTACGCGAAGTTCTGGCCCGAGGCCAAGGCCGTGGTCGAAGGCCTGACGGGCGAGACGGTGCCGGACACCACCCCGCAGGGCTGACCCGACCGTCACGACGCCAGGGCGACCGGCCCACCGGGCGCCTCGTCCGCATCGTCGAGTGACACGATCGCGGTCCCACCGGTGTGCACGGCGACCTGCGCACGGATGCGGACGTTCTGCTCGCGGAGCGCGCACTCGCAGGCGTCCACCCACTCCCAGTCGACGGGGACCAGCCGGGACTCGCCCGGTCGTTCCCAGACGAGCACGACCTCGGCCGCGGCGAGCTGGTGGACGACGTCCGCGGCGAGCGCCGCGAAGTCCTCGACGTGTTCGTCGGGTTGCCACGGCAGGTCCGAGATGGGCATCACGAACGAGATCGGGACGGCGCGTTCGTCGAGGAACAGCACCCAGCACTGTCGTGTGATCGGTCGTTCGAGGAGCGCGGTCACGAGGTCCACCACGTCGTCGTCGGTGCGGACTGCGGTGTGGATGAGGCGGTCGAGCATGTCGTTGTCTGGCATGTCCCCAGCGTCGCGGCAGCACACCCTCTGACGGGGAGCCGACCGCCGATCTGTGGACAGTTCCGCAGCCTGCGCCGCCTGTGGAGGAACGGCCTCAGATGCCGTGGGTGATCGCGCTGTCCACCAGGAGGATCGCACCGAAGAACACCGCGACGACCGCAGCGATCCCGACCAGGGCGAACGGCCACGTCAGCAGTCGCCGCACGAGCCGGAGCACGCACACGACCAGCGTGGCGACGAGCACGAGCGCGACGAGCACCGGACCGACGGAGACGACCGCTCCGCCGAACGCCTCGTCGCAGGTGTTGCCCGGTGCCGCACACGAACCGAACGCGAGCGACAGGAACACGATCCCGCCCCCGGCGACGACCGACTCGGCGGCCAACAGGACGAGGAGTGCAGTGGTGGCGACCAGGTCGACGACGCGACGGCGACCTGCCAGGGGGTGTCGCGCCTCCCGTCCGAACGCCGCCGGACCGGACCCGAGCGGATCCGCACCGACCACCGGGGTCTCCATCACACTCGCCGCCCTCGGGTGGACCAGAGCGACGCGGCGACGAGCAGCGGCTGCCCGAAGAGGCGGCCGAGGCGCTTCACGTCCGAGTCGAGACCGAACGCGTCGCGACGGTTCAGCCACTGCGAGAGGTTGCCCGGGAACACCGCCACGAAGAACAGGGCTGCGACGTTCCCGACGATCCGACGGCTCCGACGCGGCGCGAGCACGAGCGCGGCGCCGAGGCCGATCTCCGCGACTCCCGACGCGAGCACGGTGGTGTCCTCGTCGATGGGGACGAACTCGGGGACCTGTGCGCGGAAGTCCTCGCGGGCGAACGTGAGGTGGCTCGTCCCGGCGAAGACCAGGGCGAGACCGAGCAGGACGCGGAGGAAGGAGCGCATGCCCCCATCGTGCCCGTCCGACACGGTCACCGGCCGCCGCTGCCCAGATCGGACACCGGCCCCTCCGGCTCGCTAGATTCGACCGCATGGGAGCAGCCTCGCGGGACCACGAGCCACCCGCCGCCCCCGCGACCTTCGCCGTGCTGCTCGGACCGGTCGCGTTCTACATGGGCATCATCGTGCCGGCTGCGTCGATGCGGCGGCACCTGCTGCTCGGGTTGGCGTTCGGCCTGGTGTGCGTCATCAGCGGGTGGCGTGCGATCGCGATCGCGGGCCGCCGCCGGGCCGTGCGGGTCTGGGCCTGGATCGGGATCGTGATCGGGGCGCTCGGGCTCGTGATGCTCGTGTGGCAGATGCTCGTCATCGTCACCGGAGGCGCGTTCCCGCCACCGTTCTGGTCACCGTACGCACACCGCTGAGCCGCAGGCCGCCCGCGCGCCCGCTCGCCCGTGCCCGCGCGCCCGCCAGTGCCCGCGCGCCCGCGCGCCCGCCTCACCACCCGAGCGTGCCCGGCGCCCCCTTGAACGGTCCGACCACCTTCGAGGTGATCCACCCGCCGTAGAAGTCACCCTCCTGCGCCTGCACCACCTCGCCGCCGACCTCGCACGAGTCCATCGCCGACGGGTAGATCGCCACGCGGTCTCGGAGCGACTCGTACCCCGGCTCCGGGTTCGGGTAGTTCCAGCCCGCCCGCGAGGCCACCACCTCCCCGCCCACCACGTCGAAGTACCGCGCGCGCCCCTTGAACTCGCACATGCTCGAGCCGTTCGCCGGCCGGAGGTCCAGGTCGGCCATCGGCAGGTAGTACACCGGCGGGTGCGAGGTCTCCAGGACCCGCACCGCGTCCGTCGTGTCGGCGATCACGCCCCCGCCGAGCCGGACCACCACGCGCTCGTGCACGGGCTCGACGGCGGGAGGTCGCGGGTAGTCCCAGACGGATTCCTGTCCGGGGCCGGGCTCGTCACGGGTGGGTCGTCGCATGGGTCCCGTCTACCCCTCGAGCCTGCCGGTTCCCCCGTGGCGCGGCGCGGTTGCTGGCGCTGCCGCCGTCGCCGTCGCCGTCGCTGCCACTGCCGCTGGCGCCGACTTCACGGGCCCAGCGACAGTTCACGGGCTCGCCACCGCGTGAACTGTCGCTCACCGCGAAACCCCGCCCGCCCCGCCTCACCTCGCCCCGCGCCGCCCCGCCCGCCCAGCGCCGCCCCGCCCCGCCCCGCCCCGGCCTGGAGGCGCACCACCCGCCCGCCACGCCGCCCGCCCCGGCCGCGGCGCACGCCGGGCGCGGTGCGCACCCCGTGGTCGCCGCCCGAGACTCGGACCCGCGGACAGTTCGCGGCCCGCTCACGCCCGAAAGTGTCCGCCCGCCCGAGACTCGGCACGCACGAACCGCGCCAGGCCGCTGCCGGCGCCGCCGCCGCCGCCGACCGCGCGGCCCGCACCAGCCCAGCCCGCGCGCAACCCCCGCGCAGGGTGCAGAGTGGTCGCGTGACGACGACGACACGCACCCTGTTCCGACGGAAGCCGATCGAGACGATCGACGACGAGACCGGCGCCGAGGACGGCCTGAAACGGCACCTCGGCCTCTGGCAGCTCACCGCGATCGGCATCGGCGGCATCATCGGCGCGGGCATCTTCACCCTCGCCGGCACCGTGGCGAACGGCGTCGCCGGCCCCGCGGTCCTCATCAGCTTCCTCGTCGCCGGTGTCGCGAGCGCCGCCGCCGCCCTGTCGTACGCGGAGTTCGCCGGCCTCATCCCGAAGGCCGGCAGCGCCTACACGTACGGTTACGCGGTGCTCGGCGAGATCGTCGGGTGGTTCATCGGCTGGGACCTGCTGCTCGAGTACACCGCGATCGTGGCGGTGGTCGCGATCGGGATCTCCGGCTACGTCGGCTTCCTGGCCGGTCAGCTCGGCATCGACCTGCCGGCGTGGATGCTCGGCGCGCCGGGCACGGGCGACGGGCACGTGATCGACGTGTTCGCGATCGTGCTCTGCCTGCTCACCGCGTTCGTCCTCACCCGCGGCATCCGGAGTGCCGCACGGTTCGAGTTCGTGGCGGTCGGCATCAAGGTGGCGCTCGTCGTCCTCATCGTGGTGCTCGGCGTGTTCCACATCAACAGCGCCAACTACTCCCCGTACTTCCCGTTCGGCTTCGGTGGCGTCATGACCGGTGCCGCGACGGTGTTCTTCGCCGTGTTCGGCTACGACGCGATGTCCACGGCCGCCGAGGAGTCCACCGACGCCCGGAAGCACATGCCGAAGGCCATCCTGCTGTCCCTCGGGATCTCGATGGTCCTGTACGTCCTGGCGACGCTGGTCCTCACGGGCATGCAGAAGTACACCGACATCGACCCCGCCTCGGGCTTCTCGTCGGCGTTCGCCTCGGTCGGCCTCGGCGGCGTGGCGAACGTCATCGCGATCGGCGCCATCGTCGGCATCGTCACGGTCCTCGTGACCTTCATGCTCGGCGCGAGCCGCGTCTGGTTCTCGATGAGTCGCGACGGCCTCATGCCGAAGTGGTTCGCGAAGACCGACCCGAAGCGCCACGTCCCGACCCGGGTCACGTGGATCCTCGGCATCGCGTCGGCGATCCTGGCGGGCGTGCTGCCGATCGGCGTCGTGGCGGAGCTGACGAACATCGGCATCCTGCTCGCGTTCGTCGTCGTGTGCTCCGCGGTGGTCGTGCTCCGGTACCGCCAGCCCGACCTCGACCGGCAGTTCCGGCTGCCGTTCATGCCGGTCATCCCGATCATCGGCGTCATCGCGTCGCTGTGGCTCGTCACGTTCCTGCAGTGGGAGACCTGGGTGCGGTTCGCGGTGTGGTTCGCGATCGGCCTCGGCGTGTACTTCGGGTACTCGCGGAAGCACAGCAAGCTGGCGACGGGCGAGACGACGGGCAAGCCCATCGGCGGCTGAGGGACTACCCCTCGCGCCGGTGCTTCCCCTTCGCCGCCGTGGGGTCGGCCATCGGGTGGTTCCGGAACCACCGGAGGAGCTCGCGCGCCCGGCTCGTGTCCGCGCTGCGGTCGCCGGCTTCGAGGAACCCGCTGAAGCCCTCGGGCACCTCGACCCCGTCGGACTCGCGGTCGTACGCCATCGACCACTCCGGGAAGCGCCGCGTGTGGATGGACTCCTCGACGAGCAGGCGCACCTCTTCGTGCCGGGGGTCCTCGACGATCCGGGCGTAGGTCGCGATCACCGCGTCGTACGGTCCCTCGAGCAGCTGCATGAATCGGCCGGCCCGGTGCACGAGCAGCCCGCTGAGGCCGTCGGCGGTGTTCCGCTCACGCGCGTGATCGAGGACCGCCTCGAGGGCGTCCTCGTCGAACGGCGCGGACGCCGAACTCATGTAGACCAGTGACTGCAGCATGGGACTCCCTCCGGACGGACCGTGATCGATCCTGCCCGTCCGCGGCCCGTTCCGACGCCCCCAGAACGGGCCGGTGCGTGTTCCGCGGTGTCGGTCGGGACTGGCACGATGGGGTCGTGCCCGCCGCCCCGATGATCGACGCGGTCGACGTCATCCGTTTCGTCGGCCCGCAGGCCTTCGGTCGCGCACGCGACATCGTCCGCGCCGGCCTGGTGGACGATGCGGTCTGGCACGACGACGACGGCACGGTCACCGCGACGGTGTCCGGCTCCGCCGACGACCCGTACGAGGTCCGCATCGAGACCACTCCGGCGCGCGGCGAGTTCGTCCGCCCGGTGCGCAGCACGTGCACGTGCCCCCTCCGCGGCGAGTGCAAGCACGTCGCCGCCGCGCTCCTCACCGTCAACGCCCGCGCCCTCGCGTCGGCAGCCGGCCCACGTCCGGACGCACCGGCTCCGCCGCCACCCCCTGACTGGAGGCACGACCTCGCCCGCCTCGCCGGTGACGACGAGCAGGTGGTCGCCCCGCAGGGCACCCCGATGGGTCTGCAGTTCGAGTTGCGTGACGCGGTGTCGTCGCGCCTCGCGTCCCGCGCGCGAGCAGCGGGCCGAGCGCTGCCGACGGCCTCGCGGTCGGTGCGGCTCGGCGTCCGGCCGGTGACCCGCAGCGACGCCGGCAACTGGGTGCGGGGGCAGCTGACGTGGGGCACGCTCCCGTACTCGATGAACCGGTTCGGCCTCTCCCCCGAGCAGCACGGCTGGTTCCTGCAGTTCGCCGCGCTGCACCGTGCGGGGCAGCTCGCGGGGCTGCCGGGCGAGGCCGACTGGATCACGCTCGACGACTTCGGCAGTCCGCTCCTCTGGCCGTTGCTCGCGCAGGCCCCGGCGCTCGGGATCGCGTTCGTCACCGGCAAGCGCGAGGGCGGCGCGGTCCTCGGCACCGAGGCCCGGGTGCTCCTCGACGCCTCCCGGAACGCCGATGCCGCCCGCCACGACGACGGGCTCGTGATCGGCGCGAGCGCGGTCCTCGACGGCCGGCCCGTGGTCGAGGGCGCGGCGCGGATGATCGGCGACCACGGCCTCTACGTCTTCCGCGAGAGCCCCGAGTTCCACGTCGTGGTCGCCCCGACACCCGCCCCGGTGCCAGAGGACCAGCGCCGCATGCTCGTCGACGGCGCCCAGATCGCGGTGCCGGCGGCCGAGGTGGACGAGTTCCTGGCGGACTGGTCGCCGAAGCTCCGCGGGGCCCTCGGACTCGTCAGCTCCGACGGGTCCGTCGAGCTGCCCGAACGCACCCCGCCGGAGCTCGTGCTCACCGCGACGTTCGAGCCGGCACGGGCTCCGCGGACGGACGACCGCGTCCACCTGCAGTGGCGCTGGCACGTCGACGGCCGGAAGGACCCGGTCGCGCTGCACGGACCGCTGCCGGACCTCAGCGGCCTGCGGGCGGCGGACGACGTGGCCCCTGCCGAACCGGCTGCCGTGGAGCCGGCCGCCCCGGCAGCCGGGGCCGACGACGCGAGCCGAGCCGCGCCTCCAGGCGGTCTGCCCGAGCACGCGCCCGCGGGACCCGGCGGTGGACTGGACTGGTTCGAGGACGGCACCGTCGAGGGCGCCGACGTCGCGGTCTTCGCGAACGAGCTGCTGCAGGAGCTGCCCGGCCTCGGCGTCCGCACCGTGGTGCAGGGCGAGCGCGTCGACTACGAGCGGCTGACCGGGCGGCCGAACATCCGCGTCACGACGATGCCGTCGGAGAAGCACGACTGGTTCGACCTCGGCATCTTCGTCACCGTCAACGGCAAGCAGGTGCCGTTCACGCCGCTGCTCCGCGCACTCGCGAAGCGGGACCGCCGGATGAAGCTCGTCGACAACTCGTACCTGTCGCTCGGCGACCCGGCGTTCGACCGGCTCAAGGAGCTCATCGAGGAAGCGCGCGACCTCGACGAGTGGGAGCCCGACCAGCCGATGACGGTGACGCCGCTGCAGGCCGGGCTGTGGTCCGAGTTCGACCAGCTCGCCGACGAGACCGAGCACGACGAGCGGTGGCAGGCGATCGCGTCCGGGCTGCTCGGCGCGACCGCGCCGGCCGACGTCGCGGTACCCCGGTCCGTGCACGCGGAGCTCCGGCCGTACCAGCACGCCGGGTACGCGTGGCTGTCGTTCCTGCGCTCGCACGGCATCGGCGGCGTGCTCGCCGACGACATGGGCCTCGGCAAGACGCTGCAGGTGCTGGCGATGATCGCGGCCGCGCGGGAAGCGTCGCCGGACGGTCCGCCGTTCCTCGTGGTCGCGCCGACCTCCGTCGTGGGCAACTGGGCGTCCGAGGCGGCGAAGTTCACGCCGTCGCTCCGGGTGACCACGGTGACCGCGACCTCGGTGAAGGACCCGGCGCTCGTGGCCCGAGCGGCAGCGACGTCGGACGTGCTCGTGACCTCGTACGCGCTCCTCCGCCTCGACGCCCGCGCGTACACCGACCTGCCGTGGTCGGCGCTGCTCCTCGACGAGGCGCAGTTCGTGAAGAACCCGCAGTCGCAGACGCACCGAGCGGCCGTCGAGCTCCGTGCGCCGGTGAAGTTCGCGATCACGGGGACCCCGCTCGAGAACGGGCTGACCGACCTCTGGGCGCTGTTCCACGTGGTCGCGCCGGGGCTGCTGTCGTCGTGGTCGCGGTTCGGCGACGACTACGTGAAGCCGCTCGCCTCGCCCGACCTCCGCGGTGCCGCACGCTCGGAGCTCACCGCGCGGTTGCGGCGACGGATCCGGCCGCTCATGCTCCGCCGGACGAAGGAGAGCGTCGCCGCCGACCTGCCGCCGAAGCAGGAGCAGGTCGTCCGGGTGACGCTCGACCCCGCGCACCGGGCGCTGTACGAGCGGACGCTGAACCGGGAGCGCCTCAAGGTGCTCGACCTCATCGACGACCTCGCCCGGAACCGGATGATCGTGTTCCGGTCGCTGACGCTGCTCCGGATGCTGGCGTTGTCGCCGGCGTTGGTGGACGGGTCGTCTGGTCCGGACGATCCGCCGGTGCCGTCCGCGAAGCTCGAACTCCTGCTCGACGAACTCGAACAGCTCGCCGCCGAGGGCCGCCGCGCCCTGGTGTTCAGCCAGTTCACGTCGTTCCTCCGCATGGTCGCCGCCGCACTCGACGAACGGGCCATCGGGTACGAGTACCTCGACGGCTCCACCCGACGACGGCCCGAGGTCATCGACCGCTTCCGGAACGGCACCGCTCCGGCGTTCCTCATCTCGTTGAAGGCCGGCGGGTTCGGGCTGACCCTGACCGAGGCCGACACCGTGTTCGTGCTCGACCCGTGGTGGAACCCCGCCGCCGAGAACCAGGCGGTCGACCGCACGCACCGCATCGGGCAGACGCGATCGGTGAACGTGCAGCGGTTCATCGCGGAGGACACCATCGAGGAGAAGGTCCTCGCGCTCGCGGCGAAGAAGGCCGAGCTGTTCGCCACGATGATCGACGACGACGCGCTGTTCGCCGACGACCTGACGGCCGACGACATCCGCTCGCTGCTGGAGTGATGCCGCCGGCCGGTTGCCGCCGTGGAACTGGTGGGCCGATCGCCGCCGTGGAAGTAGTGGGCCGATTGCCGCCGCACTGCGAAAGTCACGCCGAACCGCGCGATTGCACGGTTCGGCGTGACTTTCGTTGTGCAGAGGGTCGGGCCCGCGGGGACGTGCCCGCCGGGGTCAGTGCCCGAGGGCGTCGATCCGTGCGACCTCGTCGGCGCTCAGCTCGATGCGGGCACCCGCGGCGTTCGACGCGATCCGCTCCGGGTTCGACGACTTCGGGATGACGACGAACTCGTGCGCGACGTGCCACGCGACGATCACCTGGGCCGCGTCGGCGTCGTGGGCCTCGGCGATCGAGACCAGCGTCGGGTCCTGCAGGTTGCTCGCCTTGAAGGGGCTGTAGCCCTCGAGGACGACCCCACGCTCCGACAGCCCGGAGGCGATCGCGGCGTCGAACTCGACCGGGCTCCACTTGATCTGGTTCACGGCCGGGGTGGTGCCGGTCGCGGAGACGAGCTCGTCGATCTGCGCGAGGGAGTAGTTGCTCACGCCGACCGCACGGGTCAGTCCGTCGGCCTGCGCCTGCACGACCTGCTCCCAGACGTCCGGGCGGGCCTCGCCGTTCGGCGGCCAGTGCACGAGCCAGAGGTCGAGGTGGTCGAGCCCGAGCTGGTCGAGGCTCTCCTCGATGGTCTCGCGCACACGGTCGGCGTTGTCCGGCGGCAGCTTGGTCGTGACGAACACGTCGTCGCGCGCCAGGCCGGACGAGGCGATCGCCTTGCCCACCCCGCGCTGGTTGCTGTAGCCGGTGGCGGTGTCGATGTGGCGGTACCCCGCCTCGAGCGCCGAGCCCACCGCTGCGGGGGCGTCGGCGTCCGGGATCTGCCAGGTGCCGAAGCCCAGCAGCGGCATCGACCCCCCGGTGACGGACACGGACGGATTGGCGTAATCGGTCATGCGACTTGTCTACGCCGTCGCCGCCGCCGGGCTCAGAGTGAGGCGGTCCACTCCGCGGTGGTGCGGACGTCGGCCTGTCGCGGGAACACCTTCTCCATGAGGACCCGGTGGACCTCCGGATCGCCGTCGACACAAGCGTCCGAGAGCACCGTGAGGCCGAAGTCGAGGTCGGCCGCCTGCCGGAGGGTGGAGAGCACGACGCCGCTCGTCGCGATGCCCGCCAGGACGAGCTCCCGGACCTCCAGCCCGCGCAGGAGCACCTCGAGGTCGGAGCCGGCGAAGGCACTCACCCGCAGCTTCGTCACGACGATGTCGTCGTCGCCGACGCCGAACGCGGCGTGGATGTCCGTCGCTCCCGCCGGCTGGGAGGCGATGCGCTCCCGCATGCCGCCGAACATCCTGTTCGTGGGGGCGGCCTCGGGAGCACCGGGGCGGAACGCCACGCGGACGAAGACCACGGGGATGCCGCGCTCGCGTGCGGCCGCGACGGCTGCGGTGGCGGCCCCGAGGCCCTCCTCGGTGCCGAGTCGCTCGACGATGCTGTTCTGGTAGTCCATGACGAGGAGTGCGCTGCTCACACGGTGGACGCTACCCGGCGTCGTCGAACCTCCGCCGCGGTCGTCCGCGATGTCCGCGGTCTCCGCCATGATCGGGTGGCGGTCCCCGGCCCGCACCGCAGCACCGGCATCACCCGCAGCACCCGCAGCACCCGCACCATCGCCCCACAGGAGTCCCACCCCGCATGACGTCCCGCCGACGCCGTACCCGCACCACCCTCACGTCCGTGCTCGTCGCCCTGGCCCTCGCGGTCGGCGCCTACGCACTGCACACCACCGGCGTGCTCGCCCCCGATGCCGAAGCCGCTCCGGCGGCGACCGCACCCGCGGCGACGGACGCCCCCACCATCTCGACGGAACCCGGCACGCCGGGGACGAGCCGCGCCTCCAGTCCAGCCGCCGCCAGTCCAACCGCCGGCAGTCCAACCGCCGCCAGTCCAACCGCTGCCGCCGCCGCCCGAGCCGCCCTCGCAGCGCTGCCCGTCAAGGGCAAGGCCCCCGCGACCGGCTACGACCGCGAGGGCGACTTCGGCACCGCCTGGCTCGACGTCGACCGGAACGGCTGCGACACCCGGAACGACGTGCTCGCGCGCGACCTGACCGGCATCACGCGGCAGGGCCCGTGCAAGGTCCTGACCGGCACCCTGGTGTCGCCGTACACCGGCGCGACGGTCGACTTCGTGCGCGGCAACACGACGTCGACCCTCGTGCAGATCGACCACGTCGTCGCGCTCGAGAACGCCTGGAGGACCGGCGCGCAGCAGCTCCCCCAGGCCGATCGGGAGGCGCTCGCGAACGACCCGGAGAACCTCTTCGCCGTCGACGGGCACTCGAACGCGCAGAAGCGCTCGGGCGACGCCGCGACCTGGCTGCCGGCGGACAGTTCGTTCCGCTGCACCTACATCGAGCACCAGGTCACGGTGAAGACGAAGTACCGACTGTGGGTCGCTCCGGCGGAGCACGACGCGATGGCACGCATCCTGAGCAGCTGCTGACCGCTGCGGCTCCTGACGGTCGATTCTGGGCAACAGGTGTAGCCTAAGTCCGTCGATGCGAACGCATCGGCCCGGACTCGCTGCCCCAGCGCGGACCCCTCGCGCTCCGCGCGGACCCCGAGCCCTTCACCGTCGAAGACCTCAGGAGGCCTCCCCCATGACCGGAACCAGCACGACCACCACCCGCTTCACCGACCGCGTCGTCCTCATCACCGGCGGCGGCTCCGGCCTCGGCCGCGCCACCGCCGTCCGACTGGCGACCGAGGGCGCCGCGCTCTCCCTCGTCGACGTCTCCGCCGACGGCCTCGAGGCCTCGAAGGCCGCCGTGCTCGACGCCGCCCCCGACGCGCAGGTCCTCACCACCGTCGCCGACGTGTCCGACGAGGCCCAGGTCGACGCGTACGTCGCCGCGACCACCGAGCGCTTCGGTCGCATCGACGGCTTCTTCAACAACGCCGGCATCGAGGGCAAGCAGAACCCCACCGAGTCCTTCACCGCCGCCGAGTTCGACCGCGTGGTGTCCATCAACCTCCGCGGGGTGTTCCTCGGCCTCGAGAAGGTCCTCGCCGTGATGCGCGAGCAGGGCTCCGGCATGGTCGTCAACACGGCGAGCGTCGGCGGCATCCGCGGCATCGGCAACCAGTCCGGCTACGCGGCCGCCAAGCACGGCGTCGTCGGCCTCACCCGCAACTCCGCCGTCGAGTACGGCCAGTACGGCATCCGCATCAACGCCATCGCACCGGGAGCCATCTGGACGCCGATGGTCGAGAACTCGATGAAGCAGCTCGACCCGGTGAACCCGCGAAAGGCCGCCGAGGAGTTCATCCAGGTCAACCCCGCGAAGCGCTACGGCGAGGCCCCCGAGATCGCCGCGGTCGTCGCGTTCCTGCTCTCCGACGACGCGAGCTACGTCAACGCCACGGTCGTCCCGATCGACGGCGGGCAGTCCGCCAAGTACTGATCGTGCCGGCTCCGACGTGCGGCGCACCTCACGGAGTCCTGCGCGTCGGCCTGGAGGCGCGGCGCACCTCCGCCCCGCGTGGCAGCATGCGGACATGGCTGAGTCGCTGACCATCCCCCAGGCCTTCGCGCTGCTCCAGATCGCACCCGACGGGCGCCGCAGCACCGACGCCCAGCGCCTCGACCTCGGGCTCGCCGGGGCCGTCCTGGCCGATCTCGCGCTCCGGGGCTCGATCACCCTGCAGCGCGGTCTCGTCGCGACCGCATCGGGCAGGGTGACGGGCGACGCGACGCTCGACGAGGTCCTCGGGTCGATCGCCGCGTGCGGCGCCCCGCGCAAGGCGAAGTGGTGGGTGCAGCGCCTCGGGAAGCGCCCGCTGCGGGAGGCGGTCCTCGCCGGCCTCGTGCAGCGCGGTGTCATCTCGGAGGAGCAGCGCACCACGCTCGTGCTCTTCACGACGACCCGTCACCCCGAGCTCGACGCCGGTCCCGAGTCCCTCGTGCGATCGGGCATCGCCGACGTCCTCGCGCAGCGCGCCGAGCCCAGCGCGTTCCTCGCGGCGCTGATCGGCCTGCTCGACGCGACGAACACCCTGCGGAACCAGTTCGGCCGCGTGGACAAGGGCCTCGTCCGGTCGATCGCCGAGGGCGAGTGGGCCTCGCCGGCCGTCCGCGCGGTGCTCTCCGAGATCCAGAGCGCAGCGGTGGTGGCCGGTGTGATCGCTGCGACGACGGCTGCGACCACGGCGTCGAGCTGACGGCGCTCGCGCGGGCGAGGGCAGACAACTTTTCGTTCGTGTCGGATCCGGACCACGATCCCCGGGGAACGCCGCCCGGATCCGACATCGGTCAGGCGCCGAGGGCGATAGAAGCCGTCGCCCACCAGTAGCCGAGCAGGGCCCCTGCCGGTACGGCCAGGGCCGCGACGACCCGTCCCTTGCCGAGCAGCGTCCGTCGCCGCCGAGCCTCCTCGATCTCACGCTCGAGTCGTTCGAACCGCTGCACGTGGCGCAGCGTGTCGTTGAGCACCACCGCGTCGACGTGCCATGTGCCGCGTTCCTCGGCGAGCATGGCGAGGTACCGCACCGCTTCTCCCGAGTGCACCCGGGGCAGTCCGGCGATCCAGCCGCCGACCTGGTCGGGCTCCACCGTGACGACCGCGGGGCGCTTGTCGCCGAACCGCAGCGTCGCGGCAGCGATCACGAGCACCGGCTGGACGAGGATCGGCCCGCCGGCCGCCGCCGACAGCAGCGCGGTCGCCCGCTCGCCCTCGGCGACCGCCCGGTGCACGTGCGGCGTCCGCTGCCCGTTCACGGTGAGCGTCCGACCGCCGACCCAGACGCTGTGACCGGAGTGGTTCTTCGTGTTGATCGAGAAGACCCCCGTCGGCCCGACGACGATGTGGTCGATGTCGGTCGAGCGTTTCCCGACCGGCACCGCGTGCAGCACCGTGAACTCCGGTCCGAGGGTGTCGAGTGCCCGTGCGACGTCGCGTTCGCCGATCGCTCCCTTGAACCAGGAGCGGGCACCCTCGTGGAGCGGATCGTGTCCCCAGAACCGCTGCCAGCTCGTCCGTGCCGGTGCGGCGGCCTGGATCGCGAGGCACTCCTGCATCACCGCGTACCCGGGCTTCCGCGCCCGGAGTGTCAGCGGTGCCCCGCCCGTCGCTTCCCCCATGCCTCCACCGTCCCAGGACGACGGATGGTGGACCAGCCCTCGTTCTGGCGTCAGTCGCCCCGCGGTGTGCGGATCGCGGGTCAGACCTCGAAGGTGAGGTCCGGGACGTCGGTCATCTCCTCGGGCCACTCCGGGCGGGTGGGCTGCAGGCGACGGGTCTGCGCCTCGAGCTTCTCGATCACCTCGGCGTCGAACGGCTCGTCGGGACTGTCCGGCACCGGCGTGGAGAAGATCTGACTGGCCGGGCCGATCAAGAAGTGCGCGTACGCCTTGCTGCCCCCCTCGGTGATGACGGGGATCTCGACGACGTCGGACAGGTTCGCGACCGCGAGCGCCCGCGCGTACCGGAGCAACGCCTTGCAGGTCCGGTCCCCGGTCAGGACGTGACTGTCGACGTAGTGGATGCGACGCATCGTCCCAGCCTGACCGGCCACACCTGGGCGGCTCGCTAGGTTGACGGAACGACCTCATCGAACACCGAACGAGTTCACGGGAGGAGCGGTGCATGGGCAAGCTCATCTACGACTCGACGTTCACCGCCGAGTTCGACGACCGGCTCCTGACGCACCTGCAGATCGTCATCGCGACGAAGCTGCGGCGCGGGGAGTCCTTCATGTTCTCGTGGAAGGACGACCAGGACGTCGGTGACGGCCGCACCTCGATCTGGATCGACCGGTCGCTGCCCATGGTGTTCCGGTACTCCGGCGGGCGGGTGCCGGCGATCAACCGCGCGTGGGTGGAAGCCCTCAACCTGACGACCGTGTCCTCGGCCGGACTGCGGATCGTCCCCGAGCCACCAGAACCGGGAGCCTCGACGTGAAACGCACCCTCATCACCTACGGGGGGTCCCAGTACACGATCCCCGACGAGGACACCGAACAGGTGCGCGACCGCATCACCCGCGGCCTGCAGTCCGAACCGTTCATCTGGCTCGAGGTCAACCACGGCGAAGGACGGGCGACGCCGGCCCTGCTGCTGATCTCGCCGTCGACACCCGTCGCCATCATCACCGAGCGGGACGCCGACGAGGACACCGCCCACCCCGACGCCGCCCGGTACGTCCTCGACCCCGGCCATTCGCTGCCGGGCTCGCCCGAGAACCACGACCCGGAACTCTGACGACGACCAGTGCTCAGCGCACCGTCTGGATCCTCAGCGACGGGGCTCGACGAGCTCGATGAACCGGGACAGCAACGAAAGCCCGGCGATCGACGGCGGCAGCCCGGTCGCGAGCGCCGGCGAGTGCACGAGGAACGCCGCCCACTTCGCCCGGGACAGCGCCACGTTGAGCCGGTTCGGCATGAGCAGGAAGTCGAGGCCGCGCGGGATGTCCGCCGCGCTCGAGGCCGCCAGCGACACGATCGACACGACGGCCTCGCGCCCCTGGAACAGGTCGACCGTGCCGACCTGCGTCCCGCGGAGCCCGGCCCGGTCGAGCTCGTGCCGGATCACCGCCCCCTGCGCGTTGTAGGGCGCGACGACGATGACGTCCTCGTCGGTCAGGGTCCGCGTGGCGTCGCCGTCGACCCACCGGCGCCCGACGACGTCCTGTGCGAGCTGCACCACGCGCAGAGCCTCCTCGAGGGACGACGTCGTGTTGCCGGCGTGCACCACGGGCACCGCGTGGACGCCCGCGTCGATGCCGTCGAGGTGCCGACCCGAGACCATCGACGCCAACTGTCCGTCGTAGGACAGGGCCGACACGGACGCGGTCAGCGCGGGCTCCATCCGGCGGGTACGGGCGAGGAAGTACCCGAACCCGGACGGCAGCACGTGCTCGCCGTCGGTCAGCCACCCGAGCGCCGACTGGTCGACGGGCTCCGGGTGCGACCCCTGCGACACCTGCGGCAGCTGCTGCGGGTCGCCGAGCAGGAGCAGCCGCGTCGCCGCGATCGACGACGCGATGGTCGGCGCGAGCGAGAACTGGCCCGCCTCGTCGACCACGAGCAGGTCGAGGGAACGCCGGGCGATCGTCGTCTCGTTCGCGAAGGTCCACGCCGTGCCGCCCACGACTCCCCCGGTGCCCGACGCCTCGCTCGACGACAGGAACGCCGCGACGGCCGCGTTGTTCTTCACCGGCGTCCACCGCGCGGCCTCGAGCTCGTCCTCCGAGGCACCGGTCTTCGGCACCTTCACGACACGATCGGCGCGCACCCCGGCGGCGATGACCGCGTCGAGGAAGTTCTCCGACGTCGCGTGCGACTGCCCGACGACGCCCACACGCCAGCCGTGCTCGCGGACGAGCCGGGCGACGACGTTCGACCCGACGTACGTCTTGCCGGTGCCGGGAGGGCCCTGGATCGCCAGGTACGACCGGTCGATGTCGAGCAGCGTCGCGACCACGGCGGACACCGTGTCGTCACCCTGCACCGGAACGATCGCACCGCGCGGCGGGACGCGGCGGAGCAGGTCGAGCGCCGGGTCGGGCAGCATCTCCGGCAGCGCGTCGAGTACCGACTGCCCCCACTCGGCGATCGCCTCGGGCTGGGGCTTCGCCCGCGGCGGCGCCGACGGGGCGAGGGCGACCGGGAAGTCGTGGTGCGGCTCGCCGCCCACCGGGAGTCGCTCGACGAGCAGCACCTCGGTCGCCTCCCCGTCGTCTCGGACGTCCACGATGACGGCGCGATCCGACGCGCCCTTCGACCCGGGGCCCGGAGAGCCGACCGATGGCGGGAGCGGGTCGTCGTAGACGAGGTGGGGCGTGCCTCCAGGCCGGAGCCGCGAACCGGGCGCGAGCGTCCCCGACAACCGGAGTTCTCGTGACTGCGAGCGGGCACGCGGCAGCGTGTCCCAGTCCCGCTCGACGGACGCACGCTCGACGACGAGGACGTCGCGGGTGTCCGCCCAGTCGTCGACCGGGTTCCGCAGGCGGTCGAAGTGGTCCTGCCAGAAGGTCTTGGCCTCGCGGCGGTGGTAGTCGATCGCGGCTGCGGCGAGCGCCAACGCGGTCTGGTCGGGCGTGCGGTCGAGGGCGCTGACGTCAGTGAGGTGCGACGCGAGCGCGACGTACACCGGGTTCGGCTCGCGTTCGACCGGGATCAACGGGACGGCTTCGTCCGCCTCCGGTGACGGCGGCTCGGCCGAGGGGCGCCGCAGCGACAGCAGCCAGTCGCGGAGGCGCAGCGTCGAGCGGCAGTCGTACGCGTTGTAGTCGGCGACCTCGTCGAGCATGTGCTGGCCGGCGGCCGGGTCGCCGTTCCGGAGCTCCTCGACGGCGTCGACGTAGGCGGTGATGCTGTCGGCGGCGTTCGTGACGTCGCTCTCGCGCAGGTCCTCGCCCATGTACAGCGGTTCGAGCTTCTTGATCGAGTAGCTGTGGCTGCCGACGACCACGGCCTTCCGCACGATCGGGTACAGGTCCACCAGGACGCCGGCGCGCAGCAGGTCGTCGACGGTGTCCTCCCCGACGCCGTGCCGGGCCGCGAGGGAGAGCAGGTGCGTCCGCTCGTACGCCGCGTAGTGGTAGATGTGCATGCCGGGGTCCCGCGCGCGGCGTTCCTCGACGAAGGCGAGGAAGTCCACCAGCGCCTGCCGCTCGTCGCGGATCGTGTGCGCCCAGAACGCCGTGAAGTCCGCGCGGTCGTCGACGAGCCCGAACAGGTAGTCGAGCCCCCAGTGCACGCCGTCCTCGGTGTGCAGCGGGTCCCCCTCGAAGTCGAAGAACACGTCGCCCGGGTCCGGGGTGGGGATCGCGTCGAGCGCGCGCGGGTCGAGGACCTCGAACAGCGGCTTGCGTCCGGCATCGTGCGGGCTGTCGACCTGGAGGCGCGCCTGACGCACCAGCCGATCCTGCGTTCCGCGCGACAAGCCCGCCACGGCCGTGGTGCGGTCCGCCAGGTCGTCGATCGTCCGCACCCCCTGCCGGAGGAGCTTCGCCCGCTGGTCGAGGCGCATGCCGGCGACGAGGACGAGGTCGCGGTGCTGCTCCACCTGGGTCGTGCACACGGAGCAGCGGCCGCAGCTGGAGTACCTCGGGTCGCCCCACGCCAGCGGACCGTCAGCCGCGATGCGCTCGGCGATCACCCGCTCGAGCTCCGCCCGCTGCGTCCGGTACACCGGGGCGATGTCGGCGAGGTCGTGCGTGGTCGTGGTGCGGTCGCCGAGCACGAGGTGGACCTCGGCGCCGGTGGGGATGTCGTGCGCCTGCATCCGCTCGGCGTAGGCGGCGAGCTGCAGGAGCGCGCTGATCTTGGCGTGGCGGGCGAGCTTCGTGTCGTAGACCTCGTACTCGTCGCGGTCGTTCAGGATGATGAAGTCCGCGAAACCGATGAAGCCGGTGCCCTCTGCGGACGCGGGCACGTGGAACGTCGGTTGGTACAGGACGTCGGCGCCGTTCCGCATGGCGTCCAGCGCCGCCTGCGCCGCTTCGGCGTACTGCGGCGGTGCCGGGCGCTCGAACTCGACGACGTCGCGGGTCTGCCTGAGGATCTCGAGGTAGTCCAGCTCGTGCTGGTCCCCGAGCCGGGCGGTGCGTTCGAGCATGTCGTCGTGCACGTCCGGCAGGGGTTCGCCGCGACCGAGCTTCACGTCGAGCCGGCGGAGGAACGCCCACTCGCAGGCGGCCCACGTGCTCAGGTCGCTCGGGCTGAGCAGCACGTGCCCGTCGTCGCCGATCTGCATGCGCTCCCCCTTGTTCGTCGGTGCGCTGGAAGCCTAGGGGTGGCCGCCGACAGCAGGGTGTTCACGACGCGCTCCGCAAGCCAGAGTTTGACATGTCAATGCTGCGCTGCCACCATCGGCCCGTGCAGATCACGCGAGGTGCGGTCGAGCCGATGGTCGCGCTCTCCGTACAGGGCATCACGTCCCGATCGACCCTCCCGAACGGCCGACGGATCGTCACCGAGGCCAGCTTTCAGGCCGCCCCAGGACAGCTCACCGCGGTGGTGGGCCCATCCGGCGCGGGGAAGTCGACCCTGCTCGACGTGATCACCGGGATCGCGGTTCCCGCCTCGGGCTCCGTCCTGCTCGGCACGACGCCGATGCACCCCGCGAACAGCCGTCGTCGGTCGCACCTCAGAGCACGGGTCTTCGCCTCCGCTCGACAGGACGGCGACCTCATCGACGCCCTCTCCGTGGACGAGAACGTCCTGCTCGGACAACGCCTCTCCCGCGTTCCCGACCGCCGCCTGGCAGAAGACGTGCTCGCCGCTCTCGGGCTCGGTCGGGAGACCCGACGAACGGCCGTCCAGACGCTCTCCGGCGGGCAACGGCGCCGCGTCGCCCTCGCGCGCGCACTCGCGAGCGGCACACGAATGGTGGCCTGCGACGAACCGACGACGGCACTGGACCAGGTCAGCGGCGATCTCGTCCGCGGCCTCCTCTGCGATGCTGTGCAGGGCGGTCGAACGGTCCTCGTGGTCACGCACGATCCAGAGTTGGTCGCACGGGCGGATCGGGTCGTCCAGCTGGCCGGAGGGCGGACGACCGCCGTGGTCGATCGTCCGGACCGCCAGACGGTGCGTCAGCTCATGCGCTCGTCCTCGTGATCTCGATCGTCGCCCTCGCCCGGACGGTCGCCTCGGATCCGAGGCCCGCAGCTGGCTTCCTCATCGTCGTCGTCGTCACCACGCTCGTGCTCGACATCGTGGTCGGCGGCGGGCTCGCGTTCAGCGACGCCGAGGCGGGCGCAGCACTCGAGTCGGTCGTGCAGCTCACCGGGCTCAGTGCAGCGGTCGCATCCTTCGGGGCGAGCCGCGCGCTCGCGGTCTCACTCGAGCCCGAGATCCGACGCCTCCGAGCACTGGGAGCAGCGCGAGCACCGATTGCAGTGTTCGGGATGCTGGCGATCGCGGCTGCGGCTGTTCTCGCCCTGCTGGTCGGGTTCGTGGGCGGCGACGCACTCGCGAGATCGTGGGTCGTCAGCCTGGCTCGCGTCCTCGACGCCGAGGAGCCGAAGCACCATGGTGGTCCGCTGCTCGTGGTCGTCGGCGCAGTCGCGATCGTGTGCTGCGCCGGCTGGTGGAGCGGACTCCACGCCAGCCCCTCACGTGGCCAGCGTTCCGGCTGCTCGAGCCGGGCCATCATCGCGGCGGTCGTTGTGTCGCTCTTCCTGGTTCCCACTGTCCTCGCCGTCGCACTTGCGCCCCACCTGATCGGCGTGGTCCGCGAGACCGGTGAGGTCGGCGCCGCAGATCGTCTGCGCGTCCTCGGGTCCGCCGACAGCCCGCTCATCGTGATGGCGGCAGCGTCCTACGGCTTCGTCGGAGCCGCGATCGTGCTGGCGCCCGACATCGCCCGGATCGTGACCGGCACCGCGCGGAGGACGCTGCGTCGGGGAACGCCCACGGTGTTCGTCGGGCTGCGTCTCGCGGAGGCGCGCATCGTCCAGTTCGGTTCGCTGGTGACGCTCTGCGGTGGCGCCGTCGGTCTCGCGGTGACCAGGGCGCTGACCGCGACGGTCGCCGAGAGCCTCGACAGCAGCCGATCGGGAGCGGGTGTCCACGAGCTCGGACTCACGATCGGTCCGTCCCTTGTCATCGCGGCCGCAGGCGCGATCTGCTCGGGGCTCGCCCAGAGTCGGGGAACCGGCGCGGACCTCGATCGCCTCGAGCGCATCGGGTTCAGCCGCGTCGGGGTCAGCGTCGTCCTGGTGGTGGCCGCCGTCGCCATCGGTTGGAGCGGCACGGTCGTCGGCATCGTCGCGGCCGGCGCAGTCGGTGTCGTGGCCGTCCTCAGCGGGATCGACGTCGGCGCGTTCGTCCAGATGGACCCGACCGTGCCGATGGCAGCCGCGATCACTGCCACGTTCGGGTTCGCCCTGCTCTTCGTCGGCAGCGAGATCGCCGGATCCGTCCTGCGCCGTCGTGCCGGGGCACGGACCACCGCGCTCGACGCTTCCGAGGGCAGCGCCGACGCCAGCGCCGCCCGTCAGGCCACGCGGACCGGCACGAACCGCGGCCCGTCGTAGCCGTCGCGCGTCACGTGCGCCGTGAAGTCCGCGAGCGATCGCACCCAGTGCCCCCGCTCGCCGTACAGCGCTTGGTACACGACCACCGGCTCCTCGGTCTCGACGTCCTTCGCGAGGAGCACCACCTCGTACTCGCCACCCTTGAAGTGTCGGTATCGGCCCGGAGTCACGTCGAAGCTCACCCTCCCGATGCTAGAGGCCGCCTCGTAGGGTGAGGCGCATGGAGGAACTCGAAGCGCGAGCACGACGCGCTCGACGGCGCACCGTGGTCATCGTCCTCGGTGGGCTCGTCGCCGGCGCGGTCCTCGGCTGGGGACTCCCCCACACGGAGGCTTCGATCCGCGGTCTTCAGGCCGTCGGGTGGGCGCTTGCCGTCGCGGGTCTCGGCGGCACGTTCTCGCTCGTGGTCACGACCACGGGACTGGCGTCGCACCTCCGAGTCCCGCTGCAGTCGCTTCGTCCCAGGGACAGTCGTTTCCTCCGCAGGTCGGTGGACAGCGTTCAGTTGATCGCGCCCGCCGACTCCGAGATGGCGCAGCGCGCGTTCGACTACGCCCGCATCACGCTCGTGTACCAGCCGCTCGCGCTCGCGCAGTTCTTGCTGCTCTACGCCGGTCTTCTGGGTCCGCAGCTCGCGGACCTCTTCGACCACGACGGGTTCGACCTCACGTTCAGCCGGGTCTTCTGCAGCACGATCGTCATCGTCGCGGTGATCTTCGCCGTCGTCTGGACGCGCAAGATCCGGGGTGCACGGGGGTACGTCCGAGCCATCGAGCGCCAGCGGACAACCGTCTGACACCGACCGCCGGATCCTTCTGGACACTCGACGCCGCGCGCCCCGCCATACACTCGCCCCATGACCGAGCAGGCACGAACCGACCGCGGACTCGACCGCCTCGTGAACTTCTCGGACGCGACCGTCGCCATCGCGATCACGATCCTGATCCTCCCGCTGGTCGACATCGCGGGTGAGCTCACCGGGGGCGAGACCGCCGGCCACCTCCTCCGGGAGCACTGGCCCGCCCTCCTGGAGTTCCTCGTCACCTTCTGGGTGATCGCACGCTTCTGGACGCTGCACCACCAGCTCTTCGAGCACGTCCGTTCCTACAACTCGCTCATCATGCGGCTGAACTTCGTGTGGCTCATCGGCATCGTGTTCCTGCCCTTCGCCGCGAACCTGCTCAACACCGGCGGCGACGACGACCGGGTGTCGCACGGCCTCTACATCGGCACGATGGTCGTGACGAGCTTGGCGCTGACCGGGATCGAGTCCGAGCTCCGCCGCTCGCCGGAGCTCCTGTCGACACCGCTGCACGACGCATCCCGGGGCCTGGTCGCCGTCGGCCTGATGGTCCTCGCGCTGGTCTTGGCGCTGCTGGTCCCGACGGTCGGCCTGTACTGGGTCCTGCTCCTGCTGCTCCAGGGCCCGATCGGCCAGCTGATGCGCCGCCGTACCACTCGCGCCTGACCGGCGCACGGCGACGACGGTTGCTGCTGAGCGCATCCGGGTCCCTTGAAACGTATGCCTATTGCAGGCAACGCTCCTGTGTTCTGCACCGCCACGAGCCGCCGCGACCCGACACGAGCCGCCCGAGCCGCCCGAGCCGCCCGAGCCGACACGAGCCGCCGCGACCCGCCACGACCCGCCACAACCTCCCACCGTCACGTTCGGTCACGTTGGCCTCCGACGACGGAGAACGCCGTAGCGTCACCGCATGACCGTGATCGCGTCCGTCGCCGCACTCGTGGGAGTCCTCGCACTCGCCACGGTCCTCGGCGTCCTCCTCCGCGCGACGACCGGCCGGGCAAAGTCGGTGCCAACACGTGCGACGAGCGAAACCACGACGACGCCCACCGCCGACCTCGCCCCCACAGCCGCCTTCGGCACCCGCGCCACCCTCGTGCAGTTCTCCACGCCCACGTGCGCCCGCTGCCCGGCGACCCGCCGCCAGCTCGACGCCGTCGCCGCCGCACACGACGGCGTCACACGCCTCGAGTTCGACCTGGTCGATCGCCCCGACCTCGCCCGCCGCTTCGACGTCATGCAGACCCCCACGGTCCTGCTCCTCGACGACGAGCGGACCGTCCGCACCCGCTTCGGAGGCCCTCCCCGCCCGCCGGAGCTCGCCGCAGCACTCGACACCCTCCTCACCGCAGGCCACCAGGAGTCCCGATGACCACCACGAACGACCCCGCCCGCGGCATCGATCCGCGCTCCCCACGCTTCGGCGCCGCCATCACGGCCGTGCTCCTCGCGGTGACGATCGTCCTCACGCTCATCCCCGCGACGTGGGCGGTCGGCATCGTCCTGCTGGCGATCATCGTCGTGCTCTTCGCGATCGGGGGCATCGCCGGCATCCGCCGCCACCCGTACGGCGTGCTCTTCCGCCGGTTCGTCCGCCCGCGGCTCGCTCCGCCCGCCGAACTGGAGGCCCCCGAGCCCCCGACCTTCGCCCAACAGGTCGGTCTCGTGATCACGGCGCTCGCGCTCGTCCTCGCGCTGGTCGGCGTCCCGTACGCCGCACCCGTCGGTGCGGCGATCGCGCTGGTCGCCGCGTTCCTCAACGCCGTCTTCGACGTCTGCATCGGCTGCCTGCTCTACGTGTGGCTGGTGCGCGCAGGCGTGTTCCGTCCGCGACAGACCGCCTGACCCCGGCCTGGAGGCGCGACTCGCCTCCGCAGGCCGCCTCCGTCCGCCAGGCGGTCGCCTTCCACCGCCCCACCCGCCGCGCGCACGCCCGCGCCCGCGCGCGCGCCGCCACCGCCACCCCGACGAAACACGAAAGTAACTTGCAGCCCTAGCGCCGATCCGTGCAATGCGCTTTCATGGAGCGCATGACGATCACCGATCGCTCCGACCGCGCCGACGCGTTCGCCCTCGTCCGCACCCAGTCGCGGACGATGCCGACGAGCATGCGCGCCATCGCTAACGCCGTCCTCGAGGCCCCCGCCACCGCAGCCACCACGAGCGCCGCGGAGCTCGCGGGCCGCGCCGGCGTCTCCCCCGCCACGGTCTCCCGCTTCGCCCAGCACCTCGGCTACGCGAACTTCGCGGACCTCCAGCGCAGCATGACGCGCGCCGTCGAACGCGGCATCCACGAGCGGCGCGAGACCGAGATCCACGCCGGCGTCAGCGTCGACGACGACGTGGCGACCGTGATCGCGAAGGTCACCGAGGACGTCCGGGCCGTGATGAGCGACACCCTCGCGACCCTCGACCCGCGTGCGCTCGACACCGCAGCGGGGGCGATCAGCGAGGCCCGCCGCGTGGTCCTCTACGGCGTCGGCGCGAGCGGCATCGTCGCCCGTGACCTGCACCTCAAGCTCGAACGGATCGGCATCGCGAGCTCGATCGCCGACGACCCGCACAACGCGCTGACCCTCGCGAGCGTCCTCGGCCCGGACGACGTCCTCGTGATCACGAGCCACTCGGGCACGACGACCGAGGCGCTCGAGGTCGCGACCGAGGCGAAGATGCACGAGGCCACCGTCGTCGCGATCACCGGCCATGCGAACTCGCCCCTCACCGACCACGCGGACCACGTGCTGCTCGGGGTCGCCGGTGCCGAGAGCGACCTGCGCCCCGCGGCGATGGGCAGCCGGATGAGCCAGCTCGCCATCGTCGACGCCCTGTTCATCGTCGTCGCCCAGCGCACCGACGAACGTTCCCGCCCGCTCCTCGCACGCAGCCGCCACGCGGTCCGCACGCACCACCGTTCCTGAATCGAGCACCATGCACCACAACCAGCTGCACGACGACCACCTGCGCGACGACGACCTGCACCACGACCACCTCCGCGACGAACTCAAGGGCCTCACGACCGAGGCGACCGACTCGACGCTGGACGACATCGACCTCGTCTCCACCCTCGAAGCTGCCCAGCGGATGAACGCCAGCGACCGCAGCGTGCCTGCGGCACTTGAGCCGTGCCTCCCGGCCATCGCACTGGCGGCAGACTCGATCGCCGCAGCCTTCGCGAAGGGCGGGCGACTCGTCTACGTCGGCGCAGGCACGCCGGGCCGGCTGGGCGTCCTCGACGCCAGCGAGTGCCCACCCACCTTCGGGACCGACCCGTCGCAGGTCGTCGGCCTCATCGCCGGCGGTCCGGTGGCGCTCACCACCGCCGTCGAGGGAGCGGAGGACGACGAGGAAGCGGCCGTCCGCGACCTCGACGCGCTCCGCCTGACGTCCGACGACGTGGTCGTCGGGATCAGTGCGTCCGGCAGGACGCCCTACGTGATCGCAGCCATCCTGGAGGCACGGCGCAGGTCCGCCCTGTCGGTCTCCGTCGCGTGCAACGCGGACTCGGCCGCGGGGCGGGAGGCGGACATCGCCATCGACGTCGTCGTCGGTCCCGAGTTCATCGCCGGATCGACCCGTCTGAAGGCGGGGACCGCGCAGAAGCTCGTGCTCAACATGCTCACCACGCTCGCGATGGTGCGCTGCCACAAGACGTACGGCAACCGCATGGTCGACGTGCGTGCCACGAACGCGAAGCTCGTCGCGCGGGCGTTCTCGCTCGTGCAGGACGTGACCGGCGCCGCTTCCGCCGATGTCCGCGCCGCCCTCGATGCTGCGGACGGCGAGGTGAAGACCGCCATCGCGGTGATCCTCACCGGGCTGCCCGCCGCTGCCGCGCGCTCCCGACTCTCCGACGCCGACGGTTCCCTCCGAGCCGTGCTCACTCCCGAACGCTGAATTCCCCTCCTGAGGAGCACATCAATGCCCGATGCACAGCAACTCGCACAGCAGATCCTCGACGCCGTCGGTGGGTCCTCGAACATCTCGGACGTCGAGAACTGCATGACCCGGCTGCGGGTCGAGGTGGCATCGACGGACGCCGTCTCGCTCGACAAACTGAAGTCCACCGACGGGGTGATCGCCGCGATCGCCGCCGGGTCGAACCTGCAGATCGTGCTCGGGCCGGGGCTCGTCGACCGGGTGGCCGACTCACTCGATTCGTTGCGGTCTGCGCCTGCTCCCGGGGGTGCGTCTCCTGAAGAGCTCGCGGCTCGCGGCGCAGAGATCAAGGCGACTGCACGGGCCCGCTCCGACGGCCGCACCATGCGCGCCATCCGCCGCATCTCCGCGATCTTCATCCCGCTCATCCCCGCGCTCATCGCCTGCGGTCTCATCGCCGGGATCAACGGCATCCTCACGAACCTCGGGTGGCTGCCGGGCGTGACGCCGTTCCTCGGTGTGCTGTCGTCCGGGTTCCTGTCCCTGCTCGCCGTCTTCGTCGGCATGAACGCCGCGAAGGAGTTCGGCGGCACGCCGATCCTCGGCGGTGCCGTGGGTGCGATCGTCGTCGCGGCCGGGGTCGCCAACGTGACCGTGTTCGGGCAGACGCTCGCTCCCGGGCAGGGCGGTGTGCTCGGCGCGATGGCCGGCGGCATCCTCGCCGCCCTGGTCGAGCGCTTCATGCGCCGGCACACGCCGGACGTCATCGCGCTCATCGTCGTGCCGACCGTCACCGTGCTCGTGGCCGGGTCAATCACCCTCGGCATCCTGATGTCCGTCGCCGGAGTCGTCTCCGTCGCGATCGGCACCGCGGCCACCTGGCTCCTCGCGAACGGCGGCGCCTCCGCCGGGTTCGTCCTCGGCGGGTTCTTCCTGCCGCTCGTGATGACCGGCATGCACCAGGCGCTCACGCCGATCCACACCACGCTCATCGACCAGACCGGCTGGACCGTGCTGCTGCCCGTGCTGGCGATGGGTGGTGCAGGGCAGATCGGTGCCGCGATCGCCCTGTGGATGCGCTTCCGTCGCAACGAGGCGCTCTCGCGGACGATCCGTGGCGCGCTGCCGGCCGGGCTCCTCGGTGTCGGCGAGCCCCTCATCTACGGTGTGACGCTCCCCCTCGGTCGGCCGTTCATCACCGCCTGCATCGGTGGCGCGTTCGGTGGCGGTGTCGTCGGGCTGTTCGACCAGCTCGGGCACTCAGTCGGGGCGATCGCCATCGGGGCCTCGGACCTGTCGCTCATCCCGCTGCTCGACGGTTCGTCCGGGTACGGGTGGGCGCTGCTCGGGTACGGGTCGGGGCTCGTGGTGGCGTACGTCGTGGGTTTCGTGGCGACGTTGTTGTTCGGTGTGTCCGCGTCTGTGCGGGCTGACCTCGAGGCGCAGTCGTCAGTGCCGTCCGGCGACCCTGTAGCTCCGGATGCGCCGCTGGACGTGTCGGTCACGTCGGTCGAAGCGAACATGGCCGCCTCGCGCTGATAAGCCGCTCTCCCACATCGCAGTCCACCGTCGATCCGTCCACAGATCACCGCTCGGATCCTCAACTCATCGAATACTTGGTAAGGATCCGAGCTTGGACAAGTGGGAAGCAGACGACGCTCGTCGGCGGCACATGGCCAGCTTCGGTCGACGGGACACCGCGCCCGAGCTCGCGCTGCGCCGTGAACTGCACCGCCGAGGGCGACGGTTCTTCGTCGATCGGCGCGTGAGCAGTCACTGCCGCGTTCGACCCGACCTCGTGTTTCCACGTGCACGGATCGCGGTCTTCGTCGACGGGTGCTTCTGGCACTACTGCGAGGAGCACGCCCACTTACCGAAGGCGAACGCCGAGCTGTGGCGTCGGAAGTTGCTCGCCAACCGGCAGCGGGACGCACAGAACCAGGCGATCTTGGTGATGGAAGGTTGGCGGGTGCTGCGGTTCTGGGAGCACGAACGTCCCGAGGATGCAGCCGCCTGCGTCGAGCACGCCCTGGATCAGTGGAGTGCAATCGCTCGTACCGCGCTGAGCTTCTCAGGCAGTATGGAACGCATGATCGAGGTCGTCGCCGGCGTACTCACTCAGCCCGACGGTCGCGTACTCGCATGTCGAAGGGCACCTGGTCGACAGGCGGCGGGCCAATGGGAGTTCCCCGGAGGGAAGGTCGAGCCAGGAGAGCCCGCTGCGGAAGCCCTGCGACGCGAGCTCCACGAAGAGCTCGGTCTGAACGTCGTCGTTGGCGAACCGATCGACCGCTCCATCACGAGTGTCGGCAACGTCGACATCGACCTCGCCACCTACCGAGTCGCCTGGACCGCGGACGGACCGACGTCGAGCACTGACCACGACGAGTTGCGCTGGGTGCTCCCCGTCGAACTCGGCTCGCTCGGTTGGGCCAAGCCAGATCTGCCCACAGTGAAGATCCTGACCAGCGCCGCGGCTACGGCCTGACCTCCTGGAAGTCACCGCTCGAGATCGGCCACCACACGGTGATCCCGACCGAGGTGCACAGCTCCATCATCGAGGGTTGGGGCTCGGACGGCAGGAGGACCGCCGGAGTCACCGTAAGACCACTACGTCGCGCGACCGCCGCGTAGTCGAGCGCCTGCCCGATCGCGGTGCGGACGTAGGCCCGCGCGGTCGACTTCTTGGCCTCGACGACATGGCCGATCGTCGGGTCGTAGAGGTCGGGCACGATCGTCACACCGCCCTCAGTGAGACGCAGCACCTGCACATCATCACCCCGAGCGCGAAGCCATTCGCCGAACCGGGTCTGCAGCTCGAACTCGCGGCGGGAGACGGATCGCATCGACTCGCCTTCGTCGACCCGCCGCACCTGGTACTCGCTGAAGTCGAGCGATTGCCAGGCGGACGTGGCTGAAGAGGCACCGATCGCTGACGCGCGGCCGGAAGGGTCGCCGGCCTCGTCGACGAGGGCGGGCAAGAGCGACGTGTCCGCGTCGACGGCGACGAGGTTGAACACCAGTCCGTCCCGCTTAGGAGACGACCCGGTCCCGGGGAAGCGCTCCCAGGTGTAGGGCGGATCAGCGAGCGCGAAGCTCCCGACGTAGGTCACGGTGCCCTGACCCCGGAACACGCGGATGGGGCGACCGATTGCCTCGGAATCCGCCAGCGCCTTGTTGTTGCCGGTCAGCTTCTGGTCGCCGTTCTGTCCTTGCCCGCTGTAGCGGAAGACGCCATCACCGCGGAGGCCCTCGTGCACGCGGTAGCCGTGTTCCTCGCCGCCGTCGTTCGTGAACACGAGCATCTCGTTCGTCTTCACGACACGCGTGATGCCGTCCTGCCAGCTACCACCGCCGAGACGGCTGTGCAGCTCACGCCGTCCGATACTTGTGCCGATCGGGATGTCCCAGACCATTTCCATTCCCCTCGTTATGGAAACGCTAGGCGACGACCGACGAGCTGCTCGAACGCTGAGCAGCCCCCAGAACGGGGAGCTCCCTTGACGGTTGCTCACGAGAGAGGATGTCGCAGTACCGGAGCATTCGAGGGGGACGCCGGTGTGATCAGGACACTCCTCGGGGAGCACCACCATGACCATCGCCGCAACCTCTGCAGGGGCAGAAACGTGACGACTCCGCAGCCGCGCCGACGAACACCCGCGGCAGGCGGACGAAGCTGAACAGCAGGCGGGATGCTACGAGATCGCCGAGCGCACCGAGGCCGAGACCGCTCGACACCCCTGAGTCGATGAGCGAAGCCGAGCGGGAGCGCCGGGAACTCGAGCGGCGGCAGTCGTACGTGGGTATGACGCGGGCGCGCGACGGGCTCTGGGTGGCGACGCACGCTTACTGACGATGACAACTTCGGCACATCTAGTGCTGCCGCTGATTCTCCTCCCTCACAACACACTTCGACTCACTCAGCATGAGCACCAAACAAGGAACAGAAATGCCTTTCGCTCTAGACGACATGTTGGTCGTCGGTGTCGCCTCGAGCGCACTGTTCGACCTGTCCGATTCGGACAAGATCTTCCGCGAGTACGGGGAGGACGAGTACCGGAAGCACCAGGAAGAGCACCTCGACGACACACTTCTCCCGGGCGTCGCATTCCCGTTCATCCGCCGCTTGCTGTCTCTCAACGACCTGCGCCCGGACGGTGGACAGTTGGTCGAAGTGATCATCCTCTCCCGGAACGACCCGGAGTCGGGACTACGAGTGATGCGGTCTCTCGAAGCGCACGACCTCGCGATCTCGCGGGCGATCTTTATGCAGGGCCGGTCGTCGCACGAATACATGGAGGCGCTCAACATGTCGTTGTTCCTCTCCGCCAATGACGACGACGTCCGAGCTGCGATCGACCGCGGCCTGCCTGCCGGTCGCGTTGTCGGCACACCGGCAGAAGATCCAACCGGCACTGACTTACGCATCGCGTTCGACTTTGACGGTGTCCTGACGGACGACTCCTCCGAGCGCATCATGCAGGCCTCCGATCTCGCGGCCTTCCATGAGAACGAGGCTTCTCACACCGACGAAGCGATGCCGGAAGGGTTGATGGCACGGTTCTTGCGCGGGATCAATCGCATCCAGGACATCGAAGAGGATTTGGTTGGGACCGATCCGACCTACAACCGTCGCGTGCACGTCGCGATCGTGACCGCGAGGAATGCGCCGGCACACGAACGAGTCGTTCGGACTCTGCAGGGTTGGGGCCTCCGGGTGAACGATGCGTTCTTCCTCGGTGGTGTCGAGAAGGCCCGCATCCTGCGAGTCCTCCGTCCGCACATCTTCTTCGACGACCAAGTGGATCACCTGCGCGGGGCAGCCAACGAAGTGCCGAGTGTTCACGTCCCCTTCGGGATCGTCAACGCGGCGAAGGGGACGCCATCCAACGTGGCGGCTGACACGGAAGAGCCGGTGAACCGCGAGCCGCAGGACCAGCCAGACGATCTCGCCAGCTAGTCTCGATCTCGCTCCGACCTGGCCTCCGTGCCAGCCGCACCTCAAGGGGAACCGCATCATGGCGATGTCCATCCACGATCTGCTCGACGTCTACGCGACTATCGCTCCGGACAAGCGCACCAAGGGCCGCCTCTTCGAACGGTTGACTCGTGCATACCTGACAACCGACCCGAAGTGGACGGCGCGCTTCGACGAGGTATGGCTCTGGCAAGACTGGCCTGACCGAAACGGGAAGACCGACACCGGGATCGATCTCGTTGCACGGGAGCGTCATGGTGGCGGGTTGTGCGCGATCCAGTGCAAGTTCCACGACCCGGAGAACACCATCCAGAAGAGTGACCTCGACTCGTTCTTCACGGCATCGGGGAAGGCAGCCTTCTCATCGCGTTTGATCGTCGCCACCGCTCCGCTCGGGAAGAACGCGCTCGAGGCCCTCGTCGATCAGCAGTTGCCGACCGCGCAGATCCCGATCGAGGAGTTCGAGCACAGTGGGATCGATTGGTCAGAGTACTCCTTCGACCACCCCGACTCGCTTGCTGCCCCCGTTCAGAAGTCGCTGCGCCCGCACCAGGTAGAAGCGCTGAACGCGGTGGAGGCTGGCCTGGAAAGCACCGACCGCGGCAAGCTGATCATGGCGTGCGGCACGGGCAAGACGTTCACCAGCCTTCGTATCGCGGAAGCTGTTGCCGGCCGCGGGGGAAAGGTACTCTTCCTGGTCCCCTCGATCGCGTTGCTGTCCCAGACACTCCGGGAGTGGTCACAGGAGCGAGCCATGCCGCTCCGGGCCTTCGCCGTGTGCTCGGACAGTAAGGTCGGACGAGTCAGCGAAGACTTCACGGTCGCTGATCTCGCCTACCCAGCCACCACGAACACGCAACAGCTCCTCAAGGAAGTTGCTAAGGCCGATGAGCCCGACGGCTTGACCGTCTTCTTCTCGACGTATCAGTCGATCGATGTCGTCGCCAAGGCGCAGGCTGAAGGGCTGGCGAACTTCGACCTCGTGATCTGTGACGAAGCGCACCGCACTGCTGGTTTCTCCCGGCAGGGCGTGGACGAATCGGCATTCCTGCGCGTGCACTCGGATGATGCGATTAAGACCACTGCCCGCGTCTACATGACTGCCACGCCAAAGATCTACGCTGAATCAGCGAAGAACCAGGCCGACGAGAACGCGGCCGTGATCTACTCGATGGACAACGAGAGCGTGTTCGGCCCGGTCTTCCACCGCCTGGGGTTCGGCGAAGCAGTGGAGCGAGACCTCCTCTCGGACTACCGGGTACTCGTTCTCACCATCGACGAGGACTCGATCGGCAGTGCGTTCCAAGAAACCTTCGCAGCTGACGGCGAGCTGAACATCCCCGACGCTGCCCGGATCGTCGGCATCTACAACGGGCTCGCCAAGCGCGGCGTGCAGGGCATCGACACCACGACCCCGAATGCACATCAACCGTTGCGACGAGCTGTCGCGTTCTCCCGCTCGATCAAGGACTCGAAAACCGTGCGAGGCTTTCTTGACGGCTACGGCGGAGTCGATGGAGCCCGCCCTGACAGCATCGCTGGGCGTCGTATCGATCTCTCGGACGACGGTGACGCCCAGACTTACCGGCTCGAGGCCCGGCACGTCGACGGAGGGATGAACATCCTCGAGCGCAACGAGCACCTCGATTGGCTCAAGGCCGACACCAGCGAGCAGAACGTGTGCCGGATCCTCACCAACGCGCGCTGCCTGTCTGAGGGCGTCGACGTTCCTGCACTCGACGCCGTCATCTTCCTCAACTCACGAGACAGTCAGGTCGACGTCGTGCAGTCGGTCGGTCGCGTCATGCGGAAGGCTCCGGGAAAGGACTACGGGTACATCGTCCTGCCCATCGCGGTGCCCGCCGGGCAGTCACCCGAGCAGGCCCTGAACGACAACACCAAGTTCAAGGTCGTCTGGGACGTTCTGCGCGCGCTGCGTGCTCATGACGAGCGGTTCGAAGCGAAAATCGAGCAGATCGACCTCAACGGTCGCATTGACACCGGCCCGGTCATCGCGACCAACTTCTCCGACGCCGACCTGCCCGAACCCGCTCCCGACTCCACGACCCTCGAAACGTCGCAAGTCCCGCTCGACATGAGCGTGCTCGGTGCAGATTGGCAGAACGCGATTTATGCGCGCATCGTCGACAAGGTCGGCGAACGCGACTACTGGGAGAACTGGGCTCAGGACGTTGCAGAGATCGCCGCCCGACAGATCGCCCGCATCACCAGCCTTGTCGACGGCTCGAACGCCGTGCTCCGCGCCGAGTTCACCCGTTTCGTGAAGGGCCTCCAGGACAATCTCAACCCCGGGGTCACCGAGCCGCAGGCAATCGAGATGCTCTCCCAGCACCTCATCACACAACCCGTCTTCGATGCCCTCTTCGCCGGCCACGCTTTCAGTGACCACAACCCGGTCTCGCAGGTCATGCAACGCATGGTCGACGCCCTTGAAGAGCAGAACCTCACCACCGAAACCAGCGACCTCGCCGACTTCTACGCCGGCGTACAACGCACCGTGGCCGGCATCACCGACGCTGCCGGCCGGCAGACGATCATCAAGCGGCTGTACGAGAAGTTCTTCACCGGCGCCTTCCGGGGCACCTCCGAACGGCTCGGCATCGTGTACACACCCAACGAGATCGTCGACTTCATCCTCAGAAGCGCCGACCGGCTCTCCCGCGACCACTTCGGTGCGGGGCTCACCGACCACGGCGTCCACGTCCTCGACCCGTTCACCGGTACCGGCACCTTCATCGTTCGCCTCCTGCAGTCCGGCCTCATCACCCCTGGTGACCTCGCGCACAAATACCGTCACGAGCTCCACGCGAACGAGATTGTGCTGCTCGCGTACTACGTCGCCGCGGTGAATATCGAGGCCACCTACAACGGCCTCCAGGGCGGTGAATACGTGCCGTTCCCCGGAGTGGTCCTCACCGACACGTTCCAGACCGCCGAGGACGACGACACCTACGACGACCAAGGCGTGTTTGGCGACAACAACGAACGCGTGAAGCAGCAGAACGCCCTCGACATCCGAATCATCGTCGGCAACCCGCCCTACTCATCTGGGCAGGACTCAGCCAACGACAACAACCAGAACCTGAAGTACCCGTACCTCGACAAGCGCATCGCTGCCACCTACGCTGCTCTCTCGACGGGGCAGAACAAGAACAGTCTGTATGACTCCTACATCCGCGCCATCCGCTGGGCCTCGGACCGGATCAAAGACCATGGCATCGTCGCTTACGTGACCAACGGTGGCTTCCTCGACAGCAACTCCGCCGCCGGGCTGCGTCTCACCTTGCAAGAAGAGTTCACCGAGCTTTACATTCTCAACCTCCGCGGTAATCAGCGCACTGCGGGTGAGGAATCTAGACGAGAAGGCGGAAAAGTGTTCGGCTCGGGCAGTCGCGCCTCCGTCGCGATCTCGCTGCTCGTGAAAAACCCGAGTCGGGCGTCTTCCGGCGCGATTCACTACCGGGACATCGGCGATTACCTCACCCGCGAGGACAAGCTCGGCCTCCTAGAGCAGTACCACGACTCGGACGGCGTCCCGTGGCAGCAGATCGTAGCGAACGACCACGGGGACTGGATCAATCAACGAAACGACGTCTTCGAAACGTTCACGCCTATCGGCGACAAGACCGACAACCAAGCAGGCATCTTCGCTTTATACTCGCGGGGCCTGGCGACGGCTCGTGACGCTTGGGCATATAAGACTTCCGAAGAAGCGCTGCGGTCTAACATGAGCCAGATGATCGACTTTTACAATAAGGAAGTCGAACGTTTAGCCTCTACGGCGGTGGCCTCGAAGGACGTAGACCAGAAGATCAACTTCGACGCCACCAAGATGAGTTGGAATCGTGCGGACAAGGTGCGCCTCACTCGCGGCGTCAAATACGAGTTCGACGACTCTAAGATCGTTCAATCGCTGTACCGACCTTTCAACAAGCAGATGGTCTATTTTGACCGGCAACTTAACGACATGGTCTATCAACTCGACCGCATTTTCCCGCAAAACGAACGCAACCTGGGCTTTTACTTAACATCACCGTCTACGCACTTCCCCACCTTCGCAGTGCTCGCTACCGACGTTGTACCTGACCTCCATACGCTGGATACCGGTCAGTTCTTCCCGCGATACGTGTACGACCTCGATGCGGAGGAAGGCACGTTCGCGATGTTCGACGGACCAGAGCGTCGCGACAACATCACCGATACCGCCCTCGCCCGCTACCGGGAACTGTATGGGCAGGACGTCAGTGCGGACGACGTGTTCTTCGCGGTCTACGGAGTCCTGCACTCCCAGGACTACCGGCACCAGTTCGCCGCGGACCTCAAGAAGATGCTGCCTCGCATCCCCGAGCTGACCGACCCGACCGACTTTCGGGCGTTCGCTGCCGCCGGTCGGGCACTGTCGGATCTGCACATCGGGTACGAAAACGTAAGCCTTTACCCGGTGACTCTTAGTAGCCCGGTTCCTGCCGAGCTGCATGTGACGAAGATGCGGTACGGTGGCAAAGCGGGCAGCTGGGACCGCACCGTCATTCACGTTGCGTCCGGGCTCACCATCAGCGATATCCCGCCCGAGGCGCACGAGTACAAGCTCGGCTCCCGATCAGCCCTCGACTGGATTCTCGAGCGGTACCAGGTCAAGACCGACAAGGCATCCGGCATCATCAACGACCCCAACGACTGGGGCGCCGAACACGGCAACTCGGCCTACATCGTCGAGCTCATCCAACGCATCGTGACAGTCAGCGTCGAGACGGTGCGCATCGTGGCAGGCCTCCCCGCTCTGAAGTACCGCAAGAAACCGACTTCCTAATCGCGTGGGACCCGGTCGGCAGCCTCAGGACGTTGGCCGGGTCTTCTCGTAACAGCGCCCGCCAATGGCAAGGGCAGTGAGTTCGGACAACGCTCGTCGCGGGTCCGCGTCGAACTCACCGAGGTCCACTGGACTGCGAGTGAGCTTCAGACCCTCGGCCAGCTCCATTGATGCTCCCCGATCCCCAGTGCCCGCGTACACGAGCCATCCCTCCCCCAACCCGAACCGCCGGCAGTACGCCGCCATCTGGTACAGATCAGCGTTCGGGTACTGCCCGTGCTTCTCGACCTTGTACTTCACGTCGATGCAGGCCCGTACCTCCCCGTCGACGACCCACACCAGGTCCGGCGCGATCTTCACGGTCCCCTCAACGTCGAGCGTCGACGCGTACTGAGACACGAGCACTCCCCCGTACGGCTTGAACTCCTCGCGCAGGGCAGCCGACACGAAGTCCTCGAACACGGACCACATATCGACGAGGAAGCCCGATGCGACGACCGACCCGGCCCGTTGCTCGACCGACGACCCCGACAGGACGAGCGACGCCAAGGCCAGCGCGGACGAGTACCGCCCGTTGCGCCGATCCGGCTGGACCACGGGCACCGGAGCCCCGACCGGGATCACCGACACCCCATCGAGTACTCGCGCTAGCCGCCGCAGCGCACTGAGCACATCCACCGGCACGCCCGGCAGCCGCAACAACCGCGTTACAGCAGTCAGCAGCACCTGGTTCTCTGCGATGTCTTCCACGTAGTCGTCGAACGACACCTCGACCGGTAGCGGCTGCCCGCCCCGCCGCGTCAGCTGGTCACCGATCCGCCACCGACCGCGCACGAGCGGCAGCGCGTCCTCGCGCGTGACGTATCCACGAAGCGGTCCTCCGGCCAACGCCCGCGCGGCCTGCCGCACGAACGCGTGCGCCAACGCCGGCACGAGGTCATCGTCCTCCTCGAACCCGAAGTCGTCTTCTGTCCAGATCGCACTCCCGGCACGGGCGTACCCGAGCATCGCGAACAGCCGCCGCACCGGCGCCTTCGGCTTGAGCCACACCGTGTACCCGGCGATCCGCACGACCCCGACCTTCCGGACACCGCTCACGCGGTATTCATCGTCGCCGAGCGTCGGCGCGACCGTCGCGATGTTCGCCGACGCGAGCCCGACGGCGACCGCCCGCGGCAGCCGGTGCACCACCGGCTGGTCCGCCTCCCGCAGCTCAATCGTCGTCGGAAGCACCCTCGGCCCCGTCCGCCGGCGTGGGCGTCGTCCGGCGACGCAGCATTGCCAGGCCGTACCGGGCCTCCAGGTCGACGCCTTCGCCGTAGTGGTGCTCCGCCAGGAGCGGCAGGATCTCGTACCGCCACACGTCCTGCAGACCGGTCCCGGCGAGGTCGCGCATCAGGAACGACGGCCCGACCTTGGCATCGTGGTCCTGGATTTGCGCGTTGAGTCGCGTCAGCAGGTCGGCACGGTCGTCCCGGAGGCCCTTGGTCGCCGCCCAACGCGACAACACGTTCTGCACGGGCTCGCGTTCCGGGTGCAGCTCGATGAACGCGAAGCGTCGCCGCATCGCGGCGTCCAGCATCGCGATCGATCGGTCGGCGGTGTTCATCGTGCCGATGACGAAGATGTTGCTCGGCAGGGTGAAGGGCTCGTCGCTGTAGAGGAGGGAGATCTCGCTGTCGCGGTACTCGAGCAGGAAGTACAGCTCGCCGAACACTTTCGCGATGTTGCCGCGGTTGATCTCGTCGATGACCAGGAAGTAGTTCGCCTCGGGGTTGGCGGCTGCGGCGTCAGCGAGGCGGCGGAGCGGTCCCTTTCGGAGCGTGAAGGCCAGGTTGCCGCTGTCGTCGTTGGCAACGGGGCGGAAGCCCTCGAAGAAGTCCTCGTACGAGTACGTCGGGTGGAACTGGACGATGGTGGTCTCGCCGTCTGTGCCGTCCGTCACGTGCTTCGAGAGCGCCTGGGCGAGGAAGGTCTTCCCGGTGCCCGGAGGGCCGTAGAGGATCACCTGCTTGCGGCGCTCGATGAGGTCGACGGTGTCCTGGAGCCAGCGTTCGGGCATGTGCAAGCCCGATGCGAGGCTGCTCGTGACCGCCGGAAAGCTGGTCCGGTCTCCGGTAGAGGGCCGATCGGTGATCGGTGACAGCTGCTCATCGGCTGATTCAACCCGTGTTGCTGGTGCGGTCGCCCATCGGGATCGGAGCGGTTCGCGGTAGTAGACGGCAGGACCGTTCTCTTTCGTCTGCAGTGCGAGCGTGATGTCGAGGAACTCACGATCAGGGTCATCGACGACCTCGATCGCCTCGGTGCCGCCCGCGACCTCGCCACGGAATACTGTTCGGATGCGCTCGCGGTCGACGGCGGAGATCACCTCACCGAACGACTCGGGGTGGACGAGGTACATCAGTTCGTTGCGCTGGGTCGGGAACGCTGTTCCGGGCACTGCGGCGACGAAGTCCCTCCAGGCCCACGGGTCTTCGAGCAGTGAGTCGCGCTCGTCGTCAGCGAGCCCGACCCATCGGTCGACGAGCCGGATCACGATGGAGAGCGCGTTGTGGATCCCCTGTGCCATGCCCTGACCCGGATTGAAGGACCAAGACCGGAAGGCTTGGTCGACCTCGGCCGGGATGAGGACTGGTTCGCGCATGAGGTCGAGCAGCGCCTGCACTCGTTCGCGCTTCTTCCGCTCGCCCGGGCTCTGCAGCGGAAGGAGCTGCCACGCGACGAGTTCGGCCATCAGGAGACGCGCATCGTCACTCGCGTCCGCGAACTGCTCGCGGAGCTTGTCGAGGAAGCTGTCTCCCGCGACCTCTTCCTGCTCGGCGAAACATCGGACGAGCTCTGCCGAGACGTCCGGCCTCCAGACCGACCGGTGCTCGGCGAACACCGAGGACAGCTGCCGCAGACCACGCTCCCGGAAACGCAGGGAGGCATCCCTGATCCGCTCTGCGCCGGCGTCGGGCGGGAGGATCACCACGCTCAATCGAGCCGTGCGGTCGGCCCTCAGCGCTTTGGTGACCTCGCGTGCCGCCCGCGTGGCCTCCTTCCGGAACTCCGTCGGATCGGGGTCATCGGCGAGGACTCGTCGTCCCACATCCGTGATCGACCAAAGCCCGTCGCCTGATTTCTGCAGAAGCCCTGCTCGGCCGAGTGTTGACGTGCCGAACCAGAACGCGTTCCGGCCACGGGGTTCTGGCCGGGACGGCACGAAGGTCGACTCCGTTGCGCTCATTGGGACCTGGGACAGCGCGGCATCCCAGACTTCCTTGCGGGGCGCCGGCTCTGACCGCGCTGCGAGAAAACGAAGGCCAGCCAGAAGCCGCTCGTCTTGTCGTTGTTGATCTGACACGAGCTGCTCCTGATCTTTGGGCTTTCGGGAGGGGCCCTCAGCTTCCAGATCCTACGGTGACAGCCGTTCGGATGGTCCCCCGACTGCGATTCACGTGCACGCTGCATGCGCGGGCCGACGGCTGAGCGGATCGACACGGCAGCTGCAGGCTGATCCGGGTCAGCTCGTGATGTGGTCCGCAACAGCCGTGCGCGATGCCGCACCCCTCGTTCTGGGCTGCTGTGCGTGCGCACAGCGGGACGTAGCCTTCGACGTGGCCAGGGGCGAGCCGGTTCGTCGCGCCCTGCAGTGAGGAACGACGAGGAGCGCCATGACTGACGAGATCGAGATTATCCGCGACGAAGACGGCGTCGCGATTATCGGCGACCCGAACGCAGTCGAGCGCTTTCTGTCATCGACCGGTCTCACGTCCCGAGAACTCGCGGTGCCCGGGCTGAGCCAGGCCGCCAGCACCGGGTCGATGGCTGCTCAGGCGGGCGCTGGACTGGCCGCTTCAGGGCGATGGGTGAAGCTCACGCGGGAGTCGGCGAAGGCCCTGAAAGACTTCCCGGCGATGAAGGGGTCGAACCCGACCGTGAGTCGCGCGATGGTGACGGACGGCGGGAAGATCAAGGGCATCCTGCAGTTCGTGAAGACACCCGGCTCCGTGCTCACGAACCCTGCCATCCTCACGGGCGCTGCGGGCGTGATGGCCCAGCTCGCGATGCAGCAGGCGATGGACGAAATCACTGACTACCTGGCCAAGATCGACGCAAAACTCGACGACGTCCTCCGCGCTCAGAAGGACCAGGTATTCGCCGAGATGATCGGCGTCGACCTGCTCCTGAGCGAAGCGCTCACGATCCGAGAGCACGTGGGCGGTGTCAACGACGTCACCTGGTCGAAGGTCCAAGGCGCGAGCCAGACCCTTCTGACCGTGCAGTCGTACGCCCTCCGTGCGCTGGACGCGCTGGCGTCGAAGCTCGAGAAGACCACGAAGGTCGGAGACCTCGCCGACCTGACTTCGGGGGCCGAGACGACCGCCAGCGAGTGGTTGGCGGTCCTCGCGCGCTGCTTCCAACTGCAGGACGGTCTCGCGGTGCTCGAGCTCGATCGGCTCCTCCGTACGACGCCCGACGAACTGGACCGCCATCGTGCCGGGCTCCAGGTTGCACGCAAGCAACGACGGGCTGCGATCGCGGCGACGACGAAGCGCCTCATCGAGCGGATGGATGCGGCAGCGGGTGTCGGCGATATGAAGGTGCTGTTCAGCCCACTCGATTCCCGGCGAGTCGTCGAGTCCACCAACCGAGTCGCGGCCGGTCTGGTCGAATTCCATGACCACCTCGGCATTGAACACGAGCGGTCGGAACTCGCGTCCAAGAAGTGGCGGGATGCCGTTGACGACGTCGCAACCGACGCAAAGGGCCGGGCACTCGACGTTGGCGCGGACGGCGTGGAGGTTGCAAAGCGCCTGAGCGGTGACGCTATCGGTCAGGCTGCGACCGCGGCGGGCGCTTTGTCGAGCCGGCTGGCGGGGCTGCAGACTCGCATGCGTCGAAACCGTGGAGACGTTGCCGAAGACTGAGCACCCCACAACGGGTACTCCCGCGGCCCCCGATCGACCGCGAAGATGGTTCAACACCGCTCGTCGCGGGGACAACGAGCGGCAACCAGGACCAGGACTCCCCCGAGGGGCAACACGATGACGATGGCCGGGGAATCCGCAGGCGTCGAGGCGCGCCGCCAGCGCAGTCGCGCACACGAACTCCGACGCCAGGCGCACGACGCCGAGCAGCGAGCGGCACGCTTCGAGATCGCCCACCGCACCGAGAGTGACACCGCGCGGATCCTCGCCCCACTCGCCGGCATCGGCTACCACCTCCTCGCCGACCGTCGTTGGCCAGGGAGCCGCACGGCTCAGGTCGACATGGTCGTCGTCGGCCGCGCGGGGGTCTTCATCGTCGACACGAAGGCGTGGCGCGAGGTCGCAGTCCACGACGACCGCATCATGCGCGGCCAGGAGGACGTCACCGACGACATCGCCCGCCTCGCCGACCTGGCATACAGCACCGAGGCAGCACTCGCGGACGTCGGACTCGCTCCCGGTGAGGTCCACGCCGTTGCAGCGCTGGCCGGGCAGAAGCGGATGCACGCGCGCGTCGCCTCCGTTGACGTGATCGGCACCCACGACCTCATCGGGCACATCACCACGCGCGGCGCGCGCCTGACGGCGTCGCGCGTCGACGAGGTCCTCGCCGCGATGCTGACCCATTTCCCAGTGATCGGCGACGACGCAGCGGGAGCGCCGCAGGTCGTCGTCCCAGCGGCGGTACTCCCCCGTGAGCCGGCTCCGACGATCACCACCATGGACGAGGAGCTGACGGACCAGCTCCTCGACGGCGTGCTCGAAGCGCCCATCGAGGACTGGATGGCCTTCCTCGACCCCGCGCAGGCGAAGCTCGTGCGCCGGAGTTTCAACGGCCCAGCCCGCATCCGAGGCGCCGCCGGCACGGGCAAGACCGTGGTCGGCCTGCACCGCGCCGCCTACCTCGCGAGAGCGACCGGCGGTCGCGTCCTCTTCACCACCTACATCCGGACGCTCCCCGCAGTGCTGAAGTCGCTGTTGGAGCGTCTCGCACCAGACATGGTGGACCGCGTTGACTTCGTCAACGTGCACGCGTTCGCGAGTCGCCTCCTGAAGGAGCGCGGCGTCGCGTTCCGGATCGACAGCCTGGAGGCGCGACTCGCGTTCTCCGACGCATGGAACGTGACCAGCGCCTCCAGTCCGTTGAAGGCCCCGCGTTTCACGCGGCGCTACTGGGAGGAGGAGATCGCTCACGTCATCAAGGGACGTGGGCTGACGCACTTCGACGAGTACGCGGACCTGGCGCGGGTCGGTCGGAAGCACGCGCTGCCGGTCGAGGTCCGGCAAGCGGTGTGGGACCTGTACGAGGGGTACTCGACGAACCTTCGCGACCGTCGCGTCTGCGACTTCGAGGACGTGGTGCTGCTCGCCCGGGACGCCGTCCGGGAGGTCCCGGTCGACCACTACGACGCTGTCATCGTCGACGAAGCCCAGGACCTGTCGTGCGCGATGGTCTCGCTCCTCCATGCCCTCGTCGGGGACCGTCCCGACGGACTCACACTCATCGGTGACGGCCAGCAGACGATCTACCCGGGCGGGTACACGCTCGGTGAGGTGGGCATCAGCCTCGCCGGCCGGGGCGTCGTCCTCGACGTGAACCACCGGAACACGGCGGAGATCCTCGAGTTCGCCAAGGCGATCGTCGCCGATGACCAGTTCGTGGACATCGAAGGTGTCGACGGCGCCGGCGACGCGGTCTCCGCCGTCTCGCGCTCCGGCCCGCAGCCGGGCATCCACCACTTCACGAACCGGGCCGACCACGACGCCGCGCTGCTGGCACGCGTCGAGGCAGTTCTCCGCTTGGTCGGCACCGGACGTGGCGACGTCGGCATCCTCACGGCGACGAACCCGCAGGCCGACAAGGTGATGGCCGTGCTCGATGATGCCGGCGTGCCTTCCGTGTCGCTGAAGAACTACGCGGGCAAGAGCTCCGACCAGATCCGCGTCGGCACGATCAAGCGGGCGAAGGGCCTCGAGTTCAAGCAGGTGCTGCTGCCGCACGTGCCGGCGAAGCTCCTCGCCGACACCCCCGACACCGAGTCCGTCGCGGACCGCGAGCGCCGCGAACTCGACCGACGGGAGCTCTACGTCGGCATGACCCGCGCGCGCGACGGGCTCTGGGTCGGCGCGCTCGGTACGAACCGCCGGAGGGACTGAGATGACCGACAAGGCTGCACGCAATCGGATCGACAGGGTCCGGCAGGCGGCGGCGGGCGTGCTCGCTCATCGCATCGCCGTCCGGGCAGCTGCGGAGACCGCCCTCGCCGCGCTCCGTCAGCGGAGAACGACGGTCGACCTGGACGGGGAACGAGGGACGATCGTCCCAGTCGGGCCGCCGGACACAGCGCTCGCGAGCGATCTCGTTCGGGCCGCCACCCTGCCGCCGACGACACCTCAGACCGACTCGTTGATCCGCATATTGTCCGAGGACGTCCCGAAGGCCCTCGAGGATGTCCGCCGCGGGTCCGGGCTCACCGCGATCTTCGCCGGACGCGAGCGTCGCGAGGCGGCAACGCGCGCCGATGCTTTCCTGGACCAGACGCTCGAGTGGATCGATCGAACCGGAGCGGTGGAACGCCTCCGAGCCGTTGACGATCGAGAGGCACCGCGGCCCGTCGTTGCGCTGGACGTTCTGGTTGCCCCAGGCGGTCCCGTCGCATCCGCAGCGCCGGACCTGAGTGGCGCGGCGCCGCTCTTCCTCGACGCCTTCGGCGACTTCCCCTCCGTCATCGCCGGGCTGGCTGACGCAGTGGCGCGTGAGCGCGCGGCACACGCCGCCGTCGTCGAGGCGGGACGGACGCAGCGTGAAGCCGGCGCCGTGAACGCGCTCGAGGGGATGGACATCGATCGTCTCCGGGAGGCGACCGGGGACCGGCTCCGCCTCACAGCGCTCCGCGACGCCGGAGTCCGCACAGTCGGGGCTGTCCTCCGGCACCCGGTGTTCCCGGGGCAGTTCTCCGGAGTCGGCGAGGCGACGGCGGCGCGCATCAACGGGGCGGCGCGTGCATTGCAGTCGGCTGCTCGCGAGGACGCCGTCGTTCGCATCGATGCCGAGCACCGCGACGACCAGACCCTGGGACTGGTCGCAGCGCTGCAGACATGGGAGTCCGCGAAAGCGTTGGTCGGTCCGCGTGAGCAGGAGCTGATCGATGCGCTACAGCCACTCGCGACGATGGTTGCCCGTGGTGCGTCGATGGCGCTCGTCGTGGCCGGCCAGAGTGGTCGCGACGCCGGTGAGCTCGTGCAACGGATCCTCACGCTGGCTGAGGACGCATGGCGGCGGAGACAGCGGATCGACGCGAGCACCGTCGAGCTGCACGCGGATCCGTGGCAGGACTTCCTGCAGCGACCTGCTGCCTTCTTCGCATTGCTCGACGAAGCCGGCCTGACCAAGCCGGCAGGAGCATCGACGCGCGGAGACCTCGGAGACGACCTCATCGCGCAGGTGGAAGCGTTCACGCTCGACACCTCCCGGCTCTCCGCGTCGCTCCGCGGATACCAGCGGTTCGCTGCGGCCTTCGCGCTCGTGCAGCAGCGGGTCGTCATCGGCGACGAGATGGGACTGGGCAAGACCGTCGAGGCGCTCGCGGCCGTCGCTCACATCGCCGGCACCACGCCGGGTCGAGCGCCGTACTTCCTGGTGATCTGTCCGGCCGCAGTCGTCGCGAACTGGGTGCGAGAGGCCGAGCGTCACACCAGCGTCCGAGCGTTCCGGTTGCACGGCCCGGCTCGCCTGCTCGGGTTCCAGCGATGGATCGACGAGGGCGGGATCGGAGTGACCACCTACGAGACCCTCGAGTGGCTCCGGACGCGGACGCCGGACGACCTCCGGCTCGCTTCGGTCATCGTCGACGAGGCGCACTACGTGAAGAACCCCGACGCGAAGCGGACCATGAACACCAGGGCGCTCCTGCGTCGAGCTGACCGCGCGATCCTGATGTCCGGCACTCCCCTCGAGAACCGGGTCGACGAGTTCCGCGTGCTGATCGACCACATCCGACCGGACCTCTCCGTCGACCAGTCCGACGACAGTCCGCTGCGGTTCCGGAAGCAGATCGCTCCGGTGTACCTGCGCCGGCGGCAGGAGGACGTCCTCACTGAACTGCCCGCACTCGTCGAGGTCGAGGAATGGACCGACCTGACCGATGCGGAAGCACGTGCGCATGCCGTTGCCGTCGAAGCTGGCGACTTCCACGCCATGCGGCAGCTCGCGATGACCGGCGGGCCCAGGTCGAGCAAGGTCGAGTCGCTGGTCGAGATCATCAAAGAGGCCCGGGCGAATGACCGGAAAGTCCTCGTGTTCTCGTACTACCGTGCGGTGCTCGACGCTGCGAAGCGCGCGGTGGGCGGGATCGTCTTCGGTCCCCTGACCGGAAGCACACCGGCATCGGCCCGACAAGACCTGGTCGACGAGTTCGCTGGGGCTCCTGCCGGCGCGGTCCTGGTAGCGCAGATCGAAGCGGGTGGCGTCGGCCTCAACATCCAAGCGGCGTCCGTCGTCGTCATCTGCGAACCGCAGCTCAAGCCGACAACGGAGTGGCAAGCGATCGCACGCTCTCGACGGATGGGCCAGCTGCAGTCCGTGCAGGTCCACCGGCTGCTCTCGGAGGACGGCGTCGACGCGGCACTCGTCCGGATGCTGGCTCGCAAGGCGAAGACCTTCGAGGACTTCGCGGCGGTGAGCGAGACGGCGTCCGCGTCTGCTCAGGCGGTGGACGTGTCCGACTCGAAACTCATCGCTCAGGTGCTGTCCGAGGAGCGACAGCGGCTCGGGGCGGCGGTGAATCGTCCCACCATGGCTCTGAGTGACATCCCTGCGCCGCTTTGAGGCCTGGTCGGACTCGCACGCGCCCTTCGCCATCCATTCTTTCTCGCTCCGAAACTCAGTGGGAGATGTGCCGCGAATTGGGGGTCGACGTTGACGCGCGCCTTGATACGCACTCAGGTAGGGCCGAACGATTTGCCTGAAGCGCGGTCATGCAATAACTTCTGAATCGATTGCCAACAATGCAACCAGGGGGCTGTAAACGATGAGTAGCGAAGCACTTGCAGCGTGGGTCGGTGTCGCACTGACGCTGGCGATCTCCATCTGGAGCCTCACCATAGCCAAGCGGGCGGAGCGTGCCGCCAGGGATGATCGAGACGAGCGGGAAGCGGCACGCGTCAGCGGCTGGGTCTCATTCGTCTACTCGAAAGAGGACGAATCGGACAAGCGTAAGTGGAAGAACGTGCTCGTCATCCGGAACGGCGCCGAGGCAGCAATTCATCAAGTCGAAGCAACAGCGACGATGAACGGCAACCAAGAAGTGACGTTCAATGCAAAAGTCTGCCTGCCGGGCGAATCCTACGCGGAATGGGTGCCTTCATTCAAGCGTCAGCACAAGAACCGAGCATGGACCCTGCTCTCGAGCTGCGAGGAGCTCCTGCAATCCGGTCACTTCTTCCGCCCGTACACCGTCGCGGACAAGTGGACCTTGGTCTCGCTCGCGTTCACGGACGCACTGGGAAAGCGGTGGCGGTTCACGCCGGGCAGTGGCATATCGGCTGTCTGACCGGGTGTATTGAGACGGGCTGGAGGCGAGGTGCAAATGGGCTCGCGCCTCCAATCCGCTCGTGATCGCGATCGCGACCTACCACCTCAACACGAACCGCCCCCGCGTCCCCCCAGCCTCCAACCGCTCATGCGCCTCCGCAGCCCGCGCGGCCGGCAACACCTCCGCCACCCTCGGCGTCACCGTCCCGCTCTCCACCGCATGCCGCAACTGCTCGAGCTTGTCGAACGACCGGTACTCCTCGAACACCATGATCTTGTCGAACCGGATGCCACGAGCGCCGTTGCCCTCCCAGCCCCGCACGCTGAAGAACGCTCCCCCGTCCTTCACGGCATCCACCACCTCGTCCTTCTGCACGGACGCATCGGCGAGCGCATCGACCCCGCCCGGCACGAGCGCACGCACCGCCGCAGCGAACCCCGCCCCACGAGGCACGATGTGGTCCGGCCCGAGCGACCGCACGAGCGCCTCGTCAGCAGGAGCAGCATCGGCGATCACGGTGACGCCCGCGGCACGGGCCAGCTGCACGACGTAGTTCCCGAGCAGCCCGGCAGCTCCGGTCACGGCGAGTGTCTGCCCAGGAGTGAGCGCAGCACGAGACAGGATCTGCAGCGCGGTCAGCCCGTTCATCGGCACCGTCGAAGCAGCGGGAAGCGACACCCCGCGCGGCACCCGCGTGAACGACCCGACCGGCGCGACGAGCTCCTGCACGTACGCCCCACCGTGGGTGCTGAGCGGGAGCGCGATGGCCATCACCTCGTCGCCGACCGCCCACCCGGACACGTCCGGCCCGACCTCGTCGACGACCCCGGCGGCGTCCATCCCGGGTACGTACGGCGGCGAGGCCTGCGACGAATCACGCTCCCCCGCGCGCACCCCGGTGTCGGTCGGGTTCACGGCGAACGCCTGCACCCGGATGCGGACCGAGCCCGAGCCGGCGTGCGGCTCCGGGACTTCGTGGACGGCGAGGGCCCCGGGCCCTCCGAACGCTTCGACTCCGACGACCTGCATCGTTCCGGTCTACCCGGACGTTGCTCCGTGCAACCTCACGGCAGCCATCAGGCCGCGGTTCGAGACGTGACCACTGACGGCCGGGAGGCACGGCACCAGCCCGCCCCGCGCCTCCAGTCCGACTCGTCCCGTCTCCACGGCTACACCGCCGTCGCCAACGCGAGTTGCGCCCGCGCCGCGACGGCGTCCGCCGCCGGCGGACGCCCGTACGCCTCCCGGTAGTCCCGCGAGAAGTGCGACGCACTGCGGAAGCCGACGGCCGAGGCCGCGCGAGCGGCGGTGTCGCCGTGCACGATCATCATCCGGCGTGCCTCGCCGAGCCGCGTCCGCTTGAGGTACTGCGCGGGTGTCATGCCGGTCGCCTCCTTGAAGCGGGCGAACAGGGTGGACTCGCTGACCCGGAGCGATCGGGCGAGGCGGTCCATCGACCACGGCTCGGCCATGCGTCCGGTGAGCAGGGCGGTCGCGGCGGCGACGACCGAGGTGCCGGAGCCGTCGAGCGCCGCGGTGATGCGCGGCGCCTGCTCGGTCTGCAGCAGGCGGAGGACGACCTCGCGGGCGACGAGGGGGAAGAGCACCGGGACGTCCTCGGGAGCGTCGAGCAGGGCGAGCAGTCGAGCGAACGCATCGGCGAGCGGGGCGGTCCACGTGCCGAGCCGGGGCACCTCGCCCCGAGGCGGGGCCGACGGCGCGGACATCGACGACACGACCTCGCCGACGACCGCCGGGTCGAGACGCCAGACGGCGGAGACGAAGCCGTCGCTCCCGGCGGTGTCGACGACCCCGGCGACGACGGGCAGGTCGACCGGGGTGATGATGAAGCGCTCGCGACCCCAGACCTGGTCGTCGTCACCGACGATCGAGCGTTTCCGGCCACGGAGGACGACGGACAGGGACGGCACGTACCGGCGGTCGAACAGTCCGGTCGGCTCGGTCACCCGCGAGACGGTGAGGCCGAGGGCATCGGCACGGTGCGCGGACCCCGCGCGTGCGGTTGCCTCCGGGTGGTCGGACCCGAGGACGGCGGCGTGCGCGGACGCGATCGCCGCGGCCCGGTCGAGGTGCTGCCCAGTGAGGTGGTCCACGTCTGCCAACCTACCCAGGCGGACCGACGGTGCAGGCCGCGTGTTCGTGCGCGGCGGGCGCGTGGCGGGCGTGCGGCGGGCGCGCTGCGGGATCGGGCAAGGTCCTCGTGGGTCCCTGCAATCCCGGAGACCCTCGCCTGCCCGAGCATCGGAACATGACCACCACAACGAACGACACCCAGCGGACCGCCCTCGTGACCGGGGCCTCGAGCGGCATCGGCGAGGCCATCGCCCGCGAGCTCGCCGCAGCCGGCATGACCGTCGCCGTCGCGGGCCGCGACGGAGCCCGCACCCGCGCAGTCGCGTCCGACATCGAACGGCAGGGCGGCCGTGCCGTCCCGCTGGTCGCCGACCTGTCGGGCAGTGCCGACGAGGTCCGCGCACTCGCCACCGCCGCGATCGAGCAGCTCGGCGGACACGTCGACGTGCTCGTGAACAACGCCGGTGTGTACCCGGCCGGTCCGACCGAATCGCTGTCGGACGACACCGTCGACGCGCTCCTGGCGACGAACATCCGCGCCCCGCACGTCCTGGTCGCTGCCCTCGCCCCGGCGATGGCCTCGCAGGGCGCCGGGAACATCGTGAACATCGGCTCGTGGATGGCACGGGTCGGTGTGCCGTTCATGGCGCTCTACCCGGCGACGAAGGCGGCGGTCGAGCAGCTGACGCGCGCCTGGGCCGCCGAGTACGGGCACCGCGGCATCCGCGTCGTGACCGTGTCCCCGGGCGCGACGGCGACACCGGGCAACGCGGACTCGGCGGACGTCCTGGCGGCCATGACGGAGGGCACCCCGGCGGGCCGACCGGTGCAGCCGGTGGACATCGCGCGCGCGGTGCGGTGGGTCGTGTCGGACGAGGCGGCCTTCGTGAACGGCGGCACGATCGACGTCGACGGCGGGATCGCGTCCACGCGGATGCGCTGACCCGCGCCCCGGGCAGCTCCACGGCCCGGCACGATCGCCCCACACGTTGTCCGATCCGGTCCGCGAATCCCGGGGTTCGCGGACCGGATCGGACAAACGACGAAAAGAAACGTGCATCCCCCGATCGGAGGATGGACCACCACCGACCCCGCCGATCCACCCGGCGCCACAACCGAGCACGCTGGACGCATGCCCGACACCCCCGCCATCGCGGTCCGCAACCTCGCGAAGCAGTACCCCACCGGCAAGCGCGCCGTCGACGACGTGAGCTTCGACATCCACCGCGGCGAGACCTTCGCCCTCCTCGGCCCGAACGGCGCGGGCAAGACCACCACGGTCGAGATCCTCGAGGGCTACCGCACCCGCACCGGCGGCGAAGCACGGGTGCTCGGCCACGACCCGGCCCGCACGAGCCGCAGCCACAACGCCCGCATCGGCATCGTCCTGCAGACCAGCGCGGAGTCCCCCAACGTCACCGTCGCCGAACAGCTCCGCCACTTCACGACGCTCTACCCGCGGCACCGCAGCGTCGAGGAGCTCCTCGACAAGACCGGCCTGGCCGAGCAGCGCAACACCCGGATCGCACGGCTGAGCGGCGGGCAGCGCCGACGCGTCGACGTCGCGCTCGGCATCATCGGCCGGCCGGAGGTCCTGTTCCTCGACGAACCCACGACGGGCTTCGACCCCGAGGCCCGTCGCCGCTTCTGGGACCTCATCGACGAGGTCAAGCGCGAGGGCACCACGATCCTGCTGACCACGCACTACCTCGACGAGGCCGCACACCTCGCCGACCGGGCCGCGGTGATCGCCGACGGGAAGCTGCTCGACATCGCCCCGATCGACGAGATCGGCGGCACCGAAGCGCGCACACCACGGGTGACCTGGCGCGACGACACCGGCGAACGACACGAACAGCGCACGAGCGACCCCACCGCGCTGATCCGGGGCAACCCGGAACCGATGCACGACCTCGAAGTCATCCGCCCGTCCCTCGAGGACGTCTACCTCGGAATGGTCGGCCAACGATGAGCACCACCAACCCCGCCACCATCGGCGCCCATCGCATCGGCTACGAACTCCGCTCGTACTTCCGGGCTCCCGATGCCGTCTTCTTCACCTTCCTCTTCCCCATCGTCATGCTGGCGCTGTTCTCGGTCGCGTTCAGCAGCGCCCCCGACATCCAGGCGGGACCGAACGTCAGCGTCGACTACGCCACCTACTACCTGCCCGGCCTGGTCGCGACGGGCATCCTGCTCTCCGGTACGCAGTCCCTCGGCGTGGACATCGCCGGCGAGCGCAGCGACGGCACGCTCAAGCGTCTCGGCGGCACCCCGCTGCCGGTGCTGAGCTACTTCATCGGCAAGATCGGCATGGTCCTCGTCACGACGATCGTGCAGACCGCCCTGCTCCTGGCGATCGCGAGCCTGGTCTTCGGCGTCGGCCTGCCGACCGACGGCGGCGCGTGGGCACGCTTCGCCGGCATCATGTTCCTCGGCGTCGCCACGAGCTGCGTCCTCGGCATCGCGATCTCCGCACTCCCCCGCGAGGGTCGCCGTGCCACCGCCACGATCGTCCCGATCGTCCTGGTCCTGCAGTTCATCTCCGGTGTCTACCTGCCCTTCACGCAGCTGCCCGACTGGCTGCAGAACGTCGCGTCCGTCTTCCCCCTCCGCTGGATGGCGTCCGGCATGCGGTCGGTCTTCCTCCCTGACGCGTTCGCGTCCGCCGAGCCTGGAGGCGCGTGGCACCTCGGTCTCGGCATGCTCGTCCTGGCAGCATGGCTGGTCGTGGGCGCGGTGGCCTGCCTGCTGACGTTCCGGTGGAACCGCAAGGACGCGTGATCATGCCTGTGGAGAACCGTCGGCAGTCGCCGGCTGGATGGGATGCTGGGCGCATGAGCGGCGAGACGTGGGTGCGCAACCGGTGGTTGCACGTCTTCTTCGCGGGCACGATGGTCCTCACCGCCGTGATCACCGCGTTCGGGTGGTCACCGTGGGCGACCCGGTGGCCCGCGTACACCGCGATCGTGGTGCTCGTCGTGGCCTACGCCGCATTCGGCCACCGCGGCTACGACGACGCCCGCGCCGCTACCGCGTTCCTGCCCCTCGTCGTCGCCGCAGCGCTCGTCCTGCCGGCGGTCGTCCCGAGCACCGCGTTCGTGCAGTGCATCGTCTTCCCCCTGGTCTGGGTGCAGTCCGAGCGCATCCGCACCGCGATCCTGCTGTCCGTCGCGGTCGGAGTGGCGAGCGGCATCGGCCTGCAGGTCTCGAGCGGCCCGGACGCCCTGGTCAGCACCATCCTCATCGAGGGCATCAGCGTGATCGGCGCGTGCGCGATGGGCGTGTGGATCTCGAGCGTCGCCGATCTGTCCGAGGAGCGCCGACAGCTCGTCGAAGAGCTGCGCGCCACGCAGGACTCCCTCGCCGAGGCCCACCGTCACGCGGGCGTCACGTCCGAGCGCGAACGCTTGGCCCGCGAGCTCCACGACACCGTCGCGCAGAACCTCGCCGGCATCGTCATGCTCACCGAACGCGCCCGGGGCGACCTCGCCGCGGACCGCGTCGACCGCCTGGACGAACGGCTCACCATCCTCGAAGAGTCTGCGCGCGCGGCCCTCGAGGAATCCCGCACCCTCGTCGCCGCCGGCGCTGCCGGGGTCGCCGGCGACGGCCTCGGCGCCGCCCTGCACCGACTCGGCGAACGCTTCACCCGCGAGACCGGCATCGCCGTCTCGGTCGACGCCCCCGACTGCGTGCTCGACCGCGACACCCAGGTGGTCCTGCTGCGCGCCGGGCAAGAGGCCCTGGCCAACGTCCGCGCACACGCCCGCGCCGCCTCGGCGCACGTCGCACTGCACGTGGCAGCCGAGCAGGTCGGGCTCCGGGTCGCGGACGACGGGGTCGGATTCGACCCGTCCGTCCCGACCGCGGGCCACGGCCTGCGCGGACTGCGCGAGCGGCTCGCCCTCGCGGGCGGGACCTGCACGATCACGAGCGATGTCGGACGTGGCACCGTCGTCGAGGTGTCGCTGCCCACCGGGGCCGAGCCGCGCCTCCAGGCGGTCACCGTCCCCGTGACGGCGGCGAGACGGTGATCCGTGTCGTCGTCGCGGACGACCACCCGATCGTCCGCGCCGGGATCGTCGCGTTGCTGCAGGACGCCGACGACGTCGAGGTGGTCGGGCAGGCGAGCGACGGCGAATCAGCCGTGGCGATCACCCTCGCCGAGCGGCCGGACGTCGTCCTGATGGACCTCCGCATGCCGGGGCTGAACGGCGACGCGGCGACCGCACGGATCCTGGCCCGCGAGCCGTCGATCCGCGTGCTCATCCTGACCACCTACGAGTCCGACGACCAGATCCTCGCCGCGATCGAGGCCGGCGCTGCCGGGTACCTGCTGAAGGCCGCGCCGGAGTCCGAGATCCTGGCGGGGCTCCGTGCCACGGCCCGGGGCGAGACGGCGCTCGCTCCCTCGGCGGCCGCGGCGCTCGTCCGCCGCACCACGGGCAGGCCTGCTGCCGGTCCGGCCCTGTCGCCGCGCGAGCTCGAGGTCCTGCAGCTCGTCGCGCAGGGCAACTCGAACCCGGCGATCGGCCGCACGCTCTTCCTCAGCGAGACGACGGTGAAGACGCACCTCGGGCACGTGTTCGAGAAGCTCGGCGTGAACGACCGGACGCGGGCGGTGACCCGCGCGATGGAGCTCGGCCTGCTCCGCTGATCAGCGCTGCGACTGCGCCCCGCTGGTCACCGCGACGAAGGCGTTGACGCCCTCGATCGCCGAGCGGACGATCACCGCAGTGTCTTCGGGGCGGAGCGTGATCGTGTCCTCACCGCGTTCCCACGTCAGCGCACCGACGCCCGGCACGATCATCCCGTGCACGCCCTTCCCCGCCTGGTGACTCCAACCGTTGACCAACTGCCACCGCGGTGCGGCCCAGGCGCGCTGGAACCACTCGACGTCGCTCGGGCACGGACCGGAGCGGTCCTCGTACTGCGCCGTCGTGATCGTCACCGGCTCGCCGACACCGACCGAGTCGACGGGGTCGATGTCGAGCCACTGGAGCAGGTGCGCCACGAGCGAGCCCGGCCGCACGATCCCGAGGGCCTCCGAGCCGTCGTCCTGCGACGCCCGCACGACGCACTTCTGGCCCTGCAGCCAGCACGCCCAGCGCTGTGGCGGGGTGTCGCTCGCGGGGTCGCTCGACTCGACGACGAGCAGTGCGTCGTGGTCGACCACCGGACCGACGAGTTCGTCACCCTTTTCCGTGACCCCTCCGAAGCGGCCGACGAACCCGAGTTCGCGCGCGGCGACTCCTGCCTCGGATCGCCGCGCAGATGCCGGCACCAAGCCGCGGTCCCGGAACCGTACGAGGTGGTCGAGCACCCCGTCGGGCGTACGCCACGGCAGGGTCGGGCCAGGGGCTGCCGCTGCGGCGACCCTTCGGTTCCTGGTCGTCGGCTCGTCGGGGGCCTGGCGCCACCGCGAGTCGAGCATCCCGTCGACGACCACGGCGGCATCCGGCCAGTCACGGGCCGAGCACTCCACGGTGACCTCGACCCGCACGTCGCGCAGGGTCCGGAGGTCACGGATGACGACGTCGTCCGCCTCGGGCAGGGCGACGAGGACGCGGTCGGCGGTGGCTTCGAGCACCAGGGCGTCCGGTCGGTCCTCGACTCGGCGGATGATCTCGGCAGCCGGGTCGCCGGAGAGTCGCCGCACGTCGATGGACAGCGCGTCGTCTTCTCGGTCGAGCCGGACGCCGGATCCGACTTCGCTGACCGTCCAGCCCTCGGGCACCTCGAGCACGAGACCGCCGACGACGGCAAGCGCATCCCAGCGCACGTCGGGCCAGGGGTCCCACGGCACGTGCCGGCTCATCGGCGAGCCGCCCGTCGTGACCACCGCGGTGTGGCCCACCGTGCACCATCGAACAGCAACCACATCCCGAGCACACCGCACAGCACGAACGCCAGCATCAAGACGAGGGCGAGCGCCACGGGCCCGTTGAAGAAGAACGCCGCGACCCCTTCGCAAGCGAGCGCCAGGCCGATCCAGAACAGGCCGAAGGGCATCGACGGTGTACTCCGTCGCATCCACGACCGCCAGAGTCCTGCGTACGCGAGTCCGCCGAGGACGACGAACACGCCTCCGATCACGATCAGCCAGACCGCTGCGCCCACGTTCTGCTCCCCTGTTTTGCACCCGTAGCACCCCCATCGTATGGTCGTGAGGCACAGTCATCGAACCGGGGGAGAACATGACGAGCTGGCAGATCGAACCGGGCCAGGCCCGCGCGATCATCACGCAGGCGGAGTCCGACGCCGAAGGGATCGCCACGGCGACGCGGACGATGGAGTCCGCGATCGGACAGGCGATCGGCGCGGTCCGCGGCGGGACGCAGAGCGCTGCGGCGCTGGCGGACCTGGCGATCGATCCGCTCGGCGTCGACATCGTGGCGGCGAAGCAGCAGGTGAGCACCGCGATCGCTGCGACCCGCTCCGCCATCGCCGCCTACGAGCGTGGCGACGAGGAGATGGCGACGAACGCGAACCGGCACGTGGCCGATGTCGAGTGGGGTGGGGACGAATGACGACGATCGGGACGCCGGCGATGCTCCCGGACGCGGCCGCGGTCAGTGAGGCCTCGGCGGCGTTCGCCGCGATCGCGACGCAGACCACTGAAGCGACCGACGCGGTCGCGACGGGCTGGGCAGGGTTGTCGGCACCCGGGGTCTACCAGGCACCGGAGGCCGGCAGGGTGCACGTGGCGATGGATGCACCCAAGGCCGTCGCGGCGATCGTCGCGGGTGACGTCCAGCAGGTCCAGCGCGTGCTCGACGCGTACGCCACGGTCCTGGCCGACCTCGCCACACGCCGGGCGACCCTCGTGTCGGACATCAGCTCGCACGACACCGCGGTGCGCGACGCCGCCGACGCCCCAGCTGACTCGGACCCCGACGGGACGCAGGCCGACGCTCTCGCGAGCGCCACGACCGACCTCGCTGGACGCGTCCGGACGTTCAACGCCGATGTCGAAGCAGCGGACGCCGACTGCGCCAGCGGACTCCGTTCGCTCGCCAAGTACGCCGGTGTCACGCAGATCCGGAACGTGGTCGACGCAGCGGCTGGCGAACCGTCGGGAACGGCGATCGGTCTCGCCGAGGAAGCCACGAACCGTGTCCGTCGGCTCGAGATCGCCGTGGAGACCCGGTCGCTCGACACCATCAAGGTCCAGCCGGTCCTGGAGTGGAAGGGAACGTCGTTCGCCACACGTCCGGGGAGCACCTTCTTGCTCCCGGAGCACACGGCGCAGTCGTTCATCACGCAGCCGGAACCCGACGTGACGACGAAGAACCACTTCTCGATGGTGTGGGACGACGGCGCGACGAAGTCCGCGCTGCCCAAGGTCGCCGAGGTCGGCGGGCGGGCACTCGGTGTCGCGGGGACGGTGCTCACCATCGGCTCCGCGTACGCCGACCAGTACCAGGAGGACTCGCAGACCCACCCCGAGTGGACCGAGGGCGAGAAGCAGGCGAGCGCGACGGAGAACGCCGTCATCGTCGGCGGCTCGTCTGCGGCCGGCGCGTGGGGCGGCGCGATCGTCGGTGCAGAGATCGGCGCCACCATCGGCAGCGTGTTCCCCGGTCCGGGCACGGCGATCGGAGGCATCGTGGGCGGCATCGTCGGCGGTATCGTCGGGAGCGGGGTCGGCGAGGAGATCGGCGAAGCGGCCAAGGGACTATGGGACAAGATCACGGGATGAGCGGCGCAGATCAGGGTGTGAGCGCAGATCTGGGTATGAGCGCAGACATCGTCGGCTGGCGTGTTCGCGAGACCTCCATCGGTGGGCTGCACGTGCCGGCGGACTGGATCGACGACGACCGCACCGGTGCGCTCGCCGTGGTCCGACCGGGACCGTCCGCCGATCCAGACGTCGCATTCCGCGAGAACGCTGTGCTCTCGGTGGTCGAGTCCGCCGGGGACATCGTCGCCGACTCGTCGAACGCGATCGCCGAGGCCCGCGCGATGATGCCCTGGTCGCACGTCGTCTCCGTGACGCCCTGGCCCCAGGGCCCGTTCGACCGCCGGATGCAGTTCCTCTACGAGTACGACGGCGTGACGGTCGCCGTGACGAAGTTCACCGGGACGAAGGGCGGGAGCCGCATCGACCTCACGTGCAGCGCCGGCCTCGACGCCTACGCGGCACTGGTCGGAACGTTCGACTCGATCGCCGTCCTCAGCACCCTGGAGGTCCTCGCGTGAACCACCTCCTCGACTCGTTCGCCACGCAGTACGCCGGTCAGCCCCTCGAGCGCCTCGACCAGGCACAGGGGCAACCGCTCCCCGAACCGGCGTTCACGCTGCCGTCCGGTGCCCTCCAGGCGCTGTTCGACCTCCGCGGACGCGGACTCGTCTCCGCGGCGAAGCGCAACACCCCGGCCGCCACGGCACTGCGCGAGGCCGGCCTGCTCGGCCGGTTCGGCGGCGCGAGCGACACCGCGACGACCATCGCCGGCATCGTCGAGCGGGCGGGTCGCACCCTCGCGGCCGAACGCGTCGACCGTTCCGGGACGACGACGTGGTCGTGCTGGGCGAGCGGCCCCGACGCTGTCGTCCGCACGGTGCACGACGACAACGAGACGATCGACCTCCTCCCGTTCACCGCAGCCGTGGCGCGACTGGTCGCCTGGTCGGGCATCGAGCCGTTCTGGCCGGTGGCCGACCCGGACGACGACGAGTCGCGGGTGGTGTCGGACGACGTGGTCGACGCGATGGTCGCGGGCCGCGAGGTCGATCCCCCCGCCGACGCCGGCCCCGTCCTCGCTGCACGCTGGCGCGAGCCGTGGTCGACGGTGTCGATCGCGGTGCCGGGGTCCGACGACGGACTCCCCCTCGTCTTCATGGGCTCGGCGTCGCACCTGCGGATCCGCGTGGACGGCGGGTCACGACTGCAGCTCGTGCCGTCCTACTGGGTGTTCGAGGCGCTCCCGCAACTGCTCGACCGAAGCTGGAGCGCCCTGTGATCTGGATCATCGGCGCCGTGTGCATGCTCATCGGCCTGCTCGGCTACACCGGCCTCTGGCGCGCCTGGGCGAAGGGCGGCCTGTCGTACTGGGTCTTCGGCCTGTTCTGGTTCGGCCTCGGCATCGTCCTGGTGAGCATCGTGCTCGCGATGCCCGACCGACCGGACTGGCTCTTCTGGGTCCCCGCGACGATCGCACTCCTCGGAGCGTGTTCGACGTGGTACCTGCCGCCGGCGCTCACCCCGCCCTGGTTCCGGGCGCTCCGCCGCAGCTGGCGCTGACGACGCACCGCACCACCCACCGGCCAGGAGGCGCGGCACCTGCCCGCACCGCGCCTCCCGTCCCACGCACACGCACCGGCTGCCATCCGACACGCGCCCGCTCAGCACCCCCGCTCAGGCCCCCTCCGGCCGGATCCGGAGCACCCGCGCCGTCGGGGTCGCACCGCCGTTCGCGACGTGGAGCACCCCCGCGGCAGCATCCCACGTGACGTCCCACGCCCCGAGCGATGTCGGGAACACGGCCGACACCGAGACCGACCGCCCGACGAGGTCAGGCAGCGGCAACGACACCGCCGACCCGGCCCCGGGCAACGCCCACACCGACAGGAAGAGCTCCCCGGAAGGAGCCCGCAGCCCGAGCGCCACCCAGGGGTCCTCCCACCCGGGCAGCCCGAGCGGCCACACCGGCACGGCGGCGGAGATGACGTCCAAGACGGCACGGTGCGCCTCGATCGCCGACGCCACAACCGCCCGCTGCGCAGCCGACATCTCGTTGAGGTACCCCGACAGGTACATCCGCCCGAGCACCCCGTTCACGAGCGCGAACTCGAACAGGTCCGACGACATCGACGGCGCCGGGTACGCCCAGTTCCCCGCCTGCTCGGGCAGCATCGCGGCGGGCGCAGCGGCCGCGATCGACGCGTACAGCACCGGGTCCTGCTGGTCCGAGGTCGACTGCATGTGCAGCCGCGAGAGCATCGCGAAGTCCGCCCGCATCGCCCCCGAGGCGCAGTTCTCGATGAGCAACGCCGGGTACCGCTCCTGCACGTCGTCGAGCCAGTCGAGCAGCGCACGCGAGTGTTCGAGGGACCCCGACCACGGCCTGGTCATCGTGTTGTAGTCCATCTTGAAGAACGTCACCCCGAGCGTCCCGACCAGCCGGTCGACGACCGCGTCCAGGTGTGCCCGGGCCTCCGGCGAGCGCAGGTCGAGCAGGTGCCGCCCGTGTTCGGCGACCCGCACACCGTGGTGGTGCACGAAGGCGGACGACGGCAACGACGACGCGAGCGGCGAGTGGATCCCGATCACCTCGGGCTCGAGCCAGAGCCCGGCCTGCATCCCGCGCGAACGGATGTGGTCGAGCACGAGGGACAGCCCGCCCGGGAACCGCGACGTGGCCTCTTCCCACGCGCCGACGGTGTCCCACCAGTGCCCCTCGGCGTACCAGCCGGCGTCGATGCAGAACAGGTCCGCTCCGGCGTCGGCGGCCGCGTCGATGAGCGGCAGCAGTTTCTCCGTGGTCGGGTCGCCCATGAGCGTGTTCATGTAGTCGTTGAACACGAGCGGCAACGCGAGGTCCGCTGGCCGCTCCGCGCGGAACGCCCGCCGCTGCGACGTCAGCACGGCGAACGCCGACGACACCGAGGTCGCGATCCCCACCGACACCGGCACCGAGACGAACGGCTGCCCGGGCGCGACGACCGTGGTCCACTGGTGCTCCTGGTCGGTCGGCCCGCTGCACAGCACGTACGCGTGCCGCCGGGTCTCCCCCAGCTCGTACAGCCACGGCCCGTTGTGCTCGACCTGCCACACGAGCGAGTACGACGGCGACCCGGCCGACGCCGGCACAGCCGCGGGCGACGCGGCGGACAGCACCCCGATCGGCAGCGCCTCCCCGGTCGACCACGACCCGCGGTTCTGCACGACGGCACGGCTGCGGGGCGGGTGGTGCTGGGCCTCGCGGTCGATGCGCGCGAGCCCGATGTCCCGCACGGCGTCGGTCCGCCACCGGCTCTCCGCCGCCCAGTCGTTGTCGGCGTGCGTGAGCGCGAACTCGTCGACACCGACGCCCGCGTCCGTCAGGAACGCCCCGGTCGCGAACGAGGACACGAAGTCCACGACGTGCTCGCCCCGCTCAGTGGACACCTCGGTCCACGTCCGGAACGCCGCGACGCCGGCTCGCGCCCGGAACACCGACTCGGCCTGGAGGCCCGTGGCCGCGTCCGCCTGCACGATCCGGAACCACAGGTCGGTCCCGTCTGCGGACCCCGAATGCGACACGGGTCGCAGTCGCGCCCCGATCGTGGAGTCGACGTGCCGGAACCCACCCGGGAACCGGCCGTGCCCGACGGTCGTCAGCTCGACGAGCGGCTGCGGGTCGTCGGGGCCGTCGGCGAGCACCCCGCCGGCCGCCACGAACGACACGAGCGCGACGGGCTGGTGGGGGTCGATCCGGAACCGGACGGCGAACCCGTCCGTGACCCAGTCGGTGAACACCGTGCTCATCGCGCCCCGACCGGTGCCGGGACGCTCGACACCCAGTCGCCGACGGCGTGGTCGTAGCAGACGGTGTTGTCGATGGTCGAGCGGTCGAGCGCCGGCCCCGCGGTGACGCGACGGTCGCCTCGCTCCGGGTCCGGTGCGGCCTCGGCGAGCAGACGCGTGTAGTCGTGGTGCGGGTCGAGGATGACGGCGTCCGAGGGCCCGCGCTCGACGACCCGGCCGCGGTAGAGCACCAGGATCTCGTCGGAGAAGTGCCGCGCGGTCGCGAGGTCGTGCGTGATGTACAGGACGGCGAGCCGGTCCTCCCGCTGCAGGCGTCCGAGCAGGTTGAGCACGCTCAACCGGATCGACACGTCGAGCATCGACACCGGTTCGTCGGCGACGAGCACCTGCGCGCCCGGTGCCAGTGCCCGGGCGATCGCGACGCGCTGCCGCTGGCCGCCGGAGAGTTCGTGCGGTCGGCGGGTGGCGAAGTCCTCGTCGAGGTTCACCCGGCCGAGGAGCTCGCGGACGCGCGCGGCGGTCTCGTCGGCCCCGTGCGTGCGGTGGTGCAGCTGCAGCGGCCGGGCGATGTGGTGCTCGATCGAGTGGAACGGGTTGAGCGACGCGAACGGGTCCTGGAACACCATCTGCACGTTCCGCCGGTACAGGCTGCCGACGACCGGTGTGCCGTCGTCGAGCCGGACGTCGATCGAGCCGCGCGTGGTGGACTCGAGCTTCGCGAGCATCCGGGCGATGGTGGACTTCCCCGAGCCGGACTCCCCGACGAGGGCGACGGTGCGGCCGGGCTGCAGCTCGAACGACACGTCGTCGACGGCGCGCAGGGTCTGGCGGCGGAGGCCCTTCCGGGTGTGGAAGTCCTTGCCGAGGTGGCTGACGGTCACACTGGTCATGACGCGATCTCCTCTTCGATCCCCGAGTCGACGCCGGTCCGGATGAACGCGCCGCGCTCCCCCGACAGGCTCGGGAACGACTGCAGCAGCCGCTTCGTGTACGGGTGCTTGGGCTCGTGCTGGATGGCCGAGGCGCGGTCGAACTCGACGACCTCGCCGCGGAGCATGATCGCGATCCGGTCGCTGATCTCGAGGAGCAGCGGCAGGTCGTGCGTGATGAACACGACCGCGAAGCCGAGTTCGTCACGGAGCCGGACGATCTCGCGCAGGATCTCCCGCTGCACCACGACGTCGAGGGCCGTGGTCGGTTCGTCCATGATCATGATCTGTGGTTCGAGCAGCATCGCCATCGCGATCATGACGCGCTGCCGCATGCCGCCGGAGAGTTCGTGCGGGTAGGCGGTGATGCGGGAGGGGTCGACGCCGACGCGGCTGAGGGCGTCCTCGGCGATGGCGCGGCGTTCCTTCCGGGACAGCCCGCGGCGGTGCTCCTTGAGCGCGTCGTCGAGCTGCGCCCGGATCGTGGTGACCGGGTTGAGCGCGTTCATCGCCCCCTGGAACACCATGGACAGCTTCGACCAGCGCACGGCCCGCAGCTGCTCGTGCGGCAGGCCGAGCAGGTCGACGTCGGTGCCGTCGCGGTCGTGGAAGGTGATGCTCCCCGAGGTGACCTTCGCCGGCGGGCGGTGCAGCCGGGTGATGGCGTAGGCCAGGGTCGTCTTGCCGCAGCCGGACTCCCCCGCCAGCCCGAGGATCTCGCCGGGCGCGAGCGTCAGCGAGACGTCCTTCACGGCGTGCACGGGGTGCTCGGTCTCGTAGACGACGTCGAGGTGCTCGATCGTGAGCACGGCGTCGCGGCGGCCCGCGGCGGTGGCGACGACCGGTCCGGCGGTCGAGGTCTCGGTGGCGGTCATCGGCCGGCCCCCTTCGTGTCGTGATGCGCACTGTCGTGATGCGCGCTGTCGTGACCGGCGGCGGCGACGCGGGCCGCGCCTCCAGTCCGGGTGGAACGCGCCGCGCGACGGAGGCGACGTTCGCGGCGGCGCTGTGCCCGCACGTTGGCGAGGCGCGGGTTGATGACCTCGTCGATCGAGAAGTTCACGAGCGACAGGCCCATGCCGAGCAGTGCGATCAGCAGGCCAGGCGGCACGAACCACCACCACGCACCGTTGGCGAGCGCGAAGCCGTTCTGGGCGTAGAAGAGCATCGTGCCGAGCGTCGACGAGTTCGATGCTCCGAGCCCCAGGAAGGACAGACCGGCCTCCCCGAGGATCGCCGCGATCACGGCGAAGACGAACTGCGACGCCAGGACGGGCAGCAGGTTCGGCAGGATCTCGACCGCGATCACCCGCCACGGCCGCTCTCCGGCGACCCGTGCGGCGGACACGTAGTCGCGGTTCCGGATCGACATCGTCTGCGCACGGAGCACCCGGGCGGACCCCGCCCACGACGTGATCGCGAGGACGACGGCGATGGTCCAGAGCCCGCGCGCCTCACGCGGCACGAGGCCGGAGATGACGATGACGAGCGGCAGACCCGGGATCACGAGGAAGACGTTCGAGAAGAGCGAGAACGCCTCGTCCATGATCCCGCCGAGGTACGCCCCGAGGATGCCGAAGAACGCCGACAGCACGGTGGCGAGGAGCCCGACGATCAGCCCGATCTGCAGGCTGCCGCGGGTCGCGAAGGCGAGCTGCGCGAGGACGTCCTGGCCGGTCTGGGTGGTGCCGAGGAGGTTCGCCGCGCTCGGCCCCTGCAGGCCGGAGTCGCGGATCGTGGTCGGGTCGCCGACGAGCAGCGGCCCGAGGACCCCGAACAGCGTCACGCCGAGGATGAGCACGATGCCGGTGATCAGCCACGGGGTGAGGGTCGGGAGGAAGCGACGGAAGCCGCCCTTCGTCGCCCGGCGGGTGGCGATCGACGTGGTGGTGTCGGCCTCCTCCGCCAGTGCGCCGATGGTGGGCTCGGTCTCCTGCTGGATGTTGGTCACGGTCGTCCCCTCCCTATGCCCGAGCCCGCGTGCGCGGGTCGATGATCCCGTAGAGCAGGTCGACGACGAGGTTCGCGCCGAGCACCGCCAGGGTGATGAACAGGAAGATCCCCTGCATGAGCGCGTAGTCGTTGTTCGTCACCGCGGAGAGGAGCTTCGACCCGATGCCCGGGTAGGAGAACACCTGCTCGGTGACGACGGAGCCGGACACGATGAACCCGAGGGAGATCGCGAAGCCGGCGACGGAGGGCAGGACGGCGTTCCGGGCGGCGTAGTTCCGCAGGATCTTGCCGTCGGACAGGCCCTTCGCCTGCGCGGTGGTGATGTAGTCCTCGGACAGCGTCGAGACCATCATGTTGCGCATCCCGAGCAGCCAGCCGCCGAGGGACGCGAGCACGATCGTCACCGCCGGCAGCACTCCGTACTTGATCGCCGACCCGATGAAGTCCCCGTTGAACCCCGGGTTGAGCACGACGTCGTAGCCGCCCTGCGCCGGGAAGAGGTGCAGCCCGGTGGCGAAGAAGTACACCAGGATCAGCGCGAGCCAGAAGTACGGCACCGCGGCGAGCAGGGTGGTGGCCGGCACGAACGAGTCGAGCCAGGTGCCGGGACGCCACCCGACGAAGGCGCCGAGGCCGACGCCGATGATCGCGGCGAGGATCGTGGCGATCCCGACCAGGGCGATGGTCCACGGCAGCGAGCTCGCGATGACCTCGGTGACGGGGGCCGGGAAGTAGCTGACGGACACCCCGAGGTCACCGCGGAACACGTTGACGATGTAGTGGCCGTACTGGGAGATGAGCGGCTCCGAGGAATCGCCACCGAGGAGCAGCTCGTACGCCTGCCGTGTCGCCGGGGTCACCTGTCCGCCGCGCTGCTGGAGCTTGGCGAGCAGGATGTCCACGGGGTTCCCGGGCAGGAGCCTGGGGATGATGAAGTTCAGCGTCAGTGCCGCCCAGAGTGCGACGACGTAGAAGCCGATCTTGCGCAGGAAGTAGGTCATCGTCGAGTGCTCCTCGGTCGCGATCCCATCGTGATCAGCCCTTCGCCGGCTTCAGCGCCTTGAAGACCTCGGCGTTGTCCGGGCTCGCCCAGACGGCCGGGAAGGCGTAGAGGTCCTTCTTGGTGGGCCAGCCGGTGAACTTCGACGAGTGGAACTCGCTCGTCGTGCCGCCGGTCATCACGGGGATGTAGGGCAGGTCCTCGACGATGTGCTGCTGGATCACGTCGAACTCGGGCTGCGTCGCCGCGGTGTCCTCCGGGTTGATCGTGGCGAGCTTCGCGAGGGCGGCGTCGACGTCGGGGTTGCTGTACCGCGAGATGTTCATCGGGGCCGCCTCACCGACCTTCGCGGTGTTCGCCGTCGTGAAGTAGTTGTTGTAGAGGTAGTACGGGTTCGACGCCGGACCCTGACCGAGCGAGTCGATCGCGAGCTCGAAGTCGCCCTTCGTCTTCTTGTCGGTCCACTCGTTCCACGACGACTGCTGCGCCTTGAGCTCGATGCCCGCGGCCTTGAGCTGCTGCGTCATCGTGTCGATCGCGGTGAATGTAGTCGGTCCACCCGGTGACGACCTCGACCGTCAGCGAGAGCTTCTTGCCGTCCTTGGCGTAGATGCCGTCGGCGCCCTTCTTCCACCCGGCGCCCTCGAGGGAGTCCGCGGCCGCGGCCTTGTCGGCGCCGCTCGGCATGACCGCCGGCGACACGTCCTTCGAGATGGTGTCGGACTGCGTCGTGGTGAGCGCGAAGGTCGGCGAGATCTCGCTCGCGGTGTTCTCGAACGCGAGCGAGTTCAGCTGCTTGCGGTTGATCGCGTCGGCGATGGCGTGCCGGACGGCCGGGTCGGTCTGCGGACCGGTGCACCCGAGCGCGGTGTTCGCGCAGGTGAGGAGCGCCATCTGGTTCTGCGGGATGGTGATGCCGTCGTACCCGGGGTACTTCGCGGCGATGTCGGACATCCCGGGGACCGGGCCGGTCTGCCAGTCGATGGACCCCTGCGACAGGGCGTCGGCGCCGGCCGTGTTGCCGGACAGCGACAGGTAGCGGATCGTCTTCACCGCGGGGGCGCCGTCCCAGTACTGCTTGTTGGCCTCGAGCGTGAACGCCTGCGCCTTGAAGGTGCCGAGCGTGTACGGCCCGGTGCCGACCGGCTTCCGCATCACGTCGGTGGTGGGGTCGATGTCCTTCCACAGGTGCTCGGGCACGATCCAGGTCTTGCCGAGCAGGTTCGGGCCGAGCACGAACGACGGCTTGGCGAAGGTCACGACGACCTTGTCGTCGCCGTCGGCCTTCGCGGTGCCGTCGTAGCCGATCGAGTTGAGGGCCTTCTGCTTCTTGAGCATGTCGAGCGTGAACACGACGTCCTTCGAGGTGAAGGGCTTCCCGTCGCTCCACTTCGCCCCGTCGCGGAGGGTGATCGTCAGCTGCGTGCCGTCGCCGTTCCACTCGTACGACTTGCCGAGGAGCGGCTTCGGGTCGTTGTTGTTGACGTTCGTGATGAAGAACAGCGACTCGTAGATCGTGCCGACGCCGCCGATGTTCGACGGCGACCACGGGTTGAAGTTGATCTGGTAGTCGCCGGACTGGCCGGTGTACGCGATCAGGGTCGAGGCGGCGGCGTCGTTGCTGGTGCTGGCGCTGCCGCTCGAGCTGCAGCCGGTGAGCGCGAGGCCTCCGGCGAGGAGAACGGCCGCGCCGATGGCGAGCCGTGAACGGGTTGGGTTGAACATCGTTGTCCTCTCGGTCTGCGTCGTCGCAGGGTCCACGTTGTGAGCGTGATTGTTACACGCCTAAACTAAGTCGGTCAAGGGGTCGCAACGAGGTGGTCCCGCAACGATCAGGAGACGCGATGGAGCGGACGACACTGGACGGCACGTGGACGGTCGAGGCGGTGCGCGGCCCGGCGGCTGCAGACGCCTTCACCACGGCGATCGAGGCGGTGGTCCCCGGCTGCGTGCACACCGACCTGCTGCGGGCGGGACGGATCCCCCACCCGTTCGACGGCGACAACGAGGCCGCGACGCAGTGGATCGGCGACACGGTGTGGCGGTACCGGCGGACGTTCGAGTGGGCAGCGCCGGACCAGACCCGCCACGACCTCGTCGCCGAGGGCCTCGACACGCTCGCCACCGTCGAGCTCAACGGCATCGTCGTCGGCACCACCCGGAACCAGCACCGCTCGTACCGGTTCCCGGTCGGGCACCTCCTCCAGCCCGGCACGAACGAGCTCGTCATCACCTTCGACGCGCCCGTGCCCGCCGCGGAACGACTGTCCGAGCAGCACGGCGGGGAGCTCCCCCATGTCAACCACCACCCGTACAACGCCCTCCGCAAGAACGCGTCGAACTTCGGGTGGGACTGGGGCGTCGACGTCGCCACGAGCGGCATCTGGAAGTCGATCGGCATCGAGTCGTGGAGCGGCGTGCGCATCGCCGCGGTCCGCCCCCTCGTCGACCTCGACGGCCCCACCGGCATCCTGACCGCCCACGTGGACGTCGAGTCGGCCGGGTCCTCGGGTCGGTTCTCGCAGGCCATCGGCAACGCACCGGTCGCGTCTGCGGACGGTGCCGGAACGGCCGGACTGGAGGCGCGGATCACCGTGGCCCCGCACCCTGCGTCCGCAGCGTCGCCGGGTCCCGACACCGCGCCTCCAGGCCCGGTCGTCGTCTCGCGTCCGGTGGTCGTCTCGCGGCCGGTGGTCGCCGGGTCGGTGACCGTCCGTCTCGAGGTGCCGGACGTCGCCGTCTGGTGGCCGCGCGGCGAGGGCGACCAGCCGCTCTACGACGTCCGCGTCGAGGTCGGCGACGACGTCTGGACCGGCCGGGTCGGCTTCCGCACCGTCACCCTCGACACCGCGGCCGACGCCGGCGGGGCCCCGTTCCTGCTCCGTGTCAACGACCGCCCGGTGATCGTCCGCGGCGCGAACTGGATCCCGGACCACGCGTTCCTCACCGAGATGACCCCGGAGCGGTACCACCAGCGGATCGACGACGCGGTCGAGGCGAACGTGAACCTCCTGCGGATCTGGGGCGGCGGGATCTACGAGTCCGACGACCTGTACGACCGGTGCGACGAACTCGGCGTGCTCGTCTGGCAGGACTTCCTGTTCGCGTGCGCCGCCTACGCCGAGGAGCCCTGGCTCGCCGACGAGGTCGAGCCCGAGGTCCGCGAGGCCGTCACCCGCCTCAGTCCGCACCCCTCGCTCGTGGTGTGGAACGGCAACAACGAGAACCTCGTGGCCTACGCCGAGTGGGGTTGGCGGCCCTCGCTCGTCGGCCGGACCTGGGGCGACGGGTACTACCGCTCGCTGTTCCCGGCGATCGTGGCCGAGCTCGACCCCACGCGCCCGTACACGCCGGGCAGCCCGTTCTCGTTCGACGAGTACCTGACGCCGAACGACGAGCGGAACGGCAGCGTGCACATCTGGGACGTCTGGAACCGGCTGGACTACACGGCCTACCGCGACTGGAACCCCCGCTTCGTCGCCGAGTTCGGCTTCCAGGGGCCGCCCGCGTGGTCCACCCTGACCGACGTCGTGCACGACGAGCCGCTCGACCCGGACGGCCACGAGATGCTCGTGCACCAGAAGGCCGACCAGGGCAACCGGAAGCTCGCCGACGGCATGCGCGGGCACCTGCCGGTGCCGGCGCCCACCGAGGACTGGCGCATCGAGGACTGGCACTGGGCGGCGCAGCTCAACCAGGCGCACGCGATCCGGTTCGGCATGGAGTGGTTCCGCTCGCGGACGCCCGACAACACGGGCATGATCGTCTGGCAGCTCAACGACGACTGGCCCGTGGTGTCGTGGGCGCTCGTCGACCACGCCGGCATCCGGAAGCCGGTCTGGTACGCGGTGCGACAGGCGTACCAGCCGGTGCTCCTCACGGTGCAGCCGTCCGGAGACTCCCTCGAGGTCGTCCTCGTCAACGCGTCCGGTGCGCCGGTCTCGGACGAGGTGAGGGTCTCCCGGGTCGCGTTCGACGGCACCGTCCTCGAGTCCGCCTCGTTCCCGCTCGCCGCCGACCCGGCCGACGCCGACCGTGTCGTCCTGCCGCCGTCGCTCGCGGTCCCGGAGGACGCGGCCGCCGAGGTGCTCGTCGTCACCGGTGCCGGCACCCGCACGGTGTTCGACTTCGCCGAGGTCGTCGACCAGGTGCTCGCGCCGGAACCGCTGACCGCGACCGTGCAGGCGACCCCGGACGGCGCGCGGGTGCACGTCACGGCGACGTCGTACGCGCGGGACGTCTCGCTGTTCCCGGACCGGGTCGACCGAGCGGCACGGGTGGACGACGGGCTCGTGTCCCTGCTCGCCGGCGAGTCGGTGACGTTCACCGTGAGGGGCGCGCCCGGCATCGACACGGAGGCGCTGCTCTCCCCGCTCGTCCTCCGGCACGCGGGGTCCCTCCGCCCGTAGCCGAACGGGCGGAATGCCCGGGTCCGCGCTCAGCGCACCCGGGCATTCCGCCCGCTCGACCGTCCGCGCGCCCGCCCGCCCGCCCGCCCGCTCGACCGCCCGCGCGGCCCGGCGCCTTCTGTCGAGCGTGCCGACGGTCGCCGCGTGGTCAGTCGACGGCGTCGAGCCCGAGCACGATCGCGGTCCCCGGCGCGAGCATCGGCAGCCGGGCGCCGACGTCCTCGAACACCGCCCCGCTCAGCTCGACGTACCCACGACCGATCCACGGCGGCGGCACCGGGTCGAGCCCGTGCGGCACCGTCAGTCCCGTCACCGGAGCAAGCCGGTAGCGACGCTCCCGGTCGAGTCCGCGCACCCGCAGCGGCACCGCGAGGGACCGCGGCCCGGTGACGGTCCGTGCGACCCGGACGAGCGCCCGCGAGCGGTCCCGGGCGACGACCGCGGTCGCCTCGAGCCCGGGGTCCCCGAGGTCGAGGTGCCGGAGCCGTCCGCTGTGCAGCAGCCCCCGCTCCCGCCGGTACAACGCCGTCCACGCCCGGAGCCGGTCGAGCTCGTCGGTCGGCAGCCGCGTGATGTCCGTCTCGATGCCCGCGGAGCCGAACAGCGACACGGCCATCCGGAAGTCGAGGTCGAGGTGCCGCCGGGTGGTGTGCGAGACCTCCGGCCCGACGTGCGAGCCGATCAGCTCGAGCGGCAGCAACAGCTCGGTCCACCGCTGGATCGGCAGGCGTTCCATGGCGTCGTTCGAGTCCGATGCCCACACGCGGTCGGTCCGTTCGAGCACACCGAGGTCGACCCGGGCGCCACCGCTCGCGCACGCCTCGATCTCCAGCCACGGGTGCCGCAGCCGCAGCTCGTCCATGAGCGCGTAGACCCCGCGGGTGTGCGCGTCGATGCCGGCGCGTCCCGCGTGCACGGCGTGCACGACGTCTCGGTTCTGGTCCCACTTCACGAAGTCGACGTGGTGCTCGCCGATGATCGTCGACATCGCCTCGAGCACGTGCGCACGGGCGAGCGGGTTCGCCATGTCGAGGACGTACTGGTTCCGCCACGTCCGGACGTCGTCGTCGGGTCGCTGGAGCATCCACTCGGGGTGCGCCGCCGCCAGTTCGGACACCGGACTGACCATCTCGGGTTCGAACCAGAGCCCGAACTCCATGCCGAGCCGCCGTACGTGACCGACGAGCGGCGCGAGGCCGTCCGGCCAGACCGTGGGGTCGACGCGCCAGTCACCGAGCGCCGTGCTGTCGGACCGCCGCCCGAGGAACCACCCGTCGTCGAGCACGAACCGCTCCACGCCGACGTCGGCGGCGGTCTCGGCGAGGGCCACGAGTGGTTTGAGCTCCTGCCGGAAGTAGACGGCCTCCCACGTGTTGAGCACCACCGGGCGCGGGTGGACCGGGTGCCCGGGCCGCGCGCGGAGGGAGTCGTGCAGCCGGTCGGACAGCCCGTCGAGGCCGGCGTCGCTCCAGACGAACACGGCGTCCGGGCTGGTGAAGGTCTCCCCGGCGGCGAGCACGACCTCGCCTGCCCGCAGGAGTTCCCCCGCGCCGAGCACCGGACGGGCCTCGGCGAGGGCGTCGTACCGGTACACGGCGTCGGCGCTCCACGCCAGGTGCACCGCCCACAGCTCTCCGGTGTCGTCGGAGAACCCGCGCGTCCCGAGCACGAGCAGCGTCGGGGAGTCGTGCCCGGTGCGGCCCCGGCGGCTCTCCCGCGCGTGGCTCCCGTGCGTCAGGGCACGCCGCTGCGGGGTCCGCTCCCGGGTCCACCGACCGGCGAGGTCGAACACCTCGGCCACCCGTTCGCCGATCGGCAGGGTCGCCTCGAGCGCCTGCACGTGCACGGGCGGGTGCCCGGCGTTCGTCACGGCGTGCCGGACGCGGAGCACACCGGCGTCGTCGAGCGTGAACGTGCTCGTGAGCGTCAGCACGTCCGAGGTCGCGGTGACGAGCACCGTGCGGTCCTCGGCGACGACGACGACGTCGTGCCACCGGGGCACGAGCGGTTCGCCGTCGACGTGCCCGGCGACGGCGGGACGCCCCTCCCACCCGTCGCGTTCGGTCGGCAGCACGGTGAGCGGCCACGGCACGTCGAACCCGCTCGGGGTGACCGGCCGACCGACTGCGAGCAGCAGGCCCTCGGCGTCGGAGTCCGCCACCGGCCCGACGTCACGCCCCCAGTGCAGCACCTCGGGTAGTCCGTCGAGCGCCGTCGCGAGCACGAGGGACACCCCGCCGCCCCGCAGGACGTGCAGGTGTCGCACCGGCTGCGTGGACTCGGCGGGCACCGGTTCGCGGTCGAGCACGGTCACGAGGTCCGCTCCTCGCGGAGGACGCGGACGCGGCCCGCGGGTACGACCGTCTCGGGTCCGTGCACGGACCCGTCGAGCAGGTCGGTCCCGGCGGCCGACAGGACGACGTCGTCGTCGCCGTGGTTCAGCAGGAACAGGAAGGCCGAGCCGTCGTCGCGGACGCGACGCACTGCCTCCAGGCCTGGAGGCGCGGTGACCGTCCTCGGGATCGCGCGCTCCGCGATGATCTGGTCCACCACCCGCTGGGTGCTCTGGTCGGGCAGTCTCGCGGAGACGTACCAGGCGTCGCCGACGCCGCCGGCGGCGGCTTCCGCTTCGCTGGCAGCGCTGCGGCCGGCCGCGGCGCGGCGCGTCACGGCGGCGCGGCCTGCCAGGGGCCCGTCCGTGTACCGGACCACGACCTCGGCGTCCTCGACGACCACGGCTTCGGCCCAGTCGGTGACGACGCCGCCGTCGTCGAGCGTCCGTGTCTCGTCCTGCTGCAGCGGCGTGAACTCCTCGCTCCAGGCCCCGAGCACGTCGCGGAAGGCGCCCGGGTAGCCCCCCGTCCGGATGCGGGCGGTCTCGTCGGCGACGCCGGAGAGGTAGGTGACGACCAGCGTGGCGCCGCGGTCCACCACGGCCGAGAGCCGGGCCGCCGACGCGTCGTCGACGATGAGCAGCGTCGGCAGCACGATCACGTCGTAGCCGTCCAGGTCGGCGTCGAGCGGCACGACGTCGGTCAGCACCTGCCGGTCGTGGAACGCACGGTGCCAGGCGCGGATCTCGGTCGAGTAGCGGAGGGCGCGGTGCGGCTTGAGGCCGGACTGCAGTGCCCAGCCGGACGCCTCGTCGACGACGATCGCCACGCGGGCGGGTTCGACGCGGCTGCCCTGCACGGACTCGAGCGCGCGCAGGGCCCGGCCGAGCGCGCGCACCTCCCGCCACACCCGGGTCTCGGTGCCGGCGTGCGGGAGCATCGCGGAGTGGAACTGCTCGGCGCCCGCGGTCGAGGCGCGCCACTGGAAGAACAGTGCGCCGTCGGACCCACGGGCCACGTGGGCGAGCGAGTTCCGGACGAGCTCCCCCGGGTCCTTCGCCCGGTTCCGCTGCTGCCAGCTGGGGCCGCCGGTCGAGTGCTCCATGAGCAGCCACGGGCCGCGGCCGCGGGTCATCCCGCGCATCCGGTCGCCGGCCACGGCGAGGTCCTGCTCCCTGCGTGGGTCGTCGACGAGCGTGTAGTGGTCGTTCGCCGGGATCGCGACGTGGCGTGCCCACTCGGCGTAGTCGACGACCTGCGACCCGGCACCGACCATGAAGTTCGTCGTCACGGGAGCGCTGGAGTGCTGCTCGATGACGGCGCGTTCAGCGTCGAAGTGCCGGAGCAACGCGTCCGACGAGTACCGCTCGAAGTCCAGCGCGAGCCCGGGGTTCGGAGCGCCGCCGACCCCGCGCGGGGGCGAGACCTCGTCGAACGTCGTGTACGTGTGCCCCCAGAAGGCCGTGCCCCAGGCGGCGTTGGCGGTGTCGACGTCGCCGTACCGGTCGGCGAGCCAGACGCGGAAGTCCGCTGCCGACTCCTCGCAGTAGCAGCGGCCGTTCCCGCCGCCGAGCTCGTTGCTCACGTGCCAGAGCCGGACGGCGGGGTGGCTGCCGTAGCGCGCGGCGAGGGCACCCGTGATGCGGAGCGCGTGCTCCCGGAACACCGCCGAGGCGGCGCACCACCCGAGGCGTCCGCCCGGGCGCTCCCGGCGTTCCGTGGCGTCCACCGGCAGCACCTCGGGGTGCGCGGTGAGCAGCCAGTTCGGCGGTGCGGCGGTCGGCGTCGCGAGGTCGACCGCGATCCCGTTCTCGTGCAGCAGGTCGAGCACCTCGTCGAGCCAGTCGAAGGTGTACTCCCCCGGCGACCGCTCGAGCAACGCCCACGCGAAGACCCCGACCGTGACGAGGTTCACCCCCGCCTCGCGCATCAGCCGGACGTCCTCGTGCCAGGTCTCGCGGGACCACTGTTCGGGGCTGTAGTCACCGCCGAACGACAGACCGTCGGTGGGCCAGGGGACGGTGGGGGCAGCGGGCACGACATCTCCTTCGATGAGTGGACCGCACCAGCCTCCCGGGTCTCCGGGCCTTTGTCAACGTGTGTAACTAAGCCCGTCGACTGCCGTCATTCGCCGAGGAGCCGCCGGATCGCGAGCACCGCTCCCGCGCGGGCCCACTCGGAGAACTCGAACGGCTGCACCTCGATCGTCACGGGCTCGGTGTACGGCGCCAATGCACCGCGGAGCGCGTCGTCCACGGCAGGCCGCGCGAGGTCGTACACGGGCAGCCCGTCGCCCGTGAGGACGATCGCGGACGGGTCGGCGATGAGCACCGCACTCGCCAGGACGACACCGAGCGCACGCCCCGCGTCCTCGAACGCCGCGAGGGCCCGGGCATCCCCGGACCGGGCGAGCTCCACGACCTCGTCGTACGTCGAGCCCTCCTGGCCGGCGTTCCGGACGATCACCGGACTCGGCAGGTAGCTCGAGGCGCAACCCGCGTGCCCGATGCCGCAGTCGGGACCGCCCCCGAGCACCGCCAGGTGTCCGATGCGCCCCAGGCGACCGTGGTCCCCCGTGGAGACCTGCCCGTTCGCGATGAGCCCCAGCCCGACGCCCTCACCGACCGTCACGAGCACCATCGACCGGCGACCGGCACCCGCGCCGAGCCAGTGCTCCTTCGCCGTGAGCGCGTGCACGTCGTTCGCGGTGAACACCGTCATCGCCGCACGTTCCTCGAGCATCGCGGCGAACGGGACGTCCCGCCAGCCGAGGAACTGCGACGCCACGACGATGGAGACACCGTCGCGGAGCACGACGTCACCCGGCAGCGAGACCCCCATCGCGCAGACCGCGGGGTGGACCGCACGGAGCCGATCGGCCACCGAGGCCACCTGGTCGGCGAGGTCGGCCGGCGCCGGTGACACGATCGCTTCCTCGTGCACGGCGAGCACACGTCCGCCGAGGTCCGTCACCGCGGCGTAGACCCGGTCCTTCGTGAGCTTGACCCCGAGGAACTCCCACACCCCCGTGCTCGTCTGCAGGAGCTCCGAGGGGCGACCTGTGGCACCACGGACATCCGTTCCCACCTCGACCACCATCCGGTGCGCCACGAGGGTCCGCATCGCCCGCGTGAGACTCGCACGCGACAGGCCGAGCGACCGAGCGATCTCCGCCCGTGAGAGCACGCCGTGGATGAGGATCTCCCGCAATGCCAAGCGGGAGCCCTCGGGCATCGCCGGCCAGGCCTCGGTCATCATTCCTCCGTCGGCTGATCCTATGGCCTCACTGCACGTCATTCGGGCTCGCCGTGCTGTGGGAAGTCAGCCGTGCCCGGAACGCAGAAAACCCCTGACCACGAATGGTCAGGGGTTTCCTGGTGTTGCAACGTTGAGTCCGGCGGCGTCCTACTCTCCCACAAGGTCCCCCTTGCAGTACCATCGGCGCTGAGAGGCTTAGCTTCCGGGTTCGGAATGTGACCGGGCGTTTCCCTCTCGCTATGACCACCGGAACACCTTCGACCCAGTACGAGGATCAGAAAAGCTGTCCCGGCTGACACCCATACGGGTGCAGCGCGGTATTCAGTTTCATGTTCCCGATCGTCTGTCGGGAACCACAAAGTGGACGCGAGCCCCAACCCGAAGGTTGGGAAATAGTTGGTGTCAAGTCTTCGGCTTATTAGTACCGGTCAGCTCCACGGGTCGTTAGTCCCCGCTTCCACATCCGGCCTATCAACCCAGTAGTCTGCTGGGAGCCTCTCACACTCAAGGTGCATGGAAATCTCATCTCGAAGACGGCTTCCCGCTTAGATGCTTTCAGCGGTTATCCGGTCCGAACGTAGCTAATCAGCGGTGCCCTTGGCAGAACAACTGACACACCAGAGGTTCGTCCATCCCGGTCCTCTCGTACTAGGGATAGATCTTCTCAAATTTCCAACGCGCGCAGCGGATAGGGACCGAACTGTCTCACGACGTTCTAAACCCAGCTCGCGTACCGCTTTAATGGGCGAACAGCCCAACCCTTGGGACCTACTCCAGCCCCAGGATGCGACGAGCCGACATCGAGGTGCCAAACCATGCCGTCGATATGGACTCTTGGGCAAGATCAGCCTGTTATCCCCGAGGTACCTTTTATCCGTTGAGCGACAGCGCTTCCACAAGCCACTGCCGGATCACTAGTCCCGACTTTCGTCCCTGCTCGACCTGTCAGTCTCACAGTCAAGCTCCCTTGTGCACTTACACTCGCCACCTGATTGCCAACCAGGTTGAGGGAACCTTTGGGCGCCTCCGTTACTCTTTGGGAGGCAACCGCCCCAGTTAAACTACCCATCAGGCACTGTCCATGAACCCGATCAGGGTCCTACGTTAGACATCCAAAGTGACCAGAGTGGTATTTCAACAATGACTCCACGAACACTAGCGTGCCCGCTTCACAGTCTCCCACCTATCCTACACAAGCCACTCCGAACACCAATACCAAACTGTAGTAAAGGTCACGGGGTCTTTCCGTCCTGCTGCGCGTAACGAGCATCTTTACTCGTAGTGCAATTTCGCCGAGTTCGCGGTTGAGACAGCTGGGAAGTCGTTACGCCATTCGTGCAGGTCGGAACTTACCCGACAAGGAATTTCGCTACCTTAGGATGGTTATAGTTACCACCGCCGTTTACTGGGGCTTAAATTCAGAGCTTCGCCCAAAGGCTAACCCCTCCTCTTAACCTTCCAGCACCGGGCAGGCGTCAGTCCGTATACATCGTCTTGCGACTTCGCACGGACCTGTGTTTTTAGTAAACAGTCGCTTCCCACTGGTCTCTGCGGCCTTCAACGCTCACGGAGTAAATCCGGTCACGTGTCCGGCCCCCTTCTCCCGAAGTTACGGGGGCATTTTGCCGAGTTCCTTAACCACGATTATCTCGATCTCCTTGGTATTCTCTACCTGACCACCTGAGTCGGTTTCGGGTACGGGCGGCTGCAACCTCGCGTCGATGCTTTTCTCGGCAGCATAGGATCACTGATTTCCCCTTACGGGTACGCGTCGGATCTCAGGCATACAGACGACGGATTTGCCTATCGTCAGCCCTACATCCTTACACCAGGTTCACCTTACGGATACCATCGCCTGGCTCAGCTACCTTCCTGCGTCACACCTGTTCATACGCTAACCGCACCAGCATGGGTTCGAGCGTTAGACCGGACCGCATCACCCCGAAGGGATCCGCTGGAACCGGGTTAGGACTCTTAGCACCACTGGATTAGCTTGGGCGGTTGTTCGCCGGTACGGGAATATCAACCCGTTGTCCATCGACTACGCCTGTCGGCCTCGCCTTAGGTCCCGACTTACCCAGGGCGGATTAACCTGGCCCTGGAACCCTTGGTCTTTCGGAGGACGGGTTTCTCACCCGTCTTTCGCTACTCATGCCTGCATTCTCACTCGTGTAGCGTCCACGGCTGGATCACTCCGCCGCTTCACTCGCCACACGACGCTCTCCTACCACTCCGCACGACTGAACCACGAAGGCTTATCGAGTGTGCGAAATCTACAACTTCGGTGGTGTGCTTGAGCCCCGTTACATTGTCGGCGCGGAATCACTTGACCAGTGAGCTATTACGCACTCTTTCAAGGGTGGCTGCTTCTAAGCCAACCTCCTGGTTGTCTATGCAACTCCACATCCTTTCCCACTTAGCACACGCTTAGGGACCTTAGTTGGTAGTCTGGGTTGTTTCCCTCTCGACGATGAAGCTTATCCCCCACCGTCTCACTGCTGCGCTCTCACTCACCGGCATTCGGAGTTTGGCTGACGTCAGTAACCTGTTGAGGCCCATCGGCCATCCAGTAGCTCTACCTCCGGCGAGAAACACGCAACGCTGCACCTAAATGCATTTCGGAGAGAACCAGCTATCACGAAGTTTGATTGGCCTTTCACCCCTATCCACAGCTCATCCCCTCCATTTTCAACTGAAGTGGGTTCGGTCCTCCACGACGTCTTACCGTCGCTTCAACCTGGCCATGGATAGATCACTTCGCTTCGGGTCTAGGACATGCGACTGAATCGCCCTATTCAGACTCGCTTTCGCTACGGCTGCCCCTCACGGGTTAACCTCGCCACATATCACTAACTCGCAGGCTCATTCTTCAAAAGGCACGCCGTCACCCCTACTAAGGAGGCTCCGACGGTTTGTAAGCAAACGGTTTCAGGTACTATTTCACTCCCCTCCCGGGGTACTTTTCACCTTTCCCTCACGGTACTTGTCCGCTATCGGTCATCTGGGAGTATTTAGGCTTATCAGGTGGTCCTGACAGATTCACACGGGATTTCTCGGGCCCCGTGCTACTTGGGATACACATCCGGCCATAACACCATTTCGTCTACGGGGCTATCACCCACTACGGCCCGGCTTTCCAACCAGTTCGACTATGATGCGCTGTAACCGTCCCAGTCCGGCAGAACTGAGTGACGTGTCCCACAACCCCGACCATGCAACGCCCGCCGGCTATCACACATGATCGGTTTAGCCTCATCCGCTTTCGCTCGCCACTACTCACGGAATCACATGTTGTTTTCTCTTCCTGTGGGTACTGAGATGTTTCACTTCCCCACGTTCCCTCTACCCGCCCTATATATTCAGGCGGGAGTCACCAGGTCGCAAAAGCGCCCAGCGGGGTTTCCCCATTCGGAAATCCTCGGCTCACAGCTCGATTATCAGCTCCCCGAGGCTTATCGCAGATTTCTACGTCCTTCTTCGGCTCCAGATGCCAAGGCATCCACCGTTTGCTCTTAGAAACTTGACCACAAAGATTAAAATTGCGATCGACTCGTCAACAAGACCACCCCGAAAGGTGATCATCATTGCGAGTGATCTAAAAGATGCTCGCGTCCACTGTGTAGTTCTCAACATACGATCGGCACCACACTCCCCCGAAGCAAACGCTCCAGCTTCATGCAGCCCACCGAAGGACACCCACAAGTCTCACAACCTGTGCGGCCCAACCCCCACCACCCACACCCATCAGGGCATGACCAGCAGGAAGCCTGGTCCCTCAGGACCCAACAACGTGCACCAGCCAGCAGCTCCACCCCGACCCGTTCCAACCAGACAAAGCCCGGTGTACTAAAAATCGGAAGCATCACTCCCAACTGCACTGTCAATGTTCCACCCATGAGCTACCGGCAACCACGTTCGGGTTACTCGGCGCCTGGATCCCATCACCACCCCAAAGGGGCAGCCACAGAACCAGATGCTCCTTAGAAAGGAGGTGATCCAGCCGCACCTTCCGGTACGGCTACCTTGTTACGACTTAGTCCTAATCACCGATCCCACCTTCGACGGCTCCTTCCACAAGGGTTAGGCCACCGGCTTCGGGTGTTACCGACTTTCATGACTTGACGGGCGGTGTGTACAAGGCCCGGGAACGTATTCACCGCAGCGTTGCTGATCTGCGATTACTAGCGACTCCGACTTCATGAGGTCGAGTTGCAGACCTCAATCCGAACTGAGACCGGCTTTTTGGGATTCGCTCCACCTTACGGTATCGCAGCCCTTTGTACCGGCCATTGTAGCATGCGTGAAGCCCAAGACATAAGGGGCATGATGATTTGACGTCATCCCCACCTTCCTCCGAGTTGACCCCGGCAGTCTCCTATGAGTCCCCGCCATAACGCGCTGGCAACATAGAACGAGGGTTGCGCTCGTTGCGGGACTTAACCCAACATCTCACGACACGAGCTGACGACAACCATGCACCACCTGTACACCGACCACAAGGGGGCGACCATCTCTGGCCGTTTCCGGTGTATGTCAAGCCTTGGTAAGGTTCTTCGCGTTGCATCGAATTAATCCGCATGCTCCGCCGCTTGTGCGGGCCCCCGTCAATTCCTTTGAGTTTTAGCCTTGCGGCCGTACTCCCCAGGCGGGGCGCTTAATGCGTTAGCTACGACACAGAAACCGTGGATAGGTCCCTACATCTAGCGCCCAACGTTTACGGCATGGACTACCAGGGTATCTAATCCTGTTCGCTCCCCATGCTTTCGCTCCTCAGCGTCAGTTACGGCCCAGAGATCTGCCTTCGCCATCGGTGTTCCTCCTGATATCTGCGCATTCCACCGCTACACCAGGAATTCCAATCTCCCCTACCGCACTCTAGTCTGCCCGTACCCACTGCAAGCCCGAGGTTGAGCCTCGGGATTTCACAGCAGACGCGACAAACCGCCTACGAGCTCTTTACGCCCAATAATTCCGGACAACGCTTGCACCCTACGTATTACCGCGGCTGCTGGCACGTAGTTAGCCGGTGCTTTTTCTGCAGGTACCGTCACTTTCGCTTCTTCCCTACTAAAAGAGGTTTACAACCCGAAGGCCGTCATCCCTCACGCGGCGTTGCTGCATCAGGCTTTCGCCCATTGTGCAATATTCCCCACTGCTGCCTCCCGTAGGAGTCTGGGCCGTGTCTCAGTCCCAGTGTGGCCGGTCACCCTCTCAGGCCGGCTACCCGTCGTCGCCTTGGTGAGCCATTACCTCACCAACAAGCTGATAGGCCGCGAGTCCATCCCCAACCAAAAAATCTTTCCACCACCAGACCATGCGGCCGGCAGTCATATCCAGTATTAGACGTCGTTTCCAACGCTTATCCCAGAGTCAGGGGCAGGTTACTCACGTGTTACTCACCCGTTCGCCACTAATCCACCCAGCAAGCTGGGCATCATCGTTCGACTTGCATGTGTTAAGCACGCCGCCAGCGTTCGTCCTGAGCCAGGATCAAACTCTCCGTAAAAAATTACAACCAACACCGAAGTGTCAGCGAGTTGATTCTGACTGTTGACTGTCTACTGACAATCTTCAATCCAAAAGGAATTGCTTCATGACCCGGTCAGCAAGCCGACCAGGCACGAGGTCAATCAATAAATTGGCATTGACAATGTGCACGCTGTTGAGTTCTCAAGGACCAGACGCACTCCCCGCTCGGCACCGTGATGGTGCTCCGCCAGAGAGGCTTTGGCTTTCGTTGCCCGGGGAAGAACCGTGGTGGACATGATCTCCGAGTCTGTGACCCGGTGACCGTCTCGGCCGTTCCGTTCTCCGCCTCAGCGGCAACGAGTGATTACTTTACGCAGAGGTGAACGGGAGCGCCAACCTGCCCCACATCCCGGGCGTGTCGATCCTCCGAGGCCCGGAACCACGCGGGTCGCGGCAACTCGGTGCGAGGTTCCGCACTCGGTGCGACCCCGTCGAGGCCGCACCGAGTGCGCAACCTCGCACCACACGGACCTCCCGCGCACCACGCGGACCTCCCTCGCACCACACGGACCTCCGCCGGCGCCCGGGAACGACGAGAGGCACGGTGCGGACCTCACACCGTGCCTCTGCACGAACCTGAACCTGACCGGACCGATCGACCAACGACGACAGAGCGAGCGGGGGCAGCGCCTACTCGGCCGCGGCCAACTGGCCGCACGCCCCGTCGATCTCCTTGCCGCGGGTGTCGCGGAGGGTCGTCGGGATGCCGGCGGCGTTGAGTCGGCGGACGAACTCGTCCTGCACGTGCACCTCGGACGAGGTCCACACCGAGCCGGGCGTCGGATTGAGCGGGATCGGGTTGACGTGCACCCAGCCCTTGCCGCGCTTGTTGAGCTTCTCCGCCAGCAGGTCGGCACGCCAGGCGTGGTCGTTCATGTCCTTGATGAGCGCGTACTCGATCGAAACACGACGGCCGGTCTTCACGAAGTAGTTGTGGGCCGCGTCGATCGCTTCGTCGGCCTTCCACTTCGAGTTCACCGGGATGAGCTCGTCGCGGAGTTCGTCGTCGGGCGCGTGCAGCGAGAGCGCGAAGGTGACGGGGATGTCCTCGTCGGCGAGCTTGTTGATCGCGGGGACCAGCCCCACGGTCGAGATCGTGATGCCCCGAGCGCTCATGCCGAGGCCGTCCGGCTGCGGCGCGACCATGATCCGCACGGCGTCCATCACCCGCTTGTAGTTCGCGAGCGGCTCCCCCATGCCCATGAACACGATGTTCGTGACGCGTTCGGCATCGACGCGGTCGGCTCCGCCCTTGCGCGGGTCACCGCCGAGCTCCCCGGCGGCGATCGCGGCGTTGGCCCGGACGATCTGCTCGATGATCTCGGCGGTCGACATGTTCCGGGTGAGCCCGGCCTGCCCGGTGGCACAGAACGGACAGTTCATGCCGCACCCCGCCTGCGACGACACGCACAACGTGATGCGGCCGGGGTAGCGCATGAGCACCGACTCGACCAGGGCGCCGTCGTGCAGCTTCCAGAGGAACTTGATCGTGTCGCCCTTGTCCGTCGCGAGACGCCGGGTCTCGGTGAGGAGCGGCGGCAGCATCCCGGCGACGAGTTCGTCGCGCTGGGCGGCCGGCAGGTCGGTCATCTTCGCCGGGTCGGACGTGTAGTGCGTGAAGTAGTGCGTGGACAGCTGCTTGGCCCGGAAGCCCGGCAGGCCGAGTTCCTTGACGCGGGCGACGCGTTCCTCGGCCGTCAGGTCGGCGAGGTGCACCGGCGGCTTGCCCCGCTTCGGGGACGCGAACTGCAGGAGCGGTCGGCCGTCGGTGTCGGTCGCCTGTTTCCAGCCCTCGGTGCGCGGACGCACCTGCGGCCGAGCAGACTGCTGCTGTTCGAACGGGGTGCGGGTGTCGGAGGCCATCACTCCAGGATACGTGATCCCGTCAGCTGCCCGCCGGCAGCACCCGCGCGAAGTGGTGCGCCGCCGAGTACATCGGCACGATGTCGACCGGGTCGCCGGGGTGCGGCGCCTGCAGCACGAGTCCGTCGCCGAGGAAGATGCCGACGTGGTCCTCGTCGTCGTACACGACGAGGTCGCCGGGCTGACCCTCGGACTCCGGGATCGTCGTCGCGGCGGCGTCCTGGGTCGGGACGTAGTGCACGAGCGGGATGCCGACGGCGGCGTACGCCACCATCGTGAGCCCGGAGCAGTCGATGCCCTCGTGGCTCGCGCCGCCCTCGACGTACGGGTCGCCCATGTACTGCAACGCGGTGGACACGATCGTCGCCCGGTCGCCGCCGGCGGAGAGGACCTTCGAGATGGCGTCCTCGGCCTGCTGCGTGCTCACGCCGAACTTCGTCACGATGGTCGGGTAGGACACGATCGTCGTCGTGGTGGTCATGCCGTCGGTGGAGACCACGGGGACCTGGACGTCCCGGGCGACGGTGTACGTCTGCGCCTGCTCGGAGGTGGTGACGCCGTGGTGCGCCTCGGTGGACGGGGTGGCGGCGTTCGCCGGGAGCGCGAGGGTCAGGCTCGAGGTGACGGCCAGGGCCGGTGCGAGGAGGACGGCGGCGCGCTTCGCGTTGGCGGCGCGGCGGACGTGCCGGGGATCGACGGCCCGCTCGGCGCGGAGTGTGGCCGTCCGGCTCAGCACGGCGGTACCGGCGACGGCGGTCGAGGCCACGGGTCGGGCCTGGGAGAGCGAGACGGTCCGGGCCGGTTTGGTGTGCTCCACGAAGGTGGACCGTGCGACGGCGGGACCGAACGCGGATCGACGACCACGCGGACGGCGCAGCTCGGCCGGAGCAACAGGAGCCGGAGCAACAGGAGCAGGTGCAAGAGCGGCAGGCGCAACAGGAGCGGGTGCAACAGCGGCCGGAGCAACAGCAGCCGGAACAACGGGGGTGGGAGCAGGAGCGACGACGGCGTCGGGTACTGCGGGGAGTGCGTGGCGTCCCATGGTTCCTTCCGGGTCGGACGAGCTGACCCGAGCAGGTGATCAGGCGACTCGGAAAGATAACGTATTGGTCACGAACCTGTTCCCGGCTGGGCGATGCCCCCCGGTTCCTGCGGTTCGTCACAGGGAGCGGCTCTCCTCGCAGCCCGCCCGCAGCCCTGGACCCGGCCGTCAGGCGGGCGTCGGCCGCATGACGGCGGCGATCCGCGCCTCCCGGCCGCCCGCCAGTTCGTCGAGGCGAGCCGCGAGCGCACGCACCGAGGCATCGACCGGCGCGTCCCCCGAGACGTCCCCCGCGATCGGTGCCCCGGCCCGGACCGCGAGCGGCAGGACGCCCGCCCAGACGCCGTGGTCCTCACCGTCGTCGATGCCCTCGCCGACGCCCGCCGCACGGATCTTCACGCTGGCACGGTCGAGCGGGAGCTGCAGGACCTGGGTGGCGCGGACCTCCTTCGCGGTCATCTCCCGCACCTCGTCGCGGCGGCCGGGCATGAGGTGGTCGGCGATCTGCCACAGCGCCTCCGTGCGGAGCTCCTCGGGGACGACGGCCGCTCGACCGACCACCATCGCGCTCCGGTAGTTCGCCGAGCTGTCGAACGTCGAGCGCGCGAACACGAGACCGTCGACGTGGGTGACGGTCGCGGACACCGGGATCCCGTCCGCGCCGGCGTCGAGGAACAGTCCCCCACCGGTGGAGCCGTGCAGCAGCAGGACCGGACCGGCACCGAGGTCGCCGACGCCGCAGAGGAAGGGCAGGACGATCGGGTGGCCTCCGCGGACGAAGCCGACGTGGGCGACGATCGCCTCGGCGAGGACCGCGGACAGGTCCGCGGGGTCGTGGGACTGCCGGTCGCGCAGGCGACGGACGGTGAGCGACGGGTCGGACGGGAGGCTCGTGGTGCGCATGCGGGCAACGCTAGGCTCGCGAGTGGTCCGGTTGGTGGACCAGATCAGCGGAGGCCCGGTGGACCAGTCGAGCGAGACCGAGGGCCACGTGCACGCTACGGGCAAGACCGCGGGGGTGGTCGCGCGGGTGCGCGCGATGGTGCAGGACGGCACGCTCGCGGCCGGGGAAGCACTGCCCTCCACCCGGGCGCTGGCCGCCGAGCTCGGGGTCGCCCGCGGCACGGTCGTCGCGGCGTACGAGCAGCTCGACGGCGAGGGGTGGATCCGGACGCGGCACGGGGCGGTGGCGCGCGTGGCCGAGGGGGTGCCAGGCGTGCCCGTGACGGGCGACCGGGCGGGCACCGTGGGCGGCCCGGCGCGGGACGGGGCGGTGGACCCCCACGCGCACGCGCACTCCCCCGCGCACCCGCACTCCCCCGCGCACGCGCACTCCCCCGCCCTGCTCTACTGCCGACCGGGCATCCCCGCCGTGACCGCGATCGCCCAGCGGGACTGGCGGGCCGCCTGGCGCGCGGCAGCCGACGCCCCGCTGCAGAACACCCTGTCCGACCCCCTCGGGATGCCGGAGCTCCGCGCCCGGATCGCCGCGCAGGCCGGACTGAGCCGTGGCTTCGCGCCCGACGTCGCGCGCGTCGTCGTAACGGCCGGGGCCGCCGAGGCGCTGTCCCTCGTCGTCGAGGGGCTCCGCACGCACCTCGGGCGGACGCCGCGGATCGTCGTCGAGGACCCCGGCTACCGGTCCGGCCGACGGGCGATGACGAGCGCCGGCGCCGAGCTCGTCGGGGTCCGGGTGGACGACGACGGCCTCGACCTCGACGCACTGCGGGCGGTCGGCCCGGTGGACGCCGTCGTCGTCACCCCCACGCACCAGTACCCGCTCGGCTCGGTGATGCCGGTGGCCCAGCGCCTCCGGCTGCTCGAGTGGGCCGCGCGGTCCGGCAGTCTGGTGGTCGAGGACGACTACGACTCGGAGTTCCGGCACCGCGGGACCCCGGTGCCGGCCCTCGCGGCGCTCGACACGGGCGGTGTCGTCCTGCACCTCGGCACCTTCTCGAAGACGCTCGACCCGCGGCTCCGGGTGGCGTTCCTGGCCCTGCCGCCCGGCGCCGCGCCGGACGCCGTCGCGACCGCCAGGAGGGCACGCGGCCCGGTCGTCGCGGAGTCCGTCCAGGTCGCCCTCGCGCACCTGCTGCGGACGGGCGCGCTCCGTCGTCACCTCGGCCGGGTCCGGCGCGACTACACGCACCGCCGTGAGCAGATCGCGGCACGTCTCGACGGGGTCGCGGGCCTGGAGGCACGTGCCCTGAACGGCGGTCTGCACGCGGTGGTGACGTGGTCGGCTCCGGTGACCGCGCGGGCCGTGGTCACGCGGATGGTCGCGGCCGGGGTCCTCGTCAGTGCGCTCGACGAGTACGAGGTCGCGCCGGGGAGCGCGCCGGACGGCGTCGTCCTCGGGTACGGCGCGCTGACGACCCCGCAGCTCGACCGGGCGCTCGACGCGCTGCTCGGGGCGCTCGGGGTCGGGGTGGGTTCGGCGAGCTGAGGCTCGGTGTGCGGGCGGGCCGGCGTGCGGGCGGCCCGGCGTGCGGGCGGCCCGGCGTGCGGGCGGCCCGGCGTGCGGGCGGCCCCGTCAGGCCTGGCCGGACCGCAGGTGCGCTCGGACACGCTCCTGCACGGCCGCGGCGTCGCGGTGCGCCCACAGTGCGAAGTGGGTCCCGCCGGGCAGCGTGACGAGTTCGGCACCGGGGACCTCCGCCGCGGCCCGTGCACTGTGCGACGGGTCGACGTCGGTGTCGGCGGCGCCGTGCACGAGCAGGGTCGGGGTGCGGACGTCGCGGAGGCCGAGGTCGAGCGCCGCGCCGAGGTTCCGCACGTCGTTGTCCCACCCGGGACGGTGCCGCCCGGACGTGTTGCCGGTCGTCGCGAGGTCGAGCACGAACGCACGTCGCAGCGGGTCGGCGAGGACGCCCCGCACGTGCTCGCGGAGTGCCGCACCGCGGAGGGAGCTCACCCCGGCCTCGGCGAAGCGGACGACCGCGGCCGGGGCCAGCCGTGCCGCCGCGCGGGCGAGGGCGGCCCCGGCGACGGTGTGCGTCACGATCCACTCGAGCGGGCCGGGGTGCGGCGGGACCCAGGGTCCGGAGAGGCCGGCTGCGACGACGAGCGACCGGATGCGGTCGGGGTGGCGGACCGCGAAGCGGTACGCGGCGGGACCACCGCCCGACCACGCGAGCACGGCGGCCCGGTCGATCCCGAGGTCGTCGAGCACGGCGGCGAACCGGTCCGCCTCGTCGTCGAGCGAGGACCGGTCGGGGTCGAGCGGCGTGCCGAGGTAGCCCGGACGGGACACCGTGACGACCCGGAATCCGTCGGAGGGCAGGAACCGCGCCATGATCTCGGCACCGTCGATCCCGCCGGGAGTGCCGTGCACGACGAGGACGGGTGCACCGTGCCCGCGGACGGCGACCTCGACCCGGGCACCGGGACCGGCACCGGGACTGGCACTGGCACTGGCGCTCGCACCGGCACCGGCCGGGTGCCTCTCGGACTGCATCACCCGACGGTACCCACGCGAGCACGGGGCGGGCTGGGCGGACGGGGCGGAACCGCGCCGCGCCTCCCGTCCGCCCTGATGGTCGGTTCAGGACCGACGGTCAGGTCAGGACCGACGGTCAGGCCGGGCCCGACGGTCAGGTCAGGACCGTCTCGGCCCGCTCGGGCTCGACCGTGCGCGCGGCGACGGCGATGAGCCGGCGCTGCCCGCGCAGCGTGTCCCCCGGGTACTCGCCGTACCGGCGGTAGTACGCACCCGAGAACCGCCCCATGTGCCGGAACCCGCAGGACTGCGCGACCGCTGCGACCGACGTCTCCCGGACGTCGGCGAGCTGCAGGCCGAGCCGGGCCTTCTCGAGGCGGAGGTCACGGAGCCACGCCGTCGGGGTGCTGCACTCGTAGCGCTGGAAGGCCTCCTGCAGGGTGCGCACGCTGACCTCCGCGGCGGCGGCGATGTCCGTCGCGGCGAGCGAACGGTCGAAGTGCGCGTACATGAAGGCCTTCGCCCGCTCGACCGTGGTGATCGGGGTGTTCCGGGCGGCAGCCTCGTCGACGGGACGGAATGCCTCCACCGCCGCCTCGGCGAGCCGGAGGTCGAGCACGGCGCGGTCCCCGTCGACCACGAGGGGATCGAGCATCGTCGGTGCGATCTCGCGGAGGACCGACACGAGGGGCCCGAGGCGCTCCGGCGGTACCTGGACCGGGAAGGCCAGGGGCGTCGGCGGCGCATCGGTGCCGACGACGGCGACGGCCTCGAGGAAGTCCGCGTCGAAGTGCACGAGGTGCTGGGTCCCCGGCGGGGCCGATGCGTGGAACGGGCGACCGGCCGGGTACATCACCGGGACGCCGGGCCGGAGGACCACCGCGTCCTCGCGGTCGTCGTCGAGGACGATGCCCCCCTCGACCGACCACGCCAGGATGTACTGGCGGTCGGGCGCGAGCACGCCGGAGCGCTGCGCGGACACCGACGACGTGCGGAGGCTCACACGGCCGTCGCCGGTCGCGCGGTACCGGAAGCCGAACGGCATCGGGCCCGGCGCGAAGGCGAGGTCGCGGCCGTCGTAGACCTCCTGGTAGAAGGACAGCGCCTCCTCCGGGTCGGTCCCGCGCCGGACGAACTCGCCGACGTGCGTCCGGCGGAGTTCGGTGTCGGCGGGGCTGGGCGTGACAGTGGTCACCGGGGGGCTCATCTGCGTCCCCGTCCACGACCGTCCTGGATCCGCACGAGGTCACCGAGCGACGGCTCGGAGTCAGTGGGCAACGGCCACCCGCGCTTGGTGGCCTTCCGGACGTGGCGGTACGTGGTCACACGGACCGGCTGGACGTCGTCGTTCGATTCGTACTTCGTCATTTCGTGCTCCCTGATCACGTTGCTCCCCGCGCGTGACCGGACCAGATCCTCAGGACAGTCCGCGTCACGACGGGACGCAAAACGAATGCCGTTGCACGGGAACGTACGCGGACGTGTCCCACCCCGCGCGGTCCGGACTGCAGAACTGCGCATGATGGACGGACCGCGCGCCGTGGCCTGCCGAGACTCGGGCCGGCGGACAGTTTCGGGCTCCTGGAGGGCGCGAAACGTCCGCCGAGCCGAGACTCGGGGCGCGGGGCTACAGGGTCGTCATGCCGCCGTCGACGCGGAACTCGGCGCCGGTGGCGTACGCCGACTCGTCGCTCGCCAGGTAGACCATGATCCCGGTGACGTCGTCCGGGGTGCCGGGGCGGCCGAGCGGGATCCGGGACACGATCGCCGCGCGTGACGCCGGGTCGCCCGAGATCGACGACACGAGCGACGTCTCGGTGTAGCCCGGCACGACGGTGTTCACCCGGATGCCGTCGCGTGCGTACGCCATCGCGGTCGCGCGGACGAGGGCGTGGATGCCGCCCTTCGTGGACGAGTACGCGGCGAAGTCGGCCCCCTCCCCGTTGAGGCCCGTCGGGGAACCGGTCGCGATGATCGATCCTCCGCCGGCCGGGAGCATCGCCCGCACCGCGTGCTTCACCGTGAGGAAGGTGCCGGTGAGGTTGACCGCGAGCGTCCGGCTCCAGGTCTCGAGCGAGACGTCGGCGACCTTCGCGTCGTGGCCGAACAGCTGCACGCCGGCGTTGGCGACGACCACGTCCGGCGTCGCTCCCCGGGCGGCGAGGGCGGCGTACCCGGCTTCGACGCTGGCCTCGTCGGCGATGTCCATCGTCAACGAGACGGCGTGCTCGCCTGCCGCTGACGCTGCCGCTGCTGCAACGGCGGCGGCGGTGTCGCGGTCGGCGTAGACCACACGTGCCCCCTCGTCGACGAAGCGGTCGGCGATCGCGCGGCCGATGCCGGACCCGGCTCCCGTCACCAGTGCGGTCCTGCCGGTCAGTCGTGCGGTCATGCGGGCACTCCGTCCTCGGAGCGCCGTCGCTCCACGAACCCATCATTGCGCAACCGGTTGACCGACTGGTAGCAAGAGACCGTGACCGACGACGAAGTGCCCGACGACGACGTGTGGGACCGGCCGACCGATGTCAACGCCGACGCCGACGCCGACGAGGTCGTCACCGTCGGGCCGTGGCGGCTGACCCTCCGCGGAGCCGAGGTCGCGGACGTGCAGCACCGCGGCGTCACGGTCCTGCGGGCGATCCGGTTCGTCACCCGCGACCACAACTGGCGCACCGCCGACGACACGGTCCGACGTCGCACGGTCGAGGTGCACGACGACTCGAGCGCGCACGTCCGGATCGAGGCGACGAGCACGTACGACGCCGTTCCGGTCCTCGACGTCGTGCTCGACGTGTCCGTCGCGGGCGGCACCGTGGTGGTCGACGCCGTCGGCACGACGACCAGGGCGTTCCGCCGCAACCGCATCGGACTCGTCGTCCTGCACCCGCCGACCCTGGCGGGCACACCGTTCACGGTCCGGCACCCGTTCAGCGGCCCGACCGACCACGTGTTCCCGACCTGGATCGCACCGCACCAGCCCGCCACCGACGTGGTCGGGTACACGTGGACGACCGGCGGCGTGGACGTCGACGTCTCCCTCCTCGGCGACGGCTTCGAGATGGAGGACCAGCGCAACTGGACCGACGCCTCGTACAAGACCTACTCGACGCCGCTGTCCGAGCCGTTCCCGGTCGCGCTCGAGGCGGGCACCACGATCCACCAGTCCGTCGCGCTGGACTGCGGTCCGGCAGGTGCGTTCCCGCCGGGAGGCGCGGCCTCCCCCGCCCCGGCCCTCGCCCTGCTGGACGGGCCGGCTCCCACCACCGTGGTCACCCCGCCACCGACGCTCCAGCTCCTCGCGGGCTCCGCACCGACTGCAGCGCGTCCGGACGACGCCGCGCTGCTCCGCGACGTGCCGATCCTGGTCGAGCCGGTGCTCGGCGACCCGAACGTCGCCGCGGTGCTGGCCTCGGCCCGTCGGGACGCCGGCGGGGCACCGCTCGACGTCCGGTTCGTGACCGACGACCCGGCGCTGCTGCGGGCCGCGATCGACGCGGTCCTCGCCGACGGGCCGGTCGCCCGGGTCGGTGCGTACGACCCCGTGTCGCACGTGACCACGCCCGCACTGCAGGACGCGCTGCGGGCAGCGGCGGGCGCACACGGTGGCCTCGCGGCCGTCGCCGGTACCCGCGCCCACTTCACCGAGCTGAACCGTTCGATCGACGTCTTCGGCGGGTGGGACGGCCCGCTCACGTTCGCTCTCACGCCGCAGATGCACGACCGGTCCCGTGCCCAGGTGACCGAGTCGGTGCGGATGCAGCGCTGGGTGGTGAGCAGCGCCTCCAGGCTGGCCGCCGGCAGGCAGCTCCACATCGGACCGGTGACGCTGCGGCCACGGTTCAACGCGGTCGCGACGGCGCCCGGTCGGGTGGTGACGGACCCGTCGACGGTGGACGGGTACGGACCGCAGGACGTGCCGGACGCGACCGACCCGGGGCAGCACTCGCGGGCCGCCGATGACTGGTTCGCGGCGTCGGTGGCAGCGCTCACGGTGTCCGGCGTCGCGTCGATCACGCTCGCCGAGGCCTGGGGGCCGCGGGGCGTGGTCACCTCGGACGGGACCCGCTCCCCCGCTGCCCGGGTGTTCCGACGGCCTTGACTGCGCCTTGGGCAAGGGGAACGCCCCGCCGGAAGGGGGTCGGCGGGGCGTTCCGGTCTGTCAGCGCGGGTCAGCGCGGGTCAGCGCTTGACGGCGTCGATCTTGAGCATCTTGGCGATGACGGAGTCGAGCTCGCTGTCGTCGAAGACCTGCTTCCAGTCCTCCTTGATGAGCTTCTCGCGGCCGTAGCCCATCGCGATGTGGCAGGCGTCCGAGAACGGGTTCGAGCCGCGGAGGCCGTTCGTCAGCGCGATCCAGGTGTGGCCGTAGAGCATGGCGCGCGCGGCCTCGCGGGGCACCCCGACACCGGTCACGGTCTCCTCGAGCGCGTCGTTGAGGAAGTCGCCGATCATGCAGGCGATGGTCTCGACGAGGGTCGGCTCGAGCACGGCGAGCTGCTTCACGGTGACCCAGTGCACCCGGATGACCGGCGCGTACATCGTCGTGATGACGGCCTCGGCGATCGCCTTCGCGCGCTCGCCCTCGTCGCCGAGGGACTCGGACGCGTCGAAGGCCGCGATGACCTCCTGCGGGGCGGCGATGCCACCGAAGGTGTCGTCCCACTCCTCCTTCGAGGTGCGCTCGAGGAACACCGACGGGTGGCACGGGTGCGCCACGGCGTAGTGGATGTCCTCACGCTTGGCGAGGAGCCCCGCGTAGGCGGCGGCCGGGTCGAGCGTCAGGATCGACGCGCCGGGCTTCATCACGGGGACGAGCTGCTCGGAGACCTTGCCGAGGACGACGTCCGGCACGGCGAGGATGACGACGTCGGCGACCTTCGCGGCCTCGACGCTGTCGGTGAGCTCGCGCCCGAGCTCCTGGATGCGCTCCTGGCCGGCGGGCGAGGCCTCGCTGTAGAGCGTCGTGTACTCGCTCTTCGCGAAGTTGTTCGAGACGCGGGTGCCCATCTTGCCGCCGGCGCCGATCACGGCGACGGTGACGTCGGCGGTGCCCGAGCCGGCAGCGACGGTGTGGGTGGTGATGGCGGTGTCGGTCATGATTCCCTGCTCCTGATGTACTCGATGGTGTGTTCGGTCCACTCCGCCTCGATGCGGGTGGTGGTCTCGGCGGGCGTCTCGCCCGGTCGCGGTTCGGCGCCCGCGTGCTCGTCCTGCCACGGCAGCCAGAACTCGACGACGCGGTTGATGCCACGGGTTTCGGGGTCGATCGCGGCGCGGACGGCGTCGTGGTCGAGGAGCCCGGTGCCGGTGCGGACGCCGGTGTACTGGAACCCGACCCAGCCCGGGGACCGGGTGAACGCCGAGTCCTTGACGTGCCAGTTGACGACGAACGGGGCGGTCATCGCCACGACGTCCCCCGGGTGTTCGAGCCGGGCGACGGTGTTGGCTGGGTCGAGGCAGATGCCGAGGCTGTCGGAGCCGATCGTCTTGACGACGGCGACGAGGTCGGCGGTGGCGACGACCTCGTAGGTCTCCAGCGCGAGGGTCACGCCCGCGCGCTCGTAGGCGGGGAGCGCCTGCCGCAGGCGTCGTTCGGTCTCGGCCGCGTCGGGCTGGTCGTCGCCGCTCGTCCACATGCTGCGCACGAGCGTCGCGCCGAGCTGCTGCGCGACGTGCAGGTACCGGGCGAGGTGCTCGGGCCGGGTGCCGCGGGTTCCGACCTCGAGTGTGAGACCGAGGTCGGCGGCCAGGGACCGGATCGAGGCCAGGCGCTCGTCGGTCGCGGTGTCGAGCGGCAGGTGGTCGCAGATCTGGAAGAGGTCGACGCCGTCGTGGGAGGCAGCGTCGCGGAGCGCGTCGTCGAGGGACATCGGCGACGGGACGCGGTCGGACATGCGCCAGAAGTAGGCGTAGGTGGAGAGGCCGAGGAGGGAGGTCATGCTCGTGCTCCCAGCTGCTCGGCTTCGTCGAGGATCGTGCGGATCGCCTCGGGGTCGTGCGCGAACCGTCCGAGGAACAGACCGCCGATGCGTCCCGCTCCCCGGGTGAGGAGGCCCGGACCGGCACTGCCCCCGTAGATCACGACGGAGCCGGCGAGCTCCGGCCGGGTCGCCAGGTGCTGCTCGATCCCCGCGAGGACCGCGACGATGTGCGCGTCCGGGGCGGGCTGCGGGGCACCGATCGCCCAGACCGGCTCGTAGGCGACGATGACCGGACCGGCGATGCGGTCCGCGACGGCCGTGGACACGAACCGGTCGAGCTGCGCGGTGACCTCGGCGACGGCGGCGGTCGTGCCCCCGTCGGCCGCCTGCTCTGTCTCGCCGACGCAGATCAGCGGCCGCAGGTGGTTGCGGAAGGCCGCGTGGACCTTGCCGGCGACCTCGTCGTCGGTCTCGTGGAAGAGGGAGCGACGCTCGGCGTGCGCGATCTCGACGAGGTCGACACCGATCTCACGGAGCTCGGTGCCGGAGACCTCGCCGGTGAACGCGCCCTCGTCGGCCCAGGCCAGGTCCTGCGCGCCGAGGAGCACGGGCGTGCCCTCGAGCACGGCGCCGACCGGCACGAGCGACGGGAAGGTCGGGATGACGAAGAGCTCGACCGCTCCGGACTGCACCGCCGGGTGGTTCCGGGCGATGTCGGCCACGGCGGCCGCCCACTCGAGCGTCCGGGCGTGCGAGAAGTACATCTTGAGCGACACCCCGATCGTCAGTGGGGCGGTCGCCGTGGCGGCGCTCATGCGTCGGCGCCGACCGGTGCGGAGCCGTCGGCAGTGCTTGTTTCGTAGGCGCAGATGGCGTTGACCTTCTCGGCGCTGGCGGACGACGGGTCGAAGGTGTAGCCGAGCCACTCCTTCGCCATCCGGCGGGCGACCTCGACACCGACGACGCGCTGGCCCATGCAGAGGACCTGGGCGTCGTTCGACAGGATCGAGCGCTCGACGGAGAACGAGTCGTGCGCAGTCACGGCACGGATGCCGGGGACCTTGTTCGCCGCGATCGCGACGCCGAGCCCGGTGCCGCAGACGAGGATCGCGCGGTCGGCCTCACCGGCTGCGACGAGCTCCGCCGCGTCGACGGCCACGTGCGGGTACGCGGTGTGTCCGTCGGCGTCGACACCGACGTCGACCACGGACGCGACCCGGGGGTCCTTCGCCAGGTCGGCCTTGATGATCTCCTTGTAGTCGAACCCGGCGTCGTCCGAGCCGACGACGATGCGGAACTGCTGCTCACTCATGCGGATTGCCCTTCGTGGTGTGGATCGGACTTCAGGCCGGGACGGCGATCGTGGAGAGGACCGCGGCGGTGATGAGCGCGAACGAGACCGCGCCGGCGTCGGGGGTGCCGACGGCGTCCTCGCCGTGGGTACGGGCGCGCCCCATCCGCGGCAGCAGGGCGGCCGTGGCGTCGGCCGCGGTGCTCGCGGCGGCGGAAGCGGCCGCCCACGCGGTGACGAGGTCGTCGCCCGCGCCGACGCGTGCGGTCAGGACCTCGTCGAACGGGACGAGCGCATCGACCATCGTCTTGTCGCCGGGCACCGCACCGAAGGCGAGGACCGCGTCGGCGGCGGCGTGCACCGCGCTCTGGACGGTGGCAGCCGTCGGACGGGAGTCGTCGCCGAGGACGCGACCCAGTGCCTCCAGGGCGGCACCCCAGATCGCGCCGGACGTGCCACCGGCCTTGTCGGACCAGGCGTCGCCCGCGATGGCGAGCACGCTGCCGGCACCGGCACCGCGGTCGGCGGCGTCGCCGGCGGCCGCGTCGGCGGCGGTGGAACCGCGCTGCATGCCGATGCCGTGGTCGCCGTCGCCGGCGACCGCGTCGATCCGGCCGAGCTCGTCGGCGTGCTGGTCGATCGTCGTCCGGATGGCGGTGATCGCGGCGGCGACGACGCGCGCGGACTCCTGGGACTCCGGGGTGCCCGGGGTGACCGGGGCCTGGACGTCGGCGGTGAGGACGTGCTCGGGGAGGCGCTCCTGCGGGACCGCACCGCCCTTGCGGAAGGCGGGGCTGTCGGCGGGAGCGGCCCAGAGCTGCTCGAGTTCGTCGTCGAGCCAGAACAGGGTCAGCGAGACGCCCGCCATGTCGAAGCTCGTGACGAGTTCGCCGACCTCGGGTTCGACGATGACGACCCCCGCGTCGGCGAGCTTCCGCTGCACGGCGTTGAAGACGACGAAGAGCTCCTCGTACTTCACCGAGCCGAGACCGTTGAGGATCGGGACGACGCGGGCGCCGTCGGTCGTGACGCCGTCCGGCACCTCGGTGAGGAGCTTGTCGACCAGCAGGTCGGCCAGGCCGTCCGCGGTGGGGACGTCCGCCTCGTCGATGCCCCGCTCGCCGTGGATGCCCATGCCGATGGCCATGCGGCCCTCGGGGACGGTGAAGAGCGGCTCGTCGGCACCGGGCAACGAGCAGCCGGAGAAGGCGACGCCGAAGCTGCGGGTGCGGTCGTTGGCACGCTCGGCGACGGCGGTGACATCGTCCAGGGTCCGGCCCTGCTCGGCGGCGGCGCCGGCGACCTTGAAGACGCAGAGGTCGCCCGCGATGCCACGGCGCTTGTGCGCCTCGGCGGCCGGTGCTGATGCGACGTCGTCGGTCACGCGGACCGTGCGGACCGCGATGCCGGCCTCGGTCAGCGCACGGGCCGCGGCGTCGAAGTTGAGGACGTCGCCGGCGTAGTTGCCGTAGGAGAGGAGGACGCCCGCGCCGTGCTCGGACGCCTTCGCGACCGCGGTGACCTGCTGGGCGCTGGGGCTCGCGAAGAGGTTCCCCATCGCGGCACCGGCGGCGAGTCCGTGTCCGACGAGTCCACCGAAGGCCGGGTAGTGGCCGGAGCCGCCCCCGACGACGAGTGCGACGGTGCCCTCCGGGCTCGTCGTGGCGCGGGCCACCCCGCCGTGGACCTTCCGGACCCACGCCCGGTTGGCGGCGACGAAGCCGTCGACCATCTCGTCCGCGAAGTCCGCGGGGTCGTTGAACAGGCGGGTCATGCGGTCTCCTGCACGGTCGTCGCGGCGCCGGTCGCTGCTGCGTCCTGCTGGTCGCGCTTCTTGGTGTTCCGGCCGAGGACGAACATCAGGACGCTGGAGAGCACCATGAAGAAGCCGACGATGAACATCGGCACCTGGTAGCCGCCGGTCCACTCGCTGACCGCACCCGTGATGTACGGGGCCGCGAAGCCGCCGAGGTTGCCGATGGTGTTGATGAGTGCGACGCCGGCGGCCGCAGCGGCACCGGTCAGGAACTGCGTCGGCACCGTCCAGAAGTTCGGCAGCGCCGCGAAGATGGCGGAGGCCGTGATCGCGATGACGGCGACGGTGGCCGCCGGGCTGTTCATGTAGAGGGCGACGGGGATGCTCAGACCGCCCACGAGGGCCGGGACGGCGATGTGCCACACCCGGACACCGCGGCGGAAGGCGTCACGCGACCAGAAGTAGAGGACGACCGCGGCGGGCACGTACGGGATCGCCGTGATGAGGCCCTTCTGGAAGAGGTCGAACGTCGTGCCGAACTGCTCCTGGAAGCCGTCGATGATCGTCGGCAGGAAGAAGCTCAGCGCGTAGAGGCCGTAGATGAAGCCGAAGTACACCGCGGCGAGCATCCAGACACGCCCGGAGCCGAAGGCCGCGCGGAGGCCGCCCTTGGCGTGGCCGTTCCCGCTCTTCGCGGCGTTCTCCTTCGCGAGCGCACCCTCGAGCCAGGTCTTCTCGTCCTCGTCGAGCCACTTCGCCTGCGACGGCTTGTCCTTGAGCACGAACAGGCACAGGATGCCGACGATGATCGCCGGGATCGAGACGCAGAGGAACATGAAGCGCCAGCCGGCCAGTCCCCCGAGCAGGCCCTCGTGCGTCATCAGCCAGCCGGCGAGCGGCGACCCGATCACGCTGGTGAGTGGCTGCGCCAGGTAGAACAGCGCGAGCATCTTGCCGCGGTGCCGTGCCGGGACCCAGGTCGACAGGAACAGGATCGCGCCGGGGAAGAAGCCGGCCTCGGCGATGCCGAGCAGGAAGCGCAGGCCGACGAGCTGCGGGTAGTTCTGCACCCACGTGAACAGCAGCGAGACGAGGCCCCACGTGATCATGATGCGGGCGAGCCAGATCCGGGCGCCGAACTTGTGGAGCGCCAGGTTGGACGGCACCTCGAGCACGAGGTAGCCGACGAAGAACACACCCGATGCGAACCCGAACTGGGCGGCGGTCAGACCGAGGTCCGCCTCCATGCCGTTCGGGGCGGCGAAGGAGATCGCGGTGCGGTCGAGGAAGTTGATGAAGAACATCAGTGCGACGAACGGCACGATGCGGATCGCGATCTTGCGGATGGCCGTCTTCTCGACGACCGAGGTGGGGATGCCTCGCGTGGCGGGGATGTCCACGATGACTCCTGCTCGGTGGGGATGGTTCGACTCCTGGCACGGGCTGCTGCGCCCGGCACGGAGTGGGCGCATCGGTGCGCCGGAGACCAGTGTGCGCGGTCCCCTTCAACTTGTCAACCGGTTGACCATTCGGCGCGATCCGACGTCCCCGGTAACCGGTTGACCGACCGGTACGCTCACTGCATGCCCGCGTTCAGCGAGAACGACCCCCTCAACATCCGGCTCGAACTCGAGTCCGTCCCGGCCGGGTCCCCTGCGTCCGAGGTCGCCCGACAGCTGGTCTCCCTGCTGACCGCCGGGGACCTCGCACCGGGGTCGCGGCTGCCGTCCGAGCGGGTCCTCGCCGAGCGGCTCGGGGTCGGCCGGTCCGCCGTGCGCGAGGCCCTCGCCGCCCTCGAGATCCTCGGCATCGTGCAGATCCGCCCCGGTTCCGGCACGTACCTGCGCGGCGGGATGTCGGACCTGCTCCCGACGACGCTGTCGTGGGGGCTCATGCTCGCCTCGAACCGCACGCGCGAACTGCTCGAGATCCGGTCGTCGCTCGAACGGACCGCCGCGATCCTCGCCGCCCAGCGCGCGACCCCGGCGCAGCTCGACGAACTGCAGACCTACCTCGACCGCCAGGAGACCGCGCTCGACGACCCCGACGCGTTCATCGACGCCGACGTGCGGTTCCACGTTCTGCTCGCCCGCGCCGCCGGGAACGACGTGCTCGCCGACCTGCTGCAGAGCCTCCGGTCGATGCTCAGCGTGTGGGTCGGACGCCGGGTCCGGACGCGCCAGGCGACCGAGGCGGCGTACGACGAGCACCGTGCGATCTTCGAGGCGCTCCGGGCGGGCGACGTGCTCGCCGTGCAGCGGGCGATGGACGAGCACATGGCCACGGCGAGCGCCCGCATCGAGAACGCCGAGCCGGTCCCCGAGGACGAGTCCGTCGCCTGAGCCGTCGGGCGCGCGGCGCGCGGCCGCGGCGCGCGGCGCCCGTGCCCGACGCCCGGCGCGCGACATCACGCGCTGAGCGACACTTCACGCCGTGATGCACGCGTGAAGTGTCGCTCAACGCGAATACGCGCGCGCCGCCGCGCCGCGCCCTACGACGTCCGCAGCAGCGGCGCCACGAGCGGCTCGAGCCACCGGCTGTACGCCGTCGACATGTGCGTCTGGTCGCGGTACACGAGCTTGTCCTGCACCACCACCGGGCACCCGTCGTCCGTGCAGAACCAGTCGCGCGGCTCCACGGTCGGCACGCCCGCGGCACGCACGGTCTCGGCGACGTCCTCGTGGCGGCCGGACACCGCGTACGCCTGCTTCTCCGACTGGTTGCACTCCCCCACGGTGTCGAGGTGCTCGGCCACGCACGACACGGCGTCGCCGTTCGGCACCGGCGTGTCGAGCATGTACACGGTCTTCACGCCCGAGGCCCGCATCGTCGCCGCGGTCTCGGCGGTGCCGTCGGCCCACGTCGTGTTCGACACCTGCTTGCCCGGCACGTTGTCCGACTGCGCCATCACGACGAGGTCCGGGTCGAGCGCCTCGATCCGCTTCATCGACGCGTCGCGCCAGGTCGGGCACTCCGTGTAGGTCCGCTTCAGCGACGAGTTGAACAGCTCGACGTCCTGCGCGACCGGGCACGCGGCCTTGGTCCACGCGACGACCTTCCAGCCCTCGGACTTGCCGGCGGCGTCGAACGCGGGCAGCCACTGCTGTGCGTGCGAGTCGCCCCAGAGCACGACGGTGCGGGAACCGGTCGGGTCGCCGTACACGCACGCCTTCTGCTGGATCTGCAGGTAGCCGGCGTGGCAGCCGTTGTCGGTGGAGTCCGGCTGGTCGTCGGCGGCGTCGGTGAGCCCCGGGGTGAGGTTCGCCGGCACGTCCGAGGTCTTCAGCGCCGACTGGATCGACGACTGGATCTCCTTCGTGTTGCCCTGGTCGAGCGTCGCCGCCTGCACCGTGCCACCGCTGCCGACGAGCGCCGGCACCGAGAACACGACCACCACCGCGGTCGCCGTCGTCACCGCAGCCGCTGCCGCGCCGACCGCGGCCCAGCGGATCCGCTTCCACCTGGCCCGGGCCGAGGGCGACTCGATGAGGTGGTAGGTGATCGTGGCGACCCAGAGTGCGACCGCCATCACCTCGAGCTTCTCGAGCCAACCGAGGTCGCGGTTCACCATCACGGGGACGAGCACGACCATCGGCCAGTGCCAGAGGTACCAGCCGTAGGACACCTTGCCGATCGCCTGGAAGGGCTTCAGCTGCAGCACGGTCTCGACCGAACCCCGGCGGTACACGCCGCCGCCGGCGATCACCGCGCAGGCGCCCAGGACCGGCAGGAGCGCGGCGGTCCCCGGGAACGGCGTCTCGTCCGAGTACACGAACGCGCTCGCCAGCACCGCTCCGAGACCGAGCCAGGTCAGCGCGACCTGCAGCATCGCGGGGATGCGGTTCAGCCATCGGGCGCCGATCGCCAGGAACGCCCCGGCGGCGAGCTCCCACGCACGGGTCTGCATCGAGAAGTACGCCAACGGCGAGTCGTGCGCGGTGATCGTGACGGAGGCCCACATCGAGCCGGCGAACACGAGCGTCACGACGGCGGCCATCGCGAGCCGGCGGTGCCGCTTCCACAGCACGATCGCCAGCGTCAGCACGAGCGGCCAGAGCAGGTAGAACTGCTCCTCGACGCCGAGCGACCAGAAGTGCTCGAGCGGCGAGGCCGGACCGTCCGCGGCCTGGTAGTCGACCCCCTGCGCGGCGAGCCGGTAGTTGAGGGCGAAGAACGTCGCCGCGACACCGTCCCACGCCACGTTCGAGGCGCGCAGGATCGAGTCGAACACGCGGGTCGCCACCACGGTCACGGCGATGACGAGGAGCGCGGTCGGCAGCAGCCGCCGGATGCGCCCGGCGTAGAAGGCGCCGAAGTCGATCCGGCCCTTGCGGTCGACCTCACGGAGCAGCTGCCCCGTGATGAGGAACCCGGAGATCGCGAAGAACACGTCCACCCCGACGTAGCCGCCACTCAGGACCGGCGCACCCGTGTGGTAGATGACGACGAGGAGCACCGCGATCGCGCGGAGCCCCTGGATGTCCGGCCGGAACACGCGCGGTCCGACCGCCTGCGGACGCTCGGCCTGGACCGGCACCTCGACGGGGGCGGCAGCAGCCGGCAGCGCGACCGGGTCGAGTCGCTCACCGAACGCAGGACGGTCCTGCCGGGAGGCGCGGCTCGGCTCCGGCACGGAACCGACGGGGGACGACGGGCTCACCGCCGGCGAGAGCGGCGGTGCCGGCAGGGCGGCATCGGTCGCGTCCGCCGCCGTGACGGAGGCGAGTGCGGGGGTGGAAGCCGACGCCCCGACGGGGCGGGCCGGCCTGCGGGCGGCGAGTCGCGCCTCCCGGCGGTCCGCCCGAGCCGCCTTCCGGACCGCGCGCCCCGGTGCCGACGGGACCGACAGGAAGAGCATCGGGACCTGCACGTAGGCGTGGATCGCGGCGAGGATCCACATCGCCCAGAGCACGTCGAAGCCGAACCGGACCGTCGCCCACGCGAGCCCCGTCCACGTGACGAGCAGGGACGACGTGACCGTGATCCGCATCACCCGGGCGATCTGCGTGCCGAGCGGCGTCGTGACCTTCTTCGCGGCGCCGGTGGGCACCCACTCCTTCGTCTTGCCGGTGAGGACGTGCACGATCGCGACGGCGTGGGCGAACGAGTACAGCGACTGGATCCGCAGGACGTCGATGCGCCAGCGGGACTTGTACATGATCGGGACGACCACGAGCCACATGAACATCGCGCCGAGCAGCCAGACCGAGTTCTGCGGCATGATCCACTGCGGCAGCCCGAAGAGCATCACGAGGCCCGGGAGCGGCGACAGGAACACGTTGACCGCGGTCGAGATGTAGTAGAGGAAGCCCGACCAGAAGCACATCCGCTGCCGCAGGCTGATGTGCGGGTTCTCGTGGAAGCTCGTGTCGGCGAGGAGCGACATCGACCCCGTGCACCAGCGGTACTGCTGGTTGAGGAACGATGCCAGGTCGTCCGGGCACATGCCCTTCGACACCAGGATCGGCACGTACCGGACCAGGAACCCGACGCGCATGAGGTTCACCCCGGTGTGGACGTCCTCGGAGTGGCCGATCTGGGCGAAGCCGCCCGCCTGCTCCAGTGCGGCACGACGGTAGATCGCGCACGTGCCGACGCAGATGGCCGCGTTCGACCGGTCGCGGGCCGGCTGGATCCAGCGGTAGAAGAGCTCCTGCGTCGCACCGGCGGTGCGCTGCAGCCAGTGCATCCCCTTGCGGGCGTCGAAGAACTGCGGCGACTGCACGATGCCGAGGCCTTGGTCGTCGAAGTACGGCACCAGCTCGTGCAGGTAGTCGGCGCGCGGCACGAAGTCGGCGTCGAACACCGCGATGAGGTCGCCCTCCGACTGCTCGTAGCCGTGCCGCAGGTTGCCGGCCTTCTTGAGGTGGCCGCGGTTCGGGCGCACCTCGTACCGGTAGCCGTAGCGGCGCGCGAGGTCGGCGACCTCGGGGCGGTCCCCGTCGTCGAGCACGTACACGGTCAGGGTCGTCGGCCACCGGAGCTTCGACACCCAGTAGTAGGTGTTCTCGAGGATCGCGATCGGCTCCCCCGCGGTCGGCAGGAACACGTCCACCGTCGGGTACCGGTCCGGCGCCCACGTGCGGATCCGCTCGACGTGGTCGCGCTTCCGGAACCGCTTGCTCCGGGAACTCGTCGTGAGCGAGATCACCAGGGTCAGGCAGTACAGCGTCGTCGGGATGAGGAACAGCAACAGTCCCGGAGCCGATGTGGAGAAGCGCCAGATGCTCGACGCGATGAGCGCGAACGCGGCGGCCTGGGCGAACAGCATCCAGCGGTGCTGTCGGCCCATGTACCAGTACTTCTCGCGGTCCGTCGGCGGCGCCGGGAGGTACTGCGGGTCCTCCGTGCCGCTCTGTGGCGGCCGGTGTTCCTGATCGGTGGTGGTCGTGGTCGTGGTGGTCGTGCTCGTGGTCGATGCGTCGTGGCGCGCGTCGGCCACCGTGTCCGTGGACGTCATGTCGGGCCTTCCCCTGGTTCAGGCGTGACGAATGGCGTTGCAGTGGTGCGGGTACGGTGCGGGTGCGGTGCGGGTGCGTGTTCGCAGGCGTGTCGCGTGTTCGCGTGCGTGCTGCGGGTGTTCGCGTGCTGCGTGCGTGCTGCGTGTTCGGGTGCTGCGCTTGCTTCGCTTGCTGCGTTGACTGCGGGTGCCGCGGGTACTGCGGGTACTGCGGGTGCTTCGCGATCGCGTGCTGCGTGGTCGCGTCCGTGCTGCGTGGTTCGATGGTGATCGTTCCTCGGCCATGGTGCGTGACCAGAGGGTTACGTCGACCTGGCAGTATGCCCCTCGACCGGGGGACAGTTCGCTCGTCCTGACCGGGCGTCACGGAGGGGTTCGGCAGCGCGATGCCGATCGGACGCTGTCCCCCTCGTGCGCCCGCCCGTGGACTTCGTCGCCTGGATCAGCCCGATCCGTTGCCGGTCCGGCAACGGATCTTGTCCGGCGGACGCGGGGTGCGGTGGACTGCGCGGATGCACACTGGCTCCGCTGTTCCCGCGTCCGCTGCTCCTGCTTCCGGTGTTCCCGCTTCCGGTGTTCCCGCTTCCGGTGTTCCCGCTTCCGGTGTTCCCGCGCCGGCTGCGGCCTCGGCCCGGGACTGGTGGGAGGCGCGGTACTCCGAACGTGACGGCATCTGGTCGGGTCGGGTGAACGCCGTGCTCGCCTCGGTGGCGGACACGCTGCGGCCCGGGCGAGCGCTCGACCTCGGGTGCGGTGAGGGCGGCGACGTCGTCTGGCTCGCCGGGCAGGGGTGGGACGCGACGGGCATCGACCTGTCCGTCACCGCCCTCGAGCGTGGATCACGGGCCGCCGTCGCCTCGGGGCTGGAGGAGCGGACGGCGTTCGTCGCGGCCGATCTCGCGCGGTGGACGACGGCGGCGCTGTTCGACCTCGTCACGGCGTCGTTCCTGCAGTCGTGGCCGGTGGCGATCCCCCGCGAGGCCGTCCTGCGGCGGGCGACCGACTTCGTCGCGCCGGGAGGACACCTGCTCGTCACCGCGCATGCCGCACCGCCGCACGGGGACCTGCCCGAGGAGCTGCGGGCGTACCGGTTCCCGACGCCGGCGGAGGACCTCGCGGCGCTCGGGCTCGACGCCACCTGGGAGGTGCTCGCCGCCGAGCTCCGGCCGCGCACGGCGAGCACACCCGAGGGCGAGCCGCACGAGGTCGTCGACAGCGTGGTGCTCGTCCGGCGGCGCTGAGGCGCGGGCGGACCTCGCACGGTGCGAGGTCGCGGCGCGCGTCGGCGTCCGGTGCGAGGTCCCGGACTCCGTGCGAGGCGCCCGGGGTCCCACCGAGTGCGGAACCTCGCACCGTCGGAGCCCCACCTCGCACGGTGCGAGGGGGGCGGAGCCGGGCGGCCTCGCACGGTGCGAGGGAGGGCCGGGTCAGGCGGGCAGGGGCACCTCGGACGCGAAGGCCCGCACGACCCGCTCCACGACCGACGCCGCGGGCGTGTCCCACACCGCCTGGTTGAAGATCTCCACCTCGACGTCACCCGAGTAGCCCGTGGCCGAGACCGCTGCGGTCACCGGCCCGAAGTCGATGTGCCCGTCGCCCATCACACCCCGGGACAGCAGCGGGTCGGCGGCGATCGGCGTGAGCCAGTCGCACACCTGGAACGACGCGATCCGGCCGGCGGCTCCGGCGCGGGCCACGGACGCGGCGAGCGCCGGGTCCCACCACACGTGGAACGTGTCCACGACGACACCGACGGCAGCGGCCGGGAACGGCGCTGCGAGGTCGAGCGCCTGCGCCAGGGTCGACACCACGGCCCGGTCGGCGGCGTACATCGGGTGCAGGGGCTCCACGGCGAGCTGCACGCCGGCGTCGAGCGCGTGCGGCACGAGGTCGGCGAGGGCATCGGCCACGCGGCCTCGCGCCCCGGCGAGGTCCCGCGACCCGTCGGGCAGTCCCCCGGCGACGAGCACGAGGACCGCTGCCGATCCCCCGGCGCCGGCTGCGGCGAGGGCACGGGTCTCGTCGATCGCCCGACGGTTGTCGTCGAGCGCGCGCTGGCGGTCGGCCCCCGGGGGCAGGGTGAAGAACCCGCCCCGGCAGTGCGACGAGACCCGGAGCCCGGAGTCGGCGACCATGCGGACGGCCTCGTCGAGCCCGACCTCGGCGACGGGCTCCCGCCACGTGCCGATCGCCCCGACCCCGGCGGCCCGCACGGTGTCGAGCGCGTCGGACAGCGCGGCGTACTTGATCGTCGCCTGGTTGATCGAGAGGCGTGGGTGCGGTGCGACCGCACCCGGCCGCACGGGGACCACCGCGCCTGCTGCGGTGCTCACGCGACCACCTCGGCGACGGCGGGTTCGGCGGCGGGTGATCCGGGCCTCCAGGCCGTCACCGGCACACCGGCCGACGTGAGCAGGTCGTGCCAGCGCGAGGCGGCGAGCGACGGGTCCTCGAGGGCGCCGCAGGCGTTCGCGAGCCGCACCGTCTCGGACAGGTGCGGCAGGGACCGGCCCGCGTGCTGGCCGCCCACCATGGCGAACGCGGGCTGGTGGCCGTTCAGCCAGGCGAGGAAGGCGATGCCGGTCTTGTAGTGCCAGGTGGGGGCGCTGAAGACGTGGCGTGAGAGGGCTTCGGTGGGACCGAGGAGGGCGCGGTAGCAGGCCTCGTCGGGCAGGGCGCGCACGGCGGCGGACGCGATGGGGCCGACGGCGGCGAAGGCGCCGAGGAGGGCGTCGCTCCCGCTGGCGATGAGGTCCACGTAGTGGAAGTCGTCGCCGGTGAACATGCGGGCGGTCTCCGGGAGCCGGTCGCGCAGGGCGACCTCGGCGCTCGCGTCGAGCAGGCTCATCTTGATGCCCGAGACCCGGGATCCAGCGTCGCGCATGATCGCGAGGACGGTGTCCGGCCCGTCCGCGCCGCCGAAGTACCCGGCGAGCGCGGGGTCGAACGCCTCCCCCAGCCAGTGCAGCACCACGGGCGCACTCGCCCGCTCGATGACCCGGGCGTACACGCGGCGGTAGTCCGCGGCGGAGGTCGCGAACCGGGCGAGGTGCCGGCTGGCCATGAGCACCACCCCGGCGCCGGCGTCCTCGGCGTGGTGGAGCTGCCGGACGTACGCGTCAACGATCTGCTGTTCGCTCGCCGTCTCGTCGAGCAGGTCGTCCGTGTTGACGCCGACGACGATGCGGCCTCCGACGGACTGCGCTTCGTGCGCACTGCGGGTGACGAGCTCGCGGGTGGCGGCGGGGTCGAGGCCCATGTTCCGCTGCGCGGTGTCCATCGCGTCGGCGACGCCGAGCCCCCACGACCAGAGGTGGTGCCGGAACGCGAGGGTGGCGTCCCAGTCGAGGTCGGCCGGGGCTCCCGGCGTGTTGTCGGCGGCGACCCGTGGGACGACGTGTGCGGCTGCGTAGACGACCCGTTCGGTGAGCGGACCGGTCGGCTTCGCCGCCGCGGTCACGGCCGGCTCGCGTGCGGCTTCCGTCCGCGTCGTGCCGTCCGCGGCGAGGAGGGTGAAGGAGTCGGTCACGCGCGGGCTCCGACGGTCTCCGTGCGCTGGGCGACCTCCGGCGTCTCTGCCTGGAGGCGCGGCTCGGCCCCGGTGGACAGGCGCCGCTCCGGCAGGTCCGCCTCCGGCAGGTCGAGCTCCGGCAGGTCGAGCTCCGGCAGGTCGACTCGTCGACCCTCGGCGCTCGAGCGCAGACCGGCCTCGGCCAGTGCGACGCCGCGGGCACCGGAGAGCAGGTCGTAGGGGTGCGGGCGCCCGGCCAGGAGGTCGCGGAGGAAGTCCTCCCACTGCGCACGGAAGCCGTTGCCGAACTCCTCGTTGTCGGGGACCTCGAGCCACTGCCCGCGGTAGTCCCGCTCGTCCTTGAGGTCGGGGTTCCACACCGGCTTCGGCGTGGCGGTCCGCGGCTGGATCCGGCACCCGAACAGGCCCGCCACCGCGCTGCCGTCCGTGCCGTCGACCTGGAACTCCACGAGCTCGTCGCGGTCGACGCGGACCGCCCAGCTCGAGTTGATCTGCGCGGTGACACCACCCGCGAGGTCGAACACCCCGTAGGCGGCGTCGTCCGCCGTCGCCGGGTACTCGTGGCCCTGCTCGTCGGTGCGGTGCTCGATGTGCGTCACCGCGCGGGCGTACACCGACTCGACGCGGCCGAAGAGCTGCTCGAGCACGTAGTTCCAGTGCGGGAACATGTCGACGACGATGCCGCCGCCGTCCTCGCGGCGGTAGTTCCAGCTCGGACGCTGCGCGCTCTGCCAGTCCCCCTCGAACACCCAGTAGCCGAACTCCCCGCGGACGCTGAGGACCCGGCCGAAGAACCCGGAGTCGATCAGACGGCGGAGCTTCCGGAGGCCCGGCAGGTAGAGCTTGTCGTGCACGACGCCGTTCGGGACCCCGGCGTCGGCGGCCAGCTGCGCGAGTTCGAGCGCCTCGGCGGAGGTCTCGGCCGTCGGCTTCTCGGTGTAGATCGCCTTGCCGGCGGCGATCGCCTTGCGGAGGGCGTCGGCGCGGGCGCTCGTCACGGCGAAGTCGGCGAAGACGTCCCAGCGGGGGTCGGCGAGCGCGGTGTCGAGGTCGGTCGTCCAGTGCTCGAGGCCGTGCCGGTTCGCGATCTCCTCGAGCTTCGCGGCGTTCCGGCCGACCAGGAGGGGTTCGAGCTGCACGCGGGTGCCGTCGGGGAGCAGGAGTCCGCCGTCGTCCCGGATGGCGAGGATCGACCGGACGAGGTGCTGCCGGTAGCCCATGCGTCCGGTGACGCCGTTCATGATGATGCCGATGGTTCGCGTGGTCAACGCGTGCTCCCTTGCTCGCTGTGGCCGGCTTCCCGACGGGCTGGAAAGCGCTTGCCGGGAACCGTACACCACGTGTCGCGTTCCGCGCACCTGGTTGCACCCGTTGCCGCGTCGGGGCTGGGGGCGGTCGGGACGGGTCGGGCCGGGCGGGGTCGGGTCGGGCTGGGTGGGCGGGTCAGGCTCGCCGAGGTCGCACGACGCGCCGCTCAGGTCCGCCGAGATCGCACTTCGTGCAGGAAGCGGCGACGCCAACCGGCACGAAGTGCGATCTCAGCGCGCGGCAGCCGCCAGCAGGCTCAGGCCCGCCGAAGTCACACGACGCGCCGCTCAGGTCCGCCGAGATCGCACTTCGTGCAGGAAGCGGCGACGCCAACCGGCACGAAGTGCGATCTCAGCGCGCGGCGGCCGGCGGCGGAGTCAGGCCCGCCGAAGTCACACGACGCGCCGCCCGCCGCGGCGCTACCGCGCGGTACTCGCGCGCAGCACGACCTCGCCGTCGATCGCGCCGTCGGCCTCGAGCCCGAGCGCCCGCCGCACCGCCAGCGCGCCGATCTCCTCGAGCGGGAGCCGCACGGTACTGAGCGCCGGCACGACGTCGGCGAGCATCCGCACGTCGTCGAACCCCGCCACGCCGACGTCCACGCCGGGGACCAGCCCGCGCTCCCGGATCGCCGCCACCGCGCCGACCGCCATGAGGTCCGTCACCGCGAACACGCACCGCGGCAGCGCCGCGAGCCCGGCGGCCGCGCGGTCGAGGAGCACGGACATCGCCCGGTGGCCGCCGTCGCGGGAGAACTCGGACGTGACGATCGACGCGTCCGGCAGGCGGAGCCCGTGCGCAGCGAGTCCCGCCACGAACCCCTCGACCCGGGCGTGCGCCGTCACGAGGTCGGGGTCGCCGGCGAGCACGGCGAACGAGTCGTGCCCCTGCTCGACGAGCGCCCCGGCGAGGGACGCCGCCCCGCTGAGGTTGCGGATGACGAGCGGCTGCACGCCCCGGACCCCGGCGACCGCGCCGTCGAGGTCGGACACGAGCGCGGACACACCGGCCCCGGCCGCGATGAGCCCGGAGACGGCGGCGCCGAGGTCTGCGTCGCCCCCGAGGTGCCGGCTGACCGCCAGCACGACGGCCCGCGGGCGCAGGCCGGCGACGACGCCGAGCACGTCGGCCTCGCGTGCGGGGTCACCGCCGGTCGAGGTGATCGTGACGACCAGCCCCGCCTCGTCCGCCGCACGGATGGCGCCGGCCGCGATGGCCGCGAAGTAGGGGTCGGCGATGTCGCCGACGACGAGCGCCAGGGTCGTGGTCGTCCCGCGGGCCACTGCCTGCGCCTGCACGTTGGCGGTGTACCGGAGCTCTTGCGCGGCGGCGTGGACGCGGTCGACCGACTCCTGTCGGACCTTCCGCGTGCTGCCGTTGAGTGCCCGCGAGGCGGTCGCGAGCGACACGCCTGCCCGCTCAGCCACGTCGGCCAGGGTGACGGTGCCTCGCTCGGGCATGTCGTGCCTCCAGTCCGATCCGCGCAGCGCGCGGTCTGTGGTGAGGATAGCGATTTCCAGGAGGCGCGGGGCGGCTCCGCCCTGTTGCTGACGGACCGGAGACGGGGACGCCACCATGTCGGGACATTCGTCAGGAAAGCGCTTGCCAGACGGGCCGTCCTCGTGTAGACCTTGTGTCCTCGGCCGAGACACCCCGAACGCTCGCCCGCGGCAGCAGCCCGTGGCCCCGAACGAAAGCAGTGACGATGAAGTCATCCAAGAGAATGCTGGCACTCGCCAGCGGGATCGCCGCACTCGCGCTCCTCAGCGGTTGTGCGTCCGGCAGCTCCGGCGACAGCGGCAAGGTGGACAGCCTGACGTTCTGGCTGTCGACCTCGACGGCGCAGGAGAAGGGCTACCAGGACCTCGCGACGGACTACGAGAAGAAGACCGGCGTCGCGGTGAAGATCGTGAACCTGCCGTACGACGGCCTGCAGACGAAGCTCCGCGAATCCGCGCAGGCGAAGTCGCTGCCCGACGTCGTCCGCGCCGCGGGCATCGACCCGATCTGGACCGGCAAGACCGTCGACCTGTCCTCGATCGTCGACGACAAGGCCAACAAGATCGACACCGACATCATCGCGAAGGACGACGACGGCAAGGTCACCTCGATCCCGTCCGACGTCACCGCAGCGGGTCTGTTCGTGAACAAGTCGCTGTTCGAGAAGGCCGGCGTGGCCTACCCGACCGACCCGGCGAAGGCGTGGAGCTGGGACGAGTTCCTCAAGGCCGCCGACCAGGTGAAGGCGAAGACCGGCGCGAAGTACGACCTCGTGTTCGACTCGTCGCCCTCGCGACTGCGCGCCTACATGTTCACCAAGGGCACCGACTTCATGCAGCAGAAGAAGGACGGCTCGTTCCCGAACGACGCGAAGACCGTCGCCGCGCTGCAGGACTTCGCCGACATGAACGACGACTCGACCATGCCGAAGTCGGTGTGGACGAGCGGGCAGGACCCGAACGCCCTGTTCAAGAGCGGCCAGGTCGTGGCGTACTTCTCCGGCGTCTGGCAGTCCTCGGACTTCGCGTCGAACATCACCGACTTCGACTGGGCGAGCGCTGCGACCCCGGCCGACCCGACGCACGCGACCGAGATCAACTACGGCGGCAACATCGTCGGCTTCGAGAACTCGGACGCCCGCGGGAAGGCAGCGAAGAAGTTCATCGACTTCATGTACGACCCGACGAACTACGCGAAGCTCGTGACGACGAACGGCTTCCTGCCGGTCGAGACCGGGCTGGACATCTCCTACCCGTTCGAGTCGCAGGCCGCGAAGGACTCGTTCGCGCTGTACCAGAAGGAGATCGACGCAGCCGATCCCATCTCGAGCTCCTACGCCAAGGAGAGCGCCAAGTGGGCCGTCGAGGGCAAGGAACTCGGCACCGACCCGACCACGGCCGAGGTCGGCAAGCTCATCAACGGTCAGCAGTCCGCCAAGGAGACCCTGTCGACGATCACGAAGTACTACGAGGACCACGTCGGGTGACGTGCGCGTGGCCGGGTGTGGCAGCACCCGGCCGCGCTGCTCGGTCCTGACAGCCGAACCACCGCACGACGAACGAAGAGGATCATCGTGAGCATCCCCACCGCAGCCGGCGACGTGCAGACCGCCGTGCCCACCCCGGTCCCGCCCGGCAGGCCCGGCGCCGCTCGGACGACGAAGCGCCGCCGCTCCGGCGTCAGCCGACCCGTCCTCGCCCCGATCCTGTTCGTGAGCGTCAACGCCGTCCTGTTCGTGGTGTTCTTCGTCTGGCCCGCCGTCATCGGCCTCGGCTACTCGTTCACCGACTACAACGGTGTCGTCGACCCGAAGTTCATCGGCCTCGAGAACTACTTCGAGCTCTTCGCCGACAACACCTTCTACGCGGCGCTGCTCCGCACGTTCGTCTACGCCATCGTCGCGGTGCCGCTCGGCTTCGTCCTGGCGCTGTCGATGGCCCTCATGCTCACGAGCCCCGCGGCGAAGGGCAGGAGCGTCGCCCGCATCGTGTTCTTCGTGCCGTGGCTCATCTCCCCCATCGTCACCGGTGTGATCTGGCGGTGGATGTTCGGCGAGAACTTCGGCCTGGCGAACTTCGTCATCGAGTCCTTCGGCGGCAAGGCGGTGCCGTGGCAGTCGAACGCGGACCTGTCGCTGCTCGTCGTGGTGTTCGCCACCGCGTGGGCCGGGGCGGCGTTCAACATGCTGCTGTTCGTCGCCGCGATCCGGAACGTGCCGCCGTCGTACTACGAGGCCGCGTCGCTCGACGGTGCCGGCGCCTGGCACCAGTTCCGCTACATCACGTTGCCGAGCATCGCGCCGACGTCCTTCATCGTGATCCTGCTGTCGTCGCTCGGCGCCTTCAAGGAGTTCGCCACGATCCAGGCGCTCAACGGCGGCGGCCCCGGTACCGACAACAACCTGCTCGTGCAGTACATCTACACGAACGGGTTCCAGAACGCCCACATCGGCTACGCGAGTGCGGCGTCGATGGTCCTCATGCTCATCCTCATGGCCATCGCGCTCATCCAGCTGGCCGTGAACCGTCGGACGGAGGCCCGTCGATGACCGCCACCATGCCCGCACCCGGCACCCCGGGCACCCCCGGCACCCCGGGCACCCCCGGCACCCCGGGCACCCCCGGCACCCGGGGCACAGCGACCCGAGGCACGACGGCCACGGCGCGCACGAACTCCAAGCGCGCCCGCAAGCAGGCCCACCAGGGCCCGCCCCGCCCCAAGGCCATCGCGGCGACCGCCCTCCTCTGGGTCTTCATCATCGCGTTCGGTTTCCCGGTCCTCTGGTTCGTCCTGAGCGCCTTCAAGCCCGGCGGCGAACTGTTCTCGTACCCGCTCACCCTGCTCCCGAAGACGTGGTCGATCAGCGGCTTCGTCGAGGCCTGGTCGAGCTACGACTTCGCCCGGTACTTCGGCAACACGATCATCGTCGCCCTCGTCACCACGGTCCTGACCGTCCTGGCGAGCGCCGCCACCGGGTACGCCCTGGCGAAGTACGACAACAAGTGGCTCAAGGTGTTCTTCGTCTGCATCCTCGCGACGACGATGCTCCCCACGGAGGTCATCCTCGCGCCGACGTTCATCGTGATCCGCGACCTCGGCATGTACGACTCGCTGGCCGGCATCATCGTGCCGTCGGTCATCACCGCGACCGGCATCTTCATGTTCCGGCAGTTCTTCATCACGGTGCCGGACGACCTCGTCGAGGCCGCCCGCATCGACGGTGCAAGCGAGTTCGGGATCTTCTGGCGCATCATGCTGCCGATCTCCCGGCCGATCATGCTGACGCTCGCGATCTTCTCGTTCCAGTGGCGCTGGAACGACTACATCTGGCCGCTGCTGGTCCTCAACGACCCGCACCAGTTCACGATCCAGATCGCCTTGCAGAGCATCGTCGGGGCCGAGAACGTCAACTGGACGGTCCTGCTCGGCGCCTCGGTGATCTCGATCATCCCGCTGCTGCTCCTGTACCTGGTGTTCCAGAAGTACGTGAACGGCGCGGACCTCAACGCGGGTCTCAAGGACTGATGGGCTTCCTCGACGCCGTCGGCCCGGCCGCCGACGCGGAGGCCGCCCGCCTCCGGCTCGCCGACGACGACCCAGCGACGCTCCAACACCGTGAACTGATGGCACGCGCGCTCACCTTGGTCGGTGCGTGGGTCCGGAGCGGGCCTGGAGGAACGGATCACCACGACCCGGACCTCGCCACCGCGCACGGCTGGGTCCGGCACCTCGCGGCCCGGCAGTCACCGGGCGGCACGTTCGTCGGCGGTGACAACGTGCTCTCGCCGCCGGACTCGGCGTTCACCGTCAACGACGTCTGCGACGCCCTCCAGCTGCTGGCCCCCTACCGGGACTCCGTCCCGGCAGCGGCGGAACTCGCTGACGACCTCGACGCGATCGTCCGGCGAGCGGCCCCGGCGCTCCTGACCGGCGGCGTGCACACGCCGAACCACCGGTGGGAGATCGCGGCCGCACTCGCCAGGATCCACCGACTCCACCCGGACGCCGCGCTCGTCGCCCGGATCGACGAGTGGCTCGCCGAGGGGCCCGACATCGACGCGGACGGCCTCTGGTCGGAGCGGAGCCCGAACTACGCGGCGGCGGTGTCGTGCCCGTCGTTCCTCGTGCTCGCGGAGGTGCTCGAACGCCCGGCCCTGCTCGATCCGGTCCGCCGGTCCCTCGACGCCACGCTCGCGCTCCTCCTGCCCGACGACACCGTCGAGACCGTGCAGTCCCGCCGGCAGGACCAGTCGAAGCCGTTCGGCATCGGCGCCTTCGCTCCGCTGCTGTGGCACGTCGCCGTCCTCGACGGGCGTGCTGACCTGGCCGCGGTCGCCGCCCGGGCCGCGGTCGCCGAGATGTGGCAGCCGGGAGCCGTCGCCGCCCGCGCCATGACCGACCCGATCCTCGCCCGTCCACTCCCCGAGGCGGCTCCGCTCCCCCTCGGGACCGCGCACTTCGCCGCTGCCCGAGTCGTGCACGTCCGCGAGGCCGACCGGAGCGTCGTGCTGTTCGCCGGGTCGGACGTCCCCGCCACCGGTCACGTCCGCTCCGGCCTCGCCAACAGCCCGACGTTCCTCCGCGTCCTCGCGGGCGACGTCGTGCTGTCGGACGTCCGGCTGTCGCGGGAGTTCTTCGGCCTCGGCCCCTTCCGGCCGACCGTGCTGGACGACCTGGGGGACGGGCGCTTCCGCCTCACCGAGACGGTGTCCGCCGGCTACCACCAGCCGCTGCCGACCGCTGCCCGGCGGAGCGACGGCGCGTACGAGCTCGGCGACGAGGGACGGTTCTCGGCGTCGATGGCCTTCGACGCACGAGACCAGGACCGGGTCTCGCTCACCACGACGGTCGAGGTCGCCGTCACGCCCGACGCGGTCGTGCTCGACGTCGTGACCGAGGGCGCCGACGTGCCGTGGTCGTTGCAACTCACCTTCCGCGCCGGGGGTACCTTCTCGGGTGTGAGCACCGACGCCGCGACCCGGGAGCGCGTCCTCGTCGCGGGCGACGGGCGCTACCGCGCTGGCTCCTCGTCGATCACGTTCGGGCCGGGCAACGGCAGCGGTCCGGAGCAGCCGGCGTTCTACGCGCCGGGGCAGGACTACGCGTTCCTCGGCGGCACGGACCGACCCGACGGCGAGCACGTCCAGGTCACCGGTCGCTCCCCCGGCCGGACCCGCATCAGGATCGGCACCGGTCGATGACCCTGCCGGGCGTGGTGCTCGTCGGGGCGCGCGGGTACGGCCTGCACCACCGCGCGAACATCGACCGACTGGTCGCCTCGGGCGTGTGCACGCTGACCGCCGTCGTCGACCCCACGCTCGGCGCCGCGACGGACGGTGGCAGCCCCGTCGCGACCGACGTCGTCGCCGCCCGCGAGCACGGTCCCGTCGACGTCGTCGTGATCGCGGCCCCGATCGGCGCGCACCTGCCCCTCGCCGTCGCCGCGCTCGAGTCCGGCGCGGACGTCCTCCTCGAGAAGCCGCCGGTGACCACCCGTGAGGCCCTCGCCAGCCTGCTCGACGCCGAGCGCCGGACCGGCCGTGTCGTCCAGGTCGGGTTCCAGAGTCTCGGCTCCGATGCGCTCCCCGCCTTCCGCGACGGGTCGCTCGTCGGCACGGTCCGCTCCGCCGCCGCCGTCGGCACCTGGACGCGGAGCCGTGCGTACTGGGACCGCTCCGGGTGGGCCGGACGGCGCCGGGTCGGCGGGGTCGACGTGCTCGACGGCGTCGTCACGAACCCCCTCGCGCACGCCGTCGCGACCGCCCTGGCGTTGGTCGGCTGCCGTCGCGCGGCCGACGTCGCGCGGGTCGAGGTCGAGCTGTACCGGGCGAACGCGATCGACGGTGACGACACCTCGGCTGTCCGGGTCACCTCGGCCGCCGGGCTCGAGGCGACCGCCGCCCTCACGCTCTGCGGGCCGAGCGAGGTACTCCCCACCGTGCGGGTCCGCGGCACGACCGGCAGCGCGGTCCTGCACTACACGTCGGACGAGGTCACGGTGGACGGCGTCACCGAGGCCGTGGGCCGGACCGACCTGCTCGAGAACCTCCTCGCGCACCGGTCGTCCGGCGACGAGCTGCTCGTGCCGCTCGTCTCCACGGGGGCGTTCGTCGAGGTCCTCGAGGCCGTCCGCGCCACCGAACCCGTCCAGATCGACCACCCCTGGGTGACGTGGGAGGGCGAGGGCCCCGACCGACGACCGCTGGTGACCGACATCGAGGCGATCGTCGACCGCGCGGCGGACGAACGCGCGCTGTTCTCCGAGGTCGGCGCCCCCTGGGCCCACACCGCCACGGACGAGGTGCTGCAGGTCCTGCGCGTCGACGGGGCGGAGGTCGCCACCGAACGTGACGGCGCCGGCACCATCGCCACGTCCTCCCCCCGTCCGTACCTGCACCCCGTCCGGACGCTCGGCGGCTCCGTCGTCACGGCGCACCACCCCGCCGACCACGACTGGCACTGCGGTGTCGGGTTCGCCGTCCCCGACGTGGAGGGCGTCAACTGCTGGGGTGGTCGGACGTACGTGCACGGCCAGGGCTACGTCTGGCGGGATGACCACGGCAGCGTCGAGGTCGTGCACGCCGAGCAGCACGGTGGGCAGCACGGTGGGACGACCACGCAGGAGCTCGTCTGGCGCGGGCCGGACCGCGCGGTGGTCCTCCACGAGGACCGCCTCCTCGCGTGGCGAACGGTCGACAGCGGCTGGGAGCTGACCTGGTCGTCGTCGTTCCGCTCCCCCGGCCCGCACGTGGTCCACCTCGGCGGCCCGGGCAGCAACGGCCGGGTCGGCGCGGGCTACGGCGGGTTCTTCTGGCGGTTCGCCGCCTGCGACGACATCACCGTCCGCACCGCCAACGCGGAGGGCGAGGACGCCGTGCACGGGTCGGTCGCACCCTGGGTCGAGTGGTCAGCGGTCTTCGACGGCAGCCCGGCCTCGATCCGGCTCGAAGCGCTCGACCACCACGACCCGTGGTTCGTCCGCGCCGCCGAGTACCCCGCCGTCGGCTCCGCGCTCGCCTGGCAGCAGCCGGCCCTCGTCCGCCCGGACATCCCCCTCGTGCGGTCCTTCCGCGCGACGGTCGCCGACGGCCTCCTCCCCCAGCGCTGACCGCCGCGCGCAACCAGCGTCGAAGCCGCAGTCGTACGACAACCGCGACGTCGCAAGGCCGCGCGCGCAACGACCACGCCGGCCCCGCCGTCCGCGCCACTACCCTGGTCCGCATGACCGAGACGCACGACGCGACCACCACCGGACGGGAGGCGCGTGGCGGAGATGTGACGCGCCTCCAGGCCGGTGATTGGGAGCACCAGATCGCCGCTCTCTGGAGTGACGAGACCGTCGACGACGCGGCGCGCACCGCGCGCATGCGCGACCTGGCGGCGCGTGCACCGCACCCCGCGCTCGGTGCGTTCGAACTGGGCGGGGCGCTCGACTCCGCGGGGCACGAGGCCGAGGCGGACGTGCACTACACGGCCGCGACGGCCGCCGGTCTGGCGGACGTCGACCCGGTGCGCGCCGCGCAGCTCGTCGTGCAGCACGCATCGACCCTGAGGAACCTCGGTCGTGTCGAGGAAGCGATCGCGATGCTCCGAGACGCCCCCGAGCACCCGGCGACCGGTGCCGCGCCGCGGGTGTTCCTCGCGCTCGCGCTGCACAGCGCCGGGCGGCACGACGAAGCCCTCCGCGTGGCGATCGAGGCTGTCGAGCCGACGCTGCCGCGCTACAACCGGTCGGTCCGTGCCTACGCGGCGGCGCTCACCGAGGGCTGACGGCTAGTTGCCGGTCCGCTGCCCGAGCGGGATGGACTCGCTCGTGGTGCGGAGCGACTCCTGCCGGAGCTCGAGCTGCGTGACGGCCAGCGCGGCCAGGTCACGGAGGTTCTCGAGGTCCGCCTCGGTCGCCTGGCGAGCACGGGTGTCGAGCACGGCGAGGGTGCCGATCGCGGTCCCGTCGTGCTTGACCAGCGGCACGCTGACGTAGAACCGGATGCCGAGCGGACCGGTGACGAGCGGGCTGTGCTGCATCTCCGGGTGCGTGGAGCCGTCCGGGATGACGACCGGGATCGGCACGGGTGCGAAGCCGTTCCGGAAGCTGATGCTCCGTGCGGACTCGTCGACACCTTCGGCGATGTAGGACTGCGACCACTCGCGGTCCTCGTCGAGCACCTCGACCAGGGCGATCGGAGCGTCGAAGAGCCGGGCAGCCATCGCCGTCGTGCGCTGCAGGGACTCGTTGGGTAGGGAGTCGAGCGTGGCGGGGCGGGCCGCGTCGGGGTCGGTGCCGGTGCGGGTCCCGGTGCCGGTGCCGGTGCCGGTGCTGCCGGCGTCGGTGCCGGGCCGGGGCTCGGCGGGCATCGGCGCGGTGTCGACCGTGGGGTCGACGACGTGGTCGCTGCCGGAGGTCTCGGCGATGACGACGTCCCGCAGCAGCGTGACGAGTTCGGCACCGAGTGGGCGCGCGGCCGGGTCCTGCGCGGTCATCGCGCGGAGCAGCTGCTTCCAGTGCTCGGGCAGGGGCTCGGGGACGACGGGGTCGCGGGAGAGCCGTGCGACGGCGGACTCGACCAGTGAGCCGGGGAACTCCCGGCGCCGGGTGAAGCACTGCAACAGGACGAGGCCGAGCGAGTACACGTCGCTCGCCGGCCCGACGTCGCCACCGCGCGCCTGCTCCGGGCTGAGGTAGGCGGCCGTGCCCGTCGTCACGCCGTCGGCCGTCAGCCGCTCGACCCCTGCGGCGAGCGCGATGCCGAAGTCCGTCAGCCGGGCACGGGCACGGTCGGAGTCGTTGCCGTAGTCGACGAGCAGGATGTTCGACGGCTTGATGTCGCGGTGCACGACACCGTGGGCGTGGATGTAGTGGAGCGCCTCGGCCATGTCGTAGCCGATCTCGGCGATGTGCCGCGACGCGAGCGGGCCGACGGACAGTCGGGCCTCGAGGTCCTGGCCGACGACGAGCGCCATCACGATGAAGCGCTGCTGCGTGCCGTCCTGGCCGGTGACGATGCCGGCGTCGAGCAGGCTGACGAGGTTGTGGTGCTCGAGGGAGGCGAGGACGCCGAGCTCGGCCTCCTGCCGGGCGATGTCGACGATGCCGGCGTGGAAGACCTTGATCGCGACCGGGCGGTGGAGGCTCTCGTCCACCCCGCGGTACACGACGGACATCCCGCCCTGCCCGATCGCCGCTTCGAGGCGGTACCGCCCGTCGAGGAGCGGTGATCGCCCCTCGTGTCCTTCACTCGGACCCATCACACCCTCGTTCTCGGCAGCAGCACGCAACGATGCATCATCGCATCGCGGCGGAGCGGGGGCCGACCGGACTTCGTTCTCCGGCTCAACGGGGGCGAGGACGCCGCCTCGGGGCGGGTTTCTGACGCGTGAGATCGCACTTTCGCGGCCGACGGGGCCGGCGAGGGCCGCGAAAGTGCGATCTCACCGCGCAGAGTCCGCCGTCCGCACCGTGCTCACCCGCAGGTCGTCGAACGTGCTCGTGAACCCCGCCCCACCGAGCGAGATCAGCCCGACCCGCGGGCTCGACCCGAGGTCCGCGGTCCAGGTCCCACCCCGGACGAAGTGCCGACCGTCGACGCTGGTGTACGCGGTGTACCGGTCGTCCCCGCCGACGACACGGTGCACGATCCGCAGCGTCGTCCGGTCCCCCACCGGCCCGACGACCATGTTCCCGTAGTTCGGCGCTCCCGCGGGTTGCGGCGAGACCTCCTTCCCGAACTCCGTCTGCCGCGTGTTGAAGATCGAGTTCGAGGTCAGGCGGACGTAATTGCCGTCGTCCCCGTACACGATGAGCCCGCCCTGCACGTAGTTCACCCCGTCGCCGGTGGCCGGGGTGTCGACGGCGACGGTCGTCTGGAGGACGTAGTCGCCGCGCGGCGCCGGTTCGGTGAGCACCGAGGCGAGCGGCGTCGCCGGCGGGTGGATGTCGGCGGCCTGCGTCTGCCAGCGGAACGCACCGCCGCTGACGGTCCAGGTCGACGCGGCGGGTTCGCGGGTCCAGGTGAGCGCGGGTGGCAGCGCGGAGCCGTCGAACGACGTCGAGGCCGAGCGGATCAACCGCCCCGGCACGTCCACTGTGGCGATCGACGCGCGGTACGTCGCCCGCTGCCCCGGCTGCGCCACGGGGCCCGGTTGCACGGTGTCGGAGGGTCCGGCGCCTCCGCGGACCACCGGCCAGCCCCGTACCCAGTCGAGCGGGTCGATGAGCACCGGACGCTTCGTGTAGGTCGCCTGCCCCGCGTAGTACGGGTCCTTCCGGTCGACCGCGTGGTAGACGATCCAGTCCTGCCCGGCGAAGTCGGTGACGACGGTGTTGTGCCCGGTCCCGACCCAGCGGTTCCCGTTCTGCGCGAGCATCGGTGTGCCGCCGACCCGGGTGCTGGTGATGGCGACCCCGTCCTGGTCGGTGAACGGGCCGAGCGGGCTGCGGGATCGGGCGACGAAGACGCCGTACCCGGTGAGGGCGCCGTTGCAGCAGTTCGTGGCGGATCCCATGAAGTACCACCACCCGTCGTGGTGCATCAGGTACGCGCCCTCGTACCGGTTGTCGATCGCGATCTGCCGCTCCGTCGACGGGTCGGAGCGCAGGCCGTCGGCAGTCAGACGCCGGACGTTCACGCCGCCGAAGTAGCTGCCGAAGTACACGTAGGTGCTCCCCCCGTCGGTGATGACCTCCGGGTCGAACTCCCAACGCCCTCCCGGAGCGACCACGGGTCCGCCGGAGTCGGTCCACGGCCCGGTCGGGCTGGAGCTCGTCGCCACGCCCACTGCCGATCCACCGCCGGTGGGGGCCGTCGCGGTCGGGGTGTCCGACGCGGCGTAGTAGAGGTACCAGGTCCCGGCGCTGCCGTGACTGCCGGCGCGGTACACGACGTCGGGGGCCCAGATGCCGTTGGCGTTCCCCACCCATGCGGGCTTCGTCGGGAAGGCGTCGTTCACGTACGTCCAGTGGGTGAGGTCGGTGGACCGGTAGGTCGGCACGCCGTGCTGCACGAGGGAACCGTCCGGGTTCTGCTCGCTCGCGGTCAGCGCGTCGGTCGTGCAGTACAGGTACCAGTTCCGGTCGCGCCCGGCGCCGCGGATGACGGTCGGGTCCGCGCAGCTCGCCGCCGTCTGCCCGTCGGGCAGCGCGAGCGCCATCGGGTTCTGGTGCGTGGGTGCCGCGCCGCCCTGGTGGGTCAGGGCCCCGCCAGGTGCGGACGTCGTGCCCGCGGCGAGCGCTGGTACCGCGTCGGCACCGGCCTGGAGGAACGTGGTCGCGAGACCGGCGACCGTCACGATCGCGAGGAGTGCCTTGGTTGATCGGCGCACGGTGGACCTGCTCTCGTCGTCGAGGAGCGTGCTGACGAGCGCGAGCGTACGCCCGCCGCGGAGATCGGGGACCGGTTCGTCCCCGCACCGCGCCGTCCCCGCACCGCACCGCACCGCACCGTCCGAAACCACGCCGTCCGAAACCGTGCTGTCCCTCACCGCGCGGTCGCGTCGACCGCGCGGCGCACCGCCTCGATCGCGAACCGCACGTCGTCGTCGTCCGTCGACCAGTTGCTGACGGAGATGCGGAGGACGTCGAGCCCGCGCCACCGCGAGCCGGACATCCACACCGCTCCCTCCTCGATGAGCCGGGCGGTGACGGCCCTGGTGCGCTCGTCGGAGCCGAACGTCACGCACACCTGGGTGAACACGACGTCGTTGACGACCTGCGCGCCGGGGAGCGCCCGGAGTCCGTCGGCCAGGGCTCGGGCGTTCGCGACGAGGCCGTCGACGAGGTCGACGACGCCGCTCCGTCCGAGCTGGCGGAGTGCCGCCCACACCGGGACGCCCCGGGCCCGCCGGGACATCTCGGGCACGAGGTCGAACGGTTCGGAGACGTCCGCCGGGTCGCGGATGAGGTACGCCGTGCTCGTCCCGAGTGCGGCTCGGGTGACGGACGGCCGGGAGACGATCGCGACCCCGCAGTCGTAGGGCACGTTGAGGGTCTTGTGCGCGTCGGTCGCCCACGAGTCCGCCGTCTCGATCCCGTCCAGGCCGGAACCGGCACCGCCGTCGGAACCCTCGCCGTCGCCGGAACCGGGACCGGAACCGGAACCGCCTCCGACCGCCGCTCGGAACGCCGGACTCGCGGCCGCCCACAACCCGAACGCGCCGTCGACGTGCACCCACGCACCGTGCTCGTGGGCGAGCGCGATCGCGGCGCGCATCGGGTCGAACGCCCCGGAGTGCAGGTTGCCCGCCTGCAGGCAGGCGATCACCGGCCCGTCGACCCGGTCGAGGTGTGCCCGGAGGTCGTCGACGAGGATCCGTCCCTGGTCGTCCGCGTCGACGAGCGTCGGCGTCCCGAACCCCAGGTAGCGGAGTGCGAGGTCGAGGGAGGTGTGCCGTTCCGCGCCGGCGAGGACGGTCACCTGCGGCGCACCGGTGAGCCCGGCGGTGTTGACGTCCCACCCGACGCCGTCGAGCACCCAGGCGCGAGCCGCCGCGAGCCCGGTCCAGTTGGCCATCGTCGCGCCGGTCGTGAAGCCGACGTCGGACTCCGGTGGCAGCCCGAGCACGTCGAGCAGCCACGTGCCCGCGACCTGTTCGAGCGCGGCGGTGGCCGGCGTCGGGTAGCGCATGGCTGCGTTCTGGTCCCAGGCGCTCACCAGCCAGTCAGCACCCATCGCGGCGGGCAGCGTCCCGCCGATCACCCACCCGAAGAACCGCCCGGACGGCATCGCCATGAGCCCGGGTCCGGCGAGCGCCGCGAGCTCGTCGACGACCCCGGCCGGGTCGGACGGCCCGGCCGGGAGCGGACGGTCGAGGGCAGCGAGCACGCCCTCGACGTCCAGTTCCGGTCGGACCGTCCGGTCGGGCAGGCTGGTGATCCAGTCGAGCGCGTGCACCGCCGCACGGTCCAGCGTGCGGCGGTACTCGCTCGGATCGATCTCCACGACGTCAGTTCCCGTCGTCCGCCCGGTCCCTCACTGCCAGCCGCGCGCCCCGTCGTCACCCCAGCGGGAGTGGTTGTGGCTGTCGCTGATGCTCCAGCGGACCACCTTCCCGATGGGCTGCGGGTTGCCGGTCTCGTCCGGCACGAACGCGTCGGTGGTGGCGTACACGGCGCCGTTCCGGAGTTCGATCGCGGCGGGCGAGCTCACCGCGAAGGTCTGCACCGTGCGACCCGACCACGGCGAGACGACCGAGATCTGACCGGTACCGGCTGCGCCGCCGAACAGCTCGGTGACGAGCACTGCGCCGGACCGCTGGTCGACCGCGAGGTTCGTCGCGCCGACGAACCCGGTCGCGACGCGCTGCACGGCGCCGTTCCACGGGTTCACCTTGTAGACGCTCCCGCGTGCTCCGAGGGAGGCACTCTCCGGGCCACCCGGCAGGGTCGACACGTAGAGCCAGCCGTCGGGGCCGCGCTCGACGTCGGTCGGGACCGGCTCGAAGGCGTACCCGTAGCCGACCACGCACGCGGGGAACCCGAATTCAGCGGCCGTGGCAGCGTCGACGCGGATCGGCGGCTGGGGCGGCAGCACGGCGACGGTCGAGACGCGACCGTCGTAGCCCACCCGGAGGACGTCGTTCCCACCGGCGTCGGCGACGTACACGCCCTCACGCTGGGCGAGGGACGCGTACGGGTGCGAGTCGACCACCCCGCGGTACCGCGCGGGCCCGGCCGGACCCGTCGGGTCGACCTGCGCCGCGCAGGCCGACGGCAGTCCGCGGAAGCCGTAGCCGTTGACGCGGTCCGGGTTCACCCGGGCCTCGTACGCGCCGAGGTCAGCGAGCTGCCGTGCCGCCCCGCGCGGCGGCAGCACCATGAGGCGTGCGACGCCGTTCGGCTGGTCGTTCTGGGCGTAGTAGACCGAGTCGGCGCGCGAGGACACCGCGCCGATCTCCAGCCCGGTGGGAGCGGTCGCGAGGGTCGTCCGGGTCGCGCCGGGACCGACCCGGGTCAGCTGACCGGCGAAGTTCTGCGCGACGTCGACCCGACCGCGCTGGTCGACCTCGAGGCTGAGCGGCGAGACGAGTCCGGTCGCGAGGGTGGTGGCGGTGCCGAGCCGGAGGCCGGGCAACCGGTGGTCGCTGCCGCCCGCTTGGGCGGGGGCGCCGACGGCCACGGTCGCGAGTGCGAGCGCGGCGACGGCGCCGACGAGGATGGTGCGTTTCATGGTGATGCGCTCCTTGGTGGAGGATCCGGGTACGAAGACGCGCGACCGCACAACGAGGCGGTCGGGGAGTCTGGAGGCGGCTGCGGCGAGAAGAGCGCCGGCCGTCGCGTCGGGCACCACGGGTGGGCGGGCACGACGTCGTGGCCGCTCGCGGGTTCCGTGGGCGTCGGCGGGTTCAGGGCCGACACGGGGCACCCTATGACTTCCCTGAGACGTTGTCACGCTTGGTTCCGGTACCGAACGATCCTGTCGTCCGGCCCCGGGCGGGCGTAGCCTCGCTGCCACTGGCCGGTTCGACGAAGGAGTCCGACGTGCCCGCTCGATTCGTGTACTGGATGAACGTCTCGCTCGACGGGTTCATCGAGGGCCGTCCCGGAACGGCGGGCGAGCTCGGGGAGCCCGAGTGGATCCGCATCGACGAGCCGCTGCACCGCTTCTTCAACGAGCGGGCGGCGGCGATGACGATGGGCGTCGAGGGCCGCGTGATCCACGACATGATGGACCCGTTCTGGCCGGATGCCCGGACGGACGAGTCGCTGCCCGACTACCTCCGCGAGTACGGCGAGATCTGGACGGCGATGCCGAAGGTGCTCGTGTCCCGCTCGCGGACGGCGGCCGACCACAACACGACGATCTTCGGCGAGGGCGCCATCGCCCGGCTCGCGACGCTCCGCGACGAGTCCGAGGGCGACATCGGCGTCGGTGGTGCGGACATCGCGACGCAGCTGCTCGCCGCGGGGCTGCTCGACGAGCTCATGATCTTCACGCACCCCGCCCTGCTGGGCGCGGGGCGCCCGCTCTTCGACTCCCCTGCCGACGCGATCCAGCAGCCGCTGCTGCTGGACCTGCTGGAGCACCGGACGTTCGACAACGGCGTGACGCTCCACCGGTACGAGATCCTGCGGAGATGACGGACGGGAGCGCGCCCCGCTGAGCGCTGACGCGCCAGCGTCACGCGGGGCGCGCCGACCGAGCCTGCGAGGGAGGAGTGCCAGCTGGCACCGCGCCTCCAGTCCGGATCGTGGTCGCGTCAGACGTCGCGTCGACGTGCGACCGTGAGCGCGACCGCGCCCACGACGACCACCTCGGCCAGGAGGACGGCGAACCCGCCCCACCCGTCGAGGACGACGCCGGGCTGCTGCGGCGCGCCCGCGCCGGACGAGTACGCGAACAGGTGCCCGCCGGCCTGGGCCGGCAGGAACTCGACCACGTCCATCAGCCACTGCGCGTTGATCGCGCCCGCCGCCAGGGAGAGCACACCGGGCAGCACCAGGAGGAGCCCGAGGGTGATCGCGATGCCACCCGCGCTCGACCGGGCGAGCAGCCCGAAGCCGTAGGCGAGCAGGGCGAGGAGCGTGACGTACACCGACGCACCGAGGAGCGGCATGAACACCGACGGGTCGGCGAGGTCCACGTGCACGCCCTTGCCGGCCTGCAGCGCCGCGGAGGCGATGACGCCGATCCAGATCGAGACCGCGCTGACCACGAAGGTCGAGACCGCGAGGACCGCGGCCTTCGCCAGGATCACGCCGGTGCGACCCGGGTCGGCGGTGAAGGTGGACCGGATCTGCCCGGTGCCGTACTCGCCCGTGATGATGAGCACGCCGAGGACCGCGACGACGAGCGCCGTCAACGCGACGCTCGCGGTGTTGATCGTGACGAGGGTCTCGTTCGCGTCGTCCGTCGCGAGCGGGCCGTTCGGTTCGAGCGCGCTCCCGAGGAGCAGCGCCATCGCGATCGTCACGACGACGAGGATCGCGTAGCACCAGAGCGTGGACCGGATGCTGCGGAGCTTGATCCACTCGCTCCGGACGAGGCGGCCGAAGCCGAGGCGGACGGTGTCCGGCAGGGTGGTGGTGGCGGTCATCGGGTCTCCTCCGATCGGTACTCGACGTCGTCCCGGGTGAGGGCCATGTAGGCCTCCTCGAGGCTCGCGCCGCTCGGGGTGAGCTCGTGCAGCGGGACGCCGACCTGCGCGGCGATGTTCCCCACCGTCGTGGCGTCCGGCCCGACCACGAGGAACGAGCCGTCGTCGCGCGGGGTCACCGTCGCGTTCGGCCCGATCGCCTGGAACAGCTGGTCCGGGGCGGGCGTGCGGACGACCACCCGTGAGCCGCCGCCGTTCGCTTCGCCCGCGGCGAGGAACTCGGCGATCGGGGCGTCCGCCAGCACCTTGCCGCGGCCGAGGACGACGACGCGGTCGGCCGTCTGGGCCATCTCGCTCATGAGGTGGCTGGACAGGAACACGGTCCGGCCGTCGGCGGCCATCCGCCGGGCGAGCTGCCGCACCCAGACCACGCCGTCCGGGTCGAGACCGTTGACCGGCTCGTCGAGGATGAGGGTCTTCGGGTCGCCGAGGAGCGCCGCCGCGATGCCGAGCCGCTGGCCCATGCCGAGGGAGAACCCACCGACCCGCTTCTTCGCGACCGAGTCCAGCCCGGTCAGGTCGATGACCTCGTGCACGCGGGACTTCGGGATGCCGTGCGTCGCCGCGAGCGAGAGGAGGTGGTTGTACGCGCTCCGGCCCTGGTGGACGGCCTTCGCCTCGAGGAGGGCGCCGACCTGCCGCAGCGGGTCACGGAAGCTCTGGTACGGCTGGCCGTTGACCGTCGCCCGTCCCGCGGTGGGGCGGTCGAGCCCCATGATCATGCGCATCGTGGTGGACTTCCCGGCGCCGTTCGGGCCCAGGAAGCCGGTCACACTACCCGGCCGGACGACGAACGAGACGTCGTCGACGGCGGTCTTGGGACCGTACTGTTTGGTGAGGTGCTCAACTTCGATCACGGCGGCAACGCTATGGGAGGGGGCCCGCCGCCCGCGTCCACCGCAGGGCGGAGATGCCCTGCGCCGGACGGCGGACCCGTCGGGTCACCCCACGTAGTCGTACGTGCTGACCCAGTCGATGAAGAGGTGTCCGGTCGCGCCCCAGTTGCCCACCTGGAACATGTACCGGTGCGCGGTCTTCGGGACGTCCTTCGTGACCTTCTGGACGACCTTGCCGTCGACCAGGTAGGTCACCGACTTCCCGGGGATCCACTCGACGGAGTAGGTGTGCCAGCTGCGCCAGGACACCCCCGTCGATGCGCTGGTCGCGCTGGCCTCGTTCCCGGGCGTCATCGAGTGGTGGAACGCCATCGGCGTGGACTCGAAGTTGCCCTCCGGGAAGTCGATCTCCCCGTCGGACCACTTGTCGGAGGTCGGCCACAGCATGAAGGCCGCGCCGTTCCCGGTCCCGCCCGTCGCCTTGGCACGGACCGAGAACTTCCCGCCGACGTGCGTCCATGCGTCGGTCGGGGTCCCGAAGGTGCCCGCCGTACCGTTCTTGCCGTCGAGCACGACGTCCATGAGGCCGTCGTGCGAGCTGACCTGGGTGCCGGCGGAGTACATGCCTCCGCTGCCGTCCGGGTACGGCTGCCAGGACTTCGCGTAGGTCTTCGCGAACTGCCCCTTCGCCGACGCGGTGGTGCTGAAGTTCTCGACGAACTGCTGCTGGAAGGATCCGACGTTCCCGCGCGGTGCCGACGTCCCTGCGAAGGCGGCGCTTCCCTGTCCCAGCGGCACGGCGATGAGCGCGGCGCTGAGGAGCACGGCGGCGAGCGTGGCTCGCTTGGTGGTGCGTTTGTGCATGAGCTGTCACTCCCTGACGTGACTCGTGGCGTCTGGTCCGGACGCCAGGACGACCGCATCTCGGTCGCCCGTCGAGGGAGCGTAGTTGTTATTTGCAACGCCTATTGGGGGTTGACATCGCCGGGGAGCACGTGCTCGCAGGCTCGGGGGTGCAGGCACCGGTCCGACGACGCCGGCCTGCTCTGACGGCACCGGCTTGCTCTGACGGCACCGGCCCGCGCGCACGGCGCTACCCTGGCGCCGTGAGCGACGCACTCGACGACGGCCCCTTCTTCCACGGCACCAAGGCGGACCTGCCGGTCGGCGGCCTGCTGACCGCCGGGTTCCGGTCCAACTACCGGCCCGAGGTCGTGATGAACCACGTGTACTTCACGGCGGTGCAGGACGGTGCCGGCCTCGCCGCCGAGCTCGCCGCGGGCGACGGACTCCCCCGCGTGTACGAGGTCGAGCCGACCGGCGCCTTCGAGGACGACCCGAACGTCACCGATCGGAAGTTCCCCGGCAACCCGACGCGCTCCTACCGCAGCACCGACCCGATCCGCGTCGTCCGCGAGGTCACCGACTGGCCCCGGCTGTCCCCCGAGGCCCTGCAGGCGTGGCGGGACCGGCTCGCCGTGCTGGCCGCCGACGAGCGCGGCGCGATCATCAACTGACGACGGCCACCGCGCGGCGGGTCACTTCACGTAGTCGTACGTGGTGAACCAGTCGATGTAGAGGTGCCCCGTCTTGCCCCAGTTCCCGACCTGGAACATGTAGCGGTGCCCGGTCTTCGGCACGTCACGGGTGATCGTCTTGATGACCTTGCCGTCGAGTTGGTAGCTCACCGACTTCCCGGGGATCCACTCGATCGAGTACGTGTGCCAGCTCCGCCAGGAGGCACCCGTCCAGTGCTCGGTGGCGTTCATCTCGCTGCCGGGGACCATCGAGTGCTGGAAGACCATCGGCGACGTCTCGAAGTTCCCCTCGGGGTAGTCGATCTCGCCGTCCGCCCAGCGGTTCGAGTTCGGCCAGAGCATGAAGGCCGCACCGTTCCCGTCGCCGCCGGTCGCCCGGGCACGGACGGTGAACTTCCCGCCCACGTGGGTCCAGGCGTCCGCCGCCGTGCCGAACGTGCCGGCGGCACCCTTCTTCCCGTCGAGCAGGACGTCCATCACCCCGTCGTGGCCGCTGATCTGCGAGCCGGAGAAGTACATCCCCCCGGTGCCGTCCGGGTACGGCTGCCAGTTCTTGGCGTAGGTCTTCGTGAACTTCCCCTTCGCCGCGACCGCCGGCGTCGTGAAGTTCTCGACGACACGCTGCTTGAACTTGCCGATGTTCCCGATCGGCGCTCCGGCTGCCGCCTCGGCCGTCGAGCCCTGGCCGAGCGGCACGGCGACGAGCGTGGCGGTGAGGAGCACGGCCGCGACCGTGACCCGGAACGATGAGCGTTTCTGCATGCGCTGCCACTCCCTCAGTGACCTGCGGCGTCCGTCCCCTGGACGCCGGAACGGCCGGGCGTCGACCGTTCGCCGTGAACGCTAGTTGGCGTGCGGGGCCAGATCCGGGCTGCTCCGTCCCCAGTCTGAGGGGGCGCCGGTCCCCATTCCGAGGGTGTGCGGCCCGGTCTGTCCTCCGCCCGCCCGAGGCCGTTCCGGGCCGTTCCGCTCGTAGGGGGCCGTTCCGCTCGTTGGGGCAGTTCCGCTCGTAGGAGGTCGTTCCGCTCGTAGGAGGCCGTTCCGCGCGTAGGCAGTCAGAACTTCCTGCCTCCTACGAGCGATTCAGCCCCCTACGCGCGATTCCGCCCCCGCTCCCGTCCGGACGCTGGGCAGGAAGGTCACGGCGAGACCGTGCGACGGCCTGGAGGCGCGACACCAGCTGGCACCGCGCCTCCAGGCCGCCCGCTGGTCACGCCGGGCCGGTGGCCGCCGCGTGGCGCCGACCCGAGACTCGGCCAGGCGGACAAACTGCGGCTCGCGCAGCGCACAAACTGTCCGCCCTGCCGAGACTCGGCACACCGCGCAGCCGCGCGCCGCGCGCGCCCGCAGCGCGCGCAACGCGCGCCCACAGCGCAGCGCGCGCCCGCAGCGCGCGCCCGCACCGCGCGTCCGCCCCGTCAGACCCCGCGCAGCGCGACGGCCGCCACGCGGGCGGGCTCCGGCAGCCGGGCGTTCGTGTCCGCCTCGCGGAACGAGTCGAGCGCCAGCGCGGCGAACCGTCGAGCCGCGATCAACCGCTCCCCCGCATCGTCGCCGCGGAGGCCCCGCGCGGCCAACAGCACGAGCAGCAGGTCGTCGACGACGAAGTCCTGCCGGAGCGTCCCGTCGGCCTTGGCGCGGAGCGACAGTTCGGCGAGCGCCCGGAGCAGTTCGGCGCGGTGCCGGGCGAGCCGCTCGGAGACCTGCCCCTCGGCGACGAGGGCGTCGACGAAGCCCTGGTTCCGCGCGTTGAGCTCGACGATCCGCTCGACGACGGCCCGGAAACCGGTCCACGGGTCGTGCTCCTGCGCACCCTCGAACACGATCGACCGGCACAGCTCGAGTTCGTCCTCGAAGGCCGCGTCGACGAGGTGCTGCCGCGTCGGGAAGCGCCGGTAGAGGGTGGCGGGGCCGACGTCGGCGTGCCGGGCGACGTCGCGCATCGTGACCTCGAGGCCGCGCTGGCCGAAGAGGTCCCGCGCGGCCTGCAGCACGCGGTCGCGGTTCTCGCGGGCGTCGGCGCGGAGGTGAGGCATCTCGTCGGTCACCCGTCCCACTTTACGCAAGTGGACGCGGGCGTCCGTTAGCGTCGGCACCGCCCGGACCGACCGGGCACGCCCGGTGCGACCGGGCACCGAAGGAGTCGCCATGCACGGTGTGACCATCCAGACGTTCGGCCCACCGGACGGCCTCGTCCCGACCGACCTTCCGGAACCCTCCGCGGGCCCCGGCCAGGTCGTCATCGCGACCGAGGCGATCGGCGTCGGCGGAGTGGACGCCGTCATCCGCCGGGGCACGCTCGGCCGCCCCGGCATCGCCCCCGGGTACGTGCCCGGCAGCGAGGCCGCGGGCACCGTCGTCGCGGTCGGCGACGGAGTCGACCGGGCATGGCTCGGCCGACGGGTCTGGGCCTTCACGGGCGTCGGCGGCGCGTACGCCGAACAGGTCGTCGCACGGATCGGTGACCTCACACCGCTCGGCGACGAGCTCAGCTCGGTCGACGCGGTCGCGCTGGGCTCCGCGGCTCCGGTCGCCCGGTTCACGCTGGCGCACGCGCACCTCGCCGCGGGCGAGCGGGTCCTGGTGCGCGGTGCCGCGGGCAGCATCGGGATCGCGGCCGTCGAGCTGGCAGTCCGGACCGGAGCGTCGGCCGTCGCCGTGACGACCGGCTCGGCGGAACGTGGCGCGCGGCTCCGGTCCCTCGGCGCCACGCACGTCCTCGACCGGCAGGGCCGGAGGCCGGAGCCGGAGCAGGAACCGGAGCAGGAACCGGGGCACGAGCCGGAGCAGGGGCACGAGCCGGAGCAGGGCGACACCCCGGAGGCGTTCGACGTCGTCGTCGACATCGTCGGCGGCCCCGCGATGCCCGACTTCCTCGACCGGCTCGCCCCGAACGGCCGGCTCGTCCTGGTCGGCGCCGTCGCCGGCATGCCACCCGCCGACTTCGGCGGACGCCTGCTCGCGGCCTTCCAGCAGTCGCGGTCGTTCGCGACGTTCAGTCTCGACACCGTCCCGCGCGACACGCTCGCGACGGCTCGGCAAGAGCTGTTCCGCGATGCGGTCGCCGGCCGGCTGACACCCATCGTCGACGATGTCCTCCCTCTCGCGCAGGCTGCGGAGGCCCACCGCCGGATGGACGCAGGTGACGTGTTCGGACGGATCGTGCTGACGCCCTGAGCAGGGCCGGTGACGGACTGGAGGCGCGGTACCGGCTGGTACCGCGCCTCCAGGCCGTCGGCTGGTCGCGCCGGGCCGGCGGCCGCCGTGGTGATCAGGCGGTGACGGTCGCGGCGTCCGCGGTGAAGCGCTCGGCGAGCGCTGCTGCCAGCTCCTCGACGTGCGGCTCGCGCAGCACCGAGTTGTGCTCGCAGTGCAGGCGCACCTCGTCGACCGTGCCCGGCAGGAACGGCTTCCACCGCTCGACGCCCATCTCGTTGCCGTCGGCGACGACGATGGTCACCGGGCCGTCGAACGTCGGCGGGCGGTACCCGCGTGAGACGACGAGGGCGTGGTCGAAGAACGCCCGGAACTGGCGCTGCCCGTCCCAACGGAACATCCCGGCACCGTACGCACGCGCGTGCCGGCCGACCTGCCCGAACGGGCCGACGACCCGGCTCCGGAAGGCACTCGTCCGCTCGAGGACCGCACGGCCGACACCGCCGCGTGCGGACCGGCCGGAGGAACCGAGGTCGAGCTCGCCGAACTCGACGGAGTCCGCCTGCTCGGCAGCGTGCTCGGGCAGGTACGTGTCGAGGAGGACGACACGGCGGACCTCGTGCCCGGCAGCGGTGAGCAGCGCGGCCATCTCGACGGCGACGAGGCCACCGAACGAGTGCCCGACGAGCGTGTAGGGACCGCTCGGCTGGGCGATGCGCATGAGCTCGATGTACCGGCGGGCCATCGCGGGGATGCTCCAGTCCGGGACGGAGCGCCGCTCGATGCCGTGCTGCTGGAACGCGTACACCGGGCGGTCGCCGAGCCGACGGGTGAGCGGGACGTACGTGAGCGCGAGGGCACCGGCACCGGCGACGCAGAAGATCGCCTCGCCCGTCCCCTCGGACCGCTGCGCGAGCGTCACGATGTCCGGGTGGCTCGGGCTCGCTGCCGAACCCTGACGGATCCGGGCGGCGAACAGCCGGAGGGTGGGGTGCTCGAGGAGCTCCGACGACGGCAGGTCGACGCCGAGGCGGTCGCTGACGGCGGCGAGCAGTTCCTCCGCGGAGAGCGAGTCGCCGCCGAGCGCGGAGAAGTCGTTGTCGAGCCCGACGGCCGGCAGCCGGAGGGGCCCGACCGTGGGCAGCCCGAGCACGTCGGCCCAGATCTGGCCGACGGCGAGCTCCCACTGGTCGTAGGTGTCCTCGGCGAGCGCCTGACCGTCCTCGCCGATCGTCGTGCCGAGCGCCGGTGCCTCGGGGAGCGCCGCACGGTCGACCTTGCCGCGCTCGTTCCGGGGCAGGGCGGGCATCGGCACGATGTTCGTCGGCACCATGTAGTCGGGCAGCAGGTCGCGGAGGGCCTTGCGGATCGCCGCGGGCGACGGCGAGCGACGGCCCTTGCTCGTGACGACGTACGCGACGAGCCGGGTCGGGGCGGGCGGCGCCTTCACGGCGATGACGACGGCTTCGTGCACGGCGTCGACGGTGCGGAGCGCTGCCTCGACCTCGCTCGGCTCGACGAGGTACCCGCGGACCTTCACGGCGTCGTCGGCGCGGCCGAGGAGGGTCAGCCGACCGGCCTCGTCGAAGCGTCCGAGGTCGCCGATCGCCCACGTCGGGGTGCCGTCCGGGGCGGTGCCGGCACGGGTCGCGGTCTGCTCGGGCGCACCCCAGTAGCCGCTCGTCATGGCGTCCGAGACGCAGACGACCTCGCCGGCCTCGCCGACGTCGGCCAGGGAACCGTCGGGGCGACGCACCTCGATGCGCTTGCCGACGACGATGCGACCGGACGGGATGCTCCGCTCGGGGATCGGGTCCCCCGCGGCGATCTCGTTGACCGCGTAGACGCAGGTCTCACTGGAACCGGTCCAGTTGAAGAACGACGCCGTCGACCCGAGCAGCGGGCGGAGGGCGGCCACGTCGGTGCCGGTGATGGCCTCGCCGACGGTGGCGACGAGGCGCAGGCCGCGCAGCCGGACGTCGGTCGGTTCGAGGGCACCGACGAGCGAGCGCACCAGGTGCGGCGTCGTGTGGAGCGTCGTGAGTGCCGAGCGCTCGATCCACGTCGCGAGCCGGTCGATGCCGGTTCGGCGCGGGTCCGCGACGTGCACGGAGGCGCCGGCGAGCAGCGTGGCGAACACGAGCATCATGCCCGCTGCGAACCCGTGCGGGAGCACCGACGCGATGCGGTCCTCCGGCACGAGGCGGAACGACGACCGCTGGGCGATCGTGTCGGCCACGACCTGACGGTGCGTCACCACGACGCCCTTCGGTGCCCCGGTCGAACCGGACGTGAAGATGATGTCGAGCGCATCGCGGCCGCCGCGCGACTCGGCGGCCGGGACCGTCGGGATCGCCGCGTCGCCACCGGCGAGCTCGCGGGCCTCGGCGAGCACCTCGGCCAGCGGGACGACGGTGCTCGGGTCGGTGACCAACGCGGCGGCTCGCTCGGCGTGCTCGGCGTCCGCGACCACGTCGACGATGCCGGCGAGGGACATCACGTGGTGGAGTCGGGCCTCCGGCAGGAACGGGTCGAGCGCGACCACGATGCGGCCGGCGTGGACGAGTCCGAGGATCGCGACGACCGAGTCCGTCCCGTGCGCCACCATGACGCCGACCGGCACGGAGTCCCCGCCGGGAGTGACCCCGACGCCGCGACCGGAGTGGTCGTCCGGCGTGAGCCGACCGTCGAGGACGATGCCGAGGGCCTTCGTGACCCGGTGCAGTTCGCGGTGGTTCATCGCGGTGCGCTCGTCGGTGACGGCCAGGGCGTCGGGCACCCGGTCAGCGACCTCGGCCAGCGCGTGCAGGAGCGAGGTCTCAGGGGTGCTGCCCTCGGAGTCGGACCGGGGAAGAGCGGACGTCGTCGACGCCGTGGAAGGCTGGGTATCGGTCGAGATGAGCACGTGGTCCCCTCACCATGCTGCAGTTCGGACGGGTGGTTCGTCCGAACGTAACCCGGGCCCCACGACGCCCGGGACCCCACTCGGGGCCGTGTGCGGGAAGCCGCTGAACGCTGCGACATACCGCAGCCGGGGCCCTCGCTGCGCCTTCTGGCTCAGCGGGGACCCCGGCTGTGGTGCGGTTGCTGCTCTGTCTCAGCGGATGATCGAGATGTTGGCCGCCTCGGGCCCCTTCTTGCCGGGGCCGACGTCGAACCGGACGCGGTCGCGCTCCTCGAGTGAGCGGTAGCCCGTCGTCACCACGATGCTGGAGAAGTGGGCGAACAGGTCTTCTGACCCGTCGTCGGGCGTGATGAACCCGAAGCCCTTGTTGTGGTCGAACCACTTCACGGTGCCGGTGGGCATGGTCGTCAGCACGGCGTCAGTGGATGCGCAGCTGCGCGACCATCGGGCAGGCGAACGGGTCACGAGCGGCGAGGCCGACCCGGTTGAGGTAGCGGACGACGATGCCGTACGAGCGCAGCAGCGTGGTCTCCGTGTAGGGCACGTCGAGCGTGTCGCAGTGGTCGCGGACGAGCAGGCGGGCCTGCTTGAGCGCCGGACGCGGCATCGACGGGAAGAGGTGGTGCTCGACCTGGTAGTTCAGGCCGCCCATGAGGAACGACACCCACCATCCACCGCGGATGTTGCGGGAGGTGCGGACCTGGCGGGAGAAGAAGTCGACCTTCGCGTCGTGCGCGATCGTCGGCATGCCCTTGTGGTTCGGGGCGAACGAGGCACCCATCATCACGCCGAAGACGGCGAGCTGCACGCCGAGGAAGGCGCACGCCATGCCGAACGGCAGGAACCAGAACACGATGGTGAGGTAGATCGCGAAGCGGGCGACGAGCAGCGCGCCCTCGATCAGGCGGTGCTTGACGTCGGCCTTGGTGCCGTTGCCGGTGACGATCGACATCACGGCGTAGCGGTGCAGGTTGAGGCCCTCGAGCGTCAGCAGGGGGAAGAACAGCCAGCCCTGGAAGCGCATGAACGTCGTCATGAGCGGGCCCTTCACGGCGGCGGCGTCCTCCGGCAGGAACCGGATGCCGTCCGGCGCGATGTCCGGGTCCTTGCCGACGGTGTTCGGGTTGCCGTGGTGGCGCGTGTGCTTGTTCATCCACCACGAGTAGCTGAGGCCGACGAGGAACGTGCCGATGTAGCGGCCGGCGTGGTCGTTCCACCGCTGCGATGCGAAGACCTGACGGTGCGCGGCCTCGTGCGAGAGGAACGCGAACTGCGTGAAGAGCACGCCGAGCGCGCCCGCCACGATGAGCTGGAACCAGGAGTCGCCGAGGAACGCGAACGCGACCCAGGCGAGGGCGAGCGTGCCGGCCAGGGAGCCGAACAGTGCCCAGTAGAAACCGGTGCGACGGCGGAGGAGGCCGTTCTCCTTCACCTGCGCCAGGAGCGAGGAGTAGGTCGAGGTGCCGTTGCGGCTCCCCGTCCCGGGACGAGTGCGGGTGTAACCCGGTGCGAGCGGAGTGGTGGTCATGAGGACCGCCTTCCGGTACGGATCGGTCCTTCAACCAATGCGAGTGAGTTCACGCTGTTGCGCTTGGCATGACCCTAGGTGCCGAAGATGCGTGTTGGCCTGTGAGTCCGGATTGCGCTGGTCGGCACTTCGCCGGACCCGGTCGCGCCGGACGCGACCACCTGACGGACTGGAGGCACGGTGCGGGCCCGCCCCGCGCCTCCAGTCCGCCATCTCGTGCGTCCGGGTCCTCCGGCCCTCCTCGTCTGGGACGATCGGAGCATGCCCCTCGACGGAACTCCCCTGGAACGGCTCGGCTTCCTGACCATCGGGTCGTTCGACCCGGCCCGGCCGTCACGGGGCCACGAGGACACGATCCGGGTCATCGAGCGCGCCGAGGCACTCGGCTTCGACAGCGCCTGGCTCCGGCACCGACACCTGCAGCACGGCATCTCCTCTCCGGTGGCGCTGATCGCCGCCGCCTCGCAGCGGACCGCGCGGATCGACCTCGGCACAGCCGTCACGCCGATCGGCGCGGAGAACCCCTTCCGGCTCGCCGAGGACCTCAGCACCGTCGACGTCCTCCTGGGCGGACGACTGAACCCCGGGTTCTCCGTCGGCACCCCGATGCACTACGACCTGTACCGCGAGGCGCTCTACCCCGACACCGCGGACCAGGAAGACCTCGGGAACGACCGGCTCCTGCGGTTCCGCGACCTCGTGCGCGGCGACCCGGTCACCGACACCGTCGAGCGGCGTGGCATCGAGGAGTTCGCGCAGACCGTGCAGCCGCACAGCGCCGGCCTGGTCGACCGCATCTGGTACGGGACCGGCAGCACCAAGTCGGCGGTGTGGGCCGGCGAGAACGGTTTCCACCTGCTGACCTCGAGCGTCACGCGCAGCGAGAACGGCACCGACTTCGCCACGAACCAACGGGCGCAGATCGACGCCTACCTCGAGGCCCACCCCGACCGCACCAGGGCACGCGTCTCGCAGGGCCTGGTGGTCATCCCGACCGACACCGCGACGCGCGAGCAGGAGGCCCGCTACCGCGCCTACGCCGAGGCGCGCTCGGGTCGCGTCGGCGTGCCGATGGGCCCAGCGGGCATGCTCTTCGCCGCCGACCTCGTCGGCTCCTCCGCTGAGATCGCGGACCGGCTGCTCGCCGACGCCGGCTACCAGGCGGTCACCGAGGTCGCCTTCGCACTGCCCTTCTCATTCGAGCCCGACGACTACGCCCAGATCATCACGGACATCGCGGAGCGTCTCGGCCCGGAACTCGGCTGGGCGCCGAAGCCGGCGGTCTGAGATCGGTGCCGGATGGTCGGACGCCAGCGGGCTGGTTCACCCTGCTTCCGCCGGGACCTGCGCGAGCAGCGCGCGGGTCTCGGCGATGTAGCGGCCGCTGAAGGCGGGGTCGGAGACCTGCTTCGACGCCTGCATCGGCCTGCCGTTCTCGTCGGAGTAGACGCCGGTCCCAGTCGACGGCGTGGTCAACTTCTCCGCGATGAGCTTCCCTGCCCGCCGGGGCGTGCTCCAGTACTTGATCATCGGCGCCAAGGGCTGCATGATGCGCTTGGCGACGAACTGCATGACCGGGCTGGCGTCACGGGAGAGCCCGGTGCCCGGGTTGAAGCCCGGCTCGAGGGCCATGAACCGCAACCGCGGCACTTCGCGTGCGAGCGTGAAGACCGTCGCGAGGTTGCCCTGCTTGGAGGTGGCGTAGGCGTCGAACCCGACGTTCTTCGAGCCGCCCTCCTTCCACTCTCCGCGGGCGCTGGCCTCGGCGGAGATGTAGCGGCCCCCGCGGAAGCCCGACGCAGTCGCGGGCTTCCGTTCGGGGTCTTCCACCCCGGACACGGTGAACAGGACCGGCGTGCCGTCCGCGAGGTACGGCAGCAGGGCCTCGGTGAAGGCGAAGGGGCCGAGGTGGTTCGTCGCGAAGGCGATGTCCCACCCCTGTGCGCTGCTGCCGCCCTTGGTCTGCATGCCGCCGGCGTTGTTGGCGACACCACCGATCGTCAGGCCGAGCGCGCCGATCTCGTCAGCGGCGCGGCGGGCACTGCGGACGTCGGCGAAGTCAGCGACGACCGACACGGCGTTGCCGTTCGGAAGCGCCGTGATCTCCCGCTCCACCTCGCGGAGACGGCCGAGATCACGGCCGACGAGCACGACAGTGCCGTGCTCGGCCAATTGCAGGGCCGCTTCTCTGCCGATGCCCGACGTGGGGCCGGTGATGACCCACGCCTTCGTCGGCTTGCTGGTGTTGTTCGGCACGGTGGTTCCTTTTCCTGGGTCGAGGTTCTGTGGGGTCAGCCCGCGAGGACGCGCCAGACGGCGTCGAACGCTGCGTCTGCACGTTCCTCGCCGCCTGCGGGGTCACGGATGAGGGCGTCCATGGTGGTGTCGGCGATCGCGCTCGTCAGTGCCATCACGAACGACAGCGGTGTCGCCGCGAGGGGGCCGTCAGCCCGAGCCTGTTCGACCAGGTCCGCCATCACGCGTTGTGTCGGATCCACCCAGAGGTGACTCTCCGGTGAGATCTCCTCTGCGACCTCCAACTGCGCGAGCGCGCGACGCTTGTCCGGGTGCGCGACCGCCCACGCCAACCACTGCGTCCACATCAGGTGGATCTGGGCACGGACCGGTTCTTGCGTCGGCAGCGTGGCGGCCGCGGCTGCACCCATCTCGGACCTGAGCGCGACGTACAGCGCGTTCAGGAGCACGGTCTTCGACTCGAAGTAGACGAAGAGCGACCCGGTCGACACTCCTGCGTCCTTCGCGATCGCCGACGTGGCCGCAGACGCCAAGCCCTGCCTGCTGATGACACGTGCGGCGGACTCGAGGAGCGCAGTGCGCTTCTCATCGCTTCTCTGTCGGGGCATGACGCCACTCTATACCTGACTGATCAGTCAGTCACGTACGGATCTTCCCCCCTCACGCCGCGCGAGGCGGGATCATCCGTCAGCAGCGGGAGGGCGTCCTGCCCGGAGCCGGTCTGCGGCGGCTGTCGCGGCCTCGACCATCCGCCGGAGAAAGACGGTGGACGAAGCGAGGTCCGAGGGCGCGGTCTCATGGAGGGCAGCAGCCATCTCCGTGACGGAGGTCTCCGTGAACGCACGAGCCCGCTCCTGCGCGGCCGCCGTCGGACGGAGCGTGACGCGTCGTCGGTCCGTGTGCTCGCGGCTGCGCTCGAGCAGGCCAGCCGCCTCGAGCCGGTTGACGAGGACGGTCACCGAACCCGACGTCATCCCGATGCGCTGACCGAGCCGCGCCGGCGACAGCGGATCGCCGTCGGACGCGGCCCAGAGCACCTGCCCGAGCGCCTGCGCGTCCGTGGTCGGCAGATCCATCCACGACGCCATGTGCTGGTTCAGCTCGGCGAAGGCCACGGCCCAGCCGCGCAGCGCCTCCATCACCTCGATCTCGGGAGCCCGCCAGGAGGTCTCGAACACGTCGGTCATCATTCTCCTTCAATGTGCAGTAGCTTCAATATAAAGCTCAACCGGACCGAGGAGAACCATGAAGAACCGCACTGCCGTCATCTCAGGAGCCAGCATCGCAGGCTTGTCCACGGCGTGGTGGCTGCACCGGACGGGGTGGGACGTCACCGTGATCGAGCGGGCCCCGGCCTTCCGCGACGGCGGCCAGAACGTCGACGTTCGAGGAGTGGCACGCGACGTCCTCCGTGAGATGGGGCTGTTCGACGCCGTGGCAGCGCGCAACACCACGGAGACCGGCACCGTCCTGGTCGACGCACGAGGCGCCGTCACTGCCGAACTGCCCTCCGACGGGTCCGGTGGAGCGACGGCCGAGCTCGAGATCCTCCGGGGCGACCTCGCGCGCACGCTCTTCGACGACCTCCCGGACGGCGTCGAGTTCGTCTACGGCGACACGATCGCCAGCGTCGACGACGAGCTCGACGGCGTCACGGTCACGACCGCGGGCGGTCAGCACCTGCACGCCGACCTGCTCGTCATCGCAGAAGGCGTCCGGTCGAGGACCAGGGCCTTCGTCTTCGACGACGGCGAGGTCGAGGAGCGAGATCTGGACGTGACGATGGTGTTCGGCACCATCCCGCGCCTCGACCGGGACGACGACCGGTGGCGTTGGCACACCGCCGTCCGAGGCCGACAGATCCACCTCCGCCCCGACCCCTACGGCACCATCCGGGCGATCCTGGCCTACTCCCCCGGCGACGACGTCCTCGGCACGACCCGCGACGAGACGCTCGCGCTGGTCCGGGCGCGGTACGCCGACGTCGGATGGGAGGCTCCCCGGATACTGGACGCCCTCGCGACGTCGCCGGACGTCTACGTCGACCAGCTCCAGCAGGTCCGCATGACGACCTGGCACCGTGGGCACGTCGTGATGGCCGGTGACGCGGCGTGGTGCGTCACGCCCATGGGAGGAGGCGGCGCCTCCCTCGCCCTCACTGCCGGGCGCGTCCTCACTGCCGAGCTCGCGAACACCGACGATCACGACGCGGCCCTCGCCGCCTACGACGCCTGGATGCGACCGCTCGTCGACGACGTCCAGGATCTGCCTCGCGGCCTCAAGGCGTTCGCGTACCCCCAGACCCGCGCCGGCCTCGCGCTCCGGAGAGTCGTCGACAAGGTCATGACGTCACGAGCATTCCGGCCGTTGACGGCGAAGCTCACCCAAGTCGCTGAGACTGACCGCGCCCTGCCGCCCCTCACCACCCCCTGACCCGGGCCGTCCCGGCGCCGATCGCAGGTCGAGTCAGTCCGCGCCCGCCGACGGCATCCGTCACCGGGCGCGTTCGGCAGCGATACCGTGCAGGGGTGTCGAGTACTCGCGTCGTCGAGCCGCGGGCGCCCGTGAGCGCTGCGCTCATCGTGGCTGCGCTGATGGCCTGGGTCGCTCCTGCGTCCGTGGTCGCGCTCCGCCTGGCGTGGACGGATCCTCCCGCTCGTGTGCCCGTGCACTGGACGGGAGCAGGCCCGGATCAGTGGGCCTCGGCGGACGCTGCCTTGTGGTCGTGCATCGTGCCGGGCATCGTCGAGCACTCGTGTGCAGTCTGCTCGTGGTCCCGTTGTCATCGGACACTTCGCGATGGGGCGCCGAAATCACGTTCGGGACGATCAGCACGGGAACAGGCATCATCGCGTTCTTCTGGCTCGCGATGATGCTCGCCGCCGAAGGAGCGGCTGCGCCGTTCTTGGTCATACTCGTCCCGCTCGGCTTGGGAGTGCTCGTATTCGGCCTCTCCTTGCTCGTCCGGACGAAGGCCGCCCGGTAGACGATCGCCGACCAGACACGGCGCTCCGGAGGTCCATTTGCTCTCAGGTCGCGAGGAGGGCTTGCGGTCGCAACGGACGCGCACCTGGGATCTGCGACTGCCTGCGGGCGGACAGTGCATTGGATCAGTCGTTCGGGAGTTCCAGTTTCGAGCCGCGAGGGTCACGGTTGTGCTGCGGTGGCGATTCCAGCAGTGCGGTTGCAGGAAGCCTCAGCGCGCGACTCCGCGCAGCATCCGCACGGCCGGCCGCGGTCACGGCCGCGACGAATGCCGCGGATTGCAGCAGGGCGAACACCGGCGGGATCACCAACAGCGTCAGCTGATCCGCCGTCGCAAATCCGGACACCAGAAGGGCTACCCACGCGAGGACCCAGCCGACCGGAATCCAGACGAACCGTGTGGCTGCGACTACCGACAGTCCAACCGAGCGCTCTGCGCGAGCGATCACCTCGTCGCGATCCTCCGCCAGCATCGCCGGCGGCCGCGCGGCGAATTGGCGGTCGATACGTTCGCTCCTCCGCCAGTCACCGAGCTGCCGCCCGGGCGACGCAGATACGGAACGCCCGGTCACCCGCAGGAAAGCCGCGCCGAAACACCCCACCGCAGCGGAGAAGAGCACTACAGCGACAGCCTGCTGCAACAGCGAGCCGTCGAACAGACCCCAGAAGCGATCCGCGATGACAAGAAACACGCCGACTCCAACGGCGACGAGCCCGCACACCACGGTTCGCCGCCGCACCTGCCCCGGGTCGCGGAACTCTGAACGGCGGGCTCTGACGACCTTCCACCCATGGATGAAGCCACCATTGCTCATGCGTTGATATTGCTCCCTCCAGACCCTGGTCGGGCAGCTGCAGCGGTCACCTCTGCGAGCACCACGAACTGCGGCAGGCTCGCTTGCTGGTCGATCGGACACGGGAACGCCGACGTTGTCTCTGACCACGACGCTCGGCTGACTCGTCGACACACCGGGACCGCACCGCCGAAGTGAGATTGGCAACCCTGGGGGTTCTCTTCGCAGCGGACCCCGCGCGTGATGAAGGATCGGCTACCGAACGGGTTTCCAACGTCTGTGCGATCCTTCCGATGTGCACTACCGGTTGATGAACGAGTACAGCGTCGATTGGCCGCTGTGGGATGAAGAGGGGCTGTGCCCCGAGGGCACACCGTCCTTCTCACCCCGACTTGCGAGTGAGATCCTGGCCTGGGCCCGTGACTTCACCGAGAACTACTCCATCGAAGCGGGCTGGCCGACGGAGGCCGCTGCCCGCTCCCACGAACGTCAAGCACGTCGCTTGCTGCTTCTCGTTGAACGGGAGCTACCGGCGGAAGATGACGTCGTACTCGGCTACTTGGAGACGAACAGGCGCAAGGGACTGTAGGTCCGAGCGCTGTCCGGTGGAACATCGGCTGTCGAGGCATCTCGCGCTGATCCCGGTCCTGGGGAAATCCTCGTCGTCGCTAGGCTCCAACGGATGTCTTTCAACCCGCCCGGCGAGGTTCCTGCCCTGCCCGTCGCCCTTGCTGTCGGTGTCGTCGCCTTCGTCGTCCAGCTGGTTCTCCTCCTTTGGGGAGGGCGCTTCAGCTGGTCCCGCGCTGCCGTCGCTGCAGGGATCGCCGTGTACGCCGCGGGGATCGTCGCGAACACGGTGTTCCCGATCTTCCTCAGCCCGGCTCAGAGCGAGGAGCCATGGTCACCGGCGCTGGCACTCATCCCGTTCCACGACTATGAGGTCGCAGATGCCCTCGCCAATGTGCTGGTGTTCGTGCCGCTGGGCGTCCTGATCCCGCTTCTGATGCGGCGTCCATCCCGCTGGAAGGTGCTGGTCACCGCCGCCGCGGTGAGCCTGACGATCGAACTCCTGCAACTCGCCGCTCAGAGGCTGTTCTCTGGCGGTCACGTCGCGGACGTGAACGACTTCATGTGGAACACCTTCGGCGGGGCCGTCGGCTACGCGGCCTTCGTTCTGCTGTCGCGTGTCCCGGTCCTGTCCACGATCCTGAATCGCTTCCGCTGGCATTCGACCACGGCGACACCGCACACCGTCTGAGCGGCGCAGCCGCGTCCGCTTGTCGATCGGTTATAGGACGTGGCCTCCTGACCTGATCCGAAGGCGCTGTTCGATGAACAGGGTTGCCCGGTCGATTGCCTCGTCGGCTTCGTCGATCAGTCCGACGAACGCGGGGAACACGTGGGGCACGCCGGCGACGACGTCGAGGATGACGTCCGTTTCGGCGGCGCGTGCCAGGTCGGCGAGTCGGACGGCGTCGTCGAGGAGGAGCTCGTTCGTCCCGACTTGCAGGAGCATCGGCGGGAACCCCCTGAGGTCGGCGTGCACCGCTGGAGCGAGCAGCGGCTGCTCCGGGTCTTGACCGTCGAGGTACAGGGCGCCGGTGCGCTCCATCCCGGCGCGGGTGAAGAGCGGGTCGATGCCCTCCTTCGACGTCATCGACGCACCGGTACGCGTGTGGTCCAGTCCGGGTGAGAACGCGACGATCCCCGCAGGGACGGGGAGCCCGGCATCCCGGGCGGCGAGGGTCGTTGTCACCGCGAGGCCCCCTCCTGCGGAATCGCCCGCGAACACGATGCTCGCCGGGACGACGTCGTGATCGAGCAGGTCGCGGTACGCGGACAGGCAGTCGTTGATGGCCGCCGGGAACGGGTGCTCCGGAGCAAGCCGGTAGTCGACCGAGACCGCAGGCACGCCTGTGCGTTCCACGAGGTGCGCGGTCAACGCCATCGCGGTCTCGGGGGAACCGAGCGAGAACGATCCACCGTGGAAGTACAGGATGATGCCGGGACGGGCGTCAGCGCTCGGTTCGACGCGGACAGCGTCTCGTCCGCCGAGTTCGATCGGCGTTCGCGTGACGCCCTCGGGGACCGGGAACTGGCTCATGAAGCGCGCGAACCCCTGCCGCATTTGTTCGACGGGCACCGGCCCGCCGGCCTGCGGCGCTGCCCGAAGCGTGTCGTTGAGTGCCTGTCGTTGTTCTCGGCTCATGGTGCTCCTCCCGCCGGGCGGTTTGGTTGCCGCGGCATGCAACGGTAGACTGTATGCCGTGGCAACCAAAACGGCAAGCGATGATCTCGTGCAGCTCTTCGACGACCTGGTTCGCGTCGAGACGCGTCTCTACAACGCAGTGAGTGACACCCTGCGTCGCGAGCACGGCATCGTGGCGACGCAGTACGAGTTCCTCCTCTACTTCCAGGATCACCCGGAGTCGCGGATCGCAGACGTCGCCACGAACTTCGCTGCCGGAGTCGGGGCGATCAGCAAGGGGGTGGATCGACTCGCCGCGCGCGGCTGGGTCGATCGTCGACCGAATCCCGCAGACGGACGATCGACTCTTGTGTCCTTGACTGACACGGGTGCCGCGCTCGTCGCTGCGGCGGACGTGACCTTCCGTCGCCGCCTTGCCGAACTCGTGGCCCGGAGCGTCGACGACGATCAGGTGGAGGCCGTCGGCGCACTCCTTCACACGCTCCGAGCCGGTCTGGAGCGTGACCGGCTCGGCCTGCCGGTTGGATGATGCAAGTCACCAGCCCCCCGCCACCGGGTCTCGGGTGGCGTCCGACAGCCCTGCTCAGCCGCTGGGTACGCTCTGCGCATTCGTGCTCGGAGGCGTGATCGCTGCAGTGACACTGGTCGTCGAGCTCCTCAGACGCTGACGGCCCGGAGACCGCGCACGAAGGACCGCCCTGACGGGTACGCAGCCCGGTGGCTCGGAAGCCCGCTTCGGGCATGGTTCCAGGTCGAGTTACCATCGCGTCGTGGCTGAAGCAGGTCTTCTCGCGGCGAGCGTCGCGATCTTGGTCGGCACCGCCGCACTCCTCGTGTGGCGTGTGCGGAACCCGACCTGGGTCCGTGACGCACAACTCACCCAGAACGCCAGCCCCGTGATCAGCCTGCTCATGCTCGCACTCGGCGCACTCCTGGTCGCGCTCGCCTTCACCTTCGGAATCTCCTTGGTGGCGACAAGGCACAGCATCCTCGGGTGGGCGATGATCTGCCTTGCTGCGACCGGACTCACTCACGTGTGGGTCAACGTCTGGATCCGACGACGACCACTTACGTAAGCACCCCCAGCACCGAGTGTGCGTACGAGGATCGGCCATCGAAACGCGGGCTTCGTGCCGCTCGTCTCATCCTGCGACGAGAGGAGGCGCTGCGTCGTGGAACGTTGCGTGGAGGCGAATTCGCAACAGTCACGGTGAGCGGCACCAGGCGTAGGGTCTGCCGCATGAGCGGGGCTGCACATTTCGATGGGCGCGCTGCAGACTATGCGCGAGCGCGTCCGCCATATCCACCGGCCCTGTGGAAGCGAGTGCAGGAGACGGGACTGCTCGAACCTGGTCGCCGTGCGGTTGACCTCGGCGCTGGCACCGGCCAAGCAACCGGCCCGTTGCTCACCGCCGGGCTGGACGTCGTCGCCGTCGAACCCGGTCCCAACCTGGCCGCCCTGCTGCAGCAGTCCTCCCCGCAGGCGAGGGTCGTGGTCGCGACCGCGGAGGACGTCCCGCTCGAGGCTGACTCGTTCGATCTGGCCGTCGTCGCCACCGCCGTGCATTGGATGGACCTGAGCATCGTCCTCCCGAAGGTGCACCGAGCCCTCAGAGAAGACGGCCGACTCTTGGTCTGGCGGAATGTGTTCGGCGACCCCGCTGCCCCGACGACGCCGTTCCGAGAGCGTGTGGCGGAGATCGTGCGCCGTCGGCCAACACCTCCGCGGCCCGGTGATGCCGAGGACGCACCTGCGACGGCGCGGAGCCTCACCCGCTCCGGCTTGTTCAGGGTCGAGGACATGAGCGGCTTCCGCTGGGATGTGCAACTCGACGACGACCAGGTACGTCTGCTGTTCAGTACGTTCAGCGACTGGTCCCCCGCCGAGGTCAACGAAGCCGCCGCTGCAGTTCGTGAACTCGGCGGTTCAGTCGTGGAGCACTACTCCTCGTGGCTCATCATCGCCGAACCGCATCGGAGCGCAGCTGCGGGAACCGCGATGTATCAGAGCGGTGTTGCGTCGATCGAGTGCATCCGGGGAACCCCAAGCGAACGGCCCCACGGCCCAAAGGAAGAAGCCCCTCGAGATCCTCGGAGGGCTTCCGTCGTGGGTGTCCAGCACCCCTTCGGTTCGGTCGGGCTGACAGGATTTGAACCTGCGACCCCTTGACCCCCAGTCAAGTGCGCTACCAAGCTGCGCCACAGCCCGCGAGTCCCGGAGGACTCAGGATCCCGGAGGATCCTCGCCCGCGTCCGACCGGAGCGCGAGCGACCGGTCCAGCATAGCGGACGCCCTGCCCCCTCCGTGACACCCGGATCACGTCGGCCGCACCACCGTCCGTCGCGCCGCCAACCACGGCAGCCCGAACCCGGCGAGCAGCCCGCCGACACCGTCCGCCGCCAGGTCCCCGATGGTGTCGTCGTACCCGACGTAGATCGCCGAGTCGACGAAGTTGTGCCCGAGCCACTCCCCCATCTCCCACGCCGCCCCGACCGCGAGCCCCGCGCAGACTGCGAGCAGCGCGACGACGACCCGGCGCTCCTCGGACGGCGCCGGCACGGCGCGGAGGTCGGCTCCGATGACGTACAGCACCGCCGCGAGCAGCCCGGTCAGCACGACGTGGATCAGCTTGTCCCAGAGGAACAGCGACGTGTACCACTCGAGCACGCTCGACCACCCGGCGACGAGCACGAGCACGCACACGAGCACGTCGAACGCGGGCCGCAGCCCGAGCATCCGCGGCACGACGACCCCGAGGAGCGACAGCGCCATCACGGGGAACGCGGTCCCGCCCCACCCGATCGTCGCGACGACGAGGCTCACGAGCGTCAGGGCTCGCACCACGTCGGCGACGAGGAACGTCGGCCGCAGGAACGTCGGCCCGAGCGTGGCGATCACGACGCCCGCTCCCGAGACGTCCACTCGACCACGGCTTGGACGGCGGCGTGGTCGGAGGGCCACACGCCCCCGGGCCGTCGGACGTTCACCGCGACCCGGTCGACGGCCCCGTCCGCGGTGACGAGGACCCCGTCGATGCGCCGGCCGCCGACGCGCGGCGTCGCGTAGTGCGGGTACGTCCCGACGTGGTCGCCGATCTGCCTGGAGGCGCGGCTGGAGCTGTCGACGACGCCCGCCTCCGCGAGTGCTCGCCAGGGTGCGGAGCCGGCGGGACTGTTCCAGTCCGCGAGCACGACGGCGGGCAGGCCGCGTTCCCGGACGATGCGTCCGAGGAGCTCCGCGGACCGCAGTCGGGCCCACGGGGAGAGGACGTCGAGGTGTGTCGCGAGCGCCGTGAACCGGACGCCGGTGGCGCGGTCGCGGAGGACGGCCCCGACGACGTGCCGGGGGAACGCGGTGCCCCACGACCGCGACCCCGCACGGTGCGGGGTGCGGGACAGCGCCCACGACCGGCGTTCCAGGACCTCGAGGCGCTGACGGTCCAGGAACAGCCCGACCTGCTCGCCGCCGCCGTCGGCATCGCGACCGACGAGCACGGGGTCCCAGCGCGACCCGAGGGCGGCGGTGAGGTCGTCCGCCTGGGTGGGCAGCGCCTCCTGGACGGCGAGGACGGTGGGTGCTTCGGAGGTGACGAGCGCGACCACGGCGTCCCGTCGGCGCTCCCACGCATCGGGGTGGCCCGACGGCCGCGGGACACGGCGCCGGACGTTGAGCGTCATGCAGTGCAGCTCGGGCGGCTGCACCGATCCGATGAGCGGGCGGTCGTCGTCGGGCATGCCTCCCTTCTACGAGACGACACCCGTCGGATTCCCAGGGACCTCCCCGGAGGGCTCGTAGGGTGGCCCGATGCGTTCCGGTCCCACCTCCCGTGTCCTCCTCGCACTCGCGGCCACCGGGCTGCTGTTCGGAGCCGTCGGGTGCACGTCCGGGCACTCGGCGGACGCCCGCGCCACGCTCGCGGGGGCGTCCGCCGACACCGTGACCGTCGCCGATGAGCGGGGCCCGGCCGAGCGGTCCCTCCGGGCGAGCCGTGCGCTCTTCGCAACCGCTCCCGGAGCGGTCGTCGCTCCGGCGGGCGACGCCTCCGCGATCCGGACCGCGGCGAGCGCCGCCGCCGCGGCCCACGTCCCGCTGCTGCTGACGGGCACGACCGGCACGACCGGCACCGGCACCGGCACGAGCAGCACGGGCACGAGCAGCACCGGTGTCGCTCGTGAGCTGCACCGGCTCGGAGCGGACTGGTACCAGACCGAGGGTGACGTCCGGATCGACACCGACGTCACCGAGCGGGACGCGCCGGACGGTGGCGACGCACCGGAGGCGGGTCGCGCCTCCAGGCCGGCCACGGTGGTCGTGGCGGACGCGACCGCGGATGCTGCCGTCGTGGCGACCGCGCGGGCCGCCGGTGCGCGTGTGGTGACCATGCCGGAGGGCGTGACGGACCCGGCGGCGTCGTCCGGGGTGGTGCGCGCCCTGCACGAGGAGCGGGACCACCCGACGGTCCTGGTCGGGTCGGCGTTCGCGGCGCTCCGTGATCCTGCGTGGACGGTCCGCGCGGCCGAGGGCGGATGGCAGCTGCCGCACGGCGGGCAGCGGCCGTTCGACGGGCACCGGTACGTCGCGCTGTACGGGGCACCGGGTGCACCGGCGCTCGGCGTGCTCGGCGAGCAGGACCCGCAGGCGACCGTGCGGCGGGCGCGGTCCGTGGCCGCGGAGTACGACGGCCTCCGGGCGACACCGGTCACGCCCGCGATGGAGGTCATCGCGACCGTGGCGGCCGGTGACGCCGGAGCGGACGGGGACTACTCGACCGAGTTGCCGGTGTCGACGCTCGAGCCGTACGTCGACGCCGCGCACGACGCCGGCATGCCCGTGATCCTCGACCTGCAGCCCGGCCGCTCGGACTTCCTGTCGCAGGCGAAGCGGTACGAGAAGCTCCTGTCGAAGCCCGGCGTGTGGCTCGCGCTCGACCCGGAGTGGCGGTTGACGGCGGACCAGGTGCCGCTCGAGCAGATCGGGAGCGTGCAGGCGTCAGAAGTGAACGAGGTCTCCTCGTGGTTGGCGTCGCTGGTGGAGTCGAAGGGCCTGCCGCCGAAGGCCCTCGTGCTGCACCAGTTCCGGCTGTCGATGATCCAGGACCGTGCGTCGCTCGATCCGCATCCTGAGCTCGATCTCCTCATCCACGCGGACGGGCAGGGGTCACAGCCCGACAAGCAGGCGACGTGGAAGGCACTGCACGCCGATGCGCCGGCCGGGGTGCACTGGGGCTGGAAGAACTTCTTCGACGAGGACCAGCCGATGCTGACGCCGCAGCAGACCATGGCGGACGTGTCGCCGACGCCGGCGCTGATCACGTACCAGTAGCGGGTCGCCCGGGGCGGGTGGTCGCGTTCGTCCGGCTTGTCCGGCTTGTCCGGCTTGTCCGGCTTGTCCGGCTTGTCCACAGCCTGGAGGCTCGTGGCGCGTTTCGTCGGTCGGTCCTGACAGCATGGGGGCATGTCCCGACCCGTGTCACCTCCTCCCGCCGTCTCGCCGTCCGCCGAGATCGCCGCCGAGGCACAGCAGGCGCTCGCTGCGCTCACGGGCCGGCCCGACGCGGTGTTCCACCCGGGGCAGCTCGAGGCCATCTCGGCCCTCGTCGAGCACCGGCAGCGCGCCCTCGTCGTGCAGCGCACCGGATGGGGCAAGTCCGCCGTGTACTTCCTGGCGACCCTGCTGCTGCGCCGACGCGGTGGCGGACCGACAGTGCTCGTGTCGCCGCTCCTGGCGCTCATGCGCGACCAGGTCGCCGCTGCCGCCCGGGCCGGCGTCCGCGCCGTGTCGATCAACTCCGCGAACGCGCACGAGTGGGCCGACACGCAGGCCGCGCTCGCCCGTGACGAGGTGGACGTGCTCCTGGTCTCCCCCGAACGGCTCAACAACCCGAAGTTCCGCGACGAGCAGATGCCGAAGCTCATCGCCCGGATGGGGATGCTCGTCGTCGACGAAGCGCACTGCATCTCCGACTGGGGCCACGACTTCCGCCCCGACTACCGCCGCCTCGCCGAGCTCATCCGGTCGCTCCCGCACGGCGTGCCCGTCCTCGCCACCACCGCGACGGCGAACGAGCGCGTGGTCGAGGACGTCGCCGAACAGCTCACCGCCGGCCCGGCCGACCCGGTGTTCACGATCCGCGGGTCGCTGGCGCGGGCATCGCTCCGCCTCGGGGTGCTGACGCTCCCCGACGCCCGGCAGCGGCTCGGGTGGCTGCTCGCCCACCTCGGCGACCTGCCCGGCAGCGGGATCATCTACACGCTCACCGTCTCCGCGGCCGAGGACATCGCACGACTCCTGCGCGAGAACGGGCACGCCGTCCGCGCCTACACGGGCCGGACCGACAACGACGAGCGCGAACAGCTCGAGCAGCAGCTCAAGGGCAACGAGCTGAAGGCGCTCGTCGCCACGAGCGCGCTCGGCATGGGGTTCGACAAGCCCGACCTCGGGTTCGTCGTGCACGTCGGCGCTCCGTCGTCCCCGGTCGCCTACTACCAGCAGATCGGTCGTGCAGGCCGTGCGACCGACAACGCCGACGTGCTCCTGCTGCCCGGGCGTGAGGACCGCGAGATCTGGCAGTACTTCGCCAGCGCCTCGATGCCCACCCAGGAGCGCGCGACGGCCGTGCTGCAGGCGCTGTCCACCGACACGGCGATGTCCACCGTCGCGCTCGAGGGACTCGTCGACATCAAGCGGTCGACCCTCGAACTGCTCCTCAAGGTGCTCGACGTCGACGGTGCCGTCCGCCGGGTCACCGGTGGCTGGGTCGCCACCGGGCAGCCGTGGGAGTACGACGCGCCCCGGTACGAGCGGGTCGCCGCGGCCCGCGCCGCCGAGGCCCGTTCGATGCTCGACTACGAGTCCACCACGCAGTGCCGGATGCAGCTCCTGCAGCAGGACCTCGACGACCCGTCGGCGGAGCCCTGCGGCCGGTGCGACAACTGCGCGGGCGCCTGGTTCCCGACCGCGGTGTCCGACACCGACGCGTCCGGCGCCGCTGCCGCGCTCGACAAGGTCGGGGTCGAGATCGCTCCCCGCGCGCAGTGGCCGTCGGGCATGTCCGCGCTCGGCGTGGCCGTCCGCGGCAAGATCGGTCCCGACGACCTCGTGCAGCCCGGCCGTGCCGTCGCCCGCCTCACCGACCTGGGGTGGGGCGGCCCCCTCCGGACGCTGTTCGCCGCCGCGACGCCGGACGGCCCGATCACGCGCGAGCTCGTCGACGGCTGTGTCCGCGCACTCAAGGACTGGCCGTGGGACGTCCGGCCGACCGGGGTCGTGGCGATGTCCTCACGGTCCCGCCCCGAACTCGTCGCCTCGCTCGCCCAGGCGCTGTCGACGATCGGACGGCTGCAGTTCCTCGGCACCCTCGGTCGGACCGGCGGCACGCCGCGCGGTGACGGCGCGACGAACAGCGCCTACCGGCTCTCCGGCGTGTGGGACACCTTCCATGTCGGCCTCGAGCTGGCGGCCACCCTGCAGTCGCACGAGGGGCCCGTGCTGCTGGTGGACGACCTCGTCGACAGCCGGTGGACGATGACCGTCGCCGGACGGGAGCTCCGGCGTGCCGGGGCCTCGGCGGTGCTGCCGTTCGCCCTGGCGACCGTCGCCTGACCGACTCCCTACGCGGCGGTGCCGATCGCGTCGAGTTCCTCGAGTGCGTCCGCCGGCAGGGTGAAGCCCGCCGCGGCGACGTTGTCCCGGAGGTGCGCCACCGACGACGTCCCCGGGATGAGGAGCACGTTCGGCGACCGCTGGAGCAGCCACGCCAGGGCGACCGTCAGCCGGGACACACCGAGCCGCGCCGCGACGGTGTCGAGCGCGCCGGACTGGATCGGTGAGAAGCCACCGAGCGGGAAGTACGGCACGTAGGCGATGCCCTGGCTGGCCGTGAGCTCGAGCATGGCCTCGTCCTCGCGCCGAGCCAGGTTGTACAGGTTCTGCACGCACACGACGGGCGCGATGGTCTGCGCTTCGGCGAGCTGTTCCGCGTCCACCGTGGACAGGCCGAGGTGCTTGATGAGCCCCTGCTGCTGGAGTTCCGCGAGCGCCTCGACCTGGGGCGCGATGCTGCCCGGCTGCGGCGCGTCGAACCCACCCATGCGGAGGTTCACGACGTCGAGCTGCTCGAGGCCGAGGTTCCGCAGGTTGTCGTGCACCTGCTCGACGAGCTCGTGCGGCTCGCGGGCGTGCGGCCATCCGCCGTCGGCGTCACGCCGGGCGCCGACCTTCGTGACGATGTGGAGGCCGTCCGGGTAGGGGTAGAGGGCCTCGCGGATGATCTCGTTCGTGACGTGGGGACCGTAGTAGTCCGACGTGTCGATGTGGGTGATCCCGAGCTCGACGACGGTGCGGAGGACGCGGATGGCCTCGTCGCGGTCGGCGGGCGGCCCCATCACGCCGCGGCCAGCCAGCTGCATGGCGCCGTACCCGACGCGGGTGAGCTCGAGGTCGTCGGCGAGGCGGTACGTGCCGCCGGGGAGGGTCGTGTCGGTCATGTCCACCACGATGCTCTCGCGTGGCCCGGTGCCGCACAGCCCGGTGCGACATGGCCGCTGTCGTGCAACGACGACGATGTCGATCCGGGTCAGCAGCACTGGGCACGCCTGCGCCACCCCGAGCCGCGCCAGCCGCTACCGCCGCACCGGCCTCGGGAACGTCGCCCGCATGTGGTCCGTGGTGAGCACGTCCCCGATGCCGACCATCAGCAGCGAGAACACGATCTGCTCGATCACCATCCAGAACGGGTAGAGGCCCGGGATCGCCGCCACGACGAGCGTCACGATCGGGAAGATCCGGCTGAAGAGCCGCAGTCGCTGGTACGCCCAGTAGTACCCGAGCTGCGCACGCCACGCGAAGACGTAGAGCGTCAGGGTGATGAGCAGCACGACCGTCGCCCGGAACCACACCGCCCACGGGATCGTCTCCCCCGCGCGGGTCAGCAGCACCGCGACCACGATCGCCGCGAGGCCGACGATCGTCTCCGCAACGAGCAGCCACCGGATCCAGCGGAACGACCGCACGGTGTCGGGGTGCTCGAGCATGTCCTCGCGGATCACGTAGCCGGACTGCCGACCGCCGGCCAGCCGGTCGAGGCGCAGGCGGCACCAGAGTCGGTCCGCCAGGGCACCGAGCCCGTCGTTCTGCTGCGTCACGGTCCCATCGTGCCGTATCCGGCGTCCAGAGCCAGACCGCGCGCGGATCGCACCCTCCCACGAACGTCGCGCCCCGCCACACCGGGGCGCGACGTCCGCGCGGGGGTGCGACGCCCCCAAGCCCCGAGCGCACCCAAGCCCCGAGCGCACCCAGGCGCCGAGCGCACCCAGGCGCGGATCGCACCAAGGCCCGGCGCACCGCCCGCGGGCGCGTCAGTCGACGGGGATCAGCTGCGCGCCGCCGAGGACCTCGCCGTTGTCCGGGTCGACCAGCAGCAACGAGCGGACATCGGCGGGCAGACGCTCCGGCCAGTCGATCGTGAGCGACTGCTCGGACGTGTCGATCGGGATGCTCCCGACGTCGACCACGTCGCTGCGCTTCGACCAGTACCCACGACGTTCCCCGACGACGATGCCGTCGGAGAGGACGACCCGGACCGACCGCAGGTTCCGGTTCGTCGACCACGCCGTGAAGTGGTCGAAGGTGATGAAGAGCCCGAGGTCCGGGTCGTTCTCCATCCGCACGTGACCGGCCGCGTAGCGGTCGATCCAGATGAGGTTGCCCTCGACCGGCGGCACCCGCTCCCACCACGGCGCGATCGGAGAGCCCTCACCGCGCTCGTGGACCTCCGGTTCGGGCAGGGGCGCACCGAGTGCGTTCGACGGCACCACCGGGTCCCCACCGCTGACGCCCTCCTGTGCGAGCGGACTGCCGGTCGCGACGGGCCGCGCGTCGTCGCTCTGGCGGTCGACCCGGATCGTGTTCCAGGTAACGGCGAGGGCGAGCACGGCGACGGCCGCGAACAGCCATCGTCGTCTCGCCCCCGTCATGCCCGTCCCCCGATCGACCTCAGCGCTTGCGGCGCTCCCGCACGCGCATGTTGACGTTGATCGGCGTGCCCGAGAAGCCCCAGACCTCGCGGAGTCGACGGGTGATGAACCGTCGGTACTGCGGGTCGAGGAAGCCGGTCGTGAAGAGCACGAACGTCGGCGGCTGGCTCGACGCCTGCGTGCCGAACAGGATGCGGGGCTGCTTGCCGCCGCGGACCGGGTGCGGGTGCTCCTGCACGAGTTCGGCGATGAAGGCGTTGACCTTGCCGGTCGGGATGCGGGTGTCCCACGACTCGAGCGCGGTCTCGAGCGCCGGCACGAGCTTCTCGAGGTGACGACCGGTCCGAGCGGACATGTTCACGCGCGGGGCCCACGCGACGTGCGCGAGGTCCTGCTCGATCTCGCGCTCGAGGTAGCGGCGGCGCTCGTCGTCGAGCAGGTCCCACTTGTTGTAGGCCAGGACGAGCGCACGACCGGACTCGAGGACGAGGTCGATGATGCGGAGGTCCTGCACGGAGATCGGCTCGGTGACGTCGAGGACGACGACGGCGACCTCGGCCTTCTCGAGCGCGGCCGTGGTGCGGAGCGAGGCGTAGAAGTCCGCACCCTGCTGCAGGTGCACGCGCTTCCGGATGCCGGCGGTGTCGACGAAGCGCCAGACCTTGCCGCCCAGCTCGATCTGCTCGTCCACCGGGTCGCGGGTGGTGCCGGCGAGGTCGTTCACGACGACGCGCTCTTCGCCCGCGGCCTTGTTGAGCAGCGAGCTCTTGCCGACGTTCGGACGGCCGAGGATCGCCACACGGCGGGGTCCGCCGACTTCTTGCTTGGCGACGGCGGAGGTGTCCGGCAGCGTCTTGATGATGAGGTCGAGGAGGTCCGCGACGCCACGGCCGTGCAGCGCCGACACCGGGTGCGGTTCGCCGAGGCCGAGGTTCCACAGCTCGTACGCGTCGAGGTCGCGGCGGTCGTCGTCGGACTTGTTCGCGACGACGATGACCGGACGGTCGGTGCCGCGGAGCATCTTCACGACGTGCTCGTCCGTGGCGGTGATGCCGACCGTGACGTCGACGACGAAGAGCACGGCGTCGGCGAGGTCGATCGCGACCTCGGCCTGTGCGGCCACGGAGGCGTTGATGCCCTGCGCGTCCGGCTCCCAGCCGCCGGTGTCGACGAGGGTGAACCGCTTGTCGTTCCAGTCGGCCTTGTACGAGACGCGGTCGCGCGTGACGCCGGGGACGTCCTGCACGACGGCCTCGCGCCGACCGAGGATCCGGTTGACGAGCGCCGACTTGCCGACGTTCGGGCGACCGACGATCGCGAGTACCGGGTACGCCGGCAGGTAGGTGATGCCGTCTTCGCCGAGCTGACCGGCTTCGAGCAGGGCGACGTCTTCCTCGTCGAGCTCGTAGTCCTCGAGCCCGGCGCGGAGCGCGGTCGCCCGCTGCTCGGCCTCGGCCTCGTCGAGTCCGGCGAGGCGCTCACCGAGCGCGTCGTCGTACTGGGGGAAGTCGTCGTGGTCGTTGTCGAGCTGCGCCATGTGGGTTCCTTGCCGGCGACCCTTCGGCCGCGTGTTGTCAGTGCGTGGCCGCGGGGCCAGGCCTTGCTGTCAGTGCGAGGCCGTGGTGGACCAGGCCTTGCTGTCAGTGCGTGGCCGCGCGGGCCAGGTCGACGACCGCCTGCACGGTCTGGTCGAAGTCGAGGTCGGTGGAGTCGAGCGTCGTGACGCCGTCGGCGGCGTTCATGAAGTCGACGACCTTCGCGTCCGCCGCGTCGCGACGAGCGAGTGCGGCAGAGGTCTCGGCGGCGGACTGGGTCGTGACCTCGGCCGCACGCCGTGCCATTCTAACGGACTCGTCGGCCGTCAGCAGGATCCGGACTTCGGCGTCGGGAGCGACGACGGTCGTGATGTCCCGTCCCTCGGTGATGATGCCCGGGGCGTCGGCCTTCCGCATCACCGTGCGGAAGAGCTGGACGAGGCGCTTCCGCACGTCGGGGAGCTTGGCGATGTGGGCCACGGCACCGGTCACCTCGGGGGTCCGGATGGCGTCGGTCACGTCGGTCTCCCCCACCCGGACGAAGTAGGCGTCGGGGTCGGTGCCGATGGCGTAGTCGAACGTGTCCCAGCTCGCGAGCACCGCCGACGCGTCGTCGAGGTCGACCCGCTGCTGCAGGACGTGCCAGGCGAGGGCACGGTAGGCGGCACCGGTGTCCTGGTACCCGAACCCGAGCGCGCGCGCCGCCGCACGGGAGACGCTGGACTTGCCGCTGCCGGCGGGGCCGTCGACGGCGATGACGGTCTTGGCGACGTAGGCGCCGTCGGCCAGGCCGGCCGGCATCGGGTCGCGGGTGGAACCGAGTTCCCCGTCGAGGCCGCCACCCGAGCCGGCACCACCGAGGGGACCCGGCTGGTCGTCGGGGCTCGGCAGACCGGTGTCCGGCGCGTCCGGGCCGCCGGTCACCCCGGAGTCCTGCACGGCCGCGTTCGTGGCGGCGTCGGTGTCGTCGTTCAGGCCCATGCTGCTGCGATCCTCCATCCGCGGCCCTCGAGTTCCTCGACGAGCCGCTGTTCCTGCTCGGGCACGACCGACACCTCGACGATGCCGATCGGTGCGCCCGGTGAGTGCTCGAGGCGCATGTCCTCGAGGTTGATGCCGATCTCCCCGATGAACGTGAGGAGTGCGGCGATCTGCCCGGGGGTGTCGTCCACGAGGACGACCACCTGGGCGAAACGCCTGGTGGTGCCGTGCTTGCCCGGCAGCCGTTCGACGCCGCGGTTGCCCGCCGCGATCGTCTCGGCCAGGGCACGGGGCGAGCCGGACGCCGACGGGTCGTCGAGTGCTTCGAGCACGCGGTCGAGGTCGTCGCGGAGGTCGGCGAGCACCGGCCGGATGTTGCCGGCGTTCGCGCCGATGATCTGCACCCAGAGCCCGGGGTCGCTCGCGGCGATGCGCGTGACGTCGCGGACACCGCCGCCGGCGAGCTCGAGCGAGCCCTCGGGGGCGTCGCGCAACCGTGACGCCATCAGCGTGGAGACGAGCTGCGGCGCGTGCGAGACGTAGGCCACCGCGAGGTCGTGCGACCGCGGGTCCATCGGGACCACCGTCGCACCGACGTCGAGGGCCAGGTCCTCGACCAGCGCGGCGCGCTGGTAGGTGATGCCGTCGTGCCCGGCGACCACCCACGGGCGGCCGACGAACAGGTCGGCGCGGGCCGCGGTCGGGCCGCTGCGCTCACGACCGGCCATCGGGTGCGACCCGATGTACCGGCTGACGTCGGCGCCGGCCGCGACGAGGCTGGCCAGGGGGCCGGACTTCACGCTGGCGACGTCGGTCACCACGGCGTCCGGCCAGGCCGCGAGCTCGCGTCCGACGACCGTCGCCACGACGTCCGGCGGGACCGCCACCACGACGAGCTCCGGCGCGTCGCCCGGAGCGGGGTGACGGCCGGCGCCGTAGTCCACGGCGAGCGCCAGCGCGGCAGGCGACACGTCGTCGAGGACGACGTCGACACCCTTCTCGCGGAGCGCGAGGCCGATGGACGCACCGAGCAGGCCGGTGCCGACGATGCGCACGGGTCCCCGCAGCCGCCGGTCGATGTCCGGTTCGGCGTACAGGGGCGTGGGGTCGGTCACCCGGCAAGCCTACCGATGCGTCAGTCCGCCGACTCCTCGCCCTCGTCGCCCTGTGCAGAACCCTTCGCCTCACGGGCGATGCGGAGGAGCTTGCCGAGCTCGACCGTCGAGAGCTCACGGGTCTTGCCGATCGGCAGCGACCCGAGCTGCAGCGGACCGAACGAGCGGCGGACGAGTTCGAGCACCGGGTGGTCGACCTCGTCGAGCATGCGGCGGACGATCCGGTTGCGGCCGGAGTGCAGGGTGATCTCGATGAGCGACTCCCCGCGGGAGGACTCCAGCAGGCGCACCTTGTCGGCGGCGATGGGCCCGTCCTCGAGCTCCACACCGTCGAGCAGCCGCTGCACCGTCGCGGGGTTCACGTTGCCGCGGACCTTCGCGATGTAGGTCTTCGTCACACCGAACGACGGGTGTGCGAGGACGTGCGCGAGGTCACCGTCGTTCGTCAGGACGATGAGCCCGGAGGTCTCGGTGTCCAGTCGGCCGACGTTGAACAGGCGTTCCTCGTACCGGTCGACGTACTCCGACAGGTCGCGACGACCGCGCTCGTCCTGCAGGCTCGACACCATGCCGGTCGGCTTGTTGAGGAGGATGTACCGACGCGATGCGTCGATCTGCACCGGCACCCCGTCCACGGCGATCTCGTCGGTTGCGGGGTCGACCCGGCGGCCGAGCGCGTCGACGACCTCGCCGTTGACCGTCACGCGGCCCTCGACGATCAGGTTCTCCGCGACTCGTCGGGATGCCACGCCCGCACCGGCGATCACCTTCTGCAGGCGCTCGCCCTCTGCCTGGAGGCCCGGTTCGGCTCCGGCAGGTGCCGTCCCCTCCGATGCGTCCCAGTCGGGGATGATGGGCCGTTCCGGCGTGCCCTCCAGCGGGGCGCCGGACTGGTCACGGGCACCCTCCGGCTGCGGTGTCGTGCGACGGTCCGGGGTGCGGGGGCCGGTGCCACGGTTGCGGTCGCTGTTGCGCGCGGTCGTGGTGCCGCCGACGTAGCGGCGGCCGTTGTGCCAGACGCTGCTCGGACGGCCGTCCGGGGTGCGCCGGTCCTCGCGGGCCGGGTCACGCCGGTCGTCACGCCGGTCGTCACGCCCCTGGTACCCGCCGCGGTCATCGGTGCGACGGGGAGCGTCACGGCGGTCGTCGCGGCCGCGGTAGCCGCCACGGTCGTCGTCTCGACGCGGAGCCTCACGACGGTCGTCGCGGCCGCGGTAGCCGCCACGGTCGTCGTCGCGACGCGGAGCCTCACGGCGGTCGTCGCGGCGGTCGTCACGGCCGCGGTAGCCACCACGGTCGTCGTCGCGACGCGGAGCCTCACGGCGGTCGTCGGTGCGGCGCGGCGCATCACGGCGGTCGTCGCGGCGGTCGTCACGGCCGCGGTAGCCACCACGGTCGTCGCGCTGCTGGTCGTCGCGCCGGACGAAGCCGCCGCGCTCGCTGCCGCGGCGGTCGTCGTCGCGTCCGACGAAGCGTCCGCGGTCACCCCCACGGTCGTCGCGGCCGCGGTACCCGCCGGACGCGGGACGCTCGTCACGGCCCCGGTATCCACCACCCGAAGCCGGACGGTCATCACGACCCCGGTAGCCACCACCAGAAGCCGGACGCTCGTCACGACCCCGGTACCCGCCACCGGACGACGGACGCTCGTCACGACCCCGGTACCCGCCACCGGACGACGGACGCTCATCACGACCCCGGTAGCCACCACCAGAAGCCGGACGCTCATCACGGCCGCGGTAGCCGCCACCGGAAGCAGGACGCTCGTCACGGCCGCGGTAGCCGCCACGGTCGTCGTCACGGCGGCCGGGAGCCGGACGCTCGTCGCGGCCCCGGTACCCGCCGCGGTCGTCGCGACCGGAGTCACCAGGCCGGCCACCTGCACGGCCGGAGCCGGCGTTGCGGTCGCGGGACGGGCCTCCAGGCCGGCTGCCACCATCGCGACCGGACCCGCCTCGTGGGCCGCCTCGTCGTTCTTCCTCATACGCGGCCATCGGGGATCCCTTCGTTCTGCTCGAAGCCGTCGGCACCGTCGTCCAGGAGGGGCGAGATGAGCGGCAGCTCGTCGAGCGAGTTGATGCCGAGCTGCTGCAGGAGCAGGTCGGACGTGACGTAGTTGATGGCGCCGGTCTCGGCGTCCGTGAACGACTCCTCGATGAGTCCTCGGGCGACCAGGGTGCGGACGACCCCGTCGACGTTCACGGCGCGGATCGCGGCGATCTGCGAGCGGGTGATCGGCTGCTTGTAGGCGACGACCGAGAGGGTCTCGAGCGCGGCCTGCGACAGCCGGGAGGGGCGCTCGGCCTCGACGAACTGCTCGACGACAGCGTCCAGGTCCTCGCGGACGTAGAAGCGCCAGCCTCCGCCGACCTCGCGGAGTTCGAACCCGCGCCGGATCGTGCCGTCGACACCGTCGAAGTCGGCGACGAGGCGTTCGATTGCCTGCCGGACCGCGGGCACCGGCGCGCTCACCGCCGTGCCGAGGGCCACGAGGGACTGCGGCTCGTCGGCGATCATGAGGATCGCCTCGAGCTGTCGGTCGATCGGGATCTCCGGGTGCGGGACGTGCGCCTCGGGCTGTTCGGGCTCGGGCTGTTCGGGCTCGGCGTGCGCCTGCTGCGCCTGCTCGCGCCGTTCGTGGATCTCGTGCTCGATCGCCCGGGCGTCCGCCATCTCGTCCGCACCACCGGGCTCGGCGCTCGACAAACCGGCGCGCGACGCACCAGCGCGCGACGCGTCTGCCACGTCATCCGTCATAGTCGGCTCCCAGGTTGGCGAGGCTCTCGTCGGACCAGTCGTCGGCGGTCCAGCGGAGCGTGAGCTCCCCGAGCGGTTCGAGCTGTTCGAACGAGATGGATGCGTTCCGGTACAGCTCCAGGATCGCGAGGAAGCGAGCCACCACGATACCCGTCTCCGAGACACCGGCGACCAGTTCACGGAACGAGACGTCCTCGTCGGCACGGGTCCGGAGGATCGAGACGACGATCGCCGCCTGCTCCCGGATGCTCACGAGCGGCGCGTGCAGGTGGTCGAGTCCGACGGTCGGGAGCTCCCGCGGCGCCAACGCCATCGTGGCCAAGGCCGCGAAGTCCTGCACGGACAGGGTCCAGACGAGCTCGGGCGTCCGCGCTCGGAAACGCTCCTCGAGCCGGACGCTCCGCACGTGCCGGCGCGACTCGGTCAGCCACCGGGACCCGAACCAGTCGGCGGCCTGCTTGAACGCCCGGTACTGCAGCAACCGGGCGAACAGCAGGTCCCGCGCCTCGAGCAGCGCCACGTCCTCGGCGTCGACGAGTTCCCCCTGTGGCAGGAGCCCGGCGATCTTGAGGTCGAGGAGCGTCGCCGCGACGACGAGGAACTCACTGGCCTCGTCGAGTTCGTCCTGGGACTCCGCCAGCCGGACGTACTGGATGAACTCCCCCGTCACCGCGCCGAGCGACACCTCGGTGATGTCGAGTTCGTGCTTGGTGATCAGCGAGAGGAGCAGGTCGAACGGTCCGTCGAAGTTCCGCAGACGGACCCGGAAGCCGGGCGCGGTCGTCGTGCCCGCGGGAGCGTCGGATGCACGGCCGCGCGTGTCGCTGTCGTCAGGCGACGGCGAGCTGTCGTCAGGCGACGGCGCCACGCTCGACGAGCTCCCGTGCGAGCTGCCGGTACGAGTGCGCGGCGGCGTGGTCCGGAGCGGTCTGCGTGATCGGCCGGGCCGAGACGGTCGCGTCCGGGAACTTCACCGTGCGCCCGATCACCGTGTCGAGCACGCGGTCGTCGAAGGTGTCGACGACGCGCTCCATGACCTCGCGCGAGTGCAGCGTGCGCGAGTCGTACATCGTCGCGAGGATGCCGTCGAGCTGCAGCGCCGGGTTGAGCCGGTCACGCACCTTGTCGATGGTCTCGATGAGGAGTGCCACACCACGGAGCGCGAAGAACTCGCACTCGAGCGGGATGAGCACGCCGTGCGCCGCCGTGAGGGCGTTCACCGTCAGCAGCCCGAGCGACGGCTGGCAGTCGACGAGGATCACGTCGTAGTCCTTGGCGACCTTCCGGAGCACGCTCGCGAGGATCTGCTCCCGCGCGACCTCGTTCACCAGGTGCACCTCGGCCGCGGACAGGTCGATGTTCGCCGGGATGACGTCGAGGTACGGCGTGTTCGTCGGCTGGATGACCTGGTTCGGGTCCTTGATCGACCCCATCAGCAGGTCGTAGATCGTGGGGATGTCGTGCGTCCGCACCCCGAGGCCCGCGGACAGCGCGCCCTGCGGGTCGAAGTCCACCGCCAGCACCTTGCGGCCGTACTCCGCGAGTGCCGCGCCGAGGTTGATGGACGTCGTGGTCTTGCCGACGCCGCCCTTCTGGTTGCAGAGGGCGATGATGCGAGCGGGGCCGTGACCGTCGAGTTCCTCGGGCACCGCGAACTGCCGGACGGGCCGTCCGGTCGGACCGTAGGTGGTCTCGCCGGCTCCGGGGGTGGTCGTCGGGTTCGTGCTCACCCGGCCATCGTACCGGCGTGGTGACGGAGACCCGGGCCGCACCGCCGTACCGGCGCTGTGACGGAGACCCGGGCCGCACCGCCGTACCGGCGCTGTGACGGAGACCCGGGCCGCACCGCCGTACCGGCGACGCGACAGACGGAGGCGAGTCGCGCCTCCAGTCCGGTTCTGGCCTGGAGGCACGGATCACGCCCGGCGCAACGCCACCCGCATGCTGTCCACCCGGTCCGCGATGACGGCGTCCGCCGTCCAGCGCTGCTGGAGGCGACCGACGAGCTCCCGCACCTGCTCCTGGTCGAGCCCCGGATGGAGCGCGAGCCCCACCGTCAGCTCGGCACCGGCGAACCGGCCGAGCGGGTCCCCCGGTGCCAGCTCGACCCGCGCCACCGCCCCTTCGCCGACGACGGAGTCGGCGAAGGCCTGCGCGACCTCCGGGTCCTCGAAGCAGGGTGTCCAGGGCAGGTCCTGCCCGAGCGCCCACACCGCGGGGCGCCGCAGCACGAACTCGGTCGGCGCCGTCGGGTCGAGCACGACGAGCTGGGTGTCCTCGCTCGCCGCGGCCATCGCCACGCGGCGGGACTCCACCGGCACCGGTCGGGCATCGGCGTCCCAGGAGCGCATCGCCTCCACCGAGGTGAACGCGGGCATCACGCTGCGACCGTCCGGCCCGGCGACCGTGACGATCGAGAGTTCCTGCGTCTTGTCGACGAGCTGGCCGGCGTCGGTGTGTCCGACGTCGCCGGCCTCGGCGATGAGCGGGATGAGCAGTCGGGCGCTGCGGAGCGCGTCGACGATCACGCGCTGCGAGCCGCCGTCAGGCAGGGCCGCGATCGCAGCGATCAGCGCCGGGTCGGCGAGGCCGTCGTCGTCGTCGAACGCGGTGTCGTGGTGGTCGAACGAGCGACCGTCCCACGCGAAGCCGGCCGAGTCGGCCGCGCCGCCGGGAGTGTGCGCGTCGTCGGTGTGGACGTCGTCGTTGTGCGCCTGGTCCGGGGCAGCCGGCCCGGTCCCGCGGCCGTTCGAGATCCCCGCCACCCGGCTACTCCGAAGCGATGTCGAGGGCGGCCGGCAGCGTGAACGCCCCGGAGTACAGCGCCTTGCCGATGATCGCACCCTCGAGCCCGTGCGGCACGAGGGCACGCAACGCACGCAGGTCGTCGAGCGTCGAGATGCCGCCGGAGGCCACCACGGGCTGGTCGGTGCGATCGCACACCTCGCGGAGCAGCTCCACGTTCGGGCCCTGCAGCGTGCCGTCCTTCGTCACGTCGGTGACCACGTACCGGGCGCAGCCGGCTTCCTCGAGTCGGTCGAGCACCTCCCACAGGTCCCCGGCGTCCTCCGTCCAGCCGCGACTCGCGAGGGTCGTCCCCCGGACGTCGAGCCCCACCGCGATCTGCTCGCCGTACGTGCGGATCACGCGGGCCGCCCACTCGGGGTTCTCCAGCGCGGCCGTCCCGAGGTTCACCCGGGCCGCTCCCGTCGCGAGTGCCGCCTCGAGGGAGGCGTCGTCGCGGATGCCGCCGGACAGCTCGACCGCGACCCCTTCGACCTCACGCACCGCGTGCGCGATCACCCTGCGGTTGTCGCCGCGGCCGAACGCCGCGTCGAGGTCGACGAGGTGGATCCACTCCGCGCCCTGGTCGCGCCACGTACGCGCCGCGGCGACCGGGTCGCCGTAGGAGGTCTCGCTGCCCGCCTCGCCCTGGGTGAGGCGCACCGCCTGGCCGTCGACGACGTCCACGGCGGGCAGCAGGACGAGGGGCGGGGTCGCGATGAGGTCGGTCATGGTCCTTGTCGGTTTCGTTGCGGGGCCGGGAGGTCCGGCGGTCGGCTTGCGACTGTCGGCCTGGAGGCGCGGGGCGGCTCCGGTGAGCGGCCAGCGCCCGGCCGTCGCCGGGTCTAGAGCGAGTTCACCCAGTTCCGGAGCAGGCGGATGCCCGGCTCCCCCGACTTCTCCGGGTGGAACTGCGTTGCGGTGAGCGGGCCGTTCTCGACGGCGGCGACGAAGCGCTGCCCGTGCTCCGCCCAGGTCAGGCGCGGCGCGCGGAACGGCCCGTACGCCTCGAGCGGGAAGTCGGTCACGCCGTACGAGTGCACGAAGTAGAAGCGCTCGTCGTGCAGGCCGTCGAAGAGCACCGAGTCCTCCGGCGCCTCGACGGTGTTCCAGCCCATGTGCGGGAGGACGTCGGCCTGGATCTGCTCGACCGTCCCCGGCCACTGTCCGAGCCCCTCGACGTCGGCACCGCGCTCGATGCCCCGCGAGAAGAGGACCTGCATCCCGACGCAGATGCCGAGCACCGGACGGCCGCCGGCCAGCCGTCGGTCGACGATCTCGCCGCCCTGCACGCCCTCGAGCTGGTCGATGACCGCGGCGAACGCGCCGACCCCGGGGACGAGCAGGCCGTCCGCCTTGAGCGCGGCCTGCTTGTCGGAGGTCAGCGTCACGGCGGCGCCGGCGCGCTCGAGTGCCTTGGCGGCGGAGTGCACGTTGCCGGAGCCGTAGTCGAGGACGACGACGTTCGGCTTCGCGCCCGTCGTGCTGCGGTCGGTGGCGCTGTCGTCCGGCGTGCTCGGCTCGGTCACAGCGCACCCTTCGTGGACGGGATGCCGTCGACGCGCGGGTCGAGCTCGACCGCCTTCCGCATCGCCCGGGCGAACGCCTTGAACTCCGCCTCGGCGATGTGGTGCGGGTCGCGACCCTCGAGGACGCGGACGTGCACTGTGATCCCGGCGTTGAAGGTGATCGCCTCGAACACGTGCCGGATGAGCGACCCGGTGAAGTGGCCGCCGATGCGGTGGAACTCGAACCCGGCGGGCTCCCCCGTGTGCACGAGGAACGGCCGCCCGGAGACGTCCACGACGGCCTGCGCGAGGGCTTCGTCGAGCGGCACGAGGGCATCGCCGTAGCGACCGATGCCGGACCGGTCGCCGAGGGCCTGCTTGAGCGCCTGACCGAGCACGATGCCTGTGTCCTCGACCGTGTGGTGCACGTCGATGTCCGTGTCGCCGGTCGAGCGCACCCGCAGGTCGATGAGCGAGTGCTTGCTGAACGCGGTCAGCATGTGGTCGAAGAACGGCACGCTCGTCGAGATGTCGGACGTGCCGGTGCCGTCGAGGTCGAGCTCGAGTTCGACGCTCGATTCGCTCGTGCTGCGGCGGATCGAGGCGGTGCGCGCGGTCATGCCCCAAGCCTAACCGGCGGCTGGTCGGCGGCCACGCGGCGCATCGCGTCGAGGAAGGCCGTCGTCTCCTCCTCCGTCCCCGCGCTCACCCGGAGGTGGCCCGGGATGCCGAGGTCACGGACGATGACGTCCTGCTCGAGGAGCGCCTCGAACGCGGCGTGCGGGTCAGCCACCCCTCCGAAGAGGACGAAGTTCGACCAGGTCTCGTAGGTGCGGTACCCCATCGCCTGCAGCTCGGTCACCATGCGGTCGCGCTGCTGCTTGATGTCGTCGACCATCGCGAGCATCTCGGGAGCGTGCCGGAGTGCCGCGACCGCTGCCGCCTGCGTGAGGACGGACAGGTGGTACGGCAGCCGGACGAGCCGGATGGCGTCGATGACCGCGGGGTGCGCGGCCATGTAGCCGACGCGGGCGCCCGCGAAGGCGAAGGCCTTGCTCATGGTGCGGGACACGACGAGTCGCTCGCGTCCGGGGAGCAGGGTGATCGCACTCGGCACGTCGGACGGCATGAACTCGGCGTAGGCCTCGTCCACCATGACGATGCCGTCGGTGGCGTCGTACGCGGCCGTGATCGTCTCGATGGGCAGGGGCGTACCGGTGGGGTTGTTCGGGCCGCAGAGGAACACGATGTCCGGCTGGTGCTCCTCGATCGCTTCGACGACCGTCTCGGGAGCGATCCGGAACTCGTCGTCACGCTGCGCCGGGATCCACGTGGTGCCGGTGCCGGCCGCGAGGATCGAGTGCATCGAGTAGGTGGGCGGGAACCCGAGTACGGAACGCCCGGGTCCGCCGAACGCCTGGAGGAGCTGCTGCAGGACCTCGTTCGATCCGTTCGCCGCCCAGATCTGCTCGGGGGTGAGCCCGTGCTGGAGGTAGTCGGCGAGCGACTGACGGAGCTCGGTGAACTCGCGATCGGGATAGCGGTTCACGGTCGCCAGCGCCTGGCGGATCGACGCCACGATGTCCTCGGCGACGTCAGCGGGCACCGGATGCGTGTTCTCGTTGACGTTGAGCTGCACGCGGACGTGCTTCTGCGGGGCGCCGTACGGGCTCTGCCCGCGCAGGTCGTCTCGGATCGGGAGGTCTTCGAGCGTGAATGCCACCGATCCATCGTAGGCCGCGTGACTGATCATGCGACCGGCCGTCCGGACGGTGTGCTGACCACTCCCGCAGCCGTGGTGTCGCGCGGTGCTACTGGCCGGAGGTGTACTTGGCCGGGATGGCGATCTGCTCGCCGGCCTGGAGCCCGGAGCCGTCCAGCGCGTTGAGGCTGATGACGTCCTGCACGAAGTCGCGCGGGTCGGCGTTCGGCGCGGTCTCCTCCGCCAGCTGCCAGAGCGTCTCGCCCGGCTGGATGGTGACGGTGTCGAAGTGGACGTTCGCCGAGGCGTTGCCGGCCGAGGCCTGACCGCCGTTGAGCACCGCGAGGGCGACGACGATGAGGAGCGGGATCGCGACGAGCGTCGTGATGACGAATCGACCGCGGCTCGTGAGGCGCAGGCGCGTCCGCACAGCGGGAGCCGAGGTGCGCTGGGTGTCAGCGATGGCGATGGTGCTCATGTCGTTCTTGCCTTCCCGTTCGGGTGAACCGAAGTCCTGTACCGAACATACGTTCGAATCCGTGGTCACACAAGTCCTGTGCGGAGATTTCTGGGGGGATTTCTGCCGACACGCTCGAACAGGTGTTTGTCCGGCGGGGACCGGTCGGATACTGTTTCGATCGACTGGGACAAGTCAAACGGGGACCACCGACATTCCCGTGGGCATGCTCCCGGCACCGACGAAGGGCGAGACGACGTGGCGGACGAACTGCGGGTCCAGAAGCCGTTGACGGCGAAGCAGCAGGCGATCCTCGACGCGATCCGCGCGTCGATCGCCAGCCGGGGGTACCCGCCGAGCATGCGCGAGATCGGCGACGCTGCCGGCCTCTCGTCGCTCTCGAGCGTCTCCCACCAGCTCGGCCAGCTCGAACTCGGCGGCTGGATCCGTCGCGACCCGAACCGTCCCCGTGCGCTCGAGGTCCTCGTCGACGAGCCGACCCCCGACGTCGACGGCCCCGACGTCGACGCGACGACGCTCGTCCCCCTCGTCGGCCGCATCGCCGCCGGTGTCCCGATCACGGCCGAGCAGCACATCGACGAGATCGTGCCGCTCCCCCGTCAGCTCGTCGGGACGGGCGACCTCTTCATGCTCAAGGTCGTCGGCGAGTCGATGATCGACGCCGCGATCTGCGACGGCGACTGGGTGGTCGTCCGGTCGCAGCAGACCGCCGAGAACGGTGACATCGTCGCCGCCATGCTCGACGAGGAAGCGACCGTCAAGGTCTTCCGCCAGCGCGACGGCCACACCTGGCTGCTCCCGCGCAACACGGCGTTCGAGCCGATCCTCGGCGACGCCGCCACCGTGCTCGGCAAGGTCGTGGCGGTCCTCCGCTCACTCTGACGACCCTGCTGACGCCGGCCGCGTCAGCCGTCGGAACAACGAAAGTCCCCCGGAACCGCACCATGGCGTGGTTCCGGGGGACTTTCGTTGTGCGACCGGCGAGGCGGGGCCGCACCGCGCCTCCAGTCGGGGTCGGTCCCCGTCAGGCGGACGGGACGGACGCGACCACGAACGGGTCGAGCTCGGCAACCTGCCGACGGAAGACCCGCACGTTCAGCCGGGTGCCGTCCTGCACGTAGTCGACCGACTCCACCGCACCCGCGTCGTGCAGCGACGACACGAGGTCACCGCGGTCGTACGGGATCACCACGGTGAGGGACACGTCGGGCTCGGGCAGCCGGGCCTCGATCGCCCCGAGCAGCTCAGGGATGCCCTCGCCCGTCCGGGCCGAGACGAACACGGCGTCCGGCACGAGGCCGACGAGCACGAGCCGCTGCGACTCGTCGATGAGGTCCGACTTGTTGAACGCGACGATCTCCGGGATGTCCCGGGCACCGACGTCGCCGATGACCTCGCGCACCGTCGCCAGCTGCGCGGCAGGGTCCGGGTGGGACCCGTCGACCACGTGCACGATGACGTCGGCCTCGCCGACCTCTTCCAGCGTGGAGCGGAAGGCCTCGACGAGCTGGTGCGGCAGGTTCCGCACGAAGCCCACGGTGTCGACGAAGGTGAACTCGCGGCCCTTCGCACTCTCGGTCCGGCGGACCGTGGCGTCGAGCGTCGCGAACAGCTGGTTCTGCACGAGCACGCCGGCACTCGTCAGACGGTTCAGCAACGAGGACTTGCCCGCGTTGGTGTACCCGGCGATCGCGACGCTCGGGACGTCGTTGCGGTGCCGGTCGGCGCGCTTGGCCTCACGCGCGGGGCGGAAGCCGGCGATCTGCCGACGGAGCTTCGACATCCTGGTGTGGATGCGGCGCCGATCGAGCTCGATCTTCGTCTCACCAGGACCACGTGAACCCATGCCCGCACCGCCGGAGACCTGGCCACCGGCCTGGCGGGACATCGACTCACCCCAACCGCGGAGTCGCGGGAGGAGGTACTCGAGCTGCGCGAGTTCGACCTGCGCCTTGCCCTCCCTGGTCTTCGCGTGCTGGCTGAAGATGTCGAGGATCACGGCCGTGCGGTCGATGACCTTCACCTTCACCACGTCCTCGAGCGCACGGCGCTGGGAGGGTGCGAGTTCGGTGTCGGCGATGACCGTGTCGGCGCCGGTGGCCTTGACGACCATCGCGAGTTCCTCGGCCTTGCCCTTGCCGAGGTAGGTCGCCGGGTCGGGGTTCGGCCGGCGCTGCAGCAGCCCGTCGAGGACCACCGCGCCGGCGGTCTCGGCGAGGGCCGCGAGCTCGCGGAGGGAGTTCTCGGCTTCGGCGGCGTCGCCCTGCGGGTACACGCCGATGAGGACGACCTGCTCGAGCCGGAGCTGCCGGTACTCGACCTCGGTGACGTCCTCGAGTTCTGTGGAGAGGCCGGCGACGCGACTGAGGGCCGCGCGGTCCTCGCGGTCGTACTGGTCGCCGTCGCCGTTCCAGCCGCGGTCGTCGACCGACCGGGTCTGGATGGCCTGCGCGGGTGCGAACACGGACGATGACGCCCGGGAGTCGGCATTGCGCAGGACTCGTTCGACGACACCGGCAGCGCTGTCGTCGGTGGTTGGTTGGTCGTGCTCAGTGGGTTCCGTCATGCTGTCCACAGGCTACCTCCGCCGCGCTCGGGACACACGGAGATGCCGGTACGGTTCATCCATGGCGAACGACCACTACTTCTCAGCGAGTCCGGAGAGCGACGCTCGCCCCCGCCAGATCGACGTCACCCTCGCGGGCCGACCGCTCACGCTGACCACCGCCGCGGGCGTCTTCAGCCCCGACGGCCTCGACCGCGGCACCCGCGTCCTGCTCGGTTCCGTCCCGCCACCCGCCCCCGAGGGCGCCCTCCTCGACGTGGGCTGCGGCTGGGGTCCGATCGCGATCACGATGGCGCTGCACTCCCCCGAGGCGCAGGTCTGGGGGGTCGACGTCAACGAACGGGTGCTCGGTCTCGCGCGGGCGAACGCCGCAGCCGCCGGCGCCTCGAACGTCTCGATCGCGTTGCCCGACGACGTTCCCGCCGAGCTGCGCTTCCGGACGATCTGGTCGAACCCCCCGATCCGCGTCGGCAAGGACGAACTGCACCAGATCCTGCTGACCTGGCTGCCCCGACTCGAGGTCGGCGGCGACGCGTGGCTCGTCGTGTCGAAGGACCTTGGCGGCGACTCGCTGCAGCGCTGGCTGCGGGACTCGCTCGACGCGGCGTTCCACGTCACGCGCGCGACGACCGCGAAGGGGTTCCGCGTCCTGCGGGTCCACCGCACCGCGGAGTAGTCGCGCGCGGGCCGGGCGGCATCGCGGCGCGGGCCGGGTCGCGAGACATTGCGGCGCGGGCCGGGTCGCGAGACGCCGCCCGGGTCGCAAGACACCGCCATTTCCGGCGGCGTCTCGCGTCTCGTGTCTCGCGTCTCGGCAACCGCCCCGACGCCAGAGCGCCCGAGCGCCCGAGCAGGGTCAGACGGTCAGGTCCCCGGAGAAGACGAGGTCTGCCGGACCGGAGAGCGAGACGTGCTCGCCGTCCTCGGTCGCGAACATGCGGACGGTCACGACGCCGCCGGGCACGCGGACGCGCCAGGTGTCCGGCGCACCGTTGCCAGCCCAGTGCCGCGTCGCGAGGGCCGCGGCGACCGCTCCGGTCCCGCAGGACAGCGTCTCGCCGCTCCCGCGCTCGTGGACTCGCATCGTGATCTGGCCGACGCCGTCCTGGACGAGCGGTTCGCCGGGCAGGACGAACTCGACGTTCGCCCCGGCTGCAGGCAGCGGGTCGAGCACCGGCACGTACGTGAGGTCGAGGTCCGAGAGCTCGTCGTCGGTCGCCACGGCCACGACGACGTGCGGGTTGCCGACGTCGATGCCGAGGCCAGGACGCGCGCCGTCGAGGTTCTTCGCGCGGACGAGGACGTCGTCAGCGCCACCGCCCTCGATCCCGAGTCCCCAGCGGCCGAGGTCGGCCGAGAAGCCGTTCGTGGTGCGCTGGATGTCGACGAGCCCCTTGCGGCTGCCGACCGTCAGGGTCTCCCCCGGCGCGAGGTCGACGAGCCCGGACTCGGTGAGGTACCGGGCGAAGACGCGGATGCCGTTGCCGCACATCTCGGCGACCGTGCCGTCGGCGTTGTGGTAGTCCATGAACCACGTCGCGGCCGGGTCGATGGCGACGAGCGCGCGACCTTCCGGCAAGGATTCGGACCGCACCGCGCGGATCACACCGTCGCCGCCGACACCGAAACGCCGGTCCGCGATGGCCCGGATCCGGTCCGGGGTCAGGTCGACCGTGGCGTCGGGGTCGGCGAACAGGACGAAGTCGTTGCCGGTCCCCTGGCCCTTGGTGAAGTGCAGCTCGGTCACGGGACGATCCTACGGGCAGCGTCCGTCAACGCGGCCCGGTCGGCGCCGGTCACGTCGAGGACCTCGGCGTCCGCGTACCGACGGAACCAGGACACCTGCCGGCGGGCGTACTTCCGGGTCGCGATGCCGGTCGCCTCGACGGCCTGCTCGACCGTGGCATCCCCGTGCAGGACGTCGAGCGCCTGCGAGTAACCGATCGCCGCACGCGCCGTGCGGCCCTGTTCAAGCCCGAGGTCCCGCAGGCCACGGACCTCGTCCACCAGGCCCGCGTCGAACATCCGTGCCGCCCGCCCGTGCAGCGACTCGATCAGCTGCGCGCGTTCGCGCTGCAGGTGCAGGATCCGAGCGGGTCGCCAGGCGCGGGGCGCGGACGGGAGGCTCGGGGTCACGACCTCGGATCGGCTCGCGATCTCGAGGGCGCGGATGAGTCGCCGCGGGTTGCGCGCGTCGATCGTGGACGCGGCCGCCGGGTCGAGGACGCGGAGATGCTCCAGCAGGATGCCCGGCCCGAGCTCGTCGTGCTCGCGTTCGAGTCGTGCGCGGAGCTCCGGGTCGGTGCCCGGGAACGCGAGGTCGAACAGCACGGCCGAGACGTACAGGCCGCTGCCACCGACGAGCACGGCGATCCCGCCCCGCCGCTGGATCGCGTCGATGTCCGCGCGGGCGTCGCGCTGGTACGCGGCGACGCTCGCCTCGTCGGTGACGTCGAGGACGTCGAGCTGGTGGTGCGGGATGCCGTGACGCTCGTCGACCGACAGCTTGGCGGTGCCGATGTCCATGCCGCGGTAGAGCTGCATCGCGTCGGCGTTGACGATCTCGGCGTCGCGGCCGGCGGCGCGGAGGCGCTCCGCGATCGCGATGCCGAGGTCCGACTTGCCCGTCCCCGTGGCACCGACGACGGCGATCAGGTCGGTGTCGTGCACATCGCGGGCGACGGCGTGACGGGCACCCTCGCCGGAGCGGTCAGCGTCCGACACGGAGGGACGGCAGCCCGAGGGAGACCGGGCGGGGCCCGTCGACGGGCGCGGCCGGGGTCGGGGTCGGTACGCCGCAGCTCTCGGCCTGGGCACGGTCCCACGCGTCTCCGGCACGGGTCCGTCGGATCGGCAGCGGGCCGTCGTTGTCGGCGATGAGGAAGTGCGGCGCGGACCGCGTCACCTCGACCGTCACGACGTCGCCGGGGCGCGGGATCCCTGAGCCCTGCGGGACGGCGAAGTGCACCAGCCGCGAGTCCTCCGCACGCCCGGACAGCCGGTGGGTCGCGTCGTCCTTCTTCCCCTCGCCCGTCGCGACGAGCACCTCGACGCGGCGACCGACCTGCTCGGCGTTCTCCTCGGCGGTGATGTGCTCCTGCAGGGCGACGAGGCGCTCGTAGCGCTCCTGCACGACCTGCTTCGGGAGCTGCTCGTCCATCGTGGCGGCCGGCGTGCCCGGACGGATCGAGTACTGGAAGGTGAACGCGGACGCGAACCGTGCCTGCTCGACGACGCGCAGGGTGTCCTCGAAGTCCTCGTCGGTCTCACCGGGGAACCCCACGATGATGTCGGTGGTGATCGCCGCGTGCGGGATCTTCGCGCGCACGCGGTCGAGGATCCCGAGGAAGCGCTCGCTCCGGTAGCTCCGGCGCATCGCCTTGAGGATCCGGTCGGACCCGGACTGCAGCGGCATGTGCAGCTGCGGCATCACGTTCGGCGTCTCCGCCATCGCGTCGATGACGTCGTCGGTGAACGCGGCCGGGTGCGGGCTGGTGAAGCGGACGCGCTCGAGGCCCTCGATCCGCCCCGTCGCGCGGAGGAGCTTCCCGAACGCCTGCCGGTCTCCGAACTCGACCCCGTACGAGTTGACGTTCTGACCGAGCAGCGTGACCTCGATCGCGCCGTCGTCGACCAGCGCCTGGACCTCGGCGAGCACGTCACCGGGGCGGCGGTCCTTCTCCTTGCCGCGCAGTGACGGGACGATGCAGAACGTGCAGG